>NZ_CP189760.1:0-1324384 GCF_050215315.1 Halomonas sp. H2
GTGTCACTCACGCTTTGGCAACAGTGCCTGGACAACCTGCAGGATGAGCTGAATTCACAGCAGTTCAACACCTGGATACGCCCGCTGCAGGCAGAAGAAGGAGAGTCCAACGAGCTGCGCTTATTAGCGCCGAATCGTTTTGTGCGCGATTGGGTGAGTGATAAGTACGCCAAGCGGATCAGCGAACTGATGCGCGAGCTCGCGCCGGCCAAGCCACCAAAAGTAAGTTTGACAGTGGGCAGCCGTAGTTTGGCAACGCAGGCTCCTCAGCATCGTGACTTAGGCAATCCTGTATCGGCTTCACCGTCGCGACCTGCATCGCCCGCGGTACACACGCCGCCACGTGGAGGTATTGCCGACGAACGCGAAATTGATAGGCTGCGCGATGAATCTTCAGGACGGCGCCCTAACGAACGACAGGTTCAGGTAGAGGGCAGTCTCAAGCATGGCAGTGGGCTTAATCCGAATTTTACTTTCGATAAATTTGTAGAAGGTAAATCGAATCAGTTAGCCCGCGCCGCCTCCCGGCAGGTCTCAGAAAACCCAGGGGGTGCTTATAACCCCTTATTTTTATACGGTGGAGTGGGGCTTGGTAAAACGCACTTGATGCATGCGGTGGGCAATGCGCTGGCGACGCGGCGAGAAAATGCCCGTGTGGTGTACTTGCACTCAGAACGATTTGTCGCCGATATGGTGAAAGCACTCCAGCTAAATGCGATTAATGACTTCAAACGCTTTTACCGTAGTGTCGATGCGCTACTTATTGATGATATTCAATTTTTTGCCGGAAAAGAGCGTTCGCAAGAAGAGTTTTTTCATACGTTTAACGCGCTTTTAGAGGGCGGTCAGCAGATGATCCTCACCTCTGACCGCTACCCTAAAGAGATCAGTGGCGTGGAAGAGCGGTTAAAATCACGCTTCGGTTGGGGTCTTACGGTGGCCATTGAGCCGCCTGAGCTTGAAACCCGTGTGGCCATCTTGATGAAAAAGGCCGATCAAGCTAAGGTCGATTTGCCCCACGACGCGGCTTTCTTTATCGCCCAGAAAATTCGCTCCAACGTGCGCGAGCTGGAAGGCGCATTGAAAAAAGTCATCGCCGACTCACACTTTATGGGTAAAACCATCACTCAAGACTTTATTCGTGAGTCGCTGAAGGACCTTTTGGCCCTTCAGGATAAGCAGGTTGGCGTGGATAATATTCAGCGTACGGTCGCTGAGTATTACAAAATTAAGGTGGCGGATCTGCTTTCCAAGCGCCGTTCACGCTCGGTTGCTCGTCCTCGCCAAGTGGCGATGGCGCTTGCTAAAGAACTGACTAATCATAGTTTGCCAGAGATTGGCGATGCCTTTGGTGGGCGTGACCACACAACGGTGCTACACGCTTGCCGAAAAGTTAAATCATTGCAGGAAGAGAGTGCGGATATTCGTGAGGATTACAAGAATTTACTGCGCCTGTTGACCAGTTAATCACCCCATGGGACGGGCCTGTTACGTACAGGTCTTTCAGGATATAGAACCGGAGTATTGATGAAATTTTCGATTTCCCGAGAGGCGCTGCTACGTCCGCTGACTCTGGTCGCTGGTGTTGTCGAGCGCCGCCAAACCTTGCCTGTGCTCTCTAACGTACTGATTCAAGTAGAGGGCGACCAGGTGTCGCTTACTGGTACAGACCTTGAGGTTGAGCTCGTTGGGCGCACTGTTGCCAGTCAAGTTGATCAGCCGGGAGCCGCTACCGTACCCGCTCGTAAGCTGATGGATATTTGCAAATCGCTACCTGATCAGTCTGATATCCAGCTTGCCGTTGAAGAAGGACGCGCCGTTCTGCGCAGTGGTCGCTCGCGCTTTACGCTTTCAACCCTGCCGGTAGCTGAGTTTCCCAATATCGAAGATGCGGATGGCAGTCAGGAAATTAGCGTACCTCGCGGTACGTTAAAGCACTTGATTGAAGCCACCTCATTTGCCATGGCGCAGCAGGATGTACGCTATTACCTCAATGGTATGCTACTGGAAATCCAAAGTAGTTTACTGCGCACGGTAGCCACTGACGGGCACCGTCTGGCGATGTGTTCACGCCCAATCGAGGTTTCTGTCAGTCAGTCTCAAAAGCTGATTGTACCGCGTAAGGGGATTTTAGAGCTGTCGCGTCTATTAGATGACAGTGATGAGCCCGTTAGCCTAACGCTTGGATCTAGTCACGTGCGCGCTCATACTGGGGATTTCACTTTTACCTCTAAGTTAATCGACGGCAAATTTCCAGACTACGAACGTGTCGTGCCGCGCAATGGCGACAAAGTACTGCTTGCTGAGCGCGCTGAGCTTCGTCAGGTGCTATCGCGTACTGCCATCCTCTCTAATGAGAAGTACCGTGGTGTGCGGCTATACCTTGAAGAGAACAACCTTAAGGTGATGGCCAACAACCCCGAGCAGGAAGAGGCGGAGGAGAATATCGCCGTTGAGTATAACGGTGGGGCGATGGAGGTTGGTTTTAACGTTGGCTATTTAGTCGATGTGCTGACAGTGCTTAATGAAGATCGCGTACAAATTACGCTAGCAGACCCTAATAGTAGTGCACTGCTTGAAGAGCCGGGCGGTGGTGATGCGCTCTATGTTGTTATGCCTATGCGTCTGTAAGCGTTTTTTAGTATGTGGCATAAGCTACTAGGCCATACTAAGTTAGGCCAAAATAAGTTGGCGGCGCTTCTGAGACCAGGAGCGCCGCTTCCTCGTTTGGGGCGTATCTCTAATGTTCGTTGACTCTTTAAGCGGGGATAATGGGTTGGAACTGACACTGCTTAATTTCCACGGCCTACGTAATCTCCTGCCGGTCGAGATGGTGCCGTCTTCGCGGATAAACGTTATTAGTGGTGCTAATGGCAGTGGTAAAACTAGCCTGCTCGAAGGAATCCATATTCTGGGCATGGGCCGTTCATTTCGTACCCGTCAGTTAAAGCATGCAATTCAGGCGGATGAGCCGCATGTGACGCTGTATGGGCGATTAAGCGGCGAGCCTGATGTCACCCTAGGGGTGCGCCGCTTGCGTGCTCAGCGAGAGCTTGAGCTGCGCTTAAAGGGTGATAAAAACGCTCGACTGGCTGAGCTTGTTGAAGCAATGCCGCTTCAGTTAATTAACCCTGATGCTTTCCGATTGCTTGAAGGCTCGCCGGCTGGCCGCCGTGAATTTCTAGATTGGGGTGTGTTTCACGTGAAACACGACTTCTTAGCCGTCTGGAAGCGTACACGGCGTGCGCTGAAACATCGGAATGCACTGCTGAGGCGTGGTAGAATAGAACCCCAGGAAATAGCGGTGTGGGAGTATGAGCTAGCTATTTCGGGCGAACAGATGGATATACTGCGACGATCTTGGTTCAGCGCTTTTTTGCCTGTTTTTGAAGAGACGCTTAAGGTGCTTCTTCCTTTACCCGGTTTGTCGCTTCATTACGCGCGAGGCTGGGATAAAGAGCGATCACTTGCGGAAGTGCTAAACGATAGTCGGGCAACGGATCAGCAAATGGGTTTCACGCAGCAGGGGCCGCAGCGAGCAGATTTACGCATCAGAGTCAATAAACAGCCTGCAATTGAAGTGCTTTCCAGAGGCCAGCAAAAGTTAGTGGTGAGCGCAATGAAGCTTGCCCAAGGGCGGTTTCTGGAAAGAACAGCACAGCGGCACTGTATTTATCTTATAGACGATTTGCCAGCAGAACTCGACGAAAAAAATCGGCAGCAGTTTTGTGAATTACTCGAAGATATGCAGTGCCAGGCATTTATTACCAGCGTCGAACCTTCTGCTTTAAGAAGCACCTGGCAGCCCGGTACCTCAGTACAGATGTTTCACGTGAAACATGCTGAGCAGGGGTTAAGTCAGCTAGTGCAGGAAGGTTAGGCGATACGGAATGAGACAGACTTCACGACGGAGTGGTCAATGAGCGAGCAGGCTTACGATTCATCAAGCATCAAGGTGCTCAAGGGTCTGGACGCAGTACGTAAGCGCCCAGGCATGTATATTGGTGACACCGATGACGGCACCGGGCTGCACCATATGGTTTTCGAGTTGGTGGATAACTCCATCGACGAGGCCTTGGCCGGGCATTGCAGCGAAATTCGCGTTGTCATTCACCCGGATGAGTCGGTGACCGTGAGTGATAACGGCCGCGGCGTTCCTACCGAGCTTCATGAAGAGGAAGGGGTTTCCGCTGCTGAAGTAATTATGACAGTGCTACACGCAGGCGGTAAGTTTGACGATAACTCCTACAAGGTTTCTGGTGGCTTGCACGGCGTTGGCGTTTCCGTTGTTAACGCGCTTTCCGCTGAGCTGCGTTTAACGATTTGGCGCCAGGGTGAAGTGTTTGAACAGGTATATCATCACGGCGTGCCTCAGGCGCCATTGGGTGTTGTGGGCAAAACGGAAAACAGCGGCACGCGCGTCCATTTCCGCCCCTCGCCTGAAACCTTTGGCAATATTGAATTCCATTTTGATATTTTAGCCAAACGGTTACGTGAACTCTCTTTCTTGAATTCAGGCGTTGCTATTCGCTTAATGGATGAGCGCAGCGGTAAAGAGGAGTTGTTCCATTATGAAGGCGGCTTGCGAGCCTTTGTTGATCACCTGAATACCAATAAAAATGTGATTAACCCGGTATTTCACTTTAATGCTATCCGTGAAGATGGTGTTGAAGTTGAGGTGGCTATGCAATGGAGCGAAGTATTTACCGAAAATATTTTCTGCTACACCAATAATATTCCGCAGCGTGATGGCGGTGCGCACTTGGCTGGTTTCCGTGCCGGACTTACCCGCACGCTCAATAACTATATTGAAACTGAAAACCTGCTCAAAAAGGCCAAGGTCAATACTACCGGCGATGACGCCCGTGAAGGCCTGACCGCGATTATTTCGGTCAAAGTGCCGGATCCGAAGTTTTCGTCTCAAACGAAAGATAAACTAGTCTCTAGCGAAGTGAAGACCGCGGTTGAACAGGAGGTGAGCCGCCTGTTTTCCGAGTATCTTGTTGAAAAGCCTAACGAAGCCAAGGCGATCGTTAATAAGATGCTAGATGCGGCGCGAGCCCGTGAAGCCGCCCGCAAAGCGCGGGATATGACACGCCGCAAAGGCGCCCTGGATATTGCTGGTTTGCCAGGTAAGTTGGCGGATTGCCAAGAGAAAGACCCAAGCCAATCAGAGCTATACCTGGTGGAGGGTGACTCGGCAGGTGGCAGTGCTAAGCAGGGGCGTGATCGCCGTACCCAGGCTATTCTGCCGCTTAAGGGTAAAATCCTGAACGTTGAAAAAGCGCGCTTCGATAAAATGCTCTCCTCTGCAGAAGTGGGTACGCTAATCACCGCGCTGGGTTGTGGCATCGGCCGTGAAGAGTTTAATCCCGATAAGCTGCGCTACCATTCAGTTATTATCATGACCGATGCGGATGTCGACGGCTCGCACATTCGTACGTTGCTGTTGACGTTCTTCTTCCGTCAAATGCCGGAATTAATAGAACGCGGTCATATCTTCATCGCTCAGCCGCCGCTGTATAAAATCAAGCGCGGTAAGCAGGAGCTCTATCTGAAAGATGAGCAGGCGATGGTGGATTACTTAACCACGACAGCCCTAGACGGCGCAGGCCTGCATGTAAATGCTAATGCACCAGGTATTTCGGGTTCTCAGCTTGAAACGCTGGTGAATCAGTACCGCAATGTAATGAAGCGGATTGATCGTTTGTCGCGGGTTTATCCCAATGAAGTGCTTAAGCAGATCATTTATGCCTCTGCGCTCAAAGGCGAGGAGAGTTTGAAAGACCGTGTGACCATGGAGAACTGGATAGCCGAATTGCAGAAAACCATGGACGATATGGTCGCCTATGAAGGCGGCCCGCGCTACAACTTCTATCTTCAAGAAGATTCTGAGCGTGGGCTGTTCTTACCGGCCGTCTCTCTTGTAGCACATGGTGTTACCACAGATTACGCCTGGGGCTTGGATTTCTTTGAAAGCGCTGACTATCGCGGTATTGCCGAGCTGGGTGAAACGCTAGATGGGTTCCTTGAAGAGGGCGCCTTTATCGCCCGTGGTGAGCGTCAGAAGCCGGTATCGCACTTCTCGGAAGTACTGGCGTGGCTAATGCAAGAAGGCCAGCGG
The DNA here is from genome assembly GCF_050215315.1 of Halomonas sp. H2. Lineage (GTDB taxonomy): Bacteria > Pseudomonadota > Gammaproteobacteria > Pseudomonadales > Halomonadaceae > Vreelandella. Next base: position 6,125 of record NZ_CP189760.1, read on the forward strand.
GGGCTGTCCGTACAGCGCTATAAGGGACTGGGTGAAATGAACCCGGATCAGCTTTGGGATACCACCATGGATCCTGATAGCCGCCGCATGCTACGGGTGACTATCGAAGATGCTGTGGGTGCCGATATGATGTTCAACACCCTGATGGGTGACGACGTTGAGCCCCGCCGTGACTTTATTGAAAGCAATGCGCTAGTGGCGAACTTGGACGTGTAAGTCTGGCTGTATTTGTTAAGGTGTTTCACGTGAAACACCTTAACGAGACTTAACGTCACCATGAGTTAATCGCACTGTGTTTTAGTTGGGCTGTATTTAACTGCACTATGAAAAGCGCCTCTTTGGACCCCACTCCATAGAGGCGCTTTTTTTGGCAGGAAATGGTGGCAGAAGAAGAGGCTGTTTGTTCAGCCAAAGTAGAGCGGCCAAGCCTACTGTGCGGCCCGGTGTTACCCTATTAACCACTCAACAAATTGTGCTAAATCATCGAAAACTTGAGCATTATCAACAGCAAGGCCAGCGTCTTTTTGTTCAGTTTTAAGTCCTTTTCCCGTTCTAACCAGCGCCGTTTTGCAGTCTACCGCTTCGCCCGCCTGCAAATCGCGCAGACTATCACCGACCATCCAGCTGCCCGCTAAGCTGGCTATGCCTAATTTATCTTTAATTTCCAGGAGAAGTCCAGGTAGTGGCTTGCGGCACAGGCAATGATCATCTGGCCCATGGGGGCAGTAAGCGATATGGGCGATACGACCGCCTTCATGCTCAACCAGTGCGATAAAGTGATCATGCATGGCATGCAGCGTTGCTTCACTATAATAACCGCGGCCGATACCCGACTGATTAGTCGCTACTGCAACGGTGTAACCCGCGCGCGTGAGTCGGGCAATGGCTTTGATTGAAGAGGGGTAGGGCACCCATTCATCAAGGGATTTAATGTAGTTATCGGAGTCATGATTGATGACGCCATCACGATCTAAAATAACCAGCTTCTCAGCACTTAGCATAGCAATCCTATATCTTAAACACCGTCAGACTATCTTAGCTGACCAAAGAGGAATGTTTCACGTGAAACACGCATTTCCGTGAATCGTAAAAAAGCCCAACAGCTAAGGCTGTTGGGCTTGGATGGGGGAATAAACGGAACGGCTACTGAGGGAGCAGTGAAATATCCGCTACTTCCAAAAACAGCGCTTGAAGGCTAGCAAGAAGCGCTAACCGATTGAGTTGGATAGCCGGGTCGTCCGCCATCACCATTACCTGATCAAAGAAAGCATCTACCGGTGTATGCAGTGTGGCAAGTGCATCGAGTGCCTGCTGGTAGTCTCCCGCAGCAAATAGTGGTGCCACCTGCGCCTGGCTGCTTGTCACAGCGTCGTACAGCGCCCGCTCGGCATCTTCCTGCAGCAAGTTTTGATCGACCTGTGTGCTGCCGTCATGCTTCTGCTTGCTTAGAATATTTGAGACGCGCTTGTTAGCAGCCGCTAGCGCTGAAGCTTCTTCGCGCTGGGCAAAGGCCTTCACAGCGCGCAGGCGGCGTGCAAAATCGAGAGGGTTAGTAACCGGACGTGCACGTACCGCTAAATACATCTCGGCGCTGATGCCTTCTTCCTGACCCCAGGCGCGGAAGCGGTCCAGCATGTATGTCAGTACATCCTCAACGAGGCCGTCGGCCTTAGGTAGGCTTTTATGCTGCTCGACGGCAACTTGAAGTAGCTCACGCAGGTCAAGGTTTAGCTCGCCTTTAACCAGAATGTTAAGCACGCCAATCGAGGCACGACGCAGCGCGAAAGGATCTTTGGCCCCGGTAGGGCGTTGACCAATCCCGAAAATACCGACCAGGGTATCCAGGCGATCAGCCAGGGCCACTGCTTTGCCTGTCGCACTTTGGGGAATGGCGTCGGTAGCAAAGCGCGGCAGGTACTGTTCTTCAAGCGCTTGGGCAACCTCCATTGGTTCGCCATCTTGCTGCGCATAGTAGCGACCCATAATGCCCTGTAACTCAGGAAATTCGAGCACCATCTCAGTGACGAGGTCACATTTGGCCAGCGCTACGGCGCGCTGGGCGTGAGCTACGTCGCCATTGATACGCTCGGCAATAAAAGTCGCCGTAACCGAACTGCGGCGAGCTTTATCCGCCAGGGTGCCCAACTGCTGCTGGAAAACCACGTTTTCCAATTGAGGAGTGCGCGAAGCCAGTGTGCGCTTGCGGTCAGTGTCGTAGAAAAATGCTGCATCGGCTAAGCGCGGGCGAATGACTTTTTCGTTACCGGCAATGACCTGGTCGGGGTCAGCACTATCGATATTGGCAATGGTAATAAATAGTGGTTTCAGCTTGCCAGCGTCATCCAGCAGGTGAAAATACTTCTGGTTAGCCTTCATTGAGGAGATCAGGCACTCAGCAGGTACTTCCAGAAAGCGCTCATCGAAGCTACCGGTCAGGGCGACTGGCCATTCAACTAAACCGCTCACTTCTACCAGGAGGTCTTCGTCGATAACCGCAGTGGCTTCCTGAACTTCGGCCTCAGCAAGCACTTGTTCACGAATGCGCTCACGACGTTGCTCTCGATCGACTAGTACATAGGCGTTTTCCAGGGTAGCCACATACTCATCGGCGTGGGCCAGCTGAATAGCATCAGGCGCGTGGAAACGGTGACCGTAAGTGGTGCAGCTAGCTTCTAAGCCAAGTGCCTCAGCGGCCACGACGTCGCTGCCGTAGAGCGCGACCAGCCAATGAACCGGGCGAGAAAACTCAACCCGGGAAGCTCCCCAGCGCATGTTTTTAGGTACCGGGAGAGTGCTAATGGTTTTGCGCAGTATGTTGGGCAGCAGCGCTTGTATAGATTCGCCTTGTTGCTGTTCACGAAAACCTAGCCAGGTGCCTTTATCGGTCTCTAAATGAATCAGTTCGTCTACGCTTACCCCACAGGAGCGAGCAAAGCCTTCCGCGGCTTTGGTGGCCACGCCATCCTTAAAGGCTGCTGCGAGCGCTGGCCCGCGACGCTCAACGTCGCGATCAGGCTGTTTATTGGCCAATTCACTTACTTGTACTGCTAAACGCCGCGGTGTGGCAAAGGCGGTAATGTTGGCGAACGGCACATCAGCGTCTTGCAAGCCTTTAGTAATCCCCGCTGCAAACGCATCAGAAAGTGCGTCTAAAGCGGTAGGAGGCAGTTCTTCTGTTCCGAGTTCTAATAACAGCGTATTAACAGCCATTTAAACGTCTCCCTGGTCAGCGAGTAGTTCGCGGCGAAGTATTTCTGGCGCCATGGGGAAACCTTCTGCTTTACGCGACTCAAAGTAAGCGGTGGCGACGTCTCTGGCCATAGTGCGAACACGCAGAATAAAGCGCTGACGCTCGGTAACCGAAATAGCGTGCCGAGCATCCAGCATATTGAACGTATGCGACGCCTTCAGCACTTGCTCATAGGCAGGTAACGGCAAGTTGGCAGCGAGCAGTTTGCCGCACTCTTTCTCCTGATGGTCAAAAGCGGCAAACAGCTGATCCACATCGGCGTGTTCAAAATTGTAGGCGGACTGTTCGCGCTCGTTTTGCAGATAAACATCGCCATAGCTGACTTTGCTGCCATCGGGAGCAATCGCCCAGACGAGGTCATAAACGCTGTCGACGTCCTGCAGGTACATGGCAATACGCTCAAGACCATAGGTCAGTTCGCCGGTTACCGGGTAGCATTCAATACCACCGGCCTGCTGGAAGTAGGTAAACTGGGTGACTTCCATGCCGTTTAACCAGATTTCCCAGCCCAGGCCCCAGGCGCCAAGGGTAGGTGATTCCCAGTTATCTTCGACAAAGCGCACATCGTGAATCAGTGGATCAAGGCCCAAGCGCTTGAGTGAGCCTAAATAAAGCTCCTGAAGGTTGCTCGGTGATGGCTTCATAACGACCTGGAACTGATAGTAGTGCTGGAGGCGGTTAGGGTTTTCGCCATAGCGGCCATCAGTCGGGCGCCTTGAAGGCTGTACGTAAGCAGCGTTCCAGGTTTCGGGCCCAATCGCCCGCAAGAAAGTGGCGGGGTGGAAGGTGCCCGCGCCGACTTCCATATCGAGCGGCTGAAGGATGACGCAACCCTGTTCTGCCCAGTACTGCTGCAGAGCAAGGATCAAGCCTTGAAAGGTCGACACATCAGGTGTCGATTGGTTTGTCGAGACACTCATCGCGGAAAGCACCGTTGGCCATGAATTCATAAGGCGTCAAGTATACAATCCTAGGCAGATGGGTTATAGGCACGTATGCCCAACAAGCCGCTTTAGGTAAGGAGAACAGTATGATTGTGGTAACAGGCGGTGCCGGTTTTATCGGGGCCAACATAGTCAAAGCACTGAACGCCCGTGGTCGAAATGACGTGATGGTCGTTGACGATTTACGCGATGGCACCAAATTCGTCAATTTAGCCGACTGCACGCTGGCGGATTATCTCGATAAAGACGATTTTCTTGCCAGAGTAAAAGCTGCCCTGCGCGGTGATAGCGTCGAGCTACCTAAGATCGATGCTATTTTCCATGAAGGCGCCTGCTCGGATACCACCGAGTGGGATGGCCACTACATGATGGAAAATAACTTTGAGTACTCCAAAGTGCTGCTTAATTACTGCGAGCAGCAGAGTATTCCTTTTTTATACGCCTCGTCAGCCGCCACCTATGGCGGCAGCGAGGTATTTAAAGAGGTGCCCGAGTGCGAAAAGCCGCTTAACGTGTACGGCTATTCCAAGCTGCTGTTTGATCAGCACGTGCGTTCGCGCTGGAGCGAGCTGACCACTCAAGTAGTGGGCTTTCGTTACTTTAATGTCTACGGCCCCCGTGAACAGCATAAGGGTAAAATGGCCAGTGTGGCCTATCATAACCATCTGCAAATTCGAAATGGCGAAACGCTCAAGCTGTTTGGCGGTTATGACGGTTTTGATGCCGGCATGCAGAGTCGCGACTTTGTTTATGTGGGCGATGTAATCGATGTGAACCTATGGTTTTTAGATCATCCCGACAAGTCAGGTATCTTCAATCTTGGCACCGGTCGTGCTGAGCCTTTTAAAGCCATTGGCGAGGCGGTTATCGACTTTTACGGTAAAGGTGAGATCGACTACATTGCCTTCCCCGAAGAACTGAAAGGTCGCTATCAGAGCTATACTCGTGCTGATATTGGCCAGCTACGCGAAAGCGGCTGCGATGTGGAGTTTAAAACCGTTGCTCAAGGGGTGAAGGCCTACTTGGAGTGGTTAAATGGCTAACTCAGCTCAGCGTTTGCTGGTGATTGGCCCCTCTTGGGTAGGCGATATGGTCATGGCACAGAGCCTGTTTATGACCCTAAAAGCCCGTCAGCCAGGAACGACGATAGGCGTGGTTGCACCAGCATGGTCACAGCCTATTTTAGAGCGGATGCCCGAAGTGGACGAAGTGCTGCCACTGGCAGTGGGGCACGGTGAATTTGGCTTAGCCAGCCGCCGTGAACTCGCCAACCGCCTGCGTGGACGTTTTGATCGTGCCATTGTTCTACCACGCTCGTGGAAAGCCGCGCTGGTACCCTTTATGGCACGCATTCCCGAGCGTATAGGTTTTTTAGGCGAACATCGCTATGGGCTCCTTAAAGAGCGCCGCAAGCTCGACAAACAGGTGTTGGATCAAACGGTAAAGCGCTTTGTATCCCTGGGTCTACCGCTTGAAGAAGCGGCTAGCGGTGATTTTGCGGTGCCCAAGCCACGCCTGCAGATAGACCGCGATAATCTGGTTAATTTACGCCTGACGCACTCGCTTTCATCGCGTTCGGCGATTGGCATGATGCCTGGCGCGGAATACGGCCCTGCCAAGCAGTGGCCGATTAGTTATTTTCATGCATTAGCCAAACGGCTGGTGGAAGAGGGGTTCGAAGTACGCGTACTCGGTGGGGCAAAGGATCACCCAGCGGGAGAGGAGATCACTCAGGGACTTTCCCATGCGCATAACCTGTGTGGTAAAACGCAGCTGGCCGATGCGGTTGATCTGTTGGCGGACTGCAGGCAGGTAGTCACCAACGACTCGGGATTAATGCATGTGGCTGCAGCGGTAGGCGTTCGTATCCATGCGTTGTACGGTTCGTCGTCGCCCGCCTACACACCACCGTTGACCGATAACGCCGTCATTCATTACCTGGCGCTCTCCTGCTCTCCCTGCTTTCAGCGTACCTGCCCATTGGGGCATACTAATTGCCTGAATCTGCTCAGCGTTGAGCAAGTGTATCAACAGATTCATGCGGCTCATCAGTGGGAGAGCGTGATCATTAATGGATGAGTTCGACTTCGTCTGCCTCGTCAGCAGGCGTCTCTAGGGTCTGCTCTTGAGTGGCTTCTTGAGGAGGCTCATCGGGCTCGCGCCGCTGAGGGGAGATACCCTCCCAAAGGCGGTGCTGAAGCGCCGTCTCTTCCCGTAAACGCTCATTAAGCACTTCGATACCGTGGGCCTCTACCAGCGTACGATTATTGCTGAAAAGCGAAGTGCCTAATCCAGCGCGGTCGCGCTCTAAACTAAAGCCCAGCGCATCGAGTATCGTGGGGAAAACATCCAGCATGGTAGCGTCTCGGCGAATACGCTGTGGCTCGATATCGTTGCCGAGCATTATCAGCGTGTTGTCGCGGTCTAGCGCGGTCAATTGATCCCACACAGAAACGCGCATCGTCAGATGGTCGCTCAGTATGACCACCAAGGTATTATCGAGAAGACCCTCAGAATCCAACCGTTCAACCAAATCTTGAGCCAGCCAAGTCGCACACTCCACCGAGTAAAGAATGTCCTGGCCGTCAAACTCACCTTGTCGTTCCACGCACGATTGGGAGGGATAACCATTGGGGGCATGGCCTGCTAAATTCAGACTAACCACACCCCAGGGGCCGTTATCTTCTTTATCTAAATGCCTGATCTCATCGGCGGTGATGTCATACAGCGTGTCGTCATAGAGGCCCCAGCTATTTACATACTCAGGATTCTCTAGCAGGGGCTCTAAATCTTCACGCCCTTTCACCGTATTGAATTGGTGGCCGCGATAGAACAGTCCTTTACCCGCGAACTGAGTGCTAGCACCGCCAAGATAGCTTAGTTGGTAGCCCTGTTCAGCAAGGATGTCGCCCAAACAATCGACGCCAGGGACAACCTTGGAAAGAGGCTCAAACTGGCTGTCATGAAGGAGCCCTGCAGGCATCAATGGCACGCCGCACTGGCTGGCAATCATGCCCGCCATCGTCCAGCCCGTATTATCCATCTGGCGCACGCCCTCAAAGACGGTGCCCTGTTTCCCCAACTCGTTGAGGCTGGCGTAAGCATCCCCAAATATGTCATTGGAGTAGGTGCGCTCTATGCTTTCCAGATATAGGATGAGTAGGTTAGGTGCGTCCCTTAGATGTTCAGTGGGGGGTGGCTTATAGCGTCGGTCTAGCCAGGCGCCATCATCAGTGACTATCGCCGCGCTGCGCTGGCCTAGGCCATAAAGTAGCGGGTTGCTAGCCAGCAACAAAATAGCGAAAAAGCGCTCGGCTAACCGCCAGCGCTGGTCGTGGCGCGACAGCCACGTCACGGCTGCTAGTACGCCGATCATTATCAGTGTATAGAGCACCGCGGAAATCATTTTGCCTGCGCCACCATGCTCTGCCATGCCTGCCTGGAGGTGAAAAAACACCGCACCCAGATCGACAATGCCAAAGCTATCCGCCAAGTAAACGTAAACACCCCAAAGACTTAACGGTACCAGTGACCAGGGCCACATTTTACGATAACGGGCGTTGGCAGGTCGGCCCCAGCGTAGCTTATGCCCTACACCAATCCATGCCGCGGCTACAAAAAATAACGTCCACCAGGGCAGGCGGGTCATTACCGTGACGGTATAACCCAGGCAGAGGCCGATTGTAACCAGCGGTAGCCAAGGGGTGCGTTTGAGTGACATTAATGCAGGCATGCGTCTCCAAATAAAAGCTCTTAAAAGCAGTTATTCTATTATTTTAGGATTTATAAGCTCTTTTGGATAGTCGTTTCTTCACTACTTTTTATTTTTATAAGAGCGAATATAACTGTTTTTTATCAAAAGCTAAATTTTATTAGCTAGGATTCTTAAAATCTTCTATGAAATTATTATTAATGATATTAGAGAATATCCATGGCGGATGCAGACTCTGAGTGCAACACACTCATTGGATGGTTGATGGGCTTTCATGGTACTTGGCCATCAGCTCGCTCATCACTTCTATCGGACATTTAAAATCAAAGCGTTTTCGAGGCCGCATATTCAGCTCAAAGGCAATGGCATCCAGCTCTTCCTGGCTATGTACTGAAAGGTCTGTTCCTTTCGGTAAATATTGACGGATAAGGCCATTGATATTCTCATTGGCTCCCCGTTGCCAGGGGCTATGGGGATCGCAAAAGTAAATCGCAACACCGGTTTCTTGAGTAATTTTTGCATGGTGTGTCATTTCACGCCCCTGATCATAGGTCATGCTTTTTCGAGCGGTGGTCGGCATTCGGTTCAGAGCAGCACTAAAGCCTGCTACGGCGGATGTGGCGGTGGCATCGTCCATTTTTGCGAGGATCAGATAGCCACTGCTAAGCTCTACCAAGGTGCCTACCGCGGACGCGTTATTCTTACCTTTGATCAGATCGCCTTCCCAGTGGCCGGGCATTTCACGCTTACTGACCTCGGGCGGACGTAAGTGAATGCTGACCATGTCAGGGATCTGACCACGTCGATCCACTTCGCCACGGCGAGGCTTGCGTGTGGTTTTACCTTGTCGCAAGCAGTGAATCAGTTCCTTGCGAAGGTGGCCAACGGGCAAGGCATAAATGGCCGTGTAGATGGTCTCTCGGCAGACGTAGGCATCGCGCAAATCAGGTAGTTTCATCGTCTTAAGCTTGCCGCTAATTTGTTCAGGAGACAAGCGTCGCCGCAACATATACACGATGAGATCAAACCGCTCGGTGCCTGGCAAAAGCTTACGCGCAGGACGACAGACTACTCGACGCTTTTCTCGCTGACGTTGGGCGTGCCGGGCACAGTAACCGTTCTGGGCCATTTGGTTACGGCGTATTTCACGAGATATGGTTGAAGGAGCTCGCCCTAAGAGCTGGGCAATGTGCCGAAGGCTCATCCCTTGGGCTTGACCCACTTGGATGCTGGCACGTTCTTCAATGCTGAGTTCGAGGTAAGACATGGGACAACACCTTAGCGAAATGCTCAGGTGTTGCACTCAGTTTCTGCGGCCAAGCATATTTAAAAAAATTTATCAATTAAAATGAAGATGGCATGCAAATATGTAATACAGAAGTAATTCGTGGGTTAGGTTAATGTAGATAAAAGCAGGAAGTTTTTCTGACAAAACTCACCGTGTTTATGATTTGGTGTTGTCCGTGCTTTCTGGGCGTATGACTCGTATATTGCGCTGTTCCTTATTCCATTTGCCTTGTGGTTTATCAATATACTGGAAGTGCTCATTGGTAAAATTACCCTGGTTCACTGCATAACGATAGGAAACGGTCGGTACTTGCTCACTATCCAAAAGCATATTAAATACGCCTGGGCCTGTTATGTGAAACACATTCGTCAAAGTATTCTCTTTAATATTCTTTACTATTTGCTCAACTAAATTAGCAATATTGGGGTTGTTAGGAGCACTTGCAATAAAGTAGTTGCTAAATTCACCTTGACGTGTGCTAACATAGAGTTCTTTATTTTCTGAACCAATTACTTGAGAGAGTGGCCAGATTTGGTGTGCATCGATATCCAGGTAAACACCGCCAAACTTATGAAGCACCAATAGTCGCCATAAATCAGCTTGGGCTGCACCAATCTGTAAACGATTATAGTGAGGCAGCACATCAGGGTAATATTTATTAATAAATTCACGTCGCGCTTCAGTACTCATGAAGCGATACTCAAAGTGCGGAGCCATCATACGGTTGAACAGATAATTGAGATAGATAGGTAGAGTTACTTTATTGGTGAAATTAGTTTGCCAAATAATGCGCGATATACTCTTTTTTTTATTATTTTTAAACAGCGGGTTAGCATGTTCTGGCAGAGTAAAGCGTGTTTTTGGGAAAAGCCAATAAAAAGGATAGTTTAACATTTTTAAAGTGTTTGCGAAAAGTTTTATTAATCGGCTTGTAGCTAAAATTAGTAATTTTTTAAAAAGGTTCTTCATGGTTTTTTACCGGTTTTGGTATGAGGTTGTATTATTTGCTGGTGGTTTTTTTATACAATTCATTAAGCTTTGCATACTTCATATAAGCATGGAAGGCGGTGGTAATTGCTACTAAAAAGCCATCTGCTCCTTGGAAAAGCCCCCCTTTGAAAATCAGCTTTCTTATGAACGCATTAGCGCTGTGAAGTATAGGATTGAAGAAAAATGGCTTCTTTCCACTTTCTTTCATTGCCCAAGCATCCCTAGTTGATAATACATTGATGCGAGAAACCCAATCTGATAAGTCTCTATAGGTTAAGTGTTCTATATGTGTTTTTGTTTGGCAAATGGATGGGGCTTTTACAGACGAGTGTGCTTTTTTATTGAGATAGCCTGAAGTCGTTCTGTTATATAGCCTTACAACACTGTCTGGGTAAAAACCGGCAGCTTTTATCCAGTGCTCACCAACATAATTTTTACGGTGAAAACAGTAAGCTATTTGAGGGTCACCCAGTTCTAATGTTTTGATAATACTTACAGCATCTTCACTTAAACGCTCATCAGCATCTAAAGAAAGAATCCAATCATTTTTTGCATACGGCACGCCAAAAGCTTTCTGTGGCCCATCACCCAGATAGTTTTGGGTGTAGATTTTTGCTCCATAGGCTTCGGCTATTTCAACAGTTTTATCATCGCTACCTGAGTCTACTACAATAAGTTCATCACATACTTTGCTAAGTGAAATTAAGCATTCGCTTATGTTATAGGCTTCGTTTAAAGTGATGACAATTCCGGTAATTGGCTTCATTTATATTCCTGCGCTTATTAAAGCTTTCACTATTCCTTGGGCCGCTGCATCAATATCAATCGCGCGCATATCCTGCTGGTCAGCACCCACGGGGGGACTAAACGCGAGGCGTTTCTCCGCGCTGTTACAAGTTTCCCAGCGCAGTGGCGTCGCGGAGCGCTTGGCAGGGTAAAAACCGGCTGTCGCAAGATTGAGGCAGCCAGCGATATGTAATGGCCCCGTCGAACCTGCAATCAGCATATCCGCACCTCCTAATTGTAGGGCAAAGGCGTCCAAACCTGTTGTGGCAGGAAAGTGATCTGCCGTTATTCCGTTGTCGGCCAGCTGGTCAATCAATGTTTGAGCCTCTGGCTGTTCGCTCGGTCCGGCGCTTATCAACCAGCGAAGAGGCAGGTTAAGGCACTGCTGATTGATCTGAGTAATGAGGGTCGCATATTGCGAAATTAGCAGGTTGACGGCTGAGCCGCCACTGCCTGGGTGAACTACCACCACATACTCTGACGACTCGCGGATAAGCGTTTGTCGTTGAGTATGGTACTGAGCGTCACTCAGCGGCCAAAAAGGCGGCGAGGGCAGGGTTGGAAGCTTCAGCGATAAATGTGCCAGTAACTCGCAGGCCAAATCGATATTGTACTGGTACTCCGGCTTAGCAGATAGTGAGCGACGCTGGCGCACCCGAACATTATAGAATACCTGACCCCACTTAGTGGCGGGGGCTACGCGCAATGGAATGCCCGCTCGAACACCTAACCAGCCAATACGCGGTGTTGAGAAAAGTGTCAATAGCGCATCAAACTTCGCTTGTTTCATGTGGTGAAGCAGTGCCTGCTGCGCTGCTTTATTCGCTTTACTGCCTGGGTCAACAATAACATCGTCCACCCAAGGACACACCTTGGCCAGCGGAGCCGTATAGGAGGGAACTAAAACGGTAACGTGGAGGGCAGGCGAGGCCTTTTTTAAACACGCTAGGGCTGGCCAAGCCAGCATAAAATCGCCGATTTTGTCGTTACGCACGACAAGCAGTTTCCGCGTCATGATTTAGGCCCCATTAATAGCAGCCTGTATAATACAAGAGATTACATTGATTGTTTAACGGTGTGCGGCTGAGTAGGGAAAGCTATGAAAAATAAGGTACTGCAACTGTGTCTTTCTGATGGTAAAGGCGGAATGGAACTATATGTAGACCGTGTAATGGAAGACCTGCAGGCAGAGGGGTGGGATGTCATCGGTATCTGTTTGAAAGGCACAAAGGTGGAAGCCTATATGCAGCGCAATGGCGTGCCTTACAAAGCTTTTGCCAGCAATGGTCAGGCTCTGGCCAATATCTTCTCGCTAAGGCGTTGGCTGGTGGAAAAGGAGGTCACCGTTATTCATTGTCATAAATCGAGTGATTTGCGCTTGACTACGCTGTTAAAAGCGCTGCTGCCAAAATTAAATATCTTTTATACTGATCATGTGGGCGGGCAGCGACCTAAAAAGAGCCTTTACCACCGAATTGCTTACGGTAGCGTGGCCCGCGTGTTCTCCATTAGTCAGGCAACGCATCAGCGCAATATTTGCAATTTACCTGTCCCGCGTGAGCGGGTGGTCTGCTTACCTCATGGGGTGGATATTGTTAAGTACCGACCCTGTCATGATTTTGCTGCCATTCGTGCCAAGCGAAAGGCCTTGGGCGTACTGACTGATGCAGTGCTGATTGGGCTACCCGGACGTGTTACCCCAGGCAAAGGGCAAGATGTATGGGTGAATGCGCTGCTTAAGCTAGACCCCATGTTAAACTTTTATGCGCTCTCCATAGGAGGTACTGACCATGCCACAGGTGGCGTTGAAGCGTTTTATGCTCAGTTAGAGCAAGCCGTTGCGGGCACCTTCTTAGCCGATAAAATCACCTTTTTAGGGCACCGCAACGATCTAACTGAAATCTTGCCGGTCTTGGATATGGTGTGTATTCCGTCGAAAAATGAAGCGTTTGGCCTTACCATTATTGAGTCGATGGCCTGCGGAATGCCAATCATTGGTTCAAATACGGGGTCGCTGCCGGAGTTGGTAGATGCGGATTCAGGCGTGCTAGTGGGGGCATTTGATGTACACGCTTGGCATGATGCCATGGACATCATGATTCGTGATGCTGCCAAACGTCAAGTAATGGGAGATGCTGCTCGACTTCGAGTTGAGAAGCACTTCAGCAACAAGCAGCATGTAAAACGTTTAATTGAGTATTATGCTGCTCCAGCATAGCTTACATTACATATAGGGGGATCTTGATGGCGTAAATCGGGCCGGGAAATGCTCTGACCAAGAAGCCGCTTCCAATTTTTTCTGGACGCGCTTTCAGCTCGGTATCGCACGTTGGTAAGAAGCTAGCTGCTGTTCATTAGTGATTCTGTCAGAATGGCTGCCTTTCACCTTCCCGTCTCCAAACGGAAATATTTATGGTTTCATTGACATTCTCTTCCGCTTCTTCCCCGATTTCTCTATTACGTATGTACACCTCCTTAGCTGTGCTTCTTTTAGGCGCCATTGCGCTAATTGTACCCTCCGGCTATTCAGTAGGCGCTGTTCTTTTGCTGCTTGGCACTTTTGTGCTCCCGTTCATCCGTACAAGCGTTCGTTTTGGCCGTCAAGATTGGTGGGTTATTGGTGTATTGGCTTTTTACGCACTGGTAGGGTTATTCGAAGCCTGGAGAGATGGGCAGGGACTTCGAGGCGTAGATAAACCCTTGCGGTTTTTATTGGTAATTCCTGTATTAGCGTTGATCTTGGCCCATCCACCGCGGCTGAGCTTCTTATGGGGCGGTTTGGCCCTGGGTGGGATAGCGGTCGGAAGCTGGGGGGCTTGGCAAAAGCTGTTTTCCGGTGTGGATAGGGCTGGCGGATATACCCATGTTATCCAGTTTGGCAACATCAGCATGCTGACAGGCGTTCTTTGTTTGGCGGGGATGGGTTGGGCAGTTAAATGTAACAATCCCAAGCGCTGGGTATTGTTACTTGGATTGGGTGCCATAGGCGGTGTCCTAGGGTCACTATTTTCCGGTAGTCGTGGTGGGTGGGTCGGGTTACCTATTGTGCTGTGGGTGCTATATCGTGGCTATGGTCATGAATTGGCTCCTCGCGCGAAGATAGGCGCTTTAATAGTGATCGTTGTAGGGGGGTTAACTGTTTATTCGGTACCGCCGTTAGGGGTTAAACAGCGCGTTCATCAGGCAGTAGATGATATTCAGCGCTATGTTTCTGGTGAGAGTCGAACCTCGTCTGTTGGCGCTCGTTTTGAGATGTGGAAGGGAGCTTCTCAACTAATTATTGAAAAGCCCATACTTGGCTGGGGTAGCAATGGTTATCAACAAGGGATGCATGCGCTGGGGGAGGCTGGAATAATTGATGCGGGTGTTGCGCACTATGGACATGCCCATAATGATTTCATTGATGCTACGGCTAAACGCGGAATACTGGGACTTATAGCCTTAGTGTTACTTTATTTAGTGCCTATGCAATTATTTATGCGACAGCTGCGCACATCTAATCTTGTGCTTCGTTCATTAGCAGTAGCGGGTGCTTTACTGCCTGTCACTTATATCGATTTCGGTCTCTCTCAAGTATTTCTGGTTCACAACAGTGGGGTCATGATTTACACTTTTTGGCTGGTGGTGCTTTGGGGGAGTTTCCGAGCTTGCCAGCTTAAGCTAGGAAAAGATACCTCATAGCTCAGGACGAAAGTGTGGCCTAGCAAGTCTCTATATTAGCTGCGATATCCATGATAAATAGTTGGCATAAGCGGTGCTTCGGTGAACTTCTTGATGGAGCGCTCCAGCCTGTCCAGGTTACCTGCCTGCCACTTTCCTGCCGCACGCAGGCGGCAGCGATCAAAATCAATCAACCAAGGTGCGCCCCAGGGGTCGATCAAAATATTGCGGGCATTAAGGTCAACATGGTCAAGCCCCGCTTGATGAAAGCGGTAAATCATGGCACCTACACGCTTTAACAACGCTTCATCCACAAGATCGTTGACGAGTAGCTCAGCGAATGCTTTGGCACCAGCAATGCGCACGGTAATCAACGCGGCTTCATACGTAAGCCCATAGCGAGTAACACAGCTTGCTACGGGGCGAGGTACCGGCAGCCCTTGCCCAAAAAGCGTGGCGGTTAAGCGCAGTTCACGAAATGCCCGGGTGCGCTCAGCGCCAGTCCATAGGTAGCGTTTCTCACTGAGTTTGGCCGCCATGCCCCCCCGGCAATAGGGCCTTAATACCCACTGCTCGGTCGGCGTTGCCTGTAAAAACAGACTGCTGCCCCGGCCTGGTGCTTCGCCCACAATTAATCCGCGCTCACGCCAGTAATCGCGCGTGAATAAGTCTGGATCAATTTGGTGTGTTCCCGGCCCGTCACATAAACTGTCTACATCATGTAAAATCAGCCAATTTCTCTGCCGGAGTGCCGCTAAGCGCATGAAGCCCTCTCTGCCTGTTCAGCCTAACCACATTGCCATTTTGCGCCTCTCCGCCCTAGGAGATGTGTGCAATCTCGTGCCCACGGTGCGGGCGTTGCAGCGCCAGTGGCCCGATGCGCGCATTACCTGGATTATCGGTAAGGGGGAGCACAGTCTACTGGCGGGGCTTTCCGGGGTCGAGTTCGTTGTTTACGACAAGTCGACAGGTATTGCCGGAATGCGCGCGTTATGGCGGCAGCTTGCCGATACGCGCTTCGATGTGTTGCTACATATGCAGCAGGCCATTCGGGCCAGCGTGCTGTCGCTTGGGCTGAAGGCCGACGTACGCGTGGGCTATGACAAGGCGCGTGCCAAAGATGCTCAGCACTGGTTTACCCAGCATCAGCTTGCGCCGCACCCCAATGCCCATGTGTTGGAGTCCTTTATGGACTTCGCCCGGGTGCTCGGGGTAGAGGATGACCGCTTAGCGTGGGATTTACCTGTGCCCGATACGGCACGTAATGAGGCTCAGGTGATCAGCGGTGAGACCCCTTACCTCGTCATTAACCCGTGTAGCAACGTTCGCCTGCGTAATTTTCGCAACTGGTCGGTAGAGGGCTACGCGAGCGTGATTGAACACGCTTGGGTGCAGCACGGTCTTAAAAGCGTATTGACCGGTGGCGGCAGTGCTCTGGAGCGTGAAATAGGCGAGCAAATTGAAGCACTCTGTCAGCCAGCCAGTGTCATTAACGCCATCGGCGGCACCTCATTGAAAGGGGTTTTAGCGCTGATCGATCAAGCCCAAGCGGTGATAGCGCCGGATACCGGCCCTATCCATATGGCCAATGCCATGGGAACGCCGGCATTGGGTCTTTATGCATCGACCAATCCCCAGCGTGCCGCACCCTATCTGTGGCGCGATTTTGCGGTCAACGCTTACCCAGACGCGGTACGTACTTATCTGCATAAGTCGGTAGACGAGGTGAGCTGGGGCCAACGGGTGCGTCACCCAAGCGCCATGATGCTGATTAAAGCAGACGACGTTATCGCTAAACTGGATACATTGCTGGCGCATACCGCTTTGACTGCCAGCGCAGGGAGCACCGATGAAGATTGATTTAACCGCGTTAGAACATGCCCGTGTACTTGTGGTCGGCGATGTCATGCTTGACCGCTATTGGCATGGAGGTACCTCGCGGATTTCCCCCGAAGCGCCTGTGCCAGTAGTTCGGGTAGAAGATGTTGAAGACCGCCCGGGCGGAGCGGCTAATGTGGCGCTGAACATTACCTCCCTGGGCGGCCACGCGGTGCTGGCGGGCGTGATCGGAGACGATGACAACGCGCAGATTCTACAAGCCAGTTTGACTGCCTCTGGTGTGAGTACTTACTTTCAGCGCAGTGCTGAGATACCCACGATTACCAAGCTGCGTGTGATGAGTCGTAACCAGCAGTTGCTGCGCCTGGATTTCGAGCAGCGCTTGGACAGTGTCGATACCAATGTGCTGGTGACTCAGGTAGAAAAGGCGCTCCCCGACTGCGACGTAGTGATCCTTTCCGACTACGGCAAAGGCACGCTGAACCAAGTAGAGAACCTGATAGCCAACGCAAGAGCTCAGGGCAAGCGCGTGCTAATCGATCCGAAAGGGCAGGATTTCAGCAAATACCGTGGGGCAAGTTTAATCACTCCCAATTTGACCGAATTTGAAGCCGTGGTTGGTCATTGTGCGACCGATGCTGAGTTATCCCGCCGGGGTGAAGCGCTACGTGCTGAGTTGGAGCTGGAAGCGTTGCTGATTACTCGCAGCGAAAAGGGCATGACGCTGATTCGTGAAGGGCATGCGCCGCTACACCTACCTACTCGCGCTCAGGAAGTTTTTGATGTAACAGGGGCAGGCGATACCGTTATTGGCTTAATGGGGCTAGCGCTAGCGGCAGGCCACGCCTTTCCCGAAGCAATGATGCTGGCTAATTTGGGGGCAGGGCTGGTAGTGGCCAAACCGGGCACGGCCACGCTCTCTATCGCCGAGCTCTACACTGCCTTACACGGCGATAAGCTGGCCGAGTTTGGGGTGATTGAACCGAATGTATTGATCGAGGCGGTGCGTGCTGCCCAGCTACGCGGTGAGCGGGTGGTCATGACCAACGGCTGCTTTGATATTTTGCATGCGGGCCACGTCGCCTACCTGGAGCAGGCTAAACGTCTGGGTGACCGTTTAATCGTCGCGGTTAACGACGACGCCTCTATTGGTCGCCTGAAAGGGCCCAAACGTCCGATTAATCCGCTTAACCGGCGGATGCAGGTGTTGGCGGGGTTAGGGGCTGTCGATTGGGTTGTGCCGTTTAGTGACGACACTCCCCAGACGCTGATCGAAGCGGTACTGCCGGATATTTTAGTCAAAGGCGGCGACTATCGCCCAGAAGATATCGCCGGTGGTGTAGCGGTGATTGCCAATGGTGGTGAGGTGAAGGTACTGGGCTTTGAGGACGGCGTGTCTACCTCGGCGATGATTAGTTCTATTATTGATCGCGAGCGCTAATGGCTTTACCTGCTTGGCCTCGGCTTGCTTACTCAGCGGCGCTGTATGCACTTGCACCGTTGATTGGCTGGCGCATCTGGCGTGAGCAAGTGCCCACTTACTCACGCCTGCAGCGGCTGGGATTACGCCTTAAACCGCTGCCGCCTGCGCCGCGCATTTGGTTGCATTGCGCCTCTGTGGGGGAAGTGCGCGCTGCACGGCCGCTGATTGAGGGGCTATTAGCGCGTTACCCAGCCCATGGTCTACTGCTCACTACCATGACCGCCAGTGGTGCCGGGCAGGCTCAAGCGCTGATTAGTGAGCAAACCCCAGCCTATCAAGCAAGGCTTGCCCATGGCTTCTTACCGTTGGACTTTCCTGGTGCTGCTAAACGCTTTGTGCGCCGTGTTAAACCCGAACTCGCGATCCTATTTGAAACCGAGCTGTGGCCCAACTTGATCCATGCTTGTCGCCAGCGAGGGGTACCCGTGGCGGTGGTTAATGGGCGCTTATCGCCTCGGGCATTCAAGCGTTACCAACGGCTGCGCCCGCTAATGGCCAGCATGCTCGCCGAGATTAGCTGGCTAGCCGCCAAATCATCGGCAGACGCCGAACGCTTTAATGCCCTCGGCTGCAGTTCGAATATCACCCATATAGTCGGCTCGTTAAAATTTGAATTAGTCACGCCGTGTAAGGCGATAAAAGAGGGTGAGTACTTACTTATAGAGTGGGGCGAGCGTCCAGTTTGGGTGGCGGGCTCCACTCGAGAAGGCGAAGAAGTGCTGCTGCTTAAGGCCCATCGCCAGCTGTTGCAACGCTACCCTGGTGCGCTGCTAGTGCTGGTGCCCCGCCACCCCCAGCGCTTTGATGAGGTGGCTAAGCTTTGCCAAACAGAGGGGTGGATATTAAGTCGCCGCAGCCAGCAGCAGCTCGCCACACAGCAAACCCAGGTTTACCTGGGGGATACGCTGGGTGAACTGGCGATGCTTTATACAGCGGGCCGTGTGGCCTTTGTCGGGGGCAGTTTAGTGTCGCTGGGCGGGCACAACGTGCTTGAGCCGGCGGCTTTGGGCCGCCCGGTGCTGAGTGGCCCCTCGATTGAGAACTTTGCTGATGTGGCCGAACCACTGTTAGCTGCGGGCGCGCTAACAGTGGTCGATAACGCCGAAGCGTTAGCAGAAGCCTTGGCGGGCTACTTTGCCGCCCCAGAGCACGCCCGCCAGGCAGGGCAAGCAGGGCGTGCGGCGATTGAGTCACAAAAAGGTGCCCTGGCTCGCACCCTGACTGGGCTGGAGGCCCTGCTGCCCCGGTAACGTAGCAGCGTTATTTAAGCGCGATTCTTTCTACGCCACCTTCTTTGCCTAGCAGCAGAACATCCGCGCCGCGGGCGGCAAACAGGCCATTGGTCACAACACCTACGATAGCGTTGATGCGCGCTTCCATGGCTACCGGGTCTGCGATCATAAATTCATAGCAGTCGATAATTTGGTTACCATTGTCGGTGACTACCCCCTGGCGATAAACCGGCTCGGCGCCAAGCGCGACAAGCTCGCGGGCGACATAGGAGCGTGCCATGGGGATGACTTCAACGGGTAGCGGAAAGTTGCCTAACTGGGGTACATACTTTGAGCCATCCGCGATGCAGATGAAGCGCTTGGCACAGGCAGCCACAATTTTTTCGCGGGTAAGCGCAGCACCACCACCTTTAATCATATGTAAGTGAGCATTTACTTCGTCTGCGCCGTCTATGTAAAAGGGTACTGTGCCAACGCTATTGAGCTCAAACACCTCAATACCTAATGTCTCAAGGCGTTTGGCGCTTGCTTCGGAGCTAGCCACTGCACCTTTAAAGAGGTGGCGCAGTGGGCCTAAGCGATCGATAAACAGATTGGCCGTAGAGCCGGTGCCAATCCCTAAGATGGTATCCTTTTCCAGCGTATGTTTAATTTCTGCAATGGCTGCATCCGCCACGGCGGCCTTCATTTCATCCTGGTTCATAAATAGTCAACCTAGTGAGTTAGTCTAGTGTGAGTCAGAAAAGAGTGGGTGGCGCTAGTATAGCGGTCTAAACGTTGCCTGCCGAGGCAGCATCGCTAGACGCCGCTAGGCGTAATCTGCTACCAATAAAGGCTTTTTCGTTCACGTTCTTCCCTTGGGATACCCGCATGCTAGAAGCAACCGTCAAAAAGATCCTCCAGGCCCGCGTTTATGAAGCCGCTTGTGAGACCCCTATTTCCCCTGCACCCTTTTTGTCGCGTCGTTTCAAAAACCAAATTTTAATTAAGCGCGAAGATCTGCAGCCGGTGTTTTCGTTCAAAATTCGCGGTGCCTATAACAAAATGGCACAGCTCACCCAAGCGCAAAAAGACAAAGGCGTAATTGCCGCTTCCGCCGGTAACCACGCTCAAGGGCTGGCGATGGCCGCCAAGTTAATGGGTGTTAAAGCGGTCATCGTGATGCCGCGTATCACACCGGAGATCAAAGTGCAGGCGGTGCGCGCTCGGGGGGCCAAGGTTATTCTGAAAGGTGATGCCTTCGCCGCTGCCGCTGAGCATGCTCAAGAGCTGATCAAAGAGCACGGCTACACCTATATTCCACCGTTTGACGATATCGATGTGGTCGCAGGCCAAGGCACTATCGGGGTAGAGATTTTACGCCAACACGCTGGGCGCTTAGACGCCATCTTCGTACCGGTTGGTGGCGGGGGCTTAATTGCAGGGGTGGCTGCGTACGTTAAGTATTTGCGCCCGGATATCAAAGTCATTGGCGTCGAAGCCGAAGACAGCGCTTGCCTTAAAGCCGCCTTAGCGGCGGGAGAGCGTGTGGTACTTGACCAAGTGGGTGTATTTGCTGAAGGCGTCGCGGTGGCGCAAATTGGCGAGGTGCCATTTTCGTTGGTGAAAGACCTGATTGATGACGTTATTACCGTCAATACCGATGAGATGTGCGCAGCGGTGAAAGATATTTTCGAGGATACCCGCGCAGTGGCGGAAACCTCCGGCGCGCTATCGCTGGCGGGGCTAAAAAAATATATTCAGCAGACCGGGGCTGAAGGTGAAACGCTGTTGTGCATTAATTCTGGGGCGAACACTAATTTTGATCGCCTACAGCACATTGCCGAACGCACCGAGCTTGGCGAGCAGCGTGAGGCAATCCTGGCGGTCACAATTGCGGAAAAACCGGGAAGTTTTAAAAAGTTCTGCCGCACCTTAGGCAAGCGCATGGTGACCGAATTTAGCTATCGCTATGCCGATAGCCATGAAGCGCATATTTATGTAGGTATTCAGGTGAAGCCCGGTGGCGAAGACCGCCAGGCAGTCATCGACAAGCTGCGTGAAGGCGGCTACCAAGTGGAAGATCTCACCGACAACGAGTTGGCGAAGCTGCATATTCGCCATTTGAGCGGCGGACGCCCCAGCGAGCGCTTCGAAGAGGAGGTGTATCGCTTTGAGTTCCCCGAACGCCCAGGCGCGTTGATGAACTTTTTGACCCAACTGCCACACGACTGGAACATTTCGCTGTTTCACTATCGTAACCACGGTGCCGCCTATGGCCGAGTGCTGGTGGGTATGCAAGTGCCTAACGGTGACCGCACCCATGTGGCTGAGTATTTAGACGCTATTGGTTATCGCTACTGGCGTGAGAGCGATAATCCTGCGTACCGACTCTTCATGGCTTAATCATTCTATACTGTATGTAAGTGCTTGCTTACCTTGAGCGCTAGCGCGGCTAGTAACGTACCGTTACTAAAAAGTTTTAAAAGAGTGAGAAAATGTTGCCTGAGCAGTTGTAAGCAGTGCCCTTATAGCCCTATAGTCGTCAGCGAAATTAAGCAGATCTGCCATTCGTTTTAAGCCAGCACGACTGGCAGGTTTAACACATTTGGTCACGGCAAGGTGTTGGAGAAGCGGCATGCGGCGTAAGAAGCCTGATATGGTGATGGCGTTGATGGTGGTGTTTGCATTAGGGGTGCTTGCCACCGGTTATGCGCAGGCGTTGTCGGGAAGTTAATTCCTACAGCGAGCTGCGATAACGCTGTTAACCTGGGCGACAAATATTAGATGAGGAAGGCTGATCCTTTAGGGGTTCAGCCTTTTTTATGGGCGGCTTATTGGCGGCGCACACAGCCGTGGTCGCTCACCACCGCCTGTAAGGGCACATCCCAAGGCTCAACAGGCAGAGAGGCTACCTGCTGGCAAGCGTGGGCGACGCCAATCAGCGCCGGTGATGGGCCAGGACGGTGCATGAACGCCAGGCTACGGTCATAAAAGCCACCGCCCATGCCCATACGATTAGCATTAGCATCAAACCCTACTAACGGCACAATCAGCGTATCTAACGCCCAGGTGGGCAGCCGATTGTGTCGTTGAGCGCTAAAGCGTAAGTCGGGCTCGTAAATACCAAAGCGGTTTAGCACCATTGGGGTATTGGGGCGGTAGGCGACAAACCATAGGCGGTTGGCGCTAAATGGTTGTAAAACGGGTAAATAAATCTCGACATTACGCTGGCGCAGCCAAGCAATTAGCGGGGTTGGATCGATTTCCCCGTTGACGGGCAGATATAGACTTATGCGCCGCGCGCGACGAATTTCAGGCAGGGTTTTTAGCTGATCACACAATCGTTGTGCAGCGAGCTGCTGCTGCTGTTGAGAAAGGGCTTTGCGCTGGTGACGTAAAAAGCGGCGAAGGGTACGCTTATCACTGCTGTGTGGGGCAGTATCATGATGGAGGTTATTCATAAGTGCTGTTTCCCCCATACGTCTTCCCTTCATGCGTACTTAAATGGCGTACTGGATGATAGAAAGGTGTTCTCCAAGGTGCCGCTGTCATTCTGGCCCTGAACCTACTGGTTCAGGTGGGTGGCCGCAGCCAGACCGTCAGGCTTTCCGACGCACGGACATGCACACGGGGCTGGCTAGCATTTGGCCCCCTGGGTATTACGCATAGGCTCGAGGGACTATAACGACTGGCGTACACCCCAGAGAACTCCGCCATCCTAACAGAGCAGCCGCTAATGCCAAAGTATCGGGTTAAACGTTCGCGGAGCTTTTAGGCAACGCGTTAGGGCTGGCGTGTGTTGGCCAACGCCCGTTCAAGGCGATCATTTAATCGGTTCAGGTTCTCTTCGCCGGCACGCTGCTCATCCATGGCTTCAAGTAGCTCGTGGGTGATGTTGAGTGCCGCCATAATTGCCACCCGTTCGCTGCCGAGCACGCTACTTTGCGCATTGATACCTTGCATGGCACGGTCTAGATAGCGCGACGCGCGGTCAAGTTTGGCTTCTTCGCCGGTGTCGCAGGCAATGACATAGCCACGTCCTAACAGGGTTATTTCTTTGGTCGGGCGCTTGGCGTTGCTCATCAAAGACTCCAGCACGGGCCAGCGAGGGCCCCAATGCGTTAACATCACAACATAGAAAGATAGGTGTCACTTACTATAAGAGAGGCGCTTAGGCGCGGTCAACGCGCAAGTCTAGCGGCACTTTTATCGCCATGGCACGCTATCTTCAACACACCCGCAGTAACGAGTGAATACGAGGCTATTAAATATTATGTCATTGATTGATGAACGTCAGGACTTCTCCGACGTGGCGGATGTTTTTCTATTGCACGGCAGCATGCAGTCGCCCGCATTTTTAGATGGTCGCTTATGTGCCCTGCTGGCGCTGCGCGATGTGAGCGCGGAGCACTGGCTGGAGGAAGTCTGCCAGAGTTTGGGCGTTGAGCAACCACGCGATCAGGCAAGTGCTGAGCGGCTATTGGGCTGGCGGCGGCAAACGGTGGAAGCATTGAGCGCCAGCGACCTGGACTATACCCCACTGCTACCCGATGAGCTGTTTTCGTTGGGCGAGCAGGCGCAGGGCCTCAAAGAGTGGACGCTGGGCTTTATCGAAGTAGTCGATGAGGTGGCTGACAATGAACTACGCGAGCGCTGGTCGCAGGCGTTACGCGAAGCGATTGGTGACCTTGAAGGGTTAGGCCGAATCGACACCGATATCGACGATAGCCCAGAAAACGAAAACGATCTGTTTGCGCTGACCGAGCACGCCCGTATGGCTGCAATGCTGCTGTATACCGAGCAGCACCCAGGGTTGCCGCAAGTAGAACAAACCGACGCGCCCGTTCACTAATCCCGTTGCCTGGAGCCCCTATGTTGTCAGAGACCGTGCTGCCCGAGATGTTACCTCGCCCCGCCGCGATCAGCGTGGCGGAATATCGCCAGCGCCGTGATGCGCTTATGGCTCAACTGCCGGATAACGCTGCGGTGGTGCTGCCCGGTGCCGGGCTGATGACGCGTTCACGGGATAGCGAATTTGCCTTCCGCCAGAACAGTGATTTTTACTACTTGACCGGCCTTCGTGAACCGGATGCTCTATTGGTATTACTGCCTGGACGTGGGGAAGGCGAAAGTGTGGTGTTCTGCCAGGATCGTGACCCCACCCTGGAGGCATGGACAGGGCGCCGCCTGGGTGCCCCTGGCGTGGAGGCCGAGCACGGCATTGATCAAGCGTTTGAAAACACTGATCGCGATGAACGGCTGCCCGAGTTGTTAGCGGGGCGTGAGCTGCTCTATTTGCCGCTCGATAATACTGACGCAGTGGGTATCGCCGAAGATGCCTTGGCTGATGCTCAGGCGGGGCTGAGACGTGGGCGGCCTGCGCTGAAGGGGTGGTTGGATATTAGCCCGTTGATTCACGCCATGCGGTTGATCAAGAGTGGCGCCGAAATTGCCCTGCTGCGCCACGCCGCAGTGATATCTGCACGCGCCCACCAGCGTGCTATGCAGGTGTCCCGGCCCGGACTGAGTGAGTTCCAACTGCAGGCCGAGTTAGAGCATGAGTTTGTCTGGCAAGGGGCCAGTGGACCTGCGTACAGTACGATCGTGGGTAGTGGTGCCCACGCCTGCGTACTGCACTATATTGAAAACAGCGCGCCGCTGTGTGAAGACGGCTTAGTACTGATTGACGCGGGCGCAGAGTTTGAGCTGTATGCCGGTGACATCACCCGTACGTTTCCGGTCTCCGGGCGGTTTAGTGACCCTCAGCGCGCGCTTTATCAGGTCGTGCTCGACGCCCAACAGCGCGCCGTTAGCGCCGTTCAGCCGGGGATCACGTTGGCCGCTATCCATCAGGGCGTGGTGCACGACTTAACCGCCGGGTTGGTTGAGCTTGGTCTGCTGGAAGGCGAAGTTCAGGCGCGCATTGATGATGAGAGCTACCGCCGCTTTTACCTGCACTCGACCTCCCACTGGTTAGGTCTCGATGTACACGACGTGGGTACTTATCGACTAGACGAGCAAACGGCTCGTCCCCTGGTCGCGGGCATGGTGCTGACCGTCGAGCCTGGTCTGTATATTCCGAGCGATGACGATATTCCAGACGCCTATCGCGGCATCGGCATTCGTATTGAAGACAACATTGTAGTGACTAACGAAGGGTATGACGTGTTGACCGCAGATGTACCTAAGGAGGTAGCTGAAATTGAAGCACTAATGGCTAAAAAATAACCAGCTTTTAGTCTGCCCATTTTTCTTTATGTAATTTACGTTACGAATTATTAATTGCCTCTAGGGTGCGGCGCTAATACGAGGGAGAAGGCAATGCAACAGTCCAACCAAGCGGCTGGTCGAGCGCTGACCCATGACATTGTCATTGTCGGCGGTGGGTTAGTCGGTGCGAGTTTAGGCTGTGCCCTAGCGCCGCTGATTGAGCGCTATGGCTGGCGAGTGGCGGTGATCGAATCGTCCCCGTTAACCGCACAGTCGCTGGAAAGCGCCTGGCAGCCCAGTTTTGATGCCCGGGCCAGCGCCATTGCTGAAGGCTCCGCTCAGCACTTCCAGCAGTTGGGCGTATGGGAGGCGATGCATGTTGAGGCTACGCCTATCAGGCGCATTCATATCAGTGAGCGTGGCCGTTTAGGGGCGACGCGGCTGAGTGCTGATGAGTTGGGCGTTGCAGCGCTGGGGCATGTGATTCCCAATGCGTGGATGGGCCGAGTGCTGCACCGTCGCCTTGCCGAGTTGCCGCTTGAGTGGCACTGCCCGGCAACGGTTGAGCAGCTCACACCCGTAGCGGGTGGGCATTATCTGCAGCTGTCTGATGGCAGCCAGTTAACCGCAGGTTTAACGGTGCTCGCCGATGGGGGGCGCTCGGGGCTTAAAGAGCAGCTAGGCATTGGTAGCCGCCGTGAGCCTTATGAGCAAACCGCGCTGATTGCGCATGTCGGCGTCAGCCAGCCCCACCAAGGTATTGCTTACGAACGTTTTACCTCACAGGGGCCCATGGCACTGCTGCCGCTGCCAGGGCAGGCGATGGAATTAATATGGACGCACCCCAGCGGCAGTGAAAAGGCGCGCATGGCGCTTCCCGAGCGTGACTTCCTACGCCAACTTCAGTGTGCTTTTGGCGAGCGGGTGGGTCGTTTTACGCGGGTTGGTTCTCGCTACGCCTATCCGCTTTCCCTGGTTACCGCTGAAGAGCCGGTACGCCCTGGGCTGGCGGTATTGGGTAACGCCGCCCACGCCTTGCATCCGGTGGCGGGGCAGGGGTTTAACCTGGCGCTGCGCGGGGTGATGGACCTTGTCGAAGCATTGGAGCAAGGGGAGCTGGCTAAGCGGCCGCTGGGCGATATGACGACGCTTCAGGCCTTTGAGCAACAACGCTCCAAAGATCGCGCTAACGTTATTCGCTTTAGCGACGGCCTGGTACGGCTGTTTGGGCTCTCTTTTCCGCTGCTGCCCCACGCCCGCGCGGCAGGCTTAATCGGTTTGAACCTTGTTGGACCGCTGCGCCGAGGGCTTGCGCGACGAGCCATGGGCTTGGAACGCTAAACCGTTAATCTCTAGGTCACTACGCCGCTACGCTACTACGAAGGAGTGCTATGGATATGGTTTCATCTACTGCGAAGCCGCTGGTCGAACGCTTTGAGGCGGTGATTGTTGGCGGAGGCATGGTGGGTGCCGCGCTGTGTGCGCTGCTTGCTCAAGCCGGTATGCAGGTCGCCCTTGTGGAAGCGCAGCCAGCACCGTTGAGCCTAGATGATGCCACGGGTGAGCTACCCGCACCGCGGGTCAGCGCGCTGACCCCTGTCTCGCAACGCCTGCTGGCGTATTTGGGCGCTTGGCATAACATGCAGCAAACTCGGGTAACGCCCTACCGAGGGATGCAAGTATGGGATGCTGAAGGGAGTGGCGAGATTGCTTTTTCCGCCGATGAGGCGGGCGTTGGAGTACTTGGGTATATTGTTGAAAATGTGGTCACCCAGGCGGCACTCACGACTCAGGTGATGCACTACCCCAACGTCACCCCATTTTTTGACGTGCGTGTTCAGTCGTTGCAGCGCGCAACCGGGAGCGCGACGGATCGTATCGTCGGCGGTGACTGGCTGGTGTTAGACGATGGGCGCCAGCTCCAGGCACCGCTAATAGTGGCTGCCGATGGCGCTCACTCAATGCTGCGCGAGATGGCGGGCATTGATGTGGCCAGTGACGATATGCAGCAGGACGCTGTGGTGGCGACGGTAAAATGCGCTAAACCCCATGGTGGCACGGCGCGCCAGGCGTTTATCGACGGACGCCCGCTAGCATTTTTGCCGTTAACGGTGAAAGGCGATGATCGTTACTGCTCAATTGTATGGTCGACGACCGCCGAGCACGCGGCACAGTTGAGCGAGTTATCGCAGCAAGCATTGGGCGATGCGCTAGGTGAGGCATTTGGCTACCGTTTAGGCGCGGTAACTGTCTGCGATAAGGCCCACCGTTTTCCTCTCGTGCAGCGCCATGCGCGCCACTATGTGCAACCGCACTTCGCACTGGTGGGAGATGCTGCCCATAGTATCCATCCACTGGCTGGCCAGGGGGTTAATTTAGGATTGATGGATGCGGCTGTTTTAGCAGAGGAAGTGGTTCACGCTTGGCAGCGCGGCGCGCCCTGGGGAGAACTGAGCACATTAAGGCGTTATGAACGTCGGCGGCGTTTTGATAACAGCGCCATGCTGGGGCTGATGAAAGGCTTTAAAGTGCTGTTTGGTAGCCACGACCCAGCGCTAACGTTGGTACGCAACCTGGGCATGAGCAGTATGAATCAGCTGGTACCATTAAAGCGCGTACTGATGCGGCAGGCGACCGGAGAGCGCGGTCGCCTGCCGCTAAGTTGTCGTTAAATCAGGTTGTCGTTAACCTCGCCGGCGATCGACCACGTTAAGCGCTTTAAGTAGGTTAAGCGCTTCGCTGAGCTGGTAATCATTGAGTAGCCGTTCAGCCATTTCCTGGCGGTTCCGCGGCGCCTGCTGAGCGCTTAGGTGGCCCTCGAGATCGGCTTCGCGAATCTCACGGTGGCTCTCGGCGACTTCCAAACGACCGCGCACAACGTCTACATCGGGCTCAATGCCTTGGGCCTGAATCGAGCGGCCGTTGGGGGTGTAGTAGAGCGCCGTGGTGAGCTTGAGCCCTTCGCCATTGCCTAACGGCATAATCTGCTGCACTGACCCCTTGCCAAAACTATCGGTGCCCATAATCACGCCGCGACGTTGATCTTGCAGCGCACCGGCGACAATTTCCGCCGCTGAGGCACTGCCGCCGTTAATCAACACGACCAGAGGCACATCGCCAGCGGGGGTAGTGGGCGAGGCGGAGAACGACATCTCGGTATCCGAAAGGCGCCCCTCGGTATATACGATTAGCCCTTCATCCAGGAATAGATCGGCAATGCCTACGGCGGCTTGCAGTACGCCGCCGGGGTTATTGCGCAAATCGAGTATTAAGCCGTCCAAGGGCTGTTCGCGGGCCATTTGCTCCAGCGCTTCGCGAGCCTGTTCGGGCGTACGCGACTGAAATTGGCTAATGCGCAGATAGCCGTAACCCGACTCAAGCAGCTCATATTTAACGCTTTCGCTACGAATAATCTCACGGGTTAGGGTGAACTCACGCGGTGTTTCTTCGCCTGAACGCAGTATGCTAATGCGCAGCTCGGTGTCGGGGGCGCCGCGCATGATGGTCACGGCTTCTTGTAGAGACATACTGTCGGTGGGGGTGCCGTCGATAGCCACGATAATATCGCGAGCCAGCAGTCCCGCGCGGGAGGCCGGGGTGTCATCAATGGGCGTAATCACCGTCAGTTGGCCATCTTCCATACCCACCTCAATACCGATGCCGCCAAATTCACCTTGGGTAGATTCGCGCAGGCTTTGATACTCCTCATCATCTAGATAGGCGGAGTGCGGGTCCAACTCACTAAGCATGCCGCGCATGGCGTTACGCAACAGTGTGCGATCGTCGACCTCCTCAACGTAGGCACGCTTAATGCGCTCGAACACCTCAGCGAAAGTCTGAATCTCTTCTAATGGCAGTGCGCTGCTATCCGCAGGCTGGGCGATCAGCGGCAGCGGGGTCGACAGTAAAGCAATTGGCAGCAGGGTAGCCAAGAGGCGCTTGGCGGGGGCCGATACCACGGTAACAGATAGCGTCATGCAGACTCCGCAAGGCGATAGGTGGCGCCATTGCGCGTCACCCGGTAGTTGTTGAAACAGTTGAAACAAATGGTAGTTGTGCAGCTTATCCCGTCAGCGGCGTGCAATCCAACGCTGTGGATTAATTGGTTCGCCGCCACGACGAACTTCAAAGTAGAGTGCCGCGCGCGTTTGACCGCCGCTGTCGCCTACGCGACCAATCTCATCGCCGCGGCTGACCTGCTGACCAGGCCTAGCGCTGAACTGCTGCAAATGGGCATACAGGGTCATAATCTGGTCGCCGTGATCGATAATGAGCAGGTTGCCAAACCCACGCATCCAGTCGGCAAATACCACGCGGCCGGTGTGAACGGTGGTAACGGGCGTGCCTGCGCTGGCTTGAATGACAATGCCGTTGTAATGCACGCCGTCGCGATGGTGAAAATTGCTGCTGATGGAACCCTGCACCGGCCAGGGTAGGTCGCCCTGGGTGCTGACAATATGGGTGGTGGGCGTGGGTTCGGCAAGTTTGGCCATTTCCGCCTGGATATTGCGCAGCACGCGCTCGGCCTCTTCACGGCTTTGGTTAAGGTCTGCCAGTCGCTCCTCTTCGCTGCCGTAGCGGTCATCTAGATTAGCTACCACGCCGCGCCGCTCGGTGGTGCGCTGGGCAAGCAGAGAGCTCTGCTCTTCCAGCTCATCGGCCAATGTATCAAGGCGCGCTTGGCGTTCGCTTAACTCTTTTTGGGTGTCGGCCAGGGCCGTATCCAGGCGCGCTATATCGCTTAAACGGCGATTACGCGCTTCAGTCAGCCGGTTCATATAGGCCTGCATACGATCAAGCTCGGCGGGGTCGCCTTGGTTAAGCAGCAGCTTGAGCTGCGGCGTTGGACCCAGGCGGTAAAGCGCTGAGAGCTGTTGGCCCAGTGCGGCGTATTGGTCTGAGCGCTCGCTCTCTAACCGATCGCGGTGCTGGCGCAGTTGGGTGGTTTCGTCATTCAACTGGCGGCGTTCAGCTTGAAGGGTGTCTAAGCGTTGGTGAGTTTTGGTCAGTTCGGTTTCTACTTCGCGCAGCTCGCGTTCGGCGTTATCCCGCGCCTGCCCCGTTGTGGTGAGTCGCTGGCCGAGGGATTCGATCTCCTGGCCAATCGCATCCAGCTGCTGGCGCGCTGCGCTTTCATCCTGCTGGGCGAAGCCTGCTGGCGCATAACAAAACGCCAGCACGGCAGCGAAGGCTAAATAGCGCAGTATGCGCATTAGTTAAAATGGATCAGTGGTTTCCCGGTCATCGCCTCGGGTTGTTGCTGGTTCATCATCGACAGCAGCGTGGGCGCCAGATCGCATAGTTTGCCTTCCTCTAGTGTGGCAGCGCGTTCGCCGACATAAATAAGCGGCACTAAAAACGTCGTGTGGGCGGTTTGCGGCGCGCCCGTTTCAGGATGCACCATTTGCTCGGCATTGCCGTGGTCAGCGGTAATTAAGCAAGCGCCACCTGCCCGCTCAATCGCTTCAACCACGCGTCCTACGCAGGTATCCACCGTCTCAATGGCTTTTTTCGCTGCATCGAAGTCGCCAGTATGGCCGACCATATCTCCGTTGGCGTAGTTGCAGATAATCAGATCAAAACTGCCGCCATCGATAGCGTCGACGAGTTTGTCGGTAATCTCAAACGCGCTCATTTCAGGCTTTTCGTCGTAGGTGCGCACATCACGCGGCGAGGGTACCAGGATGCGCTCTTCGCCTGCATATTCGGCTTCATTACCGCCCGAAAAGAAGAAGGTAACGTGGGGGTACTTCTCGGTCTCGGCAATACGCAGTTGCGTTAAGCCGCGCTTGGCCACCACTTCGCCGAGGGTGTCGTTTAGATCAGACGGTGGAAACGCTGCGGGCACAGGAATATCCGCCGCGTACTGGGTCATCGTCACCAGCCCTTTACCGGCAAGTTTAGGGCAAGCGCGCCGCTCGAAGTCTTTGAAATCCGGCTCGGCGAAGGCGCGGGTTAATTCCCGGGCGCGATCCGAGCGGAAGTTAAGAAAAATAGCGGCGTCGCCAGCTTCTAAAATAATCGGGTTGTCTTTGAGGGGGATGCTGCTGGCGGCCACAAATTCGTCGGTTTCACCGCGCTGGTAGGCATCGCGTAGGGCGGTTTCGGCGCTTGAGGCGTAGTAGTCTGCGTGGCCGTCGGTCAGCAGCCGATACGCTTGCTCGACGCGCTCCCAACGGTTGTCACGGTCCATGGCATAGAAGCGGCCAATAATCGAAGCCACAAAGCCGTTATCAGCGCCTACCAACTCGGCTAGGCGGGCATTAACACGCTCTATCGAGGCCAAGGCGCTTTGCGGTGGCATATCGCGGCCATCGAGAAAGGCGTGGATAAAAATACGCTGGGCGCCGCGGCGTGCGGCTAGTTCTGCCATGGCAATAAAGTGGTCTTCATGGCTGTGGACGCCACCGGGGGAGAGCAAGCCCAACAAATGCACCGGGCGCTGGTTGGCGATCGCTTCGTCAATCGGCTGGGTGAGGTTTTCATTTACATCCAGGTCGCCGTCTTCAATCGCCTTGCTGATACGAGTGAAGTCCTGATAAACGATACGCCCGGCGCCAATGTTCATATGCCCGACTTCGGAATTGCCCATTTGCCCTTCAGGCAGGCCCACGTGAAGGCCATCGGTATGCACGAAGGCCGTGGGGCGGCTCGCCCACAGTTTATCCATCGCTGGCGTGTGGGCAGCGGCCACCGCATTATGGTCGCTCTCAGGGTTGTGGCCGTAGCCATCGAGAATGATCAGCGCCACCGGGCGCGGGGTGCGAGAAGTATCCATAAAAGCCTCATTATGATTGGCAGACCGAGCGAGTCGATAATTGGGGGTCGCGACGGGCGCACGCTTGGGGCATCATAACGCAGGCAACTGCCAGGCGTCATTATTTAGGAGCCTGTCCGGCTTAACACTGATCTACTGCGAATCCCGGTATTTTGGCCAACTTTAGTCGATCGATTTCGTTAAATAGCGCGCTATTCGCCTCAATCGATCGATAAATTTGGATCAAAATCCGTGCTTCTCGCGACGATCGGCCAAGCCGGACAGCCTCCTGGCCTGCGCGGGAAGCTATCTGACGTGTATACTTGTCGCGTTTTGGCAGCGGTTAGGCCGCTTTTTTCTGCATAGACCAAGAGATTGTGTTCGCGATGATCGATCAGGTGTTCGAATTCGTACAGAACCACCCCCTGCTGGTTGGGGCATTTTTGCTGGTGCTAATCGCGTGGATTATTTATGAAACGCGCAGTGCCTCTACTAATGCTCTCACCGCCACAGAGGCCACTCAGCTTATCAACCGCGAAGACGCGGTGGTGCTGGATATCCGTGAAAGCAAAGACTTCAAAGCCGGGCATATCGCGGGGGCACGCAACATTCCGCAAAGCAACCTCGATAGCCGCATGAACGAACTGGATAAAGTGAAAGCCCAGCCGATCATTGTGGTGTGTAAGCACGGCCAGAGTTCTGGTGCCGCACAGGCCAAACTCGCCAAAGCGGGTTTTGAACGTGCTTACAAGTTAAAAGGCGGTATGGCGCAGTGGCAAGGTGATGGCCTTCCGGTGGTCAAAAAGTAATTAGTGCTATTTTTATTTAATGAATAATCAGGAGTTTCCCCATGGCGGAAGATAACAATACCCCGCAGGCTGGTGCCGCAGCAGACGAAAAACCGCAGCTGAAATTCTCGCTGCAGCGTATTTACGTAAAAGATATTTCGTTTGAAGCGCCCAACTCACCTTCGGTGTTTAAGCAGGCGTTCAAGCCGAAGGTGAACCTGGATCTTAATACTACCAGCACTAAAATTGCCGATGATCAGTATGAAGTCGTCGTCAAGGTGACGGCGCAGGTTAACGATAACGAAACCGGCACGACGTCGTTTTTGGCGGAAGTTCAGCAGGCAGGTCTGTTCCGCATCGCAGGCATTGAAGGCGCGCAGTTGGATCAAACCCTGGGCGCCTTCTGTCCTAACCTGCTGTTCCCTTATGCCCGTGAGTGCGTGGATAACCTGGTCAACCGTGGCGGTTTCCCGCCGCTGATGCTGGCGCCGGTTAACTTTGAAGCGATGTACGCCCAGCGTAAGCAGCGCGAAGCCAAGCAAGCCGAAGAAAGCACCCACTAAGCGATGTCTGAAACGCTGCAAGCCGCTGATTGGTATGCCCAGCATGGCAAAATGCCGCGTGTTTATGTGCCTGCTGCATTCGTAGCAGGCAGTGACGTTGTGCTGCCTGAAGGCCCCGCCCGGCACCTCACGCGCGTGCTGCGCATGAGCGAGGGCGCACCGCTGGTGCTTTTCGACGGCGAAGGCCTTGAGGCCGGTGTCCGCCTGGCGGAGGTAAGCCGCAAGCAGACGCTGGCGCGCGTTGAAGCAGTATGGTCGGGCAGTGGCGAGTCGCCACTGCCCGTTCATTTGGGACAGGCGATCTCTAAAGGCGACCGAATGGATTACGCCATTCAGAAGGCCGTCGAGCTGGGCGTTGCGGCGATTACTCCGCTGTATACCGAGCGCGGTGATGTACGTTTAAAGGGTGATCGTGAAGCTAAAAAGCTGGCGCACTGGCAAGCGGTTGCTGCCAGCGCTTGCGAGCAGAGTGGCCGTGCGGTGGTACCGCCGATTCACCGCCCTGTGGCGCTTCAAGCGTGGCTTGATGAAAGAGAAGAGCCGCTGCGCTTGATGCTGCACTTGGCTACCGGCAATGCGTTTGATCGCCAAGATTGCCCCGCGTCGGTGGCGCTGCTGATTGGCCCCGAAGGCGGTTTGAGTGAGATTGATATTGCTGCTGCCCAAAATGCTGCCTTTACACCGCTCACACTCGGCCCGCGTGTGTTGCGCACTGAAACCGCTCCGATAGTGGCACTGTCGTTGCTACAGCACTACTTTGGTGATTTGTAAGTACTTACTATCAATGCAGGCTGCGCATTGACTCTTACCAGATTTCCGCCTGATTCCGCAGCTCTTTTACACCCTTGTACTTTTATATCTCTGCACTTTTGTACCTCTGAATTTTTATACTTCCGCACGTTGCCTTACTCTCTGAACACACCATAATGTTTATCTATTTTCTTGAAGGACGTTACCCATGGTGCGTGAGTCTCACTCATCCCCGCGATCCGCTAGCGATGCGTCTGCCCAGTTGGGTGAAGTGGCGTACCTAACGGTCACAGCCGTCAATAATATCGGCGCGTTTTTGCAATGGGGTCAGCCGAAAGACGTATTACTGCCTTTCAGCGAGCAGCATTTTCGCCCTGATGCTGGCAAACGCGTATTGGTCATGCTGTATAGCGACGACCAGGGGCGACCGGTTGCCTCAATGAAGCTGGATCGCTTTCTGGCTGATGACGCTTGGGCGTTGGAAAAAGGTGATGAAGTAGCCGTGGTAGTGGCGGAGCGTACCGATTTAGGCATGAAAGTAGTGGTCAATCACCGCTACTGGGGACTTATTTATCAGGATGACGTCACCCAGCCGCTGCGCCGAGGCCAATCCGTTAAGGGCTATGTGAAGCAGCGCCGCGAAGATGGCCGCCTCAATATCTCACTGCTACCGCCAGGTGCCGCTCGTTTAGATGTGGTGGGCGATAAGATCATGCAGGCGCTGCGGGAAAGCGGTGGTTATCTACCCCTGGGTGATAAAAGCCCCGCTCACCAAGTTAAAGCGCGCTTAGGGGTAAGTAAAAGTGCTTATAAACAAGCCATTGGGCGGCTTTATAAGCAGCAGTTGATCACCCTTGAGGCTGACGCCATTCGCATCGTGCCCGGCGCACTGAGTGAGTAGTTAGCGGGGGCAGTTGGAGCCGGGCGAGCAGTACGGCATACTGAGCACCAATTGTTCATGTTTGGATAGTGCCCCCGATGAGCCAATCAAATCTGCACCTCGGCGTTGTGATGGACCCCATCAGCGACATCGCTTACAAGAAAGACACCTCCATGGCTATGTTATGGGCTGCCCAGGAGCGTGGTTACACCCTGCACTATATGGAGCAGGAAGATCTTTTCTTGAACGCAGGGCAAGCCTACGCACGTATGCGACCGTTAACGGTACACCGTGATCCAAATCACTGGTACGACCTAGGCGAACCCTCGGCGCGCCCGTTAGTAGAGCTGGATGTGGTGTTGATGCGCAAAGACCCGCCGGTCGATGCAGAGTTTATCAACGCTGTGCACCTGCTGGGCTTTGCTGAGCGGGAGGGCGTGCTGATCGTCAACCCAACGGCGGCGCTTTTACAGTGTAATGAAAAGCTGTTTGCCCAGCAGTTCCCCCAATGCTGTGCGCCTACGGTCGTCGCCAGTCGTGATGATGTGCTGCGCGCCTTTCATGCCGAACACGGCGATGTGATCTTCAAGCCGCTGGATGGTATGGGCGGCACCGGTATTTTTCATATTGGCCCAGAGGGTCGCAATATCGGCGCGGTAATTGAGCAGCTTTCGCTGCGTGGCCAGCGGCAAATCATGGCCCAGCGTTATTTGCCCGAGATCAAGGATGGCGATACGCGCATTCTACTGGTGGAAGGCGAGCCGGTGCCCTTTGGGCTAGCGCGAATCCCCTCGGCCGGCGAAACCCGTGGCAACTTAGCCGCCGGTGGAATGGGGGTTAGCCGCGAGCTTACCGAGCGCGATCACTGGCTTATTAAGCAGGTACAGCCGATGATTCGTGAAAAGGGTCTAATGTTCGTGGGTCTCGATGTGATCGGGGATTATATTACTGAAATCAATGTCACCAGCCCCACCTGCGTGCGTGAAATTGATGATCAGCGCGGCACCAATATCGCCGGTTTACTGCTGGATGCCATCGAGCGCCGCTTAGCCTAAGAGCAGCCCTGCGCCTTATAATTACATTCATTACGCTACGCCTGTTGGGTTGCCAGCAGGCGGTGGGAGACGCATGCAAAGTTTGAAACATCACTTTTTGATGGCCATGCCACATTTAGACGACCCTAATTTTGCCGGTAGTCTTATTTACTTGTGCGATCACGATGACAATGGCTGCATGGGGGTAATTACCAACCACCCGTTGGAGATAACCCTCGAAGCGCTATTTGATCAGTTGGAACTGGGTGGCGAAGCCAGCCCGCATCGCAATGCGCCGGTCTATTATGGCGGGCCGATGCACAAAGACCGTGGCTTCATTCTGCACGTGGGCGATAGCCAGCAGTGGGATTCTAGTATCCAGGTGGAGGATGGCATTGCGCTGACTACTTCGCTGGATATCTTGCAAGCCTTTGCCGCTGGCGAGGGGCCAGGGCAGTTTTTGGTCTGCTTGGGCTGTGCGGGATGGGAAGTGGGCCAGCTGGAAGAAGAGCTGAAAGAGAACAGCTGGCTAACCGTAGAAGCCGAGGGCAGCGTGCTTTTCAATACCCCGCCGGTAGAACGGTTAACCGCGGCGGCAGGACTACTAGGTATCGACCTTAACCTAATGACCCGAGATGCGGGGCACGCCTAATGGCTGAGGCAGGGCAGCGCTTAATCCTGGCCTTTGATTACGGCACCCGGCGTATCGGTGTGGCAGTAGGCAACGAGCTGCTGCACAGCGCCCGAGAGCTCACTCCTTTGACGGCGCGGGACGGAATTCCCGATTGGAAAGTCGTCTCTCAGCTGCTTACCGAGTGGCAGCCGGACCTGTTAGTGGTGGGTCTGCCGCTGAATATGGACGGTAGCGAGTCCGCTATGAGTATTCGTGCTCGCAAGTTCGGAAATCGTCTGCATGGCCGCTACGGCAAGCCTTGTGAAATGGTCGACGAGCGCGGTACTACCCGAGAAGCCAAACTGATCGCTCGTGAGGCGGGGCACAAAGGTAATTATCGTCAAGATAGTGTCGATGGTATTGCGGCGATTCTTATTCTTGAAGGCTGGTTTGCCCACCAGGAAGGCCTACCTGGCGGGCGTCTGTCTCTTTAGCCCTTATCCTGCATCTCTGCCCCTATCTTTAAACCTTCTCTTCTAGCCTTAACGATCCAAGGTGCCGGTTTGACTGGGTACGTACCAGCGCACAGGGCGTAGATCTTGCTCGACCAATTTGTCGACGTTAAGCAACGTTGCGAAAATCGCCATGCGCATTGGAATGCCGTTATCGGTTTGGCGGAAGATCGCCAAACGCGGGTCGCCATTAAGATCCACATTTAAATCATTGGCGCCAGGGCGGCTATCCCTAGGCAGCGGGTGCATTACAATCGTGCTCTGGCTGCAGCGGTGATCGAGAAAATCGCGATTAACCATAAAGTCATCAGAAAGCCCCTGAAAGCTTTCATTCATCTCGACGGTAAAGCGTTCTTTCTGAATGCGTGTGGTGTACACCACGTCTAAATCTGCAAAATCACTCGCCAACGAGTCGCGCTGTTCGATTCGATGCCCGCGAGACGCCACTAAATCAATTAGCTTGGAAGGCATCTCAAGGCCAGGCGGTGACACCAGGGTAATGCGCATTGGGTCATAGAGCGATAAGAGCTTAATCAGGGAGTGCACGGTACGGCCATACTTCAAATCGCCAGTAAGTAGAATGTGGGCGCCACTAAGCGATTTAGCTAAGCGCTGAAACTCTTTATCAATCGTATAAAGGTCAAGCAGTGCTTGGCTCGGGTGCTCCCCAGGGCCATCGCCGCCGTTAATCACGGGTACATTGGTCGCTGCGGCAAATTCAGCCACCGAGCCTTGGTCAGGGTGGCGCATGACAATCGCGTCGCAGTAACCGCTCATTACACGGCTGGTGTCATATAGCGACTCCCCCTTTGCCATAGAGGAGAAGGTAAAGCCGGTGGTATCGCACACGCTGCCGCCTAGACGGCAGAAGGCAGCGTTAAAGCTGACTCGCGTTCGGGTGCTGGCTTCAAAAAACAGATTACCCAGTACTGCTCCTTCTAACACCCGCGTTACCTGGCGCCGCTGAGCAATTGGCTCCATGCGCGCAGCGACACGCAGTAAGTGGTCTACGCTTTCACGGTTTAAGGTGTCGACGGTTAGCAGGTGATGGCTCATGGCTGACCTCAGCAAGGTGGTAGGTAAAGGTGGCAGATAAAGCTAGTGTAACCGCCAATCAGGCTGGGGCCGAAGGGGTTTAATCCACTAAGGGAGACTAATCTGTAATTTTTCTACAAAACCCCTTGCCAATCCGTCAGCGAAACCGTAAAGTACGCATCCGCTGCCGGGGACGCCAAGCGTTACCAGCGGTGAATGAAGTGTAAAAGCTTCGGTTTGTCAGGAAGTTAGCGCAGGTTCTATCGCTCGCTTCCGTCGCTAAAGCAGCGGTTGACAACCACCAGGAACTGCGTAGAATACGCCTTCCTCGCTGAGGCAAGCCAAGTCAACGGCAGCCCGGTTACTTTCACAGTAACCAGACAGCGAAACAGCTCTTTAACAATTTGATCAGGTAATTCATGTGGGCGCTTGCTGATGTTGGTGACAAATCACCAAATATCAAGGCAAGCGACTCAAGCAATAAGGTTTTAAAGGATTCGTCCTTTGGGATCTGTTTTGAATGAATTCGTTTGACCCTTGAGCCAAGTTTGGTTCGCTTCTGTCCCTTTCGAGTGGCAGGTAAGAACCGCATAGATCTTAAACTGAAGAGTTTGATCATGGCTCAGATTGAACGCTGGCGGCAGGCCTAACACATGCAAGTCGAGCGGTAACAGGGGGTGCTTGCACCCCGCTGACGAGCGGCGGACGGGTGAGTAATGCATAGGAATCTGCCCGATAGTGGGGGATAACCTGGGGAAACTCAGACTAATACCGCATACGTCCTACGGGAGAAAGGGGGCTTCGGCTCCCGCTATTGGATGAGCCTATGTCGGATTAGCTAGTTGGTGAGGTAATGGCTCACCAAGGCAGCGATCCGTAGCTGGTCTGAGAGGATGATCAGCCACATCGGGACTGAGACACGGCCCGAACTCCTACGGGAGGCAGCAGTGGGGAATATTGGACAATGGGGGCAACCCTGATCCAGCCATGCCGCGTGTGTGAAGAAGGCCCTCGGGTTGTAAAGCACTTTCAGCGAGGAAGAACGCCTAGTGGTTAATACCCATTAGGAAAGACATCACTCGCAGAAGAAGCACCGGCTAACTCCGTGCCAGCAGCCGCGGTAATACGGAGGGTGCAAGCGTTAATCGGAATTACTGGGCGTAAAGCGCGCGTAGGTGGCTTGATAAGCCGGTTGTGAAAGCCCCGGGCTCAACCTGGGAACGGCATCCGGAACTGTCAGGCTAGAGTGCAGGAGAGGAAGGTAGAATTCCCGGTGTAGCGGTGAAATGCGTAGAGATCGGGAGGAATACCAGTGGCGAAGGCGGCCTTCTGGACTGACACTGACACTGAGGTGCGAAAGCGTGGGTAGCAAACAGGATTAGATACCCTGGTAGTCCACGCCGTAAACGATGTCGACCAGCCGTTGGGTGCCTAGCGCACTTTGTGGCGAAGTTAACGCGATAAGTCGACCGCCTGGGGAGTACGGCCGCAAGGTTAAAACTCAAATGAATTGACGGGGGCCCGCACAAGCGGTGGAGCATGTGGTTTAATTCGATGCAACGCGAAGAACCTTACCTACCCTTGACATCGACAGAAGCCGAGAGAGATCTTGGTGTGCCTTCGGGAACTGTCAGACAGGTGCTGCATGGCTGTCGTCAGCTCGTGTTGTGAAATGTTGGGTTAAGTCCCGTAACGAGCGCAACCCTTGTCCTTATTTGCCAGCGCGTAATGGCGGGAACTCTAAGGAGACTGCCGGTGACAAACCGGAGGAAGGTGGGGACGACGTCAAGTCATCATGGCCCTTACGGGTAGGGCTACACACGTGCTACAATGGCCGGTACAAAGGGCAGCGAGCTCGCGAGAGTCAGCGAATCCCTTAAAGCCGGTCTCAGTCCGGATCGGAGTCTGCAACTCGACTCCGTGAAGTCGGAATCGCTAGTAATCGTGAATCAGAATGTCACGGTGAATACGTTCCCGGGCCTTGTACACACCGCCCGTCACACCATGGGAGTGGACTGCACCAGAAGTGGTTAGCCTAACGCAAGAGGGCGATCACCACGGTGTGGTTCATGACTGGGGTGAAGTCGTAACAAGGTAGCCGTAGGGGAACCTGCGGCTGGATCACCTCCTTAAACGATGCGTCACACGTTAGTAAGCGTCCACAATGAATTACCTGATCAGAATGCTGTTAATACGCAGTGATAAGTGGCTCTGTTTTTTTCACGTTAAAAAGAAAAAATAGCGTTTAAGGTCTTAAAGGTCTTTTTCTTTTTTTAATATGAAAGAACGCTTATCACTGCTTATAGCAGTCGCTCTTTAACAATGTATATCATGCTGACAAGAACACTTCGCAAGAAGTGCTTCTTAAATTGTGATACGCGTCAGCGTATCCGGCACAATGAAACGTGATCATTGCGAGATACCAGACTCCTTCGGGTTATAGGGTCAAGCAATGAAGCGCACACGGTGGATGCCTAGGCAGCCAGAGGCGATGAAAGACGTGGTAGCCTGCGATAAGGCTCGGTGAGGTGGCAACAACCTGTGACCCGGGCATTTCTGAATGGGGAAACCCACTCATCATAAGATGAGTATCGTGCCCTGAATACATAGGGGTACGAGGCGAACCAGGGGAACTGAAACATCTAAGTACCCTGAGGAAAAGAAATCAACCGAGATTCCCCTAGTAGCGGCGAGCGAACGGGGACCAGCCCTTAAGCATGTGACTGATTAGGCGAATGCGTTGGGAAGCGCGGCCGTAGCGGGTGATAGCCCCGTAGTCGAAAATCTGACCATGTGAAATCGAGTAGGTCGGGGCACGAGAAACCTTGACTGAAGACGGGGGGACCATCCTCCAAGGCTAAATACTCCTGGCTGACCGATAGTGAACCAGTACCGTGAGGGAAAGGCGAAAAGAACCCCGGAGAGGGGAGTGAAATAGATCCTGAAACCGTGTGCGTACAAGCAGTCGGAGCGGACTTGTTCCGTGACGGCGTACCTTTTGTATAATGGGTCAGCGACTTATATTCAGTGGCGAGGTTAACCGTATAGGGGAGCCGTAGGGAAACCGAGTCTTAACTGGGCGACACAGTCGCTGGATATAGACCCGAAACCGAGCGATCTATCCATGAGCAGGGTGAAGGTTGAGTAACATCAACTGGAGGCCCGAACCAGGATCTGTTGAAAAAGATTTGGATGACTTGTGGATCGGAGTGAAAGGCTAATCAAGCTCGGAGATAGCTGGTTCTCCTCGAAAGCTATTTAGGTAGCGCCTCATGCAGTACCGCCGGGGGTAGAGCACTGTTTCGGCTAGGGGGTCATCCCGACTTACCAACCCGAGGCAAACTCCGAATACCGGTGAGTAACGCGTGGGAGACACACGGCGGGTGCTAACGTCCGTCGTGAAAAGGGAAACAACCCAGACCGTCAGCTAAGGTCCCGAAATCCTGGTTAAGTGGGAAACGATGTGGGAAGGCTCAGACAGCTAGGAGGTTGGCTTAGAAGCAGCCATCCTTTAAAGAAAGCGTAATAGCTCACTAGTCGAGTCGGCCTGCG
Source organism: Halomonas sp. H2 (assembly GCF_050215315.1). GTDB lineage: Bacteria > Pseudomonadota > Gammaproteobacteria > Pseudomonadales > Halomonadaceae > Vreelandella. Next base: position 47,985 of record NZ_CP189760.1, read on the forward strand.
CGGAAGATGTAACGGGGCTAAACCAGGTACCGAAGCTACGGGTGCATCCTTCGGGATGCGCGGTAGAGGAGCGTCGTGTAAGCCGATGAAGGTGAATTGAGAAGTTCGCTGGAGGTATCACGAGTGCGAATGCTGACATGAGTAACGATAAAGGGCGTGAAAAACGCCCTCGCCGGAAGACCAAGGGTTTCTGTTCGACGCTAATCGGAGCAGAGTGAGTCGGCCCCTAAGGCGAGGCCGAAAGGCGTAGTCGATGGGAAACGGGTCAATATTCCCGTACCGGACATGGTTGCGATGGGGGGACGAAGAAGGCTAGGTGAGCCAGGCGTTGGTAGTCCTGGTGAAAGCATGTAGGCCGAGTGTTTAGGTAAATCCGGACGCTTAAAGCCGAGATGTGAGACGAACTGACCACGGTCAGGAAGTCACTGATGCCACGCTTCCAGGAAAAGCCTCTAAGCTTCAGATCATGTGCGACCGTACCCCAAACCGACACAGGTGGTCAGGGTGAGAATCCCAAGGCGCTTGAGAGAACTCGGGTGAAGGAACTAGGCAAAATGGTGCCGTAACTTCGGGAGAAGGCACGCCGGCGTAGGGTGAAGAGACTTGCTCTCCTAGCCCGAACCGGTCGAAGATACCAGGTGGCTGCAACTGTTTATTAAAAACACAGCACTCTGCTAACGCGCAAGCGGACGTATAGGGTGTGACGCCTGCCCGGTGCCGGAAGGTTAAATGATGGTGTTAGCCGCAAGGCGAAGCTCTTGATTGAAGCCCCGGTAAACGGCGGCCGTAACTATAACGGTCCTAAGGTAGCGAAATTCCTTGTCGGGTAAGTTCCGACCTGCACGAATGGCGTAATGATGGCCACGCTGTCTCCACCCGAGACTCAGTGAAATTGAAATCGCCGTGAAGATGCGGTGTACCCGCGGCTAGACGGAAAGACCCCGTGAACCTTTACTATAGCTTCACACTGGACGCTGATGTTGCCTGTGTAGGATAGCTGGGAGGCTTTGAACTCCGGACGCCAGTTCGGGCGGAGCCAACCTTGAAATACCAGCCTGGCATCATTGGCGTTCTCACTCAGGTCCGTTATCCGGATCGAGGACAGTGTGTGGTGGGTAGTTTGACTGGGGCGGTCTCCTCCTAAAGAGTAACGGAGGAGCACGAAGGTACCCTCAGCACGGTCGGACATCGTGCAATGAGTGCAAGAGCATAAGGGTGCTTGACTGCGAGACAGACACGTCGAGCAGGTGCGAAAGCAGGTTCTAGTGATCCGGTGGTTCTGTATGGAAGGGCCATCGCTCAACGGATAAAAGGTACTCCGGGGATAACAGGCTGATACCGCCCAAGAGTTCACATCGACGGCGGTGTTTGGCACCTCGATGTCGGCTCATCACATCCTGGGGCTGAAGTCGGTCCCAAGGGTATGGCTGTTCGCCATTTAAAGTGGTACGCGAGCTGGGTTTAGAACGTCGTGAGACAGTTCGGTCCCTATCTGCCGTGGGCGTTGGATGTTTGAGAAGGGCTGCTCCTAGTACGAGAGGACCGGAGTGGACGACCCTCTGGTGTTCCGGTTGTCACGCCAGTGGCATTGCCGGGTAGCTATGGTCGGACGGGATAACCGCTGAAAGCATCTAAGCGGGAAGCCCCCTTCAAGATGAGACATCCCCGAGGCCTAGAGCCTCCTGAAGGGCCCAGCGAGACCAGCTGGTTGATAGGCACGGTGTGGAAGCGCTGCAAGGCGTTGAGCTAACGTGTACTAATGGCCCGTGAGGCTTGACCCTATAACACCCAAGGGGTCTGCTCAAAATGATGACGTGACATGAAACAACCGGATACGCAGCGTGTGGCCTGACGCATTAAGCGCACAGGCGGCAGGTAATGAGACGCACACAATTGAGCAAGCAACGATAGACAGCCCGCTCGTCAGCATGATGTACATTAACCGTTACGCCTGACGACCATAGCACGCGTGAACCACCTGATCCCTTGCCGAACTCAGCAGTGAAACCGCTTAGCGCCGATGGTAGTGTGGGGTCTCCCCATGCGAGAGTAGGTCATCGTCAGGCACCTATACCCAAAATCCCCCAGGGCTTGCGCTCTGGGGGATTTTTTTATGCGTGGGGGTTATAAAAGGGTGAATAGTAAGTGGTGAATAGTGAATAGAAACCTCACACTGACTCACCACTCCCACTAACGTGCGGTTTTCTGGCGTTTTATGTCAGAATGCACTCCTCAAGGAGGAATGCCCATGACTCAGATGCGCTGGGAACAACTACTTTCCCCACGTCGTCTTCACGACCAACGCTCAGCTAGTAACCGGGAAATTGGTCGTAGCCCATTTCATAAAGATCATGATCGGATAGTTTTCTCAGGCTCATTTAGGCGCCTAGGACGCAAGACGCAGGTACATCCGCTGACAGAAAATGATCATATTCATACCCGTTTGACTCACTCTCTGGAAGTTGGCTGTGTAGGGCGCTCCTTAGGCATGATAGTCGGCGAGCTACTGCGTGACCGCCTGCCTGACTGGATAACCCCCGCTGACCTTGGGGTTATTGTGCAAACGGCCTGCCTTGGCCACGATATTGGCAATCCTCCTTTTGGTCATGCCGGTGAGTATGCCATTCGCGACTGGTTTCAGCGTGCGCAAAGCAGTGGATTGTTAGAAGGCCTTTCAGACGCAGAGCGTGAAGATCTGTTGACCTATGAAGGCAATGCCCAGGGTTTTAGGGTAATTACCCAAATTGAATATAACCAATTTAATGGCGGTATGCGGTTGTCAGCGGCCACACTGGGGGCGCTACTTAAATATCCCTGGACGGTTCGTTATGGCGGGCGAGCGGGCAAATTTGGCGCATATCAGTCAGAGCAGGCGCTTCTCAAAGAGGTAGCTGAAGCAGTAGGTTTATTGCCGCAAGGCGAGCAGCGCTGGTGTCGCCACCCATTGGCTTGGCTGGTCGAAGCCGCTGATGATATCTGTTATGCCTTGCTAGACCTGGAAGACGGTTTAGAAATGGGAATTCTGCGCTATGAGGAAGTAGTCGAAATACTGCGCCAGATTGCCGGGGATTTTCCGCCGGAATATGCGGAAATGGAGCGTAACAATGTTTCTCAACGGCGCCGCATTGCGTTGTTGCGGGGTGCTGCCATGGAGCGGGCGGTTAATGACGTCGGCGCGGTATTTGTGCAGCATGAGCAAGCGCTGTTGAGCGGTACGCTCAGTGAAGACCTGTTAGAGCTATGCCACCCAGACTTGGGGTGGGGCGTGCAGGCTGCAAAACAGCTAGCCCGTGAGCGTATCTTTCAAAATGAGCGGAAGGCAAAATTAGAGATTGGCGCCTATACAACGCTGGGCATTCTTCTCGAAGCCTTTATCGGCGCTGCACATGAACTTCATCACAGCGGGCAATCATCGTTTAAGCATCAGCGCGTATTAGCTCTTATCGGCGAAAATACGCCACTCCCTTCTTGGCCCCTTTACGATAGCTACCGACGAATGTTGGACTTTATCGGGGGAATGACGGATCACTATGCGGTGGATTTAGCCCAAGAGATGGGTGGTCGCTTACGCGGCGATTAAGCGGAGAGTACTTATACCGAGGGTCGGCGTAAGTGCTTCAATTCCATCAACCTGGCGCGCTCAAGCAGAATATTGATGATCTTGTCATGGATCGCGTCATTGAGCGGGCCAGGTGCTAGCTCCGTTATCTGTTTAGCTAATGTATCTCCGCTAACCACAAGAATATCGGGTGCTGCCTCGCTGCTATCGATTTTCCAGCCAGGCAGTACCAGCACTCCTCGCACCGGAACCGGTACGCCACAACGCCGCTCTAACCATTGAGTAAGCCAGTTAACCCCTTGGCGTGTTTTATGCAGCGGTCGGCGCTCTTGCCAATGTGGAAAACGCAAACGCTCGCGCTCCACTGCTACCGTATTTAGCTCGTTGCCATCGGCACCAATAGCGAGTGTTCTTGCCCGAGTCTCAACCACGAAAACCCCATGAGGCGTTACGACGACGTGATCAATGGTGAAACTATCGGTGGGGACATCATGAAAAACGTAATAGGGATGCGCCTCAGGACGGACTAAGCGCTCGAGCTCCTGACCCACGGCAAGCTCACAGGCTAAGCCCAATTTTAGCCGTCGGATACGCTGATAGTCGCGTACTAGTAGTAGTGAAAACGTCAGCACAAGTAACGTGCTAAGTAAACCATACAGCGCCCATTCAACCCAATCCTGCTTATTAACAAACAGCATGCGGCCCATGCCGTAAACCAGCGGGGCTAGACTTACAATAGGCCCCAAGGCCCCATTGATAAATAGACTCGAAAAGGCTTGGTCAAGACGATGCCGCAGCGCCTGTCCCGGTTCACGCAGAGGGGCTTTGAACGGTGAGTGAACACGAGCGTCGTGTAAATTACGCAGCGCTATGACAATACTGGCCATTGCCGCCATGGGGAATAAAAAAATCAGAGGTAGCAAGTATTCCAGCCAAGCCATTGCAGTGCCTTGCTCTATAAGCGACTTACTTGCGGTAAGTCATAGTGGTGTGGGGGCCTTTTAACCCCCAGCGAGTTTAACCTGATAGCCGAGCGCGCTTAGTTCCTGGCGTAGCACGTCGCGATGGTCGCCTTGAATTTCAATAATGCCGTCCTTAACTGCTCCGCCCGTTCCACAGCGTTTTTTAAGTGTTTTTGCCAAGGTTTTAAGATCATCGCTCGGCAGAGGAATACCACTCACCGTGGTAACGCCCTTCCCCTTACGACCACTCGTTTCACGTCGAATGCGTACTACTCCGTCAAGCGCGGCCAGGCGCTGCTGCTCGCTGACATCGTCACACTGACAAGCATCGAATGCTTCGCGACAGGTAGGGCAGGTTTTACCATATTCGGTGGAGTAAACTAGCCCACCCAGTTGATCACGCATAGAGGCCATTATTATCCTCCCATTGAGTGTTGGGGCGCGGGGGGTTGCCAATATTCACGCGTGAGTCGCTCAACAACGGCAGGTAGCTGATACATATTGCTGATCATAATAGCGTTTTCAGGCGTCGATTCGGCATCAGGAAAGCGATTTAAATGGATCACCGTCATCCCCGCTTGGAGTGCCGCGCGAACGCCTACTAAGGCATCGTCCACGGCTATGCAGTCACGCGCTGCATAGCCCATGATACTCGCCGCGTGCAAATGTAAACAGGGCTCTGGCTTCCAGCAATTAGCGGTATAGCCGCTGAAAAAGCGTTTGCCAAAATAGTCGCTAAGCCCTGTAGCATTCAGGGCCGTACGAATTTTACGTTCGGGCCCGTTAGAAACCACGGCACTGGGGTAGCTTGCCAATATATCCAATGCTTCATAAGCGCCGGGTATGGTAGTCAACTCCTGAGCAAGTCGGGTGGCTAGATTGGCTCGCATTGAGCTTTCCATGCGATCAAGTTTGTCAGGGTCAACATCACCGTGACGCTGTTGAAGTTCCGCAACAATGCGTCGAAAGCGCGCTCCACGAAATTCGCCAAGGTAATCAGTAGAAGCGAAAGGCAGACCTACTGAATTGAGTCCTGCGGCCATCTCTTCGGCCAACAGCGGTTCGCTATCGACGAGTGTGCCATCACAGTCAAACAGCAAAAGTGGGAGCGACATTGCGGTTCCTTGCAGCGGCTCAAGCGCTGCCAGTGTTAGTTAAACCCATCCATACGCCTATTGAACGGGATTTTGCGCTATTTGTGAACACTGTTTTGTTATTTTTTACTTGCCTGGATACCACTCTTGAACCAGCTTTTACGACTATGCTGATTTTGATGCCTCACGCTGTGTATCAATAGGTGGCTAAAGCTGCCTTGGTAATCACAGTCAAAGCTAAGCGACTGACTGTTGAAATGAATGTTTTAAGACGCCTGCACGGAAAAGGTAATATGAATACACTATTTTGTCATAACCAAATAATGGAGTACGCCCAATGCGATTAGCCCCCTGGTTCCTACCACTTGCACTTAGCGCTGCTTTACTCACAACAACCAGCTATGTTTTCGCTGATAATCATGAGCCGCTCGATGATGAAGCACTGGAAGAGGAGTACGGTATTAAAGCGGGGTCTGTAAAACGCGATGAAGAGACCTCTAGCGACTCTGCTCAATCTAACGATCAGACTCGTAGCCGCGAAGAAGAGGAGGAAGAAAATAGTGAAAATGACAACAGTGGAGAAGAAAGCAGCGGAGCAGAAGAAACCCGCGAAGGCGGGGATGATGTAGCGCTAGAGCCCGGCGAGAGCGAAGAGCGAAGCCCAGAGGCGGGCACCGGTGGCACCGGTAGCCCAGACGACGCTATCCACAGCAGTGAAGAAGAAAATAGCGACGACGAAGAAAACGATGATGGCACTGACGATAGCGAATAATGCCAGTGCTGAACCGCTATTTGGCAGGGCGGCGTGAATTAGCACTGCTGCGCCGATGATAGGCTTGCATTGTACGCTGGCTAGTAATCCACCAAGGAGCGAACTGCCCATTCAGAGAGTTAAACAGTGCTTTCTGCATTTCGAGGCCAGCTTCCATGCTGGCTTCGAGCTTCTCAGTGACGCACTTATTTGACCTTAGGCGCCAATTCGCCGCGCTCATAGCGCAGGAACATCTCTTCCAGGTTGATGGGCTTAATTTTGCTAGCGTTACCCGCCGTGCCAAAAGCTTCGTAGCGAGCGATACATAGGTCGCGCATCGCGGTAACGGTCTCTTTAAAGAACTTGCGCGGGTCGAATTCAGACGGGTTTTCAGCCAGGAAGCGACGCACTGCACCGGTAGACGCCAAGCGCAGGTCGGTGTCGATATTGACCTTGCGCACGCCGTGCTTGATACCCTCTACGATTTCTTCGACGGGAACGCCGTATGTTTCGGGGATTTTGCCGCCGTACTGGTTAATCACTTCCAGCCACTCTTGCGGTACGGATGAAGAGCCGTGCATGACAAGGTGAGTGTCCGGAATCCGTGCGTGGATCTCTTTAATACGCTGAATAGACAGCGTGTCACCGGTAGGCGGCTGGGTGAATTTGTAAGCGCCATGGCTGGTGCCGATGGCAATCGCCAGCGCGTCTACGTGGGTCGCTTGAACAAATTCAGCGGCTTCTTCGGGATCCGTTAGCAGCTGTTCCATATCCAGCTTGCCTTCAGCGCCGATACCGTCTTCTTCACCGGCCATGCCGGTTTCCAAACTACCCAGGCAACCCAGTTCGCCTTCAACAGAAACGCCACAGGCGTGAGCCATTTCCACTGCGCGACGGGTTACATTGACGTTGTAGTCGTAGTCGGTCGGCGTTTTGCCGTCTTCGCCCAACGAACCATCCATCATTACCGATGAGAAGCCGAGCTGGATAGAACGCTGGCAGACCGCCGGGCTGGTGCCGTGATCCTGGTGCATGACCACAGGGATATGCGGAAACTCTTCGACGGCCGCCAAAATCAGATGGCGCAGGAAAGGTGCACCCGCATACTTGCGCGCGCCAGCAGAGGCTTGCACGATGACGGGCGAGTCGGTGGCATCAGCGGCTTCCATAATGGCGCGCATTTGCTCAAGGTTATTGACGTTAAATGCCGGAATGCCGTAACCGTATTCGGCGGCGTGGTCGAGCATTTGGCGCATGCTGATCAGAGCCATAAAATTATCTTACCTGTTTGCGTTGTAAATTGAGTTATCTGAATGAGCACCATAAGCGCCCAGGTTCAAGTGGCTTTATGTTAACCGCGATTGGCGGCGGCTTCGAGTGCCGCAACGGCAGGCAACTGCTTGCCCTCAACATATTCAAGGAAAGCACCGCCCCCGGTTGAGATATATGAGACGCGATCCGCAATGGCGTACTTATCAATGGCCGCTAAGGTATCACCGCCACCGGCAATAGAGAAACCTGCGCTATCGGCGATGGCCTGGGCGATTACCTGGGTGCCTTTACCAAACTGGTCGATTTCAAAGACCCCAACCGGTCCATTCCATAAAATAGTGCCAGCCTCTTTGAGCATGCTGGCGAGATGAGCGGCGGTATCTGGGCCGATATCCAAAATCATCTCGTTGTCGGTGACTTGATCTACCGGTTTGACCACGGCCTCTGCCGATTCAGAAAACTCGCTAGCTACCACAACGTCAGTGGGAAGCGGAATCGAGACTTTTTCCATCAGCGCTTTCGCTTGACCAATCAAATCAGCTTCGTGGAGTGATTTACCGACATTGTAGCCCGCTGCAGCGATAAAGGTGTTGGCGATGCCGCCGCCGACAATAAGTTGATCACACTTATCGGCCAGCGCAGTGAGCACATCCAGTTTAGTAGACACTTTTGAGCCACCGACGATCGCCGCCATGGGGCGTGCCGGATTTGCCAGGGCTTTTTGTAAGGCATCAAGCTCTTGCGCCAGTAACGGGCCTGCGCAAGCGCTGGGCGCAAAGCGTGCCACACCGTGGGTAGAAGCCTGGGCGCGGTGGGCCGTGCCAAACGCATCCATGACAAAAATATCGCACAGCGCGGCATACTGCTTCGCCAACAGCTCATCGTCTTTTTTCTCGCCGCTGTTGAAGCGCACGTTTTCCAGCAGCACCACGTCGCCGTTAGCGATCTCTAATGACTCACCGAGATACTCCTTGATCAGCGGTACAGGGCGGCCTAACAGCTCACCCAAGTGCTCAGCGACCGGCGCCAGCGAGAATTCCTCGGCGGGTTCGCCTTCAGTGGGGCGTCCCAAGTGGCTCATTAGCATTACTTTTGCGCCCGCCTTCATCGCCGCCTGGATAGTGGGCAACGCTGCCCGCAGGCGGGCGTCGCTAGAAACGCGGCCATGCTTGATAGGCACATTTAAATCTTCACGGATCAGCACGCGTTGTCCTTCCAGGGGAAGGTCAGTCATCTTGTTCACGTTCATGTGAGCGGTATCCTCGTGGTTATGCCGTTGTGCTAAATGGAAACAGGTTATGTATCTGCGGAAATAGTAGCCAGCTGCTGGCTGATATCGAGCATCCGGTTAGCAAACCCCCACTCGTTATCGAACCAGCACAACAGCTTGATAAGGCGCGTGCCAGCCACCCGGGTTTGCGTGGCATCTAAAATGCCTGAGCGTGGGTCATGATTAAAATCAACCGACGCCATGGGGGCTTCAGTATAGCCAAGTACGCCTTTTAGCCGCTGCTGACTGGCGGTTAGCAGCAGAGCATTGACATCATCGCGGTGAGTATCGCGACTCACCGTGAGCGCTACGTCCATCGCAGAGACATTAATAGTCGGAACGCGGACGTGCAGGCACTCAAAGCGGCCCGCTAGATGGGGCATCAAGCGGCTAATGCCGAGCGCCAAGCCGGTGTCCACCGGCACAATAGAGTGCATCGCCGAACGGGTCAGGCGCAGGTCTGTTTGATGGTAGGCATCAATCACCGGCTGGTCGTTCATCGCCGAGTGAATCGTCGTCGTGACGCCGTGCTCAAGCCCCAGGGCTTCATCCAGAACGGTGAGTAGCGGTACAAGGCAGTTGGTCGTGCACGAAGCGGCAGACAGAATGCGCTGAGATAGCGCCAGCTCGTTCTCGTTGATGCCCCAAACGATGGTGGCATCAACGTCATTTTCCGCAGGCTGGGAAAACAGCAGGCGTTTAGCGCCAGCCTCAAGGTGCTGCTCGGCGGTGGCGCGATCTTTAAAGCTTCCAGAGCACTCCAACACCAAATCCACATCAAGCGCCTTCCAGGGTAGCTGGCGCGGATCTTGTTCGCACAGCACCTGAATGCGTTGGCCGTTAACGATCAGATGCTGACCGTCGTTGTCGACATCGCCTGGAAAGCGCCCATGGGTGGTGTCATAGCGGGTGAGGTAAGTAATGGTTGCGAGGTCAGAGAGCTCGTTAATGGCGACCACTTCAAGTTCGGGGTGTCGCCGCTCGATGAGCGCTCGCAGTACGCATTGGCCAATGCGTCCGTAACCATTAATGGCGATGCGATAGCTGGAAGCTGAATTAGCCATGCAGAAGGGTGGCTCTTAAATAAGTGAATCAATGAACAAAATGAAGTCGATAACGCTGAGATGATAACGTATTTCAATCCGTGATTCTTATCGACTGCCTGCCTCTATCCGCTACTCACGCCTATCAATCGCCAGGCAAGCGGCAGCAGTACCGCGGTGAAGATACCCGTGAGGCTCATACCCAGTGAGGCGAAAGCGCCGGCCGCAGGGCTGATCTCAAACGCTCTTACCGTACCAATGGCATGACCGTTAAGCCCCAGGGCGAAACCGATCAAGCGGTCATCCTCAATATGCAGCCAACGTGCTGCCAGGCTAACACAGGGAATCGTTATCACACCGGTTACCAGCAGCGCGCCTAACAGCAGTGCGGTGGTGCCGCCCAGCTGCTCGGTAATGCCGATAGCGATAGGCGCGGTCACCGATTTGGCGGCAATGGAGGCGAGTATGTTGCCCGAGCTGCCCAGTAGCCAAGCAATGGCCAGCGAGTAGCAAGCCGCCAGCGTCGCAGCGATGGGTAAACAAATCGCCAGTGGCCGCCATAGCTCGACAATACGCGGCAGCTGTTGATAAAGCGGCATGCCTAGCGCCACCGTGGCGGGCCCCAAGAGCACCGTTAGCCATGAGGCACTCTGCTGGTAGGTGGCGTAAGGCAGCCCTATCAGCGCTAACGCACCCGCCAGTAGTAGTGCCGCGATCAAAATGGCGGGTAGCCACGCAGGGCGCTTTAAACGTTGGAATAGACCACTACCCAGCAAATAAGCCGCGAGCGTTAAGCCCACCGCAAACAGCGGGGTAGTGGTTAATAGTTCGAATAGCGGTGTATTAGCGTGCATGCGGCTGCCCGATGAGACGTTTGAGCAGCCAAAGCGTCGTCGTCACGCTGAGTAACGTGCCCACCACTAAGGCAATAAGAATGGCGCTCCATTGGCCAGCCAGCTCGCCGATGATGAAAAATACCCCGACAACGCCGGGCATAATCAACATGGCCAGTAGTGCAATAAGCGGCTGGGCGGCAGCGGCAATACTGGTGGGGACACGGCCACGCACGGCGAGCGTCGCACAGAGCAGCAGCATGCCGATCACGCCTGACGAGATCGGCAGCCCGGTGAAGTGGATCACCACCTCACCGATCAGCCAGTAGCTAACCAGCCATAGAAAACCACTGAGTGCGGGCATGGCCTAGCCGAGTAGTTCGTTGGCTTGCTTGACCACATTCTCGACGGTAAAGCCGAAGTGCTTGAACAGGTCGCCTGCCGGGGCTGATTCGCCGTAGGTGGTCATGCCGATCACGCGGCCTTCCAGGCCCACGTACTTGTACCAGTAGTCGGCGTGAGCGGCTTCAATGGCGATACGCTTGGTGACCGCTTTGGGCAGAACGCTTTCGCGATACTCCGCGTCTTGGCCGTTAAAGCGATAGGCCGAGGGCATCGAGACAACGCGCACCGCTTTGCCTTGTTGCTCAAGCTCGGCGGCGGCGTCCATGGCAAGCGCCACTTCAGAGCCGGTGGCAATCAGAATCAGCTCGGGCTTTTTGGGCGTGCCTTCGCTGTCTTTAAGACCCGGGTCTTTAAGAACATAGGCGCCGTTTTGAATCGCCGCCAACTGCGCTTTGGTGCGCTGCTGATGCGGCAGGTTCTGACGTGACAGTACCAGCGCCGTGGGACCAGAGTGACGTTTGATCGCCGCATCCCAAGAAGCCGCTGTTTCGACCGCATCACAAGGGCGCCAGGTATTGAGATTCGGTGTGGTGCGCAGACTGGTGAGCTGCTCAATCGGCTGGTGAGTCGGGCCATCTTCGCCCAGACCGATAGAATCATGGGTAAACACGTAGATCACCTGCTGACCCATCAATGACGCCATGCGAATCGAGTTACGCATGTACTCCATAAAGATCAGGAAGGTCGCGCCGTAAGGCACTAAGCCACCGTGTAAGGCGATGCCGTTCATGACCGCGCCCATGCCAAACTCACGCACACCGTAGTGCAGGTAGTTGCCGCTGGCATCTTCCGGCGTGATCGCTTTAGCGCCTTTCCAGAAGGTCAGGTTAGACGGCGCCAGATCAGCGCTGCCGCCCAGTAGCTCCGGCATTTGCGGGCCAATGGCGTTCAACACTTCAAACGAGGCTTTGCGTGAGGCAATGGTCTCGCCACGCGCTTGGGCCTGCTCAATCAAGGCTTCGGTCGGCAGTTCTGCTGGCAGCTGGCGCTTCATGCGGCGGGTGAACTCCCGCGCCTCGGTGGGGAAGGCCTCGGCGTATCGGGCAAAGCGCGCGTCCCACGCCTGCTGAGCCGCTTTGCCAGTTTCACGGGCATCCCATGCAGAATAGATAGGCTCAGGAATATGGAACGGCGCGTGGGGCCAGTCAAGCTGGGTACGTGCCAGCGCCACTTCGTCATCGCCTAAGGGCGCACCGTGGGCGTCCTCTTTGCCCTGCTTGTTGGGCGCACCAAAGCCAATAATGGTTTTGCAGATAATCAGGCTCGGCTTATCGTTGTGGCTCTTGGCCAGCTCGATAGCGGCTTTAACCTCTTCGGGTTTGTGGCCATCCACATTGGGCACCACGTGCCAGCCGTAAGCTTCAAAACGCTTGGCGGTATCGTCGGTAAACCAGCCTTCGACTTCGCCATCGATAGAGATGCCGTTGTCATCGTAAAGGGCGATCAGCTTACCCAACTGCTGGGTACCCGCTAGCGAGGCAGCTTCGTGGGAGATGCCTTCCATCAAGCAGCCGTCACCCAAGAAGCACCAAGTGTGGTGGTCGACAATGGCGTGGCCGGGACGGTTAAACTGCGCTGCCAAGGTCTTTTCAGCAATCGCAAAGCCCACCGCGTTGGCAAAGCCCTGACCCAGCGGGCCGGTAGTGGTCTCAATACCCGGCGCGTAGCCAAATTCCGGGTGGCCGGCGGTGGGCGAATGCAACTGGCGGAAATTCTGCAGCTGTTCCAGGCTTAGCTCGTAACCGCTGAGGTGCAGCAGCGAGTAAAGCAGCATGGAGCCGTGGCCATTAGAGAGCACAAAGCGGTCACGATCGGCCCACTTGGGGTCTTCGGGATTGTGCTTGAGGTAGTCATTCCATAGCACCTCGGCGATATCAGCCATCCCCATGGGGGCGCCAGGATGGCCAGACTTGGCCTTCTGAACGGCATCCATGGAAAGGGCGCGAATGGCATTGGCTAGCTCAAAACGGGATGGCATGGGGGTGCTCCTCGCCTGGAAACAGAAATTATAAAGGCGCTATTGTCGCTGACTTCCCATGTTGCGGCAAATGTGACGACAAATTCTAATAACCACGTTCTGGGAAGCATCGCCGTCAGCGTGTAGACTCTGCCTCCCGAAGTGGTGGAGAACATGGTGCTACCGCTTCTCTAATATGGGCAGGGGACACCTGCCATGATTTCCTGCTGATGCTGTGGGCTACCTGCAGCCGTCATACAGAGGGTCGAGTGCGCGATGAGCGAATATTCCCTGTTTACCTCCGAGTCCGTCTCAGAGGGTCATCCCGATAAGATTGCCGATCAGATTTCTGACGCGGTGCTAGATGCCATTATCGCCCGCGATAAACAGGCGCGTGTTGCCTGTGAAACCATGGTGAAAACCGGGGTGGCGATCATTGCGGGCGAAATTACCACCTCAGCCTGGGTCGATTTAGAAACCCTCGTGCGTGATGTGATTATCAGCATTGGCTATAACTCGTCCGACGTGGGCTTTGATGGCGCGACTTGCGGCGTGGTTAACCTGATCGGTAAGCAGAGTGTCGAGATTGCCCAGGGCGTTGACCGTAGCAAACCGGAAGATCAGGGCGCTGGCGACCAGGGCCTGATGTTTGGCTATGCGACCAACGAAACCGATTCGTTTATGCCGGCACCGATCCACTACTCGCACCGTTTAGTCGAGCGTCAGGCTGAACTGCGTAAAAATGGTCTACTGCCATGGCTGCGCCCGGATGCCAAGAGTCAGGTTACTTTCCGCTATAACGCCGAAGGCCAGCCCTGTGGTGTCGACGCCATCGTTCTGTCTACCCAGCATGATCCTGACATTGACCAAGAAGACCTGCGCAAAATGATCAAGCGCGAGGTCATCGAGCAGGTGATCCCCGCTGAATGGCTGGATGAGAGCACCCAGTACCACATTAACCCGACCGGAAAATTCGTGATTGGCGGGCCGGTAGGTGATTGTGGCCTGACTGGGCGTAAGATCATTGTCGATACCTACGGTGGCATGGCGCGTCACGGTGGTGGTGCGTTCTCAGGCAAAGACCCGTCTAAAGTTGACCGCAGCGCCGCTTATGCAGGCCGCTATGTGGCCAAAAATGTGGTTGCCTCGGGCCTGGCTGACAAGTGTGAGATTCAGGTCTCCTACGCGATTGGTGTTGCCGAGCCGACCTCGGTCTCCATCGACACTTTCGGCACCGGTAAAATTGACGATGCCAAGATCGTTGCGCTGGTTCGCGAGCACTTTGACCTGCGCCCCTACGCGATCACTAAGATGCTTGATCTGCTGCACCCGATGTACCAGCTCACCGCCGCTTACGGCCACTTTGGCCGGGCGCCGTTCGAGCATAGCTACACTTGGGGCGACGATAAAGGCCAATCGCATACCGAAACCTTTACCGCCTTCCCGTGGGAAAAGGTGGATAAAGCCGACGCGCTGCGCCAGGCTGCCGGTTTGTAAGAGATTCGCCATCTCGTTTGTAAGCAATGTATGAAATCGCCCCTTTAGCTCCGGCTGGGGGCTTTTTTTGTGACCTATTTCAACACCCGGCGCTAGGCTGAGCTTGTTGGCTAATTATTTTTTGTGGAGACGCGAGATGACACGAGGAGTCGTTGCGTGGGTATTCGCTGGCCTTATCGGGCTTGTCACTTTTTCCACACAGGCTGCCGAATGCCCCGATTGGTCGGAAGAGCGCTTAAGCCGCGAAAGCCAGGCGCTGGCCGAGCAGGTACAACGCTGGGACACGGCTTACCACGACGAAGGTGTTGCGCTAATTGACGATGCCCTCTACGACCAAGCCGTGGGGCGCCTAGCCAACTGGCAGCGCTGTTTAGGCGCAGAGCCGGATCATCGCCCGCTGACGCGGGTGACCAGCAGTAGTGGCACGCTGCCGCACCCAGCGGCCCAGCGCGGTCTCAATAAAGCCGATGACGATGGTGTCAGGCGCTTTACCAGCCGCCGCGAAGACCTGTGGATCCAACCCAAAGTCGACGGCGTGGCGATTACGCTGCGTTATGCCGATGGCGAACTGATCGAAGCCATTAGCCGTGGCGATGGCCAGCGGGGACAGGACTGGACGGCCCGTGCCCGGCAGCTGCCTGGCGTGTCCAATACGCTACCCGAACCGGTTTCTGCGCTACTCCAAGGCGAGTTGTATTGGTGGTTGGAAGAGCACGTTCAGTCGCGTTCGCCCGCATCAGGTGCCCGGGGCGCCGTGGCAGGCGCCATGGCGCAATCTTCACCAGAAGCGGCCACCCTGGAGCGTATTGGGCTGTTTGTTTGGGGCTGGCCCGACGGCCCGACCGGGATGGAAAACCGCTTAGCTCAACTGAGCGCGCTGGGCTTTGATACCGCTGATTACACTTACTCGTTGGATGATCGCCGCGACGCCGCCTACTGGCGAGATAGCTGGTTCAACGGCCCGCTGCCATTTGCTACCGACGGCGTGGTGATTAAACAAGCCGAACGCCCCGGCGTGCGCCGCTGGTCATCGTCGCCGCCCGAGTGGGCCATTGCCTGGAAATACCCCGCTCAGCAGGCGCTGGCGGAAGTGCGCGGCATAGAGTTTCGTGTTGGGCGTACTGGGCGCGTGACGCCATTAGTGTGGCTCAATCCAGTACTGTTAGAAGGGCGGCGCATTAGCCGTGTTTCGTTAGGCTCGCTGGAACGCTGGGAATTGCTGGATGTTCGCCCCGGTGACCAGGTGGCGATTTCGCTAGCGGGGCTAACGATCCCCCAGCTAAGCGAAGTGGTATGGCATACCCAGGAGCGCTCGCCGCTAACTCCGCCGTCACCTCAGCGCTACCACTTATTGAGCTGTTTTGAGCTAACCCCAGGCTGCGAAAGCCAACTACTGGCACGGCTTACTTACCTCGGCGAACAGTTGGGTATGCAAGGCGTGGGCGAGGGCACCTGGCGGGCACTGATTGAGGCAGGTGTGGTGACCCAGTTACTGGACTGGTTAGAGGTGGAGCCACATCAGTTGCAGCAGGCCTACGGCATCGGTGAGGTAACCGCCGCCACGCTCAGAGAACAGTTTCAAACAGCACGTTCTGCATCCTATGATGCTTGGTTAAATGCCCTTGGCATGCCTCCCGGTGGTAACGCCCGCTTAGGTGATTGGTATACCCTGGCGAGCTATCAGCGTGAAGACTGGCAAGCAGTTCCAGGCGTTGGCCCGGTTCGCGCTGAGGCGCTGGTGGCATTTTTTAGTCACCCCGAGATACAGCAAATAGCCCGAAAGCTTAATGAAGCGGGTGTTGCTGGTTTTTAGCCCAGGCCAGTGAGGCGTAGCATCAAGCTGAGATATAGCGGAATCAGCAGCGGCGCGAGCAGTGTGGTCACCAATACGGCCAGCGCGCCTTTTTGTGGCTGGATACCCAGCTCCATCGCCACCACCACTACGTTAGCAGCCATGGGCACCACGCCCATCAATAGCAGCGCTAAGGCCAGCTCCGTGGAAAGTGGCGCCACCCACGGCAGGATTAAAACAGCCGCTAGCATGACCAATGGCCACATCAGGTAGCGCAGCCCTAAGCAGGCGGCCACAAAGCGCGTATCCCAGGCGGAAAGTGTCACTTGGCTAAGCGTCATACCAATAATCATCATGCCCAGCAGCGTGTAGGTGGCGGGGAACACTTGCAGCGAACTCATGACTGCTGCGGGTATGGTGACCTCTAGGGCGCTAAGCAGTAATGCTAATAAGAAGGCGTAGATAAGCGGTAAGCGCGAAATTTTGATCAGGCTCTCACGTACTGAAAAACGTCCGCGTGCGCTGAGATAAAAGCCCACGGTAAATTCGTAAATAGTAATCCCCAGCATACAGAACAGGTAAAGGGTGACCCCTTCGGGGGGCAGCAAAATCAACGCAATCGGTAAACCAAAATAGCCGGTATTGCCTGTTCCCGAGGAGAACGCCAGCAGGGCGGCTTCTTGTTCGCCAAAACGGTGGCGCGTGAAGCGTTGCACGATCAGGGCCATTAAACTCGCCACAATGAATAGCGCTAATGTCAGTAGTAGGTAGTCAGGCGTTGGGCCGCCGTTCATCAGCGCACGAAAAATAGTAAACGGGGCAATCAGGTATACCAGCAGCGTGGCAATTGGGCGCGGATCTAGCTTAAGTCGTTGGGCGGCGAGCCAACCCAGCCCCACGTAGCTCAATAACATCAATAGCGGCCCAATCAGTGCCCCAGGTGCAAGATCCATTTATCCTCCTGTCGTATAGATGATGGCTAGCTGCTTAACATGAGCCGAATTAAAGGCCGAGCGTGGAATCTTTCATTAGCCCCAGCGCACTGGAACAGCGAGAATACCCCAAAATATCATCACTATTGACCATAAAAAGGAAATCCCATGAGCAGCCATGAGCATCCGCTAGGTATCAGCTTTGAGTTCTTCCCGCCCAATACCGATGCTGGGCGCGACAAGCTGATCCGCGTTCGCGATGAACTGGCCGCCCGGAAACCACGTTTTTTCTCGGTGACTTACGGTGCTGGCGGGTCTACCCAGGCGCGTACTCGTCAGGTGGTGCGAGAGGTTAGCGAGAGCGGTATTACGACTGCCCCGCACCTTTCCTGCATCGGCAGTGAAAAAGCCCAATTGCGTGACCTGCTGGCGCAGTACCGCGAGGAGGGCGTAGATAGCTTGGTCGCGCTACGTGGTGACATGCCCTCAGGTATGGGAAGTATTGGTGAGCTACGTTATGCCAACGAACTGGTTGAGTTTATCCGTGAAGAAACCGGCGACCACTTTGATATTGCCGTAGCGGCTTACCCGGAATCGCATCCACAGGCGGCCAACCTTGATAAGGATGTGGAAAACTTTGTGCGTAAAATGAAGGCGGGGGCCAATATGGCGATTACCCAGTACTTCTTTACCGCCGACGCCTATTTTAACTTCGTCGATAAAGCCCGCGCGCTAGGCGTCGAACAGCCGATTATTCCTGGCATCATGCCGATTACCAACTACACCAAGCTGGCGCGTTTTTCTGACGCCTGTGGCGCCGAGATCCCGCGCTGGATTCGTAAGCAGTTGGAGTCCTATGGCGACGACAGCGAAGCGATTGCCGCTTTTGGTACCGATGTGGTCAGCCGGCTGTGCCAGCGATTGCTGGAGGGCGGCGCGCCAGGCCTGCACTTCTACACGCTTAATCAAGCGGCGCCGGTGCTGAAGATCGTTGATAATCTGACCGATTAACTGAGTCAGTTTATTTAGCTACCTCGCACTCACTAAAAACCCCGCTCAACGATTGTTGAGCGGGGTTTTTTAGGCTTGGCGATTAGCGGCTTACATCAATCAGCCCGCTTGCGCCGTTTTGTTACCACCGCCATGTAGCTTGCGCTGCATCACGAACAGCACGATACCAATCGCAAGGCCAATAACGTCGGTGTAGATACCGCCGTAGATCAAGAACATCGCTCCCACCAGCATCAGCACGCGCTGTAAGACGTTAACCGGCCCAAAGAACCACGCCTGCACCATACCAGAGAGCAAGACAATGCCCAGCGTCGCGGTTAATCCAACGCGTAAAATCTGCATTGGTGAGCCTTCCATTAGCATGGCCGGGCTGTAGAAGAACATAAACGGCACGATAAAGGCGGCCAAACCAATCTTGAACGAGGCCACCGAGGTGCCCATGGGGTTGTCGCCAGAGATACCGGCGGCTGCATAGGAAGCCAAGGCAACGGGCGGGGTAATCGCCGAGACGACCGCAAAGTAGAACACGAAGAAGTGAGCAATTAGCGGCTCAATGCCGATATTGATCAAGCCTGGCGCGACCACAGAAGCAGCCACCGCATATGCGGCGGTGGTAGGCATGCCCATGCCGAGCAGAATACTAATCAGCATGGCGAACACGAGTGCCAGTAATTGGCTAACGCCCGCTAAGCCAAGCAGTAACGATGAGAAGCGCGCGCCTACACCGGTCAGCGAGATAACCCCGACGATTAAGCCCGCACAGGCACACACGGCGATAATCTGAATCGACATGGTGCCCGCTATCTGCAGCGCTTTAAGAATCGCACGAAATCCCATTTTATTGGGTGACAGCCAGCTAACTACGGCGGCTGATGCAGTGGCCAAGGTACCGGCGCGAATCACTGAGTAGCCCATAAATAGCGCGACAATCAGGATAATAATCGGCGCGAACAGATAGACCTGTTTGACCAGCTTAGAGAACAGCGGGATCTCATCTTTGCGCATGCCTCGCATGCCTTTACGGGCAGCTTCGAAGTCGACCATAAAGTAGATAGAAGCAAAATACAGGATCGCCGGAATAACCGCGGCAAGGGCAATTTCAGTGTACGGAATGCCGGTCACTTCGGCCATGATGAACGCACCCGCGCCCATAATCGGCGGCATGATTTGCCCACCCGTAGAGGCGGCTGCCTCAATGGCGCCCGCGCTACGTGCGGGGTAGCCGACTTTCTTCATTAACGGAATGGTCAATGAGCCGGTGGAAACCACGTTACCTGCCGAGGTGCCGTTAATCATACCCATCAAGCCAGAGGCAAAAATAGCCACCTTGGCGGGGCCGCCACGGGCACGGCCGGCGGCGGCAAAGGCAAAGTTAACGAAGTAATCGCCGACTTTAGAGGCCTGTAGGAAAGCAGCAAAAATAATGAACAGAATAATATAGGTCGACGACACCGCGGTGGTGGGGCCGAGAATGCCGGCATCGGTATACACCTGGCTAAAGAAGCGCTGGAGCGACAGCCCCGGATAGCCCAAAAAGCCCGGCAAATAAGGGCCGGCAAAAACGTAGGTCAAAAAGATCGCGGAGATCACTACCAAGGCTAAACCCGCTACCCGTCGGGTAAGCTCCAGGATCAGTAACGAGCCTGCAATAGCCGCCCAGGAAAGACCTGGGGGGGCGAAGGAGGTGCCTGTCGTCATGCGGATATTGGTATTATAAGCCACCAGCAAATAGCCAGCGCTGGCCAGTGCACAGATCATTAGTACCAAATCGGCAGGGTTGAAACGGTGCCGCGCCTGACGATAGAACCAGGACAGCACAATCGCCCCCGCGGTGGTCGCCATCAGCGGATAGCCGTAGTGCCAATTTTCGACGCTCGGGTCGATACGCATGGCACCGCCGCTGAGTGTTTGATACATAAAAAGGACTTGCGCCAATGTGTAGGCGGCGGGAATCAGTAGCGCGTAGCTCACCCACTTAATCCAGGCGCCTGATGTTTGGTGATCATCGTCGGCAAAGCGGGCACCGGCAAACAGCCCGTAACCGAGAATAAGCGCGCCGGCAATATGCACGATACGAAACGACCAGGTTTCCATCGGATACACGTTGAGTGAGATCAGATGGAAACTTGAGTAAGCGATCGCTAATGCCGCAAATAGCAGGAACTGCCAACCCGTAAACAGGCGGCGATTGGGTTCAACAAGGTCTTCATCGACACCATCGGCAATGGACTCGGGTATCACAGACGCCACGTGAGCATCATCTTTGAGATCATTGGGTTCTTGGTCGGTTTTGTGACTCATTAGAGTTCACCCTCACAGCAAAAGCAGACAAAGGGGTAGCAGCAGCGAAAGCTGCCCCGCCCGACAGAGTCGGAAGCGGGGCAGTTAGAACGGTGAAGGTTGCTTAGTTGATCATATCATCAGCAATTTCATAGCCGTTCTCTTCGTACCAGCGTGCAGCGCCGGGGTGGAAGGGAAGTACAGTGTTGTACTTGATATTTTCAGGAATGCTGAATTCAGCACTGCGGTGAATTTCGCGTAACCTATCATTGTTCTCCATGCTCAGTTTAGTGATCTCGTAGACGAAATCTTCAGGAAGGTCACAGCCGGCAATGGTGAAGTTCCACATGGAAACTGCGCGAGCATCCTCTTCCAGAGTCTGATAAGTGCTGGCCGGAATCACGAATGGCGATACTGGGAAGGCATCAAGAACTTTCTGCTGCTCTTCTTCAGTGAATTCGATGATGTTGACGTCGGTTTGTACTTCCAACTGGCTAACAGCCGGAATCGGTATGCCCGCTGCGAAGGCGACAACGTCGAGAAGGCCATCCTGCAGCTGTCCGCCTAGGTCACTCCACCCACCGTTCCGACGCTCGAAATCGACGCCAAGCTCTTCAAGAATGGCGGGAAAATACGTATCGGAGGTAGATGCTGCCGGACCAAAGCCAATGCTGGCACCATCTGGGATGTCGGAAATCGAATCGATACCGCTGTCTGCAAGTGTTGTGATGGAGAATGGCGTCTCGTACATCGGGAACAGAGCACAAACGTTATCCATGGGTACGCCGGGGGCTAGCGGGCTTTCACCAGCCAGTGCTTCTGCAGCTGGGCCCATAGTGGTCAGGCCAAGAGCAATTTCGCCGGTGTGTACTAAAGCGAGGTTTTGATTGGGTCCGCCAGTAACTTCGCCGCCACCGGAAATGCCGAGTTCTTCAGCAATAAAGTTCGCCCAGCCTGAACCGTAAACGAAGTAGGTACCGCCCTGGCTAGCGGTGCCAACAGTGAAGTTATCGGGCCACCCGGAACGGTCTTCTTGGGCCTGGGCACTGCTGGCAGCTGCGACAAGCAGGGCGCTACTGGCGAGGAGCGTGAACGTTTTAGGCATATGTTTGCGCATGGCGAAAATTCCTAGCGGTTATTGGGGTTATAGTCTGACGGTCTCTATTAATACCGCCAGTCGATACTGCGTTAAGCCGGTATGCCTGTATATAACAGCGATAGTTGTGCCATTTAAAGGCTATAGTTTTAAAATCATTGGCTTATAGATTTTATATTCAACTTTGGTGGCATGCCATAAGCACTGAAGTGTCCGAGTCTTCGCACGATGGCTATTTTTAGTGTGCGGAAAACCGCACACGCTCGCGTGACTTAGCGGATAGGGAGGGATTAACGCGAGGGCTTGCCGGGATCTAGAATGCGTACAGGTTGCACATCCTGCTTTTGATCATCGCGGGCCTGGTTAACGCGGGTGGTCATTTCGGTGAGTGCGTCTTCCTCGATGGGTAGCTGCTCAAAGAAATCACAGCTGACGCACTCGCGATAGCGAATCCCGTTTTGCTCCCAAGCGCGGATACGATCCATCGCCGCACAGCGTGGGCAGGTAACGCCAGCGATAAAGCGCTTAATAGTCGACATAGTGGGCTCCTAGGCGTTTCATGCGCGGCTAAGGTGCCGCGCATGAAACAGTATTTTTAAACGTGTACTGTCGGAAGAGTACTTAAAAAAGTACTTAAAAGAGTACTTAAAAGAGTACTTAAAAGAGTACTAGGCGGCGCGGATGCCGCAGTGGCGCAGCAGCGGTTCGACGCTGGGCTCACGGCCACGAAAGGCGACAAACAGGTCGGCCGCATCACGGGCCCCGCCTTGCTCGAGAATTTCGCGACGAAAACGCAGGCCCGTTTCGGAATCAAAGATACCGGCTTCTTCAAAGGCGCTCCAGGCATCGGCGGAGAGCACTTCCGCCCACTTGTAGCTGTAGTAACCGGCCGCGTAGCCACCCGCAAACACGTGACCAAAGCTATTCTGGAAGCGGTTGAACGGTACTTTCGGCAGCACAGAGACTGCTGCGCGCACCTCATCCAGCAGCGCTTGTACGTCGCTGGCGCTAGGGGCGCTAAGCTCATGGTGTAAGCGTAGATCAAACAGCGAGAACTCAATTTGGCGCATCATACCCATGGCGGACTGGAAATTCTTGGCCGCTTGCAGGTGCTCAAGGAGCTCCGCAGGCAGCGCTTCACCGCTATCAACGTGTTTGGCGAGTAGGTCTAGCCCTTCGCGCTCCCAGCAGTAGTTCTCCATAAACTGGCTGGGTAACTCGACCGCATCCCAGGCAACGCCGTTAATGCCGGAAATGTCAGCAATATGTTGTTTGGTCAACATATGGTGAAGGCCATGGCCAAACTCATGAAACAGGGTAGTGACTTCATCGTGGGTGAACAGTGCCGGTCGGCCACCTACCGGAGCTGTAAAGTTGCAGGTAAGAAAAGCGACCGGTAACTGAAGGCCCTGATCCGTTTGGCGGCGTACTCGGCAATCGGCCATCCAGGCCCCGCCCCGTTTACCTTCTCGGGCGTAGAGGTCGAGATAAAAACCGGCAATCGGTTGTCCGTTTTCAGTGATGCGGAAATAGCGCACGTCGGCGTGGTAGCGGGGCGCTTCGGCATCTTCTTCAAAGCGCACGCCGTAAAGGCGTTCAACGACCTGAAATAAGCCATCGACCACACGCGGCGCGGGGAAATAGGGGCGCAGCTGTTCTTGAGAGATTGCATGGCGCGCTTCGCGCAGCTTTTCACTGGCATAAGCCACATCCCATGGCTCTAATGCATCCAGGCCGAGTTCGTCACGGGCGTAGGTGCTGAGTTCGGCAAACTCTTGCTTGGCTTGGGGCAGCGCACGGCGGGCTAGGTCGCTGAGGAAGTCGAGTACCTGTTCGGGAGAATCTGCCATCTTAGTGGCGAGTGAATAATCAGCGTAGGTAGTAAAGTCCAGCAGTTGGGCAACTTCGCTGCGTAACGCCAAAATCTCTTCCATGATCGCAGCGTTGTCGAATTTGCCCGCGTCGGGGCCTTGATCGGAGGCACGGGTAACGAAGGCGGTATACACCTCGCGGCGTAGCTCACGGCTGTCGGCGTAGTTAACCACCGGGAAGAAACTGGGGAAATCCAGGGTAATTCGGTAACCCGCGATGCCTTTGGCCTCGCCGTTAGCTTTTAACGTATCGAGCGCACTTTCCGGCACCCCCGCTAAGGCTTCTTGGCTATCGATATCCTTGTGCCACGCCTGGGTGGCATCCAGCACGTTGTTGGAGAACTGGTTGGACAGCATGGAGAGCCGCGACTGAATCTCGCCGTAGCGGGTTTTCTTATCGGCGGGGAGGTCAACACCGGCTAGACGGAAATCGCGCAGGGTGTTCTCCACGGTACGCCGCTGGGCGGCATCCAGGCTTTCCCAGGCCGGGCCATCTTGCAGGGTTTGCCAGCCGTGGAACAAGCCTTCATGTTGGCTTACCCAGGTGCTGAAGTCGGAGAGCTTCTCAAGGCACGCCTGGTACGCTTCGCGCATTTCCGGCGTGTTCATGGTGCCATTGAGGTGAGAGACAGGGGACCACACCTTGGTGAGCCGGTCATTCACCGCTTCAAGGGGGGCCGCAAAATTGTCCCAGCTGGGCGGGGTAGCGGCGGCTTGTTCGGCGAGACGATCAATGGCCTCACGGCTTTTGTTTAGCAGCATGTCCACGGCGGGCTCCACATGCTCGGCGCGAATCTCAGCAAAAGGGGGTAGCTCGTGCGTTTCAAGCAGCGGATTGGTGGACATGGGTACCTCGATTGGCATCATTTTTAAAACACGTTGGGGGAGCGAAAAACACGCAATAATAATGACACAGTGTGGGCACTAGGGCGCTGTTTCAATGGTAAGATTTGGCCTGCATGCAAGCGCCTGCTAGTCTTGCCGGCTTTTAATGCCACCATTGGCAGGAGCATGTGATGAGCGAGACGCTGGAGCGCTGGGGGTCGAAGCGGGCCTTTATCTTGGCGGTAACGGGTGCTGCGGTGGGATTAGGCAATATCTGGCGCTTCCCTTACGTAGCGGGGGAGAACGGCGGTGCGGCCTTTTTGCTGATTTACGTGGCATTTGTGCTGCTGCTGGGCATCCCGGTGATGATGGCCGAAATACTGATCGGCCGCGCCGGTCGGCGGGGGCCGATGCAAGCCTTGGCAGCCCTGGCGGCCGAGGCGGGTGCATCGCCCCACTGGCGTTGGCTGGGATTGTTCGGGGCATTCACCGTATTCTGCATCTTATCGTTCTACTCGGTGGTGTCGGGCTGGTCGATTGAGTTTTTGGTGGCCTCTGTGAACGGCAGCTTTAATGGCGCGAGTGCCGCTGAGATTGGCGCTGGCTTTGATGCCTTTTTAGCCAACACTGGCCTGCTGATCTTCAATCACTCGCTGTTTCTGTTTATGACTATGACCGTTGTCGCGGCGGGGGTTGCCAATGGGCTAGAGCGGCTCAATAATCTGCTGATGCCGCTGCTGTATCTATTGTTGCTGCTATTAGCAGGCTATGCCGCCACTACCGATGGTTTTGGCACGGCGCTGGCGTGGCTTTTTCTGCCCTCTTTTGAGGCGCTGACGCCTTCGGTAGTGGTGCATGCTATGGGGCATGCGTTCTTTACTCTGGCGGTGGGGGCCTGTGCGTTGATGGCCTATGGCGCTTATATGCCGGAAGAGCAAAGCCTGCCCAAAGCCGCCGTTGCGGTTGCGGTACTCGATATTAGCGTGGCGTTGCTGGCGGGGATCGCCATTTTCTCGGTGGTATTCGCCCAGGGAATGGATCCCACCGACGGCCCAGGGTTAATGTTTGTCACCCTGCCGATTGCGTTCGCTGAGCTGCCGTGGGGCTCTGTGTGGTTAAGCGTGTTCTTTTTATTGCTGCTACTGGCCACCTGGACATCGGCGATTAACCTAGCGGAGCCGATGGTCGCCACGCTGCAGGGCTTGGGGTTGCGTCGCAGTGTCTCGACGGCGATCGTGGCGCTCAGCGTCTGGCTGATCGGGCTGTTGTCCGCCTTCTCTTTTTCATCCTTGGCGGAGTTTCGCCCACTGTTTGGGCGTAATGTGTTCGAGCTGGTCAGCAGTATACCGCCGGATGTATTCCTACCCATGGGCGGCCTGTTGATCGCGATTTTTGCCGCCTGGATCATGCCCCGTGACAGAGTGGA
This sequence comes from Halomonas sp. H2, assembly GCF_050215315.1. Lineage (GTDB taxonomy): Bacteria > Pseudomonadota > Gammaproteobacteria > Pseudomonadales > Halomonadaceae > Vreelandella. The sequence goes on from NZ_CP189760.1 coordinate 73,861, forward strand.
GCGCGCCCTGGGCGTAGGGGAGCGTGGCTACCTAGCGTGGCGCAATACCATCCGCTGGGTGTCGATACCATTGACCTTTATTGTCTTACTGGCCGGATTGCTATAGTGAGATGGTTAACGCTAAATCGACTATCAAAATCTCAGGAGTGAGTTATGAGCAGTGCACTAAGGCGCTATCAAGGCATGGAGCCCCAATTGGGCGAGCGCGTTTATATTGATCCGGCCAGTGTGGTCATCGGTGATGTGGTGCTGGGCGATGATTGTTCTGTCTGGCCGATGACGGTTATCCGTGGCGATATGCACCGTATTCGAATTGGCGCGCGCACCAGCGTGCAGGATGGTAGCGTGCTACATATTACCCACGCCAGTGACTTCAGCCCGGACGGTTTTCCGCTCACCATTGGCGACGATGTCACTATTGGCCATAAAGCGATTCTGCATGGCTGCACCCTGGGGAGTCGGATTCTTATCGGTATGGGGGCGATCGTGATGGATGGCGCGGTTGTTGAGGACGAGGTGATTATTGCCGCGGGTGCGGTGGTAACGCCGGGCAAACAGTTGGAAAGTGGCTATGTGTATGCTGGTAATCCGGCCAAAGCGCTGCGTCCGTTGAAAGATAAGGAGCACGCATTCTTTCCTTATACTGCAGGTAACTACGTTAAATTGAAAGACCGCTGTTTGGCAGAAGCTTAGTGGTGGTGCCCTTTCTCTAAGCAGTTGCTCAGCCAACCTTTTTTCTAAATTAGCCGTGTCGCGAATGTCATAAATCTGTTAATTTATACAGTCTTCTGTTTGCAGGTTCTAGGATGCCGCGCTATGGCTAATTTTCGCACGCATATTACGCTGGCAGCGGCGGGCGGCATGCTGGTCGCTTACGCCGGCTGGAAAGGCCAATGGTGGCCGCCTTCCCAGACAGTGGTGATGATTGCGCTCGTCACGTTCGGCGGTATTCTGCCGGATATCGATGCTGATCGTTCTCACTCTATCCGTTTGATATTTAACCTGCTTTCCGTGCCCGCCCTGGTGCTGGGCGCACTGTTATTACAGCCATGGCTGACGCCCGGTGCGTTACTGGTTGCCTGCGGTGGAATCTACTTCTGTGTGCGTTACTTGGCAGGCATTCTCTTTTCGCGTCTCACCGTACACCGCGGTATTTGGCATTCATTACTAGCGGGCGGGCTATGCAGCCTCGTCACTGCCGCGTTAAGTTTTAATTTACTTGGCCAGCCAGCATGGCTGGCCTGGTCTCACGGTGCTGCCACCTTGGGAGGGTTTTTGATCCACCTGAGTTTAGATGAGATATACAGCGTTGACCTCGAAGGCGCGCGGCTAAAGCGTTCGTTTGGTACGGCGCTGAAGCTAGGCGACAGCCGTCGGCCGATATCCAATCTACTCATGCTGATTGCCACGCTAACGCTGGTACCTTGGGTGCCGCCCTGGTCAGTATTGGGTGAACTGATCCATCAAGGCTCGCTGCTATGGCGGTAGTCATCGGCATTGAGGCCGTGCTTTTTAAGCTTGTCGTAAAACGTTTTGCGCGGAATGCCCAAGTGGCGGCATACGTCGGTTACCCGGCCGTGGTAGCGCGACAGCGATTGGCTAATCAGGCTCTTTTCAAATAGCTCTACCTGGCGCGGCAAAGTGGGCTCCTCGGTATCGGCGTTGACCCCTTCCAGCAGCGCATCCAAACGATAGTCAAAGGCCGCGCCCAGCAGTACGTAGCGCTCGGCAAGGTTACGTAGCTCGCGCACGTTGCCGGGCCAGTCATGGGCCAGCAGGGCGGCAATGTCGGGGCTATCAAGGGTTGGTGCTTCCAGCCCGCTGCGGTTGGCAGCCACCACGGCGAAGTGTTGGAACAGTAAGGGAATGTCCTCACGCCTTTCACGCAGGGCGGGCAACGGCAGGGTGACCACATTCAGTCGGTAGTAAAGGTCTTCGCGAAAAGTGCCTTCTTCGGAAGCGGTTTTGAGATCCACCTTGGTAGCGGCAATCACACGGATATCGAGTGGAACGGTTTCATTAGCGCCTAGCCGCTCGACGCTACGTTCTTGCAGCACCCGCAGCAGTTTGACTTGCAGCGCTAGGGGCATTGATTCAATCTCATCCAAAAACACCGTGCCGCCATTAGCGTGTTCGAATTTACCGATGCGCCGCTCTACAGCACCCGTGAAGGCGCCCTTTTCGTGGCCGAATAGCTCGGACTCGATCGTGTTTTCGGGCACCGCGCCGCAGTTAATCGCCATAAAGGGGCTGTTACGCCGCCCGCTGCGCTCATGAATCGCACGGGCCACTAGGTCTTTACCGGTACCTGTCTCACCAAACAGCAGTACATCCGCTTCGACCTGACTAATGCGCTGAATCATCGCGGCCAGTCGTGAAATGATCGGCGTGCGACCGACCAGGCGTGGCCCCAGCGCGGCTTGTTGCACCTCTAGTTCAGCTTTTAGGCGATGATTTTCTAGGCTGAGCTGGCGCTTTTCTATGCCCCGGCGCACCACATCCAGCAGTTGATCTCCGGCAAACGGTTTCTCAAGAAAGTCCCAGGCCCCAGCGCGCATGGCTTCTACCGCGGTTGAGATATCGCCGTGGCCGGTAATGAGGATGATCGGCAGGGTGGCATCGCGGCTGTGTAGCTCATGGAGCAGCGCCATGCCATCCATCCCCGGCATGCGGATATCGCTGACAATCACCCCCGGAAAGTCAGGCGTCAACGCCGCCAGAGCTTGTTCTGCTGATTCAAAGCAGTAGGGCGTATAGCCTGCAAGTTCGAGGGTTTGGCTGGCGGTGATCCGCAGATGCGGTTCGTCGTCGATCACCATGACCGGCAGTATCGACGGCTCATGCATAAGAGGGGCTCTCCTGGGTGTGGATTAACGGTGAGTGGGGCAGGGTAATGGTGAAGCTGGCGCCTCCATCGGGCTGATTAGCAACCTGCAGCTTGCCGCCTAAATCGTCCATGATACGTGACGAGATCGAGAGCCCCAGGCCTAAACCGCTCCCCGGCGCTTTGGTGGTAAAAAAGGGTTCAAAAATGTTGCCTAAGTGTTCCTCAGGGATGCCGGGGCCGTTATCACTAACGCTAATTATCACCTGCTGCCGATGAGTATGGGCGCCTAGAGTCAACTGCGGTTCTGGCACGGTTTTCATAGCCTGGAGCGCATTGCCGATTAAATTAACGAGCACCTGCTCCAATCGTACCAGGTCGCCCTTTACCCATAGCGTTTCATCGGGCCACTCCTGAATAATAGTGATGTTGCCTTCACGCAAGCGGCTTTGAAAAAGGCGTAAAGCGTAGTCGATACAGGCTTGTACTGAAATAGTCTCCTGGCGCTCGCTGCTTCTACGCGAAAACTGACGCAGTTGCGCGCTGATATCCGCCATGCGTTGGGTCAACTCGACAATTTGTTCCAGGTTAGCATCTGCTTTTTCGTGGCGTGACAATGCCATAAAGCGGCGGGCATTTTCTGCGTAAGCGCGAATAGCCGCCAGTGGTTGATTGAGTTCATGGTTGATGCCCGCAGCGAGTTGCCCCAAAACCGCCAGTTTGGCCGCTTGAATAAGTTCGTCTTGGGTTTGACGCAGGTTGGCTTCAGCGCGGTGGCGCTCTTCAATTTCATCAGAAAGGCGTTGGTTGCTGGCCACTAGGTCACGGGTACGTCGTTCCACGCTGACCTCTAATTCATCACGAACGCGGGCTAATGTGTTGCGCTCGCGCTCGGCAAACGCCTCACGTTCACGGCGCAGCCTCAGGCGTTGCCAGCCAATGCCCGCGCCGAGTGCAATCACGCCGTAAAGGCCTCCCGCCATCAGTGCGGCGATCCACTGGGCGCTAATCACAGGGGTTAACGGTTTTAAGATATGCATTTGCCAGCCAAACTCAGGGATATGCCGGGTCAAGCTCAGGTAGTCGCCGTTGCTTAGCGGGCCCTGGGAGAAACTGACCAACTGACTGCCCTGCCGGTAAGGTGCATCGACTTCAATGCCCGAATTCGCCAGTGGTTCCATGGCATAGCGGCGTGTTGCCCTCAGGCTTTGGCGCTGCTCATCGGTGAGCGGGTAGAGCGCATTCATGCGCAGCTCAGGGTGACTGGCCATAAAAATAATGTTGTCGCTGTCAGTGACAAGTAGTTCGGCATCTTGCTCTGCCCAACTATCTTCAACGTCATCCAGTAACACTTTAACCACTAACACACCGTCTGGCTTCGAGTCCGGAGAGGTATCGTCTAGCCATACCGGCGATGAAAAGTAGTAGCCACGCTCAAGTGATTGAACACCTAATCCATAAAAGCGTCCCTGTCCGCCCGCAATCGCATCGGTGTAGTAAGAGCGGTAAGCGTAATTTTGACCAATAAACGTATTGGGGCGATGCCAGTTGCTAGCCGCGATCGTGTCGGCGTCACGGTTAAGTAAATAGACATCCGACACCCCTGCCGTGAAGCGAAAACGGTCAAGCAACATATTCAGCGGCATGGAGTCTTGGCTATCGGGTGAGGCCAAAAAGCGCTGAACTCCTTCTCGGGTGGCCAGCATTTGTGGCAAGTAGTCGTAGCGCAGCAAATAGCCGTTTAAGTTGGCGACAGAAAGGCGAAGCTCATTTCCAGCATCGTCCTGCAAATTGGAAAGCGCTTGTTCGCGCGCTAGTTGCGCGGCCTGCCACATAGATAATAACAAACCAAGCGGAATGACCAGGAGCCATAGGCGCCGCCACCGTAGTGGCAAGGGGGCGGGTATTTTGCCATTCATGCTAACGTTTTACTGTTGCCTTGGGCACGACGAAGAGCACGCTGGGCCCGAGTCTCAGCCTTCGCCATCTCAAGCAGCCCTTCTTCAACAAACACGAGGTGCTCATGGGCACGGGCGCGGGCATCTTCTGCACGCCCCTCAAGGATGGCATCGAGCAGGGCGCGATGTTGTTGCATTAACTGGCTACGCGAACCTTCCTTGGCAAACAAATGTGCCAAGCTATTCACAATGCTCTTCTCCAGCAGGTGAAAAATGCCGCGAATAGTATGCAGCAGCAGAACATTATGGGCGGCTTCGGCAATCGCTAGGTGAAAGGCCGCATCTAGTTTAGCTTCCTGGATAGGGTCCGCGCCGGCAAAGCCGCCGTCGAGCTCCTCAAAGCGTTGGAGCAAGACGGCTTTATCCGCGGGTGTTGAGCGCAGCGCAGCGTAATAGGCGGATATGCCTTCCATGGCATCGCGAAATTCAAGTAGATCCAGGTTAAATTCGCCGTGACGGGAAAGCATTTCCAACAGTGGGTCGGTATAGCCATTGCTAAGGTCATCGTTAACAAAGGTGCCGCCGCCTTGGCGGCTGGTCAGTAAGCCTCGTGCGGCTAATTTCTGTATGGCTTCCCGTAAGGAGGGGCGTGAGACGCCAAACCGTTCGGCTAACTCACGTTCAGGGGGTAAGCGCTGGCCTGGCTTTAGGCTGCCTTCCAGCATCATGGCTTCTAAGCGCTCAGTGATAACATCGGCCAAGCGCTGTTGGCGGAGCGGTGGATAGCTCATATGTAATAGCTCATGTCGATTAGCGTCCGCAATTGGTAAGACCAATATTAAAAGCTTTGGAAGTCTATCTCAAGCGCCTGCAGGGCAAGATTTAACGCTGACAATATTCACTTCTAGCGTATTTAAACTAAAGTATAGCGCTTTTAAGCGTTATCACTGTTTGACACGCTTGGAGTGGCTCACTACTGTTGATGTTGATTTTTTGTCAATTGGTAAAACCAATTTTCCACTTTGGAGCGTCAGTGTTTAGCGCATCCATTGCATAGGGCTCCTCATGATCATTTCAGCATCTACGGATTACCGCCAAGCCGCCAAGCGTCGTATCCCTCCTTTTCTTTTTCACTACGCCGACGGTGGATCCTACGCGGAGCATACGCTGCGTCATAATGTGGAGGATCTTGCCGGCATCGCACTGCGCCAACGCGTCCTGAAGGATATGTCGTCGCTGTCACTTGAAACCGAGCTGTTGGGTGAAAAGCTTGCCATGCCAATTGCTCTAGCGCCGGTGGGGCTGGCGGGCATGTATGCCAGGCGCGGGGAGGTGCAGGCGGCACGGGCGGCGGCTAATAAAGGTATACCGTTTACGCTGTCGACGGTATCGGTATGCCCTATTGATGAGGTGGCTTCGGCCATTGATCGGCCCATCTGGTTTCAGCTCTATGTGCTGAAAGACCGGGGCTTTATGAAACATGTTCTGGAAAGAGCCAAGGCTGCTGGCGTCAAGACGCTTATTTTTACCGTTGATATGCCTGTTCCAGGCGCGCGTTATCGTGATGCTCACTCGGGCATGAGCGGTGAGTACGGGCCGATGCGGCGAATGGCTCAGGCGGCAATGCACCCTTTTTGGGCTTGGGATGTGGGCATCCATGGTCGCCCCCATGACCTGGGTAACGTGTCTGATTATCGCGGTAAGCCAACGGAGCTTGAGGACTATATTGCCTGGCTGGGTGATAACTTTGATCCGTCCATCTCCTGGAAAGACTTGGAGTGGATTAGAGAGCAATGGGATGGCCCGATGATCATTAAGGGTATACTTGACCCCGAGGATGCCCGCGATGCGGTGCGCTTCGGTGCGGATGGTATTGTCGTTTCCAATCATGGCGGCCGCCAGCTCGATGGTGTTCCCTCGACTGCACGTGCGTTGCCTGCTATCGCCGATGCGGTAAAGGGTGACTTGGCCATTTTGGCTGATTCCGGCGTGCGCAGCGGGCTCGATGTAGTGCGGATGATCGCCATGGGTGCCGATACCGTATTGCTTGGGCGTGCCTTCATCTATGCGCTTGCTACTGCTGGGGAGGCGGGCGTTGCCCATCTGCTTGAGCTGTTCGAGAAGGAAATGCGAGTTGCGATGACGCTCACCGGTGCGCGTAGCATCGCCGACCTCGGGTCAGATTCGCTGGTGACAGGTTCGATCCGCGATGTTTAGAGAGCACCGTTAGCGCTTCTATCTATTTCAATTTATCCCGACGCTAAAAACCCCTTGCCAATCCGTCAGCGAAACCGTAAAGTACGCTGCCGGGGACGCCAAGCGTTACCAGCGGTGAATGAAGTGTAAAAGCTTCGGTTTGTCAGGAAGTTAGCGCAGGTTCTATCGCTCGCTTCCGTCGCTAAAGCAGCGGTTGACAACCACCAGGAACTGCGTAGAATACGCCTTCCTCGCTGAGGCAAGCCAAGTCAACGGCAGCCCGGTTACTTTCACAGTAACCAGACAGCGAAACAGCTCTTTAACAATTTGATCAGGTAATTCATGTGGGCGCTTGCTGATGTTGGTGACAAATCACCAAATATCAAGGCAAGCGACTCAAGCAATAAGGTTTTAAAGGATTCGTCCTTTGGGATCTGTTTTGAATGAATTCGTTTGACCCTTGAGCCAAGTTTGGTTCGCTTCTGTCCCTTTCGAGTGGCAGGTAAGAACCGCATAGATCTTAAACTGAAGAGTTTGATCATGGCTCAGATTGAACGCTGGCGGCAGGCCTAACACATGCAAGTCGAGCGGTAACAGGGGGTGCTTGCACCCCGCTGACGAGCGGCGGACGGGTGAGTAATGCATAGGAATCTGCCCGATAGTGGGGGATAACCTGGGGAAACTCAGACTAATACCGCATACGTCCTACGGGAGAAAGGGGGCTTCGGCTCCCGCTATTGGATGAGCCTATGTCGGATTAGCTAGTTGGTGAGGTAATGGCTCACCAAGGCAGCGATCCGTAGCTGGTCTGAGAGGATGATCAGCCACATCGGGACTGAGACACGGCCCGAACTCCTACGGGAGGCAGCAGTGGGGAATATTGGACAATGGGGGCAACCCTGATCCAGCCATGCCGCGTGTGTGAAGAAGGCCCTCGGGTTGTAAAGCACTTTCAGCGAGGAAGAACGCCTAGTGGTTAATACCCATTAGGAAAGACATCACTCGCAGAAGAAGCACCGGCTAACTCCGTGCCAGCAGCCGCGGTAATACGGAGGGTGCAAGCGTTAATCGGAATTACTGGGCGTAAAGCGCGCGTAGGTGGCTTGATAAGCCGGTTGTGAAAGCCCCGGGCTCAACCTGGGAACGGCATCCGGAACTGTCAGGCTAGAGTGCAGGAGAGGAAGGTAGAATTCCCGGTGTAGCGGTGAAATGCGTAGAGATCGGGAGGAATACCAGTGGCGAAGGCGGCCTTCTGGACTGACACTGACACTGAGGTGCGAAAGCGTGGGTAGCAAACAGGATTAGATACCCTGGTAGTCCACGCCGTAAACGATGTCGACCAGCCGTTGGGTGCCTAGCGCACTTTGTGGCGAAGTTAACGCGATAAGTCGACCGCCTGGGGAGTACGGCCGCAAGGTTAAAACTCAAATGAATTGACGGGGGCCCGCACAAGCGGTGGAGCATGTGGTTTAATTCGATGCAACGCGAAGAACCTTACCTACCCTTGACATCGACAGAAGCCGAGAGAGATCTTGGTGTGCCTTCGGGAACTGTCAGACAGGTGCTGCATGGCTGTCGTCAGCTCGTGTTGTGAAATGTTGGGTTAAGTCCCGTAACGAGCGCAACCCTTGTCCTTATTTGCCAGCGCGTAATGGCGGGAACTCTAAGGAGACTGCCGGTGACAAACCGGAGGAAGGTGGGGACGACGTCAAGTCATCATGGCCCTTACGGGTAGGGCTACACACGTGCTACAATGGCCGGTACAAAGGGCAGCGAGCTCGCGAGAGTCAGCGAATCCCTTAAAGCCGGTCTCAGTCCGGATCGGAGTCTGCAACTCGACTCCGTGAAGTCGGAATCGCTAGTAATCGTGAATCAGAATGTCACGGTGAATACGTTCCCGGGCCTTGTACACACCGCCCGTCACACCATGGGAGTGGACTGCACCAGAAGTGGTTAGCCTAACGCAAGAGGGCGATCACCACGGTGTGGTTCATGACTGGGGTGAAGTCGTAACAAGGTAGCCGTAGGGGAACCTGCGGCTGGATCACCTCCTTAAACGATGCGTCACACGTTAGTAAGCGTCCACAATGAATTACCTGATCAGAATGCTGTTAATACGCAGTGATAAGTGGCTCTGTTTTTTTCACGTTAAAAAGAAAAAATAGCGTTTAAGGTCTTAAAGGTCTTTTTCTTTTTTTAATATGAAAGAACGCTTATCACTGCTTATAGCAGTCGCTCTTTAACAATGTATATCATGCTGACAAGAACACTTCGCAAGAAGTGCTTCTTAAATTGTGATACGCGTCAGCGTATCCGGCACAATGAAACGTGATCATTGCGAGATACCAGACTCCTTCGGGTTATAGGGTCAAGCAATGAAGCGCACACGGTGGATGCCTAGGCAGCCAGAGGCGATGAAAGACGTGGTAGCCTGCGATAAGGCTCGGTGAGGTGGCAACAACCTGTGACCCGGGCATTTCTGAATGGGGAAACCCACTCATCATAAGATGAGTATCGTGCCCTGAATACATAGGGGTACGAGGCGAACCAGGGGAACTGAAACATCTAAGTACCCTGAGGAAAAGAAATCAACCGAGATTCCCCTAGTAGCGGCGAGCGAACGGGGACCAGCCCTTAAGCATGTGACTGATTAGGCGAATGCGTTGGGAAGCGCGGCCGTAGCGGGTGATAGCCCCGTAGTCGAAAATCTGACCATGTGAAATCGAGTAGGTCGGGGCACGAGAAACCTTGACTGAAGACGGGGGGACCATCCTCCAAGGCTAAATACTCCTGGCTGACCGATAGTGAACCAGTACCGTGAGGGAAAGGCGAAAAGAACCCCGGAGAGGGGAGTGAAATAGATCCTGAAACCGTGTGCGTACAAGCAGTCGGAGCGGACTTGTTCCGTGACGGCGTACCTTTTGTATAATGGGTCAGCGACTTATATTCAGTGGCGAGGTTAACCGTATAGGGGAGCCGTAGGGAAACCGAGTCTTAACTGGGCGACACAGTCGCTGGATATAGACCCGAAACCGAGCGATCTATCCATGAGCAGGGTGAAGATTGAGTAACATCAATTGGAGGCCCGAACCAGGATCTGTTGAAAAAGATTTGGATGACTTGTGGATCGGAGTGAAAGGCTAATCAAGCTCGGAGATAGCTGGTTCTCCTCGAAAGCTATTTAGGTAGCGCCTCATGTAGTACCGCCGGGGGTAGAGCACTGTTTCGGCTAGGGGGTCATCCCGACTTACCAACCCGAGGCAAACTCCGAATACCGGTGAGTAACGCGTGGGAGACACACGGCGGGTGCTAACGTCCGTCGTGAAAAGGGAAACAACCCAGACCGTCAGCTAAGGTCCCGAAATCCTGGTTAAGTGGGAAACGATGTGGGAAGGCTCAGACAGCTAGGAGGTTGGCTTAGAAGCAGCCATCCTTTAAAGAAAGCGTAATAGCTCACTAGTCGAGTCGGCCTGCGCGGAAGATGTAACGGGGCTAAACCAGGTACCGAAGCTACGGGTGCATTCTTAGGAATGCGCGGTAGAGGAGCGTCGTGTAAGCCAATGAAGGTGGATTGAGAAGTCTGCTGGAGGTATCACGAGTGCGAATGCTGACATGAGTAACGATAAAGGGAGTGAAAAACTCCCTCGCCGGAAGACCAAGGGTTTCTGTTCGACGCTAATCGGAGCAGAGTGAGTCGGCCCCTAAGGCGAGGCCGAAAGGCGTAGTCGATGGGAAACGGGTCAATATTCCCGTACCGGACATGGTTGCGATGGGGGGACGAAGAAGGCTAGGTGAGCCAGGCGTTGGTAGCCCTGGTGAAAGTGAGTAGGCTGGTGTCTTAGGTAAATCCGGGACGCTTAAAGCCGAGATGTGAGACGAACTGACCACGGTCAGGAAGTCACTGATGCCACGCTTCCAGGAAAAGCCTCTAAGCTTCAGATCATGTGCGACCGTACCCCAAACCGACACAGGTGGTCAGGGTGAGAATCCCAAGGCGCTTGAGAGAACTCGGGTGAAGGAACTAGGCAAAATGGTGCCGTAACTTCGGGAGAAGGCACGCCGGCGTAGGGTGAAGAGACTTGCTCTCCTAGCCCGAACCGGTCGAAGATACCAGGTGGCTGCAACTGTTTATTAAAAACACAGCACTCTGCTAACGCGCAAGCGGACGTATAGGGTGTGACGCCTGCCCGGTGCCGGAAGGTTAAATGATGGTGTTAGCCGCAAGGCGAAGCTCTTGATTGAAGCCCCGGTAAACGGCGGCCGTAACTATAACGGTCCTAAGGTAGCGAAATTCCTTGTCGGGTAAGTTCCGACCTGCACGAATGGCGTAATGATGGCCACGCTGTCTCCACCCGAGACTCAGTGAAATTGAAATCGCCGTGAAGATGCGGTGTACCCGCGGCTAGACGGAAAGACCCCGTGAACCTTTACTATAGCTTCACACTGGACGCTGATGTTGCCTGTGTAGGATAGCTGGGAGGCTTTGAACTCCGGACGCCAGTTCGGGCGGAGCCAACCTTGAAATACCAGCCTGGCATCATTGGCGTTCTCACTCAGGTCCGTTATCCGGATCGAGGACAGTGTGTGGTGGGTAGTTTGACTGGGGCGGTCTCCTCCTAAAGAGTAACGGAGGAGCACGAAGGTACCCTCAGCACGGTCGGACATCGTGCAATGAGTGCAAGAGCATAAGGGTGCTTGACTGCGAGACAGACACGTCGAGCAGGTGCGAAAGCAGGTTCTAGTGATCCGGTGGTTCTGTATGGAAGGGCCATCGCTCAACGGATAAAAGGTACTCCGGGGATAACAGGCTGATACCGCCCAAGAGTTCACATCGACGGCGGTGTTTGGCACCTCGATGTCGGCTCATCACATCCTGGGGCTGAAGTCGGTCCCAAGGGTATGGCTGTTCGCCATTTAAAGTGGTACGCGAGCTGGGTTTAGAACGTCGTGAGACAGTTCGGTCCCTATCTGCCGTGGGCGTTGGATGTTTGAGAAGGGCTGCTCCTAGTACGAGAGGACCGGAGTGGACGACCCTCTGGTGTTCCGGTTGTCACGCCAGTGGCATTGCCGGGTAGCTATGGTCGGACGGGATAACCGCTGAAAGCATCTAAGCGGGAAGCCCCCTTCAAGATGAGACATCCCCGAGGCCTAGAGCCTCCTGAAGGGCCCAGCGAGACCAGCTGGTTGATAGGCACGGTGTGGAAGCGCTGCAAGGCGTTGAGCTAACGTGTACTAATGGCCCGTGAGGCTTGACCCTATAACACCCAAGGGGTCTGCTCAAAATGATGACGTGACATGAAACAACCGGATACGCAGCGTGTGGCCTGACGCATTAAGCGCACAGGCGGCAGGTAATGAGACGCACACAATTGAGCAAGCAACGATAGACAGCCCGCTCGTCAGCATGATGTACATTAACCGTTACGCCTGACGACCATAGCACGCGTGAACCACCTGATCCCTTGCCGAACTCAGCAGTGAAACCGCTTAGCGCCGATGGTAGTGTGGGGTCTCCCCATGCGAGAGTAGGTCATCGTCAGGCACCTATACCCAAAATCCCCCAGGGCTTGCGCTCTGGGGGATTTTTTTATGCGTGGGGGTTATAAAAGGGTGAGTTGTGAGGGGGGAGTCGTGAGTAGAAGAACCACACTTTGGCCTGGACTTATAAGCTCTTCCTAACGAAAGTGCAGCAGTATTCCTTGGTGTCAGATAGAGAATCTTAGTGTGTAGTATATTCAGTGCCTTCACACTGAGTCAGCATTCGGGTAATCGCCGCATCCGCCCCTTGGAGGCTAAAGGTCATATACCACGGTTCTTGCTGTTTCTGGTCAAAGCCGAGAAACAACTGCTTGCCCTGGCGCATATCCGCTATCAGCGCTTCTAAGTCGTTAAGGTAAAAATGGGCATAAAAACCATCGTCGCCACGTTCGGTAATAAATTCCGCCATGGTGTCGATTACCGGTTGTTCATCGATGCGAAGCCGGGCAGGTACCAGGTTGACCGCACGGCTTTCACTCTGTTGCTGCTCAAGCGTGACGCGCACCTCCAGCCAGGGCAAATCGCATACTCCTGGGCTTGTGTTTAGGCTAAGCGTGGCGTCCGAATAGCTGTGAGTCTCTACCGCACGATAGTGCTGCTCGCCGCCCAGCGAGAGCGTCATTGATTGCCAATGAGTATGGGAAGCCACACCATCAGTATTAAACGTGGCGGCGTTAGTGACGGGTATAACGGCCATCAACGAGATGACCATCGTCACAGCGGCTAGGGAGAGAAAACGAAAACGCAGGGCATGAAGTGCAGTTATGATCAGGGCCATCTAACTAAAACCAATCGACTATTAATAAAAAACCAGTCTATAGCGTCTTGCAGAAAGGCAAAAGAGTAACGCGCTGATTTTCCTATATATGGTATAAAAATGTACATAAAGTGCCTCATATGGTGGAAAGTCAAGTCTATACTTCACTCCGATGCTACGTATAATCGCTACGATTTAAGCGCTATATTCACCCTGTTGTGAAGGAGTTTTGCGACATGAGCACCGCTGCCAAGGCTATCAAAACCTCTAATGATGTTCCTATGCAGGCGCCCTCGCGGGAGATTTGGGATGCCAAATACCGTCTCAAGGATCGTCATAGCCAACCCGTCGATCAGGATGTTGGGGCGACGTTTGAACGTGTCGCACGCGCTCTCGCAGCGGTGGAGGGTGACAAAGCCGAAGAGTGGCTACCGAAATTTCGTTGGGCGCTGGAAAATGGCGCCATTCCTGCCGGTCGTATTCTCTCCAACGCGGGCGCTGAGGCCTATAAGCCTGCAGTGAGCCTGATTAACTGCACCGTCTCGCGTACCATTCGCGACTCCATGCGCGATATTCTCGACTCGGTGGTCGATGCGGGCATGACGCTTAAGTCAGGTGCCGGCATCGGCTACGACTTCTCGACGCTACGCCACAAAGGCGCGTTTGTATTCGGCGCGGGTGCGGGTACTAACGGCCCGCTGGCGTTTATGGATATCTACGACAAGATGTGCTTCACCGTGGCCTCTGCCGGTGGCCGCCGTGGCGCCCAAATGGGTACCTTTGATGTGGGCCACCCGGACGTGCGCGAGTTTATCCAGGCCAAGCGTGAAGCAGGGCGGCTGCGTCAGTTTAACCTTAGCCTACTGATCACTGACGAGTTTATGGAAGCGGTCAAGAACAATACCGACTGGCCGCTGGCCTTTCCGCTGCATCCTGGTGAGAAAGAAGATGTTAAAGCGCAAGACCTGATCTACCGCGACTGGCCGGTGATTGAAGAAGGCTACACGGTAGATGCCGAAGGCCGCGTCGCCTGCCGTATTGTTGAAGTGATCAAAGCGCGGGAGTTGTGGGACACCATCATGTCCTCCACCTATGACTACGCGGAACCAGGCTTTATCCTGATCGACCAAGTTAACCGCATGAACAACAACTGGTTCTGCGAGGATATCCGCGCTACCAACCCCTGTGGCGAGCAGCCGCTGCCGCCAGAAGGCGCCTGCTTGTTGGGTTCGGTGAACCTGACCAAGTTTGTGATTGACCCCTTTGGTGCCAAGCCGCGCTTTGACTGGGCGCGCTACCGCAAAGTGGTCGCCATTTTCACCCGTATGCTTGACAACGTGGTGGAAATTGCTGGCCTGCCGCTGCCCCAGCAGCAGCGTGAGATTGAAGCCAAGCGCCGCCACGGCATGGGCTTTCTGGGCTTAGGGTCGACGCTCACCATGCTCAAGATCCCCTACGGCTCTAAGCAGTCGCTGGTATTCACCGATGAAGTCAGCCGCCATTTAGCCATTGAGGGTTGGAAGCAGGCATTGGAACTCTCTCAAGAGAAGGGCATGGCGCCAGTGCTGGAGCAGGAGCACAGCATAACCCCCAAAATGCTCCGCGAACGGCCGCAGCTCGCCAAAGATGGCTACGAAGTGGGTGACCAAGTGCCGGGGCGTATTCTGCACGCTCGCTATAGCCAGTATATGGCTCAGGTAGCTGAGCTTGAGCCGGAGCTAGTGGCGCAACTGGCCGAGCACGGTGCACGCTTTACCCACCATAGTTCTATCGCGCCGACCGGTACCATCAGCCTGTCGATGGGTAACAACGCCTCCAACGGCATTGAGCCGTCGTTCTCGCACCGCTACTTCCGCAACATTATCCAGTCTGGAAAAAAGACCAAAGAGCAGGTCGAAGTCGTCTCCTTTGAGCTGGCGGCCTATCGTCACTTTATCGCCGCCGATGCAGTAGAAAGCGACCTGCCCGATTACTTTGTCACTGCCGATGCGATTTCGCCTGAACAGCACGTCGCCGTTCAGGCCGCGGCTCAGCACTGGGTCGATTCGGCGATCTCAAAAACGGTCAATGTGCCCACCGAGTTCCCCTTTGAGCAGTTCCAGGATCTCTACTTGCAAGCCTATGAAAGTCGCTTAAAAGGCTGCACGACTTTCCGTTTTAACCCTGAAGCCTTCCAGGGTGTGCTGGTGCGCGAGGATGATCTTAAAAACACCACCTACGTGTTTGAGCTGGAAAATGGCGAAACCCTCGAGCTAACCGGGGACGAAACGGTGATTTACGACGGTGAAGAGCATAATGCTGCCAACCTGTTTGATGGCTTAAAAGAGGGTACCTACGGCAAATGGTAACGCGCATCGACTGACAACAATCGCCCGATTACCTTTGCATTGCCTTTGCTGATGGAGAACACCATGGCTGTTGAAATTACCTCAAAAATTGTTGGTTACCGTATCAAGCAGCAGGAGCAGGCCGCGCCCACTCCTGAGCTGCAGGATGAAGATCCGCTAACGGTGCGTATTCCTTCCCGCCCGGAAGGTACCTTAGAAGCAGTTTCCGAAAAGATCTCATATGTAGGCGCCGAAGGGCGCAAGAAAGTCTATCTGTTGGTGTCGTTTATGCCGGTGGAAGGTGTGATTGGCAGTCAACGCGTGGTGATTGAGCGCCCGGTGGAGTTCTTTTTCCCATCCGGGCAGCTCTCCAGCGAGCATCAGTGGATCACCGCGACCATGCGTAGCTTGTCGCTGGCGGCCCGCGGTGGTTATGTCACCCAGGCGGTGGCGGATCTGCGTAAAGTGGCTTGGGATAAAGGCTTGGTGCGCTGTGGTATGAACCGCTGGAACAAACCGATGTTCCACGATTCAGAAGTGGCGGCGATTGCCTGGTCGATCCAGCAGATTCTCTATCGTCGCGGCTTCCTGGATCAGGATGGCAACCAAGTGCCGGTTGAGCAGTTGGTCGAGCGCTACGCCCACCGCATGACCCACGGCCATGCTTGGCAGCCGGAGGAAGAGGCAGCCGATGTACACGTTGAAGCGGGGGCAGTAGAGCCTATTGGCGGGGCGCCGTTAGCGCCAAAAAAGCCTGAAGGCAGCGGCCCTGCCACGGTGGGTAACTGCCCTGAGTGTCGTGGTGAGCTGATCATGATGGATGGTTGCCCCACCTGCTACGCCGGCTGCGGCTGGTCCAAGTGCGGCTAGCTCAGCCTTTTGATTAGCGCGGTCTTTTAAATAGCTTAGCCTGGGGGTGAATAACCCCCAGGCTTTTTAGCGTTTAGTCGCGCGTTCTTTGCTACGCGCCAGCAGTGGTGCTAAGAAACGACCGGTATGCGAAACGTTCTGTTTAGCGATCTGTTCCGGTGTACCTTCAGCAATGATCTGCCCGCCACCGGAGCCCCCTTCGGGGCCGAGATCGACAATCCAGTCGGCGGTTTTGATCACATCCAGGTTGTGCTCAATCACCACGATAGTATTGCCGTGATCGCGCAGGCGGTGGAGTACCGTCAGCAGCTGGCGGATATCCTCAAAGTGTAGCCCGGTAGTGGGCTCATCAAGAATATACAGCGTTTTGCCGGTATCGCGCTTGGCCAGTTCGCGGGCCAGTTTAACCCGCTGCGCTTCGCCGCCCGAAAGGGTGGTGGCGCTCTGCCCTAAGCGAATGTAGGAAAGGCCTACGTCGAGCAAGGTTTGCAAACGGCGTGCAATGGCGGGTACTGGGCTAAAGAATTCCAGTGCGTCTTCCACCGTCATGGCCAGCACTTCGTGGATCGTTTTACCCTTGTAGTGAATATCCAGGGTTTCGCGGTTGTAGCGCTTGCCCTTACACACGTCGCAGGGCACGTAGATATCCGGCAGAAAGTGCATCTCTACCTTGATCATGCCTTCGCCCTGGCACGCCTCGCAGCGCCCACCTTTAACGTTAAAGCTGAAGCGGCCGGGCTTATAGCCCCGGGAACGCGCTTCTTGGGTGCCCGCAAACAGCTCGCGAATTGGCGTGAAAATACCCGTATAGGTGGCCGGATTGGAGCGTGGCGTGCGGCCAATCGGGCTTTGGTCGATATCGATGACTTTATCGAGCTGGTCGAGCCCCTCGATCTTCTCATAGGGCGCGGCGGTCAGCGTGGTCGCGCGGTTTAATTCGCGCGCGGCAATCGGCATTAACGTGCCGTTGATCAACGTCGATTTACCCGAGCCGGAAACGCCGGTAATGGCGATAAACAGCCCCAGTGGCAGGCTAAGCGTTACATTCTGCAGATTATTACCGGTAGCGCCGCGCACAATCAGCTGCTTTTCTGGGTTGCCGGGAATGCGGTAGGGCGGCACGGCGATTTCCCGGGTGCCAGATAAGTATTGGCCGGTCAGCGAGTTGGGGTTGTCCATCACGTCTTGCGAGGTGCCCTGGGCGACAATTTCACCGCCGTGAACACCTGCACCTGGGCCGATATCCAGCACGTGATCAGCGGCGCGAATGGCGTCTTCATCGTGCTCGACCACAATCACGGTATTGCCCAAATCGCGCAGCCGCTCAAGGGTTTTCAGCAGTCGGTCGTTGTCCCGCTGGTGCAAGCCAATTGAGGGCTCATCGAGAATATACATCACCCCGACCAGGCCCGCGCCAATTTGGCTGGCCAACCGGATACGTTGGGCTTCACCGCCGGAAAGGGTATCGGCGCTGCGCTCAAGATTAAGGTAATCCAGTCCCACATTGACCAAAAACTCTAATCGGGCGTGGATCTCATGGACGATTTTATCGGCGATCTCACCTTTGCGTCCCGGCAGGCTTAAATCGGCAAAGTAGCGCCAGGCTTCACCAATCGGGAAGCGCACAATCTCGGCGATATTGTGATCATCCACGTAAACATGGCGTGACTCTTTACGCAGTCGCGAGCCGTTACAGGTCGCACAAGGCTGCACGGCGATGTATTTGACCAGGTCATCGCGCACCATGTTGGATTCGGTTTCCCGATAGCGGCGCTGCATATTGGGCAGCACGCCTTCGAAAGCGTGTTCGCGGGTTACTTTACGGCCGCGATCACCCACGTACACAAATGGGATTTGCTCGTCGCCGCTGCCGTTGAGGATAACCTCCCGATCGCGGCGGGCGAGCTTTTGCCAGGGCGTTTCCAGCTCGAAGCCATAGTATTTGGCCAGCGCCTGGAGCTGGGTAAAGTAGTAAATATTGCGCCGATCCCAGCCTTTGATCACGCCTTCGGCCAGTGAGAGTTCCGGATGACTGATCAGTTTGTCGGGGTCGAAGTACTGCTGCACACCCAGCCCGTCGCAGGTGGGGCAGGCGCCCGCCGGGTTGTTGAACGAGAACATGCGTGGCTCAAGCTCCGCCAAGGAGTAACCACACACCGGGCAGGCAAAACGTGACGAAAAGGCAATATCTTCGCGCTCACCGTCCATAAAGTGAACCATGGCGGTGCCGTCAGCGAGGTTCAGCGCGGTTTCAAAGGACTCCGCCAAGCGTTGGGCAAGGTCATCGCGCACTTTGAAGCGGTCAACGACGACGCTGATATCGTGTTTTTTGCGCTTATCCAGCGGTGCGATGTCGTCCAGCTCGAGCACTTGGCCATCGACCAGGGCGCGTACGAAGCCCTGGGCGCGCAGTTCGGCTAATAACTGTAAATGTTCGCCTTTGCGACCTTTGACTACCGGCGCCAGCAGCATCAGTTTGGTACCTTCGGCGAGGTTCATGACTTGGTCGACCATCTGCGAAATGGTCTGGGCTTCCAAGTCTTCGCCATGTTCGGGGCAGCGGGGCGTCCCGGCACGGGCAAACAGTAGGCGCAGGTAGTCGTAAATTTCGGTGATGGTGCCCACGGTCGAGCGCGGGTTGTGGGAGGTCGACTTCTGCTCAATGGAGATCGCAGGCGACAGCCCTTCGATGTGATCCACATCGGGCTTTTCCATCATCGACAGGAACTGGCGCGCATAGGTGGAGAGCGATTCCACGTAGCGGCGCTGCCCCTCGGCGTAAAGGGTGTCGAACGCTAACGACGATTTACCCGAGCCGGAGAGGCCGGTTATCACAATCAGCTTGTTACGGGGCAGCTCCACATCGATCTGCTTGAGGTTGTGGGTGCGGGCACCCCTGACCAGAATGCTGTCCATCAACACCTCGAATCGCGCGGCAAAAGCGTGATTATACGTTTGTCAGACCCCTCCCGGCAAAACGGCTTTGGTAACCTGCGGCAACTAGTGACGTTTCCAGGGCCGACTCAAACGGCTAGAATAGAGGATTGTCGTTAGTTGTTACGGTTATTGACCCCCACGTTTATCCACCACCTACTGACTCTTCGTCACACATAAGGGCACTATGCGCAAGGTTTCCGCACTATTGCTGGCCTCTGAACGTCGTGCGATCAGCGGCTTGGCCGGGCTTTATGCATCTCGCATGCTGGGGCTTTTTATGGTGTTGCCGGTGTTGGCGCTGTATGCCGACACGCTTGAAGGTTCGACCCCGCTGTTGGTGGGCATTGGATTGGGCGTTTATGGTTTAACCCAGGCGACGCTGCAAATCCCGTTCGGCTTACTCTCTGACCGCATTGGCCGCAAGCGGGTCATTGCCATAGGGCTGGTGATTTTTGCGCTTGGCAGCGTGGTTGCCGCGCTTTCCGATACTATTGGCGGCGTGATCGCCGGGCGGGCGCTTCAAGGCGGGGGCGCCGTGGCTGCGGCGATTATGGCACTGCTGGCGGATCAAACCCGTGAGCAGGTTCGCACCGCCGCCATGGCGACCATTGGCCTCTCGATTGGCGTGTCGTTTGCCATTGCTATGGTGCTGGGCCCCTGGCTTGCCGCCTGGGTGGGACTGGCGGGTGTGTTCTGGTTTACCGCGCTGCTGACGCTGGTTAGTTTGCTGGTGCTGTGGCGCTGGGTGCCCGCCGCGCCGCGCAGGCGGCGTCACCGCGATGTGGGAATGGATCGCCAGCAGTTTAAGAGTGTGATAACCCGCCCCGATTTATGGCGGTTGGATCTGTCAATTTTTGCCCTGCACCTGGTGCTGATGGCGATATTTGTCGCGGTGCCGTTTCGGCTATTGAACGCTGGCGTGGCGATTGAGTATCACGGACTGGCGTATCTTGGCATTATGGCGCTATCGTTTGTGGCCATGGTGCCGCTAATTATTGTGGCAGAGAAGCAACAGCGCATGCGCTTGATGTGCCTACTGGCCATTGGCGCTATTGTGATCAGCCTGGCAGGGCTGGGGCTACCATTATCGCCGGGCTATTGGCTGTTTATATGGCTGTTCATATTCTTTACTGGCTTTAACTTGCTGGAAGCCACGCTTCCTTCCATGCTCAGTAAGCTGGCGCCGGCGGGCGCGAAAGGCACCGCGATGGGGGTGTACTCTACCAGCCAATTTTTAGGCGCTTTTTTAGGTGGTACGCTAGGCGGTTTGCTGGCTCATTATGGAGGCCTTGACGCGGTCTTTATCGGCTGTGCTGGGCTGGCGCTGTGCTGGTGGGTCGCCATGTGGCGGATGCCCATGCCACCGCCACTTTCCAGCGAAGTGGTAGCGCTGCACGAGACCCAGGCAGATGCGCTCGACCTGCTGATGGAACATTTAGCCGATGTGGTCGGCGTTGAGGACGTCATGGTGGTGCCGGAAGAGCGTTTGGTCTATCTAAAGGTAAACCGTCAACAGCTTGACCAGGCGGCATTGACAAAGCTCTTGGCGCCACCCAAATCTTAAGCTAGCTGGGTTGTAACACTGACCACAGCTGGTAATTAACCCTACATGGCAGCATTTAAAGGAGCGCCTTATGGCTCGCGGCATTAATAAAGTAATTTTGATTGGTAACCTCGGGCAGGATCCAGAGGTGCGTTTCACGCCCAGCGGCACCGCCGTGGCGAACTTAAACCTGGCCACCACCGATACCTGGATGGATCGCCAGAGCGGCCAACGCCAAGAGCGTACCGAATGGCACCGCGTGGTGATGTTCAATAAAACCGCCGAAATCGCCCAGCAGTACCTGAAAAAAGGATCCAAAGTGTATATTGAAGGGCGCCTGCAGACCCGCAAGTGGCAGGATCAAAACGGCCAGGATCGCTACTCAACCGAAATTGTTGCCAACGATATGCAGATGCTTGACGGTCGCAGCGGTGATTTTCAGGGCGGCGGTGCCCCGCAAAACAACTACGACCAAAACGCTGCTGCGCAGAACAGCGCGCCGCAGAACAATCCTGGCCAAAATAACCCGGCCCAGAATAACCAGGGCGGCGGTTACCCCCAACAGGGCGGCGCACCGCAAGGCGGAAATAACTACCCAGGCGGGCAGAGCCCACAGCAGCCGCCACGGCCAGCGCCACAGCAGGGCAATCAAGCACCCCAGCCCAACCAGCAGAACAGCAGTTACGGTGCGCCTGATCCGGGTAACTTTGACGACTTCGACGATGAGATTCCGTTCTAGCGCATGGTAAAGTAGTATGTAAAGTTGCCATCTGTTCGCAGGTTGTATTTATCTATTTATTACAGTGACTTGAGATTTTATGAAGCCATTTTCAACGTATAGTTGAAGATGGCTTTTTTTATGTGTTTTTTAACAGCACGTATAGTTGTTTTTAGGAGTAAAAATGATGTGTATCAAACGTATGGTGAGGTAGATATATAGTATCGATTTGTATAGTTAAAGGTGGAGCAATCGATGCGAATCGAGGTTATCAGACAAGCAGCCGGGCATGAGTTGCCGTTGCTGCTCGATGAAGATGGCATGCCAATCCCGAGTGCGAACGAATTTATTCTTGGCCGTCAGCACCTAAAGACGAACACGCTAGCCCGTAATGCGCGAGAGCTGATGATTTTTTTTGAGTGGCTGGACGACCAAGGAATCGATCTTTGGCACAGAGTCAGTCGTGGACAAGGGTTTACCGAGGCGGAGGTTGTAGGCAGCCTCTTCGTCATGCTTCGGCGAGACCGCTCACGTGGAAAAGTGACAAAGCTGGCTGTCGAACCTGATACTTACAACCAGAGGCTGCTGACAATTGCAGCCTTTTTGCGCTGGTATTTCGACACGTGTTTGGTTGGCATGTCGTCGGATAACCGAGTGCGCGAGCGGGTGAAAGAAAACCAAGCGCGGGTCGCGAGCTGGTTTAACGAAGGTTCTATCAGCGCTGCTCCAACTTCCCGGGCGAGCGGAAGTAAGAGTATGACGGATAGAGAGCATGCGTTTTTGGTTGAGTTGTAGTGGTCAAGTAAAACTGGCCACCGGTTTATAGTTAACCCAGTATTTTTCCTCTGCCTGATTTGGACTCATACCACCGTTATGTTGGTGAGGCCTAAGCTGGCTGTAATACCCGATTAAATAGTTCACGATATGATGCTGCCCCTGCAAGAATGAGCGATAGCCGTACGTTGGCACCCATTCAACTTTTAAGCTCCTAAAAAACCTCTCCATTGGCGCATTGACGCTCCTATGTCAAACGGCCTCTCGTAATTTGCCAAGATCTTCCATTATCAAGGGAAATAGCTCGCGGACAATATATCGTTTCAGGCAACGATGAATTTCCTTGGAGGTCAGTCCTTCCGCCGTTCGGCGATCGACATAAGCACGGGTCCGAGGATCGCTTCGCATTCTGACCATGGCTATGGTCCACAAGGCATTGTTAGCAGCTCGGCTACCGCCTCGATTTAAGCGGTGCCTTATCGTTTTGCCTGAAGAGGCAGGCAAAGGATTTACACCGCAAAGAGCAGCCAAGGCAGCCTCATTTGTTAAGCGCTCAGGATTGTCTCCCGCAACGGATAAAAGAACGGCCGCCGTATGAGGACCTACGCCAAAGCGGCTTCGCAAATTCTGCGCATGTTTTTGAGTCAGAGCCTCTAACTGCTTATCGAGTTGTTCTAATTCGGTAGCTAGCGTTAACCATCGCTTGGCAAGCGCCTTGAGCGTCGATGCTAGTGTTTGCAAGAGAGCACTATCCCCTAAGCTGCGAACTCTCGCACACGCTTTCACGCACTCATTCGTTTTCGCTCTCCACAGCTTCTCACGGACTTCCTGAGGCGCACTCACCAATAGCGCTCGCAATTGATTGATAGCTTGCGTTTTGGCTTTTACAGCGCTGCGCCTGGCAACTGATACGATACGCATCGCTTCACAAGCGCCTGATTGCTGTTTGGGTATAGCAGTCGCTACACCTGACAATACCGACCTGGCAGCATTTTCAGCATCAGTTGGGTCAGACTTGCCTTTTTGCCGCCGATTCGATCTATCAGGGCGATTAACTTCAAAGACAGTGATTTCATAATCAATCAAAAAACGGCAAAGCCCCGCGCCGTAAGTACCTGTTCCTTCAACACCTGCACGAGTCAGGGTGCCAAACAACGACGACCAGCTTAATAGTTCGGCATAACCTGCTGCATTAGCAGACACAGAGCGAGTTCCAAGTAATTGACCTAGCTCGTTAATAACCACACCGACATGAATATCTAAATGTGTATCTACACCGAGAATAAGTGCTTGCTGCGATTCCACGTTCATGGGACACCTCTTCAGCTACGGCATATTCCCAATCTCAATCGCAGGACAGGACACTCACGGTGCAGAACAAAGCTCCTATTAGGTCACAAACGCTGAGCCCGGGAAGTTTCGGGGAACATCAACACTGGCCGACAGGTCAATGCAAAGGCAATTAAGCCAATCCCAGCACGGGTCAGGCCAGTGCGATGCTCACAAGAATAGTAGATTGAGTATCCCAGCAGTTCCCACGTCGGCTTAGACTTTGTTTTATCTGACATTTCCAAAGCGTTTGGCGGTACTTACGGCTCGTATAATGACTGCCCTGATCACTGTGGAACATAACCCCTTTTGGCCGCCCACGACTCTCATAAGCCATTTTTAATGCACTGCTGGTGAGCTCGCTATCGGGTGATAACGACATTGCCCAGCCGACCGCTTTCCTAGCAAATAAATCCATGACAACGGCTAGATAAGCCCAACGATTGCCAGTCCAGATATACGTGACGTCGCCACACCAAACCTGGTCGGGTGTCTCGACGTTAAACTGTCGCTCTAAGTGGTTCGGTATCTCAACATGCTCATCACCTGTTTTCTTGTAGGTGTGCCCAGGCACTTGGCAGCTAATTAGGCCAAGCTTTTCCATCAGGCGGCCAGCGCGATAGCGACTTAACGGCACATCCTGCCTTGTCGCCATCTCTGCGATGCTGCGCGCCCCTGCAGAGCCTTCGCTCTCGCGAAAGAGCTCTCTGACCTTGGCTATTTCCTTAGTCTTCGTGGCACACACAGGTCTTTTTGAACGTTGTCTCCAGTATTTAAAGCTGCTGCGATGCACGCCAAACACGTCACACAGTTTTTTTACCGGGTAGCTCGTCTTGAGTTTCTCGATTAGCGAGAAGTGTTCAGGGAGTCCGACATCAAGAGAGCGGTAGCCTTTTTTAGGATGTCTTTTTCCATCTCAATGTCACGGATGCGCTTTTCAAGCTCGCGAATCCTGAGCTGATCGGGTGTCATGGGCGTTGCTTTAGGGCTTTGGCCATCACGCTCTTGGCGTAACTGACGAACCCATTTATCCATGCTCGAATACCCCACATTCATGGCTTCAGCCGCTTCTCTAACTGTATAGTTTTGATCAACGACTAGCTGTGCTGCTTCGAGCCGGAATTCAGGGCTAAAGTTACGTTTTGGTCTTGTTGCCATGCTGCCACCTAGTGATGTCTTGGTGCATATTAGCACCTCTAATTAGGTGGCCAAATTCACTATGCCACTACAATATACTTGACAGTGCCTCAATAGGGGTTTATTTCTTATATGTGAATAATTATTCTGAATGATGAATATTTAAAATGATTCAGGGATGGGTCGGGCGAGGGGAGAAATATGCATGTCAGTTAGACAAGTGGAAAACGTGCTCCGGTTCTTCGAGTTTTTTTCGGTGGAGCAAGCTCCGGCGACCTTGACCCAGATGGCGGCCGCGTTGTCGCTTCCGATGTCAAGTACTAGCAATTTGGTCAGTACGCTGCGCGAGCACGGTTACTTGTATGAGATCCGGCGCCGCGGGGGGTTCTACCCGACGCGCCGGATGTTCGATGTCAGCCAGTGTATCTTGGACGGTGACCCGGTTCTTAAAATGGTATCGGATCACATGGCTGATCTTCGATCTGAGACTGGGGAGACAGTGCTACTGGCTGCTCGTGACGGTAACGAGGTCGTTTATCTCGACACGCTGGTATCCACGAAGGGAGTCCGCTATTCGGCATATGCCGGTGAGCGTCGGCCGGTCTATGCCATTTCTTCGGGTAAGGCGATTCTGTCTGCCCTGCCGGATGACGATTTAAGGGCCGAGCTGGAGGCGATGGACTATTCAGAGGCTGCCAGCCATTCCATCACTGATCCCGATGAGTTGTTTCGCACAATCACGGAAAGTCGCCGCCGTGGTTGGTTCCTGAACGCTACCGAGTTCACGCCCGAGGTTTCCGGCGTGGGCATGCTGCTAGAAGTGGTCGGGCAGAAAATAGGGCTGTCGGTGGCAGGGCCGAACTATCGCATGGAAGGCCGTCATGAGGAAATCGCTGCCGCGCTGGGCCGAACGATCGATGCTATTTATGCCCAAATCGACAAACGCGGAGGTGAAAAATGATCCGCACATTCATGCAGAAAGTTGATACGGCTTTTACGGCAGTGGCTGTCGTGGCAATAGCATCGCTGACGCTGCTGGTGGTGGCCGATGTCTCCCTACGCTATGGAATCGGCAAACCACTCTTTTTTTCACATGATGTCGTGATTCTTTATCTGACTCCTGCGCTGTTCTTCTTTGGTGTTGGACCGACCTATTGGCGCAACGAGCACTTGGCGGTTGATCTTCTTGTTCTGAAACTCCCAATTCGGTTACGCGCCCTGACCGATCTCGTAGGAGCAATAATCGGCTTTTTCATTTTCGTGCTTCTGGTTTGGGTGTCTTGGGATCGCGCGTGGATAAGTTTTGCTAACAGCGAACGCATCGCCAGCATCATCCCTTGGCCCGCGTGGCTCAGCTATGTACTAGTGCCGGTCGGCTCGTTGGCAATGGTGCTGATCTGCCTCAGCCGTCTAGTGCTTGCTAGCCAAGCTGTAATCACGGGGCGGAGTCCATCCATGAACGAACATTATAAGCATGAGGAAGAGGCCGTATGATATCTCTGCTCGTTGTTCTCGGTCTTCTTTTATTGCTGATTATTGGTGTTCCTGTCGGATTGGCGCTGGCCTTCTCGGGTATGATCGGAATGATAGCCATGGTTGGCTTCAATAGTGCCTTATCTGTACTAGCAACCACGCCGCTTTCGACCACCAACAGCTACGAACTGATTGCCGTCCCCCTATTCATCCTGATGGCTGAATTTGTCATCGTCAGTGGTATCGCCGATCGCATGTTCAAGGCGATTACCATATGGGTCGGTCGGTTGCCCGGCGGTCTCGCAGTCGCGACGGCGCTGGCTGGTGCCGGCTTCGGAGCAATTTCCGGCTCCTCAACCGCGTCCGCGGCGGCACTTTCCTCCACTTCGATTCCGGCCATGCGTCGGGCCGGTTACGAGGCCAAGTTTTCTTCGGGAGTTGTGGCGGTGTCCGGCACGCTTGCGATGCTGATACCGCCTTCGATCGCCTTGGTACTGTATGGAATCATCGTTGAGGAGAACATTGCCTCCCTGCTCATCGGTGGTGTCATACCCGGCATTCTCGTGACAATTGGCATCATCGCGACGATTTACGTTTTGATGGCGCGGGATCCTTCCATTGCTCCTGCGGCGAAGCCCTGGCCTATGCGCGACAAGCTCTATGCTCTGCGAGAAATTGGCCCGATGTTGGTGCTGCTGGCATGTGTCACCGGATCGATCTATCTGGGTATCGCCACACCCACCGAAGCAGCGGGGCTGGGGGCCTTCGGTGCCTTCGTAATAGCGGTAGCCTTCCGCAAACTCACTTGGGCCAGCGTCTGGGGCGCTCTCTCTCGCTCGGTACGGGCAACTTGCATGATCTTCCTGATCATCATCGGGGCCCACATCTTCGGATACGTCCTGACATTGGGCCAGATAACCCCTCAATTCGTCGACTGGATTACCACACTGGAAGTCTCGCCCTACGTGATAATAGCCGGAATCATTCTGTTCTACCTCGTGCTGGGCTGCTTCATGGATCAGCTTGCCATTTTGATTCTTACCGTGCCGGTAATGGCACCTGCGGTCGTCAGTTTGGGGTTCGATCCGGTGTGGTTCGGTGTGCTCGTAGTAGTTTCGGCTGAGGTAGGGATGATCACGCCGCCTTTAGGCATGAACATCTTCGTGGTAGCACGCTACGCGGAACGACCGCTGTCCGAAATTTTTCGTGGCGTCGCGCCACATGTACTCACCCATCTCATCATCATCGCGCTTCTTGTGGCCTTCCCACAACTGGTGCTGTGGCTGCCCGGAACCATCAATAACTGAATGGGAATACACCATGACACGTACTAAAGCTGCCGCACTTGCCCCGTCGGTCTTCTTCATGACCGAGGAAAAGGCAGAGCCTTATTGCCCTAGCGGTCATAAAGGCACAGTGAATCGCCGGCTCGTCTCATCGGAGACGGGGGCCACACAAATGGAAGTGCTGATCGGCCGCATCGAGCCGGGACAGGGGGCGACACCGCACTTTCATCCCGGCATCGACCAGTTTTGCTGGATGCTGGAGGGCCGGGCCCGTGTGACGATAGGTGACTACGAGCAGGAGATCGGACCCGGCGAGAGTTGCTTCTTCGCGGCTAACATGCCGCATACATTCACTGCCACCGGTGACACGCCTGTGCGCGTTCTGATCTGTTATGCGCCGCCCTATGAAGAAGGGGCACGTATAGAGTGCTGAAAGACCCTGTTATTCCAAAAATAATCCCAAGAGGAGATAACCATGAAACTCGTCCCTACTACTATAACGCTCTTGGCGGCTATCGCAGCTGCGCCGTCGATGGCCCAGGAGGTCACGCTTAAGATCGCGGACAGCTTACCCGCTGACCATATTATCACGCAGCATACCACCGATGTATTCATGGAGCGTGTGCAAGAGGAACTTGGCGACCGCGTTGCCTTTGAACACTATCCAGCTCAACAACTGGCCAAAGCCAAGGATATCCTGTCCGTCACTCAAGCGGGCATAGCCGATATCGGCTATGTAGTGCCGTCCTATGTCTCCGAGAAAATGCCGTTAGGCGGTGTCGTCGAATTGCCGGGTGAGATCCAATCGTCTTGCGAAGGTACGTTGGCTTTTCGCAACTTGGTGCAACCCGGCGGTATGCTCGACGAGCTGGAATTCCAGCCCAATGGGGTCCGTGTGCTTTACAACGTTGCTCTATCGCCTTACCAAGCCATTTTTTCCAAGCGTGCGGACGTGGAGACGCTCGAGGATTTCGAAGGTATGAAGATGCGATCGAACCCAGGCGCTATGGAACTGTCGCTGCAATCCGTAGAGGCGGTCCCTGTACGAATGTCACCGCCTGAGATCTTCGACGCAATAACCAAAGGAACAATCGATGGCGCGCTCTTGCCGTTCGCTTCGGTCTTCTCCTACAGTCTCGACCAGATCGTTGGCTCAGCCACTAAGAACGCTAACTTCGGCAGCGTAGGCATTACCTACGCGATTTCTGAGAACAAGTGGAATAGCCTCCCCGAGGACATCCAGGAAGTGCTGACCCGAGTCGGTCGGGACGTCACAGAAAGCGCCTGTTCCGCCTTCGACGAAGCTGAGAAAGCACTATCGACCGAAATGGCTGAAAAGGGGGCAACCATCTTCGACCTCTCCGAGGAGGAAACAGCGAGGTTGAACGCATCCTTTGAAAACGTTGCGCAGGACTGGGCGGAGACGCTCGACAGCCGTGGCAAGAAAGGCAGTGAGGCTCTATCGGCTTTCCGTGAGCAAGTCGAGATGCAGCGTGCCGAAGGTACCTGATCGAAAGAACCATAACGACGGCGGCAATACTGCCGCCGTCTATCAAGATAAGGAGGTTCGTGTGCTGGATCTTTTGAATGGCGTTCGAGTTGTCGAGCTCACCACCATCGTGCTAGGGCCCATGGTCGGGCAGATGCTGGCCGATTTTGGTGCCGATGTCATCAAGGTCGAAGCACCGAGCGGAGACCTGGCTCGCCAGGTAGAGCCTCGTTCGGCGACGGGCGAAAGCTCGATGTTCGTGAACTGTAACCGCAACAAGCAGAGCCTGGCCGTTAATCTGAAATCGGAGGAAGGTCGTGAAGTCATACGCCGTCTGATCGTTGAGGCGGACGTCTTTGTGCACAATATGCGGACCAAGGCGATTGAGCGATTGGGCCTTGATGCTGCAACGCTTCACGAGCTCAATCCGGGACTCATCTACTGTTCTGCCATCGGTTTTGGTAGTGACGGTCCCTATGCCGATCGGCCGGCCTACGATGATGTGATCCAGGCTGCCTCGGGTATCGCGCAGTTGCCGACCTATACCGGCTCTGATCCTGCCTACGTGCCTGGGGTGATCGGTGACAAGATCGCTGCGCTCTATGCCGCCAACGCGATTACGGCTGCGCTTTACAATAAAGCTCAGACCGGCCGCGGCGTTGAACTAGAGGTCCCTATGTTTGAGGTCATGAGTTCCTTCGTGATGACCGAACACCTGGCAGCTGCCTCTTTCGACGAGAAAGCCAAGCCCGGCTATCAGCGGCTGCTCAATCGGTATCGCCGCCCGTTTCGCACTTCCGATGGCTGGGTAGCGGTGTTGCCCTATAACGAGGCGCACTGGCGCCGAACGCTCACAGAAATCGGCCGAGAAGATGTCTTCGAGCAGGAGTGGTTTCAGAGTGACTCCACACGCTCGAGTCGCGTTAGCGACATGTACGAAATTCTTAGCCAGGCCATGCCGGAGCGCACGACCGAGGAATGGCTGACGACCTTCGAACGGCTTGATGTGCCCCATTCGCGGGTCAGTACGCTGGAAGACCTGTTGACCGACCCGCACCTTCAGGCGGTCGGGTTCTTCGATGCGACAGATGATACTCCTGGCCGAGTGCGGTCGGTGCCACAGCCAGTGCGGGTTCGCGGAGCCGGTGTGGCACCCGACCGGCGGGCCCCGTTGCTCGGCGAGAACAGCCTGCAGCTTCTGGGCGAGCTTGGCTACGATGACCATGAGGCGCAGGAGCTGATTTCCCGCGGTGTGGTGCGCAGTTCCATCAAGACAGGGGAGGCATGATATGGCGGGACTATGGCTTGAGGAGTTCAACGAAGGGCAGGTCATCCATCACGCGATCACGCGGACCGTAACCGAGGCCGACAACATGTTCTTTTCCACGCAGACCATGAATCCGCAGCCGCTGCACATCGACCGGCACTTTGCGGCTGTCACCGAATGGGGCCAGCCGCTGGTCAATTCACTTCTGACCCTGGGCATCATGATAGGTATTTCAGTCCACGAAACAACACTCGGTACCACGATCGGCAACCTCGGTATGACCGACGTGAAGTTCCCCGCACCACTCTTTCACGGAGACAGTCTGCGGGTGGAGACCGAGGTCGTTTCGGCGCGCGCGTCCAGGTCTCATACAGGAAAAGGGATTGTCGAGTTCGAGCATCGTGCCTACAAACAGGATGATACGCTCGTCGCTTCATGCCGTCGCACGGCGCTCATGCGGGCGCGGCCCGAAGCGGAGGGCACCATCTGATGCGCTCCTGGCTCTTCGTTCCCGGCAATCGCCCCGATATGATGGAGAAGGCTGCGCGCGCCGACGCTGATGCCATCATCTTGGATCTTGAGGACTCCGTTTCACCACAGAAGAAGGCGGAGGCGCGTAAGGCTGTTGCCAGCGCATTGGCAACCCTCCATCGCACATCCAGGGTCTGGGTGCGCGTGAACCCGGTGACCAGCGATCATTGCGAGGATGACATCGCCGTTGCGCTGGCGGGCGGCGCAGACGGGCTTGTCTTACCGAAATCCGAAAGCGGGGATACGGTTCGGCAGCTGATGCGTATGGCCGGAACCGGCTGCCCACCGATCCTGGCGATTGCCACCGAGACCGCAGGTTCGCTCTTTGGACTTGGGAGCTACGGCGGACTGGAGGAGGCTCTTTATGGTATGGCTTGGGGGGCCGAGGACTTGTCGGCCAACCTGGGTAGCTCGGCAACCCGCGACGAGACCGGCACGCTGACAGGCCCCTTCGCGCTGGCCCGCAACCTGATGCTGACCGGCGCCGTCCGGGCGGGATGCCAGCCGATCGACACCGTGTGGACGGCGACACGTGACCTGGAAGGGCTGGAGGCCGAGTGCAATGCTGCCCGCCGTGATGGCTTCACGGGCAAGATGGCCATCCATCCCAACCAGGTGCCGATTATCAACCGCTCGTTTCTACCAACAACAGAGGAAATTGATATGGCCGAGCGAATTATCGTCGAACTGGGGAAGAACCCCGACGTCGGCGCGGTCAGCATCAATGGCCAGATGATCGACATGCCGCATCTGAAGCGAGCCGCCCGCGTCTTGAAACTGTCGAAGCAATACGGAGGTGCGACATGAACAACATGCCAAAACGCTTGGGACGCGGCTTTTTTTGGCAAGAGCTGATGACTGGAGAGAGATACCTGACTTACGGGCGGACGATCACATCGGCCGATATCAGTACCTTCGTGGGCCTAGCCGGGATGA
This sequence comes from Halomonas sp. H2, assembly GCF_050215315.1. Classification (GTDB taxonomy): domain Bacteria; phylum Pseudomonadota; class Gammaproteobacteria; order Pseudomonadales; family Halomonadaceae; genus Vreelandella. The sequence goes on from NZ_CP189760.1 coordinate 105,691, forward strand.
TCGAAATCCTGTTCACCAACGCCGAGTACCGGCGGAGCGACGGCGCTATTAAAGGCGAGCCATCCCCGGGTGCGCTAGTTTTTTCGGTAGCTGAGGCGCTGTCGCTCAATGCCACCGCACAGGAAACGGGACTAGCGTTCCTTGGGTTGTCCTCGCTCGACATCAAGGGGCCTGTGCAGGCTGGCGACACGCTGGAGGTCGAAATCGAGGTTCTCGATATTCGGCAAGAGAGCAAGGGCAGTCGGGGCTTGGTCCGAACGCGGAACATCGTGCGAAACCAACATGGGCGGGAAGTCATGGTCTACGACCCACTCCGTCTGATGATGGGTAAGCCGTAATGCAACCACAAGCCCACTGAAGTGGTTATAGTTTCCCGGACACACAGACGCAGATAATATTATCTGCCCATCAAGGTGTGTGCCATGAGTCAGAAAAAAAGCAATTCGTATACAGCCGAGTTTAAAGAAGCCGCCGTCAAACTAGCGGTGGAATCCGATCAACCGATCGCCCAGTCGGCGCGCGAGTTGGGCGTTAACGTCAACACGCTGCATACTTGGATCGATAAATTCCATGGCAAGCAGACGAGTGATTCGAGTAGTGCGGTTGACGACAAGCACCTATATGAAGAGTTGAAGCAACTCCGGCGTGAGAATGCTCGGCTGAAGGAAGAGCGGGAACTGTTAAAAAAGGCGGCGGCCTTCTTCGCCAAAGAATCGAACTGAGGTACGGCTTCATCGAGGAGCATCGGGGCACGTTCAGCACTGCCCTGATGTGCCGAGTGTTTGAAGTCTCTCGCAGTGGCTATTACGAGTGGCGAACTAGACCGTCCAGCCAGCGAGTCCGGGATGATCAGGCGTTGAAGGCCAGTATTCGTGAACATCATAAAAAAAGCCGCTCAACCTATGGAACACGGCGTATTCAAAAGCAACTGGCTGAAGACGGAGAAACCGTCAGCCGCCGTCGAATCGGTCGATTGATGGGTGAAGAGGGCCTTGAGTGCAAGATGCGGCGCAAGTTCAAAGCGACGACCAATTCAAAGCATAACAAGCCGGTAGCCGCGAACCTGCTGAATCGTAACTTCACGGCATCAGAGCCTGATCAGGCTTATGTCGGTGATATCACCTATATCTCGACACGGGAGGGCTGGCTGTACCTAGCCGTCTTCATTGACCTTTGCTCACGAGCGGTCGTCGGATGGTCCATGGATAGCCGGATGCCGGCAGCGTTGGTGAACGACGCGCTGACCATGGCGATCTTTAAGCGTCGGCCAGCAGCCGGTCTGCTGGTTCACAGTGACCGTGGCAGCCAGTATGCCTCGGATAGTTTCCAGGGCTTGCTCAAGCAGCATGAGTTCAAGTGCAGCATGAGCCGCAAGGGTAACTGTTGGGACACTCAATCTACTATTCTTGTGAGCATCGCACTGGCCTGACCCGTGCTGGGATTGGCTTAATTGCCTTTGCATTGACCTGTCGGCCAGTGTTGATGTTCCCCGAAACTTCCCGGGCTCAGCGTTTGTGACCTAATAGGAGCTTTGTTCTGCACCGTGAGTGTCCTGTCCTGCGATTGAGATTGGGAATATGCCGTAGCTGAAGAGGTGTCCCATGAACGTGGAATCGCAGCAAGCACTTATTCTCGGTGTAGATACACATTTAGATATTCATGTCGGTGTGGTTATTAACGAGCTAGGTCAATTACTTGGAACTCGCTCTGTGTCTGCTAATGCAGCAGGTTATGCCGAACTATTAAGCTGGTCGTCGTTGTTTGGCACCCTGACTCGTGCAGGTGTTGAAGGAACAGGTACTTACGGCGCGGGGCTTTGCCGTTTTTTGATTGATTATGAAATCACTGTCTTTGAAGTTAATCGCCCTGATAGATCGAATCGGCGGCAAAAAGGCAAGTCTGACCCAACTGATGCTGAAAATGCTGCCAGGTCGGTATTGTCAGGTGTAGCGACTGCTATACCCAAACAGCAATCAGGCGCTTGTGAAGCGATGCGTATCGTATCAGTTGCCAGGCGCAGCGCTGTAAAAGCCAAAACGCAAGCTATCAATCAATTGCGAGCGCTATTGGTGAGTGCGCCTCAGGAAGTCCGTGAGAAGCTGTGGAGAGCGAAAACGAATGAGTGCGTGAAAGCGTGTGCGAGAGTTCGCAGCTTAGGGGATAGTGCTCTCTTGCAAACACTAGCATCGACGCTCAAGGCGCTTGCCAAGCGATGGTTAACGCTAGCTACCGAATTAGAACAACTCGATAAGCAGTTAGAGGCTCTGACTCAAAAACATGCGCAGAATTTGCGAAGCCGCTTTGGCGTAGGTCCTCATACGGCGGCCGTTCTTTTATCCGTTGCGGGAGACAATCCTGAGCGCTTAACAAATGAGGCTGCCTTGGCTGCTCTTTGCGGTGTAAATCCTTTGCCTGCCTCTTCAGGCAAAACGATAAGGCACCGCTTAAATCGAGGCGGTAGCCGAGCTGCTAACAATGCCTTGTGGACCATAGCCATGGTCAGAATGCGAAGCGATCCTCGGACCCGTGCTTATGTCGATCGCCGAACGGCGGAAGGACTGACCTCCAAGGAAATTCATCGTTGCCTGAAACGATATATTGTCCGCGAGCTATTTCCCTTGATAATGGAAGATCTTGGCAAATTACGAGAGGCCGTTTGACATAGGAGCGTCAACGCCCCGTCAGAAAGCTTCTTTCATACTCTAAAGACCGAGTTGGTGTATCACGAGGACTTTAAGACGCGAGAGGAAGCGAGGCAGGCGATCTTCGAGTATATCGAGGTATTTTATAATCGGGTGCGGCTGCACTCCAGCAACGACTATATGAGTCCAGCGGACTATGAATCGAGGCTACGTGCAGCCGCTTAAAAAAGTGTCCGGAAAACTGTTGCCAGATCAATTTCATGCGGTGCGTGAGGCGGTGCGGGCCACTGTAATTGCCGCCCAGGCACCGGAACAAGGCTTCCATACCAGAGAGAGACGTGCGGTCTATGGCGATAAAGTGCATCTTGGCAGCAAGAGAGCCGGGGTGGTGTGGCACACCCAGGGATCGGGTAAGAGCATTTCTATGTGTTGTTACGCCGGCAAGCTGCTGCAACAGCCAGAAATGAATAACCCCACCCTTATCGTAGTGACCGACCGCAACGATCTGGATGGCCAACTGTTCGCCACCTTTAGCGCCGCCCGAGAATTGCTCAAGCAGGAGCCGGTGCAGGCGGATGATCGGGATACCTTGCGTCAGCTGCTTTCGGAGAGGGAGTCTGGCGGTATTATCTTCACCACGGTGCAGAAGTTTGCTTTGCTGAATGATGAGTCTGGCCACCCAATACTGAACGATCGACACAACATTGTGGTGATCTCCGATGAGGCCCACCGTAGCCAGTACGGCTTGAAAGCCACCCTCAAGAAAGACGGCACCTACAAATTTGGTTACGCCCGCCATATGCGAGATGCGCTGCCTAACGCCTCGTTCATTGGTTTCACTGGCACCCCTATTGAAAGCGAAGACAAAGACACCCGCGCCGTGTTTGGCGATTACGTCTCCATCTACGACATTCAAGATGCTGTTGATGATGGGGCGACGGTGCCTATCTTCTATGAGTCGCGTTTGGCCAAACTGGACATCAACCGTGACCAGATCGAAGAACTGTCGGCCCAGGTCGAAGAAGTGGTGGAAGACGAGGAGGACGTTGGCAGCCGCGAAAAAACTAAGGGCGAGTGGAGTCGTTTAGAAAAACTGGTAGGTGCTGGCCCGCGCTTACAACAGGTAGCAGAAGACTTGGTAAACCACTTTGAAACCCGTTCCAGCACCATCACGGGCAAAGCCATGATCGTGGCCATGAGTCGGGAAATCGCGGTGCATCTCTATAACGCGTTGGTTGAGCTGCGGCCGGAGTGGCACGATGATGACCCAGAGAAAGGCGCGATCAAGGTTGTCATGACTGGTTCTGCCTCTGACCGGGCATTGCTACAGCCGCACGTTTACAATAAGAAAACCAAAAAGCGGTTTGAAAAACGCTTTAAAGACGTCAACGACCCGCTCAAATTGGTGATCGTGCGGGATATGTGGCTCACTGGCTTCGATGCGCCTTGCTGTCACACAATGTACGTAGACAAGCCTATGAAGGGCCACAACCTCATGCAGGCCATTGCCCGGGTCAACCGTGTGTTCAAAGACAAACCCGGTGGCTTGGTGGTGGACTACATCGGCATTGCCAATGAGCTCAAACAGGCTCTGAAAACCTACACCGACGCCAAGGGTAAGGGAACGCCTACCCATAGCGCCGAAGAGGCCTACGCCATCCTGGTAGAAAAGCTGGATATCATCCACGGCATGTTCGCCCCCGGTCCAAAAGGCAACGGCTTTGACTACCGAGGCTTCGATACTGAACCACACAAATGGTTGATACCCACCGCAAACTACGTGCTTAGCCTTGAAGATGGCAAGAAACGCTTCCTGGATACTGTCCTGGCCATGAATAAAGCGTTTTCCCTGTGTGCGACTCTCGATGCAGCGCAAGACCTGCAGAAAGAGGTAGCGTTCCTATCCCAGGTGAAGACCGCCATCACCAAGTTCACCAGCGTTGACAAGAAGCTCACCGAGGAAGAGAAGAATACCGCCCTCAAGCAGATTTTGGATAATGCGCTGGTCTCCGAAGGTGTTACCGATGTCTTTGCTTTATGCGGCTTGGACAAGCCCAATATCGGCCTGCTCTCTGACGAATTTTTGGAAGACGTTCGCCAGATGCCCTATAAGAACTTCGCCGTGGAGCTCTTAGAAAAGCTGCTCAAAGATGACATCAAAGCCAAGACCCGCAACAACGTTGTTCAAGAGAAGAAGTATGCGGACCGTTTGCAGGAAACCCTGCGTCGGTACAACAACCGGGGCATTGAAACGGCGCAGGTCATTGAAGAGCTGATCGCCATGGCCAAGCAGTTTCAGGCGGAGTTGGAGCGTGATGCCGCTCTTGGCCTGAACTCGGACGAGGTCGCCTTTTACGACGCCCTGGCCAGCAACGAAAGTGCGGTGCGTGAGCTGGGCGACGAAATCCTGAAAGCCATCGCCGTTGAGATCACGGAAAAGCTACGCAAATCTACCACCGTCGATTGGCAGGCGCGGGAAAGCGTACGGGCGAAGCTGAGGATTCTAGTGCGCCGCACGCTGCAACGCTACAAATACCCGCCCGACAAATCCGCGGAAGCGGTGGAGCTGGTTCTCAAGCAGGCGGAGGTGCTATCGAATGGCTGGAGCCAATGAGGGGACAAGAGACATCTCTGAGTGTCACCGCAAGATGACATGTAAGCAAAAATCTGTACCTTTTCCAGCAATTGGTAAAGTTGCAACAGTTAAATAGTTTCAAAAACTTGGCTGCTGTACACTAGGCGCCATGCAATATCTATACGTGGGGATTACATCTTTGAGCACGTTTAGGCTAGTAATAATCGGAATCGCTTGTCTGGCGGGCTTTGCAACTAACCCACCCAGGGAATCGTGTCGGGTAGGAATACACTACCGTTCTAGGATGCCAGAAGCTATCCGGCATAGGCTTGGATCTGACAAGGAGAGGCGGTCTTGAAGCTGCTGATATTGGATGCGGGGCACTGCTTAAGTTTGGCACTGGCCCGGGAAGTAAGCCGTCGCGCCGATACCGAGTTGATCATTGAGCAAGGCACGGTTATGACCGCTGCGCGCCTTGAGGCCATCGCTCCTGACGCGGTAATTGTTCCACCGCTGGCGCACCCCTTGAATATGGCGCCAGCAGAGGTGACAGAGCATGCTGATGCGGTGGAAACCTGCTTGGAGGCTTGCCTTGCTCAAAACGTGGCACTGATATGGTGCGTCTCTGACCAGCTCTACGAAGACGGTTTGGAAGTGCCCATTGATGAGCATGTGGTACCTGCACCACGCGATGAAAGCTTACGCCGTCTGGTGCAGACCGGTAATCGCATTCGCGCAGAATTTCAGCGCCATTTGATCGTACGCTTGGGCCCACTGTTTGCTTTAGAGGGCAGTCACGCGTGGCTCAATGAGGTTATTGATAACTTGGTGCTCGGGCAGGCGGTGCGCGCCGCAGAAGATGTGGTTTTTTGCCCGACCTCTGCCGACGCTGTCGCCATGGCGCTGATAGGGATGCTGCAACAGCAAGCCAGTGGTGCAAATGCCTGGGGTGCCTATCATCTGGCTGGCACCGAGCCAGTCAGCGCCTTTACGTTTACCTCTATGGTGCGTACCCAGCTGTTAACGCACCTTGAAGGGCGTGGCGAAAAGATTGCCCTCGGTGAGGTGAAGCCACTTAAACACCATCATGATGCTAAGCTGCGCCGCGTCTTAAACTGCCGTCGCGTATTGGATGTGTTTGGTGTACATCAAAAACCGTGGCGCTTAGAGGCTGGGCGTATGATCGATGCATGGTGCTTTACCCGTGAGCATAACCGGGTCAGTGACACAGGAGCATCGGCTTGATAAATGTGGTTCGCAGCCTGGTATTTTATGCCGGCTACTTTTTTGCCATGTTGATGATTGGCATTCTATTTTTGCCCATTGCACCGTTTCTTCCACTGTCAGGCCGTTATCGCTTATTGAACTTATATAACTACTTTTTAATGGTCTGGTTCCGGCTTGCCTGCGGTGTACGCTACGACATCCAGGGCCGGGAAAACCTGCCGAGTGGTCCCTGCGTTATTCAGGCCAACCACCAGAGCGAATGGGAAACCGTGTTTCTGCAGGTACTAAAGCCCCCGGTGTGTACCGTGCTCAAGCGCGAACTGCTGCGGCTACCCATTTTTGGGTGGGGCTTGCGGTTGCTGCGCCCGATTAGTTTAGATCGCTCTAAACCGGCGCGAGCGATGAGGCAAGTGCTTACTCAAGGCGTCGAGCGTTTAGAAAAGGGGCTTTCGGTACTGATCTTTCCGGAGGGGACGCGGGTAGATCCCGGTATTCGTAAGCGTTATAACAAAAGCGGCAGCGTGGTGGCGTGCCGTGCCGGGGTGCCGGTGTTGCCGGTGGCTCATAACGCAGGCGAGCGCTGGCCTGGGCGCCATTGGGTTAAGCGACCAGGCGTGCTGCGTGTTCGCATTGGTAAGCCGATTGAAACGGCGGGGCGCATGCCCGATGAAGTGCTTGCAGAAGTCGAGGTGTGGATTGAAGCGCAGTTGCAGGAAATTTCTGAGGTGCCACGGCCAACTTCTCGCTAAAAGCTTGGCTTGTAAATCTTGACTCGCAAAACCGAGCTATTATCTTTGGCACTTTTACCTTGAGCCAAAAACGGCGCCCGATGGGCGCCGTTTTTGTCGTTAACATGCGAGCGTTAGTCGTTAAACCGCTGGAAGACTAAACACGCATTGGTGCCGCCAAAGCCGAAGCTATTGGACAAGGCGCGCTCTATCGTCACGCCATCGCGGCGCTCGGTGACAATATCAAAACCATCAGCCTGTTCGTCTAAATCGGTGATGTTGGCCGAAGCCGCTACAAAGTTATGTTGCATCATCAGCAGCGAATAGATGGCTTCCTGCACACCGGTAGCGCCTAACGAATGACCGGTCAGAGATTTAGTTGAACTCATTGCCGGCGTAGTATTGCCGAATACTTCTCGGATGGCCTTAAGCTCAGCAACATCGCCTACCGGCGTGGAAGTGCCGTGGGTGTTGATGTAATCAATCTTACCCTCTACTGTTGCCATTGCCTGGTGCATGCAGCGCATCGCACCTTCGCCTGAAGGGGCGACCATGTCGTGGCCGTCAGAAGTCGCGCCGTAACCCACCAGCTCGCCGTAGATCTTGGCGCCGCGCGCTTTGGCATGTTCCAGTTCTTCCAACACCAGCATGCCGCCACCGCCAGCAATCACGAAGCCGTCGCGGGCATTGTCGTAAGGGCGCGAGGCTTGCTCAGGCGTATCATTGTAGTGAGTAGACAAGGCACCCATGGCATCAAATAGGCACGAGAGTGTCCAATGCTCCTCTTCGCCGCCACCAGCAAACACCACATCCTGTTTATTTAGCTGAATTTGCTCCATTGCACTGCCGATACAGTGTGCGGATGTAGCACAGGCAGAGGAGATGGAGTAGTTCACGCCCTTAATTTTAAACGGCGTTGCCAAGCAGGCAGATACGGTGCTGCCCATTGTCCGGGTGACGCGATAAGGACCAACCCGGCGCAGGCCTTTTTCACGTAAAACGTCGGCTGCTTCCACCTGGTTAGCGCTTGAAGCACCGCCAGAACCAGCAATAAGCCCGGTACGCTCGTTAGAAACCTGCTCCTCAGAGAGCCCTGCATCCTCAATGGCTTGAGCCATCGAAACATAGGCATAGGCAGCAGCGTCGCCCATAAAGCGGCGCAGTTTACGGTCAATGAGAGCGTCAAGGTCAATATCAACGCTACCCGCTACATGGCTTCGGAAGCCATGCTCGGCATACTCTTCCTTAAAACGAATGCCGCTACGCCCAGTTTTGAGCGCATCTAGGACCTGGCGCTGGTCGTTGCCTAGGCACGATACGATGCCCAGACCAGTGACTACCACTCGTCGCATGGGAGCCTCCTGTTTAGAAATTCGCAGTGGAGGTGAATAGGCCAACGCGCAGATCATTAGCCTGGTAAATGTCGCGTCCGTCGACGGATACGGTGCCGTCGGCGATACCCAAAATAAGACGACGGGTAATAATACGCTTTATATTAATGCTATAGGTCACTTTTTGAGCGTCAGGCAGAATCTGTCCGCTGAACTTAACTTCGCCGCAACCTAACGCACGGCCTCTGCCTGGGTGGCCTAACCAGCCCAGATAAAAGCCGACCAATTGCCACATGGCATCAAGGCCTAAGCAGCCGGGCATGACAGGATCACCGGGAAAGTGGCAATCAAAAAACCACAAGTCAGAGCTGATATCCAGCTCGGCGATCAGTTCGCCCTTGCCATGGTCGCCGCCTTCTTCATGAATGTGCTTGATACGATCAAGCATCAGCATGTTAGGAGCCGGGAGCTGAGCATTGCCGGGGCCGAAGAGCTCGCCGCGCGAGCAGGCCAGTAGTTCTTCGCGATCAAAGGAGTGTTGCTTGGTCACTGAATCGTTCCGAATATCAAATTGGTTGTTAGGCTAGTCTACTTCCCGAAACCGCTGAATGCACGTAAGAGGCACTTTATCGCGGATCAATATAGAATTTGGTGTAGCGACCGGTAGCATTATAGACGTCATACCTAAAGCGTTGCACGCTTCAATCTTATGCAGCGGATCGCTAAAAACAATAGCATCAGTATATGCCTCGTATAGTTTTTATGTGCAGATATTGTATGGCTTTTTGAGAAAGGCACAGAATGCCTCCAGCACCGCAGCAAGCTCCCCGCTAAATAGTGCGTTAGTAAAAAGTAACGACTAGTTGGTTAGCGATTTAAACGCTTCTAGCGCGCGCTGGCGTGCCGCCTTGTGGTCGACAACCGGCGTCGGATAATTTATATCGGTGAGTAAATCGTGGGGCGGTGCATGGCGAGCCTTAGCGGGCAGCTCGGCAAGCTCGGGCAGCCAGTGGGCAATAAATTCACCTTCCGCATCAAAGCGCGTGGATTGGGTGGTGGGGTTAAAAATACGAAAATAGGGAGCGGCATCCGTTCCGGTCGAGGCTGCCCACTGCCAGCCGCCGTTATTGGCGCAAAACTCTCCGTCCACTAAATGCTGCATGAAGAAGGCTTCCCCGCGCCGCCAATCAATCAGCAAGTGCTTGCTTAAGAACATTGCCGTGACCATGCGCAGCCGGTTGTGCATCCAGCCGGTTGTCACTAACTGGCGCATAGCAGCATCGACAATCGGGAAGCCTGTTCGTCCTTCGCACCAAGCTTGAAAGCCTTCGTCGTCATCGCGCCAAGCCAACTGCTTTGTGTGCTCCTGAAAAGGCTGGTAGCGGCACACCTGGGGAAAACCAACCGCGACGTGCTGATAAAATTCCCGCCACACCAGCTCATTGACCCAAGTGGTCAGGCCGATATCGCCATCGCCTAAGTGTCCGCCGTTTTCGCTCATTATTGCTTGCAAGCACTGACGGTAGGAGATCATGCCCAGTGCTAGATAGGGGGAGAGTTCACTGGTGCCGCGTACCTTGGGTAGGTCGCGTTGAGCCTTATAGTGGCGGCCACGAAAACGCAAAAAACGCGCCAAATTATCCGCCGCGGCGCTTTCGCCAGCAGGCCACAGGCGTTCATCAATCGGCGTGCTACTGAGTTCCGGCAGTGCAGGCAGTGGATCGCTTTCAATGTCCAGTGCCGTTTGCACCTTTGGCGTATCGCGCAGCGCCAACTGTTCGTTGCTGACTTGTTTATGCCACGCCTTGGAAAACGGTGTAAAAACGCCGTAGTAGTTGCCTTTTCCAGTTAATAGACTGCCGGGGGCAAACGCCACGCTATCGTGGTAACCATGGGCGGCAATGCCGGCCTGCTTAAAGGCATTCTGTACGGCCTGATCACGGCGGCGCTCATTGAGCGCGTACTCGTGATTGAAGTGCAACTGCTCTACGTCATGCTCGCGTGCAATCTCAAGCAGCGCTTCAGGCGCCTGATCATAGTGCTCGATATCGCGATGCAGCAGCGGAATATTCAAACCGTTGAGGGCTGTTTTAACGTCGGCGACACCGCGGGCCCAAAAATCCAGTTTATTGGCACCGTGACCGTGATCTTGCCACTGAGGAGCGCTGCGCAAAAATACCGCTATCACCGGGCCTTTAGTCGTGGCGGCGGCAAGAGCGCTGTTATCGTCAATACGCAGGTCGCTGCGCAGCCAAATCAACTGCCGTTTCATAGACTCACCAGGCATAGGGCCTCCTGCGGCACAAAAAAAGGCCGGTCACCGGAGGGCGAACGGCCATGCTGAAAACCTTGCGGGTTAGAGTACGCCAGACTCGCGTAATAGTGGGCGTAAACGAGCGATCGCCTGGGGCAAGTCGTCGCCGAGCATGTGCACCGGGCCGCCGCGCAGGTCGGCTTCGCGTAGACGAGCCACTTCACCACATACGCCGATGGGTACGTTAAGCGTCTCTGCGGCCTTGGGCAGCGCTTGATGGATATAGCTATCGCTCTCCCGCTGACCGCTTGAGAGCAGCACCATCGATGAGTGTAGCCGCGCGACTGCCTGAGGCAGATCCTCTAGCGGTAGTGAGTGATCAAGCATCTGCACGCGATAGCCCTGCTCGCTGGCCATCAGCGCCGACATCAACACCCACAGCGGGCCGGGGTCGTCGGGCATCGCATTGAGCAGAATCAACGGGCCACGAGTAGTTTGGTTGGCATAGTGCAAGCGGATACCCACTTGGCTGCGCAAAAACGCTTCCAATGTGCGGCGTACTAATGGCTCCGGCTGGATTGCCCACTTAGCCTCTAAGCTTAAAATGACCGGCTGCCACAGCTCGTTAATAGCAATGCTCAGCGGGTAGATCGCCAGGCTCTGGTGATAAAACGCCTCTAGCTTGGGTAGGTCTAATGCTTCGATGATGGCTTGCAGCTGCTGCCGCTGACTCGCCCAGTCACCCGCATCAGGCGTCGGGGTCTCAATTGTTTCTGGCTGGTCAAGCAAGTCGACGACTTGACTGACCGGCACACCACGATTGAGCCACTGTAAAATGCGTTCGATGCGAGTGATGTCGTCCTGGGCATATAAACGATGGCCTTTCGGCGTGCGCTGGGGGCGAATTAGCCCGTAGCGTCGCTCCCAGGCGCGAAGCGTGACCGAATTGATGCCTGTTAAGCGGGAAACTTCACGGATCGGGTAAAGCGGGGTATCGGGTGGGTGGGTCGCCTTAAGACTCATGGGCGCCAGTACCTCTTCGTTAACGGCAGCGTGGCGCTGCAGGGGCCTATTATTGTTCGCCGCGGCGAAGGTGATTCATGTTCCATTTAAAGGTTGCCTGATTTAAAAACTAAATATTAGGTTCTGTACGAAAAGTCGGCTCGCAAGCAGAGGCCTATGCACGCCACGCATACCATCGCTCTAAAGCTGCTTGCTAACTTATCGTAGCGTGTGGCGATACGGCGTGACTCCTTCAGCCAACTAAAACAGCGCTCTACTGCATTTCGTTGCCGGTATTTAGGCTTATCAAACCGTCTAGGTAGACCTGGCCGTATTCTTCGATGCATGTTGCGCTGCGCTATTACCGGTTTCATGCCGTGCCTGTCGCAATAATGGCGCAACTCATCGCTGTCATATCCTTTGTCAGCCACCATATAGCGACTACGTTTACGTGGTCGCCCAGCGTTACCAGGCAGGTAAATCTTCTCTAATGTCGAAATAAAGTGCCGAGAGTCTGCCTCTTGGCCAGGAGACAGCGTGAACGCCAGTGGCCAGCCGTGACGATCGCAAACCAAATGAATTTTGGTAGTTAAGCCTCCACGACTACGCCCCAAGGCGTGATCTAAGGGTTCTTCAGAGCCCCCTTTTTGCCGCCTCCTGCGGCAGCACGGGTGGAGCGTATAGAGGTCGAATCAATCATCCATGTATCCAGGTCCATCAGTCCATCTTCACGTAGCCTGAGCTGTAAGCGGGAAAGAATGGCTTCAAACGTGCCATCATCTCGCCATTTTCGAAAGCGCTCATAGGCGGTTGACCAGGGACCATATCGCTCGGGTAGATCTCGCCACTTGGCACCAGAACAGAGAACCCAGAAAATGCCATTGAGAACCTGCCGGTCATCCCGCCGTGGCCTGCCCATTACCTGAGTTGGCGACACAATATCTGTAATCTGTGCCCAGTTCTCATTGGATATCTCGTACCGGCCAACCATCATTTTCTCCCTATGCAGCTATTGCATGGGAAAACTTAGCAGATATCACTTTTCGTACAAAACCTAGTACGATACTGTATTCTCATTTGTACAACTTGTCGCTACCCGGTACAACCTTTATAAGAATCCTTCTTAATCATTAAAGGCCCACGCTGATTGAACCCTCCGGGCTATTGGTGTCACTGCTAAACGCTGGCCGGATAGCCAGGCATCCTCAACGCAGCCCGGTCTGATTTGATTGAGCTGCCCGTGCCAACGGCTGGTAGCCATTAAGGCCTCCAGCGATTCTACCCACAGGAGCACCATCATGCGCACATTGGTAACCGGAGGCAGTGGCTTTGTCGGCCAGCGGCTTTGCCAGCTATTGAGCGAGCAGGGCCACGAGGTGCAAGTGGTCTCTCGCTCGCCGCACCAAGTGCGGGATCGCTTGCCGAGCAGTTGTGACATTCGCGATAGCGCCCAGGCGTTTATTGAATCGCCACCGGACGCGTTGATTAACCTCGCCGGTGAGCCGATTGCTGCCAAGCGCTGGAGCGATGGGCAGAAAGCCAAGCTGATAAACTCCCGGGTGGCGGCGACCGAACAGCTGGTAGCACTTTGCAAGCAGCTTAAAGCCAACGGCCAACCGCTGCCGAAAGTGATGGTGTCGGGGTCAGCGATGGGCTATTACGGCGATCAGGGCAAGCGCGTGGTCAGCGAAGAGACAATGCCTAATGAGGAGTTTGCACACCGGTTATGCCAACAATGGGAGGCGGTTGCGCAACCCATTGAGGCACTGGGGGTGCGTTTGGCGATTTTGCGTACGGGTTTGGTATTGGAAGCGGGAGGCGGCAGCCTGCAAAAGATGCTGCCGCCGTTTAAGTGGGGGTTAGGCGGTCGCTTTGGCAGCGGTGAGCAGTTTATGCCGTGGATTCACCGCGACGACTTAGTCGCGGCAATCCTGTTTCTGGTCAATCAAGAGAGCTTGAGCGGTGCTTTTAACGGCAGTGCGCCGCATCCGGTGACGAATGCCACGTTTACCCGAGTTCTAGCCAAGCAGCTCAATCGTCCGGCTATTTTTCCGGTGCCCGCTTGTGTACTAAAAGCGGGGCTCGGGGAGATGTCGCGGCTACTGCTGGCCGGGGCGGATATGCGCCCCGCGCGCCTTGAAGCCGCAGGGTTTAGCTTTCAATACCCCACCCTGGACAAGGCGCTTGAGGCCATTCTTTAGGTAACGCTAGTTTAGCGCTTAGCGGTCAGCATCAACGGTGATAATCACCCGCACTGAATCAAGTCGCAGGCGGGTGTTCTCAATCGCTTCGCTGAGTGCCTTGCGCTCATCTTTCAACGCGTCGATTTCAGCGCTGCGTACCGCTGGGTTGTGCTCCGCCAGCGCGGTTAAGCGAGCAATCTCAGCGTCCAGCTGGGCGCGCATACGCGCTTCGGCATTTTCGACGATGCTGGGCAGCTGGCGCTCGGCCTCACCTTCCCCCTGAGAAAGCAGCTCGCGCAGCTGGTCGTGGCGGCTTTTGATCAAATCCCGGGCCAGCGATTTATTGACCTTCTGGAGGTTTTTGCCCAGGCCGGTGAAGGAGATTTTGCTGGTCAGGTTGGCGCCTGATTCATCCAGCAGCAAACGCACGGCGGTGGGCGGCAGGAAGCGATTAAGGTGCAGCTTCTTGGGCGCCGGGCAGTGAGTGCGGAACACCAGCTCGGCCATCAATCGGCCGCTGGGAATGGCGTCGTGGCGCAGTAGAGCCAGCGACGAGTTGCCCATGGTGCCATCCAGCACGCGGCCCATCATCTCGCGCAGTAGTGGATGCTCCCAGGAAAGCCGCTGGACATCGTCCCGGGCTAACGCCTGGGAGCGGCTGTAGGTGGCGGTAAAGCCCTCTTCGCCTTTGACCAGGCCAGGCAAGCCATCCTGCATATGTTGGCTGGGCTGCAGGTGCATGAGCCCTTTACTGATCTCCTGACTGTCTACCCCAAAAATATCCAGCGCCCGTTCAAGGTAGCGCGGCAAGGCGGCGTCTTCATCGAGTTCGCGAACGGCGTCGATCACTTTTTGTGCGCGGGCGGGGCGGCAGGCGTTCAGCTCCAGCAGCCGGTTACGGCCCGCATCGTGCTCCGCCTGCTTGGCGCTAAACATCGAGCGGGTTTCGGCGATGATCTCGTCAAGCGCTTCATCATCCAGTAGGGCATCCGCGAGCGCGTCGCCAAAGGCGTCGAACAGGTCGTTGCCGACTCCATGGGGGGCGCTGAACGCGTCCATGCCTTCGTGGTACCAGCGCAGCAGGCGCTCGCCGGGGCTGCCTTCAAAGGTGGGAATATGCAGCTCAATAGCGTGGCGTTGGCCGATACGATCCAGGCGGCCGATGCGCTGTTCGAGCTGATCCGGGTGCTGAGGCATATCGAACATGACTAGGTGGCGGCAGAACTGGAAGTTGCGCCCCTCCGAGCCAATTTCCGAGCACACCAGAACCTGTACGCCCTCATCTTCATCGGCAAAGGCCGCCGCCGCGCGGTCACGCTCGATTAGCGAGAGGTCTTCGTGGAATACCGGCGCATGGTAGCCGCCTAGTACCCGCAGCCCTTCAGCAAGGCCTTCGGCAGTTTCGCGGTGGTGGGCAATCACCAGCACTTTTTCGTTGGCAAAGCCACCCTCGCTGTCGTCGCTGAGCTTTTCCAGCAGCCAGTTAACCCTCGGGTCGATGTGCCACCAGTCCTCGCCGTTGAGTGGATCATTGCTGAGCTCGCGGTAGGCCGCATCGGGGTAGATCAACACATCGGGGTGGTCCATGCCGGTCTCGATCAGCAGCTCGTCGAGGTAGTCATCGTCGCGCTCCAGGCGACGCACTACCCGGCGGTAGGCCGAAGGCAGCGCCAGCGGGGCTAAATTTAAGCGCCGCTCGGGGAAGCCGCCGACGTGGCGCCGGCTGTTGCGGAACATCACTCGCCCGGTGCCGTGGCGGTCAAGCAGTGCTTCACTCAGTTGGGCGCGTGCAGCGTCCTGCTGCTGTTTGCTGGCCTCGGGGTTGCATAAGGTGGCCAGCAGCGCTTGGCTGTCGCGGTCATCGGCGATGGCGGAAACGTGGGCGCTGGCGTCAGGATCGCCGGGCAGTGCCTCGAGAGCATCGATAGCGCGGGCCACTTCGCTGTAGTGGCTCTCTTCGGCTTTAAAGCGCTCCAGGTCGTGGTAGCGCTCACCATCCAACAGCCGCAGGCGGGCAAAGTGGCTGTTGATGCCCATCTGTTCGGGGGTGGCGGTAAGCAGCAGCAGGCCGGGAATCACTGCCGAGAGCTGCTCGACACAGCGATAACCGGGGCCGCTGCCCTCTTCGCTCCAGTCGAGGTGGTGCGCCTCATCGACAATCAGCAGGTCGAACTGGCTAGCCAGCGCCTGTTCCTGACGTTGCGGGTTGGCAAACAGCCAGCCCTGGCTGGCTAACACCAGCTGAGCGCTCTCAAACGGATTTTCGCTGCCGTGAGCTTGGCTCTGGGTTTCATCCAGCAGCGAAACATTGAGCGAGAAGCGCCGCAGCAGCTCGACTAGCCACTGGTGGGTGAGGCTGTCGGGTACCAGAATCAGCGCCCGGTCAACGCGGCCATTGAGCAGCAGGCGGTGCAAAATCAGGCCAGCCTCGATGGTTTTGCCCAGGCCGACTTCATCCGCTAGCAGTACGCGGGGCGCATGGCGGTTGGCGACTTCATTGGCGATGTAGAGCTGGTGAGGAATCAGGTCGATGCGCGGCCCGGAAAAGCCCAGCGCGCTGTGCTGCTCAATACGCTGATAGTGGTGCAGGGTGCGAAAACGCAAATCAAACCAGTCGTTGCGATCCACCTGGCCGGTCAACAGGCGGTCGCGTGCCTGGTCGAACTGCATGGTATCGGCGAGTTTAGCCTCGGGCAGTTCGCGTAGATTGCCTTCCTTATCGTCACCGATATAGGTGATCAGGCCGTCGGACTCTTTGCTGTCATCGACCACCATCTGCCAGCCGTCGGCGGACAGCACGCGGTCGCCGCTGCCGAACATAACGCGGGTGAGCGGGGCCTGGCGGGTATTGTAGGTACGGGTTTCCTGGCTGGCACTGAACAAGATGGTAACGCTACGGGCGTCGCAGTTAAGCACGGTGCCGAGCCCAAGCTCAGCTTCGCCGTCGCTAATCCAGCGTTGGCCGGGAGAAAAATCGCTCATGATGCCTCGGAGGAGTCTGCAAAACGGGTCGACTGCCGGCGGCGGGGAGCGCCGACGGCAACAGGGCGGGGGATTCTAACGCAAAGCAGCGGGGGGATTAAGGTGTATCGGCATCAATCTTGTAACCAGCGATCCAGATGGGCGCGGGTAAGCTCGCCAACGTGGACATCCAGGGTATTGCCCTGGCCGTCAAACAGCACCGTGGTGGGCAGTCCCGGGGCTTGAAAAAGCGCCATCAGCTGCTGACTGGGGTCGCGCAGGGCATAGCGAAATTCAAGCTGCTGTTCATCCAAATAGCGCACCATGGGCAGCAGGTCTTCTCCCTGGTTGGCAACCACGACGCTGACGCCATCGCGCTGAGCGGCTTCTTCCAGCAGCGGCATTTCGCGCAGGCAGGGCGGGCACCAGGTGGCCCAAAGGTTGACGATAATCAGGTCGCTGTTTTCAGTTAACGACGGCAGAGGTACCTGATTGCCCTCTATATCCTCAAGGGTGACGTCTGGCAGAGCATCAACCGCAAAGTCATTGCCCAGCGGGGCCAGGGTGACCAGCACTAGCCACAGGCTGGAGGCGGCTATTAGCAGCGCCATAGCGCCCCCCATGGCTAACAGTCGTGCGCGCAGCGTCCAGGCTGTCCATATCAAGCCTGCGGCCATTCCCCATAGGCCGTGGTAGCCGGGTTGCCAGACCTTGAGCGCTTCCAGCGGGGCGGCGCTATAGCTTTCCTGGTTGAGCAGAATATGGCCCGCCCGAGCGCCGACTAACCAAACAATAATCAGCCCGGTAAACCAGCGCTGTTGAGTTGAGCGCGGCAGCCCTAATAAAAACCACGCGCAGAGCAGTAGCAGCAACGCGCAGCCAACGGCGTAAAGGCGGGGCAGCGAAATAAGTAGCGGGCCGAGAGCAATGGCGTTCATGGCGTTCCAGTTCAGGTTTTTTAATTCAGGTTTCCCGTTAACCATGCTGTGAAGCAGGTACACTGGCAGACCATATCATGCGAGCTGAAAATTACGGAGACGTTATGCCCCCACCCGCTT
Organism: Halomonas sp. H2; assembly: GCF_050215315.1. GTDB lineage: Bacteria > Pseudomonadota > Gammaproteobacteria > Pseudomonadales > Halomonadaceae > Vreelandella. The sequence continues at coordinate 123,652 of NZ_CP189760.1, forward strand.
TCGATAAGCTGCGCGCACTAGCGATCGGCTCCCAAGCGATTGGCTTAATACTGATTATTACCTTGGAAACGGTTATGGGCAACGCCGCGCGCCCCTGGCAAGGTGTGGTGTTGGCCGCCATGCTGGTCACGGCGTTAACGATTGCACTAGTGCGGCTTTATCGACGTAAACGCGCTCAGAAACAACTCGCTGAGCGCAGGCAATATCTTGAGGAAGACGACGAGCGTTAGGAAACTTCTGATTAACTATTACGCTCGACCATACGGCGTTAAAAACCGCCTCAAAATGCTCATTTACAACCCGTAAACTCCGCTTTTTCGTTGATTTTTGCCTTGTCTGGTCTTCGCTCATTACGTTAATCAGAGGCTCCCTAGAAACCGATGCTTGTGTTTTTGGCGTTCCAGTTCCAGATTAATAGCAGCCTTAACGATTGAGCGCTGAGGCACACATAAAAAATGTACACATCTTTATCTCACTGGGAGCGACAAATAACATGATCAATAAGTGCGCATTAGCCACCGCTGTGGCGGCCTCAACCCTGGCAATGACCGGGTTAGCCCAGGCAGAGGTCAAAGTTGGCTTCTTGGGCGGCTTTACCGGGGGAATTGAAAGTTTAACGCCACCTATCTTTGCAGGGGCGCAGCTAGCCGTTGAGCAGATCAATGAGCAGGGCGGGATTTTAGATGGCCAAACGCTAGTGATGCCCTCTGGCGATACCACCTGCTCCGATGCCTCGGCTGCCTCAAACGCCGCCGACCGCATGGTCAACTCTGAAAATGTCACGGCGATAGTGGGTGCGCTGTGTACCGGTGCGACGATTGCAGCGGCTAACAACGCAGCCATTCCTGGCAGCGTATTAATGGTCTCGCCCGCTTCGACCGCGCCTGCGGTGTCCGAGTTGGAAGATAACGATCTGGTTTTCCGTACCGTACCGTCAGACGCCTTCCAAGGGGAAATGCTGGCTAAGTTACTGCTCGAAAAAGGCATCGATGCAGTGGTGGTCACCTACGTCAATAACGATTACGGTCAGGGCCTTTCTGACGCCTTTAGCACTGCTTTTGAAGCTGGCGGTGGTGAGATCGCCGAGAACCTCGCCCACGAAGATAACCGCGCCGATTATCGCTCTGAGCTAGGCTCACTTTCAGTGAGTGGCGTTGATACGCTGGTGGTGCTGGCTTACGCTGATACATCAGGTCAAACGGTGCTGCGTCAAGCCTATGAAAGCGGCATGTTTACCCAGTACGTAGGCGCAGACGGTATGGTCGGCGATAGCCTTATTGAGGCCATTGGCGCGGACGTGTTGGATGGCATGATCGCTACCCGCCCCGGCAGCCCTGACCTGCCCGGCACCGATCTGTTTATTGAAGCTGCCGAAGCTGCGGAGCTAGACCCGAGTGCGGTGTTTGCTGCCCAGGCCTATGACGCCGCTTTCCTGATCGCGTTGGCGGTTGAGCAGAACGGTAATGCTGGCCGCGAAGGTCTTTCAGACGCGCTGCGCAGTGTCTCTAGCGCCCCCGGCGAGGTGGTTCTGCCCGGTGAGTGGGAAAAGGCGGTTGAGCTAATTGCCGCTGGCACCGAGATCAACTACGAAGGCGCTTCGGGCTCGCACGAGTTTGATGATAACGGTGACGTACCCGGCGTCGTCGTCGAAATGGTTGTCGAAGACGGCACCTTTACCGGCAAAGGTCAGGTTGATCTTTAAACTACACGCTAAGCGTTAAAACAGATGCCCGGCTGGATATCAGCCGGGCATCTGTTTTGGGCCAGCAGTTGAGAGCATCAGCTGTGGCTTTTGATCTTCTCGGGTAGCAGCCCTTTGGGTGCAAAGCGCAGCACCATGGTGATCAGTAGGCCGATGACCAGCACACGAGCCTGCAGGGCGCGGCTATCCATATTGCTTGGGGCGTCCCAACCGAAAGTGCCTTCGCCAAACGCCACCGCTAACTGCATTAAGAACAGCGCCAGGGGTTCAGACATAATCCAGATGATGTACACCGCCACAGCGCCAAAAATGGTGCCCAGGTTATTGCCCGGCCCGCCCAGAATCACCATCACCAGCACCAGGAAGGTATGGTTGAGCGGCAGGTAGCCTTGTGGGTCGAAAAGGCTATTGAAGGTGCCTAATATACCGCCCCCCAAGCCCATCAAAATGCAGCCGAGGACGAAGATCTCCAGGCGCCGTCTGTTGATGTCTTTACCCATCGCGGCAGCGGAAACTTCGTTATCGCGAATCGCCCGAATCATCCGCCCCCAGGGGGCGTTATAGGCACGGTTGAGCAGCAAGAAGATCACCGCAATGATCACCGCGGTAAACGAAAGATAGATGGCACGTGAAAGGGTGAAGCCCAGCTCGGCGGGCCCCGGAGTAGGCCAGGGTAACGGCGATACCGTGGCGGTCCCGCGGGTGAGCCAGTCGGAGTTTTTCAAAAACGCCTTGATGATCTCGGCGATACCTAGGGTGGCAATGGCCAGGTAGTCGCTACGTAAGCCCAGACAGATATGGCCAATAAAGTAGCCAACGCCTCCTGCCAAGGCGCCCCCGACAATCCAGCCCGTCCAAGGCGGCAAGCCTAGCCCACCGACAAAACCTGCCTGGCTCTCAATCGCATCAGTCACTTCCCGTAATTGGCTAATCACCGCCAGGTACAGCACGGCACCCAGCACCACCACGAGGAGCGTGCGCAAGGGCTTGGGAACTCCCAGCCGATCCAGTTTGCTGACCGCGATGATCAGTAATAGAGACGCTAGGCCATATAGCAGCACACGGCCTAATTCGCCGGGTAGCGCGGTGCCCCAAAAGGCATCGTTAATAGGTACGCTGAAAAACATCGCGCTGAAACCACCCAGCGCGACAAAGCCCATCACCCCCGCATTAAACTGCCCGGCGTAGCCCCACTGAATGGTTAACCCCAGCGCCAGAATAGCGTAGCACGCGGCCTCAACGAGCATGCGCGTGCTGTAGGCGGCGCCCATGAAGGCATAAACCGCCAATATTGCGCCGAGCAGCAGGCCAAATAAGATCAGTTCACGAAGCGGAAATCGGCCTGCTTGCGTAGCGTCTTTGGGCGTATAGGCAGGGTCGCGCGTATTTTCTGAGTTGCTCATTAGATCACCTTGCCCTTAAACAGTCCGGTGGGACGCCACACCAGAATGGCTACCAGAATGAAAAATGGCACCACAATTTTGTACTCGGTGCCCACGAAGGCGAGGTTAGAGGGTAGTTCTAACCAAGAGGGCAGGCTGTCGCGGAAAGGGCGCAGCAGCACGTTCCAGTTGAACACGGCCAGCGTCTCAGCAAAGCCAACCACAAAGCCACCGACAATCGCCCCATAGGGGTGCCCCACACCGCCCACGATGGCGGCGGCAAAAATAGGCAGTAGCAGGAAGAAGCTTAAGTCGGGCTTGAAGGTAACATCCAGGGAGAGCAGCGTGCCGGCAATCGCGGCTAGCGCCCCCGCGATCATCCAGGTTACCGCCACGATGGTATTGGTATTGATCCCCGATGCCTGGGCAAGCTCAGGGTTATCTGACATGGCGCGCATCGCTTTACCCAGCCGTGAACGGTTAAGGAATAGGTGCAGGGCCACCACGGCCACGATGGTAATCACAAACAGGTAAATTTGCGGCTCGGTAATCACAATCGGCGCGCGAACGCCTTCAAAGGGCAGGGCAAGACGAAAAATCTCTTTACGGTCATCGACATAGAGGCTTTGCCCGCCGGTGCCGGAAAACAGGCGAATTAACCCCTGAAGAATTAACGTAATGCCTAAGGAGCCGATGACGAGCACAATTGGTTTAACGCCATGGGCACGCAGTGGCTTATAAAAGGTTTTGTCGATCCCCACCGCTAAGACTGCGGTGAGCAGCATGGCCAGCGGCAGCATTAACACCGCTGTGGGCACACCAATGCTGGCGCCCGCCGCCGGAAACAGCGTGGTCAGCAGCAGTACCATAAAGGCGCCAAAGGTCATCATGTCGGCATGGGCGAAGTGGGCAAAGCGCATAATGCTGAAAATCAGCGTTACCCCAATCGCTCCAATGGCATAAATAGAGCCGCTCACGCTGCCTGAAATCACCACATTATTAATAAAAAAAGCCAGTTCATTCACGTTATTGTCCCCTGGGCTAGCCGCCCAAAAAGCTTTTGGCAACCTCGGGGTCGGCGAGTAACGCAGCCCCCGTGTCGGTAAAGCGGTTTTGACCAGCGGCCAGTACGAAGCCTTTGTCGGCGATCGCTAGCGCCTGCTTGGCGTTCTGTTCCACCATCAAAATACCCACGCCAGCGGCGTTGATCTGTTTGACGCGGTCAAATATTTCATTCATGTACAGCGGCGATAGCCCCGCGGTGGGCTCATCAAGCAATAGCAGGCTTGGCTCGGCCATCAAGGCGCGCCCCATGGCGACCATCTGGCGCTGTCCACCGGAAAGCTCACCGGCGGGCTGACGACGCTTATCGTATAGCGGTGGGAAGAACTCATAGATCTGAGCGAGCATGCGCTTGACGTTTTGCGGCTTTAGAAACGCGCCCATTTCGAGGTTTTCCTGGACTGAAAGACTAGGGAAAACGTTTTTCTCCTGGGGCACAAAGCCCATGCCGCGCTGTACCAGCTGGTTGGGGGGTAAGTTTTGAATCGGCTGGCCGTTGAGCAGTATCTCGCCTTGGTTGACATGCAGCAGACCAAAGACTGCTTTTAGCATGGTGGACTTGCCAGCCCCGTTGGGGCCGACGATAACCCCGACCTCGTCGGCTTCCAGCGTCATGTTGACCCCGTTAAGGATATTCATGCCGCCATAGCCGCCGTGCACGTCACGAGCGTCAATTAAGGGCCTGGTTGTTGATGACATAAGCAAAAGATCTCAGCAAGGTCGCTGATCAGCGACATCTTTGTCGTTATTGGTGGGTAGAAACAGCGTCATACTTAAGCGGCATCGGTGCCAAAGTAAGCTTCGATGACAGCAGGGTTATTCTGGATGTCGTTGATATGCCCCTCCACCATCACGTTGCCTTGAGCCAGCACGATAACCGGATCGCAGAGACGGGCGATCATCTCCATATCGTGCTCAATGACTAAAAAGGTGTAACCCATCTCGCGGTTGAGGCGCTCAATATTGCCGATCAAATCGCCTAGCAGGGTGCGGTTTACCCCGGCGGCGATTTCATCAAGCAGCACCACTTTGGCATCGGTCATCATGGTGCGGCCAAGCTCTAGAAGCTTTTTCTGACCCCCAGATAAATTACCCGCAAGCTCGTTGCGTACGTGGTGCAAGCCTACGAAGTCGATCACTTCCAGCGCACGGCAGCGCACCTCGGCCTCCTCCCGTTGCACCAACCCAGGCTTCAGCCAGGCGCTGAAAAGGTCTTCACCGGCCTGCTTGGGGGGCACCATCATGAGATTTTCCAGCGCGCTCATCTGGCTGAACTCGTGGGCAATTTGAAAGGTGCGCAGTAGCCCTTTGTGGAACCGCTGATCAGCGCTGAGCGAGGTAATATCCTCGCCATCCAGCAGTACGTGACCGCTGTCGGGGGCCAGCGAGCCGGCAATCAGATTGAACAGGGTTGATTTGCCCGCGCCATTGGGGCCAATCATGCCGGTGATCGAGCCTTTTTCGACCTGAATGGAGCAGTCGTTAATTACCTGTAGACCGCCAAAAGCTTTATTGACTCGCTGTACATCAATGAGTGATGTCATGGTCTCTCCACGCGATACAGGCGGCTAACAAGCCGCCTGTGAACTGTTATTAGATTGTTGGTCGTGGTTATTTTGAGCCAACGATGGCGAGAAGAAAGATATCTTGGACGTGCTGAATTAGCTGTTACTGTGCGATAGAACGCGGCGCCTTTCCAGCGTATTAGCGTTTAGGCTGCGTTTAGGGCGCTATCTTGGCAAAGGTCTTGGCGAAGGGGTTAACGCTGGGCGCTGATGTTAGCGCAGCAGCGAGAGGGCACAAAAAAACCCGCTAGCGCGGGTTTTTAGACAGCTACTGTGAGCGTGTTACTTCTTGCTAAAACGCTTACGCTCGGTTTCTTTCAGCAGCTTTTTGCGCAGACGGATATGCACTGGCGTGACTTCGACGAGCTCGTCGGAGTCGAGGAACTCGATGGCCTGTTCCAGGGAGAACTGAATCGGCGGAGTTAATACGATGTTTTCATCGTTACCGGTGGAGCGCATGTTGTCGAGCTTCTTGCCTTTAGTGGGGTTAACCACCATATCGTTAGCACGGTTGTTGATCCCGATCAGCATGCCTTCGTAAACTTCTGTGGCGTGATCAATGATCAGCTTGCCGCGCTCTTGCAGCGCATACAATGCGTAGGCAAGGGCTTTACCGTCAACCATCGATACCAATACACCGTTACGACGCTCGATAGAGGCGTCAGGCTTCAACGGGCCGTAGTGATCAAAACGACTGGTTAGGATGCCGGTGCCGGAAGTCAGGGTCAAAAACTGGCCACGGAAACCGATCAAGCCACGCGCAGGAATGATGAAGTCCAAGCGAACCCGGCCTTTACCGTCCGGCAGCATGTTGGTCATCTCGCCTTTACGGTAGCCCAGTTCTTCCATGATTGAGCCCTGATGCTGCTCTTCACAGTCGATGATGACTTCTTCGTAGGGCTCCTGCTGCTCACCGTCGATCTCTTTGATGATAACTTCCGGACGGCCAACAGCCAGCTCAAAGCCTTCACGGCGCATGGTTTCGATCAGCACCGAGAGGTGTAGCTCGCCACGGCCGGAAACCTTGAATTTCTCAGGGGTTTCGCCCTGTTCAACGCGCAGTGCTACGTTGTGAATCAGCTCTTGATCAAGGCGATCCTTGATATTACGGCTGGTCACAAACTTGCCATCTTTACCGGCGAACGGTGAATCGTTGACCTGGAAGGTCATCGAAACCGTCGGCTCGTCGACAGACAGCGGGGGTAGCGCTTCAACGTTAGCCGGGTCGCATAACGTATCGGAAATCGCTAGATCGTCGATACCGGTGACACAGACGATATCGCCAGCGGTGGCTTCGTTGGTTTGCACGCGCTCCAGGCCCATATGGGTCATGACCTGGCCGATTTTGCCTTTACGTACATTGCCGTCAACGCCGATGAGTGACACCTGCTGATTCGGTTTCACCGCGCCACGCTTGATGCGACCCAGGCCGATAACGCCCACGTAGCTGTTGTAATCCAGTGCAGAGATCTGCATCTGGAAGGGGCCGTCAAGTTCAACCTTGGGCGGCTCAACGATATCGACGATGGCCTGGAACATGGGGTCCATGTTGTCAGCCAACTCTTCAGGATCCATACCGGCAATGCCGTTGAGGGCAGAGCAGTAGATGATCGGGAAATCGAGCTGTTCATCAGACGCGCCCAGATTGTCGAATAGATCAAAAATCTGGTCGATAACCCAGTCAGGACGCGCGCCGGGGCGGTCAATTTTATTGACAACCACAATCGGGCGAAGACCTTGGGCGAAGGCTTTTTGGGTCACAAAGCGAGTTTGCGGCATCGGGCCGTCGACGGCGTCTACTAATAGTAGTACCGAGTCGACCATCGACATAACGCGCTCAACTTCGCCGCCAAAATCGGCGTGTCCAGGCGTATCCACAATGTTGATGTGGTAGTCGTTGCCTTGGCTATCTTGCCATTGAATGGCCGTGTTTTTGGCCAGAATGGTGATGCCACGCTCTTTTTCCTGATCGCTTGAGTCCATGACGCGCTCTTGACTTTCTGCTTTACGGTCAAGGGTGCCGGACTGGCTCAGGAGTTTGTCGACCAGAGTTGTTTTGCCATGGTCAACGTGGGCAATGATCGCTACGTTGCGCAGGTTATTAACCGCGCTGGAGTTTTGCTGGTTTTGCATGCTGAGAGAGAACTCTTGTGAACACCCGTTTGTCCACGGGTCGGAAAATGCGGGTCGCAAGGGCTGGCAATTGCCGACCATTTTGGCTCAGGGCTTGCGTCCAACGGCTATTCTAGCATGTCAAAGGCTTCGCTGATATTACTGGCGTGTATGTCGACCTTAGTCGCCCCCAGGAAAGTTTTCCGAGTGCTCCCTCATCCGCTAGAATAGCGCTTTTCCCATTGGGGCAGGAGCATGACCATCGGCAACCTGATGCGTTTGTTAAGCGATGGCGAGGTTCACTCTGGCGAGCAGCTAGGTGAAACGCTGGGTATTTCTCGTGCTGCGGTGTGGAAGCAGTTAAAAAAACTTGAAGCGCTCGGGGTCGAGCTGGTCGCCGTTAAAGGGCGTGGCTACCGACTAGCGCGGCGGCTGGAGCCGCTTGAAGGTGCCAGGATTGTCGAGCGGTTGCCTGCGCCGGCGCGTCATCACCTTACCCGGCTATTCATTGAAGATCAGTTACCCTCAAGCAATGAGTATCTGCGTCAGCGTTTTGAGCAAGGCGCGGGGCATGGCGAAGTGTGCCTGGTCGAGTTGCAGACGGCGGGGCGCGGGCGGCGTGGGCGGGTTTGGTCGACCCCTTGGGGGCAGAGCTTAATGCTCTCGTTAGGCTGGCGCTTTGAATCAGGTATCGCGGTGCTGGAGGGCTTGAGCCTTGCCGTTGGGGTGGTCGTGTCGCAAGTGCTTGAGCAACATGGCGTGGCGCCTAAGCTGAAGTGGCCTAATGATATTCTGCTCTCTGAACAGGGCGATGCGGTGAGTGATGAGCTGGGTAAACTGGCCGGTATTCTGATCGAAGTGACGGGCGACGCGGCGGGCCCCTGTGAAGTGGTTATTGGTATGGGCATGAATCTGTGGCTGCCGGATGCCCAGCGGGCAGCCATCGACCAGCCTGTCGCGGCGCTGTTCGAGCGGCTGCCGGAGATCTCACGTAATCAGCTGGCCTCAGAGGTGGTGGCGGGCCTATTGGCCATGCTGGCAGGCTTCGAGCAGGACGGCTTTGGCGCCTGGCGAGACGGCTGGAATCAGCGCCACGCCTATAAGGGCCTGCCTATCCGGGTGATTCAAGGCCAGCAGACCAGCGACGCTACCGCCGGGGAAGTAGATGAGAGTGGTAATCTTTGGGTTACTGAAAATGGTCACTCGCGACGCCTAGCCGGCGGTGAGATCAGCGTACGTAGGCGTTTATGATTCTGGATCTTGATATCGGCAACACGCTGTCTAAATGGCGGCTAAAGGATGCCGAGAGTAGCGAGATACGTTCGCGTGGAGCGGTATGGACGCGCGAAGAGTGGCGCCCGGGGGCTGATATTCCCGATCTTGACGTGGTCGAAGCAGTACGTATTTCCAGCGTCGCCAGAGCGGCGGTGCTGGAAGAGACGGTCGCTTTGCTGCGTCGCCGGGTGCGCCATGTTTACGTGGCGCACTCCACCCAGGAGGCGCTTGGCGTTATCAACGGCTACGAAGAGCCGGGCCGTTTAGGCGTTGACCGTTGGATGGGTGCGCTGGCGGGCTATCAGTTAGCAGGCGGGTCATGCGCGGTAGATTGTGGCAGCGCCATCACTATTGATTTTGTGCTGCCGGGCGGCAGCCACCTTGGCGGCTTCATCCTCCCTGGGTTGCGCCTGATGAAGGAGAGTTTGAAGCTTGGCACCCGCAACGTGGCAATCGACCCGGACAGCGAAGCCGATACGCTTTTAGAGCCGGGTAGGCGCACCGTTGACGCGGTTAATCACGGCATCTATATGGCGGCCGTTAGCGCCATCAATCGCATTTATTGCGAAGTGTGTGACCAGGAGGGTGTGGCGCTGCCAATGCTGCTGACCGGCGGCGATGCGCGAGTGGTGTCGCGAGGCGTGCAGGTGCCCCATGCCGTGTGGCCGGACATGGTCTACGGTGGTTTAGAGGCGTGCTTTCCGATGACCTTTGCTGAGCGCGCGGGCAAAATGTCAGGTGCGCCGCGAGTACCCGATCCCGTCTCGCTCGAAAAGATACGCGCGGGCCTTGCATTCTCTATGCTGCTTTGACAGAATGCAGCGCGTTCCAAGGCGGTCAGAAGATGCGTTAGCATCGCAAGCTGCGATAAATTAAGTAGATATCGCGCTTGACACTGTTTTGGAGGCTGGCATAATATGCCGCCACGTTGGAGAGATTCCCGAGTGGCCAAAGGGAGCAGACTGTAAATCTGCCGCGAAAGCTTCGAAGGTTCGAATCCTTCTCTCTCCACCAGAATTAAGCAGCAGCGATGTGATTCGATGCTGTTGAATGAAAAGCCGGAAGCGGGCATTGTCTACGATTTATAGCTTGTCGACTTATAGTTTGTAGGTTGAGGTTAGAAATCAGTGCGTAGCGGATTGTCATTCTAAGACAGGTTCTGCGGGCGTAGTTCAACGGTAGAACCTCAGCCTTCCAAGCTGATGGTGCGGGTTCGATTCCCGCCGCCCGCTCCAGTTGATGTGTTTAGCTCATGTAGCTCAGGGGTAGAGCACACCCTTGGTAAGGGTGAGGTCGACGGTTCAATTCCGTCCATGAGCTCCATATTTTGTAAGGTGAGAGTTGCGGATCAAGCGAGCGAAGCTCGCTTTTTTTGTCTCTGCGTTCAGGTGTGGGTTTGCAGGGTCTGGGCGTAAAGAAGGGGTTGTCAGGAGCGGTTTTCTCCGCTACCATGGCGCCCGCTGTTGTGTAGGTGTCAGAAAAGGCATTTATGCATATGACGATACAGGCCAGTAGCTCAATTGGCAGAGCAGCGGTCTCCAAAACCGCAGGTTGGGGGTTCGATTCCCTCCTGGCCTGCCAACCTTCCCCAGGTTGGTATGTCTTTTTCAAAATTCTTTTATCGTTCGCCGTACCCTTAGGAGTCTCGTTTTTATGAAGCCTGGTTCTGTAAAACATGGCGCCGAGGTGCAACAGACGCGCCATGACGGGCTCAAATGGGCGGCGGTCGTAGCGCTGCTTGTCGTTGCTGTTGTTGGTAATACCTATTTCGCCGATATTGGCCTGCTCTACCGCGTTCTTGGCGTGGTGTTGTTGTGTGTGATTGCGGGTTTGATCGCGCTAACCACTACAAAAGGTCGTGATTTAGTAGAGCTTGCCAGAAGCGCCAAGAAAGAGATTCAGCGCGTTGTATGGCCGACCCGTGCCGAAACCATTCAAACCACCGCCATTGTGCTGGTGGCTGTTTTGGTGGTGGGGCTAATGCTGTGGTTGATCGACACTCTTCTTGGCTGGGCGATGTCCGGCGTCATTGGTTAGGAGTTTTCATGTCCAAACGTTGGTACGTCGTTCACGCTTATTCTGGGTTTGAAAAACATGTTATGCGCTCGTTGATCGAGCGTGTGAAGATATATGGTATGGAAGATCGTTTCGGCGAAATTCTGGTGCCGACAGAAGAAGTCGTTGAAATGCGTGACGGCAAGCGTCGTAAGAGTGAGCGTAAATTCTATCCCGGCTACGTTCTAGTCGAGATGGAAATGGCCGACGAAACATGGCACCTCGTCAACGAGACGCCGCGTGTTATGGGCTTTATTGGTGGTACGAAAGAAAAGCCAGCAGCCATTACCTCACGCGAAGCAGATGCCATTTTGGCGCGCGTTAAAGACGGTACCGATAAGCCGCGCCCCAAAACAATGTTTGAGCCGGGTCAGTCGGTGCGTGTTGTCGACGGTCCGTTTGCCGATTTCAACGGTGTCGTTGAAGAAGTTAATTATGAAAAGAGCCGCCTGCACGTCAGCGTGCTGATTTTTGGGCGCTCGACACCTGTTGAATTAGAGTTCTCTCAGGTGGAGAAAGAGTGAGTGGTGAGTGGTAAGAAGTAAGTAGTTGGAAAGACTTAATTCGTGCGAAACGGTCAAGTGGCCGCTTCGCTGGTACCGGGGAGCCTTCGGGCGTTACTACCCAATTGGAGCATAAACGATGGCCAAGAAAGTACAGGCTTATATCAAACTGCAGGTTGCTGCAGGTAAAGCCAATCCAAGTCCGCCGGTAGGCCCAGCACTGGGTCAGCACGGCGTGAACATTATGGAATTCTGTAAGGCGTTCAATGCCGCGACTCAAGAAATTGAGCCGGGTCTGCCAACGCCGGTCGTGATTACTGTCTACTCTGACCGTAGCTTCACGTTCGTCACTAAAACACCGCCTGCTGCCGTGCTGTTGAAAAAAACGGCTGGTATTAAGTCCGGTTCTGGTGAGCCGAACAAGAAGAAGGTCGGTACCGTGACGCGTGAGCAGCTTGAAGAGATCGCTAAAACCAAAGAGCCTGACTTAACGGCTGCTGATCTCGATGCCGCAGTGCGCACCATTGCTGGCAGCGCGCGCAGCATGGGCCTAAACGTGGAGGGTCTCTGATCATGGCTAAACTGTCTAAGCGTGCGAAAATTATTCGTGAGAAAGTAGACACACGCAAAGCTTACTCTATCGAAGAAGCGGTAGCGCTGCTCTCTGAGCTGTCTACGGTTAAATTCAAAGAGTCGGTTGATGTTGCTATCAATCTTGGCGTTGACCCGCGTAAATCAGACCAGGTTGTACGTGGCGCTACCGTCATGCCTAACGGTACTGGTAAAGACGTACGCGTTGCAGTCTTCACTCAGGGTGCCAATGCCGATGCCGCTAAAGAAGCCGGCGCCGACATCGTGGGTATGGATGACCTGGCTGAGCAAGTGAAGAAGGGCGTAATGGATTTTGACGTCGTCATCGCTTCGCCCGACGCCATGCGCGTTGTTGGTCAGCTGGGCCAGATTCTAGGTCCGCGCGGCCTGATGCCTAACCCGAAAGTTGGCACCGTGACGCCTGATGTGGCAACAGCAGTTAAGAATGCTAAAGCCGGTCAGGTGCGTTTCCGTACCGACAAAAACGGCATTATCCACACGACCCTAGGTAAAGTGGATTTTGACGTGGCAGCGATTAACGGCAACCTGGAAGCGCTGGTTGCTGACCTTAAGCGCCTCAAGCCGAGTGCGTCTAAAGGCATTTACTTTAAGAAAATGACCCTGTCCACTACCATGGGCCCAGGTCTGACTATCGATCACTCTGCTTTTGCGTAAGGCAATATTGCTTACATGCAAGACATATGTTTGTGAGACATATGTTTGTGAGATATAGATTCGCTAGTTCTAAAGTAAAAACTGAGCAAGAACTTTGCGGTCCCCCGTCAGGTTGATATTCACCGCCGGGGCATCGTCAAAGACCGCAGGTGCCGCGCTTGGTAAGTACGCGTTTTCGTGTATACATCCAGGCGCGGCTTAATTGCCCTATAAGCGCCTGCGCAGATGGTGTGGCCGCCAGTTGGTTAAAGCTTAAACGGCTTTCTGGTGAGCACCATCCCCAAGGCTTCCCGCCTTGCTCTGCTGTTAAAGCGGCTGTTTTGACAGTCAGGGGTGGGAAGAGATGGTAACCACCGGAACCTTCTTGGGTTCCGGCACGAAGGAGTGATCACTGTGCCACTAGCACTTGAAGGCAAGAAAGCGATTGTTGCCGAGGTCAGTGAAGCGGCCAAGGGCGCACTCTCCGTCGTAGTTGCTGATTCTCGCGGCGTTACGGTTGGTAAAATGACCGAACTGCGCAAGCAAGCGCGTGAGAATGGTGTAGAGCTGCGTATTGTACGTAATACGCTGGCTCGCCGCGCTCTCGAGGGCACTCAGTGGGAGTGCTTGAAGGATAGCTTCGTTGGTCCTACGTTGTTGGCCTTCTCTACTGATCATCCGGGCGCTGCTGCTCGTCTGTTCAAAGAGTTTGCCAAAACGGACAAAGACTTCGAAGTGAAAGCGTTGGCCTACGAAGGTGAGCTGATTCCGGCTGCTGACATCGACCGTCTGGCAACCCTGCCGACTTACGACGAGGCAATTGCCAAGTTGATGTCGGTAATGAAAGAAGCCTCCGCTGGCAAGCTGGTTCGTACTCTGGCCGCTCTGCGCGACCAGAAGCAAGAAGCAGAAGCTGCCTAAGCAGTGTTTCTTGCAGGCGGCGTGAACGTCATGGGCTGTATGCTTCATGAATAGCGCCACCTGAACCGAGCAATGAATCCTGAGTTCTCGGCTGACCGAGACTCCCGCAAAGTTAGGAATGAAACAATGGCACTGTCTAAAGACGATATCATCAATGCTGTAGCCGACATGTCCGTAATGGAAGTTGTCGAGCTGATCGAAGCAATGGAAGAGAAATTCGGCGTATCTGCAGCGGCTGCTGTCATGGCTGGCCCGGCTGCTGGCGGCGAAGTTGCTGAAGAGCAGACTGAGTTTGACGTGGTTCTGACTGCTGCTGGCGACAAGAAAGTTAACGTGATCAAAGCAGTTCGTGAGATCACTGGCCTTGGCTTGAAAGAAGCTAAAGGCGCTGTTGACGGCGCTCCGGCGACCATCAAAGAAGGTCTGTCTAAAGACGACGCTGAAGCAGCTAAAGCTAAGCTGGAAGAAGCGGGCGCAACCGTCGAGCTCAAGTAATTTTTGTGCGGACGGCTTTACGCGCTGCGTAAGCTTCCACGGCTGGCGGCGGGATATCCCGCTGCCGGCCTTTTTCTGTTGTAACTGATGTTTCATCGCCGCAATGCGGTTGGTAAATGGCAGAGACGATAGAAACGTAAAAGCGTTATTGCAGATCGTTATTGCAGATAGTGTTATCGAATACAGTGTTATCGACGACTGAGTTATCGAACTAGATTTTCGACGGCGAGCTACCGACTTAGGAGCTTGCTGTCTGTGTCTGACGAAGCTCGCAGGGCAGATGACCACGCATCGGTCACCCATGGTGAACAAGCTGGGGAATACAGATGGCTTACTCATATACTGAGAAAAAACGCATCCGCAAGGATTTCGGCAAACTGCCCCAAGTGATGGATGTGCCTTACTTGCTGGCGATCCAGCTTGATTCCTATTACGACTTCCTCCAGCAAGATCGTTCGCCCGACGAGCGTCACGAAGTTGGTCTGCACGCGGCATTTAAGTCCGTGTTTCCAATTGAGAGCTTCTCCGGTAATGCGGCGCTTGAGTATGTCAGCTACCGTTTCGGCACGCCGGCGTTCGATGTTAAGGAGTGCCAGCTGCGTGGCGTGACTTACTCCGCCCCGCTGCGCGTTAAGGTTCGCTTGATCATTTATGATCGCGACTCCTCGAACAAAGCAATCAAAGATATCAAAGAGCAGGAAGTCTACATGGGGGAAATCCCCCTGATGACCGAAAACGGTACCTTTGTTATTAACGGTACTGAGCGGGTTATCGTTTCCCAGCTCCACCGCTCGCCCGGTGTGTTCTTCGATCACGATAAAGGCAAGAACCACTCTTCTGGTAAGTTGCTCTACTCTGCCCGCGTGATTCCTTACCGTGGCTCATGGTTAGACTTTGAGTTTGACCCTAAAGACAATGTCTTTGTGCGTATTGACCGTCGCCGCAAACTGCCGGCCTCGGTTCTTATGCGTGCGTTGGGAATGAGCACCGAAGAGATTCTGGCTGAATTCTTTGAAACCAGCGTCTTCCACATTGAGAAATCGGGTTTCTCTGTGGAGCTGGTGCCGTCGCGCCTGCGCGGCGAGACCGCCACCTTTGATATCAAAGATGGCGAAGGTAACGTGATTGTTGAAGAGGGACGGCGGATTACCCAGAAGCACATTCGCCAGCTTGAAAAAGCCGGTCTTGAGCGTCTGGATGTGCCGATGGAGTACCTGTTCGGCAAAACGCTGGCGAAAGATCAAATCGACTCCAAAACAGGCGAGTTGATCTGCCCGTGTAACACCGAGATCACGCCTGAAGTGCTCGAGCGTATGGCCCAGGGTGGCATTACCCAGGTGGAAACGCTCTACACTAACGATCTTGACTGCGGTTCATTCATTTCCGACACCTTGAAGCTGGATGCGACTAACTCCGCGCTTGAAGCCTTGGTCGAAATTTACCGCATGATGCGTCCCGGCGAGCCGCCCACCAAAGAGTCGGCCGAGACGTTGTTTAACAATCTGTTCTTCTCTGAGGACCGCTACGACCTGTCGGGCGTTGGCCGCATGAAGTTCAACCGTCGCCTGCGTCGTGAGACTGACACCGGCTCCGGCGTGCTGGACCGTAAAGACATCCTTGACGTGCTGCGCGAGATGATCAGCATTCGTAACGGCTTCGGTGACGTTGACGATATCGATCACCTGGGTAACCGCCGTATTCGCTGCGTTGGCGAAATGGCCGAAAACCAGTTCCGCGTTGGCTTGGTGCGCGTAGAGCGCGCGGTGAAAGAGCGTCTTTCCATGGCCGAAAGCGAAGGCCTGATGCCGCAAGACTTGATCAACGCCAAGCCGGTTGCGGCGGCGGTGAAAGAGTTCTTCGGTTCCAGCCAGCTTTCTCAGTTCATGGATCAGAACAACCCGCTTTCGGAGGTTACCCACAAGCGTCGTGTGTCGGCACTCGGCCCCGGTGGGTTGACTCGTGAGCGCGCTGGCTTCGAAGTACGTGACGTTCACGCCACGCACTACGGGCGCCTTTGCCCGATCGAAACACCAGAAGGCCCGAACATCGGCCTGATCAACTCGCTGGCGACCTACAGCCACACTAATAGCTACGGTTTCCTAGAAACGCCGTACCGTAAAGTGGTTGACCGTCAGTTGACCGACGACATCGTTCACCTTTCGGCGATTGAAGAGGGCGACTTCGTTATTGCCCAGGCGTCGGCGGCCGTGGATGAGTCCAACAAGCTCAGCGATGACTTGGTACAGGTACGTCACCGCGGTGAAACCACCTTTATGCGTCCTGAGCAAGTGACGCTAATGGACGTATCGCCACGTCAGGTCGTCTCCGTCGCAGCGGCATTGATTCCGTTTCTGGAGCACGATGACGCCAACCGCGCCTTGATGGGTTCTAACATGCAGCGTCAGGCGGTACCCACTCTGCGTGCCGATAAGCCGCTGGTAGGTACCGGCATGGAGCGCTTTGTTGCCCGTGACTCCGGTGTCTGCGCGGTGGCGAATCGTGGCGGGGTGATTGACTCCGTTGACGCGCGTCGTGTGGTGGTACGGGTCAATGAAGATGAAATCATCGGCGGTGAAGCCGGGGTTGATATCTACAACCTGACCAAGTACACCCGTTCGAACCAAAACACCTGTATGAACCAGCGCCCCATCGTGCGGCCTGGCGACAACGTGGCGCGCGGCGATATTCTTGCCGATGGCCCGTCGGTCGACATGGGCGATTTGGCGCTCGGTCAGAACATGCGCATCGCGTTCATGCCCTGGAACGGTTACAACTTCGAGGACTCCATCCTGCTTTCCGAGCGGGTTGTTCAAGAAGACCGTTTCACCACGATCCACATTCAGGAACTGACCTGTGTGTCCCGCGACACCAAGTTGGGCTCGGAAGAGATTACCTCCGATATCCCCAACGTGGGCGAGTCCGCACTCTCCAAACTGGATGAAGCGGGCGTTGTCTATATCGGTGCTGAAGTTGGCCCTGGTGACATTTTGGTCGGTAAGGTGACGCCGAAGGGTGAGACCCAGCTAACGCCTGAAGAGAAGCTACTACGTGCCATCTTCGGTGAGAAAGCGTCTGACGTTAAAGACACTTCGCTGCGTGCCCCCACCGGCATGATCGGTACGGTGATTGACGTTCAGGTGTTTACTCGCGACGGCGTAGAGAAAGACTCTCGCGCCCTGTCTATTGAGCGCACGCAGCTTGATGAGGTTCGCAAGGATCTGCAAGAGACTTACCGTATCGCTGAAGAGGCAACGTTTGAACGCCTCAAGCGTACCCTTGATGGTCAGGCCGTTAACGGCGGTCCGAATCTCAAGAAAGGCGATGTGCTCGATGAAGCGTACCTAGACGAGCTGCCGCGTCAGCAGTGGTTCAAGCTGCGTCTGCAGGATGAGTCGTTTAATGAGCTATTGGCCCAGGCCGACGAACAGCTCGAGAACCGTCGTAAAGAGATGGACGAGCGTTTCGAAGATAAGAAACGCAAGCTGACCCAGGGCGACGATCTCGCGCCGGGCGTGCTGAAAATCGTCAAGGTCTATATGGCCGTTAAACGCCGCGTTCAGCCAGGCGATAAGATGGCCGGTCGTCACGGTAACAAAGGTGTTATCTCGGCGATTATGCCGATCGAAGATATGCCGTTTGATGAGAAGGGCGAGTCGGTCGACGTGGTACTCAACCCGTTGGGTGTGCCGTCACGGATGAACGTCGGTCAGATTCTGGAAACTCACTTGGGTATGGCGGCGCGCGGCTTAGGCGTCAAAATCGAAGCCATGCTGCGTGATGCACGTGGTCAACAAGTGGCTGAGATCCGTGACTTCCTGGGTCAGGTGTACAACACGCCCGGCACTCGTATTGAGGAGCTCGACTCCTTAAGCGACGACGAAATCATCGCCCTGGCGAAAAACCTCAAAGGCGGTGTGCCGATGGCGACGCCGGTGTTTGATGGTGCCGAAGAGCACGAAATCAAGCATCTGCTGAAGCTGGCGGATATTCCCGAGTCGGGTCAGATGGCCCTATTCGACGGCCGTACCGGTGACGCTTTTGACCGTCCGGTCACCGTTGGCTATATGTACATGCTGAAGCTCAACCACTTGGTAGACGACAAGATGCACGCGCGTTCTACCGGTTCTTACTCGCTGGTTACCCAGCAGCCCTTGGGTGGTAAGGCGCAGTTCGGTGGTCAGCGCTTCGGTGAGATGGAAGTGTGGGCGTTGGAAGCATACGGCGCCGCTTACACACTACAAGAGATGCTCACCGTCAAGTCGGACGACGTCGAAGGCCGCACCAAGATGTATAAAAACATCGTGGATGGCGACCACACCATGCAGGCAGGCATGCCGGAATCCTTCAACGTACTCGTGAAGGAAATCCGCTCGCTGGGCATCGATATCGAGTTAGAGAGCTAGGAGCCGTCCCATGAAAGATTTGGTGAAAGTACTCAAATCGCAGTCTCAGTCCGAAGAGTTTGACGCGATCAAGATTACCCTGGCGTCGCCGGACATGATTCGCTCCTGGTCGTTTGGCGAGGTGAAGAAGCCTGAGACCATCAACTACCGTACCTTTAAGCCGGAGCGGGACGGTCTGTTCTGCGCCAAGATTTTTGGCCCGGTAAAGGATTACGAGTGCCTATGCGGCAAGTATAAGCGCATGAAGCACCGCGGTATTATCTGCGAAAAGTGTGGCGTTGAAGTAACCAAGGCGGCCGTGCGTCGTGAACGCATGGGGCACATTGAGCTAGCCTCGCCGGTCGCCCACATTTGGTTTTTGAAGTCACTGCCATCGCGTATCGGTATGTTCCTCGATATGACCCTGCGTGATATCGAGCGCGTGCTGTACTTCGAAAGCTTTGTCGTAATCGATCCAGGCATGACCACCCTTGAGCGTGGTCAGCTGATGAACGACGAACAGTACTTTGAAGCGTTGGAAGAGTTCGGTGACGACTTTGATGCCCGCATGGGTGCCGAAGCCGTTCAAGAACTGCTCAAAGACATCGATCTGGAAGAAGAGATTAACCACCTGCGCGAAGAGATTCCGCAGACCAACTCTGAAACCAAGATCAAGAAGTTGTCTAAGCGCCTGAAGCTACTTGAAGCGTTTTATCACTCCGGCAATGCGCCGGCGTGGATGGTCATGGAAGTGCTGCCCGTGCTGCCGCCGGATCTGCGTCCGCTGGTACCGCTCGACGGTGGCCGCTTCGCGACCTCTGATTTGAACGACCTTTACCGTCGGGTGATCAACCGTAATAACCGCTTGAAGCGTCTGCTCGATCTCAATGCGCCGGATATTATCGTGCGCAACGAGAAGCGTATGCTGCAGGAGGCAGTCGATGCTTTGCTTGACAACGGTCGTCGTGGCCGCGCAATCACGGGCTCTAACAAGCGCCCGCTGAAGTCGCTCGCCGACATGATCAAAGGTAAGCAGGGTCGTTTCCGCCAGAACTTGCTGGGTAAGCGCGTTGACTACTCGGGCCGTTCGGTGATTACCGTCGGGCCGACGCTGCGCCTGCACCAGTGTGGTCTGCCCAAGAAAATGGCGCTTGAGCTGTTCAAGCCGTTTATCTACTCCAAGCTGCAGTCGCTGGGCTACGCCTCAACGATCAAAGCCGCCAAGAAGATGGTCGAGCGCGAACTGCCGGAAGTGTGGGACATCCTGGCCGATGTTATCCGCGAGCACCCGGTACTGCTTAACCGCGCACCCACGCTTCACCGTCTGGGTATCCAGGCGTTTGAGCCGCTGCTGATCGAAGGTAAAGCGATTCAGCTGCACCCGCTGGTGTGTGCGGCCTACAACGCCGACTTTGACGGTGACCAGATGGCGGTCCACGTACCGCTGACCCTGGAAGCCCAGCTTGAAGCGCGTGCGTTGATGATGGCCACCAATAACGTGCTGTCGCCTGCTAACGGCGAGCCGATCATCGTACCGTCGCAAGACGTTGTTCTGGGTCTGTACTACATGACTCGCGAAAAGATCAACGCCAAAGGCGAAGGCATGGTGTTCTCTGACCTCAATGAGGTTGAGCGTGCGTTTGGTACCCAGTCTGTATCGCTGCACGCACGGGTAAAAGTGCGTCTAGATGAGACTGACATCGAAGAAGAGACTGGCGAGCGCAGCTTCCATCGGCGTATTTACGACACTACCGTTGGCCGTGCGATGTTATTCCGCATTTTGCCGGAAGGTGTGCCGTTTGAGCTGATCGATCAGCCGATGAAGAAAAAGGCGATCTCCAGCCTGATCAATGAAGTTTATCGTCGTGCTGGCCTGAAGCCGACCGTTATCTTTGCTGACCAGCTGATGTACACCGGCTTCCGCTTAGCGACCTGGTCCGGCGCCTCCATCGGTGTTAACGACTTTGTTATCCCCGAAGCCAAAACCGAGATCGTTGACGCGGCGGAAGCCGAAGTTAAAGAGATCGAAGACCAGTTCTCTTCTGGCCTGGTAACTGCGGGCGAGAAGTACAACAAGGTTATCGATATCTGGTCAAAGGCCAACGATAAAGTTGCCAAGGCGATGATGGTGGGTATCTCGAAAGAGACCGTTGTTGATCGCGATGGCAACGAAGTTGAGCAGGATTCGTTCAACAGCGTCTTCATCATGGCCGACTCCGGGGCGCGTGGTAGTGCTGCCCAGATTCGTCAGTTGGCCGGTATGCGTGGCCTGATGGCTAAGCCGGATGGTTCGATCATCGAAACGCCGATCGTCGCCAACTTCCGTGAAGGTCTGAACGTACTGCAGTACTTCATCTCGACCCACGGTGCGCGTAAAGGTCTAGCGGATACAGCTCTGAAAACGGCCAACTCCGGTTACTTGACCCGCCGCTTGGTCGACGTAGCGCAAGATTTGGTTATCACCGAAGTTGACTGTGGTACTGAAAACGGCTTGACGCTGCATCCGATCATCGAAGGCGGCGACATCATTGTACCGCTATCTCAGCGCGTGCTGGGCCGTGTGGTTGCGCAGGATGTTGTGCATCCGGGCAGCGGTGAAGTATTGATCACTAAAGGTACGCTGCTCGACGAGAAGTGGTGTGCCGAGCTTGACACCATGGGTGTTGACGAGATCATCGTGCGCTCCACGATCACCTGTGAGACCGCACACGGCGTGTGTGCCTCCTGTTACGGCCGTGATTTGGCTCGTGGCCATCAGGTCAACATCGGTGAAGCAGTCGGCGTCATCGCTGCTCAGTCGATTGGTGAGCCGGGTACCCAGCTAACCATGCGTACCTTCCACATCGGTGGCGCGGCATCGCGTTCTTCGGCGGTGGATAGCGTACAGGTTAAGCACGGCGGTAAAGTTCGCCTGCACAACATCAAGCACGTAGAGCGCGGCGACGGTAAGCTGGTCGTGGTCTCTCGTTCGAGTGCCCTGGCTGTTGCTGACGATCATGGTCGTGAGCGTGAGTACTACAAGCTGCCCTATGGTGCTGAACTCTCCGTACGCGACGGCGATGTTGTTGATGCCGGCTCTACCGTAGCGAAATGGGATCCCCATACCCACCCGATCGTTGCTGAAGTAGAAGGTAAGGCGCAGTTCATCGACCTTGATGAAGGTGTCACCATGCACCGCAGCGTCGATGAGATGACTGGCCTCTCCTCTATTGAGGTTATCGAGTCAGCCGCTCGCCCGATGGCCGGTCGTGACAAGCGTCCGATGGTCATGCTGCAGGACAGCGCCGGTGAGTATGTGTCTGTCTCCGGCTCTAATACACCGGTGCAGTACTTGCTGCCAGGCAACTCGATTATTTCGGTTGACGATGGCGTGACTATCGGTGTGGGTGAAGTGGTTGCCCGTATCCCGGTAGAAGCGTCGGCGAACAAAGATATTACCGGTGGTCTGCCGCGGGTAGCTGACTTGTTCGAAGCGCGTAAGCCGAAAGAGTCGTCTATTCTGGCCGAAATCAGCGGTGTGATTAGTTTTGGTAAAGAGACCAAGGGTAAGCGCCGCCTGATGATTACCCCAGAAACTGGCGATCCGTTCGAGGCTTTGATTCCGAAGTGGCGTCAAATTGCCGTCTTCGAAGGTGAAACCGTTGAGAAAGGCGAAGTGATTTCTGATGGACCGAGTAACCCGCACGATATCCTGCGGTTATTGGGTGTTGAGGAGCTCGCCAAGTACATCACTGCCGAAGTGCAAGACGTTTACCGTCTGCAGGGTGTTGGCATCAACGATAAGCACATCGAAGTGATCGTGCGTCAGATGCTGCGTAAGGTAGAGATTAGCGATTCGGGTGATTCTAATTTCATTACTGGCGATCAGGCAGAACTGGTGCGCGTGCTGGAGCAGAACGAGCGCCTCGATAAAGAGAAGAAATTCCCAGCCAAGTATCAGCGTATGCTGTTGGGTATTACCAAGGCCAGTTTGGCCACCGAGTCGTTTATTTCCGCGGCCTCCTTCCAGGAGACAACGCGCGTATTGACCGAAGCAGCGGTGACCGGAAAGCGTGACTATCTGCGCGGTCTAAAAGAGAATGTGGTAGTGGGTCGTCTGATACCGGCAGGTACTGGCTTGACTCACCACGCAGAGCGTCGCCGCAAGCGCGACGACGTTGAGCAGCTGTTCAACCCCTCGGCTACCGAGGTAGAGCAGGAGTTAGGCGCTCAGTTGACTGCTCTCGATACAGATGATGAGCTGTAAACTAGCGCTGAAACATAGTAAGTAAACGAATAGCTGACCTGAAAAACGTTATGTCTTGCCGGTAAAACCGCCGGCAAGGCTTGACGTACCATAGGGTCAGCCTTTAGAATGCGCAGCCTTTAACAGTGGGGTGGGTGCGCCCGCATCCGCTACCCGCATTTGTTAAAAGGCTAAGGCAACCATTGGAGTCAGCTAAACACCATGGCAACGATTAATCAGCTAGTGCGCAAGCCGCGCAAGCGCCCCGTCACTAAAAGTGATGTGCCAGCGCTGCAGGCCTGTCCGCAAAGACGCGGCGTATGTACGCGCGTTTATACCACCACCCCGAAGAAGCCAAACTCGGCCCTGCGTAAGGTTTGCCGTGTGCGCCTAACGAATGGTTTTGAAGTGTCTTCTTACATCGGTGGTGAGGGTCACAACCTTCAAGAACACTCGGTCGTTTTGATTCGCGGTGGTCGTGTAAAGGATTTGCCAGGTGTGCGTTATCACACCGTTCGTGGCGCCCTTGACACCTCCGGCGTTCAAAATCGTCGTCAGGGTCGTTCTAAATACGGTACTAAGCGTCCTAAGTCCTAAGGTCTGTTTAACAGTTCCTAAGTGCTAGGTAGCTATGCAGCAAGGCCTATGTGTTGGGCCTGCTGAGTAACGATTATCACGAATTTGACGGTCTGATAAGAGTAAGGTCGAGCGGCGCTTGTGGTATTTGAATGTCGTACGCAGGTTGCAAGAGTCTCGGGTTTACCTGAAAGATCCTTAATTGAGGGCTTATCATGCCTAGAAGAAGAGTAGTAGCTAAACGCGAAATCCTGCCGGATCCTAAGTTCGGAAGTGAGCGTCTGGCGAAGTTCATGAACCACTTGATGGTCAGCGGCAAAAAGTCCATAGCTGAGCGTATCGTCTACGGTGCGTTGGACAAGGTTGCCGAGCGTAGTAAAGAAGATCCGTTGGAGATCTTCGACAAAGCGTTGGAAGCTATCCAGCCGATGGTCGAAGTGAAGTCGCGCCGCGTGGGTGGTGCGACCTATCAGGTGCCGGTTGAAGTGCGTCCGTCTCGCCGTCAAGCGCTAGCCATGCGCTGGTTGGTAGACGCGGCGCGTCGCCGCGGTGAGAAAACCATGGTGCAGCGTCTGGCTGGTGAAATGCTGGATGCCGCTGAAGGTAAAGGTTCAGCCGTTAAGAAGCGTGAAGACGTGCATCGTATGGCAGAAGCCAACAAGGCGTTCTCGCACTACCGTTTCTAAGTCAGCGTTTCTAAGGTCAGCGTTTCTAAAATCGACGTTTTTAAGTACGGCGTTTTTAAGTACGGCTTTAGGGTTTTTATATGCACGTTGTTCAGCATGGCGAAGTGTTTGCTGAGTCGCTCTGTTGTAATGCCTAACCGCTACCCTACAGGGGTGGCGGCGGGTCGCATAAGCCTCGCTTGCATACGCCGCTAAATTAACGAGCATCGCCAACAAACGGGAGTTTCACCGTGGCACGCAAGACTCCACTGAATCGTTATCGCAATATTGGTATTGTCGCTCACGTTGACGCGGGTAAAACCACGACAACTGAGCGCGTGCTATTCTACACCGGGCTTAACCATAAGCTGGGCGAGACCCATGAGGGTGCTTCCACTACTGACTGGATGGAGCAGGAGCAAGAGCGTGGTATTACCATCACCTCTGCTGCTGTCACCACCTTTTGGAAGGGGATGAGTCACCAGTTTGACGAGCACCGTATTAACATTATCGATACCCCGGGGCACGTTGACTTCACCATCGAAGTTGAGCGTTCTCTGCGTGTACTTGATGGTGCAGTCGTTGTGCTGTGTGGTTCCTCCGGCGTGCAGCCGCAGACAGAAACTGTATGGCGCCAGGCCGATAAGTACGAAGTTCCACGTATGGTATTCGTCAATAAGATGGATCGTACTGGCGCTGACTTCTTCATGGTTGTCAAGCAGTTAAAAGAGCGTTTGGGTGCTAACACTGTTCCGATCCAGATCAACTGGGGCACGGAAGAAGATTTTAAAGGTGTTATCGACCTGATCCAGATGAAGGCTATCCTGTGGGATGAGGAAAGCCTGGGTATGAAGTATGAACTCGTGGATATTCCTGCTGAACTACAAGAAACAGCAGAGAAGTACCGCGAAGAAATGGTCGAAGCAGCTGCCGAAGGCTCTGACGAGCTGATGGAAAAGTACCTTGAAGGCGGTGAGCTATCGATTGAAGAGATCAAGGCCGGTCTGCGTGCACGCACCCTGGCTAACGAGATTGTTCTGGTTACCTGTGGCTCTGCGTTTAAGAACAAGGGCGTTCAGGCAGTGCTGGATGGCGTTATCGAATACATGCCTTCGCCGACTGAAGTTAAGGCGATCGAAGGTGAGCTCGACGATAAAAACGGTACTGTGGCTACCCGTGAAGCGGATGACAGTGCGCCGTTTGCTGCATTGGCGTTTAAGATCGCCACCGACCCCTTCGTCGGTACGCTGACCTTTATCCGCGTCTATTCGGGCGTTCTCAAGTCTGGTGACGGCGTTTATAACTCCGTTAAGCAGAAGAAAGAGCGTGTTGGCCGTATCGTTCAGATGCACGCCAACTCTCGTGAAGAGATCAAAGAGATCTTGGCGGGCGATATCGCTGCTTGTATCGGTCTGAAAGACGTCACCACCGGTGATACCCTGTGCGATATCGATAACAAGATTGTTCTTGAGCGCATGGAGTTCCCGGATCCGGTTATCTCGGTGGCGGTAGAGCCAAAATCTAAGGCTGACCAAGAGAAGATGGGTGTTGCACTGGGCAAGCTTGCTCAAGAAGACCCCTCTTTCCAGGTTAAAACCGACGAAGAAACCGGCCAGACGATTATTTCTGGTATGGGTGAGCTTCACCTCGATATCCTCGTTGACCGTATGCGTCGCGAGTTTAAGGTTGAAGCTAATATCGGTAAGCCGCAGGTTGCCTACCGCGAAACTATTCGCGGCAGCATCGAGCAAGAAGGCAAGTTCGTACGTCAGTCCGGTGGTCGTGGTCAGTACGGTCACGTTTGGCTACGTATCGAGCCGCTGACTAAAGAAGAAAAGGGTGAAGGCGACGAAGAAATCTTCTTCAAATTCAACTCTGAGATCGTAGGTGGTGCGGTTCCTAAGGAATACATCCCTGCGGTTGAGAAGGGTGCTTACGAGCAGCTCAAAAACGGCGTCATCGCGGGTTACCCGATGATCGACGTTAAAGTGTCGCTGTTCGACGGCTCCTTCCACGACGTGGACTCCAACGAGACTGCGTTTAAGATTGCTTCTTCTATGGCAGTAAAAGAAGGTGCCAGGAAGGCCAAGGCCGTGCTGCTGGAGCCGGTGATGAAGGTCGAAATCGTGACCCCCGAAGAATTTATGGGTGACGTCATGGGTGACCTGAGCCGTCGTCGCGGCCTGGTGCAGGGTATGGATGACTCCTCTTCTGGTAAAGTCATTCGTGCAACGGTGCCGCTGGGCGAGATGTTCGGTTATGCAACCGACCTTCGCTCACAAACCCAGGGCCGTGCGAGCTACTCCATGGAGTTCTCGAAGTACGACGAGGCGCCCTCCAGCGTCGTTGAAGCCGTCATCAATCAAAACGGTTAACCGTTAGCTAACGTAAAGAGGTTATAGCAGTGGCTAAGGAAAAATTTGAACGTTCCAAACCGCACGTCAACGTCGGCACCATTGGTCACGTCGACCACGGTAAAACGACTCTGACTGCGGCCCTAACCCGCGTGTCTGCTGAGGTTTTCGGCGGCGACTGGAGCGAGTTCGCATCTATCGATAATGCTCCGGAAGAGCGCGAGCGCGGCATTACCATCGCCACGTCTCACGTGGAGTACCAGTCTGAAGAGCGTCACTACGCGCACGTTGACTGCCCAGGGCACGCTGACTACGTCAAGAACATGATCACCGGTGCTGCGCAGATGGATGGCGCGATCCTGGTATGTTCTGCCGCTGATGGCCCGATGCCGCAAACGCGCGAGCACATCCTGCTGTCTCGTCAGGTGGGCGTACCGTACATCGTTGTGTTCCTGAACAAGGCGGACATGGTCGATGACGAAGAGCTGCTCGAGCTGGTAGAAATGGAAGTTCGCGAACTTCTCGACCAGTACGACTTCCCGGGCGACGACACGCCGATCATCACTGGTTCTGCGCTGATGGCGCTGAACGGTGAAGATGAGAACGGCATGGGTACTACCGCCGTTGCTAATCTGATCAAAGCTCTGGATGAGTACATCCCTGAGCCGCAGCGTGCTATCGATCAGCCGTTCCTGATGCCGATCGAAGACGTGTTCTCTATCTCTGGTCGCGGTACTGTTGTTACCGGTCGTGTAGAGCGCGGCATCGTCAAAGCGGGCGAAGAAGTGGAAATCGTGGGTATCCGCGACACCACCAAAACGATCGTTACCGGTGTTGAAATGTTCCGTAAGCTGCTCGACGAGGGTCGTGCTGGTGAGAACGTTGGCGCCCTGCTGCGTGGTACTAAGCGTGATGACGTCGAGCGTGGCCAAGTACTGGCCAAGCCGGGCACCATCAACCCGCACACCGTCTTCGAAGCAGAAGTTTACGTGCTGTCCAAAGAAGAAGGTGGTCGTCACACTCCTTTCTTCAAGGGCTACCGTCCGCAGTTCTACTTCCGTACCACCGACGTAACCGGTACTTGTGAGCTGCCGGAAGGCGTTGAAATGGTCATGCCGGGTGACAACGTGCAAATGGTTGTTACCTTGATCGCTCCGATCGCAATGGACGAAGGCTTGCGCTTCGCTATTCGTGAAGGCGGCCGTACTGTCGGTGCTGGCGTTGTGGCCAAGATCGTCAAGTAAGCAGTATGCTTGAATGATGAAGGGGGCTCTGATGAGCCCCCTTTTCTGCGCACCAACAGCAAATGTTTGACATGGGCTTTTGGCGTGCCTATAATGCGCATCCTTTGAATGCGTGGGTAGACGGCTCGCGCCGTCGACATCCATTGGAGTTTAGGGCAAATGCAGAACCAAAAGATTCGCATTCGGTTGAAAGCGTTCGACCACCGCCTGATCGATCAGTCCACAGCGGAGATCGTTGAAACCGCTAAGCGTACTGGTGCTCAGGTTCGTGGGCCGATTCCGCTACCGACCAACCGCGAGCGTTACACCATTCTGATCTCGCCGCACGTCAATAAAGATGCGCGTGACCAGTATGAGATTCGTACGCACAAGCGTGTGCTCGACATCGTTGAGCCGACCGAAAAAACTGTTGATGCTTTGATGAAGCTTGATCTCGCCGCAGGCGTTGACGTGCAAATCAAGCTCAACTAATTACACTAGTCACTTTGCGGCCCAGCGCTTATCGCTCGCTATAGCGAGCTAGTATAAGCAGCAGCCGCCGCGCCGTGAGGCGCCATACAATGTGCTAGTGGAATGCTCTGGAAAGGGCAGCCATAGCGGGTGATAGCCCCGTACACTATAGGAGACTGAGTATGACTATCGGTTTAGTCGGTACAAAGGCCGGGATGACCCGTGTCTTTACCGAAGACGGCGCATCTGTGCCCGTAACCGTTATTGAAGTTGATCCTAATCGTGTTACTCGCGTTAAATCTGTCGAATCTGACGGTTACGCAGCGATTCAGATCACATCTGGCTCTCGTAAAGCTAAGCACCTCACCAAAGCGCAAGCGGGACAGTTTGCCAAGGCGGGTGTTGAAGCTGGTCGTGCACTGATGGAATTTCGTCTTGCAGAAGGCGAAGAGATTCCTGAAGTGGGCGGCGAACTCACCGTATCCCTCTTCGAAGCTGGTCAAATGGTTGACGTGACTGGCACCTCTAAGGGTAAGGGCTTCCAGGGTGCTGTTAAACGCTGGAACTTCCGTACCCAAGATATGACTCACGGTAACTCTCTGTCGCATCGCGCGCCGGGTTCTATCGGCATGTGTCAGACACCAGGTCGCGTTTTCAAAGGCAAAAAAATGGCCGGTCAAATGGGTAATGCCCGTTGCACCGTACAGAGCCTTGAGATCGTCCGTGTCGACGCCGAGCGTAACTTGCTGCTGATTAAAGGCGCCGTACCGGGTGCTCCTGGTAGTGACGTTATCGTTCGCAGCGCCGTGAAAGCAGGCTGAAGGGGATAATTACCAATGAATCTGAATCTTGCTGCAGGCACGGGTACCGTTGAAGTAGCCGACGCCACTTTTGGCAAAGAATTCAACGAAGCGCTGGTTCACCAGGTTGTCACTGCCTATCTGGCAGCTGGTCGTCAGGGAACCCGCGCACAAAAGAGTCGTTCCGACGTTCGTGGCGGTGGTAAAAAGCCGTGGCGTCAGAAGGGCACCGGTCGTGCACGTGCCGGTACTATCCGCTCTCCGCTATGGCGTAGCGGCGGCGTAACCTTCGCGGCACGTCCGCAAGACTACTCCCAGAAGGTTAACCGCAAGATGTACCGCGCAGCGATGCGCTCCATCCTGTCTGAGCTAGTACGTCAAGAGCGCCTAGTCGCGATTGAAGAGTTCAGCGTCGATGCGCCTAAGACCAAGCAGGTAGCTGCCAAGCTGAAAGAGCTCAACCTTGAGAAAGTGTTGATCGTCACTGAAGACATTGATGAAAAGCTCTATTTGGCCGCACGCAACCTTCCCCACGTTGACGTGGTGGATGTCGCGGCAGCTGACCCGGTAAGCCTGGTAGCCTTTGATAAGGTCCTGATTACCGTCTCCGCCCTGCGTAAATTCGAGGAGAAGCTGGCATGAACCAGGAACGCGTATTCAAGGTTCTGCTTGGACCGCACGTGACCGAAAAAGCCGCGATGGCAGCCGAGCGCAACCAGTACGTTTTCAAGGTGGCATCTGATGCTACCAAGCCCGAGATCAAGAAGGCCGTTGAAGCACTTTTCGGCAAGAAGGTCGGCAGTGTTCAGGTACTGAACATGAAGGGTAAAACGAAGCGTACTGCGAACGGCGTTGGCCTACGTAAGGGTTACCGCAAAGCGTATGTGACCCTGGCTGCGGGTGAAACGCTCGAAGACTTCTCAGGCGCCGAATAAGGGCAGGAGTACGGATAATGGCAATCGTCAAGACCAAACCCACTTCCGCCGGTCGTCGCCACGTCGTCAAGATCGTTGGCGAGGAACTGTTTAAAGGCCGTGCTTATGCACCGCTGTTAGAAAAACAGTCCAAGTCCGGCGGCCGTAATAACTACGGTCGTATCACCACCCGCCACGTGGGCGGTGGTCATCGTCACCACTATCGGTTGATCGACTTCAAACGCACCAAAGATGGCATTCCTGCCACTGTTGAGCGTTTGGAGCACGATCCCAATCGCAGTGCGCACATTGCACTGCTGAAGTATGCCGATGGTGAGCGTCGCTACATCATTGCACCGAAAGGTGTCAGCGCGGGTAGCGTGCTGGAATCTGGTGTTAACGCGCCAATTAAGAAAGGCAATGCCTTGCCGCTGCGTAACGTCCCATTGGGTTCTACGGTGCACTGCATCGAGCTCAAGCCGGGTAAAGGTGCGCAGATTGCTCGCAGTGCCGGTACAAGCGCCCAGCTTGTCGCTCGTGAAGGTAACTATGCCACTCTGCGTCTTCGCTCTGGCGAAATGCGTAAGGTGTTGGCTGAGTGCCGCGCGACCCTGGGTGAAGTGAGCAACTCTGAGCACAGCCTGCGTCAACTTGGCAAGGCCGGTGCGAAGCGCTGGAGAGGTGTGCGTCCGACCGTTCGCGGTGTCGCGATGAACCCGGTAGATCACCCGCATGGTGGTGGCGAAGGCCGCACCAGTGGTGGTCGTGACCCGGTTACCCCTTGGGGTGTGCCGACTAAGGGCTATAAGACGCGTAAGAACAAGCGCACCGACAAGCTGATCATACGTCGTCGTAATAAGACGCGTTGATCTAAATTGCCAAGACATTAAGAGGTAACGGCTGTGCCACGTTCACTAAAGAAAGGTCCCTTCATTGACCTTCATCTTTTGAAGAAGGTAGAGGCTGCAGTGGAGAAGAACGATCGCAAACCAATTAAGACTTGGTCGCGCCGTTCGATGATCCTACCCAACATGGTAGGTCTGACTATTGCGGTCCATAACGGACGCCAGCATGTCCCGGTGCACGTCTCCGAGGAAATGGTGGGTCATAAACTTGGCGAATTCGCTGCTACTCGCACCTATCGCGGGCATGTGGCGGACAAAAAAGCCAAACGGTAAGCCAGAGAGGATTAAGAGATGGAAGTCACAGCTAAGCTGAGTGGCGCTGCTTTATCCGCACAGAAGGCCCGTTTGGTGGCTGACCAGGTGCGCGGTAAACCGGTCGCCGAAGCTATTGACCTGCTGACCTTCTCACCGAAGAAGGCTGCCAAACTGGTCAAGAAAGTGCTTCAGTCCGCCATCGCGAATGCGGAAGAAAATAACGGCATGGATATTGACGAGCTGCGTGTCTCGACCATCTGCGTCGATGAGGGCATGACGCTCAAGCGTATCAAGCCGCGTGCCAAGGGGCGTGCGGATCGTATCTTGAAGCGCACGTGCCACATCACCGTCAAGGTAGCCGAGAAGTAGGAGTCGACCGATGGGTCAGAAAGTCAATCCAATAGGCATTCGACTGGGCATCGTCAAAGACCATGCTTCTGTCTGGTATGCTGAGCGCGGCGCTTACGCCGATAAGCTCAATAACGATCTCGAAGTGCGTAGCTTCCTGGAAGAGCGTCTTAAAAGCGCCTCCGTTAGCCGCATTCACATCGAGCGTCCGGCGAATAACGCCCGCATCACCATTCACACTGCCCGTCCGGGTATTGTGATTGGTAAAAAAGGTGAAGATGTCGACCGTTTGCGTCGCGATCTTACCCAGATGATGGGTGTTCCGGTGCATGTGAACATTGAAGAAGTTCGCAAGCCGGAGCTGGATGCCAAGCTAGTCGCTGCTAACGTAGCGGGTCAGCTTGAGCGTCGCGTAATGTTCCGTCGTGCTATGAAGCGCGCGGTACAGAACGCAATGCGTCTTGGCGCTGGTGGCATCAAGATTCAGCTATCAGGTCGTCTGGGTGGCGCTGAAATCGCACGTACCGAATGGTACCGCGAAGGTCGCGTTCCGTTGCACACGTTGCGTGCGGATATCGACTACGCCACTTACGAAGCTCACACCACCTATGGCGTTATCGGCGTCAAAGTGTGGATCTTCAAGGGTGAAATCCTCGGCGGTATCGAGGAAGTACGTGCCAAGGCCAAACAGCCTGCCGGCAACGCGCCCAAGAAGAAAGGTTCCAGGTAAGGGGAGAGCGAGTCGATGTTACAGCCCAAGCGTATGAAATTCCGCAAGATGATGAAAGGCCGTAACCGTGGCCTAGCACATCGCGGAAGCAAGATCAGCTTCGGGGAATACGGCCTAAAAGCTACCGGTCGCGGCCGCATCACTGCGCGTCAGATCGAAGCCGGCCGTCGTGCGATCACACGTCACGTTAAGCGTGGCGGTAAGATTTGGATCCGCGTCTTCCCTGATAAGCCGATCTCTAAGAAGCCGCTCGAAGTTCGTATGGGTAAAGGTAAAGGTTCTGTTGAGTACTGGGTTGCCCAGATCCAACCGGGTCGGGTCCTGTATGAAATTGAAGGCGTGTCGGAAGAGCTCGCACGTGAAGCGTTTGAGCTTGCCGCACAGAAAATGCCCTTATCCACCACCTTTGCGAAACGGACGGTGATGTGATGAAAGCCCAGGAAATTCGTGAAAAGTCCGCTGGAGAGCTCCAGGAGCAACTCCTCGAACTCCTCCGCGAGCAGTTTAACCTGCGCATGCAGAAGGCCACTGGCCAACTGAGCCAGACTCATCTGCTCAAGCAGGTCCGTCGGGATATTGCCCGCGTTAAGACTTTGCTCAACGAGAAGGCAGGTGATTGAGATGGCCGAAGAGAAAACAAAGCGTACGCTCACCGGTAAAGTGGTGAGCGATAAGATGGACAAGTCCATCGTCGTGATGATCGAGCGGCGCGAGCGTCACCCGATCTACGGAAAATACGTTAAGCGCTCCACCAAGCTGCACGCCCATGACGAGGCGAACCAGGCTAAGGCAGGCGATACGGTTTCCATTCAGGAGTGCCGTCCGCTTTCCAAGAAGAAAGCCTGGACGCTCGTCGAGGTGGTTGAGCACGCCAAGGGTTAATCCCTGGGCTTGTCCAACCAGTGTAGTCAGATTAGGTTTGGAGAAAACCGATGATTCAGACTCAGTCAATGCTGGATGTCGCCGACAACAGCGGAGCGCGCCGGGTGCAATGCATCAAGGTGTTAGGCGGTTCACACCGTCGCTACGCTCGTATTGGTGATATCATCAAGGTCACGGTTAAGGAAGCGATTCCGCGTGGCAAGGTCAAAAAAGGCCAGGTGCTAAAAGCGGTCGTGGTCCGGACCCGTAGTGGCGTCCGTCGTCCCGACGGTTCGCTCATCCGTTTCGATGGAAATGCGGCAGTTTTGTTGAATAACACCAACGAACAGCCGATCGGTACCCGTATTTTCGGGCCGGTGACTCGTGAACTTCGTAATGAAAGGTTCATGAAGATCATTTCCTTAGCGCCTGAAGTGCTGTAAGGAGCGAGGCGGATATGCAAAAGATCAAACGTGACGATGAAGTCATCGTCATCGCCGGGAAGGATAAAGGCAAACGTGGCACCGTTAAGCGGGTATTAGAGAACCGCTTCTTGGTGTCCGGTGTGAACATGATTAAACGTCACACCAAGCCAAATCCCATGGCGGGTAATCAGGGCGGTATCGTCGAGCGTGAGGCTCCGATTCACGCGTCCAACGTAGCCATCTTCAATTCGGAGACCGGTAAGGCGGATCGCGTCGGCTTCCAAGTGACGGAAGACGGTACCAAGGTACGTATCTACAAGTCGACGCAGACGCAGATCGACGCCTAACGCGAGTCGGGTAGCAAAATGGCGAACTTGAAAGAACGTTATCAAAACGAGGTAGCAGCTCAACTCAAAGAAGAGTTCAGCTATGCCAACGTTATGCAGGTACCCCGGATCACGAAAGTGACTCTGAATATGGGTATCGGCGAAGCAGTCAACGACAAAAAGTTGATTGACAATGCCATCGGTGATCTAGAGAAGCTCTCTGGTCAAAAGCCGCTGGTGACCAAGGCACGTAAGTCCATCGCGGGCTTCAAGGTGCGCGAAGGTTGGCCAATCGGCATCAAGGTAACACTGCGCGCTGAGCGTATGTGGGACTTCTTGGACCGTTTGGTTTACATCGCGATTCCCCGCGTGCGTGACTTCCGTGGTCTTAACCCGAAGTCTTTTGACGGTCGCGGCAATTACTCCATGGGTGTGCGTGAGCAGATCATCTTCCCGGAGATCGAGTATGATAAAATCGATCGTATCCGGGGGTTGGATGTCACTATCACTACTTCCGCCAAAACCGACGAGGAAGGTCGTGCGCTGCTAACTGCGCTGAACTTCCCCTTCAAGAAATAAGGGTTGGATCATGGCTAAGAAAAGTATGGTAGAGCGTGAGCTTAAGCGTACGCAGCTGGTGGAGAAGTATGCCGCCAAGCGCGCTGAACTCAAGAAAATCATCTCGGATGTGAACACTTCTGAGGAAGATCGCTTCGAGGCGACGCTGAAGCTGCAGCAACTGCCGCGCGACTCAAGCCCGGTACGTCAGCGTAATCGCTGCCGTATCACCGGTCGTCCGCACGGTTTTTACAACAAGTTCGGCCTCGGCCGTAACAAGCTGCGTGAAGCCGCCATGCGTGGCGACGTTCCTGGACTGAAAAAGTCCAGTTGGTAACGCCACGTAGTATCATCAGGAGCGCACATTAAATGAGCATGCAAGACACTCTGGCGGATATGTTTACGCGTATCCGCAATGCGCAGATGGCCACCAAGGAGACGGCAACCATGCCGTCCTCCAAGCTGAAAGTGCAAGTGGCCCGAGTGCTAAAGGAAGAAGGCTACATTGCCGACTTTACGGTAGCGGAAGGCGCTAAGCCTGAGCTAACCGTGACTCTCAAGTACTTTGAGGGTAAGCCGGTCATTGAGCATATTCAGCGGGTTTCCAAGCCGTCCCTGCGCCGTTACATGGGCAAGGACAACCTGCCTAAGGTCGCCGATGGCCTGGGTATCGCGATTGTCACCACGTCAAATGGTGTCATGACCGATCGTGCCGCGCGCCAAGCGGGTGTCGGTGGCGAAGTCATTTGCACCGTATTCTAGGAGGCTGGAATGTCCCGCATTGCGAAATATCCGGTTAAACTGCCTGCTGGCGTTGATGTTAAAATCGATGCTGGCCAGCTAACCGCCAAAGGCGGCCAAGGCACGCTATCTATGACTATCCACTCGGATGTAGTGGTAGCTCAAGAAGATGGCCAGCTGACCTTCGCCCCGAGCGAATCTGCCAAGAGCTGGGCTATGGCCGGTACTACCCGCGCCCTAGTTCAGAACCTGGTTACGGGCGTATCAGAGGGTTTTACACGAACTCTCGAAATTGTTGGCGTCGGTTATCGTGCCCAAGCTAAGGGCCAGACGCTCAATCTTTCACTGGGCTTCTCGCACCCGGTCGACTACGAACTGCCTAAGGGTGTCTCAGCGGAAACGCCGAAAAACACCGTGATCGTGCTGAAAAGCGCGGACAAGCAGCAGCTCGGCCAGTGCGCCGCGGACATCCGCGCTTTCCGTCCGCCTGAGCCGTATAAAGGCAAGGGTGTCCGGTACGCCGACGAGCAGGTGCGTCGCAAAGAAGCCAAGAAGAAGTAAGGCAGGGTTATGAACGCGAAGAAAGAATCTCGTCTCCGTCGTGCCCGCCGCGCTCGCGCCAAGATCCGCGAGCTGGGCGTGTATCGCCTGTGCGTCAACCGTACTCCGCGTCACATCTATGCGCAGATTATCTCGCCGGATGGTGGCAAAGTGCTAGCCAGTGCTTCTACGCTGGACAAAGCGCTGCGCGAGGGTGCGACTGGCAATTCAGATGCTGCCTCTAAAGTAGGTGCTCTAATTGCCGAACGCGCTAAAGAAGCAGGCATCACCCAGGTGGCCTTCGACCGTGCTGGCTTTAAGTATCACGGCCGCGTCAAGGCATTGGCCGACGCCGCACGTGAAGGCGGCCTGGAATTCTAAAGGGTTTTACGATGGCGAAGAACGAACAGCAAAGCGGTGATCTGCAAGAGAAGTTAGTGCAGGTCAACCGCGTCGCCAAGGTGGTCAAAGGTGGTCGTATTTTCGGCTTCACCGCACTGACCGTCGTTGGTGATGGTAAAGGTCGTGTCGGTTTCGGACGTGGCAAGGCGCGTGAAGTGCCTGTCGCAATCCAGAAAGCGATGGATCAAGCTCGTCGCAACATGGTCAAGGTGAACCTCGCTGGCCACACGCTGCAATACCCGGTAAAAGCCCGTCACGGTGCTTCCAAGGTGTACATGCAGCCGGCTTCCGAAGGTACCGGCATCATCGCCGGTGGCGCCATGCGCTCTGTATTAGAGCTTGCCGGTGTCCACGACGTACTGGCCAAGTGCTACGGTTCCACCAACCCGGTTAACGTGGTACGGGCGACTGTTAAAGGTCTCTCTTCCATGCAAGCACCGGAAGACATTGCCGCTAAGCGCGGCCTGTCTGTCGAAGCGATCACGGGGTAAGGCACCATGGCAGCAACGATCAAGGTTACCCAGATCCGCAGCACCATCGGCATCTTGCCCAAGCACAAAGCTACTATGAAAGGCTTGGGTCTGCGTCGCATCGGTCATACGGTTGAACTGGAAGACACCCCTGCCGTACGCGGCATGATCCACAAGGTAACTTACCTTGTGCGCGTTGAGGGAGAGTAATCCATGAAACTCAATAACCTAAGCCCGGCTGCGGGCTCCAAACACGCTGCAAAGCGCGTTGGTCGTGGCATCGGTTCCGGTCTTGGTAAGACCGGTGGCCGTGGTCACAAAGGTCAGAAATCACGTAGTGGCGGCAGTGTTAAGCCCGGTTTCGAAGGCGGTCAGATGCCTTTGCAGCGTCGTTTGCCGAAGTTCGGCTTTACGTCTGCAAAATCTCTGGTCTCTGAAGAAGTACGCCTGGCTGAGCTTGCCAAAGTCGCGGGTGGCGAAGTCACCCTAGCGTCTTTGAAAGAAGCCAACGTGCTAAAGGATGCTACGCTACACGCGAAGATCATCCTTTCTGGCGAATTGAAAACGGCGGTTACCGTTCGCGGAATCAAGGTCACCAAAGGTGCCCGTGAAGCGATCGAAGCCGCTGGCGGCAAGGTAGAGGACTAAATGGCCAAGTCAGGAAAAATGCCGGCGATGGGCAGCGGTCTGAGTGAACTGTGGGCGCGTTTGCGCTTCGTGCTCCTCGCCATCGTGGTGTACCGTATTGGTGCCCACATTCCCGTACCCGGTATCAATCCTGACCAGCTTGCTGCCTTGTTTAGGGAGCAACAGGGCACCATCTTAGGCATGTTTAACATGTTCTCGGGTGGCGCTCTGGAGCGCATGAGTGTTCTCGCCCTGGGTATAATGCCCTATATTTCGGCGTCAATTATCATGCAGCTCATGACTGCGGTCTCCCCTCATCTTGAGCAGCTCAAGAAAGAGGGTGAGGCTGGCCGCCGCAAGATTAGCCAGTACACCCGCTACGGCACGGTGATACTGGCATTTGTCCAGGCTACCGGCATGTCCGTCGGTCTGGCTAGCCAAGGCATCGCGTACACTGCTGACTTCAGCTTCTACTTCACCGCCGTGATTACGTTCGTATCGGGCGCGGTGTTTATGATGTGGTTGGGCGAGCAGATTACCGAGAAGGGCATCGGCAACGGTATTTCGCTGCTGATCTTCGCCGGTATTGTCGCTGGACTGCCCAGTGCCGTGGGCCAAGCCTTTGAGCTTGCCCGTAATGAAGGGGCCTGGAATGTTCTGCCGCTGTTAGCGCTGTCAGTGTTAGGTATTGCGACTGTTGCCTTTGTAGTCTTCATTGAGCGCGGCCAACGCCGTCTCAAAGTTAACTACCCACGGCGGCAAGTGGGCAATAAGATGTATGCAGGGCAAAGTAGCTACCTGCCTTTGAAGGTCAACATGGCCGGCGTAATTCCGGCGATTTTTGCCTCCAGTATTCTGCTCTTCCCGGCCTCTATTGGTCAGTGGGTAGGTGCCGGTGAAGGTATGGAGTGGTTGCAGCGTGCATCTCAGGCATTAGGCCCCGGTCAACCGCTTTACATCTTGCTTTTCGCGGCGGCAGTGGTATTCTTCTGCTTCTTTTACACAGCGCTGGTCTTCAACCCCAAGGATGTGGCTGACAATCTTAAAAAGTCAGGCGCTTTCCTGCCGGGCATTCGCCCCGGCGAGCAGACCGCTCGCTATATCGACAAGGTCATGACACGTCTGACCCTGTTCGGTGCCTTGTATATCACTGCGGTTTCCTTGATGCCCCAGTTCTTGATTGTGGCGTGGAACGTGCCGTTCTTTTTCGGCGGTACCTCGTTGTTAATCGTAGTCGTGGTCATCATGGACTTCATGGCCCAGGTGCAATCGCATCTCATGTCGCATCAGTATGACTCAGTGATGAAGAAGTCCAACCTGAAAGGCTACGGTAGCGGCGGTATCATGCGCTGAGGCGCCGTCCACCCCTATTAAGTTAGTGAGGGGCGTGCCGCGAGCCGGTTTTTGGAGAAAGATCGATGAAAGTTCGAGCTTCCGTAAAGAAAATGTGCCGTAACTGCAAGATCATTCGTCGCAATGGCGCTGTCCGCGTCATCTGCAGCGAACCACGGCACAAACAGCGCCAGGGTTAATAGCCTGGGTTGTATTAAGCGGGTGCCAGCATACCCCTTGCCCTAGGGCAACTAAAGGGGTATGCTGTTGCGCCTTTTGTAGATGAATAAACGAGCAAGCCGCTCAAATTTCGGAGTAAGCTGATGGCCCGTATTGCAGGCGTCAATATCCCGGACAACAAGCATGCGGCGATCTCGCTGACCTATATCTTCGGGATTGGCCGTACCCGTGCTGAGCACATCTGTGCTGCTGCCGGTATCGCCACTACTGCCAAGATCCAGGACCTGTCTTCTGAAGAAGTCGACACCCTGCGTTCTGAAGTTGGTAAGTACACCGTAGAAGGCGACCTTCGTCGTGATGTTACGCTTAACATTAAGCGTCTCATGGACTTAGGCTGCTACCGTGGTCTGCGTCATCGTCGTAGTCTTCCGCTGCGTGGTCAGCGGACTAAGACTAACGCGCGCACCCGTAAGGGCCCGCGTAAGCCGATCCGCAAATAACACGCACGTTCTGGCGTAAAGACAGGAATAGACATCAACATGGCTAACCCGCGTAGTAACCGTAAAAAGGTTAAAAAGCAGGTAGTGGACGCAATTGCGCATATCCATGCCTCTTTTAACAACACGATCGTGACGATCACAGACCGCCAGGGCAATGCTCTTTCATGGGCAACTGCCGGTGGTTCGGGTTTTCGTGGTTCTCGCAAGAGCACCCCGTTCGCTGCTCAAGTGGCAAGCGAACGTGCAGCAACTGCTGCAGCCGAGTATGGTGTGAAAAACGTAGACGTACTGGTTAAAGGCCCAGGTCCCGGTCGTGAATCCGCCGTGCGCGCATTGAATGCCGCCGGCTTCCGCGTGCAAAGCATCGTAGACGCGACGCCCATTCCCCATAATGGCTGCCGTCCGCCGAAGAAACGCCGCGTTTAAGGAGACAGATTCATGGCTCGTTATATTGGACCGAAGTGCAAACTGTCTCGTCGTGAAGGCACCGACCTCTTCTTAAAGAGTGGTGTGACTCCCTTCGAGAAAAAGTGTAAATCCGAGCAAATTCCGGGTGTACACGGCCAGCGTCGTCAACGTCTTTCAGACTACGGCTTGCAGCTTCGCGAGAAGCAAAAAGTTCGTCGTATGTACGGCGTACTCGAAAAACAGTTCCGTAACTACTACAAAGAAGCCGCCCGCCTGAAAGGCGCGACCGGTGAAGTATTGTTGCAGTTGCTCGAATCCCGACTGGATAACGTCGTCTACCGCATGGGCTTCGGCTCGACTCGCTCTGAAGCGCGTCAGCTGGTCAGCCACAAGGCGATTTCCGTGAACGGCCGCACCGTTAACGTAGCTTCCTACCAAGTGAAGCCGGGTGACGTTGTTTCCATTCGCGAAAAAGCAAAAAACCAAGCACGTATTCAAAACGCTCTGTCGATTGCGGCAAACCGTGGCGATATCGCTTGGATCGAAATCGACGCCAAGAAGATGGAAGGCACTTTCAAGGCTCTGCCTGAACGCGGTGACCTGACTGCCGACATCAACGAAAACCTGATCGTCGAGCTGTACTCCAAGTAAGCAGTGTTTTTCTGTTTCTTGTCGATCTGGTGCTGGGCTAATACCTGCGCCAGGTCGTACCGAGTACCAAGTATCCGTTTGGCAGCCTGAAAGGTGTTCATATGCAGCGTTCAGTGACCGAGTTTCTTCGCCCCCGCGACATTAAGGTTGAAGAAATCAGCGCACATCACGCCAAAATCGTGCTCGAACCGTTCGAGCGTGGCTTTGGTCACACCCTGGGGAATGCACTGCGTCGCATTCTGCTTTCGTCTATGCCCGGCTGTGCCGTGGTAGAGGCTGAAATCGCCGGCGTCGAGCATGAATACAGTGCGCTTGAAGGGGTGCAGGAAGATGTCATTGAAATCCTCCTGAACTTGAAAGATGTTGCGATTAAGATGCACAGCCGCGATGAGGCGGTGCTCACGCTGAACAAGCAGGGCCCAGCCGTCGTCACCGCTGGCGACATTGCGCTTGATCATAGCGTCGAAATCGTCAACCCGGACCACGTCATTGCTCATGTCAATGAAGGTGCCGAGCTGAAAATTCAGCTTAAAGTAGCGCTGGGTCGTGGCTACGAACCGGCTGATGCACGCGGCTCTGATGAAGAGACACGTGCTATTGGTCGCCTGCAGTTGGATGCCACCTTCAGCCCTGTCCGCCGTGTTTCCTACTCGGTTGAAGCCGCTCGTGTTGAGCAGCGCACCGACCTCGATAAGCTGATTATCGATCTGGAAACCGACGGTACCTTGGATCCGGAAGAGGCTATCCGTCGCAGTGCGACCATCCTGCAAGAGCAGCTGGCCGCCTTCGTCGACCTGGAAGCTGATAAAGAACAGGAAGTCGAAGAGGAAGAGGATCAAGTTGATCCAATTCTATTGCGCCCCGTAGACGATCTTGAGTTGACCGTTCGCAGCGCGAACTGCCTAAAAGCCGAGAATATTTATTACATCGGTGATCTTATCCAGCGCACAGAAGTTGAGCTGTTGAAGACACCGAATCTCGGTAAAAAATCTTTGAATGAAATCAAAGATGTATTGGCAGCGCGCGGCTTGTCCCTCGGCATGCGGTTGGAAAATTGGCCACCAGCAAGCCTGAAGGACGACAAGGCCTCCGCGTGAGCGTCGACTTGAGTCCCAGTTTGGTAAGGAATTACAACCATGCGTCATCGTAAGAGTGGTCGTCATCTGAATCGCACCAGCTCGCATCGTCAGGCCATGTTTAAAAACATGTCTGTCTCGCTGGTCGAACATGAAGTGATTAAGACAACCCTGCCGAAAGCCAAGGAACTGCGTCGCGTTATCGAGCCGCTGATTACCTTGTCTAAGCAGGATAGCGTTGCAAACCGTCGTTTGGCATTTGCCCGTACGCGCTCTAAAGAAGCCGTCGGCAAACTGTTTAACGAACTAGGTCCGCGTTATGCCGAGCGTCCGGGCGGTTACGTCCGTATTCTTAAGTGCGGTTTCCGCACCGGCGACAACGCACCTATGGCGTTCGTTGAGCTTGTTGATCGTCCGGTTGTTGAAGATGCTGCTGCAGAAGAGTAATCCTCTGCGCTAGGCAACTTTAATAGCAAATGAAAACCGACCCCTCTGTGGGTCGGTTTTTTTGTAGGTCTCAACTATCTTGTGTTATTTC
Source organism: Halomonas sp. H2 (assembly GCF_050215315.1). Lineage (GTDB taxonomy): Bacteria > Pseudomonadota > Gammaproteobacteria > Pseudomonadales > Halomonadaceae > Vreelandella. Next base: position 165,452 of record NZ_CP189760.1, read on the forward strand.
CCATGCAGCGGCTCTTTTTCTTGGCTTAACTGCGTATATACTCTACGTATCATAAATAGTCTTAAAAACCATTTTTAAGCACTATCTTAAGCACTATCTTAAGAGCTATTTTAAGAGCTATTTTGTCGCCAACGGAAAGCCTTGCGCTGGGCCTTGAATATGGCATGGTAGTTAAGGTTTAAACCTGTGCAATGGGTTCGTCATCGTGGTGTGTTAACAAGCAAGGGGCAGGTATGTATGCGAGCGTAAAGCACTTCGTCGATCGAGCGTCGGCGGTATGGGCACTGTGTATGGGAATATTGCTCACGTTAGCGCTAGCCAGCAACGTGCATGCCGACAATCCACGCTATGCCGGCATCGTGGTGGACTTAGATAATGGCGAAGTGCTCTACGCGGAAAATATTGACGATCAGCGCTATCCCGCGTCGTTAACCAAAATGATGACGCTCTATATGACCTTTGAAGCGTTGCAAGACGGTAGACTGCGTTTGAACCAACCTTTGTCTGTTTCCCCTTACGCAGCCGCTAAACCTGCGGTTAAGCTTTGGTTATCTGCCGGGAGTACTATCCCAGTGGATACTGCCATTCGCGCACTTGCGGTTCGCTCGGCTAATGATGTTGCTGCCGTGGTCGCTGAAGCGATTGGTGGCAGTGAGGCGCGTTTTGCGCAAATGATGACGACCAGAGCGCGTGAGTTGGGTATGCACGCCACTACTTTTCGCAATGCCTCTGGTTTACCGGATGACGGGCAAATTACTACCGCGCGGGATATGCTGACCCTTTCGGTGCGTGTGATGCAGGATTTCCCTGAGTACTATCACTACTTCGGCCTGCAAGAGTTCACCTACCGCGGTACCCGGCACACCAGTCACAATCGGTTGGTGCGGGACTATCCCGGTGCCGATGGTTTGAAAACCGGTTTTATTCGCGCCTCTGGCTTTAACGTAGCGACCACGGCGGTGCGCAGCGACCGGCGTTTAGTGGGCGTGGTAATGGGCGGTTTTTCCTCCCAGTCGCGGGATACTCATATGGCCAACCTACTCGATCGTAGCTTCCTGCGTGCCTCGCTGCGCGACCAGCGAAACTGGATGGGCGACACGGATTTCTCACGCGAGTTTATGGCCTTTGCTCCCCCCGCTCAGCCGGTTGCACCACCGGCGCCTGAACCACGCCAGCCACTCGTAGCAGTGGTAGAAACGGCCACCGTATCGCCGCAGACAACGTCAGAGCCAGCAGTGGATCTTGAAGAGCAGTTGGCTGATATTACTACCGTTCAGCGCCCTGCACCCGTTAACGAAGCGCCACAGCCTGACCCACTACAAACCTTTATTGAACGTGAGCGGCGGCTAGCTGCTAGCAATGAAACGGGCGGTGGCTGGGGGATTCAGGTTGGTGCTTTTAGTCAAGAGACGCGGGCTCGCCAGCTTGCACAGCAGGCAGCTCATCGCATAGGCGAAAATGTGGGTGGTCGCGTTGAAGTAGATACCGTACAAGGCCAAACGCCTGTTTATCGCGCCCGTCTAGTCGCATTGGATGAGCTGCGTGCCCGCCAAGCGTGCCGCGAGCTTAATTCCCAAGGAATGGATTGCATGGTGGTTCACGCTAGCCTCTAAGGTGGTGTGTGGCTATTACCCCGCCAAAGGCACGTTGGCGGGGTTTTTTGCTTTTAAGCGGATAGTAAAAAGGAGGTTGCGGTGACAACGTCACTCAAAGGCATACTCTGCATGTGTATGGGCGTTCTGTTTTTAGCCCTAGGCGACGCCGTTTCCAAATGGTTAGGTGAAGTGCATTCGCCGCTGCAGATTATTTTCTTCCGTGCCTTGGTATCGCTACCGCTGATTGCGCTGCTTGCCTATTTTTCCGGTGGGTTACGCAAGCTGCGTACGCAACGGCCGGGCGTCCATTTGCTGCGCGGATTGATTTATACCGCCACTATGGTCTGTTTTGTATGGGGGCTAACGCTGCTACCCCTGGCGGAGGCTACGGCGATTGCCTTTGTCGCGCCGCTATTTGTCACGCTACTTTCGGTGCCATTGCTGGGTGAGCGAATTGATCCGCCGGTGTTCATTGCATCGTTAGTGGGATTTGCCGGAGTGCTGATTGTAGTGCGCCCCGGTGGCGATGCGTTTCAGGTGGGAGCATTGCTGTTAGTGGTCGCCGCGCTATTTTATGCTCTGATGATGATTACCGCCCGTCGCTACGGTGCCCGTGAGCATTTATGGGCGATGCTGTTTTACATGACCTGTGTGCCACTAATAGTCACCGGGCTAGCCTTACCGTGGGTGTGGCAAACACCGCTACCGTGGCACTGGGTGGGTTTTTTTGCATCAGGCGTACTCGGCGTCGCGGCCACTGCCTTTATCACCTTGGCGTTTCGCTTTGCGCCTGCCGCTATTGCCGCCCCGTTTGACTACACCGCTATGCTCTGGGCGGTGCTGCTGGGCTGGTGGGTCTGGGACGAAATGCCGGATATCTGGGTGTGGGTGGGCAGCGCCTTGATTATGCTCAGCGGGTTGGCGGTGGCCTACCATGACCGCAGGACGACCCTTAAACGCCGCCCGACTGCCTAATCAGCGTTCTTTACGCAAACTGATAAACATCCATCGCCAGTACGCCGTGTTCGACGCTGTGGTGCAACTGGGTTGCTTTGCCACCCGCTCCCATCGCAACTAACAAGGGCTGAAAGTGCTCAGGCGTTGGATGGTTTTCCAGCGCCTTCGGCGCGTTTTCCCAACCAAGTAACGCTTCACGATCATTGGCGGTAACGCGACCATTCACCCAGTGGGCAAACTCGTCCACCCAGGCGGGCATAGGGCTACCCTGAGGCAATATTTCATACAGGTTATGGGTCAGGCTGCCCGAGCCAATAACCAAAATGCCTTCTTCCCGAAGAGCCGACAAATGCTCACCTAGTGTCACTAGCTCGGCATTGCTCCAGCGCACCGGAAGCGAGACGGAAACTACCGGCACATTAGCTTCTGGAAACATCAGCGAGAGTGGCACCCAAACACCGTGATCAAGGCCGCGCTCTACCCGCTCGGCGCCCAGTAACTCGGCTAGCCGTTCAGCCAGTTCGGGTTCGCCAGAGGCAGGATACTGGCACTCGAAAAGCTCACGCGGGAATCCGCCAAAATCGTGTATGGTCTCTGGCTTGGCGCTGATGCTGACCTTGAGCGCCAGGCTCTCCCAATGTGCCGATACCACGACGACCGCTTTGGGCGAAAGCTGTTTGCCCAGCTCGCGTAGAAAGGCGTGGGCCGGGGTTTTATTCAGCGCCAACATGGGCGAACCATGGGAAATAAACAGGCTAGGTAACATGGTGAGACTCCATAGCAGTGCCAGCGCTTACCGTGTGGAAAGCACTGGCGTGATAGTTCTAGGCGAAGCGACGATTTAACACCCAGCGACCGCTACCCAGACCCGCTTGCACGATCAGAGCAATTGCCCAAAATACTGGGAATTCCCAGCCGCCGCCGGCATTAGAAAACATCCAACCGTTGCCCAGGTGCACCCAAGCGGCACCGAGCAGCACTGGCACCAGGGCCAGGCTCACCCAGCGGGTATACACGCCAAGCAGCAGGGCGATGCCGCCGCCGACTTCGGCAGCAATGGTCAAGTAGGCCAGAAATCCAGGTAAACCCAGTGATTCAAAATAGCCGACGGTGCCCGGCAGGGTAAACACAAATACTTTAAGCAAACCGTGGGCCAGCGCCATAACCCCGAGGGATACACGTAGCAGCGTAATGGTATAGGGTTGCAAAGAGGCTGTTGTAGCAGACTGTGAAAGAGTCGTCATCGTAGTAGCGTCCATCTGAGTGGTTGATAGCGCTACTTTACAGTCCGTTCAGTTCGAGATAATCAGCGCATTTTGAACATCACTGTTGCGTTATTTGCGACAATCCAATGTTTTGCTCCCAAACCGGCGGATCACCCCACGCTTCGCTGAGTAAGTCGATAAAGCGCTCCACCTTGGCGGGCAGATAGCGCCGAGCCGGGTAGAGCGCGTGTACATCGAGCCGCACCGCTGGCTCATCGGTCAAAATGGGTATCAATCGCCCGCTGGCAATACTCTCCGTGACCAAAAAGCTGGGCTGCTGGGCGATGCCTAGGCCCGCTTCTGCGGCGTGTGTTAATACATCGCCATTATTGCTTTCCAACGGGCCATTAACCGCCAATGACTGTGCTGTCACCTGCCAGTCTGCGCTGTGTTGGCCGCTGCGATAGCGCAGACAACGGTGCTCGGCAAGGGCTTTAACACTGCTGGGTTCACCGTGGGTGGCAAGATACGCTGGCGATGCGCAAAACAGCAGACGGCAACGGGTCAAGCGGCGCGCCACTAAGCTAGAGTCGGGCAAGCTACCGATACGGATCGCGACGTCATAACCCTCTTCGAGTAGATCAACGCGGCGGTCGTTTAGATCCAATCGCACTTCAAGGGCTGGATGGGTCTGCATAAATTGGGCAACGAGAGGCGCTAGGTAGCGGGTGCCAAAACTCATTGGCCCGTTCACGCGCAGCCGCCCACGCACATCACTGGTGCCTTGGCCCACCTCGGCGGCGGCTTCATCGAGCGCTTGCAGCACGCCTTGGGCGCGGACTAGATAGCGCTCACCGGCTTCCGTGAGATGCAGTCGTCGCGTAGTGCGCTGTATCAGTCGCGCCCCCAACGACGCCTCAAGTGCCATGACCTGACGTGATACGCGGGTGCGCGAAATATCCAGCGCTTCAGCGGCCCGGGTGTAGCTACCCAGCTCGGCTACCCGCACAAAAGCGACGATGTGCTCCAACTGGTTCATGACGCCGAAACAGCCTGGAAAGCCTGAAATGCCCGCGCTGCCTGGTAGGGGTCAGGCTGTCCACAAATGGCTGAGATCACCGCTAAGCCGTTGGCGCCGGCCTGCTGCACACTAATAGCATGCTCGGCCTTCAACCCGCCAATCGCTACGCTGGGCAGTGGGCATGCCTTGACCAGCGATGCTAAGCCATCAAAGCCGATAGGCTGGGCGTGATCCTGCTTGCTCACGGTGGCAAACACGGGGCCAATGCCCACGTAATCAAGTAGCTCCATGGGGGCGGCTTGAAGCTGAGCGTGAGTGTTGATCGACAGCCCGATAATCGCTTGCTCGCCTAACAGACTGCGGGCCTCTTGAACGGCGGCGTCGCTCTGGCCGACATGCAGCCCGTCGGCCTGGCTTTCCAGCGCCACCTGCAAACGATCATTAATGATCAGTGGCACACCGGTACCCGCCAGAAGCGCTTTGAGTCGTTTGGCTTGGGCAATCATCTGTTCATTGCTGGCGTGTTTATCGCGTAGTTGCACGATGGTTACGCCGCCTTTTACTGCCGCTTCCACTGTTTGTTCCAAGCCATAGCCACGGCAGAGTGACGCATCGGTGACTAAATAGAGCGATAGATCAAGCGGCATGAACAGCCTCCAACGGGGCATGAGTAGTGAGGTCATCAGGGGTAAGCTGATACAGCGCATCCAGCAGGGCGACCTGGAAGCTACCAGGCCCTTGAGTGTTGCGGCCCGCCCGCTCACCTGCGATGGCAAAGCAGGTCAGCGCAGCGCTTGTTGCACCCAGGGGCGCTTCACGATTAGCAGCCACAAACGCCGCGACTAGTGCACTCAGTCCACAGCCTAGGGTTGTCACACGGGGCATTAAGGGATGGCCACCGTTAATACGATAGTGCTGTGTGCCGTCTGTTAGCCAGTCGCTTTCGCCGGTCATCGCGACAATGCAGCCGTGCTGTTGCGCCAGCGCTATCGCTGCGTCGACGGCTTGGCCGGTGGCGGTTGTCGAGTCCACGCCGCGGCCTTGGCTAGCTAAACCGTTAAGGGCAAGAATTTCAGAGGCATTGCCACGAATCACGCTGGGTTTAGCGGCAAGCAGCTGCGTGCATAGTTTTTGGCGATAGCGCGTGGCGCCAACGGCGACGGGGTCTAGCACCCAGGGAATAGCGTGCTGGTTGGCGGTTGTGGTGGCGGTCAGCATGGCATCAGCCCAATGGGAGGAAATCGTGCCGATATTAATCGAAAGCCCTGTGGAAATAGCGGTGAACTCAGCCACTTCTTCCGGCGCATGCAGCATCGCGGGTGAGGCACCTATGGCTAGCAGCAGGTTCGCGGTGCTGTTCATGGCCACGTAATTGGTCATACAGTGAACGAGTGGCGTCTCTGCGCGCAGCGTTGCAAGGTAATCGCCAAGCGGAGGTAAGGTCATAGCATCCTCCCGGCAGGGAGGTGGTAAGCGGTACCACGACTCCCTACGCCGGTGTTATCCGGTTCAGGTTCAAAGGGTGCGTCTCAGCCCAACCGTAATGGAGGGCGCCCCTGTCGAGGGATTACTATCCTTGCCTGAAGTAGCCCTGTAAAGCCCTGGATACCGACGATGGCCATCTAACGAAATGAAATACGTGTGCCGTAGGTGAGCATCTCGTCAGGTGTTATGGCTTTACCTTCGACCCCAATCATTTCGTCACCGCACTGGTCGGCGAAGGTCAGCACGCCGTGGGTCAAACCGAGTTGGCCTAAGGTATCGCGTATTTCACCGGTGCCGAGAAAAGTACTAACGTGCCCTTTGCTATCACTGAGGTCAGACACGCCGTTAGCATGATGAAAACGCACTGTGTAAATCCCATCCATCGACTCCACCTCAACAATCGGCGAAAAACCGTTGTGAAGCGCATTGGAAAGTTGCTTGAGGGTTAAGTGGTCACCCAGCGTCATATCGATCGCCGTCATAAAAACCTCCTGAACGACGCCCTTAATTAGGGACATCGATCATGTGGCGGGAACTTCTTTTATAAATCTTATGCATAATAAGTGTAGAGTTTTTGTTTAGGATTGCTAGTGCACTTGTCGGTACCGTGATGCGACGCTGTCTATGTGCTTGTAAGGGCTGGTATTATGGCGATAAAGCCCCCAGGGTAAGCGGTATATGGATTCAATGATCAACATCAGCGACAGGAGAGCGTGATGAGTTTTCAAGGCGAGCAGCATCCCGGCGTCGTCGCCACACCACCCCAAACCCAAGGGTTTCGCTTAAACCACACCATGTTGCGGGTGAAAGACCCCGAGCGTGCGCTGGGGTTTTACTCAAAGGTGTTTGGTATGCAGGTGATGCGGCGACTGGATTTCGAAGAGATGCAGTTCTCGCTGTACTTCCTGGCTAACCTGGAGCCAAGCGACAGCGTGCCGGAAGATTCTGAGGAGCGCACCGCCTGGACGTTTAGCCAGAAGGGGCTGCTGGAGCTGACCCACAACTGGGGCACCGAAACCCAAGACGATTTTGCCTACCACGATGGCAATGCCGAACCCCAAGGCTTTGGCCATATCTGCTTTAACGTACCGGATTTAGTGATGGCCCAGGAATGGTTCGACGCCCACGACGTCACGTTTGTGAAGCGCGCTGATCAAGGCAAAATGAAAGATGTTATCTTCGTTAAAGACCCGGATGGCTACTGGATCGAAGTGATTCAGGCCGATTTAATGCCAGGTAAGAGCGACGCTTGAGGCACGCCAATGGCTAAACTACTGTTCCGGCTGCGCCACGTTACTGATGAAGAAGCCATGGAGGTGCGTGACCTGCTGGCGGCGCATGGTTTTGACACCTATGAAACCCAGGCGGGTTTTTTCCGCCTGGGCGTCGATGCTATTTGGCTGCGTAACCCGCATCAACACGACGCGGCCATCGCCGCCCTAGAGGCTTACCAGACGGAGCGCCTTGAGCGCGCCCAGCGCGAGCACCAGGCGGCAGTTGAGCGGGGCGACGCAGAGACGTTATGGCGCCGTTTGGCCGCTCACCCGCTGCAGGTCGTACTGGTGCTGTTAGCGGTTGGACTGATTGCCGCCCTCACACTTCTGCCGTTCCTGGGTCTGTCGCGGGCTTAAGCCGCAGGCAAGTGGCCGCGCTTGAGGTACATCATCACACCTTTATCACCCGCCGTTAATGCCGGTGCCGCACCGCTGGGGTAGCGGCACCAGGTGCCTGCTGTATAGCTTTGCTCGCTGTCGTTTAGGGTGCCTTCCAGAATCAAAAATTCCAGCCCGCCCAGCAGCGTGGGGTAGGTGATAGAGGTGCCCGCCGACCAGCGCTCCAGGCTGGTGCGCTCCTGCTTGTAGGTGTGCAGCATCTTGTAGGCGATGCGTGGGCGGCGATCCGGCTGCCAGGGTAATCGGTGAGCAGGTACCGCCAGCTGTAGCGTGTCGTTGGGGTCGAACTGGTGCAGTTTGACAAAAATCAGCGCGCCTTCTTCGCCAATCTGCGGCGTATGGCCGGTACCGACAGGGTTTCTTAAGTAGCTGCCCGCTGCGTAGCGGCCATGCTCATCGGCGAACACGCCTTCCAGCACCAGAATCTCTTCGCCGCCGCCATGGGTATGCCGCTCAAACTGGGTATTGGGGGCGTAGCGGACAAGGCTGGTGGCGCGGGCAACTTCATCGCCAATGCGGTCAAACATCATGCGCTCTACCCCCGCACTGGGGGAGTCGACCCACTGATACTCTTCCGGGGTAACGCAGGCAAAGTGGCTAAAATCGGCGTTTAGACGCATGGGAAAGGGCTCTTCGCAGTGAAGGTTAGTAACGGGGAGGGGTGTTAGTCTCCTTACCGACAGCGAAAAATGCAACAAAAAAGCCGCCCGAAGGCGGCGTCAAGTTGTCTGGTCGCTTACTTAGGGCGATTCAGTGAGCGTGGAAAAAATATGATGGGCCGCCTCAATCCGCGCCTGATTGGGGTAGTTGCGGTTGGCCAGCATCACAATACCGATCTGCTCGCTGGGTACAAAGGCCACGTAGCCGCCAAAACCATTGGTTGCGCCGGTTTTGTTGTAGAGCGCCTCCTGCCTGGGGGCGAGCGGCGGGGTTAAGCGGTTGGCGGGGTTGGGCTGCAAAACCATCTCAAGGGAGTTGCCTTCCAGCAGCTTTTCCAGTGCCACTGGGTGGGTGTAGCTTTCCCAACCCAGGCCTTGTGTCATATTGCCAAACTCAAAGTAGCCTGTGCGCGTGGCTGCCAAGGCTTGGCTTAATGCGCCTAGTTTGCTCTCTTCAAGCCCAGCGCTATTCATATTGGCTTCCACAAACGTTAGTACGTCGGCGGCCGTCGATTTCAAGCCGTAAGCCTGGGCATCCAGCATGCCTGGATTTACCCGAATGGGCTTACCCTCTTTTGAGTAACCGTAGGCGTAGTGGTCCTGCTGCGCTTGCGGCACCTGGTAATAGCTATGCTCAAGCCCCAGCGGGGCGAAGAGCGCTTCTTCCATGAGCGTCTCGAACGGTTTGCCAAGGCGTTGGGCGGTTAAATAGCCCATCAACCCTATGCTTGGGTTGGAGTAGAGCCGATGGCTGCCGGGGGGAGATTTAGGCTGCCACTGGCGATAGTAGTCGAGCATCTGCGCTTCGCTTTGTACCGCACCGGGAAACTGCAGCGGAAGCTCTCCCGCTGTGTAGGTGCCCAGTTCCAGTAGTGTGATCTCATCGAAGGCGCTGCCTTCAAGGGCTGGCAGGTACTGGCTGGCCGGGTCAGAAAGCGCAAGGGTGCCGCTGGACTGTGCGTAGCCTGTTAACGCCGCCGTGAAGATCTTACTGATCGAGCCGAGTTCGAACAGTGTCTCATCGGTGACCGGAGTACCTGCTTCTTGGTCGGCTTCCCCATAATTAAAGTACTGCTGTTGGCCATCGATACTTAGCGCAATTGACATCCCTGGGATTCGATGCTCCGCCATTAGCGGGGCGATGGTATCGTCCATCAGCACCTTAATTCGTTGACTATCGGTTCCTTCAAGCGCCCAGGCAGAGCTGCTAACAAGGAGTAAGCCAGCTATGATAAGGCTGGTTTTTGCTGCTAGCCTCTTATGCATACCAGAATCCTATTGCTATTATTAATGCCTGAGCAGCACTTTAACGATGTGTGCTTAGTGACTCGGCCCGCTTAGTGGCTATGCTCACTATGGTCATGCTCTGCGTGATCGTGGCTGTGCGCATGATCGTCATGGCCGGGCTCTTCATGTCCGGGCTGGGCCAACGCATCGTGCAGCACCTGGGCATTATGGCGCATCATACCCAGGTAGGTACTGGCTTCACCCTCTGCTGCCAGTGCATCGGCGTAGAGCGTGCCCGCAATCGGCAGTCCCGTCTCTTCAGATAGCTGGGTAATGATTGACTGATTGGTCATGTTCTCGTGGAACAACGCCTGCACGTTCTCCTCCGCAATCACGTCCACCAGTGCCGCCATGCTGGCGCCGCTGGGATCGGCTTCCGTTGAAAGCCCGACGGGGGAGAGAAAGTTAACCCCATAAGCGCTTGAGAAGTAGCCAAAGGAGTCGTGGCCAGTAATCACACTGGTGGAGGCCGGAATCTCGTCAATCAGCGCACGAATCTCGGCGTCTACCTCGGCCATTTCCTGTAAGTACTGCTCCGCATTGGCGCGGTACGCATCGGCGTTATCGGCGTCGGCGGCGATTAAGCCATCGCGGATATTGGCGATATACACTTCGGCTTGGTGCATGTCCTGCCAGGCGTGGGGATCCTCATCGCCATGATCATGGTCCGCATGCGCTTCGTGGTCAGAGTCGTGATCATCATGCCCGTGCTCGTCATGACCATGATCGTCGTGGTCATCGTGACCATGATCGTCATGCCCATGCTCGTCATGTCCGGCGAAAGCGAGCGGCTCGATACCGTCAGTCGCGGTAACCAAAGTACCCGAATAGTCGCTGGCGCTAATTAAACGCTCCATCCAGCCCTCAAACAGCAAGCCGTTGAACACCACCAAATCAGCGTTGGCTAGAGCGCGCGCATCGCCGGGACTGGGGGAGTAAACGTGGGCATCGCCATCGGCAGCGACCAGGGAGGTCACCTCGACATGCTCTCCGCCTACGTTTTCCACCATATCCGCGAGGATAGAGAAGCTGGTGACCACCTGAACGCGCTCATTAGCCATGGCAGCAGGCAGTGCCAGCATAGCGGAAACACCCACTAACCAGCGCGACGACCGAGATGATAAATAGGCAAGCGACATACAACACTCCTTACGATAAGCATGAAGACTGATAATTAAGCCCCTTGCTCCACTTCAAGCGGCGTGGTTTTACGCCGCAGCTTGGCGGCCAAGCTGTGGTAGCGACCAAACAGGGCCGAAAAGAGATAACCGAACCCAGCCAGCAGAATAATGCTCGGGCCTGAAGGGATATCCAGATGAAACGAGAGCAGCAGGCCACCGGTGCTCGCTACCATGGCCAGCACAATCGCGATGCCAATTAGGCCCTCTAAGCGTTTGCTCCAGAAGCGCGCCGAAGTGGCGGGCAGCATCATTAAGCCCACCGCCATCAGCGTACCCAGGGTTTGAAAACCGGCGGTTAAGTTCAGCACCAGCAACCCCAAAAATACGCTGTGCACCCAACCGCTGCGGCGGCTCTGGCCGCGCAAAAACAGCGGGTCCAAGCACTCGACCACCAGGGCGCGAAACACTACCGCCAGCGTCAACACGATCAGCGTGCTGATGCCTGCAATCAGCAGTAGCGCGGTGGAGTTAACCGCCAGAATCGAGCCAAATAGCACATGGGTAAGGTCGACACTGCTGCCGCCCAGTGAAATCAACATCACCCCTGCGGCCAGCGAGATAATAAAAAAGCTCGCCATGGCGGCATCTTCGCGCTGGCCGCCCATCTTCGACACCGCCCCCGCCAGCAGCGCGACCATCAAGCCAAACAGCACCCCGCCAATGCTCATAATTGGCAGCGAAAACCCCGCCAGCAGAAAGCCAAGCGCCACGCCGGGCAGAATTGCGTGGGCCATGGCGTCGCCAATCAGGCTCATTCCGCGCAGCACCAAAAATACCCCTAATGGCGGCGCGGCCAGCGAAAGCGCCAAGCCGCCGACTACCGCGCGGCGCATAAAGCCGTAATCGAACGGGCTGACAAACCAGGCGTTAAGCAGATCCAGCATGGCGTCCTCCCAACGTAAACGGCACTACCTGGGCGGGCGCATGTTGATGCGTCAGCGTACTGGGCGCGACCCAGCGGCCATGGCCGCCGTTGAGCATCAGCACTTCGTCGGCCAGGCGGCGCAGGTGGTCCATATCGTGGAGCACGACAATAATGGTCGCGCCGTCATCGGCCATCTGGCGCAGGATACGGATCAAAATATCCACGGTTTCGCTATCCACATTGGCAAACGGTTCATCAAGCAGTAACAGCTCGGCTTCCTGCATTAGTGTGCGACCAATCAGTGCGCGCTGGCGCTGGCCGCCGGAAAGCTCGCCGAGCGGGCGGTGGGCCAAGTGCGAAATCCCCAATCGTGCCATAATCTCGCGACCCTTACGGTAATGCCCCGCACAGTAGCCGGTTAACGCGCCGTGGCTGGGCCAACTGCCGGTCATTACCAGCTCTTCCACACTCATCGGGAAGGTCAGGTCTAGCGCCAGCTGTTGCGGTAGCCACGCTCGGCGCTCTTTAGATACCGTGCAGACCACTTCGCCACTAATCGGCCGCAACTCACCCATAATCGCCTGAATCAGCGTGCTTTTACCGGCGCCGTTAGCGCCGATTAGCGCGGTAATCGCCCCCGGCTTAAAGTCGCCTTCAACGTGTTCCAACACCGTGCGGCGCGCCTGCGCTAAGTGCAGATTGTGCAGCTGTAGGCGTGATAAAGAGCGTTGACTCATCCCAACCACCCGCCAGCCCAGACCACCAATCCCCACAGCGCCAGCAGCGGCACGGCAACAAACAGCAACCGTTTAATAGCCGATAGCGACATCAAGGAGAAGTGGCAGGGACCTTCCCTGTTATGGCGGTGCGTATGCTCACTCATCAAGTGGCCTCGTATAATATCGAATAGGTTATAACATAACGTTTGGCAATGCCAAAAAATTGCTGACTATTTTACGCGTTCACACCGCGCTGGCAATGATAAAGCGCTGGACGCAAACCGCCGCCAGCGCTTTAGAGGAACGGCTAGCAAGGAGGGGGCTTAAAAATCAGTAGCGCCAGGTAGCGCCAAGCTGCTGGGGTGTCACATGCAACGCATACTCACCGGGAATCGTCATCGGCCCCAGCGAAAGGTTAGCGGGCTGGAAACGGTTTATCGCCGAAGACGCCTGATTTGGCTGCGACCAAATTTGCAACTCATTCACCAACATACCGGTGGCAAAGTTAATAGCGCCGTCGCTTTCCCGGCCATCGGCGGCAATCACCGCGCCCGCCACGCCATTGACCACCAACGAGCTCACCCGGGCACCCCAGCCACGCCGCTCGCGTTCCGCCTGGGCCAGCTGCAAGCCCAGCGCCTGCACGCCGCTTAAATCGCCGCTGGCTTTCAAGCGTTCATATTCCGCCAATGCCGCCGGGTGTGGCTGGCGATCGGTCAGCATGCCAGCCACAGCCAGCGCTGACTTCACCACGCCCACCCGGGCATCAAAACGGTCATCCGCGTCGCTCGCCTCACTCGACTGGTACGCATTCACTGCCAGGCTAGTGCCGTAAATGCCCGTCCAGCCCCACTGCCAAACAGTGGCGTGGCTGGCGCCGTTCTCAAATACCTCATCGTATTTGCTCCACTGCCCATCTGTTTGAGCCTGGGCGTGTGAAGAGACGGGCAGAGTGATCACCAAGGTGGTAACCAACGCGGCAAAAAGACGAAAAGCATGCATGGTGAAGTGCCTATAAAGGGGAGCCATAGCGCTAAGCGTAGCACGGGGGTAGGCAGTCGTTAGCGTGGAATCAAGGTCATTTAAGTATGACTAAGGTCAATGGCGCTTAAGCATAAAGAATGATTAGATGAGGCATTAGTAAAACGATAACCAGGAGTGCCGCATGGATGACTTATCGCCCAATGACCTAAAAACCATTCTTCATTCCAAGCGCGCTAACCTCTATTACTTGCAGCATTGCCGGGTGCTGGTGAACGGTGGCCGGGTAGAGTACGTCACCGATGAGGGCAGCAAATCCCGCTACTGGAACATCCCCATTGCCAATACCACCTCGATACTGCTGGGCACCGGCACCTCGATTACCCAAGCGGCGATGAGGGAGCTTGCCAAAGCCGGTGTATTGGTTGGGTTTTGCGGCGGTGGCGGCACGCCGTTGTTTGCGGCCAATGAGGTGGATGTAGACGTTGCCTGGCTAACGCCGCAAAGCGAGTACCGGCCCACGGAGTACCTGCAATACTGGGTGCGCTTCTGGTTTGACGATATAAAACGCCTGGATGCCGCCCGGGCGTTTCAGCAAGCACGCCTTGCCCGCATCGAAGCTCTATGGACAAGCCGCGTGATGAAAGACGCAGGCTTTAGTATCTCCACCGATCACCTGCAAAGCGCACTGAGCCACCACCGTGAAGCGATCAACAAAGCCCCCAGCACCGTCGACCTGCTGACCCTAGAGGCGCGTTTAACCAAAACGCTGTTCAAGCTGGCGGTGAACGCTGTCGACTATGGCGATTTCACCCGCGCCAAGCGCGGCTCGGGCACCGACCCCGCCAACCGTTTTCTCGATCACGGTAACTACCTCGCCTACGGTTTAGCGGCGACTGCCACCTGGGTGTTGGGTATTCCCCACGGCCTGGCGGTACTCCACGGCAAAACCCGCCGGGGCGGCCTGGTGTTCGATGTGGCGGATTTGGTGAAAGACGCGGTGATTCTGCCCCAGGCGTTTATCTCCGCCATGCGCGGCGATGAAGAGCAGGAGTTTCGCCAAGCCTGCATTGAGCGTCTCACCCGCACCGAATCCCTCGACTTTATGATTGATACCCTCAAGGAAGTCGCCCAGGAACTGGGGCAAGAATTGGGGAGCGGCGAGTAATGAACGTGCTGCTGATTTCCCAGTGCAATAAAAACGCCCTGAAAGAGACGCGCCGCATCCTCGACCAGTTTGCCGAACGCCGGGGCGACCGCACCTGGCAAACGCCGATCACCCAAGCCGGGCTGGATACCTTGCGCAAACTGCTGCGCAAAAAAGCCCGCAAAAATACCGCTGTTGCCTGCCACTGGATTCGTGGCCACGACCACAGCGAACTGGTGTGGGTGGTGGGGGACGCTTCAAGGTTTAATATCAATGGCGCGGTGCCAACCAATACCACTGCCCGAGATATCCTGCGCCGCCGCGATGAAAACGATTGGCACAACGGTGAAGATATTCTCCTGCTCACCGCCCTGGCTGCGTTACTGCACGATCTAGGCAAAGCCTGCGACGCCTTTCAGCAGCGGCTTAAAGGCAAGCTGGAAGGGCGCAACTTATATCGCCATGAGTGGATATCGCTACGCTTATTCCAAGCGTTTGTGGGTAGTGACGACGACGCCACCTGGCTGGCGCGTCTAGCCAAAGGCGACTATCAAGAGCAGCACTGGCTGGATGGTTTAGAGCGTGACGGATTAGATAACGCTACCTCTGCGGTATTTAGTCGTTTGCCGCCGCTGGCTGCTGCGCTGGGTTGGCTGGTGCTTAGCCACCACCGCCTGCCGCTAAAACCGCCGGAACAGGATGGCAATACTGAAAGGCGCTGGGGCAGAGGCAATGCGCCACTACAGGCGGAGCAGCTGGGCAGGCTGTTTGCTTCTATTCATGCCGAGTGGAACGAGATTCCCGACACCCAAGACCCTAAGCGTATCGCCCCGTACTGGCAATTCAGCGGTGGGTTGCCGTTGCGTACCTCCCGCTGGCGTGAACGTGCTACTAAGCTCGCAACACGGCTACAGGCACGGCTAAAAGCGGATCGTCACTGGCTGGAAAGCCACTACATCATGCACTTAGCGCGGCTAAGCCTAATGCTCGCCGACCATCACTACTCAAGCCTGGAAGATCTCCAGCATCGCGTACGCGGCGAACCCAATTATCCGCTAATAGCCAATACCGTGCGTAAAACCGGCAAGCCCAACCAGCCGCTTGATGAACATATCCTAGGGGTGGAAAAACACGCTGCGGCGGTCGCCCGGGCGCTGCCCAGTGTCGATAGTCACCTACCCCGTTTAGCGCGCCATAAAGGCTTTCGTAAGCGCAGTAGCCACCCGCGCTTTCGTTGGCAGGATAAAGCCTTTGACCTGGCCCAATCGCTAAGGGAGCGTAGCCAACGGCAAGGCTTTTTTGGCCTCAATATGGCCTCCACCGGCTGCGGCAAGACCCTGGCGAATGGGCGCATTATGTATGCACTGGCCGACCCTCAGCAGGGGGCGCGCTTTAGCATTGCGCTGGGGTTGCGCACGCTAACATTGCAAACCGGCCAGGCCCTTCGCGAGCGTTTGCATCTGGGTGAGGACGAACTCGCCGTGCGGGTGGGTGGCAGCGCCAATAAAGCGTTATTTGAGCATTACGAACAAGAAGCCGAAGCCAGCGGTTCGGCGTCTCAACAGGCGCTGATCGAAGAAGACGCCCACGTGGTGTTTGACGGCAACTTCGATAACCACCCAGTGCTGCGCCGTCTGAATAATGAGCCGGGCACCCACGCCCTTATCGCTGCGCCCATTTTGGTATGTACCGTTGACCACTTAGTGCCTGCCACAGAAAGCACCCGCGGCGGGCGGCAGATCGTGCCCATGCTGCGGCTAATGAGCAGTGATTTAGTGCTCGATGAAATCGACGATTTCGATATCAACGACCTGCCCGCGCTTACCCGACTTGTCAATTGGGCGGGGCTGTTGGGATCGCGGGTACTGCTATCATCGGCTACCTTGCCACCTGCTTTGGTCGAAGGGTTGTATGAAGCCTATCGTAGCGGTCGTGAAGCCTTTCAACGCCATCGCGGCGAGCCGGGTTTGGCAACGGATATTTGCTGCGCCTGGTTCGACGAGCACGACCGCCAGCATGAAAATTGCGCCAGTAGCGAGACCTTTAAGGCCGCGCATCACGCCTTTGCCAAGCGTCGGTTAGAGCGCCTATCTACTAGCCCGGTGCGCCGCCGTGGCGATATTTTAGCGTTGCCTGCGTTGGGTAAGCGGCCGGAAGAGATCAGGCCCGCGGTAGCGGCTCTGTTGTGTGAAAATGCGCTCGTGCTCCACCAACAGCATCACTCCGTTGACCCACACTCAGGCAAACGCGTCAGTTTTGGCTTGATTAGAATGGCCAATATTGACCCCTTGGTGGACGTAGCCAGAGCGCTGTTTCATCAGGGTGCCCCTGAAGAGGTGCGGCTTCACTTGTGCGTCTACCATTCCCGCCACCCATTGGTCATGCGCTCAGAAATTGAGCGCCGGTTGGATAAAACGCTGCAACGGGCTGAACCAGATCGCGTTTTCCAGCAGCCGGATATCCGCCGTTTGCTGGATAGCAGCGAAGAAAACGACCACCTGTTTATCGTTCTAGGTTCACCGGTAACGGAAGTAGGTCGCGATCACGATTACGACTGGGCGATTGTCGAGCCCTCTTCCATGCGTTCGATTATTCAGTTAGCGGGCCGGGTTCGCCGCCACCGCGAACAGGCCTGCGATGTGGCGAATATTCTGTTGTTAGATGCCAACTTAAAACATCTGGAGCGCCCGAGTGATCCTGCTTTTCATAAGCCCGGCTTTGAAACCAGTGAGCAATGGCGGCTTAGCAGCCATTCATTAACCAAGCTACTCGCTGCTGACGAGTACCAGGTGATTGATGCACGCCCTCGCGTGCTGGCGCGGGAACCCCTGCACGCCAAAGACAGCCTCGTCGACCTTGAACATGAGCGGCTACATCAACTGATGATCAAGCAGCCCGCCGAGCCATTGACCCAAAAAGAAATCAGGCTAGGCAAGCAGCCCCAATCACCGCCATTAGGCGCTTACAGTTGGTACGCCATGCCTCAGTTGCACTTAACCGGCGTAATGATTCAGCGCCAGCCGTTTCGTCAGCAAACGCAAAAGGAAGTGGCTCTGGCACTGCTGCCCGATGAAGGCGGCGAAACCTGGACACTGCACCGAGTGGAAGATGGTGACAGGCGGGGTGAAAAGCTCTACGTGCCAGTAGAGGAGAGCCTGCTCAAACGAATTGACGTAACAAGCGAACAGGGCGAGCGGATTCAACCCTGGGGCGCAAGTGACTACCTAACGACCCTCGCTGACCTAGCGGAAGATTTGGATATCTCGCTGGAAAGAGCCGCGCGTACCTTCGGCACTGTCACTGTTTCAGAAAGCACCAACGGCTGGTGGTACCACCCAGTACTAGGGTTTTCCAAGAGGAAATGAAGGCCGGTAAAATATACCGGCCAGCTGCCTGGGCGGCAGCAAACATTACGCTGATTAAGAAACTTTTCTGAGCTGCCTGAGCGGCAGCCTGAGTAGGGTAGCGGCATGGCCGATCAAAGTCATTATCTTGCTTTATAACGCTCATAAATAAACTGGTTGATATTATAAAAGTGGTGCTCTAGTATGAATTTAGCCAAGGGGTGGTTGCACACCTCCTTGGCTGGTTGAGGCAAGTTCATAAACAAACACTACCCAAATCTGCAGGGCCTGAGCAGATAGGAGGGATCGAGGCATGATTGGCTATCATGTGAACATAATACTTTGAACCGACTTTAAGTCGATTCACCGTAAATGCCCCGAGGTGTATTACCTCGGGGCTTATTTTGGCACGAATTGCCGTGCTGCCCAAATATGAATTTTAAGGATAAAGAATGCCTGCTATCCCAAATGGTAGTTGGCAGCAACTCCGAACACTGATTGAGGCCTTCCTAAAAGAGCGCTTTGATACCAAGGCGGAGAAGCTAGCTTCCGACGATCCGAAATACCAGGCGCTGGTCGAGCAGTTTCAGTTCGATACCTGGATCAATGATGCGGCAAGGCGTGTTGGTCAACTGCAAGTCGTTACACACTCCCTCAAACCTATCCATCCCGATGCCAAAGGCTCCAACCTTTACGCTCCTCCCGAATCGCTAAACAAACATTTTCTTGTAGGCAGCCACGCGCTACCCGCTGATTTTGCAGGCGATGTAGTAGGTAATGCTGCGGCATTAGATGTTTATAAATTTTTGAAGCTGGAATTTGAAGGCAAGCCGCTGCTTGAGCGTGCCCTGGAAAATGATGGCGAGTTTGCCAAAGCGTTAAGCGATAACGCCGAACAAGCCCAGGCGTGGATCAGTGCCTTTGCCACGATTACTGAACCGCGCGGTGTACACGCCTCCCACACTCGGGGCAAGCAGCTTTATTGGCTGGTGGGCGAGGACACTTTGGATGATGAAGACTTCCACCTGCTAGCCCCGCTTTATGCCACCTCACTGGCTCACCGCGTCTTTCAAACCATTAACCACGACCGCTTTAGCGAAGAAGCCAAAGAGGCCCGCAAGGCCAAGCGGGAAGGAAAATACGCGGGACAGCCGGTACACAGCTATCCCAACTTGGCCGTTCAGAAAATGGGCGGAACTAAACCGCAGAATATCTCGCAGCTGAATAGCGAGCGGGGTGGCAATAATTACCTATTAGCCTCAATGCCACCAAGCTGGAATGTGCGCGATATTCGCCCGCCGCTGAAGGTGGATTCAGTATTTAAACCGTTTGGTGTTTTCTACTACACAGGTGGCGTGAAAGGGTTGGTTAAAGACCTAAAACAGTTTCTCGAAACTAACCCTGCCACCGATATGCATACCCGCGACCTGCGCGATGATTACACCGCCATGTTGATGGACGAGCTTGCGCTCTTTGCCATGCAGATGCATAGCCTGCCGGCAGGATGGAGTGCTGATGAAACATGTGACTTGTCAGCAGAGGAAGCTTACTGGTTAGACCCAGGTCGCGCCGAGGAAGATAGCGCTTTTCGTGAAGCGCGAAACACGACGGATTGGGCCGACGATATTCGTCATCGCTTTGCTAACTGGCTCAACGCCGCGTTAGGCGAAAAACTCCCTTTTGGCGATGTGGAATTCCGCCACTGGCAGAAGGCGCTAGCAAAAGATGCAACGCATCAACGCTTATTGGATCGTGACCGCCGTTGGATGGAGAGCTTAATGGAGGACTTAAACAATCTACCGGGAGCTGATGACGATGAGTGAAGTTAACAACCTCCTAGTCCTGCCGCGCCTGCGGGTTCAAAACGCCAATGCGATTTCCAGCCCGATGACCTGGGGCTTTCCTTCTATGAGTGCCTTTGTGGGTTTGAAGCACGCCTTGGAACGCAAGCTGTGTGCTGCAGGCATCAACGTCGCCCTCGAAAAAGTCGGTGTTATTTGCCACGACTTTGAAGCCCAGGCCACCGAAGGCGGCTACATTCGCGGCTTTCACTTGACTCGTAATCCAGTAGATAAAACGGGCGGCACGGCAGCGATTGTAGAAGAAGGGCGCGTCCATCTGGATATCACGCTTGTCTTCTCCATTGATACCGCCGCAGACGAAAGCGAACAAGGGTTAATGGCCGAACAAATCAGTGAGATGGTGGCGGGGATGCGCATTGCCGGGGGCAGCGTGATTCCCAACCATGCCGTGCCAAGCCACAAGCAGCGCCCGCAATGGGTCGCGCTGGATGACGATGAAGACAAACGTCAAAAGCAGTTTGCCCGCCTAAAGCGCCGCTGGCTGCCGGGTTTTGCGCTAACCCTGCGCGACGACTACCTCACCGAGCACTTGCAAACGCTGCATCAGGAAAACCCCAATGCCAGCTTGCTGGATGCATGGTTAGACCTTTCCCGTCTAAATCATCACTGCACGCTGGAAAATGAAGGCGAGCCCAACGAGAAGCCAACATGGCAGGCGTATCGCCCCTACCGCGGTTGGCTGGTGCCCATTCCAGTGGGGTACGGCGCGATTTCCGATCTTTTCCAGCCCGGCGAAGTGGCCAATGCCCGTGATGCCAAGACCCACTTTCGCTTTGTTGAAAGCCTTTATTCCATGGGGGAATGGGTTAGCCCGCACCGCATTAAACAACCTGAAGACCTGCTTTGGTACCTGGATAACGACGAGGAAGCAGGGCTTTATCGACTCAATAACGATTACCACCTTCGCGCTGCTGCACAGTAATCAATAAGGAGCTCTACCATGGCTAAAAACGATACCCTCAAAACCGCTTCTGTTCTTGCCTTTGAGCGCAAGCTCGATCCTTCCGATGCCCTGCTTTACGCCAGCAGTTGGGAATCGCGGGAAGATAATCAGCAGTGGCAGCCAGTGGCGGTGCGCGAAAAATCGGTGCGCGGCACTATCTCTAACCGCCTAAAAGCCAAAGACCAAGACCCTGCCAAGCTGGATGCACAGATTGAAAATCCCAACCTGCAGACGGTGGATGTCGCCACGCTGCCCCACGATGCGGACACCCTGGTAGCGCGCTTTAGCCTGCGCGTACTAGCCGGTGCCGGAACGCCCTCGGCTTGTAATAACGCCGAGTACCAAGCCAAGCTGGAGCAGGCGGTCACCGAATATAAGCAAGCGCAAGGCTTTGGCGAGCTGGCGCATCGCTATGCTAATAACCTCGCCAATGGCCGCTTTCTATGGCGCAACCGGATGGGGGCAGAGCAAGTAGAAGTCAGCATTCGTCAGTTGGCCAAAGGTAAAGTTGCCCAAGAATGGAAGTTTGATGCGCTCACGCTTTCGTTAAGGGGTTTTGAAGACACCTCTGAGCTTAAAGAACTTGCAAGTGTCATTGCGCAAGCGTTAGCAGGCGAACAGCACTTACTGCTTGAGGTGGTGGCCTATGTGCGTATGGGCAGCGGCCAAGAGGTCTTCCCGTCCCAAGAGTTGATTCTTGACCGTGGCCGGGGCGATAAGAGTAAAACGCTTTATCACGTGAGCGATATTGCTGGCATTCACTCGCAGAAGTTGGGTAATGCCATTCGCACCATCGACACCTGGTACCCCAATGAAAACGATGACGACCTCGGCCCTATTGCCATCGAGCCGTATGGTTCGGTGACCACTCAAGGCAAAGCGTATCGCCAGCCCAAGCAAAAGGCCGATTTTTACTCACTGCTGGATAACTGGATGATTAAAGACCAAGTGCCTACTAAGGAAGATCAGCACTTTGTGATGGCAACGCTGATCCGTGGCGGTGTGTTCGGCGAAGCGGGGTAAACCATGGATCACTATATTGATATCCGCTTAAGGCCCGACCCGGATTTCGCCCCACCGATGCTGATGGGCGCGCTTTATAACAAGCTGCATCGGGCACTGTTTGATCTACAGGCAACGGATCTAGGTGTTAGCTTTCCAGCTCATAAACGCGGTGTTCGCGTCCGCACGTTAGGCGATCACCTGCGTTTGCATGGCACCCAGGAACGTCTAGAGGAACTGATGGGCGCTGGTTGGTTAGCCGGCATGCGTGATCACACCCAAATCAGCGAGCTGCTTGCCGTGCCTGAAAGTACCAAGCATATCAATGTGGCGCGCAAGCAGTTCAACACGGGTAGCCCCAGCCGAGCCAAACGCTATGCCAAGCGGCATGACATCACGGAAGACGAAGCACAGCAAATTTACGCCAAGCTAGCGGCGCGACGTATTGAGCTACCCTTCGTGCAAATAAATAGCCGTTCGACTCAGCAGCGTTTTAGCCTGTTTATCGAACATGGTGAGCCGAAAGAAAAACCGGTGGCGAGTTCGTTTAACCACTACGGTTTAAGCCCCAGCGCCACAGTGCCATGGTTTTGACCCTTTCTTCTAACATGAAAATAGGTGACTAATAATCAACCACTTAGCGGTATCGCTCCAAAAAGGGTGATACCGCTTTTTTTGGCTAAAGCTCTTTAACAATCAGCACATTAATTTTGATATGCTCTAGTTCGCTGCCGCCCAGGCAGCTTAGAAAGCCGAATACGCCACTCGCCGCAAGCAGTTCAAGTTCGCTGCCGCCCAGGCAGCTTAGAAATCTGGATGGAGTTCTTTATGGATTTCGTGATGGTTCGCTGCCGCCCAGGCAGCTTAGAAAGCCCAGAAGAGGGAGTCCTACGTTTTGAAGGGGTTCGCTGCCGCCCAGGCAGCTTAGAAAAGAAAAGCGAAGCCGTTCAAAAGCCAACACCTGTTCGCTGCCGCCCAGGCAGCTTAGAAATTCAGCACTGTCATTTCTTCATCCATCATTCTGTTCGCTGCCGCCCAGGCAGCTTAGAAAAGCCGCTCCTGCTCCCCGTAAGAAAACATACAGTTCGCTGCCGCCCAGGCAGCTTAGAAAAAGAGCTAGGCATTAGGCCAGTCCCTAACACGGTTCGCTGCCGCCCAGGCAGCTTAGAAATGACTACCGGGGCGCTGCTGGCTGGCTGGAGAGTTCGCTGCCGCCCAGGCAGCTTAGAAAACGAACTCACGCCACATAACGCTATAGACCTCGTTCGCTGCCGCCCAGGCAGCTTAGAAATGCTATCAGGCCACTGATAGCTATTTGATTTAGTTCGCTGCCGCCCAGGCAGCTTAGAAAAGCATCTTTAGCCTTGTTTTCAGGCTGCAACGGTTCGCTGCCGCCCAGGCAGCTTAGAAAAAAAGCAGACACATCACAGCTAGCAGCTCAAGGTTCGCTGCCGCCCAGGCAGCTTAGAAAACCGCGAGTCGCAGAGGTTCCTATGCCATCGGGTTCGCTGCCGCCCAGGCAGCTTAGAAACAGCGCTCACTAAGCATTTGCGGTGTCCAACCGTTCGCTGCCGCCCAGGCAGCTTAGAAAATGATAAAAGGAAACCCTGATTGGGTGGCGAAGTTCGCTGCCGCCCAGGCAGCTTAGAAAACCTGGATAGCCATTGGCTACGATTCCGCCCAGTTCGCTGCCGCCCAGGCAGCTTAGAAAAAAGGCAAAGGCAAAGGCAAAAGTGGGTGCGAGTTCGCTGCCGCCCAGGCAGCTTAGAAAACGCTATCGCCATAGCGAGCGCGAGCGTTCGCTGCCGCCCAGGCAGCTTAGAAAAGCGACACTCAGCGTTAAAAAAGCCAATAGGAGTTCGCTGCCGCCCAGGCAGCTTAGAAAACTATTTCTATTATTAAACGAAGCAGCATAAAGTTCGCTGCCGCCCAGGCAGCTTAGAAACATACTAGATATTCTCCCGTTAGATTGACCAAGTTCGCTGCCGCCCAGGCAGCTTAGAAAAACCACGCTCCCCTCCTGGGAGCGTAACAGAGGTTCGCTGCCGCCCAGGCAGCTTAGAAAAGTAATAGCCAAATGTACCATTGGCGATACTTGTTCGCTGCCGCCCAGGCAGCTTAGAAAGTAGCGCGGCGCGTATCTCACCACGGCTAGGGTTCGCTGCCGCCCAGGCAGCTTAGAAAATGCATGCCCAGGTGGTAGCGTTTAGAACGGCGTTCGCTGCCGCCCAGGCAGCTTAGAAAACGTTTCTTCGCTGGGCGTCGAACCAGCCCTTGTTCGCTGCCGCCCAGGCAGCTTAGAAAAATGTAATATTGGTATCAGGCGACTCGGCTTTGTTCGCTGCCGCCCAGGCAGCTTAGAAACTACCCTCACCACTTGCAAGCTGTTAGCGGATGTTCGCTGCCGCCCAGGCAGCTTAGAAACTTCCTAATAAATGCTTCAATAGACGCCAAGTGTTCGCTGCCGCCCAGGCAGCTTAGAAATGGTGCCATAGCTAGACGTTGATCCCGAAACGGTTCGCTGCCGCCCAGGCAGCTTAGAAAATATTGCGCATAATGGAGGCACTGCCTGGATTGTTCGCTGCCGCCCAGGCAGCTTAGAAATATCCACTCGGTACGGCACCGTTGACCTTCTAGTTCGCTGCCGCCCAGGCAGCTTAGAAAATATAGATAATAGCGATTACCCATTTGCTCGCGTTCGCTGCCGCCCAGGCAGCTTAGAAAAGGTGCCGCGATAACTTTTCTGAAATAACAAAGTTCGCTGCCGCCCAGGCAGCTTAGAAACGGCTGGTTTGCCGGCGGCGGTGGCGGCAGCACGTTCGCTGCCGCCCAGGCAGCTTAGAAATGCTGTTGCGTGGCTCTCGACCGCTCCTGCTCGTTCGCTGCCGCCCAGGCAGCTTAGAAAGGCCCCGCTGCTACGCGATGGCCAGTGGCAGCGTTCGCTGCCGCCCAGGCAGCTTAGAAAACACCATCATGGTCATCAGCACCGAATCTTGAGTTCGCTGCCGCCCAGGCAGCTTAGAAATGCCGGATCATTGGAGGGGGTCGGGTGTGCCTGTTCGCTGCCGCCCAGGCAGCTTAGAAAGGGCGCCGCGCCGTGGTGCGCCGTCGCGGCGGGTTCGCTGCCGCCCAGGCAGCTTAGAAAGCAAGCTGGAAGGCATCGAGCATATCCAGCAAGTTCGCTGCCGCCCAGGCAGCTTAGAAAACCCCGGCGACGGTCGCTTTCATATCCCCGCCGTTCGCTGCCGCCCAGGCAGCTTAGAAACACTTGATGAACCAATAGGAGTACGACCATGCGTTCGCTGCCGCCCAGGCAGCTTAGAAAAGCGCCGATGTGCTCGACGCTCAGGTCGTGGGGTTCGCTGCCGCCCAGGCAGCTTAGAAACGATAGCTCATATTGATAGGAGAAGTACCTTTGTTCGCTGCCGCCCAGGCAGCTTAGAAATTACGGGAAATACAAGGTGAGGGCTTCAAGGGGTTCGCTGCCGCCCAGGCAGCTTAGAAAATTTGTGTTTTGCAAAGCCGGTTGGCATGACTGTTCGCTGCCGCCCAGGCAGCTTAGAAAATAGGAGCAATGATAACGCGAAATAAATGGAGGTTCGCTGCCGCCCAGGCAGCTTAGAAAAGGCGTAATTTTTTTTCCTAGTGAAAAGGGGGGTTCGCTGCCGCCCAGGCAGCTTAGAAAAGCTCGAAAGTATTTCTTATCTAGCAGATAGCGTTCGCTGCCGCCCAGGCAGCTTAGAAATGATTTGAATGTCGAAAATATACATTCAGTAGGTTCGCTGCCGCCCAGGCAGCTTAGAAAAAGCGCTTCTTTGAGTTTTTCGGTAATTCTGCGTTCGCTGCCGCCCAGGCAGCTTAGAAAACCACCTGAGCCGAACGGCCCCTTAATTTCAAGTTCGCTGCCGCCCAGGCAGCTTAGAAAAAACAAGCAGAGTACGAACGCGAGCTTTCCAAGTTCGCTGCCGCCCAGGCAGCTTAGAAAGTAGTGGGATAGTTAGCGGGAGCCCAAAACTCGTTCGCTGCCGCCCAGGCAGCTTAGAAAGCATCGTAATAGCTCCTTTGCAGTGTTGCCGGGTTCGCTGCCGCCCAGGCAGCTTAGAAATCGATAAGCTTTAACTTTTCTTCTGCCCGCGCGTTCGCTGCCGCCCAGGCAGCTTAGAAATACCGCGCTGAATCGCACCTACTTTTGCCTTTGTTCGCTGCCGCCCAGGCAGCTTAGAAAAGCCTGCGATAGTCACCACCAAGAAGCCCCATGTTCGCTGCCGCCCAGGCAGCTTAGAAAAACATGACCCTGGGTGACGCGATAGTCGGGTAGTTCGCTGCCGCCCAGGCAGCTTAGAAAAGGGGAAGCGGTGGTTGCTGAAAAAATGGATCGTTCGCTGCCGCCCAGGCAGCTTAGAAAAATTAGAACTTAGTAGGATTCGTGACCTTGCAGTTCGCTGCCGCCCAGGCAGCTTAGAAAAGCGGCAAACTGCCCTGCCACAGCCAATATCAGTTCGCTGCCGCCCAGGCAGCTTAGAAAGTAAACGTTGATGTGGATGTAGATCTTCATGAGTTCGCTGCCGCCCAGGCAGCTTAGAAATAGCTAGACCTAGCACCCGATAGCCCTAAGCCGTTCGCTGCCGCCCAGGCAGCTTAGAAAAGTAGTACGTGAAGAATTCGCCGGTAAAATGAGTTCGCTGCCGCCCAGGCAGCTTAGAAAATCGGCATGGTGGCGGGGTGTTTAACTGTTGTGTTCGCTGCCGCCCAGGCAGCTTAGAAACGATCAACTCTTTAATGGCGTCCGTCACCTTTGTTCGCTGCCGCCCAGGCAGCTTAGAAAAATATCAAGCACGTAAATTGTTTGGCGTTCCGGTTCGCTGCCGCCCAGGCAGCTTAGAAAATGTTGTAAGAATGCTTGCATGTCCATGGTTAGTTCGCTGCCGCCCAGGCAGCTTAGAAATGCTGCCCATCTTCTACAATGGGAAGTATCCGGTTCGCTGCCGCCCAGGCAGCTTAGAAATGGAATGGTGGTGTTACTAGAGTTATAAGGAGGTTCGCTGCCGCCCAGGCAGCTTAGAAAGGGAAGGCAAATCCAGATAGCGCATTCATCCTGTTCGCTGCCGCCCAGGCAGCTTAGAAATATTACCAAACCGAGCGCTTAGGGCTCGGCACGTTCGCTGCCGCCCAGGCAGCTTAGAAAGTTCTTTGCGGATGATCTGCTGAGCCTGCAGCGTTCGCTGCCGCCCAGGCAGCTTAGAAATACGTTAGATCCACTATCGGAGAGCGGCCAAGGTTCGCTGCCGCCCAGGCAGCTTAGAAAATGCCGCCGCAATCGCCAAGCGATTGGTGTCGGTTCGCTGCCGCCCAGGCAGCTTAGAAAAAGCCCGCGAAGGTTCAGCCAGACTTCCTCCGGTTCGCTGCCGCCCAGGCAGCTTAGAAACAATCCTGCGTGACGACGAGCTCATTGAAGACGTTCGCTGCCGCCCAGGCAGCTTAGAAAATCATGAACGGATGCTTAGGGTGGGCGAGCATGTTCGCTGCCGCCCAGGCAGCTTAGAAAAGTTAAACGGTACGCCGTATAGGTCAGCAAGCGTTCGCTGCCGCCCAGGCAGCTTAGAAACCCGCGAAGGTTCAGCCAGACTTCCTCCGGCATGTTCGCTGCCGCCCAGGCAGCTTAGAAATATGACCCCGAAGGTAGGCACGCCAATAACCAGTTCGCTGCCGCCCAGGCAGCTTAGAAAACCAAGAAGCCCCATTCGTAGCCGCTAACCGCGTTCGCTGCCGCCCAGGCAGCTTAGAAACGTATTCGTGACCGACGTTAAAGGGGATCTGAGTTCGCTGCCGCCCAGGCAGCTTAGAAAAGGACACGCTCAGCATGGCCCGCGCTGTTTTAGTTCGCTGCCGCCCAGGCAGCTTAGAAAATACTACGCATGCAACAATCCGGTGGCGATAAGTTCGCTGCCGCCCAGGCAGCTTAGAAATCACTGAACGCGTAAGGCTCACCCGCTTGCTTGTTCGCTGCCGCCCAGGCAGCTTAGAAAGCATAGCAGTGTCTATAGCTGAATCAGTCCATGTTCGCTGCCGCCCAGGCAGCTTAGAAAATGAAGCGCCTCGTGGTGCCAATTCTGACCCCGTTCGCTGCCGCCCAGGCAGCTTAGAAAAGTAGCGCAAGGGAAGCCGTTTAACTCAAAAAGTTCGCTGCCGCCCAGGCAGCTTAGAAAAAGCCAACGCCGTTACCGATGAGAGCTGGTACGTTCGCTGCCGCCCAGGCAGCTTAGAAAATGTGCCGCTTAAGCTGATTTCGTCGTACTTCGTTCGCTGCCGCCCAGGCAGCTTAGAAAACTGGGCTACAGCTCTAGGGTCGCGAGTCGGGGTTCGCTGCCGCCCAGGCAGCTTAGAAAAATAACCCTACCGCCCTTACGCCGTGCATAACGTTCGCTGCCGCCCAGGCAGCTTAGAAAACGACTGGGTGCCTGTTAGCCACATTGAATGGGTTCGCTGCCGCCCAGGCAGCTTAGAAATAATGCCGGTACTTATGTAACCGAGATAGCGAGTTCGCTGCCGCCCAGGCAGCTTAGAAACCCCAGAACCAACCCCTCGGGTTACTCCATGCTGTTCGCTGCCGCCCAGGCAGCTTAGAAAAAGCGCTTGAGCTACGTCGCCAAGCCGGAGGTGTTCGCTGCCGCCCAGGCAGCTTAGAAATGGGCACTACTGATTGGAACGCGCAGATCACCGTTCGCTGCCGCCCAGGCAGCTTAGAAATTCAGGCGATACGCTTCAGCCAATTCAGGTTCGTTCGCTGCCGCCCAGGCAGCTTAGAAATCTACATCAATCCCTTCTTCACCGTTTTCCAGGTTCGCTGCCGCCCAGGCAGCTTAGAAACCCACCCATCCCAGGCCGGCCCTCTTATTACGGTTCGCTGCCGCCCAGGCAGCTTAGAAACTGGAATACAGGCATCAGTTACAGCGCCCCAGGTTCGCTGCCGCCCAGGCAGCTTAGAAAAGCGGCGAAAAAAGAAATCGAAGAAGAGGACGGTTCGCTGCCGCCCAGGCAGCTTAGAAAAAGTAAGCGCCATTAAACCGACCCACTTTCCCTAACCGTATTGAGCCACATTTTTTAAAGCTGGCAGCTCTGCATTCCAGGGTAAGAGCGTTTCGAGTTGTTCGAGGGTAACTGCATCGGCGATGTGCGTCAGCACATGATGGATGTAAGCCGACGGCTCCAGTCCGTTGGCCTTGGCCGTTTCGATCAGCGAGTAACAGGTGGCGCTGGCTTTCGCGCCCTGCGAGGTATCGGCGAACAGCCAGGCTTTTCTTCCCAGAGCGAACGGGCGGATGGCATTCTCGGCACCCGCGTTGCTGATTTTCAGGTCGCCGCGTTTGCAGTAGCCCACCAGCGTGTCCCACTGGTTCAATGTGTAGTCCATGGCCTTGCGAGTGAGCGAGCCTTTCAGCACCTTGCTGGCGTTTTTCTCCAGCCAGGCCTTGAAGGTGTTCAGCAGCGGCAGGCTTTTTTCCTGACGCACGCGATAGCGCTCGGCGTCACTCAGTTCGTTCGCGGCTTTCTCGACGGCGTACAGTTTGCGGATGTGGCTGAGGGCCACATCGGCTTTCGAGGGCTGGCCTTTTTTGCCCTTGGCTGGCGCAGCCCGGGAGGCTTCCACGAACTTGCGCCGGGCATGGTCCCAACAACCGATGCGTGTCAGGCCGTTTTCACGGCAGACCTGCCCATAGCCGGAATAGCCATCGGCTTGCAGAATACCCTGGAAGTCATCCAGCAGGCGCACTGGCACCTGGCCGCCACGGGATGGGTCATAATCGAACAGTACCGAGGGTTTGCCGGGTGGCCCGCCTCGGGTCACCCACATCCACTTGTCCGATTGGGCTTTTTTGCCATCCTCCTTGAGCACCTGGATCCGGGTTTCATCGGCCTGCAGGTAGTCACTGCCGTTCTGGGTTTCACGTATCAGGGTCATCAGCGGTTTGAACACGTCGTTCAGGCGGATGATCCAGTGGGCCATGCTGGTGCGGCTCAGGTCATGACCCAGGCGCTTGAACATCTGCTCCTGCCGGTACAGTGGCAGGCCATCGGCGTACTTGGAAGTGATCAGGTAAGCCAGTAGTGACGGTGTGGCAATGCACTTGCCCAGTGGGTGCTTGGACCGGGCGGCCGCAATGACATGCTCTTGGCCGTCTTGTTCGAACACCGCCTTTTCCTGCCAGTACTCCAGGACTTTCAGTTGGGCCGGGATATACTCCAGCTCTTCTTTCACTTTGGTGAAGAAGGTCTTGCTGGCGCCGGCTTTCTCGTCGTCGCTGAGGGTCAGCTCAATACGCTCACGCAAAAGCGTGTCGGAGAAGCCGCGTTGGCGGCGCTTGCGGGAGCGAGGCGGCGCATCGGCTTCTTCCACATCGTCAGGGAGTTCGTCGCGTAGTTCGTCAATCGCCACTTCCAGCTCGGCTTCATCGAACAACACGATCTGGTTGGGCTGTTTTTCACTGCTTGCGGCGAACTGCTGGATCTTCTTGTGACGCAGCAGCTCTTCGAGAATAGCGATATAGTTGTCGCGACGCCGGAGGGCCTCATCATGCTGCTGCAACTGACTCTGCAGAGCCGCTTCTTTCGCGGCCAGTTGTTCCTGCAAATCGTTGATAACCGCCGCCATTTCAGCGGGCGAGAGACCGCTGAAATCGGGTGTTTTGGGCGTGTTATCAGGCGTTGTTTTCATGGCGAAATGATAGCAAAAACAACGCCCTGACACACTTAAAAAGTGCTACCCAACGCTCTCATAATGCAGGGTTTTATGGCCCTGCAGCAGGGTGATGTCGTAGCCGTCCAGCAACCAGTTGATCTGCTCGCCGTTCAACGGCATCAGCTCATCCGACGGGCCCGGCCATTTGAATTTTTCCTCGGCCAGGGACTTGTAGTAAAGCACAAAGCCGTTGTCTTCCCACATCAGACACTTAATCTTGTTGCGCTGCCGGTTGGTGAACGCATAAAGCGCGCCGGAGAACGGGCTGTGCCCCAGTTCCTGTTCAACCAGCAGGGCCAGGCCGTTGGCCTGCTTGCGGAAATCGACAGGCTGTCGATACAGGTAAATCTCCGGCAGGTCCCAGGAGGGGCGCAGATAGCGGTGGCGCATTACAGTTGCCTCAGCACGGCACCGAGCAACTCCACATTGCCGGCGTGCAGGCCGGTGATCGAGACGCCGCCGGGCAATGACACCGTTAATCCTTCTGACGACTCCGGACCAGGCACTGCCGATACCTTGGCAAAGCCGGGCGACGACACGGGTTGCTCCGGAAACGACGCCTCCGGTTCGGTCAGCTTTTTACGCCAATAAACAAAGCGGCAATAGGTTAGTGACTGCTGTTGGCAGTAGGCCATGCCGGACAAACCGGATGCCTGCCAGTCTTCGATACGTTGCTGCCAGAGCCGTCTGCGTTCGATGTGTGTCATGCTGATTCCTCCTGGTGTTTATGAGGAAATCAGTGTGGGCAATTTCAGGGCGTGGCTGTAGGTGCCGATTTACGGGCGCTTACTTCGCTGCCGCCCAGGCAGCTTAGAAATGGTCGATAACCGGCGAAGCCGCCTGGTCGATGTTCGCTGCCGCCCAGGCAGCTTAGAAAATTCACACAACTAACGCACGCTAAGGCTTTCATGTTCGCTGCCGCCCAGGCAGCTTAGAAAGTCGTACACAACTTCTTCAATGATGTACCCGTGTTCGCTGCCGCCCAGGCAGCTTAGAAATCGCTAAACCCTAACCGCTACCTATGCATTGCGTTCGCTGCCGCCCAGGCAGCTTAGAAAGCAATCGCTTGGCGATTGGTGTCGTGACCATCGTTCGCTGCCGCCCAGGCAGCTTAGAAATATAGGTAAAAAGGGACGTTACGAAACTTGCTGTTCGCTGCCGCCCAGGCAGCTTAGAAAGGATGTTGAAAGTTTGGAAGGATTCGAGTTAGGTTCGCTGCCGCCCAGGCAGCTTAGAAAGTCACCGGCGGACGCTATTTTTTCGGCGTACAGTTCGCTGCCGCCCAGGCAGCTTAGAAATGGGCGATAACCGGCGAAGCCACCTGGTCGATGTTCGCTGCCGCCCAGGCAGCTTAGAAATAGCGCGTCTAGGTTGCGATCCCAAAAACCAGGTTCGCTGCCGCCCAGGCAGCTTAGAAAAATACCGGTCATCATCACCCCGGCGCATGTACGTTCGCTGCCGCCCAGGCAGCTTAGAAAAGTTGAGGTTGACTGCTACGGCCTAGTGCGCCGTTCGCTGCCGCCCAGGCAGCTTAGAAAAGTGCGCGCAACTGAGTAACGTTAACGCCCAGGTTCGCTGCCGCCCAGGCAGCTTAGAAATGAAAGCGGGTGAGCCACTGTCCGCAACTCGCGTTCGCTGCCGCCCAGGCAGCTTAGAAAACCAAAGCGCCTCACTATTTTTAGCGCACCAAGTTCGCTGCCGCCCAGGCAGCTTAGAAAATTTAAAAGAAAGTGCAGAGTTTCAA
Organism: Halomonas sp. H2; assembly: GCF_050215315.1. GTDB lineage: Bacteria > Pseudomonadota > Gammaproteobacteria > Pseudomonadales > Halomonadaceae > Vreelandella. Next base: position 197,859 of record NZ_CP189760.1, read on the forward strand.
TTTCAAGTTCGCTGCCGCCCAGGCAGCTTAGAAAACTGAGCAAAAGGCGCTTGTGTCGCGTCTCTAGTTCGCTGCCGCCCAGGCAGCTTAGAAATTAAATATGATCCTTATCTATTGACGAACATAGTTCGCTGCCGCCCAGGCAGCTTAGAAAAGCTACTACGAAGATGGTGCAGACGACTACTAGTTCGCTGCCGCCCAGGCAGCTTAGAAAAGCTACTACGAAGATGGTGCAGACGACTACTAGTTCGCTGCCGCCCAGGCAGCTTAGAAATGGGCAATCCTGATTCCCAAAACTTATCGAAGTTCGCTGCCGCCCAGGCAGCTTAGAAAGTTGAGCCAGACTTCCTGACGCATATTATCGAGTTCGCTGCCGCCCAGGCAGCTTAGAAATGAGGGCATGGTTGGCCAGATGCGAGCGTCAAGTTCGCTGCCGCCCAGGCAGCTTAGAAATAAGCCAGGGATACTGCCACCGCCACCCATACGTTCGCTGCCGCCCAGGCAGCTTAGAAAAAGCTCAAGAGTTGGCACTGCGCGCAACGCTTGTTCGCTGCCGCCCAGGCAGCTTAGAAATGAAAGGTCGAGCCTTTTTGTAGCTGGACGGTGTTCGCTGCCGCCCAGGCAGCTTAGAAAGGATCCACTGCCGTAGTAGGGCGCGAGGAATGGTTCGCTGCCGCCCAGGCAGCTTAGAAAGCCCGCGACTACTACAAACGCCCCTCGCTACTGTTCGCTGCCGCCCAGGCAGCTTAGAAATGAACGATAGAAACGCGGTTGTTGCGGTATTGGTTCGCTGCCGCCCAGGCAGCTTAGAAACATTGCTCAGCATGACTGACGCCGCTGCGCAAGTTCGCTGCCGCCCAGGCAGCTTAGAAATTGCACCATCACCGCCCCGTCACCACCTACAAGTTCGCTGCCGCCCAGGCAGCTTAGAAATACCTCGGCAAGCCGATTTTCATGGACGATTCGTTCGCTGCCGCCCAGGCAGCTTAGAAATGTGACGTGTTGCATGGCCTGAATGGCGATATGTTCGCTGCCGCCCAGGCAGCTTAGAAAAACAGTGAGCCGATGCAGCACATACGCAACCGGTTCGCTGCCGCCCAGGCAGCTTAGAAATGGAAGTGTTCGGGGGAAACTGGCACTGGAGCGTTCGCTGCCGCCCAGGCAGCTTAGAAAGTTGGCCGGGGCTGATCGTATGAACATGTTGAGTTCGCTGCCGCCCAGGCAGCTTAGAAATAATCCTGACTGCGTAAAGTGTGACGGTATTGGTTCGCTGCCGCCCAGCCAGCTTAGAAAATTTCAAAGTGCCGGAAGGGACAACCGGCGATGTTCGCTGCCGCCCAGGCAGCTTAGAAAATGGCCGCGATTGCGCAGCACAACGTGAGCGTGTTCGCTGCCGCCCAGGCAGCTTAGAAAGTCTGCGTACGGAAGATCTTCTTGCAGGGATTGTTCGCTGCCGCCCAGGCAGCTTAGAAAAATCCCCCAGTCGTGCACAGTCTGCGCAGATAGGTTCGCTGCCGCCCAGGCAGCTTAGAAAAAACTGGGTAGCAAGCTCCGCTAGTAGAATGTGTTCGCTGCCGCCCAGGCAGCTTAGAAAATCAATGGCGCGCCACAACGAAGAGGCCTCAGGTTCGCTGCCGCCCAGGCAGCTTAGAAATTCTTCGATTCGCGCTAGGTATTCCGCTGTAAGTTCGCTGCCGCCCAGGCAGCTTAGAAAGCGAGAATAATAAAGCTTCTTGTTGGTAAATTGTTCGCTGCCGCCCAGGCAGCTTAGAAATTCGAGATACCGGCAACCCGGGACAATAGGAAGTTCGCTGCCGCCCAGGCAGCTCAGAAAAAAAGCGCGACGGTGGCCTGCAAGCAGTCCGCGTGCGCTGCCACCCAGGCAGTTACAGATAGATAGGCATGTACCCATGGCACCGCTGCGCGGGTGCGCCTGAGGCTTGCCACGCGCTACCCGGAATATGCATGACTCGTAACAAGTGGGCATGCGTGTATTGCCGAACTGCAGTTCAACGTGGTGGCTTTCGCTGAATTTCGATCAATGCTAGGGCTTTAATCTTCTTGGGGCGGTGTTTCTAGCGCGCGTTTGTCGTCGGGTACTCTGACGAGATTGCCGATTTCTAATTTGTTATGGTTTTTGTGGCGGCCGCCGTTAGTATCGATGATGGCGACGACTTCGCCGATGCTAACGGCATCATCTTCTCGATAGGCTTCTACTTTAACGCGCACCATGACGCCTTGGTAACGCGCGGAAATGATGTCGCCGGGGCCTGGGGGGTTATGGTCGGGATCATTTTTGAAGTACTCCGCTACGCTAGCGCTACCTGGGTTATCCCATTCGATATGCTGATGCATCGTCGTCTTCCTTGTCATGTTGGATGTTACTTTAGTGTAGTGCGTTCAGCTGCTTACTTCCTTAGGACTTTCTGCCGCCGGGCTTTCTTCTACAGGGCTTTCTCCTACAGAAATGTCTTCTTCAGCCGTCTCTTCCACTGCTGCTAGGTTATCGGGCTGCCCTACGTACTGAAATAGGAAGTTCAGAGCGGCTGGTAGGCTGGCGCGCCACACTTGCCATGTGTGACCGCCGGGGTAGAGGTCTAGGCGCACATCGTTGGGCTGAATGCGCTCCATGGCTTGGCGCATTACGCGAGCGTGAAATTCTGCGTCGTATACGTCGCTGTGCCCGGCGCTGATATATAGTGGCACCGGGGAGATGTCGGGCTTTTCTGCGCTACCACGGGGGGTAACTTGCAGGCGGTACGCTTCTAAATGTGCGGTGTAGTTCAGGGTTTCCCACAGCTGGCGGTCGAACTGGCCTTGTTCATTGATAAAGGCCGGATGGCGCCAGGCGGAGGAGTTGCGCGGCGGAAGCGGTACGTAGCTGGCGGGGCTTAGGGCGGCTACGGCGGCAAATAACGCCGGCCGTTCTAGCGCGAAGTTGAGCGCTCCATAGCCGCCCGCTGAAAGCCCGGCTACGCCACGTAGGTTGCGCTTTTGTCCTACATGGTAGGTCGCTTCTACGTGGGGCATTAGGTCGTTGAAAAATGCGCTGCGGGCGGGTTCATTGTGCCCATCGACCCACCAGCTGCGGCTGCCGGGCATGATATAAACCGCCGGTGGAATGTGGCCGGCGCGGATTAGCCTATCGGCCACCTGCTGCAAGTGACCGCGGGAAACCCAGTCGCGGTGTGTCCCAAATGAGCCATGCAACATATAAATCACTGGATACGCGTCTGTCGCCTGAGCGTCATAACTGTCAGGTAAATAAACGCTGTAGGGATAGTCATAACCTAGGGTCGGTGAGAAAAACTGATGGTGTTCGACCTCGCTGGCTAAACTATGGCCACTGAACGTTAGCCATCCAATCAATGCGGTGAGTAGGGCGTGAAATCGGTATGAGTAGAGTGGCAGCTTGGTGGTGAGCACGTTTCCCCCAGGAATTAATACTGCTTAGTGAGGTCGGACAGCGCAACGGCATAGGTTGTTCATCTTACAAGAATATAGGTAGTTGCGGCAGGAGGCCTAATGCGGAAAGTTGAGGAGATCTATTGGTTACGTGCTTACGGCTGTATAGCCGTTTTTTTGTTTCATTTATTAGATCATGTCAATCAGCGCCTCGATAACGTCGCGACCGACCTAATGCGGCTTCCTCTGGTATTGGGTACGCCGATCTTCCTGTTTATTTCGGTGTTTGTGTTTGCCGTTCGTTACGATAAATCTGTGCCTGATGGGTTTCTTGCCCAGCGGGTGAAGTATGTGATGGTACCGTACGTCGTTTATGGGTTTATTTATTCGACGGCTGAATGGGTCAGCCTGCGGGCCTCTGATGAGCCGGTGGGGTTTGTTGCCAATGCTATTGAGTATTATGTGTACGCGGGATGGCATGGCTACTTCTTGATTATTGCGATGCAGTTTTATGTGGCTTACTGGTTGTTTACCCGTTGGCAGCTGTGGCGTTTGAACCCGGTGCCGTGGCTGTGGGGTGCCTGTGTGATGAGTATGGTGTATTGGGGCCTGGCCTACTGGTTTGACGTTGACTTGCCCGGTTACCTGCTGTGGATCGCGCCGCTGGGGTGGATCTATGTGTTTTTCTTGGCATTGGTACTGGTACGTTACTATCCGCTAGCCCCCGTGAGCGTGTTAGCTCAGCGGCCTAACTGGATGCAGCAGATGGCCCACCCGGCATGGCTGGCGCTGTTGGTGGCGCTAATCATAGCGGCTACCTTTGCGGGTTGGTTGGCGTTCTCCTCCAAAGAGGTGTGGGTGATTCCTTTTTTCGTGCTGTTTACGCTGTGCGCCATGCGCTACTTGGCCAGGCGCACAGCGCCTTTATGGGTGCGTCACATCAATGCGTATTCGTTCGGTATTTACTTGGCTCACCCTATGTTCTTTGTGCTTACCGACCTGGCTCTTGAGCCTTTGTCGTTACCGGTTGGGGGGTATGCGCTGGTGCTCGTAGTGGTGGGCGTAGTGGGGTCAGTGGGCCTTAATAAGCTGGCCAATACCACCGCACTGGGAGCCATGCTATTTGGCAAACAGCTGAAGGTTAGCTAGTAGCAGCCAAAAGAGCAGTGAAGCTAGCGGTAGAGGGTAACGATGGAGCGTGCGTTTAAGGACACTGCGTGCAAGCCGCACCGGGTGAGGTCAGCAGCGGAGAATCGTCGGGTTCATCCATTTGGCTAAGTAGGTGCCCACTGTAGGTTTTCAAGCGAGTGGGGCAGGCGTGTAAGCGCTGTAAGAAGTCGTCAATTGCGCTCTCGCTGTCTAGTTCAGGGTCAAAACCACCTAAACGCTCAAGCCAGGCCCGCTGAACGGCGATGTAAGGTGGCAAGAGCAACGCGCTTGCCAGTAAGCGGCGCAGAATGCGCTCAGAAAATGAGGGCTGAGCAAGGCCAATAATCAATGCATCCAGCGTGTAGGTATCTAGCTGTAGGTAAAGCGAACCCCAAAAGCTGGCAGGCAGCGGCTGCTTCTGCAGCGCGATAATTAGCCACTCCGCTTGGCTGGCAAGCGCCGCTTTGTTGAGTCGCGCGCCTAGCGGCAGCTTGGGGGTGATCAAGCAGTGAGTGTGATAGCGCTGCTCGATAGAGCTAAAATGTGCATGGGCCTGGGAGCCCGTTACCAAAATAGGCAGCAGGTGATCGGCAACGCCAGATTCACGTATGGATCTTAAATGGCGTGGCAACATTGTACCTGTCACCATGGCATCAACGATAAAGCAGACCGAACCCATTTATCGGCTCCAGCTGTGAGCATATATATCAGATTGTAATTTATTGTAGTATCTGGTTTGTTTAAGTAGCAAGAAAAAGTTTGCGAGCCAAATAAAAGTGCTCATTACAATTAGTGCGCTATATTGGTGCGAATGCGGTTGTTTTTTGATCTATTTTGGTGCGTTGAGCTTTTTTTAACGTGACCTATAATCCGTGATTACCTCTTTATGCATCATGAAGAGGCACTAAGCGTCATTTTTTAATGGTTATAAAACAATTGGTTGTTGTTTTTCATGTCATATTGGTGCGGTTTTGGCATGATATGTGCTCTAACTAGGTAGAATGTTTTATAGCGGCTAGCGGCTAGCGGGTCGTAGGCACAAGCCTTGCGGCGTGCTAAGACAATAGCCGGTTTGAAATGCTCGCTGAGCGATTTGTTTACCAATGTCGGGCAAACGTTGAGCGAATAAGAATGACACGCGTGCGGTTTTGCACGTATTTTGTCGAACAGCACTTTTATCGTTAACTTATTGTCGTTAGCTTTAAGCCACGCTCATACCGGAGGACACTATGTCAGCCAAGACTCTCGCGCTAATTGAAGAACATGATGTTAAGTGGGTAGACCTGCGTTTTACCGACACCCGCGGTAAAGAGCAGCACGTCACCGTGCCGGCCCGCGATGTGGACGAAGAGTTCTTTGAAAACGGTCATATGTTTGACGGTTCCTCAATGGAGGGCTGGAAGGGTATTAATGAATCTGACATGATTCTTCGCCCAGATGATGGCACTGGCTTCCTCGACCCCTTCACCGAAGACGCTACCCTGATTTTACGTTGCGATGTCATTGAGCCTGCCACCATGCAAGGCTATGACCGCGACCCGCGCTCTATCGCTAAGCGCGCAGAGGCTTATCTACAGTCGACCGGTTTGGGCGATACCGCCTTTTTCGGCCCTGAACCTGAATTCTTTATCTTTGATGAAGTGCATTGGAAAACTGATATTCAGGGCTCCATGTACAAAATCTCCTCTGACGAAGGCGCTTGGGCAACCGACAACCGTGTTGAAGGCGGTAACTTAGGTCACCGCCCGCGTGTTAAAGGCGGCTACTTCCCGGTTCCGCCGGTTGATAGCTTCCATGACATTCGTGGCGCTATGTGTAACACCCTGGAAGCGATCGGCCAGACCGTGGAGGTTCACCACCACGAAGTTGCCAACGCAGGTCAGAACGAAATCGGCGTTCGGTTTAACACGCTGGTGAAGAAAGCTGACGAAGTTCAGGAAATGAAGTACGTGATTCACAACGTGGCTCACGCGTACGGCAAAACCGCCACCTTTATGCCGAAGCCGCTGGTAGGCGACAACGGTTCTGGTATGCACATTCACCAGTCGTTCTGGAAAGATGGCAATAACCAGTTTGCGGGCGATGAGTACGCTGGCCTGTCTGAAATGGCGCTGTATTACATTGGCGGTGTTATCAAGCACGCCCGCGCCTTGAACGCCTTCACTAACGCGTCTACCAACTCCTACAAGCGTTTGGTGCCTGGCTTTGAAGCGCCAGTCATGTTGGCTTACAGCGCTCGTAACCGCTCGGCGTCTATTCGTATTCCGTATACCGCCAGCCCGAAAGGCAAACGTGTCGAAACGCGCTTCCCGGATCCGACCGCTAACCCGTACCTGGCATTCGCTGCCCTGTTGATGGCCGGTATCGACGGTATTAAGAATAAGATTCACCCTGGCGATGCGATGGATAAAAACCTGTACGACCTGCCGCCAGAAGAGGGCAAGTCAGTGCCGACCGTTGCCAATAGCCTGGATCAAGCGTTGGAAGCACTCGATGCAGACCGCGCGTTCTTAACCGAAGGCGGCGTGTTCTCCGATGAAATGATCGACGCATACATCGATCTCAAAATGGAAGAAGTGGAGCGAATTCGCATGACCACGCACCCGATTGAGTTTGATATGTACTATAGCTGTTAAGAACAGCTGCTAATCAGCGTTGTTAGCCCCTGGCTGCTATTATCAGCCAAGTGGTGGTAGCGATGATTGTTAATAGAACCCCGCTTCGGCGGGGTTTTCTGTTATAGGGACTGAAGAGTTCAATGAGCAGGATATATACATTAGCGATGCACGGTGTGCTAGTGGCTTTTTTGGGCGCCGCGCTCGCTGGCACAGCAGTTTCGGCGTTCGGGCAAGCGGTTTATCGGGTTACCGATGAGCGTGGCAACATCACCTTTACCGATAACCCAGGCAGTGGCGGTGAGGCGCTAAAATTGGCGCCATTGCCGGGCTGGTCGCCGGCGTTAAGAGCCGCGGCCCGCCAAGCGGCTGAGCGGCCACGCGGTAAGCCGGGGCAGCCCTTTATGCCTTATGACCATTTTGCGATCGCATTGCCCCAGCAGGGCGCACAGCTGGAAGAGGGTATGACCGCCGTGGAAATGGTGATTGTGCCACCCCTACGCGATGACCATCAGGTAAGGCTGTTAGTAAATGGCGAAATAAGTCAGACAGCGCTACACAGCGATGTGTTCTGGTTAACCGGGCTGGCAGCGGGGCGGCACGAGCTTCAAGCAGAGCTCTTGGGTAGTAGCCAGCGGTTGCAGCACCGTACGGCGGCGGTGACGATTAACGTTCCTTAATAACGGTTCATTAAATTTTTTATGCACTAAAATGGTGCGCATGTTGTGGCGGTTAGCGCTGCGAGTGCGCTAAAACGATTCACTCCCTTCCGTTGCTATGCTCGCAAGCCGTGCTAATAGGTATAACTGGGTAATTGGCGCGCTTTTTGCAGTTCCCTCATTGATCATCCACCTGTAGGTCTGTAACGGCGATGGAAGACCCGATTTCTCAGGACACCACTAATGCATCAGCGCTTGCTTGAACATCTCACCACAGCGGTCTTGCTGCTCGACGGCGAACTACGTGTGCGTTGGATGAACCCTGCCGCTGAGGCCTTATTAGCGGTCAGCCTTACCCGTGTGCACGGGATTAGTTTGGATACGTTACTCGGCGGTGATGAAAGCATTGACGATGTATTGGCCAAGGCGCGCGATGCGTTTCACCCATACACTCAGCGTGAAGCGCGCATTACCCCGCTGAACAGCGAGCCGCTCACGGTCGACTACACCGTTACGCCGTTATCGGACGATGAGCTGCTGTTGGAAGTGGAGCCGCGGGATCGGTTGATGCAAATTTCCCGTGAAGAGGCGCTAACCACTCGCCAAGAGACCATTAAGGTGCTTGCCCGTGGCCTAGCCCATGAGGTGAAAAACCCCCTTGGTGGCATTCGCGGTGCAGCGCAGCTACTAGAGCGTGATTTAGACGACCCGGCACTGCGCGAATATACCCATATTATTGTCGAAGAGGCGGATCGGCTGCGCGATCTAGTCGATTCCATGCTTGGCCCTAACCGTATTCTGAAGCACGAGCCGGTCAATATTCACAAAGTACTTGAGCGGGTGCGGGCACTGCTGATTGCCGAGCATCCCAGCGTGATGATCAGCCGCGATTACGACCCCAGCCTGCCCGACCTTTCCGGCGATGAGTCACAAATGATTCAGGCGGTGCTCAATGTGGCACGTAACGCCGTCCAGGCCATGAGCGACGCGCAAACCTCAGCGCCTACGCTAATACTGCGTACCCGCGCCCGCCGCCAGTTTACGCTCGGCGCTGAACGCCACCGGCTGGTCAGTGAAGTCGCGGTTATTGATAACGGCCCCGGCATTCTCGAGGCGCTACAGGAAACACTTTTTTACCCGATGGTGTCAGGGCGTGCGGAAGGCAGCGGCCTGGGGCTCTCCATTGCTCAGTCGATTTTGCACCAACATCAAGGATTGATTGAATGCGACTCACGAGCCGGACACACCGAATTTCGTTTACTGATTCCAATGATTATTAATTTCACCGGAGAGGCGTCATGACAGAGGCTGCACGTAATGATGTGGCGCGGGTGGTCATTGTCGATGATGACCGTGCTATCCGCTGGGTACTGGAGCGCGCCTTAGCGCAACCCGACCTTGACGTTGAGTGTATTGAGCGCGCTGATGTCGCCCTATCACGGTTGCTGGAAACCCCACCAGATGTACTGGTCACCGATATTCGTATGCCCGGCATCGACGGGTTGGATTTAATGGCCAGAGTGCGCGAGGCGCATCCAGACCTGCCCGTGATCGTAATGACGGCGCACTCTGACTTAGACAGTGCCGTAGCCTCGTATCAGGGCGGCGCGTTTGAATACTTGCCCAAACCGTTTGACGTTGATGAGGCCCTGGCGCTAGTTCGCCGTGCCGTGGCACATGCCCGAGAGCGTCAGCGCCCGATCACCGTGCCGGAAGGCCTAAACGCCGAAATTATCGGCGAAGCGCCCGCCATGCAGGAAGTGTTTCGGGCCATTGGCCGCCTTTCTCATTCGCACATCACGGTATTGATTAACGGGGAGTCGGGAACCGGTAAGGAGCGCGTTGCCCAGGCACTCCATCAACATAGCCCGAGGGCGGGCAAGCCGTTTATTGCGCTGAACATGGCGGCCATTCCGCGTGATTTGATTGAGTCTGAGCTGTTTGGCCATGAGAAGGGCGCCTTTACGGGCGCCGCGCAGCAGCGTCAAGGGCGCTTTGAGCAAGCCAACGGCGGTACGCTATTTTTAGACGAAATAGGCGATATGCCGTCTGAAACTCAAACGCGCTTACTGCGTGTCTTGGCCGATGGTGAGTTCTACCGCGTTGGCGGCCATACGCCGGTCAAAGTGGATGTACGTATCATCGCCGCGACCCACCAACATCTAGAAGTGTTGGTGGACGACGGCCGCTTCCGTGAGGATCTGTTCCACCGCTTGAACGTGATCCGTATTCATCTGCCCAAGCTCGCCGAGCGGCGCGAAGATATCCCTAGCTTAACGCGGCACTTCTTAGCCGAAGCGGCGAAAGAGCTGACCACCGATATCAAGGTGCTCACCAGCGAAGCAGAAGCTCATCTAACGCGCTTGCCGTGGCCCGGTAATGTCCGGCAGTTAGAGAATATCTGCCGTTGGCTGACTGTAATGGCATCCGGGCGCGAAATTCTGGTTGAGGATCTGCCGCCGGAACTGCGCTCGCCGAGTGCGTCAGAAGGCAGTGCCCACGGCGATTGGCGCACGGCATTTCGCGATTGGGCCGACCACGCACTGGCCGAAGGCCATACCCATTTGCTGGAAGAGGCGGTGCCCGATTTCGAGCGAATTTTGATTGAGACCGCGCTGAAACATACCGGCGGTCGAAAAGGTGAGGCTGCCGAGCTGTTGGGTTGGGGGCGTAATACGCTCACCCGCAAGCTGAAAACACTGTTGCCGGCACTCGCCGACGAGTAGCGGCCTATTGGCTCGCTTCAATACGTTTAATTTCCGCCAGCAGCGCCTCAGCCTCTTCGGTAAGCGTTGCATTGGCGCGCATATCGCCATTACGTGACGCCTCCATCGCGGCTTGAAGTTTACGTTCATAGCCTTGTTGAAGTTTCTTTTGAGGGTCGCGCTTAAATATACCGAACATGAACAATCTTCTCGTTATTTAGGGATTTATAGCTAGTTCTTTATGTGCAGGGTTTTATGTACATTATTTGTATAGGTTTATATTGCTCGTGTCGAATGCTTATTTAGCTAGCGTTCAATGTGCCGCTTTTAAGGTCGGCACTGCACTGGCGTAAAAAACGCTCAAAATCGACCAGGATGGTATCCAAGCTGGCGTGTAGGCGGTGGTCGTCGTCTACCATTCGCAGCGAAAGCCGCTGTAGGCGGGCACGTTCAATCACCGGACCAGGGGCCACAACATCATCCCGCCAGCCGTGAATAATGTGAGTATGGCGTGCTTGAATAGTGAGTGAAGTTTCCGGGTAGTCGGCTAAACCCAGCGCAGGGGCGAGTAAAAAACAGCCAAGCACTGGCTGCTGGGCGCTTACCGCTGCGCTTAGCCATCCGCCTAAGCTAGAGCCTGCCAGCACGCATCGGGCCGGGTTGTCGCCACGCTCGGCTAACACCTTCAATAGATGCAGAAGCCGCTGTTGAGGCTCTGCCATACCGCGGTAATCCATCACCACGGGTTCGCAGTCATCGAGTTCTTCAGCAACGCCTTTTAGGGCTTGGGTTTTTAATGCCCCCGGCCCGCTCTCTAGGCCGTGGGATAGGTAAACAGTCATCATGGTGATTAATCCGCTGAGCGTTGAATAGCTTGACCACCCTGTTCAATGTCTTCTCCTGCGCCGCGAATGGTATTGCAACCGCTTAACAGCAGCAGAGTGGTGACGATAAGTATGCCAAGGGCAACAGTACGTTTCATAGAGGCCTCCTTGAAAGCATAAGGGGTAAAGCTGAAAGCTACGCCAAGTAAGTAGCAAAAATAATCCTTACCGAGGCGCTCCGCTACGTTTTTTCGTGTGCTTATGTCGCATGTGCCAGTTCTGTACATCAAAACAATCGACAAAAGGGCTCGAACAGCCGGTATGTTTTATTTTAAGCGATTGTTTTTAAACTTAATTATTGTTTTTTGGCATGGGTTGGCTCAACCCCTGCAAGTAATAGGCAGTTGCTTAGATGTTCAGTTGTTTAGGTTTAGCCGTTTAGATAATTGTCAGCAGTAACTGAGTGAGTGGGCTGACAGGCAGAAGGAGGGCAGGGAGCCAAGTTGTTAACAGGACGTTAAAGGAAAATCCGCCCACTCACTGGTTGCAGCGCAAGGAGGCGCTGTTCATCAAGCCATGGAGTGGAACGATGCAAAAAAGCCATCTCGTGAAAATGAGGTGGTTTTTTTGCGTGATAATGTTTATATAAATAATTGATATTGCTAGGTTATTTGTTAATGTTGCTTGCATGTGTTTTGTGCAGACAAAGATGCGCTGATAAAGATGCACAGATAAAGATAGTGTTTTGGTCTATCCTTTACTGGAAACCATAATGCAGCGGTTATATAAAACGTAAACGTAACGACCGCACACTATCAGGGACAAAATTATGGCGATGGCATTGATGTTATGCATGTTTGTTTTGTTCTTAGGGTTTTCAGGAGTAGGGGTGTACATGGTGTTCAAGACATCGTTTATGGCAAGACTGGATGATTTCGATGATCTACCACCCGGCAATTAGTAATAGTTAGTCTAAAAACAATCTATTAATTGCGTCAAAAACGCCCGCTCAGTGGGCGTTTTAGCCCATCCAGTAAAGGCTCATCAAGGCAAAAGCGTAGCCCATCGCGGCCCCTGCCAGTACGTCGCTCACATAGTGCAGCCCTAACCCAACGCGTGAGATCGCTATTAGCAGCGCTAACGGCATTACCACGGGTAACAACCAAGGCGTATGGGCTGCCACCAATACGCTAAACATCACCGCATGCATGGTGTGGCCGCTGGGAAAGCTGTAACGATCTCGCGCCGGTTCGCTGCACTGAATACCCTCACCGTACGTGATAAAAGGTCGCTCGCGGCATAGGCGCGTTTTTACCAGCCGATAAACGGCAACGGCTAACAGGGCGGTGACGCTGTACTGCATCACCCGCCAAGAGCCATTTGGCTGCAGCCATGGCTGGGCGAGAATAAGCAGCACCCAGATAGGCCAATCACCTAAGCGGCTGGCAGCCTGCAGCGTGAGGCGCCAGGGGCGGTAGAGCGAAAGCCGCGATATGCGCTGGCAGAACTGCCACTCAAGCAGGTCAAGACGGTCGAATACGACAAGCGGACGCGGGCGCATGATGAGTCTCCTGGGCGTGGTGTAAATAGTGCAAAAATTGCTCGGCAATGCCGGACCAGCTCTGTTCAAGCGCACGCAAGCGCGCCACTCGACCTAAGCGGGCATAGTCAGCTGGATGTTGGCACAGCTCTACCGCTGCCTGTTGAAAAGCAGCGCTATTGCCAGCGGGCACCGTAATACCGTTGTGACCGCAGTTAATCAGTTCAGCGCTGGCAGCGTGATCATAGGCCACCACGGCTAGGCCGCTGGCCATGGCTTCCGCCACCACGTTGCCCCAGGTTTCTGAAAGCGAGGGGAAAATAAATATATCCGCGCTGGCATAGTGGCGAGCGAGGGCTTCTTGGCCCACAAAGCCGGTGAAATGTGCATCGGGCAGCGCCTTCTGCAGCTGCGCTCGGGCGGGGCCATCGCCCACAATCACAAGCGCGATATCGGGACGCACCTCACGCATGGCCTGGAAACTTTCGTGCAGCAAGGAGAGGTTTTTCTCAGCAGCCAATCGGCCAACATACAGTGCGACCGGCTGATGCTCGCTAACCCCCCAGCCTTTGCGTAATGAAAGGTCACGGTGGGCGGGTGAGAAGCGTTCGCCATCCAATCCCCGTGACAATACATGGACATCACGTATCCCCTGATGCTGCAACGCTTTTGCTTGCTGGTGGGTAGGCACTAACGTCAGGTCACAGCCGTTATGGAAGTAGCGTAAGTATCGCCGAGTCGTCGACGTTAGCCACGTGACGCCATAGTCTTTGCAGTAGTGGTCAAAGTTGGTGTGCCAGCCCGCAACAAGGGGAATATTGAGCCGTCGCGCCGCTTGGCGTGCCGCCCAGCCTAGTGGCCCTTGGGTTGCCAAATAGATCACATTAGGTCGAAATTGACGCCAAAAGCGCCGCAGGGTCGCAGGGGTTACCAAGCCGACTTGTACATCGGTGTAGCCGGGTAACGCAAGTCGCTGTACCTGTAGTTCGCGCTTAATACGCGTAGCGTTACTCGCCACTCGAGGACGTGGGCGAATGACATCAACCGGCACTCCTTGCCGACCAAGTTCATAGCTTAACCGGCTCAGCGTATGGGCAACGCCATTGATATCCGGTGACCATGTTTCACTAACGATGCAGAGCCGCATGAGCGATTCATCTCTTTATCACGTTTTTACATAGTCTGGGTGGGGAGAATGACACTGCCGAGTCAAATAAGTGAATAAGTGATGACATGTCAAGAGAGGGTAGGAAATAAATAGCAATAGCTGCTTACTCAAATAGCAGTTAAATATTAAAATAAGATGACGGGTTTGTTTAAAAACACATAAAAAAATAAGTTCCCGAAAAATTTAAACTTTAAAATTAATGAAATATAAATCTTTTAAGGTTCCCTGCGTTGAGGCGTTCTTCGTCCTTCATTGTGCCTTCGTAAAGCGCAAGCATTAATTACTTCAATGGGAACAATCATGTTTAAAAAAACGACACTGGCCCTCGCCGTTAGCGGTTTATTGGCAGCCTCTGCAGCACAAGCAGCCACCGTTTATGATCAAGACGGTACCGATCTTGAAATCTATGGTCGTATCGCTATGGGGATTGAAGGCGGCGGCGAAAAAGATGGCGTTGATAACGGCGAAGAGTTCCGTAACGTTGGTTCGCGTTTACGGATTACCGCAGGTCACCAAATTACTTCAGATTTGCGCGGTTTTGCACGCGTTGAGTGGCGTTTTACCGGTGATGAACGCAATCAAGACTCTGGCTTTGATGAAGTTCGTAACAGCTACCTAGGCTTGGAAAGCCAGCAGTTTGGTACCTTCATGGCCGGTAACTACGATAGCTTCTACGATGACTACGTTACCTCGCCGTTTGATGTGTACGTTGAAGATGGCTATGAGTTAGCTGGTGGTGGCCTTCAAGCACGTGGCGACTCGCTTGGCTACATTTCACCTGAAGTCAATGGATTTCAGGCGGTTTTTTCCGCCAAGCACTTCTCTGAGCGCGGTTTTACGCCAGCAGAGCAGAGCGGTGAAGGGTCTGTTATTGCTACCCAGGGTGGTGTTGTGTACGCAACAGGACCTGCTCGCTTTGCACTTGGCTATGTGGAAGACACGGTTCGTGGTGGCGGTAACGGAGAAAACCGTTTCGGTGCAACGGCCACTTATGACTTTAGCGATGCAGTATCAGCACGCTTGGGTTACGAAACCCGCGATGATAACGAAACCTTTGGCGGTGGTTTTGACACGGCTGGTGTAGGCGGTAGTTTTGCGACGGGCGCCTGGAACTTCCACCTCGATTACTACAACATCGAGCCAGATAACTCCTCAGACAGCCGTAACGCCTGGGCCGCTGCTGCCCACTACGATATCTCCAATAACATGGATGTTTTCGTAGAACTTAACGATGCCGACCAAGATGCGATTAGTGATGTTGAATACGACGTTTATTACATTGCCGGTGTTCGTTACCACTTCTAAGTGAAATAGTAAGTTCTTTAGTTTTTAGTTAGCTCGCATGTTTCGATCTTTACCGGTGTGGATATTTCCACACCGGTTTTTATTGTGCTTATGAACTAACGTTAAATAACGCGTTTTCTGATTTGTGATGAGAGCTGCTCAAAGCCAATCACGACTACCAAAATAACTAAAATAATGGTCAATGCACGGTCATAATTAAATAAGCGCATAGCAGCAGCTAGTTCAACCCCGATACCACCAGCGCCTACTAAACCAAGCGTGACCGCTGAGCGCAGCGCTTTCTCAACGCTATAAAGGCTTGTTGCCGTCATTGAGGCCAGTGTTTCTGGCAAAATGGCGCCGCCAATCACTGACAGCCTGCCTGCGCCAGTAGCGCTTAGCGCTTCAGATGGACCAGGGTGAACCTCTTCAATGCGCTCCGAAAAGAAACGGGCCGCAAAGCCGATAGTGTCCATCACAATAGCGAGAACCCCGGCAATAGGGCCGAGACCAACCGCCACCACAAAAATAAGCGCCCAGATAAGATCAGGGATGGTGCGCATGGTAGCAATCATCAAGCGCGTGATTGAGCGAACCCACGGGGCTGGCGAGGTGTTGCGAGCCGCCAATAGCGCGAAAGGAACGCTAAAAATAACACCAATGGTGACGCCCACAATGGCAATGTTGAGAGTTTCATACATTGACCAGGCCAGCACATCGAGATCGGCTAGGTTGGGGGGAAAGGCACGTCCTATAAAGTGGACTAAATTGACACCGCCGCGCAGCAGGCGTTCCAGCGTCAAGTTGGTGGCCATCACGCCCTGAATAAACAGCGCTAAAAAGACTAACACCACCCCCCAAGTAAACGGGGAAGGCATGGCAAGTCTCGGTGGAAGAGAAGAAGTGGTACGGCGTTGAATAGGCATAGCGCTCTCGACATTAACGGGTAGAGGGGATGGCGGTAATAGCAGTGGCGGGAGCAGAGGTTTGATCAACCCGAACATCACCCTGATAGAGCTGCTGCATAGTGGCTAGTGCCACCTGTTGGCGCGGCGAATCGAGCACTATTTGCCCCGCCTTCATGCCGACGATGCGATCACCATACTGCTGCGCTAATTCCAGCTGATGCAGCGTGCAGAGCACGGTTAGCTGTCGTTCAGCCACTACATCAAGCAACAGATCCATGATTTCCTTGCCTGCCTTTGGGTCAAGGCTAGCCACCGGCTCGTCGGCAATAATGATCTCGGCGTCTTGCATCAGCGTACGAGCAATTGCCACACGCTGCTGTTGGCCGCCGGAAAGTTCGCGGCAGTCAGCAAGGGCCTTGTGCGCTAACCCAACGCGTTCAAGTGATGCCATGGCGCGTTCGCGCAATTCATGGCTAGCGAAGCAGGCAAGCGAGGAGAGCAGACCAAAGCGCTGCAACCCCATGGCGCCATACAGCACGTTTTGAAACACGCTGACGTTTTGCACCAGGTTAAATTGCTGAAAAACCACACCCACCTTGCGTCGTAGCTGGCGTAACTTCGTTTTGGAACGGTGGTTGAGGGGCTCCCCAAAAAGGGTGATATCCCCTTGATCGTGAGGCGCTAATCCATTCAAACAGCGCATTAGTGTCGACTTGCCGCAGCCGTTTGCCCCCAAGAGAATGACGCACTCGCCTTTGCTAATTTCCAGCGTTAAGCCACGCAGTACGTGCAACTGCCCGTAGTGTTTATGCAGATTGTGGACGCTGATAGCCTTCATAAAAAAACCTCCTGCGTTAGCGGCAGGAGGTGGATAAATTGAATGTTCATGGACAGACCTACTTATTAGCAGCACATCCCTGTGCCGTTGTGGAGCGAAAAGAGGGAGGTGTTTACAGATCGATACCCGCTGCTTCGTAGGCGCGGCGTACTACGTCGTAATCTGCGTTGGTGCGGTCAAAGCCTAGCGAAGAGTCCCGGTTTAGGAACTTATCTTCGTTGCGATCGGTGGCAATCAGCGCGTTCCAGAGCGTGTCGGCATTGGTTTTGAGTGTTTCACTTAGGGCTGTTTTGCAGGCGTCGTCTAGCGAACCACGCATTATCACCGGGTCACCGGGTAATACGTCGCTTTTGGCGATTACGCGGTATTCGCCGTCGGGATCCATCGCCTGAATTTCGTCGATATCCCGGTTGCCACCGCCCATGGCATCTACATCACCGTTGACCAGCGCGGCAATGCGCGCATCACCGGCCATAATAATTTCCAGGTCGCGTTGAATGTCTAAGCCCGCGTCGACCAACATCTGGCTGGGGAAAATGTGCCCACTGGTGGAGCCCACGTCTTTCAGCGCCACGCGACGGCCTTCAAGGTCTTCAAGCGTTTCGATATCGCTGTCGGCGGGGACAAAAAAGCTGCTGCCGTAGTGAGGGCGCTCAATGGCAAACAGAATTTCGATATCGCTTTCGCGGTCAAACAGCACAAATTCAGAGGGACCGGCGAAGACAAGCTCAACATCGTCGTACTGCAGTGCTGTGCCAGCAGCGGTGCGGTTACTCAGGCTAAACATCTCAAGCGCCAGGCCCGTGGTCTCTTCAAATACTTCAGCAAACGGGCCAAAGGCGTCTTCTAACGGCCCCATACCTTCAATGCCGGTATCCGCCATGCGTATCGGGTTAGGGCACACATTGCTTAAATCGTCATTGGCGAATGCCGAAGGTGCCGCGACAGCAGCAATGACTGCGATAGCCACGCTAAGAGCGGATTTATAAACATTAGATTTATGCATGAGTCGTTATCCTGTCGGCGAAAGAAGGCTACATTGAAGTGGTAACTAGGATGGCAGCCGACAATGACGGTAAAATGTAGTGCAGATGACGATCTCGTCACGGATTGATGACACCGCCGCCGATGGCGGCAGCCATACGGTACTCGGAGAAGCCTACGCTGATGGCCGGATTGTTGATGTAGCTCAAGAGGATATAGATCAAGAGGATGTGGCCCAGGAAGCGTCGCTGTGAGCTCTGGGCCACGGATAGCGCTTACTCATCAATAATGCTTTCAAAGCCTCCAAAGATGGCCCGCTTGCCATCAAACGGCATCGGGTTAACGTCCATCTGCAAGCGCGGGTCTTGCATGACTTTGGGCATTGCCTCATCACGCACGGCGCGGGATGGCCACTCAATCCAGGAAAAGATGACACTTTCATCATCCTTGCGCTTCACCGCCATGGGGAAGGAGGTCACTTCCCCTTCGGGCACATCGTCACCCCAGCATTCCACCACTCGGAGCGCACCGTGCTCCTTAAAAACAACGGCCGCGGCACGGGCGTGTTCAATAAATTCAGATTTATTAGCGGTTGGCACGGCTGCGACGAAACCATCCACATAGGGGTATGCAAGCTTGCTCATGGCTATTCTCCTGTTTCTGTTTTAGGTGCTGCTTTAGGTGGGAGTTCTCGAACCGGGCGTACTTCAATGCTGCCCAGCCGGGCTGGTGGGATACGGCTAGCCAGCTGCAGCGCTTCATTCAAGTCGTGAGCTTCGAGTAGATAGAAACCCGCCAACTGCTCCTTGGTTTCCGCAAAGGGGCCATCGGAGATTAACGTCTCGCCATCGCGCACGCGTACGGTGGTGGCGGTTTCTATCGGCTGTAACGCTTGCCCGGCTAGGTAGTGGCCGTTGGTGCTCAAGCGCTCTACACCGGCGATACACTCCTGATTTAGGTCTTGCCATGCCTGTTCGCTCATGGCGTTGATAATTTGCTCTTGGTAATACACCAGCGCAACGTACTTCATAGGGAGTCTCCTTCTGTAGCCAAGGGGCAGTTGTCTGACGGAACGTTTACCATCCAGCCGACGCCAAAACGATCAACCGTCATGCCGAACCCTGGTGACCAGAAGGTTGCTTCGAACGGCATGATAATCTTTCCACCCTCTGCTAGCCGGGCAAAGGTTCGTGCGGCCTGCTCGATATCCTGATACTCCAATTGAACCTCTACCCCTTGGGGCGGTGTATAGCAGTCAGCTGCCATATCGGCGCCCATTAAGCGACGGCCTCGTAGGTTCAGCGAGGCATGTATGATGCGGTCATGGAGGGCGGGCGGCATGTGTTCCGCGGCGGGTGTGTCAGCATAGGTCAACAAGCACTCCAACTGGCCGCCGGTTACATCAGCATAGAACTGCATGGCTTCCCGGCAGGTGCCGGGAAAGGCAACGTGCACGTTCATGGCATCCGGTACACGAGAGAGAGTGCGGTGCTGCTCAAGTCCGGCGCCGGGCTCAAAATCTTCCAGCGAGAAGTAGCGCCGTAGTTCAAGGGTCACGTTGCCATCGGCATCCTGAGTGGGCCACTGCTGGGCCCACTCAATGGCCGCCTGCAGGGAGGGGGCTTCGAGCACGCTGTAACCGGCAATCCGCTCACTGGCTGGAGACAAAGGCCCGGGGATGATGGTGGGTTCACCGTTTTTGAAACGGATCAGACACCCGTCGCTGGTCGGATGTAAGCCATCGCCGCACAAAAACACGCCTGCCTGGGTCATGCGCTGGTTATAAGCAGCCATGGCGGCAAGCATTTCCTGGGATGGCATAGCGCCATTCTCGGTGTTGGCATCGGCACGGCGTATCAGCATGAATTTCATTGAGAGCCTCCTGGTTGGTCAGGGTAGTGACTCTCTTTAGTCGTTTGGCATCGTCTTGAATCGACATAGCCTAAGCATTTTTTTATGGAGAATTTTCGAGCTCTGCCAATCGCCTGTTCAAAAAACGTTTTTCTGGATCCAGGGTGGCCAATAGTAGCGCCTGCTGATAGGCGCTGCGCGCGGCCTCATGCTGGCCTTGGCGACGCAGTAAATCCGCTTTTGCGGCATGAAATAAATAATAGCGGCTTATTTGCGGGTGATTTGCAATGTCGTCGAGTAACGTCAGGCCGGTATCGGGAGCACCATTCATGGCAATGGCGACCGCACGATTCAGCGCCAGGATGGGTGATGGAAAGCGTCGACAGAGGGCATCGTAGAGCCTGACGATACGCCCCCAATCGGTCTGCTCGGCGCGGCTAGCCTGGGCGTGTACGGCGGCAATCGATGCCTGAAGGGTGTAGTACCCGGCAGGGGAGAGCGCCAGTGCCTGTTCCAACCACGCTATGCCGGCCTGGATATCTTTCTGGTGCCATAGGCGCCTGTCCTGAGCATCCAGTGTCACCAGCTCACCGTCGCTATCCTGACGGGCATCCCGGCGGGCATCATTAAGTAACATTAAGGCCATCAGCCCAAACACCTCACCCTGGGGAAGTAGCCGCGCCAGCTCATTACCCAGTCGCATGGCTTCTTGGGTTAGGCTGATATCGACCACGTTAGCTCCCGTGCTGCGTGAGTAGCCTTCATTGAAGACCAGGTAGATGACTTGGAGTACATCGGGGAGGCGATTGGGTAATTCTTCCTGGGTAGGCACGGCATAAGGAATATGCGCATCGCGAATTTTGCGTTTGGCACGCACAATACGCTGAGCCAGCGTCGTGGGTTTCATCAGCAGGGCGCTGGCTACCTGCTCAGTGGCCAAGCCGCACATCTCGCGAAGCGTCAGGGCAATCCGTGCTTCCATGCTCAAACTGGGGTGGCAGCAGGTGAATAGCAGCCGCAGGGCGTCGTCTTCGATAGTCGTTGGCTCAAGATCCAGCGTCTCTTCTGCCAGTAACGGCTCTGTGGGTAACAACAAGTGGGCCCGACGGCGTGCGGTACTGCGCTTGCGAATTTGATCGATTCCGCAGTGGTAGCCGGTGCGAATTAGCCATGCCGTGGGGTTGTCAGGTTTGCCGTTAACTGGCCACTGCTGAACAGCAGCCACAAAGGCATCCTGCATGGCTTCTTCGGCTAGCTCGAAATCCCCCAGCAGGCGTATCAGCGTCGCAAGAACACGCCTGGAGTGGTTACGGTATAGGCCATCTACGTGTGAAGGTTCAGTGCTCATCGACCCGTGCGCTACTCGGATAAAGGGTTAGGTGAGCAGCAGACACGCGTGCTGCTCGTTATCTCAAACGTAGCGCATGGTTGTTCCGTTGACTTATTTTTTATTGTCTTGCTTTTTGGGGTAGGCTTTTAATCCCCCGTACGTTTGCCCGTGGTGCTGTTGAAAGGATGCAGGGCGTCGCGGGTCACAAAAAACCGCAGGGTTTCGCCTTCAGCGACCGGCGGCTGGCCCGAGACGCGAATCACCGTGGGCTGGTCGCTATCGGCAAGGGCCACATACAAATGGCTTTCGGCGCCGGCGGCTTCAAACAGCGCCAGCGTTGAGTCGACGGTTAAGTGAGGCGCTGCGGGTGGCGCTAGGTGCATATCATCCGGGCGAATGCCGACGGTATCGGTGCCTTCGGGCAGGTTATCCAGCAGGCCGTTAGCGCCCTGAGCTTTCAGGTACTCCACCGGTAGCATATTCATGGCGGGGGAGCCGATAAACCCGGCCACAAACATGCTCGCGGGGCGGGCGTAGATCTCCATCGGTGTGCCCACCTGCTCAATCTGCCCAGCGTTCAGCACTACCAAGCGGTCACCCAGGGTCATGGCTTCTAACTGGTCGTGGGTTACATATAGGCTGGTGGTCTTCAAACGCCGCTGCAGCTGCTTGATCTCCACACGCATCTGCACGCGCAGCTTGGCATCCAGGTTGGAGAGCGGTTCATCAAACAGAAACGCCGCCGGTTCGCGCACCAGGGCGCGGCCCATGGCGACGCGCTGGCGCTGACCACCGGAGAGCTTGCGCGGTTTGCGCTCCAGAAATTCTTCGATCTCCAACATTTTGGCGGCAATACGCACGCGCTTCTCAATTTCGTCTTTTTTAAAGCCACGGTTTTTTAGGCCGTAGGCGAGGTTGTTGTACACCGTCATATGCGGGTAGAGCGCGTAGTTCTGGAACACCATGGCGATATCGCGTTCGGCAGGTTCGAGCTTGTTCACTACCCGATCGCCGATTTTGAGCGTGCCTTCGGTAATCGTTTCCAGCCCTGCCACCATGCGTAGCAGGGTAGATTTGCCGCAGCCGGAAGGCCCCACCAGCACCACAAATTCGCCGTCTTCAATATGCAGGTCGATGCCTTTCACGGCATCCACATTGCCTGTGTAAGTTTTCTTCAGCCCTGCCAAGGTAATGCTGGCCATGTTATTTCTCCGTCTCGGTCAGGCCTTTCACAAATAGGCGTTGCATAAACAGAATCACTAATACCGGCGGCAGCGCCGCCATAACCACCGCTGCCATCACCAGGTGCCACTGCGGATTCTCTTCCGAGGTCATGCGCTGAATACCCATCACAATGGTGGTGTAGTCAGGGTCGGTGGTAATCAGTAGCGGCCACAGGTACTGGTTCCAGCCGTAGATAAACATGATCACAAACAGCGCGGCGATATTGGTCACTGAAAGGGGCATTAAGATGTCTTTAAAGAACTTGAACGGCCCGGCGCCATCGACCCGCGCGGCTTCGAGCATCTCTTCTGGAATGGTCATAAAGAACTGGCGAAACAGAAACGTTGCGGTGGCCGAAGCAATCAGCGGGATCGACAGCCCGGCAAAGCTATTGAGCATTTTAAGATCGGCGACCACCTGAAAGGTGGGGATTATGCGCACCTCTACCGGCAGCATCAGGGTGACGAAGATCAGCCAAAAGAAAAACATTCGAAAGCGGAAGCGAAAGTAGACAATCGCAAAGGCTGAAAGCAGCGAAATAAACAGCTTGCCTACGGTGATTGCCATCGCCATCACAAAGCTGTTCCAGAGCATTAGCGCGGCAGGCGGAGAGTTAGCCGACGACACACCGGATTGCCACATCTGGGTATAGTTTTCGATGCCATGGCTGCCGGGGAGCAGGGGCATTGTGCCGCGCAATAGCTCACCCGGCGCTTGGGTCGAGGCCACAATGGCGATGTAAACCGGGAATACCACTAGCGCCACGCCAATGATTAACACGGTATGGGCGAAAAAATTGGCCCAAGGGCGGTTTTCAACCATTAAAATACTCCGACAAGGGCTTATTAAAAGGACCCGTTAATAGTTAACGCGCCGCTCAATAAAGCGGAACTGGATCACCGTCAGCACCACCACAATCACCATCAGAATCACCGACTGGGCCGCTGAAGAGCCCAAGTTCAGCCCCACAAAGCCATCGGCGTAGACCTTGTAAACCAGGATATTGGTGGACTGGGCCGGGCCGCCCTGGGTGGTGGCGTGGATAATCCCGAAAGTGTCGAACATGGCGTACACCACGTTCACCACCATTAAGAAAAACGTGGTGGGCGTAAGCAGTGGGAAAATGATCGTCCAGAAACGCTTAATGGGGCTGGCGCCATCAATCGAGGCTGCTTCAATCAGCGATTGCGGAATGGACTGTAAACCGGCCAAAAAGAACAAAAAGTTATAGGAGATCTGCTTCCAGGCGGCGGCTAGAATTACCAATAGCATGGCGTCACTGCCCGAGTTGCGATGGTTCCAGTTGTAACCCACCATCTCCAGCATATAGGGCACGATGCCGATGGAAGGGTTAAAGATAAACCACCACAACACCCCTGCGATTGCGGGTGCAATGGCGTAGGGCCACACCAGTAAGGTGGTGTAGGTACTGCGTGAGCGAATCATTCGATTCACGGTGCTGGCCAGCAGTAGCGCTACCGACATCGATACCAGCGTGGTGCCAACCGCGAACACCACGGTGACCGACAGCGAGTTGAGGTAGCTGCCGTCGCGGAACAGTCGTGCAAAGTTTTCCAGGCCCACAAACGTCGAGCGCAGCCCGAAAGCATCTTCGCGCAGCAGCGATTGATACAGCGCCTGGCCCGCCGGCCAGATGAAAAAGATCAGGGTAATAATCACTTGGGGCGCCAGCAGCGCAAATGGCAGCCATCGCCCCGGAAAGGTCATGCGTTTAGTTTGCATGGGCAGCTCGCATCAAAACGAAAGCGCCGCCTGCCTTTAAAGGCAGGCGGCGAAGTAAGTGCTTATTTACTGGTTGGCGGATTCAAAGTCGCGCAGCAGGTCATTGCCACGCTGTGCCGCGTTGTCCGCTGCTCCCTGGCCGGATTTGTCACCGGTCATCACAGCTTCCATCTCTTCGGAGATGATGTCGCGAATCTGCACGAAATTACCAAAGCGTAGGCCTTTAGAGTTCTCGGTCGGCTCATTGAGGGTCATCTGCTTCAGCGAAATATCCGCACCCGGGTTCTCGTCGTAGTAGCCCTGCTCTTTGCTCAGATCCCAAGCGGCTTGAGTAATCGGTAAATAGCCAGTTTGCTGGTGCCACTGTGCCTGTACTTCGGGCTGGGAAAGGTACTCAAAGAAGGCTGCAACGGCTTCGTACTCTTCGTCGCTATGGCCCTGCAGTGCCCACAGGGTGGCGCCACCGATAATTGAGTTTTGCGGTGCGCCGTCTACATCGTCGTAATAGGGCTGCATGCCAAAGCCGACTTCAAACTCTGAATTGGCGGCGACATCCGCGCGGGAGGCTGAGGAGCCAAAGAAAATCGCACAGTCTTGTGAGTAGAACATCGGTTCTGAGTCCGGCCCGGTGCCGGGGCCTGCCCAGCGGTAAACGCCCTCTTCCTGCCAGTCGTGCAGGTTATCCCAGTGGCGAGCGACCAGCTCATTGTTGAAATTCAGCTCGGTTTCCATCCCGCCAAAGCCGTTTTCCAACGTTCCCAACGGCGAATTATGCATGGCAGAGAAATTTTCCAGCATCACCCAACTCGGCCAAGAGGAGGTAAAACCACAGCTGGCCGCCCCGGATTCGACGATTTGACGAGAGGCTTCAGCTAGCTCTTCCCAGGTTTCGGGCGGCTGCTCAGGGTCTAGGCCCGCTTCCTCAAACATGTCGCGGTTGTAGTACATAATCGGCGTGGAGGAGTTAAACGGGAACGACAGCATGTTGCCGTTGGTGTCGGTGTAGTAACCGACGACGGCGGGCAGGAAGGCGTCGTTATCGAAAGCGCGCCCATGCTCTTCCATCAATTCATAGACCGGGTAGATGGCGCCTTTGGCATTCATCATTGTCCCGGTGCCGACTTCAAATACCTGCAGGATGTGCGGCTGTTCATCGGCGCGGAAAGCGGCAATCGCACCAGTCATGGTTTCGGTATAGGTGCCGCGGTAGCTGGGCGAGACCTGGTAATCATCCTGGGACGCGTTAAAATCCTCAGTGATACCTTCCAAAATTTCGCCGAGTTGGCCGCCCATGGCGTGCCACCAGCTCACTTCAGTGGCGGCCTGGGCAGACAGGCTCAGGCTGGCGGTAGCCACCCCAACGGCAAGCGCGTGCAGTGTAAAACGAGACATAACAGCTCCTAGTGGGATTGAGCTTAATCAGCTACGTACTTCAAAAAAAGGACGTCAAAAAAGTACGTCAAAAGCTCACGACAATGCGGTTGTTAAGATTTTTGGATGCACTGAACAGTAAGAAGTGTAGATGACGTTTTAGTGAATGCACGATGAACCTGCCGTGACAGTCAACATTACGCTGCCAGCAGGCCTACTGAGTAGGCAAAGGAAGGGGGCGGTGATAGGGTAATATGAAGAGTCCAACTAACGAGAGCCGCATGACCGACGTGACCACTCTGCTGGCGAAACTGGTGTCATTCGATACCACTTCCAGTGAATCCAATTTGGCACTGATTGAGTATGTGGAAGGCTACTTGGCCAAGTACGGCGTGAGGGCTGAGCGGGTAATGAGCCCGTGTGGCACCAAAGCTAATTTGATCGCGAAAATTGGCCCAGAGGCGCTGGGCGGCGCGATGCTTTCCGGGCATACCGATGTGGTGCCGGTGGCGGGCCAGCCCTGGTCGAGCGATCCCTTTGCTCTGCGCGACGGCGGCGATGGGCGACTCTACGGGCGCGGCAGCTGCGATATGAAAGGCTTTATTGCCTGCGTATTGTCGATGGTGCCCACTTGGACGAAAGCGCCTTTGCAGCAGCCGATTTATCTGGGTTTCTCTTACGATGAGGAGATTGGCTGTGTGGGTGCGCCGAGCTTGATCAAACGCTTCTATGAACACTACTCCACCACCGCTCACGTTATCGTCGGTGAGCCGACCAGCATGCAGCCAGTGGTGGCGCAAAAAGGCGCGACCAACCTGCGCACCACGGTGATTGGCCGCGAAGCCCACAGCAGCCAGGTCAATCAGGGTACCTCGGCGATCCATGTGGCCGCGCGGTTAGTGACGTTTATTGAAGACACCATGGCGGCGCTGGTAGAAGAGGGCCGCGTTGATGAAGCCTTTAACGTGCCGCACACCAGTCTGCACGTCGGCAAAATCAAAGGCGGTACAGCGATCAATATTATGGCCCGGGAGTGCCAGTTCGAGTGGGAAATTCGCCATCTACCCACGGACACCTTCGACGAAATATACGCGCGATTTGAGGCCTATTGTGCCCAGCTAAGCGCTGAGCTGCAGGCCAACAAAGGCAAGCACGTTGAAATCGTCACCGAGCCGCTTAACGTTACCGTGCCGGGGCTGGCTGACCGCGATAATGATCAGGTGCTGCGTCTGGCCAAAAATCATTTGCCAGTAGGGTGCTGTGACCACGCGGTGGCCTATGCAACCGAGGCCGGACAGTTCCAGGGTCAGGGCCTGCAAACCATTATTCTTGGCCCCGGCAGTATTGCCCAAGCGCATCAGCCCGATGAATATATTGATATTGGGCAGCTTGACGAATGCGAGGAGTTTCTAACTAAGATGGGCAAAGCGCTGGAACGGCCATTTCAAACTGGCTAATGACCGTCCAAAAAAATCCCACTCTTAAAAAAGAGTGGGACTGTTTTTATACCATACGGCTTTTAATGCTATTTCAGTGCTGAGGATGTTGTTCAAACAGCTCAGCTTTGGCATGGCGCATCACATCTTCGCACGCCTGCTGTTGAGCTAATTGCGTTAGCAGGCGCTGAGTCACTTCGAAGCCCTTGCCTAAGCAAGTATCCACTTCCTGTGGACTAACGGCTGGCGTCACTCGGTAGTCAATTTTTAGCGTGCGCCCGCCACCTTCCAGCCGATCCGCCACTCCCCTGAGCCGCCACGCGATTTTCTCTTTCCAAGTTGCTGATTCTTCCGCGCCTTCGTTTACGCTAAACGTGCACTGCCATTCCGGTTTAAAGACCTTCATAGGAGAACCTCCAAAAAATTTGGAAAGAATGATCAATCGTGATTCGTACTCCGTCGTCTGAATGTATTGCCCGACTACTATATACCTAACGCAGCATGAATATCGAAACAAAACTGATACACGCTGGACGACGCGCATAGGGTGTATCGGTTAGGCTATAGAAGTGTTGCTAAAGAGCTTTTATATGACTCCCACGACGGACCTGAGTTGCCCCTGCGGCAGCCAATTAACGCTTGATAAGTGCTGTGGCCGTTATCACCACGGCGCTGTAGCACCTACCCCGGAAACACTGATGCGCTCGCGCTATTCGGCCTTTGTGCTTGAATTCAATGACTACCTGTTAGCCACTTGGCACCCCTCCACGCGGCCAGCAGAGCTTACGCCTGATGCTGAGACCGATTGGAAATCACTCTCTATCGTTGGCGCAGAACGGCCGCTCGAAAGTACCGGCTATGTACATTTTAAGGCCCATTTTTATGGGCGAGGGCGAGAGCAAAAAGGCTGGCACGTATTAGAAGAAGTGTCTCGCTTCGTTAAAGAGCAGCAGCGCTGGTGGTATATTGATGGCACTCCTACGCTGAGTCGCTTAAAGCCCGGCCGCAACGACCCATGCTTGTGTGGTAGCGGGCGTAAATTAAAGGGTTGTTGCGGTGGATAGACGTATGACTCAGCCGCTAAATGCCGATACCCACTGGTATCTCTATTTGCTGGAGTGTCAGCGGGGTACTTACACGGGCATTACCAATAACCTGGCGAAGCGTTATCAAGCACACTGCACGGGTAAGGGCGCGCGCTATACCCGCGCTAACCCCCCCGTTGCGCTGTTGGGTGCTCAGCCGTTTGACAACCGCGCCGCCGCTAGCCGAGCTGAGTACCAGTTAAAGCAACAAACCGCGGTCAAAAAGCGCCACTGGGCTAAGCAGTGGCCTTGTCAATTAGATACCGATTAAGGAGCCAGCATGCTGACGTTTTACTCAGAGGATAGCCGCTTACGCCAAGCGCGAACCGAGTTACATGACGGCGCGTTGGTGACGCCGTTTGAGTGCCCTGAGCGTCTCGATTTAGTGCTTAAGCAAATTCGTCAGTCAGAGCTTGGCGATATACGCGCGCCCCAGGCGTATGGGTTAGCACCGGTCTTGGCGGTGCACGATAAGGGTTACGTGTCGTTTTTAGCCAACTGCTGGAAAGAGTGGGGTGCTGCCGGGCATGAAGGCGAGGCGATTCCCAATATTTGGCCCGCCCGCACCATGCGTGGTGACCGCATTCCCCGTTCTATCAGTGGCCAATTAGGCTATTACGCACTGGCGGCAGAAACGTCGATTTCGGAAGGCACCTTTGAAGCTGCCATGGCGAGCAAAGACGTGGCGTTAGGCGCGGTAGAACAAACGCTTGCGACCGGCGAACCCAGTTTTGGCCTGTGTCGACCGCCCGGTCACCATGCCGCTTTTGATCAGTTTGGTGGCTACTGCTTTTTTAATAACGCCGCGATTGCCGCCCAACGAGCCTTAGATGCAGGCAAGCGCCGCGTGGCGATTCTGGACGTGGATTTTCACCACGGCAATGGCACCCAGCAGATCTTCTATGAACGCGATGACGTACTGTTCATTTCGTTACACGGCGACCCCGAGGTGACCTTTCCTTACTATTTAGGTTATGCGGATGAAACGGGAAGGGGCAGCGGAGAAGGCTTTAACGCCAACTACCCGCTGCCGCCGGGCACGACCGTTGATACCTGGATGGCCACACTGGATAACGCCCTGGTCAAGATTAAGGAGACACAATGCGACATGCTGATCGTGTCGCTAGGTGTGGATATCTTCGAAGGTGACCCTATCAGCGCTTTTACCTTTACAAGCGGCGACTTTAGCTTGTTAGGCCAGCGGCTTGCACAGACTGGCTTGTCGACGGTGCTGCTCATGGAAGGTGGCTATGCCGTGGACGACATTGGTGTCAATGTCGTCAATGTGCTACAAGGCTTTAAACAGGGTATAAGTTAAAACATACAAAAGATGACACTCGAAGCCAATTCGGGCAGTCTAGCGCCCTTTATTATACTGGGCAGGGAGTACGCGCGTGGCCGTTTACGGCGGTATTCAAGCACATGAACTAGAGCGTTGGCTAAATGCCTTGACCAACGCTGCCTACGATAGACGTTGCCCGCTGGCAAAAGTGCACGGTGGCAACGCCCGTGCGCGTACCGCCCGTCAAGATCTACTTCACCTGGCTAACGACTACCGCTGCGGTGATTTTAGCCGCGAAGAGAGCGCCGCCACCCTTGGCCGCTGGTGTGAAACCTACCTTTCTGAAGCAGAGTGGTACGTGTTGGTCGGCACCCGCCAAGCCCCCATCCAACCGCAAAACGAAGCAGAGCGCAGCCTCACCGTGCTCAAGCAGCACCGGGTGGGGTAAGTCAACGTTGCCGAACCCGAAATCCACCATGACGGCACTGTTGGAGCACTGTTGCAGTGGACAAATGAACAGTGCTTTCGCTACGCCTACCGCCTCCCTTGATGATTCCTTCTACTACCTGACGAACTTTCGCTTCGTTCACAGCTACCGCATTCCCGGCATGATCAAAGTGGTGCAGGCCGCTGGCCGGGTGATTCGCAGTCCAGACGATGAAGGCGTTGTGGTATTAATGGATGATCGTTTCGCGCAAGCTAATGTACGTGCGCTACTCCCTTCCTGGTGGGCGGTAGAGACGGTTTTCCAATAACAGCTTTCAATAACGACAATGGTTAGGCGAGCCAATGACAGATCTACTCTGGTACCAGTATGCGATTATCGGGCTAATTTTTGCCTGGAGCGGTTTTGTGCGCACCAGCCTGGGGTTTGGTGGCGCCGTACTGGCGCTGCCTTTCCTGCTCTTGGTGACAAATGAGCCCCTGGTGTTCTTGCCGATTATTGCCATCCATTTGCTGATTTTCTCCAGTTGGATTGCCTGGAACGGGCATCGGCAGCTGCAGCAAGAGGGGGCAGGAAGCGCTGCGCCGGAAAGCAATATTGATTGGGCTTATTTGCGCAAAGCCTTGAAAATCATGATTATCCCCAAGCTGATTGGGGTGGTAGGGCTATTAACATTGCCCGCTAACGTGATGACCAGCATCATTTTCGGCATTGTGTTTATCTATGCTATTGGCTACGTACTGAACAAACCGTTCAAAAGCAAAAACAAGTACGTGGACTACGTGCTGCTGGCGCTCGGCGGCTATGTGAGCGGCACATCATTAATCGGTGCGCCGTTGATTGTGGCCGTGTTTGCCACTCACGTCGCCAAAGAGCAGCTGCGGGATACCATGTTTGTGCTGTGGTTTATCCTAGTGGTGATCAAGATGGTCTCATTCTTGATTGCAGGTGTAGATCTGCAGCTAATTCACCAACTGTGGCTGCTACCCTGCGCCTTTATTGGCCATTTAGCGGGTGAGAAAGCCCACCGCTATATGCTTAAAGCGGACACCGGGCTGTTCTTTCGTGTGTTGGGTGCGGTGCTAATTCTGGTCAGCGTGGTGGGCTTAATCCACCCACCTGGCTAGCGCCGCGGGCAGTAATATGAACGCGGCTTAAAGCTTGCTGTCTGCCTGGAGCGTCGTTCTACTCAAAATCGTTAGAGTGACGGCGAATAGGCAGCAGATCACCGCCATGGCGATAAAGACGCTGCGCAGTGAGCCGAGCCAAATCACGGCGGGGGCGACCACCACGGGAGAGATAAATTGGCCAAAAAAGAAGGTCGAGGTAAAGCCGCCAAATACCCGACCACGCACGCGCTGGGGAGTGATGCGCATTAGCCAGGTGGTGGTGTTGGGCATAAAGGCACCCAGGCCAAAGCCCGAGATCGCCGCACCCACAATGGCCATGGCATAGCTTTGAGTGAATCCTACGATCAACAAACCGCTGGCCGCCAGCAAGAACCCTAAGATATAGATCGTCATCACCGATAGAAACGGCTTGTAGTAGCCATAACCAAAGGCAACGATACTGGCCGTTAGGGCCGACATGGAGAGCGCAATGCCAATCGCCATGCCGCTGATCTGGCCCTGCTGAGAGAGCAAAAAGGGCAGCTGGGCGGGAAACATATAAAACATCGTCATGCTGATCATGGCGATAAAGTAACCCAGCGCAGTGCGCCCATAGTCCACCTTAACGGGGGCATCGGTTATGCCAGTGTTCGCGGTACTCTTAATGCGGGGTTCTTTAAGTATTGCCCAAGCGTAGGGCAGCAATAGCACTCCGGTTAGGTAGAGTAAAAACGGCCCCCGCCAGCTCCAGTCAGAAAGTATCCCGCCCAGGTTAATAAAGATGACCCCGCCCAAGGCCATGCAGCTGCTCTGCAAGCCCAAAAAGCGCGCGCGCTCGGCGCTATCGAAATAATCGCCCACCAGCGTGGTGCTGATACTGAGGATGCCAGCCACTGCAATCCCCATCAGTGCGCGCGAGCTTAACAGCAGATCCACGCGATCAATGAAAAAGCCCGCGACCCCCGCAAAACCGTAGATAAACAGCATCGTCAGCAGCAGTTTTTTGCGCCCAAACCGGTCGGCCAAATAGCCCATAAGAGGGCTGAACAGCGTAATCATCAGCGCCGGAATGGTAAGGATCAGCTGGATCAGTACCTGAGGCTGTTCAGAAAAGTGGCGGCTAATACCCGGCAACGCAGGCGCGATAATTGCCCCGGACATCACGGTCATGGTGCTGGCAAAGAGGAGTACGGCCTTAATATGCGTTAACTGGCTAATGGTCTTGTTCCACTTTTAAAAGAGAAGAAAGGGTTCAAAGCACAAACGCCAATCGTAGCATAGTTGTTAGCAGGCTATTTTATTTTTAAGTAGCGTGTTTAATAGGAAGTAGTAGCGAGTGCTACCTATATGTCACCTAGCCCTAACACAACAAAAAACGGCCACCTGCTATATTAGCTAAGTGGCCGTTTTAAATAGTGTTCTTGGTCGGAATAGCAGGATTCGAACCTACGACCTCTGCCTCCCGAAGGCAGCGCTCTACCAAGCTGAGCTATATTCCGAAAGTTGCCGAGCTGTGCTCAACAACGGAGATGGATCATACTTAGCCAAGCGTGTTTTTTCAAGCCCTCGGTGGCGCGATGCGGCAATTTTTATGCTTGGCGATCAACTGCTAAGCGGGCCAACTGGGCCATGCTGTCGCGGTAGGCGCTGGGCGGTAAGGCATCCAGCTGCTGAAGGGCTTTATCGGCCATCTCTTCGGCGCGTTGGCGGGTATAGTCAAGCGCCCCGGTGGCGTGAATGATTTCCAGCACGGCGTCGAGTTGCTCAAGGCCGCCTTTACGAATGACCTGACGAATCAACTTAGACTGTTCCGGCGTGCCTTGTTCCATGGCGTGGATAAGCGGCAGCGTTGGCTTGCCCTCGGCTAAGTCATCGCCGACGTTTTTGCCCATGGCATCGGCGTTGCCTTGATAATCCAGCAGGTCGTCAATCAGTTGGAAGGCGAGACCCAGGTAGCGGCCATAATACTGAAGCGCCTGCTCCTGTTCTGGGGTCGCTTCCGCCAGCACCGCGCCACTGTGGGAAGCCGCTTCGAATAATTTGGCGGTTTTACCCAAAATGGTCTCGAAATAATCTTCTTCTGAAATACTGGGGTTGCCGATGTTGGTCAACTGCAGTACTTCGCCTTCCGCGATGATGCAGGTGGCGCCGGAAAGGATCGCCATAATGCGCATGGAGCCTACATCGACCATCATTTGAAACGAGCGGGCATAAAGGAAGTCGCCGACCAGTACCGACGGCGCGTTGCCCCAGGCGTCGTTGGCGGTTTTTTTGCCTCGGCGCATATGCGATTCATCCACCACGTCATCGTGGAGCAGGGTGGAGGTGTGCATAAACTCAATCAACGTGGCCAGCGGAATGTGTTTGTCGCCGGTGTAGTTGAGAGAGCGGGCTGCCAAGAGTGCCAATAAAGGGCGCAAACGTTTACCGCCGCTTTCGGTGATGTACTGGCCGATGGTTTCGACCAGCGGCACTTTGGAGTTAAGCTGCTCGACAATTGTCCGGTTGACGGCTGCGAAATCATCGGCCACCACGGCGTGCAGCGGTGAAGGCGTTGGGCTGACGGGCTGGGCTGAGGAGGCGTTGGCGGTCATGGGATTTGTTCATCGCGGCAGAGGGAGGCGGTAGGCGCCGCCCGTAAGTTGTGGTCATACGTTGGGGCCATGCTATGGGGCTGCCTGTTGGGCGTCAAGACACGTGCTGCGGCCACGTGGCTAAAGGCGGTTAGTAAGCCGACGATGGCATCAATTGACAACGGCCTGTGCTCTTGTGGTAAGAGAAGATAGTCGTTATACTCCGCGACCCACTCATCTTGCTCCCTGTCAGATGGCTCCAAAAGGGGCGCCACTCGCAGCAGGTCGATAAGAGCACGACTCGAAAGAGCGTAGGGGATGAGTGCCGTTTAACCGTTAGAACGGCATTAACGACAGTCCGGAGAGCGACATGTACGCAGTTATCAAAAGCGGTGGTAAGCAGTACCGCGTTCAAGAGGGTCAAACCCTCAAGCTTGAGAAAATCGAAGTCGCTACTGGCGAAACGATTGAGTTTGACGAAGTGCTGATGGTCGCAGACGGCGATGACTTCAACATCGGTGCGCCGATGATCAGTGGTGCTAAAGTCTCTGCCGAAGTGGTTTCCCACGGGCGTGGCGACAAGGTGACGATTATCAAATTCCGTCGCCGTAAGCACAGCATGAAGCGTCAGGGCCACCGCCAGTGGTTCACTGAAGTCAAAATTACTGGAATTTCTGCGTAAGCGGTCAATTCCCTTAGGAGGATTTTGCAATGGCACATAAAAAGGCAGCTGGCTCCACGCGTAACGGTCGCGATTCCGAGTCCAAACGCTTAGGTGTGAAACTGTTCGGTGGCCAAGCGGCGACTGCAGGTAACATCATCGTGCGTCAGCGCGGCACGCGTTTCCACGCGGGCACTGGCGTAGGTCTAGGTCGTGACCACACGCTGTTCGCATTGAGCGACGGTTTTGTGAAGTTTGAGACCAAAGGTCCGAAAAACCGCAAGTTTGTTAGCATCGTTTCTGCCTAAGCGGCTAACGTTGCGCTCGTAATTGGCTTAAAAAGCTGTGAGAACAAAGCTTTGTGAATAAATTACGAGAAAAAAGGCCCCGCTATGGCGGGGCTTTTTTGTCGGTTAAATCTGTTTTCCGATCCGCTTTACCACTGCTTTTTACCACGCTGTCTTGATCAGTATGCTGGTGGGGATAAAGGATTGGGCAAAGGTTTAGGAAAATAATAGTGCATATTAGGGCGGCGGAAGCGGCCGGGAGAATCCAATGCAGTTCGTCGATGAAGCCTCGATTATTGTTGAGGCGGGCAAAGGCGGCAATGGCTGTCTGAGCTTTCGCCGCGAAAAATATGTGCCCAAGGGCGGCCCCGATGGGGGTGATGGCGGCCATGGTGGTAGCGTTTACCTGATTGGTGACGATGCGCTTAATACCTTGATCGATTTTAAGTTTCAGCGCTTTTATAAAGCGCAGAACGGTCAGGGCGGCATGGGCCGTCAAATGAGCGGCAAGGCCGGTGAAGACCT
This sequence comes from Halomonas sp. H2, assembly GCF_050215315.1. Lineage (GTDB taxonomy): Bacteria > Pseudomonadota > Gammaproteobacteria > Pseudomonadales > Halomonadaceae > Vreelandella. Next base: position 232,860 of record NZ_CP189760.1, read on the forward strand.
GTACGTAAAAGTGCCGGTGGGCACCACGGTGATTGATGAAGATACCCTGGAAGTCATCGCCGATGTCACCGAAATTGGCCAGGTGGTGTTGGTAGGTGAAGGCGGCCGACGTGGGCTAGGTAACATCCACTTTAAGTCTTCGACCAACCGCGCGCCGCGCCGTACCACGCCGGGTACTGACGGCGACCGCCGTAACCTGCGTTTGGAAATGAAGGTGATGGCCGATGTGGGTCTGCTGGGCATGCCTAATGCGGGTAAGTCGACGCTGATTCGCTCGGTGTCCGCTGCCAAGCCCAAGGTCGCTAACTACCCGTTCACCACCTTAGTGCCGAACTTGGGCGTGGTAAAACTGGGCATGCACGAGCACTTCGTCATGGCCGACGTGCCGGGCTTGATCGAAGGGGCCTCTGAAGGCGCTGGTTTGGGGCTACGTTTTTTGAAGCACCTAACCCGCACGCGGTTGCTGTTTCACGTGGTCGATGTGGCTCCTTTTGATGAGTCTGACCCGGTTGAAGCGGCCAAGTCGATTGTCCACGAGCTGGGGCAGTTTTCGCCGGCGCTTTCCGAGCGGCCGCGCTGGCTGGTGCTGAACAAGTTTGATCTGCTGCCGGAAGATGAGCGTGAAGAGCGTGCCCAGAAGATTATCCAGGCGCTCAACTGGGAAGGCCCGGTGTTCCGCATTTCGGCGATCAGCGGCGACGGCACTGATAAACTGGTTCAGGCGGCTTACCGCTGGTTAACCGAGCAGCGTCGCTTAGAGCACGAAGATGAAGAGGCGCTGGCGCGTGAAGAAGAGATGCGCCGCCGCATGGAAGAAGAGTCGGTCGCGCGTACCGAAGCGCGCCTGGGTCGTCGGCGTAAGCGCGACGATGAAGATGACGAAGACTTCGACGACGATGATTACGATGTTGAAGTCGAGTACGCGCCTTAGCGACAGTGCCTGATGAAGGTGGGGCAGATGGAAAGTAACGAGCAAATCCTGGGGCGGAGCGCGCTGAGCCATGCACGGCGAGTGGTGGTCAAAATTGGCAGCGCGCTGCTCACCAACGATGGCCGTGGCCTGGATGAAACCGCCATTGGCGGCTGGGTAGATCAAATCGCCGCTTTGCACCAGCAAGGCATTGAGGTGGTGCTGGTCTCTTCCGGCGCCGTGGCGGCGGGCATGGTGCGCCTTGGCTGGCAGATGCGCCCCGGTGCTGTGCACGAGCTGCAAGCTGCTGCTGCGGTGGGTCAAAACGTCTTGACCCAATGCTATGAAAACCATTTTGCTCGCCATGACATGCTCACGGCGCAAATCCTGCTCACCCACGATGACCTTTCCAACCGCAAACGCTACCTGAATGCGCTTTCGGCGCTACGCACGTTGGTAGAGATGCGCGTGGTGCCGGTGATCAATGAAAATGACACCGTGGTCACCGACGAGATTCGCTTTGGCGATAACGACACTCTTGGGGCGCTGGTCACCAATCTACTGGAAGCGGACGCGCTGGTGCTGCTGACTGACCAGGAAGGCTTGTTTGATGCCGACCCACGTCACAACCCCAACGCCCAGATGATTGCCGAAGGGCGCGCCGACGACCCGCGCTTAGCTGCCGTGGCGGGTAGCGGTGGGGCACTGGGGCGGGGCGGTATGAGCACCAAAGTACGCGCCGCGCAGCTGGCCGCGCGCTCTGGGGCGGTCACGGTGATTGCCAGCGGCCGCCAGCCTGACGTTATCAACCGGATAATGGCCGGCGAGGCGTTGGGCACGTTGTTGCGTCCTGATCAGATTCCTATGGCGGCGCGCAAGCGTTGGCTGGCGGGGCAGCTGCAGGTACGCGGTACGCTGGTGCTGGATGCTGGAGCAGTGAAAGTGCTGCGTGATAAAGGCTCTAGCCTGCTGGCCGTCGGTGTGCGCAATGTGCACGGCAGCTTTAAGCGCGGCGATATGGTGGTGTGCGTGGATGAGCAGGGCGCGTCAGTGGCCAAAGGCTTGGTGAACTACGGCGCCGATGAAGCACGCCTGCTGGCGGGCCAACCTAGCCACCAGATTGAGGCGATCCTCGGCTACGTGGAGGCCCACGAGCTGATTCACCGCGATAACCTTGTGGTTATATAGCGGCTTTCTGTGGTGGTTATTTAGTCCCGAACGCGGGGCGGCAGAGGTACTTGCCGCGGCCAGTCATCGGGCACTAAGAATAGCCGTTCATAGCGTTGTTCGTCTTGTTCTTCTGCCGAGTAGCACATCATCACCTGCTGAGGTGAGCGCCAGGCGTGAACCTGTTCGATAATCGCGGGCAGCACCTCCGCCGCTGGCCGAAAAGCGCTGCGCGGCGGCGGTGACAGCCAGTGCGGTTTTTCCAGCCATACCATTGTCGGCATGGCGGGAAAGCTGGCTGCCATCTCAGGCCAATCGCGCAAATAGCACCAAGTTCCCCGGCGGTGATCTGCCGTTGCGCCCTCAGGTGCTGGCATCGCCGCGTGCCAGGGGTAATAGAGCACGCCCGGCATCGCCAGCCGCTGCGTTAGCTGTTCGCCTATCACTCTACCAGAAACACCAATATCCCGTGGTGCCAGCCAGTGGGCGAGTGTTTCCAGCGCGGGTAACGTGGTGGAAAGTGGCAGTTGGTGGCGCTGTAAGTGAGCGCACTTGAGCGCCAGGCTATCCAGCCCGCCAGGGCCAATCCAGCGGCTTTGGCTAGTGAGCGCGCCAGGGCCTTCAGGCAGCCCTAGGTAGAACTTGATCGCCACTTCTAAATGCACTGGCGCCGGATTGTCGCGGGTGCGATAGAGCATATCCAGTTCGCCCAGGGTGTTGCGCTTACGGGTGATGCGCACGTTTTTGGCTAGCAGCCGCGTATTCGGTGCGTGATCTAACAGCGTGTGCCACAGGCGTTCGTGGTAATGGCCCATGCGCGTTGCGCGACTGCCGTTTAAAGCGGCTAGTGGCTGCTGACCTAACTGGTGCAGCCAAGGTAATAGGGTCTTCTCCAGGCCTAGCTCTTGAAGTGTCGGCCGCCCAGCCCGGGGGATGGGCGGCGGTAACTCTACAAGGTCAGGCGTGGCCACCAGCCAGGCTAAATCTCTCAGTGCTGACACTGTGTGTAGTACTGACGCCGTGTTGCCGAGTGCTCCATCCTCCAGCACGCTATGAAGGCTTTCGTTCAGCACGGATGTCTCCTCAGCACCTTGGTAAGGTCGGCACTATAAAGTTAGCTACATGATTGGGCAGCCTACCATAAACGCAGCGGGCTCCCCGTAGGGAGCCCGCAAAGCGATTAGCTACAAAATATTAATCGCGATCAATTTGGGTAACGTCAGAAGAGCCTTGGCGTACGCTGATTTCTAGCTCGCGGCCATTTTCATCGCGGCCTTCGATATCGATGATGCCGCTTTGATCGATGTCGAGGTCTTCAAACTCGATCATGCCTTCTTGGCTGGCAACGTCTAAAGCTTGGCGAATATCATCTTCGCTCATGCCCCAGGCACCGCTAATCAGGCGCTCGCGCTTCTCTTTTAGCGTTTCACCGTTATCAAGGGAGAAGTCCACATCGGCATACCACTCTTCATCCAACCAGCCTTCTACTTCCACACGGCCACGGCTTTTAATGCTGATTTCTTCGTAGTGGCTGAAACCGTAATCATTGGCGTGGGTCAATACGTCATCGATGCGATCCATTGCCAGTGAATCGTCTGCCTGAGCACTGCCGGCAGCTGCGGCAAGCAGCAGAGCAGAGGTTGGGATCAGCAGCATTTTTTTCATGGTGTTCATAGCAAATTCCTTCTTTCCGTATTTAAACGTGAATGCCTATACAGCAGTGAAAAACGGCATTCAGCGAATGCGACAGGGAATTTATACCACCACGATACTTTCCTTAAGCTGACAAAACTGTTCATCTAGCGTTCATGTTGCCTTTGGCATCCTGGCACTATGAATAACACCCTTCGCCACCTTATTAAACCGCTGCGCAGCTTCAAGCGAAGCGCTCGCCGCAACGTCACTGGTTTAGCCCTCGTGCTACTACTGGTGGGCAGCGCTGTGGGTGACCAGCCTTGGGAACCGCTGCACGACGAGGTACGCCGCGGCGAAGTCGTCCCACTTGAAACTATTTTAGACTGGCTGGAAGACCACTATATAGGCGAGGTGCTGGAGGTTGAGGTGGAACGCGAAGGGGGATATGTCGAGTATGAAATTAAGCTGCTCGGCCCTCAAAGCCAAGTCGTGGAGTTCGAATTTGATGGCCATAACGGTCAACTGATGTCGATAGAGGGTGTGCGTATTAACGATATGCGTCGCTAGCCTGTTGCTATTATTTGCCAAATAAAAAGAAGGGTAGTTCGCCAATGAAGTGTTTGTTGGTAGAAGATGACCAAGCGCTGGCTCGTGAGCTAAGTAAGGCGCTGCGCGACGGAGATTGGCTAGTCGAGCATGCGGCGACTGGCCAGGAAGCCGATTTTCTGGTGCGCACCGAAACCTACGACACGCTGATCTTAGATGTTGGGTTGCCCGATGGCGATGGCACCCGCTGGTTGGCGGCGTGGCGGGAAGATGGTATTGACCTGCCGGTGCTGATCCTTACCGCCCGAGAGCGCTGGGCCGATAAGGCCGCAGGGTTTACTGCCGGTGCGGATGACTACGTCACCAAGCCGTTCGAGTCAGCGGAAGTGCTGTTTCGCCTGCGCGCCCTGGTGCGCCGCAGCCATGGTCACGCTCACCCAGTGCTGAAAGTGGGCGAACTGAGTTTGGATACTCACACCCAGCATGTTTCGCTCGCCGGAAGACCGGTGGGCTTAACGGCTCAAGAAACTCGCCTGTTAGGTTATTTAATGCACGCTGCACCGCGGGTCGTTAGCCGTACCGAGCTTTCAGAGCACGTTTACGACCGCGACCACGAGCCAGACTCCAACGTGATTGATGTTCAGGTTAGCCGTCTGCGCCGTAAGTTGGGCAGTTGGCGGATCGCGACCCTGCGCGGCCAGGGCTATCGGCTGCTAGAAGAAGAGCCTGCCAGCGAATGAGTCAAGCCACCACCGTATGGAAAGGTCGCTGGGCAAGGCGCTCTATCGGCGTGCGGCTACTGCTGGCCGTATTGGTGATGGTAGGGCTAGCACTGCCTATCGCTGGCGCGCTGCTTTCTCACCATTATCATACCTCGGCTACCCAGGCTTTTGACGAGCGCTTGGCAGCCACGCTGAATGTCATTATGGCGGGGGTGACGTACGACACTATTGAGCAACAGCTTGTCCATGACCGGGCGCTTGGCGACCCGCGTTTCGATAATGTCTACTCCGGCTGGTACTGGCAAATTACCGATGGCGCGCAAAATACCTTAGCCTCGCGCTCACTGTGGGATCAGCGCCTGCCGGTTATCGACAATGATACCCTTAGTGCCCGCTCGATACCTGGCCCCCGGGGCCAGTCGCTGCGTGTGGTAGAGCGCGATATCTATCTGGCGCCGTTAGAAGCGCCGCTGCATATTAGCGTGGCCGCTCGGGACGATATGTTAGCCCGCGATATTGGCGAATTTCAACGCCTGCTATGGGGCGGTTTAGTTGGCCTGGGCGTGCTGTTGCTCGGCGTATTGGCGCTGCAAGTACGCTGGGGGCTAGCGCCGCTTCGGCGTATGCATGCCAATCTGCACGATGTGGAGCAGGGGCGCGCCGAGCAGCTGGATACCCGCTTGCCTGACGAGCTAGCGACGCTAGCAGCCTCGATGAACGCGGTGCTGGCCCGCGACCAGCGCTTAATTGAACGTGGCCGCCATACCGCTGGCAACCTTGCCCATGCGCTGAAAACCCCGCTAAGCGTTATGCGCCTACAGCTACGTCAACTACCGGAAGCCAACCGTGCCGCCTGGGAGGTTGAGTTAGCGCGCGTGGACAGCGCGGTACGCCACCACCTGGCGCGAGCATCGGCTGCGGGCGAGGGCGTACGCTTTGCGCCGATTGATGTGCACGCCACTCTCGCGCCGCTGCTCAATGGGCTAGCCAGGCTTGCCCAGCGGCGCGGCATTACGCTGCGCCAAACCTGGCCGCGTGGCGTTAAGGTGCATATGGATGAGCAGGATATCCAAGAGCTGGTGGGCAACTTAATGGATAACGCTCTGCGCTGGGCACACAGCGATGTGCAGCTACAGGTAGCGATCGACGAGCAGCAGTTAACCTTAACCGTTAGCGACGACGGCCCCGGCATGTCCGAAGTGGAGTGTCAGCAGGCGGTGCAGCGAGGTAAACGGCTGGACGAGCAACGCTCGGGCAGCGGCCTGGGGTTGGCAATTGTGACCGACCTTGCCGCCCTGTATAGCGGGCATATGCAGCTCAGCCGCGCGAAGGCCGGGGGGCTGGAGGCGATGGTGACACTGCCCGTGCTAGCACTTGCTTAGTAGCTCTTGGTTAATCGATGAATGATGGGATGAAGCATATTAATACGTTGCCCGATATTTTAGTTGGCCCCCTATTAAGGCGCATCAGCACTACCCGACTGGTGCTTTGGATCATCGCTTCTCGGCCATTGAATATGGCGCTGGTGCTGCGGCCCGGGCAGAGTGACACCGAGACGATTGGCTTAACGCATCATCAGCAGTGCATTGCCATCGGCCAGCACGCGTTTATTCATTTAATAGATATTGGGCTTGAGTCACCGCTGCCCTGCGATGAGCGCATTGAGTACGATCTGCAGGTCGAAACACCGCAGGGCGACTGGCGCTCGCTGCCCGAGTGGGCGCCGTGGCTGTGCTATGCCGGCGCCACTTACCCAGCCTTTGTGATTGCCTCACGCCATCACCGCCTGATGCACGGCTCCTGCCGTAAGCCCCATCACGACAGTGCCGATGGTCTTGTGCGCGCCGATAGCTGGCTCGCCGAACAGCAGGCCGCGCCCACAGAATGGCCTGCTTGGCTGCTGATGACCGGCGATCAAGTTTACGCTGATGACGTGGCCGGGCCGATGCTACGCGCGGTGCACGCGCTGATTGAACGGCTAGGCTTGGTGGATGAGTGGTTGGAAGGCGCCACGGTCGACGATAGTCAGGCGCTTTATCAATCGCCCGACAGCTACTACCGGCGTGCGGAACTGCTGCCGGATGTAACCAGCAACGCGGCCCTTCGCGAGCGCTTTTTTGGCGGCGTTAAAAAGCCGGTGTTTACCTCGGCGAACGCGCAGAACCACTTAATGACGCTGGCCGAAATGCTCGCCATGTACTGCCTGGTGTGGTCGCCGGTGCCGTGGCAGGTGATCGCGCCAACACCGCCCGGTTTAGATGAGAAAGACGCCGAGCTTTATCGCCAGGAGCAGGTGATAATTGACGCCTTTGTCGCCGGCTTGCCCCAGTGCGCGAGGTTGATGGCCGTATCCATGCCAGTGCCGCTATAGATTATCTGCGTCACGACGTTACCGACGACTGGAATCTGACCGCTGACTGGGAGCGCACCGCCTACGGCCACCCGTTCTCTAAGCGTATTATCGGCAACGCCCTGGTGGCGTACCTGCTATGCCAAGCCTGGGGTAACGACCCCGATAAGCTGAACCCGTTAATTCATCACGCCTCAACCCTGCTGCAGGATGGCAGCCCGCCGCTGGTGTGTGCCGAGCAGGATGGATTGATTGAGCGGCTGCTGCGTTTTCAGGGTTGGGAGTTCCAGGTACCGGGTACGCCTACCTTAATCGTGCTGGATACCCGAACCCGCCGCTGGCGCAGCGAACGCAGCCCTAGCAGGCCCTCTGGGTTGATGGACTGGGAAGCGCTGATGGAGATGCAACAGGCGCTGCTGGGCGCCAAAAGCGTGGTGATTATTTCTCCCGCGCCCATGTTTGGCGTCAAGCTGATTGAGAGCATTCAAAAGCTGTTCACCGTTGTGGGTAAGCCGCTGGTGGTAGATGCCGAAAACTGGATGGCCCACCGCGGTGCGGCGAATACGCTGCTGCAGATTTGGCGGCACTCCAAAACACCCGGCAACTATGTGATTTTGTCGGGGGATGTCCACTATTCGTTTGTCTACGACATTGTGGTTCGCCGTCAAAAGAGAGCGCCAAACCTATGGCAGATCAACTCTAGTGGCATCAAGAATACCTTTCCCAAAAATCTGCTGAATACCTTTGACCGGCTGAATCGCTGGCTTTACGCACCGTGGTCGCCGCTCAACTGGTTTACCAAACGCCGCAAATTGAGCGTTCACCCGCGCGATCCTGATCGCGCCAGCGCCGGTGAACGACTGTGGAACGCCAGCGGTATTGGTTTAGTCACCCTAGATGAGAAAGGCCACCCAATCGATATTCGCCAGCTGGATGTCGACGGCAGCGAGGTGGTGTTTCCAGCGCCTGAGAAGCCTCTCACCTGATTGCCTTCGAAAATGCTTGTTAGCTCTAACTGCAACTGCCTGACTCTCCAACGGATGGTCAGGTAGGCACGAGTGTCATTTTTCGTTCGCTAAATCGTCACCCAGTGGTCACAAGACTGCCCCGCCTTTGTCATCTGTCGTTGTCAGGATGTCGCTATCTTCTAACAACGCGCTAGGTGACCCATGCAATCTTTCTCTCTTTCTATGTCACGTGCTTTGCCTCGTACCTTGATCAGCGCCGCTGTTGCCAGTGCTTTTGCCTTGGTCGCGGTGAATGCCTCAGCGGATCTCTCATCGCGCTATGTGGATAACGATGGCGATATGATCGCCGATGCGCCCAGCGATGAGTCTCAGTGGGCCGACCCGGATACGCTGGTGTTTGCCTACACGCCAGTCGAAGATCCTGCGGTTTACGCCGATGTTTGGTCTGACTTCCTGGAGCATTTGAGCGAGGCGACTGGCAAGCAGGTGCAGTTCTTCCCGGTTCAGTCCAACGCTGCTCAGCAAGAAGCGCTGCGCGCTGGTCGTTTGCATGTCGCCGGTTTCAATACCGGTGGCGTACCGGTCGCGGTTAACTGCGGCGGTTTCCGTCCGTTTGCCATGATGGCGGCAGACGATGGCAGCTTTGGCTACGAAATGGAGATCATCACTTACCCCGGCAGCGGCATTGAGTCCGTTGAAGACCTGCAGGGTCGCCAGCTTGCGTTTACTTCAGAGACCTCTAACTCCGGCTTCCGTGCGCCCTCAGCGCTGCTGCGCTCCGAGTACGGCATGGAAGCGGATGAAGATTTTGAAACCGCTTTCTCGGGCTCCCACGACAACTCCATTTTAGGCGTGGTCAACGAAGACTACGACGCGGCGGCGATCGCCAACTCTGTGGGCAGGCGGATGATTTCCCGTGGTGTAGTGAGCGAAGGTGATTACGACATCATTTACACCTCAGAAACCTTCCCAACGACCGCTTATGGTCTGGCCAATAACCTGAATCCTGAGTTAGCAGAGCAAATCCAGGATGCGTTCTTCAGCTATGACTGGGAAGGCAGCGCGTTAGAGGAGGAGTTTGCCAACTCCGGTGAAGCGCAGTTTATCCCGATTACCTATCAAGAAAACTGGTCGGTTATTCGTACCATCGCCGATGCCAACGGTGTGACGTACGACTGCGACTGATCGTTTAGGTAGACGCTACTGCTCGGCCAGGAGGGCTGCCCCTTCTGGCCGTTTTGCTATACATACGAGGCGGGCAAAATGTTAACACTAAGTGGCGTAGGCAAGCGCTATCCCACCGGGGACCGGGCGCTAACGGATATTGAACTAACGCTTCCCAAGGGCCAAGTGATGGCGCTGATTGGGCCGTCCGGCGCGGGTAAAAGCACCCTCATTCGCTGTGTGAACCGGTTGGTTGAACCAACCCAGGGCAGTATTCGCCTTGATGATAGCGAGCTGACCAAGCTCTCAGGCCATAAGCTACGCCACGCGCGCCGCTCAATGGGCATGATCTTTCAGGAGTACGCGCTGGTCGATCGGCTTACCGTGATGGAAAACGTGCTTTCAGGGCAGCTTGGCTATGTAGGCTTTTGGCGCAGCTTTTTGCGTCGCTACCCACAGGAGGCAGTGGTTGAAGCCTTCCGGTTGCTGGAAAGAGTGGGCCTTCCCCATGCGCTTGATAAGCGTGCCGATGCGCTCTCAGGCGGGCAGCGGCAGCGGGTGGGAATTGCTCGCGCGCTGTTGCAAAGCCCCAAGTTACTGCTAGTGGATGAACCGACAGCCAGTCTGGATCCAAAAACCTCGCGTCAGATTATGCGCTTGATTCGTGAGCTATGCGCAGAGCGAGACCTGGCGGCGATCATCAATATTCACGATGTAGCGTTGGCGAAGCAGTTTGCGGATCGCATCGTTGGCCTGCGGGCGGGTGAAATCGTCTTTGACGGTCAGCCGAGCGAACTGACCAGCGAGATACTTACCACGATTTATGGTGAAGAGGATTGGGATACCACGCCCGAACCAATGGAAGAAGACGAAGCGGAGCAACCCGCAGTAGTGCGTTCGACGCCGCATGAGGTAATGCCCGCCTTAGCAACGGGGGACGCCCGATGAACGCAGCGGATACATTGGCCGAACGGCGGCAGCAGGCAGCGCGGTGTGGCCAGTGGCGAAGGCTGCCGCTGATTGAAAGCTCACGTTTGCGCTGGGGGCTGGCCATCGGTGCGATGGCGTATCTTTTTTTGGCGCTTGCCTCGGTAGAGGTGAACTGGGCGCGCGTATCCGAAGGCGCGGGCCGGGCGGTGAATTTTTTGGGCGCTTTTATGCAGCCTGACTTTGTTAGCCGCTACGACGATATCGTCGCGGGGCTGATGGAAAGTTTAACCATGACACTCACCTCCACGGTAATAGGTGTGCTGCTGGCGATACCAGTGGGTTTAGGGGCGGCGCGTAATATTTCCCCGCTACCCATCTACTTTGTGTGTCGCGCGATTATTGCTGTTTCCCGCACCTTCCAGGAGATCATCATCGCGATTCTGTTTGTGGTGATGTTCGGCTTTGGCCCTTTCGCGGGCATGATTACCCTGGCTTTCGCGACGATTGGCTTTATGGCCAAACTGTTAGCGGAAGATATTGAAGACTTGGATTGGCGCCAGGTGGAGGCGGTGAGGGCGACCGGCGCGAGCTGGTGGCAGACCATGAATCACGCTATTCAGCCCCAGGTAATGCCGCGCTTGATCGGGCTCTCCATGTACCGGCTGGATATCAACTTTCGTGAGTCATCGGTAATTGGCATTGTCGGCGCAGGTGGTATCGGCGCCACCCTGAACACCTCGCTGAGCCGCTATGAGTACGACACCTCCGCGGCGATTCTGCTGATCATCATCGCCATTGTGCTGTTCTGCGAGTACAGCTCGAGTCATGTCCGCCGCTGGACCCAGTAATTTTTGGAGACGATCAATGCCTGTTTCATTTTCAACCCAGGGTCTACCGGTTTGGCGACGGCGCACTACCCGCGCGCAATGGCTGCAGTACGTGGCTTGGCTGGCGGGGATTAGTCTATTTTTACTGTGCTGGAAGGTAATCTCCGACAATACCATGTGGGTATTTGTCGAGGATGCTGGCCGTCAGGGGGCGGACCTGATTAGCCGCATGACGCCGCCGGAGTGGGGCTATGCCAAGGTGCTGTGGCAGCCCATGTGGGACACCCTGAATATTGCTACCTTAGGCACAGCGTTAGGTATTGTGATGGCGTTTCCGGTGGCCTTTTTAGCGGCACGCAACACCACGCCGCATCCCTTGGTGCGCAGTGCGGCGCTGATGGTGATTGTCTCTTCACGATCAATCAACTCGCTGATCTGGGCGATGCTGCTGGTGACGATTCTGGGCCCCGGCGTGCTGGCGGGCATCATCGCCATTGCTCTGCGCTCCATCGGTTTTGTCGGTAAGCTGCTGTATGAATCAATTGAAGAGATTCATCCCACCCCGGTAGAGGCGATTAGCGCCACCGGCGCGAGCCGCATGCAGGTAATGAACTACGGCGTGCTGCCGCAAATCATGCCCGCGTTTGCCGGGATTAGTGTCTACCGCTGGGATATAAATATTCGCGAATCAACGGTGTTGGGTTTGGTTGGGGCAGGGGGTATTGGTCTGCAGTTGAATGCCTCGATCAACAGCCTTGCCTGGGATCAGGTCAGCGTTATTTTCTTGATGATTTTCGCTACCGTGCTGGTGTCGGAGTGGATTTCTGCACGGGTTCGTCACGCGATTATTTAACGCTGACAGTGGCACCAGTCGACAAGGAGTCGAGTATGCGTTTTCCGGATGCGGAAACCACCACCATTGATTTGCTGCGCCACGGTGAGCCGCTAGGTGGCCGAATGCTGCGCGGCTCCACTGATCATCCACTGAGTGAAACCGGCTGGCAGCAGGTGACCGATGCAGTGATGCGGCATACGGTTGAAGGTCATCTACCTTATGATGCGATTGTCACCTCGCCATTAGCGCGCTGCCGCGAGTTTGCGTTGTGGTTGGGTGAAGAGTTTGATCTCCCCGTTCAGGTGGAGGACGATCTCGCCGAGCTGCACCTGGGGCAGTGGGAAGGAAAAACCCACGCCCAGGTGTTTGCTGAAGAGGGCACTGCGCGGATGAGTGCGTTTTGGCACGATCCCACCAGGGTGGCACCGCCGGGCGGCGAAACGATACAAGCCTTCGATGCCCGGCTCGCTGAAGTATGGCAGCAACTGTTAGTCAATCCACCCGGCAAGCATGTGCTGGTAGTGGCACATCTGTTTGTTTGCAATGGCCTGCTGCGGCAGGTTATTGAGCAACCGCTTTCGCGGATGCTAGCGATGGATTTACCCTATGCGGCGCTGAGCCGGGTTCGTCATGAGCGCCATATGCTGGGTGAGACCACGTTTGTCGAGTGGATAGGGCGTTAAACATTGGCGGCTAGGTAGGCTTTGCGCCATCATGAAGGCATATTGGCTTATCGGAGACTGCCCATGCCCTTGGCGCGTCTGTTGTCATTACCCAGCGGGTTAATATCCCCGCGGAGGTGGTTACTTGCCTGCCTGATAATGCTGGTGTTAGCGGGCTGCGCAAGCCGCGATCTTACGCCTATCGAGGCATCCCCTAATCGCGCGGGGCTCTCTATGGAGCGCGCGCTGATTCTCTCCCACGCTCAGCAGGCCATTGGCACGCCGTATCGATTTGGAGGGAATACCCCCGACGGGCTCGACTGTTCAGGGCTGGTGGAAATGACCCACAGCGCAGCGGGGATCCGCGTGCCGCGCACCGCCGATGAGCAGTTTCGCGCCTTGCCACAAGTCGATGAGCCGCGCCCTGGTGATTTACTTTTCTTTGGTGACCGTCGCAAAGCTACCCACGTAGGCATTTATCGTGGCAATGGTCAGATGATTCACGCGCCGGGTAATGGCCGAGCCGTGGTCAGCGTGCCACTGGAAATCGATTACTGGCAAGCACGCTTTTTGGGTGCAGCCAGCCCCGCCCCTTAACTTTCCCCGTCTTTGGCCGATAAAAGGGCGCTGCGAAAACTCTCTCACATGGCATCAACATGCTGTTTCAATGAGTATTTGGTGGCGTGTTAGCGCCATGCGCATCAGTCATAACTGGCGTTCAAGCACAATTATTAGTTCTAGATAGACGTTTCCATGGGGTTCAGCGCTACGATGGTGCTAATCTTAGTAGAATGTTCCTACACGACTGATCTTTATGATACTAAGCTAAATGTGCTAGCAGTAAAGGATAACTGTCGCCAGTGCAACGCTGGCGTATAATATAGCCCCATAGAGTGTTTAATGATCCACGTTCACCATCTGGAAAAGTCTCGTTCTCATCGCATCCTATGGCTGCTTGAAGCCTTGGAACTGGACTATGAGCTGGTTGTGTATCAACGCGATGGTAAAACACAGCAGGCGCCAGAGACGTTGAAAAAGATCCATCCGTTGGGCAAGTCCCCAGTGATTACCGATGGCGACCTGACCGTGGCGGAGTCAGGGGCAATTATTGACTACCTTGTTCAGCGTTACGGCCAAGGGCGGTTGCAGCCTTCGCCGGAAGATACGCGGGCGTGGGTAGATTATCGCTATTGGCTGCACTACGCCGAAGGCTCCTTGATGCCGCTGTTGGTAATGCAACTGGTGTTTGGACAAATCCCCAAACAGTCTCCCTGGCTGATAAAGCCGCTGGCTAAAAGGACGCGGCTGTTACTGTTATCAAAGCTACCTGTTTGGCCGCCCGACGCCGATTGAGTATCTGTTCGAGAGTTATTAACCGATATCAAAAGCCCCCTTTTCAGCAAGCTGGAAAGGGGGCTAATAATGCGCTTAATAGACGCTGTGCCTAACCGAACAGGGCAAAGCTATCAGCATTAAGCCACATATGTACCAGAATACTGGCGATATAGCCGAGCAAAATAACCGGCGACCAGCGCAAGTGCCCCATAAAGGTGTAGGCCCCTCTCGCTTGGCCCATGACCGCCACACCGGCCGCTGAACCAATCGACAGCAAACTCCCCCCAACGCCTGCGGTTAAGGTAATCAGCAGCCATTGGCCGTGGGACATATCGGGCTCCATGGTGAGCACCGCAAACATCACGGGAATGTTATCGACGACGGCGGAAACGACACCGAGGGTAATATTCGCTGCGGTAGCGTTCCAGCCGGTATAGAGCGCCTCTGAGAGCAGTCCCAAATAGCCCATAAAGCCCAGCCCGCCAACACACATTACCACCCCGTAGAAAAACAGCAGTGTGTCCCACTCGGCGCGCGCCACGCGGTTAAAGACATCGAACGGCACCACGCTGCCTAGTTGTGCAAGCTTGCGGTCATCCCCACGGCGGCTGTAGCGTTCGCGCTTGCGCTCCAGCGAACGGGGCAGGCTACGACGCAGGTAATAGCCGAAGAACTGCAAGTAACCCAGGCCGGTCATCATGCCAAGTACGGGCGGTAGGTGGAGTACCACGTGGCACAGTACGGCAGTAACGATCGTCAATAAAAACAGCACCACAATGCGCCGGGCGCCGCGCTTTAGCCAGACATCCTCATAAACGCTGGCAGGTTTCTCATCCTTAATAAACACGCTCATGATAGCCGCAGGAATTAAGAAGTTGACCAGGGCGGGGAAGAACAGAATGAAGAAGTCCTGGAAGGCAACCATACCTGCCTGCCACACCATTAAGGTCGTGATATCGCCGAAGGGACTAAAGGCGCCCCCGGCGTTGGCGGCCACCACGATATTGATACAGGCTAAATTAATAAACCGCTGGTCGCCTTCGGCCACTTTGGTCACCACCGCACACATCAATAGTGCGGTGGTAAGGTTATCGGCAATCGGGGATAGCACGAAGGCGAGGCCGCCGGTCAGCCAAAACAGCGTGCGGTAGGTGAAACCCTTGCGTAGCATCCAGGAGCGTAAGGCATCAAACACCCGGCGCTCTTCCATCGCGTTGATATAGGTCATCGCCACCAGCAAGAACAGCATCAGCTCGGTGAACTCCAAAAGCGTCACGCGGAAAGCGTATTCAGACGCCTCCGACATGCCGTTTTGGACATACACCCAGCCGATGAGGCTCCAGATGATACCGGCGGCTATTAATACCGGTTTCGACTTGCGCATATGAATCTTTTCTTCCGCCATGACCAGTGCATACGCCAGGACGAAAATTGCGACAGCGAAAAAGCCAACCGTAGAAGTGGTAAGGTCTAATTCACCAGTGACTGCAAAAGCACTCGGACTTACGCCTAATAGTAAGGCCGCTAACAAAAAAAGCCAGCGACGATATAATCGTGGCTGGCAAGAGGGTTGGCACAACGTAGGCATGTGACGTTCTTCCTCATGGTTAAGTTGTCAGGGGGATAAAAAACGCAATCATTTTAGCATTTTATATTGCGCCGCATTATCTTATAAAAGCGAATGAAAGTAGTGCTTATTAAGGTAATAGCATCTTTTTTTAGGAAATTAATCTTTTAGGTAATGGCAACGTTAGCAATATTAGTTAAGAGCCGACGATAGTAGGAAGGTAAATATTATACTAACGCCGAATAGTATTATGAAATAACTCTCCAGCTTTATACCCGCTCTTGCTAATGGATTATTGCAAACCAACGCCTAGGCTGTGGCTGGACGGGTACGCAAGAGGGTTTTGCCAAGGGCGATGGAGGGGAGTGCTCGTTAGGGCATAGTCGTGCTATGTTGATGCCCGCCAAGTTCACGGCTTGGTCTAATCACTACTGGGTACGACAAAATCGAGGCCGGTTAGCAAACCGCCGCTGGACACGTTAAGGAAAATAACGATGCGCAATCCATTTCGCTCCCTTCGCCGCACGCTTGGCGTGTCGGTTGCTACGCTCGCATTGGTTACCACTGCGCTCTCGGCTAGCGCTGAAACCCGTGTGACTTATAAATCGGCCTCAGCCGGTACCGCTTATTATCAGATGGGCGTGGAGCTCTCAGAGGCAATTCGCCAGGGTACGGATGACGCGATTATCCTCACCCTTGAAGAGAGCCAAGGCTCCGTTCAGAACGTAATGGAAGTCATGGCCCGGCAAGGTAACTATGTGTTTACCACGCCGCCGGCATTAGTTGAACAGGCCATGGCCGGAGAGGGCGCTTTTGCTGAGCGTCAGAATCCTCGCTTCCAAGAAATTCGCGGTTTATTCCCGATCCCCTCGATCACCATGCACTTTGTGCTGGCGGATGATGAAGGCGTGAGCGATATTTCCGCCTTGGAAGGCAAACACTTATTGATCGGCCGGGGCACCTTTGGGGCCCGTGAAGCCGCTCGCTATCTGGAGCTGTTTGGCCTTGAAGAGCAGGTTCAAATTGCTGATGCGGCGATTGGTAGCGGCCCCGATGCGCTCAAAAACAGCCAGATTGATGGCTTTGTAACCGCTAGCTCTTTCCCATCCCCCAACGTGATTGAGACGGCTGCCAGCATGCCGATATCCTTGGTCAGCCTAACTGACGAGCAGATCGAACAAACTGGTGCGCCACGCCAAACAATCCCTGGCGGTACTTATCCCGGCGTTGATAAAGATGTCGAAACTACATCGCTGCCGGTGATTGCCTACACCACCACGAATATGGACGATGACACGGCGTACACGCTAACCAAAACGTTTTGGGAGCGCCGCGATGCGATGGCGGAAGAGGCTGCGTGGTGGAGCAGTATAACCCCGGACATGCTTGAAAACATGGCCGGTGCGCTACACCCAGGTGCGCTGCGCTACTACCAAGAAGCAGGCATCGAGGTGCCTGACGCTCTGCGTTAATCCTTTTTTTCCTCCCCCACTGCTACGGCGATTACGCTGTGGCAGTACTGTATTGATGCAGTATTGATAGGCAACTTGGCATGCGTGTTTTTACCTCGTCGCAAACGGCGGCAACCGCGGATGATGATTCAGTCGCGCCTGGTTGGATGGCGTTAGGCGCGGTCAGCGTGGTGTTCCACCTTGGCTTGATTTTTTACGGTTTAACACCCGCGCTCGTCAGCCGACCATTGCACATGGCGCTGCTGTTGCCGTGGGTGCTGGTGTATATGGCGAACACACCGGTGCAGCGAATCAGCGGCTGGGTGCTGACTGTGCTGGGTGTAGCGGCGTGCGGCTACATTGCGTTTAACGAGGCCGCGCTGGCCAATCAGTACGGCTTTATTGATACCCATCTACAGATGGCGATTGGGCTGTTCTTAATCGCCTTGGCGCTTGAAGCTGCGCGCCGAGCGATTGGCTGGCCGCTGCCGCTGGTGGCTCTACTGGCGTTGATGTATGGCGCTTTAGGTCAATATATCCCCGGTGCTTTTGGCCACCCGGGACTACCGCTACCCAGCATGGTGGGCACGCTGACCATTGCTGAAGGCGGGCTGTGGGGGTCGCTTACGGGGGTTAGCGTTAGCGTTGTGGCGATTTTCGTCATTTTTGGCGCGGTACTTAATGCTGGCGAAGCGGGCCAGGGCTTTATGAACTTAGCCAGTGCGGTGGCGGGTCGGCTCACCGGCGGGGCCGCCAAGGTGGCGGTAATCTCCTCAGCGTTGATGGGCTCCATTTCAGGTTCGGCGTCGGCTAATGTGGCCTCCACTGGGGCTATTACGATTCCTTCCATGGTGCGCCTGCGCTACCCGCGCTCGCTGGCTGGCGCGGTGGAAGCGGTCGCCTCTTCGGGCGGGCAAATTATGCCGCCGCTGATGGGCGCGGGCGCATTCGTGATGGTGGAGCTTACCGGCACGCCTTACACGCAAATTATGGCCGCCGCCATGCTGCCAGCGGTACTGTATTTTTTGACTGTCTGGGTGGGCATTAATGCTTACGCAACCCGGCATGATCTCCAGCCGGTTGCTGAGAGCGAACGCCCCAGCAACCAAGAGGTGCTGATTACCTCGTTGTTTTTCGCCATTCCGTTTGTGCTGCTGTTGGAGCGCATATTTAACGGTGGTTTTACTCCTCAGTACGCCGCCAGTATTGCGATTTTTGCGGGTACGGCACTGCTGTTTTTCGATATCAGGCTACGTTTTTCGCTGCCCGGCTTTGCTAATCGCTTAGCAGAAGCGGCAGTGACCGCGGGGCGCCAAATTGCCGTGATTGGCGCTATTATTCTGTGTGCCTCGCTGGTGGTTGGTGTGCTGTCACTGACCGGTTTGGGCGTTAAAATTACCTCGGGCATTCTTTCGCTCTCCAACGACATGCTATGGCCCGCGCTGCTGCTAACGGCGCTTGCCTGTTTGATCCTCGGTATGGAGGTGCCCACCACTGCCGCCTATGTAATTTGTGTTTCTGTCGCCGGGCCCGCGTTAACCTCGCTAGGTTTGGAGCCACTCTTGGCGCATCTTTTCGTCTTCTGGTACGCACTGCTCTCGACCATTACGCCACCCGTGTGTGGCGGTGTGTTTATCGCCGCGGGTATGGTCGGCGAAAACTGGCTGAAGGTGGCATTTAAGGCGATGGCGCTAGGGATAGGGCTGTATATAATCCCCTTGGCGATGGTGGCCAACCCGGAGATGATCCAACTGGCCATTAACCCCACGGATGCGCTGCTAGATGCGCTGAAAGTAGCGATAGGGTTAGGTGCTATCTCTTACGGCATCATTGCGCGTAAAGCGCACTGGCAGCGTGTGGCGCTGGTCGTGTTAGGTATCATCATTATTTTTGTGGTTTAGTTGTTGCTGTCTATCCTTGAGCCTCAAGTCGCAGCGGAGAAGCGGCCGATAGTGGGGTGGTGGCAAACATCACCCAGGTATCCAGCGCGGGGCCCAGTGGCTGCACCATACGCAACTGCTCAGGTGTCTGCGCCAGCACTTCTTGAGCGCAAATGCCCGCCTCAAAATGCCCCCTGAGCAGGCCTTCTGCCACCGCCACGATGGTGGGGACTTCAATAATCTCCATATAGCCTGTCAAATCGGTGTAATAACGTGTCGCTGGTTGCAGCGCGACCTGGGTGGGTTGGGCAACAGTACGTTGTGCAAGCAGTGCTAGCGGTTTGCTACCGGCAATAAACGTATCCACAGGGTAAGCTCGATGCATATAGCGGCCAACGCAATCGCTGTGCGTTGCATGCGCAGTGCACTGCAATACGTGGCTTACCTGGCCCGCAATCAGTGCCTGGAAGACGTCTTCAAACTGGCTGAACAGTTCAATGCTGCCTTCACCAGAGCCACGTATTTGGAGATAGCGTTTGGCAATCAATTCGTGGTTACTACCACTAGGTCCTAAGGTCGCGATTCGCACGATGATCCTTATTCATGAAGTTGAAATCATATAGCTAAAAGCCCGGAGGTTTTCGGTTCTATGCAACTAAATAGCAGCAGACATTAAAAAACAGTAAAGCTCAACGCTATGTAAGCCGCGTAACCAGTGAGTAGCGCAGCGCCCTCCCCGCGTGATAAGCGCATGCCGGTATACAGGAACAGTACCAGTACACCGGCTGCGCCTAGCATTACCCACTGGTCAAATAACACCACCCGCTCGACCAGCGGCAGTGGTTGCAAAAAGGCGGAGATGCCCAAAATGCCCAGCAGGTTAAAGATATTGCTGCCGAGAATGTTACCCACCGCCACATCAGCATGACGGCGTAAGGCCGCAATCACCGATACCGCCATTTCAGGCAATGACGTACCCACGGCCACAATGGTTAAGCCGATGACCGCTTCGGAAATCCCCATTGCCTGCGCTACGCCAATGGCACCAAATAGCAGCAGTTGCGAACCACCAATCAGCATGCCCAGCCCGACCACCAGCGCTACGGCGATCATCCACCCCGTGGTCGGTAGCTTGGTCATTTCATTCGCTTCTGAGGCATGCATATCCGCCGCGGGAACGTGATGGCGGCTTTCACTAACGTAGGCCCAAACAAGGTAGCCTACGAGCCCCGCTAGGAAAATGCCGGCATCTGCGCGCCCTAAAGCGCCGTTAAACGCAAGCCCAATAAACAGCAGGCTTGCCAGCACCACCACCAGACCATCGCGGCGCAGTGCTAAGGGTTGTACCACCATTGGGCTAATAACCGCGCACATGCCCAAAATCAATAAGATGTTGCCGATATTACTACCCACAATATTGCCCACAGCAATGTCTGGCTGCTGGTTTATCGCGGCATCAATTGAAACCACCAGTTCAGGCGCCGAAGTGCCAAAACCCACTACTACTAGCCCTGTTAACAGTGGCGAAACGCCCACTTTACGAGCACCAGCCACTGCGCCACGGATTAGTGACTCACCCCCGAGGGTCAGCAGCACAATACCCGCCAACAAACTAAGTCCATATAGCATGTTAAAACCTCTTCCAGAGAACTCGCCAAGCCGCGAATAACGCGGGGTTAACCCGGTTAGTAGAGCGTGCTGAGCGGTTGGGTTAGTAGTGCCCAGCTCATTGGCAAGATTACGGCTATTTTTTATAATTTGCGCGGTTTTCCAGCGGCTAAGAGAGGCAGGCTGTTAAATTAAAAAGCACAAAGGCTTTGACCTGCTGCCGTCTACATGGCAGGATGTCCACAGTAAGTTAGCAAGCAAGCATAGTTCCAGAAACATTCGAATTCTTTCGGTAGTCTGTAATTGTATTCCTTGTGCTACTCACTATTTATCTGGGTAATACCAGGATTTTACAATTCGCAACTGCGAAAAGGATTTATATCATGGCAACTGGCACAGTTAAGTGGTTCAACGATTCTAAAGGTTTTGGCTTCATCGCACCGTCTGACGGCAGCGACGACGTTTTTGCCCATTTTTCTGAAATTCAGTCTGATGGCTTCAAAACTCTGCCTGAAGGCGCTAACGTCTCTTTTGACGTTACCCAAGGTCAGAAAGGCCTTCAAGCTTCAAACATCAAGCTGCTTTCTTAATCCTAGCGATTATTTAAGTTCTCGAATCTTTTAGATTCGATGATCGGGCCCCGCTTAAGCGGGGCCCGATGCGTTTGTGCCTGCCAAATAATATTTCCCATTAAGCACAGCTGCGCCTGTTATTAGAGCAGCAAAAGCTCTGCGATTAATTCCTTAGTTTTGTGGGTGTTTATTCGCTTAATGTAAAAACGAGCTTGATTGACTGGTATGTTATATTGTATCTTTTTGGTGACTTGTATGACGAGCAACCAAAGGAAAACCGACTATGACAGCATTGCCAATGAAGGCCGCCAGCGCGCTTGTATTAAGTGCACTGATATTGACGAGCGTTCAAGGCGTTAGCGCCAGCGATCATGACCATGAGCATGATCACGACCATACTCATAACGACCACGACCACGACCACGACCACGACCACGACCACGACCACGACCACGACCACGACCACGATAGCGATATCTATTCAGGCTATTTTGATGATGAGCAGGTTAAGGATCGTGCGCTTTCTGATTGGGAGGGCGATTGGCAGTCCGTTTATCCTTACCTAAAAGACGGTACGCTGGATGAAGTTTTTACGCAGAAGGCAGAGAGTGGTGACAAGACGGCCGAAGAGTACAAAGCCTATTATGATATTGGTTATCAAACGGGTGTCGAACGTATCGTTATCGATGGCAATAGCGTCACCTTCTACGAACATGGTGAAGAGAGATCAGGCGAATACCAATACGCTGGCTATGAAATTCTAACTTACCAAGCAGGTAACCGAGGTGTACGGTTTATCTATGAGCTTGAAGAAGCCTCTGACGATCTGCCTCAATATATCCAATTTAGCGACCACAGCATTTACCCAACGGACGCACACCATTTCCATCTTTACTTGGGCGATGATCGTGAGGCGCTGTTAGAGGAAGTGACTAACTGGCCTACCTATTATCCTTCAGAGCTAAACGGTGACGACATTGTCGATGAAATGCTGGCTCACTAATTAGCGGCGATGAATAATGGCTGCATCTTAGTAGGCGGGTAAGAAATAAAGCGCTGGCAGAAACGCTGGCGCTTTGCTTTTTATGGGTAAAATAAAATGTTGTGTCTGAAAATTAGGCATAAGCTTACATGTCTGTAGTGCTACCCAAAAACGTGAGAGGAACGCTTACTATGCACTTGTTCAAATTCTTTTTGGTCGTCTGCCTTTTGGTTACAAATGGCTATGCCATGGCTAGCGCGGCGTGTGATAACGCGAATACGCAAACAGAGCTAAACCAGTGCACGGCAATGTCGTACCAAACGGCCGATGACAAACTTAATGAGGCTTACCAAGCACTGGTGGGCAGGCTGGCCAGTAACCCAGGCTCGCTTGAAAAACTTAGAGCGGCGCAGCGGGCCTGGATCGGCTTTCGTGATGCCGAGTGTGCGTATGAAAGTAGCGCGGTAGAAGGCGGTAGCGCACAGCCCATGGTGCGCAATGGGTGCTTTAAAGTGCTCACAGGGCAGCGCACGGAGAGATTGCGTGAGCATGCTAGCTGCGAAGAAGGAGATTTGAGCTGCCCACGCTAAAAAGCGTTCATTTGCGGGGAGGTGGGCTGCTACAGACACAAAAAAAAGCACCCGTAGGTGCTTGATTTGTATAGTAGGGTGGTGGAGGCGGCGTCCCCCTGTGAGCGGTATCACGCCATGCTATGCTGAAGCCATAAGCCACTGAAAGCCTTGTATTTACTGGCTTTACCTATCTTATCCTGTATCGTCTAGTATCACCCTATGCTATTATTTTGGTGGGGATAGTGGATGGTATGGATGTTGGGAGGGTAAAGCATGCCAAAAGTAGCCAAAGAATTAAGCGCGTCTGAGGTGCGACGCATAGATGAACCGGGCACCCATGCGGTGGGAGGTTGTGCCGGTTTACTGCTGAAAGTGTCTAGCGGTGGTGGGCGTTCGTGGATCTTGCGCGCCCGAGTAGGGAACCGCCGCCGTGATTTTGGTCTGGGAGGTTTCCCAACCGTCCCCCTTGGTGATGCCCGCCATAAAGCCCGAGAGCTACGCGACAAGCTGGCGCAAGGTATCGACCCGGTAGCAGAGCGCCAAGCCGCCCGCGCCGCCCATATCGCCGCGCAAGTCAAACGCCTGACATTCAGGGAAGCGGCTGAGCAGTATCACGCCACTAAAGAAAAAGAGTTCCGAAACGCCAAACACCGGAAAGACTGGATTGGCTCGCTAAAGCGCTACGCCTTTATTCATATCGGGGAAGTGCCGGTTGGTGATGTGGAATTGCCCCACGTCCTGAAAGCGCTAGAACCGATATGGGAAACCAAGACGGAAACAGCGACCCGCGTTCGCCAGCGTATTGAAGCTGTGCTGGCATGGGCTGCCGTGCGTGGCTACCGTGATGGCAATAACCCCGCCCGGTGGCAAGGTAATCTTGATGCTGTGTTGATGAAGCCCACCAAGGCAGGCAAGGGCAAGCGACACTTCCCGGCGTTGCCATGGCAGCGCGTCCCCGAGTTCCTGCAAGACTTGCGCGCCCGTGAAGGCATGGGCGCTAGGGCGCTGGAGTTCGCCATTCTGACCGCCGCCCGGTCTGGTGAGATACGCGGTGCCACTTGGGATGAAATCGACCTGAGCGCCAAGGTATGGACTATCCCGGCTGACCGGATGAAAGCAGGCAAGCCCCACCGGATACCGCTATCACCCGCCGCCGTTACCCTGCTGGAGTCGCTGCCCCGTATGCAAGGTCAGCCATTGGTATTCCCGGCGGTGCGTGGTGGCAAAATCAGTGACGTGACCATATTGGCCACCGTGAAGCGGATGAACACCACCAAAGAAAAGGAAGGCGGCGAACAATACACGGATCCAACCGATGGCCGCCCGGTGGTGCCCCATGGTTTCCGTAGTGCGTTCAAGGATTGGGCGCGCAACCGTTCAAGCTATCCCGATGAAGTCAGTGAATTGGCGCTTGCCCACGTCAACAGCGACGCCACCCGCGCCGCCTATGCCCGTGATGAATTGCTGCCCCAGCGTACCAAGCTGATGACTGCATGGGCTGACTACTGCGCAGAACCGGCCAAGGCCAGCGCCAGCGTTACCGCTATTCGTGGGGAGGTATCCGCATGACGCAGACCATGCAATTAAGTGACGCGCTGGAAATAAAAAACGCTCATACCCTTCACCTGCTAACTATTGGTCTGGCAGATGCAACTGGCTACCATCATGCCGTGGGTGGAATCCATGACCCCGGCTGTACGTTTAAAGCGTTACGTGAGGTGTTGGCCACCCTAAGCACTCGCTTAGCTATGGTTGCAAAAGGCACAGGAACGCAAAACGCCCAACGTATTGAACGAGCGTTAGCTAAGATCCCTGATGACACGCTTCGCCTAATGGATACCATCGACCCGGTGTTCTATCGAAGTATGACCCACAAATACAAGGAAAGCAGTTTCAGGCGAGCAGCGCTAACCCTGACTGATAACCCTGATGATGTACAGAAAGCCTTAGCAGAGCAACTAAAAGGCATTGTGCTGACGTTTCTAGGGGATATGAAAACCCCCGGGTCTGGAGGCGCTAAAAGGGATGCGCGGCGCTATATTAAAGGGATCCAAAAATTGGCTGAGTGGTTTCGAGAGGCATTACCAGAACATGCCCTAAGCGACCGGGAAGATACGCTGTTTTATCGCTACGTGGCGTTCTGGCTTATTGAGTGTGTCGAGTGGAAAGGTACTGAGCCAAAGCGCCATATTCAAAATGCATTGGCCGATTTAGAACGCTGGCAAAAAGTCACCCTTTAACGTCCCGTCCATTACAGAACCTTAACCGCGATGCTTTGCCCGTACCCGACACGATACGAGGTGAAGCATGACCCCTTACACTTATCTGACCGTTCGCCAAGCCGCCGCCCGTCTAGCGGTATCGGTGCCCACCGTCTGGCGTTGGGCGCGTGAACGCCCTGACTTCCCGAAGCCCCACCGCCTTGGCCCCAACTGTACCCGCTGGCGCTTATCTGACCTTGAAGCATGGGAAGCCAAACGCGGGGAGGTGGTGTCATGAGCCGCCGCTTAATTCGACTAGCCGCCGCCTTGGCTAAAGGCCCCGTTACCCGTGAACAGGCTGACCGGATAGCGCCAGCCAGCAATGGCCCCCACTTCATTGGGGAGTTGCGCCGCAAGCTGGAAATTGACCTTGATTGTGACCGCGTACCGTTCACGACAAAAGACGGGGAACCGTCATGGTATGGCCGCTATACGCCCACCCGAGAAGAACGCGCCAAGCTGATGGCGTTTGTGATTGAACAGGGAGGGTGCCTTGATGACTAGCGCAGAAAATAGCCCCGCTGTGGCTGCAACCACTGACGAGGCTCAAGGTATTACTTCACCCGAAAAGAATAGCACCGTTACCGCCGCCCTGACCATTATCACGTCAACGAAACCGGCGCGGCTGGCCAAGTGCTACCGGCTGGCTAATGGCGAGTTGGTGAAGGATCCCGGCGGGGATATGTCACAAGGCAGCGCCGCCGTTGAAAGCGTGGATAGTCTGGCGACCTTTGCCCGTTTGCTGCAATCGCTCAAGACTAACCAAGCGCTGGCCTATGGCCGCCCTGAGTGCATGAATACCGGGCTGGTATCTAAGCGCCGCTGGCTGGAAGCGGGCCGCCCTGATGATCCTATCCCCCGCAGTAAGGAGCATTTTTCATGGCCTGCTGGCGCTGGTGTCATGATGGCCGATTATGACCCCGGCGATGGTGAGAACACGCTTTCCCGTGATGACCTGCTGGCTTACCTTCATGAAGCCGTGCCCGCATTGGCTGACGTTGGCGCGCTGTGGTGGCCTTCATCGTCTAGCCATATTGTGAACACGGAAACCGGCGATGATTTAACCGGGCTGCGTGGTCAACGGCTGTACTGGCTGGCGCTGGATGCCCGAGATATTGAGCGGGCCGGTAAGGCGCTGCAAGTCTATCTTTGGGCTGCTGGCCATGCTTGGGTAGAAGTGGGCGCTGCTGGTCAACGGCTGAAGCGTACCTTGCTGGATGCCAGCGTTTATCAAGCCAACCGGCTGGACTTTGCCGCCGGTGCTGAATGTATCCCGCCGCTAGCGCAACAGCGAGGCGAGCCGGTGCCCGTTGGTGGTGCGGTGGCTGTGTTGGATACCCAAGCGGTAATCCCCGACCCGGATCCCACCACCTTGGCCGCTGCTGAAAAGAACCGCGTGGCTGCCATGCTTGCCGCCAAGCCTGAAGCCGATATGGTGCAGGCTGACTATATCGAAACCCGCGCCAGCGAAATGGCAGGCAGTGAGGCCAGCGCCGAAGCCCTAGAGCAGAGCCGGGAAACCGTTAACCGCGCCCTGAGCCATGCCGTACTGGCTGGGGACTTCCCCATCATGCTGGTGGCAGATAATGGCAGCCAGCAAGCGCTAACTGTTGGGGATGTGCTGGATAACCCTGAGCGCTATCACAACAGCCTGACGCTTGACCCCATCGAACCGGAATACCAAGGCGGTAAGACGGTGGGCAAACTGTACTTGATGGGTGCCCGCCCGCGTCTGTATTCGTTTGCACACGGTGGCAAAACGTACAAGCTAAGCAGGCCGCCCGCGCGCGTGGAGCTGGTCAAAGGGCGTACCGTGGAAGCGGTGGAGCAGGTGCTTGGTATTATGCGCCGCGCCCCTGATGTGTTTGATTTTGGCGGGCCGCTGGTGACTGCAACGGATGGCCGAGTTTACCCGCTGGATGAATACGCCCTGAAGCATTGGCTTGGCGGTGCTACCCAGTTCTGGCGCTGGCAAAGGCTAAAGAATGACGCGATGATTGAAGTGTTAGAGGATCCCCCGGTAAGCGTAGCCAAGGCCTTGCTATCCCTTGGTGAGCGCCGCGCGCTGAAGCCGCTGAATGCCATTATCACCGCGCCTACTTTGCGCCTTGATGGCTCGCTGCTGAACCGTCCCGGCTATGATGAAGCTACCGGCCTACTGTTAGAGGTAGAAGGCGACGAAATCCACCCGGTGCCCATGTACCCTACCGGGGAGCAGGTCGAAACAGCGCTAGAACGCCTGATGCTGCCGTTTGCTGACTTCCCGCTAGTAGGCCCCGTGGATAAGGGCGTTTTGCTTGCTGCGTTGCTGACAGCTGCTATACGTCCTGTTCTGCCCACCGCGCCCGCCGTTGGCTTTGACGCACCCACCCAAGGCAGCGGTAAGACCCTGCTGGCCAAGTGCGTGGCTGTGCTGGCGCTAGGGGAGGTGCCCACGATATGGCCCCATACCCATACCCATGCCCGCGATGATGAAGAAATCCGTAAGCGTATTATGACCATACTGATGACCGGCACCCGTGCGGTTATCTGGGATAACGTTATTGGCGTATTCGATAGCGCGGCGCTGGCTGGCGCTTTGACTTCCCAGCATTACAGCGACCGGATACTAGGCAGAACCGGCCATGCCAACGTGCCTAATAAATCGCTGTGGCTACTGACCGGGAATAACCTGACCTTGGCCGGGGATTTACCGCGCCGCGTTCTCAAGTGTCGGATAGACCCGGAAACAGATAGACCCTTTGCCCGTCAATTCGACCTGGATCCCGAGGCGTATTGCCAACAACACCGCCAGCGCATGATAGCCGATGCCCTGACCGTGATTCGTGGCTGGCTTGCGTCTGGTGACGCGCCAGCACCGGGGAAGATGGCGAGCTTTGAAGAATGGGACTTGATGGTAAGGCAACCGGTAGCATGGGTAGCCCGTGATTTTGACTTGCTGGGGGAGTATACCGACCCGATGGAAGCGGTAGACGCTGCCCAAGCGGCTGACCCTGAGCAGGAACAGTTAGACGCGCTGTTATGCTCGCTGGCTGATGTCTTTGGTAGTGACCCTTTCACCGCCAAGGATGTGAAAAAGATCCACGACAGCTACCACGACCCCGAGCTAAAAGGCTTTCACTATCCTGAGGAAAAGCAGGCATTGGCGGAAACCATAACTGAGTTCAAGACAGCAAGGCAGTTAACCGCCCGCGCCGTGGGTAACGTGCTGAAGTTCCGGGCTGACCGTGTGGTGAACGGTAGGCGCTTGCGGCGTCGCAATGGCCGGGGAGGCATTGCCGCGTGGGTAATTGAGAACGTCTAACATCCACTGCCTGAAATGGTTGCTTTGGTTGGTCTGGTGAGTCTGTTTTCTACCGCCATGAAATAGGCATCCAAGATTCGTTAAAGATACCTATAGCGAAACAGGGGAAATCTAACCAACCAGAGCAACCAAACCCACCATAAAGCTGAATTTCCCGACTATAAAAAGGAGGCGCTTTAATTGTCAGAGCTAGCTTTTGATGTGGGTTGGTCACGACCAACGGAGAATCCAATTACTAAAAAAATAGCAGCAAGAAAAAGGCTGATAAACCCTGTGAACATCGTGACCATTCCACTGCCAATGATTGCCCCTGAAGTAGCGGCCGCCGCGTATTCGCCGCCACTGTTTGCCGCTTCCATAACACCACGGCCGCCAAGAAATAAGCTGGCTATTGGCATCGCCAAAGAAAATAAGCCGCAGGAAATTAACAAGCGCCGCCATGCCTTGCCACTTGTGGGAGCAACCCAGACAATAGCGATAGCAATGACCCAAAGCACCATAAACAGCCAACCAATGGCGTCGCTGTTGCTACCGTCGCTGATTGTGAAAGCCACTACCATATAACCAAGAAAAGCGAATAAAAAACCGGCGATGATGGCGGCCAATATCTTAGAAACAATATTCATAAACACCTCAATTTGATTAGCCTTTAAGCTATGCCTAATGTTGAGAACATTATAGAGGCGATAGATTAAATATTTGTAAGATATTTCCTACAAAGCAGCTTGGAGAAACAGACACATGAGCCACAACCCCCGCCGCTTCACCCGCCCCGTTCGCCTTATCGTTTCCGTAGAGGCTGAGACTGTGGCCAGTATCGACAGCCTTATGAAGCATGGCCGCCAGCATAGCCACCGTAACCGAGCCGAGTTTGTTAGGCGGGCGATTGAAAAGGAGTTAGCCCGCTGCCAGCCTGATGATTTTCAAAGCTAGCAGCGGTCTAATATTTTCGAAATATGGCTACTTGCACCATCGAGTTTAAAGCGATAAACCTTGTTTTTTTTGTTGAGCCTGATATTTAGCTGAGAGGAATTTTTAGCTTCCTCAATAAATTGCCTTTCATCACCACGGTACCAGCTATCTTGATATTCCATCATTGCCATATGCCAGTCAGTGGTAACTGCCTCAGGAGATTCTTCGAATTTATGTGTTGTCGATAAAATCATCCTGCCATTTGAAACGCTATTCGGAAATATAACGTCCATAGTAGACAGCTGAACGCTTAAGCCACTATCTGGGTTACAGGAAAGAAATATGTAGTGGTCAAGTAAAACTGGCCACCGCCTTATAGTTAACCCAGTACTTTTCCTCTGCCTGGTTCGGACTCATACCACCGTTATGCTGGTGAGGCCTAAGCTGGCTGTAATACCCGATTAAATAGTTCACGATATGATGCTGCCCCTGCAAGAATGAGCGATAGCCATACGTTGGCACCCATTCAACCTTTAAGCTCCTGAAGAAACGCTCCATTGGCGCATTATCCCAGCAGTTACCACGTCGGCTTAGGCTTTGTTTTACCTGGCATTTCCAGAGTGTCTGACGGAACTTACGGCTCGTATAATGACTGCCCTGGTCGCTGTGGAACATAACCCCTTTTGGCCGCCCACGGCTCTCATAAGCCATTTTCAATGCGCTGCTGGTGAGTTCGCTATCGGGCGATAACGACATCGACCAGCCAATCGTTTTCCTAGCAAATAAGTCCATGACAACGGCTAGATAAGCCCAGCGTTTGCCAGTCCAGATATATGTGACGTCGCCACACCAAACGCGGTTGGGCGCCTCAACGTTAAACTGACGCGCTAAGTGGTTCGGTACCTCAACATGTTCATCACCTGTTTTCTTGTAGGTGTGCCCAGGCACTTGGCAGCTAATTAGGCCAAGCTTTTCCATCAGGCGGCCAGCGCGATAGCGACTTAACGGCACATCCTGCCTTGTCGCCATCTCTGCGATGCTGCGCGCCCCTGCAGAGCCTTCGCTCTCGCGAAAGAGCTCTCTGACCTTGGCTATTTCCTTAGTCTTCGTGGCACACACAGGTCTTTTTGAACGTTGTCTCCAGTATTTAAAGCTGCTGCGATGCACGCCAAACACGTCACACAGTTTTTTTACCGGGTAGCTCGTCTTGAGTTTCTCGATTAGCGAGAAGTGTTCAGGGAGTCCGACATCAAGAGAGCGGTAGCCTTTTTTAGGATGTCTTTTTCCATCTCAATGTCACGGATGCGCTTTTCAAGCTCGCGAATCCTGAGCTGATCGGGTGTCATGGGCGTTGCTTTAGGGCTTTGGCCATCACGCTCTTGGCGTAACTGACGAACCCATTTATCCATGCTCGAATACCCCACATTCATGGCTTCAGCCGCTTCTCTAACTGTATAGTTTTGATCAACGACTAGCTGTGCTGCTTCGAGCCGGAATTCAGGGCTAAAGTTACGTTTTGGTCTTGTTGCCATGCTGCCACCTAGTGATGTCTTGGTGCATATTAGCACCTCTAATTAGGTGGCCAAATTCACTATGCCACTACAATAGCACCGCTGGAGATGTGTCAGTCGTTCTGACTTGGAGCACAGAGACAACCTCATTACTGAAATCATCACCTTCCTCATAGTATTCTAAATTTGTGTCTGCTATTGCACCGCATGAGTAAGCAGCAGCTAAACCGAAAAAAATTGGCTTTATATTCATTTTGCGCCCCTGTGTCAGATAGATAGCTTCTTAAGCTGGGAAGGATTTTTCAAGTCTGCTGACTTGTGCGTGTGGTGCTTACGTCAACCCTATACTAATGTTTGATGATTTTCAGACATGTTCACGCGCGGGCGAACCCTAAGGTTTTACTAAGGGTTTGATGATTTTGCTATCAGTACGCGCGCATTGATGTCGGAAAAACCTTCATGCCAGCGCCGCCCGCCATAGTGTTTTTTGAACGCGCCCAAGTCTTACCCCTACCCCAAGCCTACCCCAAGCATTTACAGCGCCCGTGATGGCGCTGCTTTCGTTTGTCAGGCTGGCGCTAATAGGTGACTGATGCACCGGGAATAGGTGGCTGATGTGGTGCCTTTGGTTTCCCTGTTCAATTCCCAAACCCGGATTTGAACCGGCGTCCCATACACGGAACCGAACCCACGTCCCATACACGGAATTGAAAAGCGCCAGCATGGTGGATAAATCGGTTTTGGTTTTGGATAGGCAAGCGCCAGCCACCACCCAAAAGGGTGAAAAGTAGCGTTTTGCTTTGGTTGGTATTTTGGATGGGAAAACAAAAAAAGCACCCGTAGGTGCTTGATTTGCTTGATAAGGTGGTGGAGGCGGCGGGAATTGAACCCGCGTCCGCCAGCACGCGCCTATTGGCTCTACATGCTTAGATTTCGTCATTTGTTTTAACGCGACTGACTCCGACGATCAGGATTCAGCTACGCGAGCCTTCTAAAGTTTAACGCTTGGCGAGAAGACACCACCAAACGCGGTCCTATCAGCTTTAGCTCGTATCCCCTCAGTGATGAATAGGCACATCACCTTGGGGCCAGACAAGAAGCTAACAGTGTTTAAGCTGCTAGCGCGCCTTGAGCGTAGTTTTCGTCATTTGCGACTATTTTTCGTGATGTGGGATTTACGAGATACATCACGCTCTCGGCATGCACCGCAAGGGTTGTCACCGGCGTCGAAACCATGTCGCCCCCTTATTACAAGTGAGCATTCTAACGTGCTCACAGCCGATTGACCAGTTAAGCCTTGGTATGTTCCCGCATGATTCGACCTTTTTGACGGTTCCAGTCACGATCTTTCTCTGTGGCGCGCTTGTCATGCAGCTGTTTGCCGGTCACTAGCGCTAGCTCACACTTCACTTTATTGCGTTTCCAATAAAGTTTGAGCGGCACACAGGTGTGGCCTTTGTCCTGAGTGACCGAAAAGATTTTGGCGATCTCTTTACGATGCAGCAGCAATTTGCGGGTGCGCGTGGGGTCGGCAATTTCATGGGTGCTTGCCGTGTTAAGCGGCATAATATGACTGCCCAGCAAAAACGCCTCGCCGTTGCGCACCAAAATATAGGTGTCAGTGAGCTGGGCTTTACCGGCGCGCATGCTCTTCACTTCCCAGCCAGCAAGCGATAGTCCTGCCTCGAAGGTTTCGTCGATATGGTACTCAAAACGTGCCTTCTTATTCTGGGCAATGACGCTGCTACCTGGGCCCTTGCTGTTACCTTTCTTAGTGGCCATGAAACCTCATAATTAATCTGTCAGTGGCATCCCCTTCGTTATTTGGGGAGGCGTGATACCATTTAGAGTCTGAAAAATATTCCCCATGATACGCTTTGGGCACTGTGAAGTCAGCGGAGAGGTCAATGCCAACCGTCAATCGTTCCGCCTTGGTGCGGCACACCCCCCAGAAAATGTTCGATCTGGTTAACGACTTCGAACGTTACCCGGAGTTCTTGCCAGGTTGCCGTCAGGCGCGTTTGGTCGAGCAGGATGAGGTGCATCTCATCGGTGAAATGACCCTTGGGCGCGCCGGTGTAGAGCAAGCCATTACGACGCGTAACGATCTTTTCGCGCCTGAACGTATTGAGCTATCGCTGGTAAAAGGGCCTTTTAAGCGTCTTAAAGGCCGTTGGCTGTTTACCCCCATGGGAGACAATGCTTGTAAAGTCAGCTTGGAAATGGAATTTGAGTTCGCCAATCGGTTGCTAGGTATGGCATTCGGCAAGATTTTCCAGCAAATCGCGGGGCAGTTGGTTGACGCCTTCACCAGGCGCGCTAACGAGCTGTATGGGCGCTGAAACGCTAACGGTTGAGGTTGCCTATGCGCTGCCATTTAAGCAGCGCATAGTGTCTCTGCGCGTGCCTGAGGGCACTACCGCGCGCCAAGCTGTCGCGCTGGCCGATTTGCCCACGCTGTTTCCCGATCTCACCAACGATACGTTTACGCAGGCACCACTGGGTATCTTCGGGAAGGCGCTACGCAACGCCGATGCCCAGCTATTACGTGAAGGGGATCGGGTCGAAGTATATCGGCCGTTAGCAGTTGACCCTAAGGCCGCTCGCTTAGAGCGCGCTAAGCGCCAGGCGAGCGACCAAGGGCGTTAATGCTAGTTAACGTGTCTGCGTGCTCTCTTCAGGTAGCACATTCATCGGATCAACACTTTCGGTTGCAGGGCCCATGCTGCTCTCGCCTTCTAATGGCAGCTGTTTAGACAGGTCGCCTTCTTGATCAACGTTCATCAGCCGACCTTGGGGGTCAAAGGTGAGCGTTACGCGGCGTTGTTCGACGTCGCCATAGGCTTTGTCTAAACGAAATACATAGTCCCACTGGCTGGCGTCAAAGGGGGCTTCCAGCAGTGGCCTGCCCATCACATAAGTGACCTGCTCTTGGGTCATGCCTGGCTGAAGCTGGCTGACCATCTCTTGAGTGACCAGGTTGCCTTGAGGGATATCGCGCTTGTACACGCCTACGTAGCTGCAGCCGCTAACAACAGTCAGGGCAATGGAGAGCGTGATGATTCGAGTCAATTTTTGCATTTGGGCCTATTCTTCACTATCGTGGTTTCGGTTGATCATACCCGACCTAACCTGTTACTGCGAAGAGCGACCATGGCCGATCAGAACCATGAATTGCGCAAAGCCGGTCTGAAAGTGACCCTGCCGCGCGTCAAGATACTTCAGATTCTCGAAAATGTTTCGGGTCAGCATCACCTTAGCGCGGAAGAAGTGTATAAAACACTGATTGATGCGGGCGAAGATGTTGGTCTGGCAACCGTCTACCGCGTACTGACTCAATTTGAGTCGGCGGGTTTGGTTATTCGTCATAATTTTGACGGTGGCCATGCGGTTTTTGAGATGACCCAAGAAGACCACCATGACCATATGGTGTGCTTAGAAAGTGGCGAAATCATTGAGTTTGTTGATGAAATCATTGAGCGTCGCCAGCAAGAAATCGCTGAAGAGCATGGCTACGAGTTAGTAGGCCATGCGCTGGTGCTCTACGTTCGCCCACGCGGGTCTTACGTAACGCGCCAAGATAGTGGGCCTACTAATAAGAAATAATTGGTGAGGCACGCTACGAAGCGCCCCTGAGTTGTTCGGCTGAATTCGCTAATAGCGGTTTTTCCGAATAATCAGGGGTGTTTTATATGCTTGATTGGAAAGTGCTTTCTGGCGTTAAAAATTAGTGCGGCGGGCGCTGACTAGCGTGCAGCATTTCCCGCGCGTGGGCGAGGGTTTGGTCAGAAAGTGTGACACCGCCCAGCATGCGAGCCAGTTCGCTGATGCGCCCCTGCTCGTCGAGTAGCGCCATTTGCGTCAGCGTAGTGTCGCGTTTTGCCTGCTTCTCGATATGTAGGTGTTGGTGCGCTTGTGCCGCCACCTGAGGCAGGTGCGTTACCGTCATTACTTGGCCGTTTTCGCCCAGTTTGCGCAGCAGTTGGCCAACGATCTCTGCGGTGGCGCCCGAGATACCCACATCTACTTCATCAAATACCAGGCTGGGTACCGTTGAGTGGGTGGCCGCGACCACTTGAATCGCCAGGCTGATCCGCGACAATTCGCCGCCGGAAGCTACCTTGGTCAATGGCCGCGCGGGCTGGCCGGGGTTGGCGCTGATCAAAAACTGCACGCGATCCAAGCCTTCCGGAGAGGCCGCCTCTTTTGCAGTGACCTCGACTTCAAAGCGGGCTTTGCCCATGGCTAGAAAGCCCAGCTGTTGCTGTACTTCTTTACCCAAGCGCAGCGCCGCTTTTTGGCGACTATCGGTGATTTTTTTCGCCCCTAAGCGGTAGTGCTCGCGCAGCTCGACGACCCGGACGCTTAGTGCTTCAAGGTCATTGCCACCTTCTTCCAACTGAGCGACTTCCCGCTGTAGATTGGCATGCAGAGCGCACAGCTCTTCAGGAGCAACGTGGTGCTTGCGAGCAATCCGATGGACGTCGGTCATTCGCTCTTCTACCCAGGCGAGCCGTTCGGGGTCTAGTTCAGTGGTACTGGCGAGTCGGTTGAGCTCGCTGGAGGCTTCTTCCACCTGAATGCGCGCATCGCTCAACATGGCCAGAGTGTTAGCCAGCATGCCTTTGTCGCTACCTGGCAGGGCGCTTAGGTGGGCGAAGGCCTGATTGAGTAACGAAAGCGCGCCGCCTTCATCGCTGGCGCAGCAGTCGGCGGCAAACTGGGTTTCGCGCAGCGTCTCTTCCGCATGGGCAAGCGTATGCTGTTCTTCTTCTAGCGTGGTTAATTCGCCTTCCGCTAAAGCGAGCTGATCCAGCTCTTCAACCTGATAGCGCAGCAGTTGGCGTTTGGCCTCAACTTCACTGCCTTCTTCGCTGAGCTTCTTCAACTGACGACGCGCATTGCGCCACTCGCGGAACGTTTCGGCTAATTGGGCAGTGGCATCGTTTAGGCCTGCGTAATCGTCCAGCAGGGCAAGGTGGGTCTCTTCGCGCATCAGCGCATGGTGGGCATGCTGTCCATGAATTTGAATCAGCTGCTCGCCGAGGGATTTTAGATCCGAGATAGTCGCGGGTTGGCCGTTGATCCAGGCTTTGGAACGGCCGTTGGCGGTGACCACGCGGCGCAGCAAGCACTCTTCAGAGGGCAGTTCCCGGGCGGTTAGCCATTCGGTAGCGGCCGGCAGGTGCTGGATGTCAAAACGCGCGGAGAGATCCGTACGCTCGCGGCCATGGCGCACGCTGCCAGCGTCGGCGCGCTCGCCCAGGCACAACCCGAGGGCGCCTAACAGAATCGATTTGCCCGCCCCGGTCTCCCCGGTAATCGCGGTCATGCCGCCGGTTAGGTCGAGCTCTAAGTGATCGACAATGGCGAAATCTTGAATAGCTAGCTGAGTGAGCATGGCGCCTCCTGAGGCGGTTCAGCGCAGAAGCTGGATACTTATCCAATAGTTGTTGATTTATACAGTAGTTAGTAACTCACTTCAATGCACCTCTTGAGATGGAATTTATGGCCCCCATATAGCCTCCATCGTTAGTTAAAGCTAGCTAGTTAAGGCGAGTGATTTAAAGGCTTACTTCTCTGCGCGCCGCCCGCGTGGCCGCGCCCTACTTTTTAGGAGCACAACATGGCGAAAGAACCGCAAACACCAATGGATGATGAGCTGGCCCGCCACGAGCAAGAAGCCGATGGCGCCGAGCAAGCGGCTGAGAAGGTCGCTGAAGAGCGCTTGATGGAGGGCGAGTTGGAAGGCTTGATCAACGACGAAGAGCCGCTAGAAGGCAGTTCCGACAACCCTGAAGCGGAAATGCTGGCAGCCCAGGTAGGCGAGTTAGAGCAGAGCTTGGCCGACGCCAAGGATCAAGCCCTGCGCGCCGCCGCTGAAGCACAAAATGTGCGTCGCCGTGCTGAGCAGGAAGCCGATAAAGCGCGCAAGTTTGCCTTAGAGAAGTTTGTTAAAGAGCTGTTGCCGGTGGTGGATAGCCTAGAAAAAGCTCTTGAGGCCATGGAAGAAGGGGCCTCTGAGGCTCACCGTGAAGGCGTCTCCATGACCTTGAAGATGCAGTTGGATGTGCTCAACAAATTCGGCGTTGAAAGCATTGAACCCCATGGCGAGCCCTTCGATCCACAGGTGCATGAAGCGATGACCATGGTGCCTAACCCGGAGCTTGATTCGAATACCGTGATGGACGTTATGCAGAAAGGCTATTTGCTCAATGGACGCCTGGTGCGCCCGGCGATGGTCGTGGTGAGTAAAAAAGCCGACTAAGCCACTGGCGGCACACAGTGCGAAAGAAGAGTGTGAAAAAAAGCCCTTGAAATGTCAGCAGCGGCCCCCAAATAAAGGGCAACCCCGCGGGGAAACCCGCAGACAAGCTTTAAAAGCTAAATTTCCAGTTTTGTAACAACCGAATTCGAGGTATTGCTATGGGACGTATAATTGGTATCGACCTGGGCACCACTAACTCTTGTGTGGCCGTGCTCGATGGTGACAGCGCTAAAGTAATTGAAAACGCCGAAGGCGGCCGCACAACGCCTTCTATCATCGCCTATACCGATGACGGTGAAACGCTGGTTGGTCAGGCCGCTAAACGCCAAGCCGTTACTAACCCAGAGAACACCTTGTACGCCATCAAGCGTCTGATTGGCCGTCGTTTTAAAGACGACGTTGTCCAAAAAGACATCAAAATGGTGCCGTACAAAATCACCGAAGCCGACAACGGTGATGCTTGGGTTGAAGTAAAAGGCAAAAAAATGGCACCGCCGCAGGTAAGCGCGGAAGTGTTGAAGAAAATGAAGAAGACCGCCGAAGACTACTTGGGCGAAGCGGTGACCGAAGCGGTTATTACCGTACCGGCCTACTTCAACGACAGCCAGCGTCAGGCGACTAAAGATGCTGGTCGCATCGCCGGTCTAGACGTTAAGCGCATTATCAACGAGCCGACCGCTGCCGCATTGGCCTACGGTATGGACAAATCGCGCGGCGACAAAACCATCGCGGTTTACGACCTGGGTGGCGGTACCTTCGATATTTCGATCATCGAAATTGCTGATGTCGACGGCGAAACCCAGTTTGAAGTGTTGGCCACCAACGGTGATACCTTCCTGGGCGGCGAAGATTTCGACTTGGCGCTGATCAACTACTTGGTTGACCAGTTCAAGTCTGACAGCGGTATCGACCTGTCGGGCGATAACCTGGCCATGCAGCGTCTAAAAGAAGCTGCCGAGAAAGCTAAAATTGAGCTCTCCAGCGCTCAACAGACCGACGTGAACCTGCCTTACATCACTGCTGACAACACTGGCCCGAAACACCTTAACGTGAAGGTGACGCGTGCCAAGCTGGAGTCGCTGGTAGAAGAGCTGGTTCAGCGCTCGCTTGAGCCGTGCAAAGTGGCGTTGAAAGATGCGGGTTTATCCGCGTCTGAAATCGACGAAGTGATTCTGGTCGGTGGTCAGACACGTATGCCGATGGTGCAGAAGAAAGCCGCTGATTTCTTTGGTAAGGACGCCCGCAAAGACGTTAACCCGGATGAAGCGGTTGCTGTGGGTGCTGCGATTCAGGGTGGCGTACTGGGTGGCGACGTTAAAGACGTACTGCTGCTTGACGTTACCCCGCTAACCCTGGGTATCGAAACCCTGGGTGGCGTGATGACGCCGCTGATCGATAAGAACACCACCATCCCGACCAAGAAGACGCAAACCTTCTCTACCGCGGATGACAACCAAACGGCGGTGACTATTCACGCCGTACAGGGCGAGCGTAAGCAAGTATCGCAGAACAAGTCGCTGGGTCGTTTTGATCTCGCCGACATTCCGCCCGCGCCGCGTGGTGTGCCGCAGATCGAAGTCGCCTTTGACTTGGATGCCAACGGCATCCTGAACGTATCCGCGAAAGACAAGGCTACCGGTAAAGAGCAGTCCATCGTCATCAAGGCTTCTAGCGGCTTGTCGGACGAAGAAGTCGAGCAGATGGTGCGCGACGCTGAAGCTCACGCGGAAGAAGATAAGAAGTTCGAAGAGCTGGTTCAGCTACGTAACCAAGCCGATGGCATGATTCACGCCACGCGCAAAACGTTGGAAGAAGCCGGCGACAAGGCGACTGACGACGAGAAGCAAGCGATTGAAACGGCTATCAGCGAGCTTGAAGAAGCGGTTAAAGACGACGATGTCGATAACATTCAGAAGAAATTGGATGCCTTGACTGAAGCCTCTGGCCAGCTAGCCCAGAAGATGTACGCCGAGCAGGCAGAAGCGGCTCAGCAAGAGGGCGGCGAAGGTGCTGAGAGCTCCTCCAAGCCGGAAGAAGACGTGGTTGACGCCGAGTACGAAGAAGTTAACGACGATCAGAAAAAGCAGTAATAACCTCTTTCTGCCAAGAAGAGCGGTGACGCGGGAGCTTACTCCCGCGTTGCTGTTTCCGCAGCCAAGACGCACGAAATAAGTTTCTGTTAAGTGCGTAGCTAACCAGGAGGCGTAGGGCCTATGTCCAAACGCGATTATTACGAAGTCCTGGGTGTCGAAAAAGGGGCCGATCAGAAAGAGATCAAGAAGGCCTATCGCCGTCTGGCGCAAAAATTCCACCCTGATCGAAACCCGGACGATAACACCTCAGCGGAAAAATTCCGTGAAGTGTCCGAAGCGTATGAAGTGCTTAGCGACGGCGAAAAGCGTGCAGCTTATGACCAATTCGGTCATGCGGGCGTTGATGGCCAAGGCGGCGGTGGTTTCGGCGGCGGCGCAGGCGCTGGTGATTTCAGCGACATTTTCGGCGATGTATTTGGCGATATTTTTGGCGGAGGCGGTGGACGTCGTCGTGGGCCCAATGCCCCGGCACGTGGCTCCGACCTGCGCTATAACCTAGAGCTGGATTTAGAGAATGCCGTTTCTGGTACCACAGTCGATATCCGGGTACCGCGGCATATCGAATGTGACCGCTGTGATGGCGGTGGCGCCGAGCCAGGCTCCACTAAAGAGACCTGCCCCACCTGTCACGGTCACGGGCAAGTGCGTATGCAGCAAGGCTTTTTCGCCGTGCAGCAGACGTGTCCCACCTGTCATGGCTCTGGTCAGCACATTAAAGTGCCGTGCCATAAGTGTAATGGCGAAGCGCGCGTACGCGAAACACGCACGCTTTCTGTGAAGATTCCGCCCGGCGTGGATATCGGTGATCGTATTCGCTTGAATGGCGAAGGTGAAAGCGGCGTTAACGGTGGCCCGCCTGGGGATCTGTACGTACAGGTAGCGATCAAGCCGCACCACATCTTCCAGCGTGACGGAAAGCACCTGCAGTGCGAAGTGCCGATCAACTTTGTTGATGCAGCGCTAGGTGGCGAGCTTGAAGTGCCCACGCTCGATGGCCGTGTGAAGCTGAAAATTCCGCCGGAAACCCAAACCGGTAAACTCTTCCGCCTGCGCGGTAAAGGCGTCAAGCCTGTGCGCGGCGGTATGCCCGGCGACCTGCTGTGCAAAGTCGTAGTGGAAACCCCCGTCAAGCTTAACGACGAGCAGCGTGACCTACTGCGCCAGCTTCAGGAGAGCTTCGACGGCAGCAACAGCCACAACCACTCGCCGAAGAAAACCGGTTTCTTCGACAGCGTGAAGAGCTTCTTTGAAGAGATGAAGTCGTAAAGCTGTAATAATGGTAAGCAGTTAGTTGCTTGGTTCAAAAACCCTCGGTTCGCCGGGGGTTTTTGCTATTTAGGGAAGGCTTCGAGTAATGGATATCTCTCATCAGGAAAGGCCCACCAAGGGCATCTTGCTCCGGATTCTTTCGGGCGTTTTGTTTACCGGGATGCTGGTGTGCATTAAAGCTGTCAGTGACGATGTGCCGGTGGGGCAGTCGGTGTTTTACCGTTCGCTGTTTGCGTTGCTGCCGATCGTCATCTTTTTAATGATTCGCCGGGAGTTTCCCAAAGCACTGGCTACCCGTCGGCCGTTGGGCCATTTATTGCGCTCTGGGTTGGGCGCGGCGGCGATGTTCTGCTCGTTCTCCGCCGTGGCGTTCTTGCCGGTGGCCGAGGCGACGCTCTTGGCTCAATTGGCGCCGGTGTTTATGGCGATAGGTGGCGTGCTGCTGCTAGGTGAAAAGTTCTCCTTGTATCGCGCGGGCGCTATTGTGCTGGCCCTTGCTGGCATGGCCGTGCTGGTGATGCCAGGGCTTAATTCAGGCGCAGATGATGGGCGGCTGTTGGGTTATGTGCTGGGTACGCTAGGGGCGTTATTAACCGCCGGGGCGCTGCTCACCGTTCGGCGTATCTCGCGCACCGAGACTGCTGGTTCCATCGCTTTCTACTTTATTGTGGTGGCCTCGCTCGCCGGGTTGGCGACGCTACCGCTGGGGTGGGCTTCACTTAGTCACAGCGAGTTTGGCCTTTTGGTGCTCTCAGGGTTATTTGGCGGGGCAGGGCATATTGCCATGACGCTGGCGTTTCGCTACGCCGAAGTTTCGCGGCTGGCCCCCTTTGAGTATGTAGCGCTGGCCTGGCCTGTTATCGCTGACTGGGTGCTGTTTGGCATACCGGTCTCCAGCGGCTTCCTGCTAGCGCTACCACTGATGTTAAGCGGGGTAGCGCTAGCGGCGATGGAAGGGCGGCGGTTTAGGCAAAGGGCTAAATAGCGGCTTCGACGATAAGCTGCGGCTGGCCTTTCGAGCAGGGTTCGATACGCGCTGCGACTTGGTAAACCTGACGTAGCAGCGTAGGCGTGATCACTTCAGCGGTAGGGCCGCAGGCAATCAAACGGCCATTCTCTAGCAGCATGGCCGCGTCGGCAAAGCGTAGCGCATGCCCCAGGTCGTGGAGCGCTACCAGAATCAGCATCTGGCGCTCATCGGCCAATCGACGCAGCACCGTTAATAGGCTGATCTGGCGGTTAAGGTCGAGCGCTGACGTCGGCTCGTCCAGCATCAAAATCTCGGGCTCTTGCGCCAGCGCTTGGGCGGCGCTGACCAACTGGCGCTGGCCGCCGCTGAGGTCGCCGATATCACGCTCGCCAAGGGTCGTAATCGCCAGCTCGCCCAGCGCGCGATCCACCTGGGCTAAATCCTCTGGCTGCACTTTTAATCCGCGCCCCTGCATACGCGCTAAAAGCACCGACTCATAGACCGTGAGCACTGCTTTGGCGCCGGTGTCCTGGGGCATGTAGCCCACGGGGCGCTCGGCGCTGGTGCCGCTGATGATCACCTCACCTTCGCCTTTCAATAGCCCTAACACGCGCCGAAAAAGCGTTGATTTACCCGCTGCGTTGGGGCCCAACAGCGCGACGACTTGGCCACCTTGAAAGCAGGGCGTGGTGATCTCTTTCAAAATAGGGCGCCGCCCATAGCGGGCGGACACGCGGTTGAGTTGTAGCGTTACCATGAGGCCTTCTTGTGGTTAAGCACTAGAAATAGGAAGAAGGGAATGCCCACCAGCGAGGTGATAATGCCAATGGGGATGATAGTGCCGGGAATAATGATCTTGGAGATGACCGAGCCAACGGAGAGGATGAGTGCGCCGCACAGCGCTGAGCCGGGCAGGAAGAAGCGCTGATCCTCGCCCAGCAGAATGCGCGCAATATGCGGGCCCACCAAGCCGATAAAGCCAATAGTGCCTACGAACGCCACTGCGATAGCGGCGAGTAGCGACACCAGTACCAGCACTTCCAAGCGCAGTGCGCGGGGATTGACGCCCATGCTCTCGGCTTTGGCGTCGCCCAGGCGCATAGCGGTTAGCGCCCAGCCGTGGCGGGCAAGCAGCGGCATCGACAAAGCAAGAATGCTCAGGGCGATCCAGAATTTTGGCCAGGTGGCTTTGGTCAAGCTGCCCATGGTCCAGAATACCACCGCGGAGACCGCCTCCTGGCTAGCAAAAAACTGAATCAGCGCCATTAGCGAGTTGAAAATAAACACCATGGCGATGCCGAGCAGCACAATGGTCTCTACCGTCACGCCGCGTTTAAGGCTTAAGGCATGAATTAAAAACGCGGTGAACATGGCCATCACGAAGGCATTGATGGGTACCACAAACTCAATGGCCGCGGGAACAATGGCCACCCCAAAAGCCAGGCCCAGCGCAGCGCCAAAACTGGCACCGGCGGAGATCCCCAGCGTAAACGGGCTGGCCAGCGGGTTGCTTAGAATGGTCTGCATCTGCGCCCCGGCCACCGATAGGCTGGCACCGACCACTAGTGCCATCAGTGCCACCGGCATGCGGATTTCCCAAACAATCACCCGTGCCTGTTGGCTGACGCTACCCGGTGTAAACAGCGCTGCGATCACTTCGCCCAGGCTGTAGCGGGCAGGCCCGAGGGCAAGATCAACGCAGAGGCTAAAAAACAGCGCTAACACCAGCGCTACCAATATCATTTGGCGGCGGAAAACCTGGCTATGGTAGAAGGCGCGCCCCTGTGAGACGCGCTCCGATACCTCTGTCTCCGATACTCTAGTTTCCGAGACTTGCGTATCAGTCGTCATGCAGCGATATCCAGTAGCCGGGTTCATAGTCGATGGGCAGGAAGCGCTCGTGCAGCTCTTCCATCGTGGCGTCGGGGTCTAGGTCTTCAAACAGCTCGGGGTGTAGCCACTTGGCTAGCTGCTGCACGGCGACGAAATAGTAGGGGCTGTTATAAAACTGGTGCCAAATGGCGTGGAAGTTGCCCGATTCCACGGCCTTAATGCCAGTCATCGCGGTGCGCTCGGTCAGCGCTTCCAGCTTGGCGTGCGCCTTTTGCATATCTGACCCCGGGCCTACACCGACCCAGTCGCCGCCAGGCACGTAGGCATCCCAGTTGCCGCCGGTAACAATCACATGATCGGGGTTGGCGGCAATAATCTGTTCAGGGTTCAGGTTGCCGAAGCTGTTAGGGATAATGCCCTCGGCAATATTGTGGCCGCCCGCCAGAGTGACATAATCGCCAAAGTTGGCAGGGCCAAAGCTCATGCAGCACTCGTCGGAGTAGCCGCCAGCGCGGTCGATAAACACGCTGGGGCGCTCTGGGTTGGCCTCGGCAATCACAGCGGTTACCCGTGCCAGTTGCGTCTCGGCAAATTCGATGAACGCTTCTGCGGCCTCTTCATCGTCCATGATCTGACCGATGATGCGCATGGAGGGAATAGTGCGCTCAAGTGGATCTTCACGAAAATCCACATAGATGATCGGAATGCCCAGTTGCGCCAACTTGTCGTCGTAGGCGGCGTCTTCCGTAGCGGCTTTAGCCTCGATGTTCATCAGTACCACATCAGGGTTAAGCGCGGCGGCTTGCTCTACATCGAA
Organism: Halomonas sp. H2; assembly: GCF_050215315.1. Taxonomy (GTDB): domain Bacteria; phylum Pseudomonadota; class Gammaproteobacteria; order Pseudomonadales; family Halomonadaceae; genus Vreelandella. Next base: position 276,781 of record NZ_CP189760.1, read on the forward strand.
GGTGCCGTCTTTAAAGCCGCCAAAGGTGGGGATATCTTCCATCTCTGGGAAGCGCTCTCGATAGCGGGCATAGTTATCGGGGTCCGCCTGAGAAAAGTCTTCGCGCCAACCGATCACATGGGCAAAAGGGTCTTCCGGTTCGAGTAGCCCAAGCAGATAAATTTGCCGCCCTTCACCTAAAATAACTCGCTCCGCAGGGGCGTCCAGAGTGACTTGGCGGCCAGCGACATCGGTGACAGTAATATCGTCAGCTAAAGCAGTGGCGCAGCAAGCAAAGCTAATAAAAGCACCCAGCAGGGCTTTTACACGTGAAGAACTGAGCATTTTTTTACTCGTTGGTCGATATTGGTTAATAGGGCTGGTATCGCTGATGCAGTTTTATGCGCAAATAGCATGGATACGCAATTAATATTGTAACTGATTATCGTTTTTAAGAAAGTGCTTGAATCGGCGCTGAGTTATAAGCATGTTATTCTTTGCGCTGTTATTTCTAGCTGATAATGCTGTTAAAACACCCTTTTTTAGCAAGCACTTACCTTTATAGAGAGGACGTTATGCCGCTATCCCGTGTTGAAATTGCTACGCCGTCCGCTGAGCGTTTGATCAATCGTCTGTGTAAGCACTGGGCGCACAAGCTAGAGGTTGAGCAAAGCGATCAGCAAGCCACTATCACGTTTGCCAGCGGTACCTGCTTAATGCTCGCTGAGCCTGATAAGTTGGTAGTCGCTATCGAAACCCTCGAAGAAGAGCATCTTGATGAGCTTGAAGGTGTGGTCGAGCGCCACCTGATTCGGATGGCGGGGGATGAAGAGTTGGCGATCGTGTGGGAAAACTAAGCAGAGATTTCCTTGGCGAAAAAGCAGGGCGTCGAATGCGCGGGTGCGTCTGCTATAATCGCGGCAATTTTTGATCCCTCTCTTTTACGCACCGAAACGCAGAGCGCAGGAGTTCGCATGACCCGAATTGCCATTGTAGGCGTGGCTGGCCGCATGGGCCGTACGTTGGTAAATGCTATCGAGCAAGAGGCTGAAGCAACGCTAGCTGGCGGAATCCTAGAGCCAGGCAGCTCTTTAGTTGGCGCTGACATTGGTGAGTTAGCCGGCGTGGGAAAACGCGGTGTCGTCGCGGTAGATTCCCTGGGCTCGATTGTCGACGATTTCGATGTGTTGATCGACTTCACTGCTCCGCAGGTCACCCTGGGGAACCTAGCATTCTGCGCCGAGCACGGTAAGCGTATTGTGATTGGTACCACCGGCATGAGCGATGATGAGCTGGCCCAGCTTGATAGCTACCGCGATAAGCTGGCCATGGTGTTCGCGCCCAATATGAGCGTCGGGGTTAATTTAACTCTGAAGCTGCTCGAAACCGCCGCCAAAGCGCTGGGCGATGAAGGCTACGATATTGAAGTGATCGAGTCTCACCATCGTCATAAAGTCGATGCGCCTTCCGGTACCGCAATCAAAATGGGCGAAGTCATCGCCGATAGCCTGGGGCGTAATCTAAAAGAGCACGGCGTGTTCGAGCGGGTAGGGCAGTGCGGCCCGCGCACAGATAAAGAGATTGGCTTTGCCACCGTGCGGGCAGGTGATATCGTTGGTGAGCACACGGTGATGTTTGCCACCGAAGGCGAGCGTATCGAAATTACCCACAAAGCCTCCAGCCGCATGACCTTTGCCAAAGGCGCGGTGCGCGCAGCGCGCTGGGTCGCTGGCAAAGAGGTTGGCCGCTACGATATGCAGGATGTGTTGGGGCTAGATTGAGGGAACACTCATGCTAGAGCAGTCCGGTCATTAAGGGGTAGTCTTGGGCCAAGAATTCCTGTAACATTTCAAAAATTTTGGCCGGGTGGCTTCGAAAAACTTAGACGGCGCGCTTGTTGCGTTGGCCAGCCCAAAGCCTGCCCCGAGTCCGCTAGCATTTTTGATGTTTAGCGTATGGCTTTGAAGGGCATCGAACAACAAGCGGGATGAAACCGATTCTTTTTATCGGCTTCGTCCCGCTTTTTTACGGCCCTCGTTTTAATGAAGAAATTGCTGAGCCTGCGCCCCACAGGCTCCCACCAGCATGGGAGGATCTTGTTTTGAATAACCCCGCATTAAGCAAACCCGCAATATTGGCCCTGGAAGATGGCAGCGTGTTCCACGGGACTGCCATTGGCGCGGAAGGATTAACCAGCGGCGAGGTGGTGTTCAATACGGCCATGACCGGTTATCAAGAAATCCTCACCGACCCTTCCTACACCCGTCAAATCGTTACCCTCACCTATCCCCATATCGGCAATACCGGCATTAACGCTGAAGACATTGAGTCAGCCTCGATTGCCGCAGCAGGCTTGGTGATTCGCGATTTGCCGCTTATGGCCAGCAGCTTCCGCTCTGAGCAGTCGCTGTCGGACTACCTGAAAAGCCAGAACGTGTTGGGCATTGCCGATATTGACACCCGTCGCCTGACGCGCATTTTGCGCGATAAAGGCGCCCAAAACGGGGCGATTTTGGCCGGTGCTGATGCCGAAGGCGACGATGCGGTCGCGCGGGCGCTGGAAGCCGCCAAGGCATTCCCCGGTCTGAAGGGCATGGATCTGGCCAAAGAAGTGTCGTGTAAAGAATCTTACGAGTGGTCAGAAGGCGAGTGGACGCTGGGTGAAGGTTACGCTGATACGAGTCAAAGTGAGCGCCCCTACCATGTGGTGGCTTACGACTACGGGGTGAAATTTAACATTCTGCGTATGCTGGCCGCGCGTGGCTGTCGCTTGACGGTCGTGCCCGCGCAAACGCCCGCCACTGACGTACTAGCGATGAACCCAGATGGCGTTTTCCTGGCCAACGGCCCTGGCGACCCTGAGCCCTGCGACTACGCCATCAAAGCGATCCAGGACGTGCTGGAAACCGATATTCCGGTGTTTGGTATTTGCCTGGGGCACCAGCTGTTGGCGCTCGCGGCAGGGGCAAAGACGGTCAAAATGAGCCACGGCCACCACGGTGCCAACCACCCGGTGCAGGATCTGGACAGCGGCACCGTGATGATCACCAGCCAGAACCACGGCTTTGCGGCGGATGAAACGACCCTGCCTGCCAACGTGCGTGCAACGCATCGTTCGCTGTTCGATGGCACCTTGCAAGGCATTGAGCTCACCGATCGATCGGCGTTCAGCTTTCAGGGCCACCCGGAAGCGAGCCCCGGCCCGCGCGACGTGGCGCCGTTGTTTGATCGCTTCATTGCAATGATGCAGGCGCGTCGCTAACGCGCCCTATCGCATCGCTGTATCGCCGTCTTTTGTCGCTCATCGTTACCATTTTTTGCGGGAACCGTTATGCCTAAGCGTACCGACATCAACACTATTTTGATCATTGGCGCTGGCCCGATTGTCATCGGCCAGGCCTGCGAATTCGACTACTCTGGCGCCCAGGCGTGTAAAGCGCTGCGCGAAGAGGGTTATCGGGTTGTGTTAGTCAACTCCAACCCCGCCACGATAATGACCGACCCTGCCATGGCCGATGCCACTTACATCGAGCCAATCACTTGGCAGACGGTAGAAAAAATTATCGAAGCCGAGCGTCCTGATGCGATTCTGCCCACTATGGGTGGTCAGACGGCGCTGAATTGCGCGCTTGAGCTTGAAAAGCATGGCGTGCTAGAGAAGTACGGCGTCGAGATGATCGGTGCCAACGCCGATGCGATTAACATGGCCGAAGACCGCGATCTGTTCGATCAGGCCATGAAGCGGATTGGCTTAGAGTGCCCGAAAGCGAAAGTCGCGCACACCATGGATGAGGCCTGGGTGATCCAGGCTGAGCTGGGTTTTCCGACCATTATTCGTCCTTCCTACACCATGGGCGGCTCCGGCGGCGGCGTGGCGTACAACAAGGAAGAGTTCGAAGAAATCTGTACCCGCGGGTTTGAGCTCTCCAACAACCACGAGCTACTCATCGATGAGTCGTTGCTGGGGTGGAAAGAGTACGAGATGGAAGTCGTGCGTGATAAAAACGACAACTGCATCATCGTCTGCGCGATTGAAAACTTTGATCCTATGGGTGTGCACACCGGTGACTCCATCACCGTGGCCCCGGCGCAAACGCTGACCGATAAAGAGTACCAGATCATGCGTGACGCCAGCCTCGCGGTACTGCGCGAGATTGGTGTAGAGACCGGTGGCTCCAACGTCCAGTTTGGTATGGATCCTAAGACCGGGCGGTTAGTCGTTATTGAGATGAACCCGCGGGTGTCGCGCTCCTCGGCACTGGCCTCCAAGGCGACCGGTTTTCCGATTGCTAAAATCGCCGCCAAGCTGGCGGTGGGCTATACCCTGGATGAACTGCAGAACGATATTACCGGCGGGCGTACGCCGGCGTCGTTTGAGCCGTCCATCGACTACGTAGTGACCAAAATCCCACGTTTCACCTTCGAGAAATTCCCCCAGGCCAATGACCGCCTGACGACGCAGATGAAATCAGTGGGTGAGGTGATGGCGATTGGGCGTACTTTCCAGGAGTCGCTGCAGAAAGCGCTGCGCGGTCTGGAAACCGGCAACGATGGCCTTGATCCGATCATTACCGATTTCACGCCGGACAATATGGCAATTATCCAGGGCGAGCTCCAAGCCGCCGGTGCCGAGCGTATTTTATATATCGCAGATGCCATGCGTTCGGGTATGAGTATTGATGAGGTGTTTGCGCTAACCAATATTGACCCTTGGTTCTTAGTCCAGCTGGAAGATCTGGTGCTGACGGAAAACGCCGTCGCCAAGCGCTCCTTGGCTGACTTCTCGACCAAGGAGATCTATCAGCTCAAGCGCAAAGGCTTTGGCGATGCGCGACTGGCCAAGCTGCTTAACGTTAGCGAAAAAGCGTTTCGTCAAACCCGTCAGGCCGCCGGTATTCGTCCGGTCTATAAGCGCGTTGATACCTGTGCCGCTGAGTTCGCCTCTGATACTGCCTATATGTACTCCACTTATGAAGAGGAGTGCGAGGCGGATGTTTCTGACCGTCAGAAAATCATGGTGCTGGGCGGTGGCCCTAACCGTATCGGCCAGGGTATCGAGTTTGACTACTGCTGTGTTCATGCCGCCTTCGCCATGCACGATGACGGCTATGAAACCATCATGGTCAACTGCAACCCGGAAACCGTCTCTACCGATTACGACACCTCTGATCGTCTCTATTTTGAGCCGGTGACGTTGGAAGACGTGCTCGAAATCGCTGATAAAGAGAAGCCGGTGGGCGTGATCGTTCAGTTCGGTGGTCAAACGCCGCTGAAGCTGGCTCGCGAGCTAGAGGCTGCTGGCGTGCCGATCATTGGCACCACGCCGGATGCTATCGACCGCGCCGAAGACCGCGAGCGCTTCCAGGTGATGATCGACAAGCTGGGCTTAAAGCAACCGCCCAATGCCACGGCGCGCAGCTTTGCCGAAGCCTTTGATAAAGCCGAAGTGATTGGTTATCCGCTGGTCGTGCGCCCCAGCTACGTGCTGGGTGGCCGGGCCATGGAGATCGTCTACGACGCCTCCGAGCTTGAAAATTACATGACCCACGCGGTGAAAGTTTCTAACGATTCACCGGTGCTGCTTGACCGTTTTTTGAGTGCGGCGATTGAGATCGATATCGATGCGGTATCGGACGGCCAGCAGGTAGTGATTGGCGGTATCATGCAGCACGTTGAGCAAGCGGGCGTTCACTCTGGTGACTCTGCCTGTGCGTTGCCGCCTTACTCGCTGCCTGCCGATGTGCAGGATGAAATGCGCGAGCAGGTTAAACAAATGGCCGTTGAGCTAGGCGTAAAAGGCTTAATGAATGTGCAGCTGGCCTGGCAGGATGGCGAAATCTACGTAATTGAGGTCAATCCGCGTGCCTCGCGCACCGTGCCTTTTGTGTCCAAGTGCATCGGCACTTCGCTGGCACAGATTGCGGCCCGCTGTATGGCCGGTAAAACCTTGGCGGAACAGGGCTTTGAGCGCGAAATCGTACCGCACTTCTATAGTGTTAAAGAGGCGGTGTTCCCGTTCAATAAATTCCAGGGTGTTGACCCGATTCTGTCGCCGGAAATGAAGTCGACAGGCGAAGTGATGGGCTCTGGCGACACCTTTGCAGAAGCCTTCTTCAAGGCCCAGCTGGGCGCAGGCGAGGCGATTCCGGGGCTGAGTGGCGAGCGTAAAGCGTTCCTTTCCGTGCGCGAACCCGACAAGGCAGGGATTATCGAAGTGGGGCGTTCTCTGTTAGCATTAGGCTTTACGTTATGTGCAACACAGGGAACAGCGGCTGCTTTAGAAGCTGCTGGGCTTGCTGTGGAGCGCGTCAATAAAGTCTACGAAGGCCGTCCCCATATCGTCGATCTGCTTAAGAACGACGAAATCGCCTACATTGTGAACACTACTGAAGGTCGTCAGGCTATCAACGACTCTTCGGTCATTCGCCGTACTGCTCTCGCGCGCAAGGTGCCCTATGCGACCACCTTGGCGGGCGCTAATGCTGTTTGCATGGCGCTTGAGTACGGCAGGGAGATTACGGTGCGGCGCCTTCAGGATCTGCATGCAGGAGCAAGTCAATGAACAAGGTCCCGATGACGGTTGTGGGAGAAAGAAGCCTTCGCGAAGAGTTGAATCATCTTAAAGGCGAAGCGCGCCCGCAGGTGATCGCGGCCATCGCCGAAGCGCGTGAGCACGGCGATCTTAAAGAGAACGCCGAGTACCACGCCGCTCGCGAGCAGCAGGGGTTTATCGAAGGGCGCATTCAGGAGATCGAAAGTAAGCTCTCCGTTGCGCAAGTGATTGATGTCACTAAGCTACCAAAAACCGGTAAAGTGATTTTTGGCGTTACCGTATCGCTCATCAATCTGGATACGGACGCGGATGTCACTTATCGCATCGTCGGTGAGGACGAGGCGGATATTAAAGCCGGGCGTATCTCGGTCACATCGCCGATTGCCCGTGCCTTAATCGGCAAAGAAGAAGGCGATGTTGTGCTCGTTAAAACCCCGGGTGGTGACGTTGAGTATGAGATAGCCGACGTTAAGTACCTGTAATAAAAAAACGCCCCACCGCTAATGCGTTAGCGGTGGGGCGTTTGTAAATCTGTGGCGATGACCGTTTAGCGGTTAATGCCGACCGTGATGGTTCTCAAAGCGGGTAACATTAGACAGCTTCGGATTCACCTGCGGATTTCTACGGTAGAGTAGCGCCATTTTGCCGATAGTTTGCACTAAATCAGCACGGCTGTTGGCGATCAGTTCGGCGATCATGGTCGCTCGATCATCACGCTCGGGAAGGGCAAGCTTCACTTTGATCAGTTCGTGATCGGTGAGTGCGCGGTTAAGTTCTGCGAGCAAATTTTCGGAGACGCCGTTCTCGGAAACGGTGACCACTGGACTAAGATGGTGGCCAATGCTACGAAATGCTTTCTTTTGTGCCTGTGACAAGCTCATGGTATCTTGCGGTATCCCGGTTAGCGCTTAACGCTCCATCTTACGGTGAAACGTCACCGAGTGAAAGCGATCGCGTGAATGCGCCCATCTCTTACTCCAGTGTTAGATTCCCACATGCAGCAAAAGCCTCCAAATCGTAAACATTCAGTCAGCAAAACCAGTAGCAACTGGAAGAAAGAGCACTTCGACGACCCGTATGTAAAGCAGAGCTGGCAAGATGGCTACCGTTCTCGCGCCAGCTATAAGCTGCTTGAGTTGGATGAAAAGGATAGACTGCTGCGTCCCGGGATGACGGTGATAGATTTGGGTGCCGCACCGGGTGGGTGGAGTCAGATTGCCGCAGAGAAGGTGGGGCCTGAAGGTGTGGTCATCGCCTCTGATATACTGGAGATGGATGCACTGGCGGGCGTGGACTTTATCCAAGGGGATTTTACTGAGGATGCAGTGCTGGAGGCGATATTAAAACGTCTTGATAATCGGCGCGTAGACCTTGTGATGTCGGATATGGCCCCCAATATGAGTGGTATGGCGGCAATTGATCAGCCTCAGGCGATGTATTTAGTTGAGCTAGCGTTAGAACTCGCGCGCGAAACGTTGTCTCCTGGCGGACGATTTTTAGCTAAAGTATTTCAAGGTGAAGGGTTCGACAGCTATTTGAAGGAGTTGCGCGGCAACTTTGGTAAGGTAGTCACCCGCAAGCCAGACGCGTCCAGGGCGCGCTCTCGTGAAGTCTATTTTCTGGCAGAAGGGTTTCGTGGATAGTTATCCATGACAAAATGTTAGTGTGGTTAGATATTAACCGCGTGGTTCATAGCCAAGATTTATCAGCGCAATTGCCAGACAGGCAGGCGCAACGTGTGTCACATTAGTCGCATAGTGCGCGTGACACAGATGGCCCGAGGCATAACACGCTTTGGCAATGGTTGAACGCTTGATGCTGATGTAATGTCTTAGCATTAGGATTTAACTGACAGATTCTTGTAATGAGGGTAGCCCCTTGAACGATATGGCGAAGAACCTGATTCTGTGGTTGGTCATCGCGGCCGTCCTACTGACAGTGTTCAATAATTTCAGTACGGAAAGCGCACCGCAAAACACCAACTACTCTCAGTTTGTGCAGCAGGTGCAAAATCAGCAGGTACGCAGCGTCACTATTGATGGTTATACCATCAACGGTGAGCGTACGGATGGCTCTCAGTTTCAAACCATTCGCCCCTCGGCGGAAGATCCTAAGCTGATGGACGATCTGCTGAGCAATGACGTGACGGTGGTGGGTAAAGCGCCAGAGCAGCAAAGTATCTGGACGCGTTTGCTAATTGCTAGCTTCCCGATTCTGTTGATTTTGGGCATCTTCATGTTCTTTATGCGCCAGATGCAGGGCGGAGCCGGTGGTGGTAAAGGCGGCCCGATGAGCTTTGGTAAATCGAAGGCGAAGCTGCTCTCTCAAGACCAGATCAAAACGACCTTTGCCGATGTGGCGGGCTGTGATGAAGCTAAGGAAGAAGTTGAAGAGCTCGTCGACTTCCTGCGCGACCCGACCAAATTTCAGCGCTTGGGTGGCACCATCCCCCGTGGCGTATTGATGGTGGGCCCTCCGGGGACTGGTAAGACGCTGCTAGCCAAATCCATTGCTGGCGAAGCGAAAGTGCCGTTCTTCTCTATCTCGGGTTCTGACTTCGTTGAAATGTTTGTCGGCGTCGGCGCATCACGTGTGCGCGACATGTTCGAACAGGCTAAGAAGCAGGCGCCGTGCATCATCTTTATCGATGAGATTGACGCTGTGGGTCGCTCTCGCGGTGCTGGCATGGGTGGCGGTAACGACGAGCGCGAGCAGACGTTGAATCAGCTGCTGGTCGAAATGGACGGTTTTGAAGCAAATGAAGGCGTTATCGTCATTGCTGCGACCAACCGCCCCGACGTGCTCGACCCTGCATTGATGCGCCCAGGTCGTTTTGACCGTCAGGTCACCGTTGGTTTGCCCGACATCCGTGGCCGTGAGCACATTTTGGGTGTTCACCTACGCAAAGTGCCGCTGGGGGATGACGTAAAACCGCAGCTGATTGCGCGTGGTACGCCTGGTTTCTCTGGCGCGGATTTGGCCAACTTGGTCAACGAAGCGGCGCTGTTCGCTGCGCGCCGCAATAAGCGCTTAGTAAGCATGGAAGAGCTTGAGCTGGCGAAAGACAAGATCATGATGGGCGCTGAGCGCAAATCGATGGTCATGACCGATAAAGAGAAGCTCAACACGGCTTATCACGAATCGGGGCACGCAATTATCGGCTTGGTTGTGCCTTCGCATGACCCGGTCTATAAGGTAACGATCATTCCGCGTGGTCGGGCATTGGGTGTAACGATGTTCCTGCCGGAAGAGGATCGCTATAGCCTCTCTCGTCAGCAAATTCTGGGGCAGATCTGCTCACTGTTTGGTGGCCGTATTGCCGAAGAGATGACGCTCGGCCCGAACGGTGTGACGACCGGCGCTTCCAACGACATCAAGCGCGCTACTGAGCTGGCCCACAACATGGTTGCCAAGTGGGGCTTGTCAGATGAAATGGGCCCGATCATGTACGACGAGGATGAATCGCATCAGTTCCTCGGCGGCCCGGGTCAAGGTGGCAGCAAGATGAAGTCGGGCGATACCACCACGCGCCTCGATAAAGAAGTGCGTAAAATCATCGACGATTGTTACGAGCAGGCGCGCCAAATCCTGACCGATAATCGCGATAAGCTGGACGCCATGGCCGAAGCGTTGATGAAGTACGAGACCATTGATGCCACGCAGTTGAAGGACATCATGGAAGGTCGCGACCCGCGCCCACCGGAAGGCTGGGACGACGGTGATTCACCGGGAGGCGGCACGCCTGTCAACGATGACAAGCCGCAGGTGAAGGCCGAAGACGACGCTTCTTCCAACACTTCAGGTGGTGATGCTTCTGGAGGCGGTGATTCTGGAGACAATGGTGAAGAGGATGACGACGAGCCACGCCGTCGCCCTTCTGATCCTCTTGGCGGCCCTACTGGCCCCTAATGATAGATAGTTAGCACTGCGTATCAGCCAAAGGCGCCCCGTCATGGGGCGCTTTTTTGCTATGCTGAGCGCAAATCTCTGCAATGTTTCTTTTCTCGATCAGGCTGCAGCATGAAATCACTTCTGGACACTTCCTCTGCGCGAACCGCTGAAAACGCTTTCCAACTGCGCTGTGGGCGCCACCTTCTTGATCTGTCGTTTCCCCGCGTGATGGGCATACTCAACGTGACGCCGGACTCTTTTTCCGATGGTGGGCAACACGTGGCGTTGGATGACGCCTTGCGCCATGCCGAGCGGATGCTGGCTGAAGGAGCCGCGATGATTGATGTGGGCGGAGAATCTACTCGCCCAGGCGCTGCGCCGGTTAGCCCGCAGCAAGAACTGGATCGTGTCGCTCCCGTGGTAGAGGCCTTGGTGCGCGAGTTGGATGCGCTGGTCTCGGTGGATACTAGTTGCCCGACCGTGATGCGTGAAGCGGGAGAGCTAGGGGCTGGAATGATTAACGATGTGCGCGCGTTAGAGCGCGAAGGAGCCCTGCTGGCGGCGATTGGCAGTGGTTTACCTGTCTGCTTGATGCATCGTCAGGGCGAGCCGCAGGATATGCAGCAGTCGCCCGCGTATCAGCGCCCGATAGAGGAAGAGGTGGCGACGTATTTGGCGCGCCGAGTTAGCGAGTGTGAAGCGGCTGGGCTTCGACGTAATCGACTATTGATCGACCCTGGCTTTGGTTTCGGCAAAACCGTTGAGCACAATCTACGCTTATTAAAATATATGGAGGCGTTACAGTCACTGGAGCTTCCATTGCTGGTGGGAATGTCACGCAAGAGTATGATTGGTAAGGTGCTGGGTCGTCCGGTGGAGGAGCGTCTCTCCGGTGGTTTGGCGCTTGCTGCCATGGCGGTAGAGCGTGGGGCAAATATTCTGCGCGTGCATGATGTCGCTGCAACGGTCGATGCAGTTAATATGGCGTGGGCGGTACTACAAGAAGGCCGTGAGCCGCCGCTTAATAGGGAGTCATACGCATGACAAGGCGCTATTTTGGTACGGATGGTATCCGCGGTACGGTGGGAAAGTCGCCCATTACCGCCGATTTTATGCTCAAATTAGGCTGGGCAGCAGGGCAAGTGCTGCGCCGTGATAAAGGCCGAACGCGGGTGTTGATCGGTAAAGATACGCGTATCTCCGGCTATATGTTCGAATCCGCCTTAGAAGCAGGGCTTTCGGCAGCAGGCGTCGATGTGTCGCTATTAGGGCCAATGCCCACCCCAGGAATTGCTTATCTAACACGTACGTTTCGCGCCGATGCAGGCATTGTTATTTCGGCGTCGCATAATCCGTTTGACGACAACGGCATCAAGTTTTTCTCCGCCGAGGGCAAAAAGCTGCCCGATGAAACGGAAGATCGTATCGAGGCGATGCTTGAAGCCCCGCTGACCACCGCGGAAGCCGCTCAGTTGGGTAAAGCAACCCGCATTGATGATGCTGCAGGTCGGTATATCGAATTTTGTAAGTCGACGCTGCCTGATCGGCTTAGTCTGCACGGCCTTAAAATCGTCTTGGATTGTGCCCATGGCGCTACGTACCATATTGCGCCTAACGTTTTTCGCGAGCTGGGCGCTTACGTCACCACGATCGGCGCCTCGCCAGATGGGTTAAACATCAACCAGCAGGTGGGCTCGACGCACCCAGCCGCACTGCGTGCCGCAGTGATTCAGCAAAATGCTGATTTGGGGGTCGCTTTTGATGGCGATGGAGATCGCGTGCTGCTGGTAGACGGCGACGGTCGCGAAGTCGATGGCGACGATATTCTCTATCTGATTGCCCGTGATCGCCACGAGCGCGGTTTGCTTGAAGGCGGCGTGGTGGGCACGTTGATGTCCAACTTTGGTCTCGCGATGGCGCTGGATAAATTGGGTATTCCCTTTGAGCGTGCCAAAGTGGGTGACCGTTTTGTGATGGAGCGTATGGCTGCTAATGGTTGGGAGCTGGGCGGTGAAGCGTCAGGTCATATCATGTGCGGTCATGTGCAGACCACCGGCGATGGGATCGTTTCGGCGCTGCAAGTATTAGCGCTGATGATGCGTGAGCAGAAGAGCCTGCCGACGCTGCTTAAAGAGCTGGAAAAAGTGCCTCAGGCACTCATTAATGTGCGATTGCCTGCCAATGTCAGCGCTAAAGAAGTGATGGAGTCGGCGCCGCTCCAGCAAGCAGTGGCTGCGCTAGAGCATGAGTTGGGCGATGAGGGCCGAGTGCTGTTACGTCCTTCTGGCACCGAGCCGCTGATTCGTGTGATGGTGGAGGGCCGCGCTCATTTGGATGTAGATCAATTGGCACGTACCTTGGCCGGGCAGGTTCAGGCCCTGCTCAGTTAGGCTTGGCCAATAAATTTTGCTCGACAAACCAAGCCGATGCTTGTAACAGCGGTTGTCTTGACAAGGCCGCTCCTATACCATTTCGCTCCACCTTGAGTGAGGACAGTCGATGCGTAGGCCCTTAATTGCCGGCAACTGGAAAATGAACGGTTCCGTGGCGTTGATCAATGAGTTCGGCCAGGCTTTCTCCGCTGCTGTATCGCCAGCGGACGTGGATATCGTTATTATTCCGCCGTTCCCCTATTTGGATGCGGCACGCCATGCGTTCGAAGGGACGCAGCTGGCACTCGGCGCGCAAACGCTGAATCCTGTTCACTCGGGCGCCCATACCGGTGAAGTTAGCGGCCACATGCTAAAAGAGTTCGTGGTTTCCTATGTGCTAGTAGGCCATTCTGAACGTCGCAAGCTTTACCAAGAGAATGATGATCACGTCTTTGAGCGTTTGCTGGCGGCCTTAAGTGTCGAGCTTACGCCAATTCTCTGTGTTGGCGAGTCGCTGGAAGAGCGCGATGCGGGTCGCACCATGGAAGTGGTGCTTCGCCAAGTGGGATATGTGATGTCTCGCTTAGAGCCAGAGCAGCGCAAGCAGGTGGTTATTGCCTACGAGCCTGTTTGGGCCATTGGTACGGGGCGTACAGCGACGCCTGAACAAGCCCAGGATGTAATGGCAGGCATTCGTGCCTACCAAGCGGGTTTCGATGCGACGCTAGCAGAGCAGCTGCGGTTGCTCTACGGCGGTAGCATGAACGCAAGCAATGCGGCTGAGCTGCTTGCTCAGCCGGATATCGACGGCGGTCTAGTGGGCGGAGCCTCACTTAAGGCCGATGATTTTTATGCCATTTGTCAGTCAGCAGGATAACGCCATGCAAGTTGCAATTCTTATGATCCATGTGGTGATTGCGATCGCCCTGGTGGTACTCATTCTGCTTCAGCAGGGTAAAGGTGCCGAAGCCGGTGCGGCTTTTGGCGGCGGTGCATCACAGACAGTGTTTGGTTCGCGGGGCAGCGGCAACTTTTTGTCACGCACAACGGCCATTTTGGCGGCGGGCTTTTTCGCCACCTCAATGGCGTTGGCCTACTTTGCAACTCAGGCTGGTCAAGCACCGGAAGCTGGTATTCCCGACTCGCGTTTGATCGAGCAGCAGCAAAGTGTCCCGACGCTTGACGATAGGCCTGCGGATGTGGATAATACCGCGCCAGTGCTAGAGGAAAGCAGCGAGTAAGTGGCTGTTATTTTTTAGGACTCCCCTGATGCCGAAGTGGTGGAATTGGTAGACACGCTATCTTGAGGGGGTAGTGACCGTATGGTCGTGCGGGTTCAAGTCCCGCCTTCGGCACCATCTGTTTTGTTGGCTTGCCAACGTCTCAGAGTTTTTTTGTAATGAAAGCTAGGTTTGGTAGTTGAGTCGATAAAGACAGTTTACGTAGGTAGAGCAAGTAGTTCTTGACGTAAGCAGCGTAAGTGTCTATTATCTTCGACCTAGATTGATGCGGGGTGGAGCAGTCTGGTAGCTCGTCGGGCTCATAACCCGAAGGTCATCGGTTCAAATCCGGTCCCCGCTACCATTACGTAGAAATGGTACTTAAGGTTTCTTTTAAAAAGCCCCTTCCAGTGAAGGGGCTTTTTGTTAGCAGCTTTTGGTTAGCCAGCGCATTGCGGCAACGCCTTCTTTTGGCTAGCGCGAGTATTTAAATAGCGGATGTCATCCGGATAACCGGAGGCACTTTCCCGAGTAACGCCAATCAGCCACCTAGCTTTTCTAATAACTCCTGGCCAGGTGCCTGATGCAACGGCTATAGGAGCTTTGTCTGTGGCCACTAAACACGCTGCGCTTCACGCGCTGATTGAACCTGTCGTAGCCGCCATGGGCTTTGAACTGTGGGGTATCGACCATCTTTCCCAGGGCAAAAATTCGCGGCTGGTGATCTATATCGAGCGCGAAAGTGGCGTCAGTGTGGAAGACTGCGCAGATATAAGCCGCCAAGTCAGTGCTGTTATGGATGTAGAAGACCCGATTGCCGGTGAGTACCGGCTGGAAGTCTCCTCACCAGGCATGGCACGTCCCTTGTATTCCCTGGATCAGTTTACCCGCTTTCAAGGTCATCACGTCGCGCTCAAATTGCGCACTGCCTTTGACGGGCGGCGCAAGTATCAAGGGCTGCTAGTGGGTGTTGAGGGAGATGAAGTGCTGCTGCAGTTGGATGGCGAAGAGTACTGCTTTCCAATTGAGAGTATTGATTCTGCCCACATTGTACCGCAGTTCGATAATTGACCGAGTGGCGGCGCTGCCGGCAGGCTGCCGGGGTGATGCACATAAGGATAGGTTTTCTGGCGAGGCATACGCATGAGTAAAGAAATTTTAATGGTCGTTGACGCGATCTCCAATGAGAAGGGCGTCCCACGCGATGTCATCTTCGAAGCGGTCGAAGCCGCTCTTGCGAGCGCGTCACGTAAGCGTTTTGACAAAGAAGAAGCCAATGTGCGCGTGCACATTGACCGTCGCACCGGCGAGTACGAAACCTTCCGTTTCTGGACGGTCGTAGAAGACGACGAATTTGAAACGCCAGATTACGAGATTAAAGAGACCATTGCCGAGCAGCGCGATCCGCCGTTGAAACTAGGCGATGTAGTCGAAAAAAATATTGAAAATGCATCGTTTGGCCGTATTGCGGCGCAAACCGCTAAGCAGGTGATCGTCCAGAAAGTCCGCGAAGCCGAGCGCGCGGAAGTGGTGCGCCAATATGCCGACCGTGAAGGCGAGCTGGTGGCTGGGATTGTCAAGAAGACGACTCGCGATGGTCTAATCATTGATTTAGGTGAAAACGCTGAGGCGTTTTTGCCCCGCAATGAAATGATTCACGGCGAACGCTACCGCATGAACGAGCGGGTGCGCGCGCTGTTGGTCAAAGTAGATCCAGAGGCACGCGGTGCTCAGCTTCAGCTGTCGCGGACATGCCCGGAACTAATCATCGAGCTGTTCAAAATTGAAGTACCTGAAATCGCTGAGCAGTTGATAGAAATTAAAGGTGCTGCTCGTGACCCCGGTTCGCGTGCCAAAATTGCCGTTAAAACCAATGACCGCCGCATCGACCCTGTCGGTGCGTGTGTAGGCATGCGCGGTTCGCGCGTCCAAGCCGTCTCTTCTGAACTGCAAAACGAACGGGTTGATATTGTGCTGTGGGACGACAATCCTGCCCAATTGGTGATTAACGCCATGGCACCCGCCGACGTTGGGTCTATTCTAGTTGACGAAGATGCCCATGCGATGGATGTCGCTGTGGCGCAAGATAACCTAGCCCAAGCCATTGGTCGTAGCGGTCAGAACGTGCGCTTGGCCTCAGAACTTACCGGCTGGCGTATTAACGTCATGACCGAAGAGGAAGCTGAGTCTAAGCGCGATCAAGAAATTGATAGCCTGGTTGACTCTTTTGTCCAGCACCTTGAAGTGGATGAAGATGTTGCCCGCCTGTTAGTGGAAGAAGGGTTCACAACCCTGGAGGAAGTCGCTTACGTGCCGCTGGAAGAAATGCTCGAAATCGAAGAGTTCGATGAGGACTTGGTCGAAGAGTTACGCGCACGTGCGAAAGACGAGCTGCTGACGATGGCCATTGCCTCGGAAGAAGCGCTAGACGGTGCCCAACCAGCAGCTGATCTGCTGGAGATGGATGGCATGGAGCGCCACCTGGCCTTCATTCTGGCCAGCCGCGGCATTGTCACTATGGAAGATCTCGCCGAGCAGTCTGTCGACGATCTGGTCGATATCGAGGAGTTGGACGAAGCGCGCGCAGCGGCACTGATCATGACTGCCCGTGCGCCCTGGTTTGAAGACGAAGACGTATCGGATTCGAACACACAGTAAACAGGTCACGGGCTGAGGAGGGTCAAGATGTCAGATATGACAGTTAAAGATTTCGCAGTAAAGGTGGGCCGTGATGTGCCTCGCCTATTAGAGCAAATGAAAGAAGCGGGTTTGAAGCACGCTTCTGAAGGCGATGCTGTATCTGAAGAAGATAAGCAGAAACTGCTGAGTTTCTTGAAGAAAAGCCATGGCGGCAGCGACACCGGCGATGCAGGCAAAAACCGCATCACGCTGACGCGTAAAACCCGTAGCCGTATCAATACCGGCGAGCGCGGCAAAACCATCGAAGTGCAGGTACGTAAGAAGAAAACCTACGTTAAAAGCGCTGAAGATGAGAAGCCGAAAGCACCAGAGCCTAGCTACACTGGCCCACGCCAGCTAGTCGGCGATATGGCGGAAGCCGAAGCTGAGCGCAAAGTGTCTGCTGCGCGCGAAGCCGAAGAGAAAGCTGCAGCACAGAAAGCGCGGGCTGCCAAAGTTGCTGAAGCAACTGCGCGCAGTAAAGAGGCTGAAGCTAAGCCGAAAGCAGCCAAAGCACCGGCTACGCCTGATGTGCAAGTGCCTAATCTTGAGATCGACGACACGCCGTCCGGTGATGATATGCCGCCAGCGCCGCCGAAAGAAGGCCGTACTGACCGTCGTACCGCACCGCCTAAAAAGGCCGCGGCGAAGGCCAAAGGTCGTCGCGACGATGAAGATCGTGGTGATCGCGAAGAGCGCAAACGTGGTGGCGGCAAGAAGGTAAAACGTGCTGAGCAGCGTCGCGGTGGTCGCCGTGGTGGCAACCAGACCGGCAATGGCAAGCACGCTTTCCAGAAACCGACTCAGCCGATTGTGCGTGAAGTCTCGATCCCTGAGTCGATCAGCGTGGCGGAATTGGCCGACAAAATGTCGATCAAGGCCAACGAAGTGATCAAGGCCATGTTTAATATGGGCGCAGCGGTCACCATCAACCAAACCATCGATCAGGATACGGCAGCGATCGTGGTGGAAGAGATGGGCCACACGCCGAAGCTGGTTAAAGATGACGCGCTGGAAACAGAAATGCTTGAAGGCATTTCTTACGAAGGCGAAGAGATCACTCGCTCACCGGTTGTCACGGTGATGGGTCACGTTGACCACGGTAAAACCTCGCTGCTCGATTACATCCGTAAAGCGAAAGTGGCGACCGGCGAAGCCGGTGGTATTACCCAGCATATTGGCGCCTACCACGTAGAAGATAGCCATGGTGGCGTTACCTTCCTGGATACTCCAGGCCACGCGGCGTTTACTGCTATGCGTGCCCGCGGTGCCAAGGCAACGGACGTGGTGATTCTGGTCGTCGCAGCGGATGACGGCGTAATGCCGCAAACCATTGAGGCGATTGAGCACTCTAAAGCTGCTGAAGTACCCATGGTCGTGGCGGTCAATAAAATCGATAAAGATGGTATCGATCTTGATCGCATCAAAAATGAGCTTTCCCAGCACGGCGTTATCTCGGAAGAGTGGGGCGGAGACACTCAGTTCGTTCACGTCTCAGCGCATACCGGGGAAGGTATTGAAGAACTGTTGGAAGCGATCCAGCTGGTCTCTGAAGTGCTTGAGCTTAAGGCCGTTCCGGAAGCACCGGGTATCGGGGTGGTAATTGAATCGCGTCTTGATAAAGGTCGTGGTCCCGTCGCTACTGTACTGGTTCAGAACGGTACGCTGAAAAAGGGCGATATCGTCCTGGCCGGCCTGCACTACGGTCGTGTACGAGCGCTGACCAATGAGCTTGCCCAGCAAGTCAATGCGGTTGGCCCGGCGATGCCGGTCGAGATTCAAGGTTTGGGCGGTACGCCGGATGCCGGTGACGACTTTATGGTCGTGGCCGACGAGAAAAAAGCCCGCGAAGTAGCCAACTTCCGTCAAGGCAAATACCGCGAAGTGCGCCTGGCGCGTCAGCAGAAGGCCAAACTGGAGAACATGTTCAGCCAGATGGGCCAAGACGAAGTGGCCAAGGTTAACGTCGTCCTCAAAGTCGACGTGCAAGGCTCGCTGGAAGCGATCAAAAGCGCGCTGGAAGAGCTCTCCACCGATGAAGTGGAAGTGGCCGTGGTTTCCTCGGGTGTTGGTGGTATCACCGGTACCGATGCCAACCTGGCGCTTGCTTCTGAAGCCGTCGTGGTCGGCTTTAACGTCCGCGCCGATGCCGCTGCCCGTGAGATCATCGAACGTGAAGGCTTGGACCTGCGCTACTACAGCGTCATCTACCAGCTGATCGACGAGGTCAAGCAGGCGATGAGCGGTATGCTCGCACCGGAGTGGAAAGAAGAGATCGTCGGTATTGCAGAAGTACGCGATGTCTTCCGGGCACCGAAGATTGGTGCCATCGCCGGTTGTATGGTCATCGAAGGCAACGTGCATCGTAATAAGAAGATTCGCGTGTTGCGTGATGACGTGGTGATCTACGAAGGCGAGCTCGAATCGCTGCGCCGCTTCAAAGACGATGTGCAGGAAGTGCGCAACGGCATGGAGTGTGGCATCGGCGTGAAGAACTACAACGATGTCCAAGTCGGCGATAAGATCGAAGTCTTCGACCAAGTGAAGGTCGAGCGTAGCCTGTAAGGCTGCGAGGAGCTAAACATGCGCGAATTTAAGCGTACCGACCGGGTAGCCGACCAGCTCCAAAAGGAGCTGGCGGTGTTGATTCAACGCGAAGTCAAAGACCCACGTTTGGGCATGGTCACGGTCAGCGGTGTCACCGTTAGCCGTGACCTTGGCTACTCCGACGTCTATGTCACGTTGTTGGGTGAGCAAGAGCCCGAGCGTATTAAAGAGAATTTGCAGGTGCTTAAGCGCGCTGCCGGTTTTCTAAGAAGCCAGATTGCTAAGCGCATTAAGCTACGTCATGTGCCGGAGCTACGTTTTCATTTCGATGAGAGCGTAGTGCGCGGTCAGCAACTCTCTTCACTGATTGATGAGGCGGTGACGACGGATCGCGCGCGTAATCAAGGTGAAGAGGGTGATGCCGACGCCGAGCAAAGTGAGGGAACTCGCTAGTGGCACGGCAACGACGCGGTTTGCCGGTCAATGGCGTACTGCTGCTGGATAAGCCCAAGGGGCTTTCCAGCAACCATGCGCTGCAGCGTGTTCGTCGGCTGTTCCAGGCCCAAAAAGCCGGGCACACCGGCACGCTCGACCCGATGGCCACCGGCTTGTTGCCGATTTGCCTAGGCGAAGCCACCAAGTTCTCCTCGCACTTGCTGGAAGCCGATAAGGTCTATCGCACCCGAGTAGAACTGGGCGTGATCACCGATACCGGCGATGCGGAAGGCACGGTTGTTGAGCAGCATGCGGTTCCCAGCCTAAGCGTCGATGACGTGGACGCCGTGCTCACCCGCTTTCGCGGTGAGATTGACCAAGTGCCGCCGATGTATTCGGCGCTCAAGCATCAGGGTAAAAAACTTTACGAGTTGGCCCGCGAAGGCAAGCACGTAGAGCGTGCAGCGCGGCGGGTAAGCGTGTATGATGCGCGCCTGCTATCGTTTGAAGGCAGCGCTTTTGAGCTGGAAATCAGCTGCAGTAAAGGCACTTACATTCGCACGTTAGCCGAAGATATTGGTCTAGCGCTTGGCTGTGGTGCACACATTAGTCAACTACGAAGGCTTAAAACAGGGCCTTTCCTAGCCGATGCTATGTGGACACTAGAAGCCTTGGAAGCATTGGCCGACCAAGCGGCATTAGAGGCTGAGTTAATGCCGGTGGATGTGCTGGTGAATCATTTACCGTTACTGACGGTAGACGACACTGCCCACGCCCGTTTGGCCCATGGCCAGCCCGCTGCTCTCGAAACCGGCGCATTAGCCCCGGACGAAGTAGCCAGACTTTATTACGCCGAGACGTTTATCGGCCTTGGCGTAGTGAAAGGTGCCCAGGAAGTGGCGCCTAAGCGGCTGTTAAGTACCGTCGCTATCTCGTAAGCAGCGTTGCAAGGATGCAGCCGTCTGCGAGAAAATCGCTAGTAGACACTAGCTAGTAAAAATAGCAGCTTGAGACTGCAAATATGCGTGGTCTCACCCATTCATTTTTAGGCATATTGCTTACTGGAGAGACAGATGGCTTTAACCGCTGAGAAGAAGGCCGAGATCGTCACCGAATACGGCCGCGGCGATAACGATACCGGTTCCCCTGAAGTGCAGGTTGCCCTGCTGAGCGCCAACATCAATGGCCTGCAGGATCACTTCAAAACCAACAAGCAGGATCACCACTCTCGTCGTGGTCTGATCCGCATGGTTAACCAGCGTCGTAAACTGCTGGATTACTTAAAGCGTAAAGATTTCGAACGCTATCAGTCTCTGATTCAGCGCTTGAGTCTGCGCCGCTAAGTTTTTACGGCTACGATTCGAAACGGGCAGCTCCTTGCGAGCTGCCCGTTTTTTTATGTTTCGCATTTGCCTTAATAGTCCTCGGGGCGAGACGGAACAGGTAGCCGTATCGCGCCCCAGCGCCTAGAATGGTAACCAGTCAAAACGACCTAAACGAATAGACAAGTAGATATCGACAATGCTAAAGGAAGTCGCTGTGAATCCGGTAAAGAAAACGTTCCAGTACGGTCGTAGCACCGTCACGCTCGAAACCGGGCGTATTGCTCGCCAAGCCACCGGCGCTGTCATGGTTACCATGGATGACACCGTTGTGCTGTGTACCGTTGTTGCTCGTAAAGATGCTAACCCGAGCCAACCCTTTTTCCCTCTCTCGGTACACTACCAAGAGAAAACCTACGCAGTGGGTAAAATTCCTGGCGGCTTCTTCAAGCGTGAAGGGCGACCCACCGAGAAAGAGACGCTGACCTCACGGCTGATTGATCGCCCGATCCGTCCGCTGTTTCCCAAAGGCTTTATGAACGAAGTACAGGTCGTCTGTACCGTTCTTTCCACCGACCGTAACCACGATCCGGATATTGCTGCACTGCTGGGTACCTCCGCAGCGCTAAGTATCTCAGGCGTGCCGTTTAGTGGCCCGATCGGCGCGGCTCGCGTTGGTTTTAACGAAGAGCAAGGCTATTTCCTTAACCCAACGGTTGAAGAACTGGCCAGCTCTGAGCTGAACATGGTTGTCGCCGGTACTGAAAAAGCCGTGCTGATGGTTGAGTCTGAAGCTAAAGAACTGCTTGAAGACGAAATGCTGGGCGCCGTGCTGTTCGGCCACCAGGAGATGCAGGTGGCGATCGGCGCCATCAACGAATTGGTTGCTGAAGCAGGTAAGCCGCGCTGGGAGTGGCAAAAAGCTGAAGAGAACCAGGCGCTGAAAACCGCTATGAGCGACGCCTTTGAAGCCAAGGTAGGCGATGCTTACCGCATCACCGATAAGATGCAGCGCCAGGATGCACTGGCTGAACTGAAAGCCCAAGCAATTGAGCAACTGGCAGCCGATGAAGGCGAGCCAGTAAACGACAAGTTTAGTAAAGATGACGTGAAAGGTGCCTTCGCGGCCCTGGAAAAACGCGTTGTGCGTTCGCGGGTGGTCAAAGGCGAGCCGCGTATCGATGGTCGCGACAACCAGACCGTTCGTCCGTTGGCGATCGAAGTCGGTGTGCTGCCCAAGGCACACGGTTCTGCCGTTTTCACCCGTGGTGAGACCCAGGCGATTGCCGTAGCAACGCTGGGCACCCTGCGTGATTCGCAGTTAATTGAATCGCTGGAAGGCGAGCGTAAAGATCGCTTTATGCTGCATTACAACTTCCCTCCCTACTCGGTAGGCGAAGCGGGCTTTATGGGCGGCCCCAAGCGTCGTGAAATCGGCCATGGTCGCCTAGCTCGTCGTGGCATCCAAGCGATGCTGCCGTCAGAAGACGTCTTCCCCTATACCATCCGCGTGGTTTCTGAAATTACCGAGTCTAACGGCTCAAGCTCGATGGCCTCTGTGTGTGGTTCTTCGCTGGCCCTGATGGATGCAGGTGTGCCGCTAAAAGCACCGGTGGCGGGTATTGCCATGGGCCTGGTAAAAGACCCTGACGGCTTCGCGGTATTGACCGATATCCTGGGTGACGAAGACCACCTTGGTGATATGGACTTTAAAGTCGCCGGTTCCGAAGAGGGCGTTACCGCCCTGCAGATGGACATCAAGATCGAAGGCATCAACGAAGAGATTATGGAGCTCGCGCTGCAGCAAGCCCTGACCGCGCGGCTGAGTATTCTTGAGCAGATGAATGTGGTGATCAGCCAGAGCCGCAGCGATGTCTCCGACAACGCCCCGTCCATGGCGACGATCAAAATCGACCCCGACAAGATACGTGATGTGATCGGTAAAGGCGGCGCGATGATTCGTAAGATTTGCGAAGACACCGGCGCTTCCATCGATCTCGATGACGACGGCACCGTACGCATCTACGCGGAAGATAAAGCCGCCGCCAAGCGCGCCATTGACACCGTGCTGGCGATTACCGCTGAAGCAGAAATCGGCAAGCTGTACATGGGTAAAGTGGTACGCATTGCCGACTTCGGCGCGTTCGTTAATATCATGCCGGGTACCGATGGCCTAGTGCATATCTCGCAGATTGTTGCCGAGCGCGTTAACAACGTGCGCGACTTCTTGAACGAAGGCGATGATGTGGTCGTTAAAGTGCTAGATATCGACAACCGTAACCGCGTGAAGCTGTCGATGAAAGAGATCAGCGAAGAAGAGAAAACCGCTTTTTCAGCAGAAGCAGCGGAAACCGAAGCGACGCTTTAAAGCGAGTGATTTAAATCGTTAGCTAGGTTTCTGATACCGCCCTCGTCGCCTCTGGCAGCGGGGGCGGTGTTGTTTGTAAGCTTTGATCGTTAGGGGCTTAAAGAACCAGGGAGTAAATCGCGATGGAGCAGGATCAAGCGCCGCGCTGGTGGGCGGTGGTGGCCGTGATGATCGGCATTTTTTTACTGGTGACCGCTGAGCAATTGCCGATTGGACTGCTTTCGCAGGTGGCATCAAGCATGGGCGTTACCCCCGGTATGGCGGGCTTAATGGTCACTGTCCCCGGTGTGGTGGCGGCTTTTTCAGCCCCGCTGTTACCGGTCGCCGTAGGGCGCTTGGATAGGCGTATCATGCTCACGCTACTGATGGTCGTCATGGTAGTGGGCAGCGTACTCTCTGCGCTGGCAAGCAGCTTTATCTTGCTGCTTACCGCCCGAGTGCTGGTAGGCCTTAGTATTGGTGGGTTTTGGGCGGTGGCGGGCAGCATTGCCCCGCGCTTGGTGCCTGAGGCGCAGGTGCCCAAGGCGATGACGATGATTTTTGGTGGCGTTGCGGCAGCCTCAGTGCTGGGTGTGCCACTGGGCACACTGCTGGGGGATCTTAGCAACTGGCGTGTGGCCTTTGGCTCGCTGGGCGGTTTTAGCCTGTTAACGGCCATTGCGCTGTGGCGTTGGCTACCGCCTTTACCCCCACGTGAACCTGTTCGTCTTAGAGTACTGGCGCAGCAATTTAGCAATCGAGGTGTTCGAGTAGCGGTGTTGACTACGGGGTTTGTGGTAGTTGGGCACTTTGCCGCCTACACCTTTATTAGCCCTATCCTGCAAGAGATCAGCGGTATTTCCCAACGTCATGTAGGTAGCTTGCTGCTGCTTTACGGGGCGGCGGGCATTATGGGTAATATAGTCGCAGGTATGTTCGCCGGGCGGCACCCCTACCGTGCAGTACTGGCGATTCCCAGCCTGCTGCTTATCGTTGTGGCCGCTTTCCCGATGTTGGGTATCCAACCAAGCAGTGGCGTGCTACTGCTAATGGCCTGGGGCGCTGTATTTGGCAGCGTATCGGTCAGTATCCAGACGTGGATTTTACGTACTGCGCCCAACACTGAAGCTGCTACAGCGTTGATGGCGTTTACCTTCAATATGTCCATTGGCCTGGGGGCCATGGTGGGCGGGCGTGTCGTTGATGGTACTAGTTTGCCCATTGCCATGTGGGCGGCTTCCGGGCTATTCCTGCTGGGCGCTCTACTGGTGCTGAGCACACCTGCCAGAGTGGTCGGTGAGAAGTCACGTTGATCATCTAGAAGTCAAAAAAATGCCCCCGTCGTAACGGGGGTATTAGTTGGTTAACCGCAGACGATTATTAAGGGCGCTCAATCGCTAGCGCTACACCCTGGCCACCGCCGATACACAGCGTCGCGAGGCCTTTTTTGGCGTCACGAGCGATCATTTCGTGAAGCAGGGTAACCAGTACACGGCAGCCAGAGGCGCCAATGGGGTGGCCCAGGGCTATCGCGCCACCGTTGACGTTCACTTTAGACGTGTCCCAACCGAGCTCTTTGTTGACAGATAGCGCCTGGGCGGCAAACGCCTCGTTGGCCTCTACCAAGTCCAGGTCGTCCAGGCTCCAGCCGGCTTTCTCCAGGCAGCGACGGGTCGCTGGCGCGGGGCCAATACCCATGATGGCGGGGTCAACGCCTGCGTTGGAATAAGCGGCGATACGTGCCAGCGGCTTTAGCCCCAACTGCTTGGCTTTTTCAGCAGAGCAGAGCATGACCACCGCTGCGCCGTCGTTGAGGGCCGAGGCGTTACCGGCGGTAACAGTGCCGTCTTTCTTAAACGCGGGGCGCATGCCGCCAAGTTTTTCAGCGCTGACTTCGCGAGGGTTTTCGTCGGTATCAAACACCACCGGGTCGCCTTTGCGCTGGGGAATTTCCACCGGCACAATTTGGCCTTTGAATTTGCCCTCTTTAATCGCCGCCGCGGCTTTTTGCTGCGACGCTGCTGCGAACTCGTCCATCGCTGCGCGGGTGATGCCGTACTTCTCGGCTAAGTTTTCGGCGGTGATGCCCATATGGTAATTATTGAAAGCATCCCATAAGCCGTCGTGCACCATGGAGTCAATCGCTTTCCAATCGCCCATACGCTGGCCGTTGCGGGAGTTGGGTAGCACGTGAGGCGAGGCCGACATATTCTCCTGGCCGCCGGCCAAAATCAGCTCGGCATCGCCACAACGAATGGCTTGAGTGGCGAGATGCAACGCTTTAAGGCCGGAGCCACACACTTTGTTGATGGTCATGGCCGGTACCGAGTCTGGCAGGCCGCCCTTGATCGCCGCCTGGCGCGCCGGGTTTTGGCCAACGCCCGCGGTGAGCACCTGGCCCAGTAGTACTTCGTCAACTTGATCGGCAGAAACGCCGGTTGAAGCGAGGATATCCTTGATCACCAAGGCGCCGAGGTCGCTCGCTGGAATACCTGCGAGGGAGCCGCCGAAAGCGCCCACAGCAGTGCGGCGTGCCGCGACAATGACTACTTCTTGCATAAGATGACTCCTGGAGTAATTAACAGACAGTCTGAAGCCAGATGTCCGATAGGCGTGCTCTGTCAGCCGTACTCTTTTATTCGTACTCTGTCAGCC
Source organism: Halomonas sp. H2 (assembly GCF_050215315.1). Lineage (GTDB taxonomy): Bacteria > Pseudomonadota > Gammaproteobacteria > Pseudomonadales > Halomonadaceae > Vreelandella. The sequence goes on from NZ_CP189760.1 coordinate 302,781, forward strand.
GTCTTTCAGCATAGGGGAAGGTGGTGCGTTGCGGCAATACGCATTTATAAGCAAATAGAAACGGGCCAAATAATGGCCCGTTTAAGACAGGAGAGAAAACGCCTCTATGTTAGGCCAACTGCATGTTAGGCCAACTGCACGGGAATAGTATGGCTGGTGTGGCTGACGTGGTTGCCTTCCTGTAGATACACCAGCGCCGGCTGATGGTTATCAAGCTCGGTTTCCGAGTAGTGGGCGTAGCTGCAGATAATGATGCGGTGGCCCGGGGCGGCAAGGTGGGCCGCAGCGCCGTTAATTGAGATCAGCTTGGAGCCTTCCTCACCGCGAATAGCGTAGGTCGTAAAGCGCTCGCCGTTCTCGACATTGTAAATCTGGATCTGCTCATTTTCACGAATACCCGCCATATCCAGCAGGTCGCCGTCGATGGCGCAGGAGCCTTCGTAGTTAAGTACCGCGTGTGTGACGCGCGCCATGTGCAGTTTGGCTTTAAGCATAATGGTATGCATATGAGTTCCTGTATTACCCGTTGGTTGTTTATTCACTGATGGCAGTGGCAGCGCTGGCCGGGAGCTGAACGGTGAGATTGTCGATTAATCGCGCAGGGCCCAGCTTGGCGGCGGCCAATAGAACCGCTTGGCGGGTCGCTGGGCTGACTGAGGCGAGCGTGGTATCGCGTAGCTCTAGGTAGTCCGGCGTAAAGCCCGCATCATACAGCGCGGTTTTGCCCTGGTGTAGTACCTTTTCGATAGCTTCGCCGCGCTCCAGCGCGTCGCGCAATGTATACAGCGTTCGGTAGAGCACCGGGGCAATTGCACGCTGCTCGTGACTTAAATAGCCGTTACGCGATGACAGCGCCAGGCCATCCTCTGCGCGTACAATTGGCACGCCGATAATCTCGATGGGCATGTGCAGGTCGCGCACCAGTTTACGGATCACCGCAAGCTGCTGGTAATCTTTCTCCCCAAAGCAGGCAACGTCTGGCTGCACCAAGTTAAACAGCATACTAACCACGGTGGAAACACCATCAAAATGGCCAGGGCGCGAGCCTCCGCATAGCCCCTCACCGACCACGGGCACATGTACGCGGGTCTGGGCGTCTAATCCATGTGGATAGAGTGAACTCGCTGCCGGGGCGAACAGCACGTCGCCGCCAGCCTCGGTCAACTGCGCTTGGTCGGCGCTAAACGTTCTTGGATAGCCGTCTAAGTCTTCGCCTGGGCCAAACTGCATTGGATTGACAAACAGGCTTGAGACGACGATATCGGCGTGCTGGCGCGCGCTGGCAACCAGCGCTAAATGCCCGGCGTGGAGATTGCCCATGGTGGGTACCAGGGCAATACGCTGACCGTCTTGGCGGTGCTCGCGCAGCAAGGCGCGTAGCTCATTGATGTCTCGCAAAGTGCGCATAGAAGTATCGCTGTGATTCACTGGCGTCGTATTAACATCCAGAATTTGCTTAGAAGAAGTGCTTAGAAACCGTACTTAAAAGCAGTACTTAGAAACAGTACTTAAAAACTGTACCTAGAAACAATGTTCTGGCGCTGGGAATGCACGTGTTTTGACTGCTTCGTGGTAGTGCTGGAACGCTGTTTGAATGCTGTCAGCCTCAACCATAAAGTTTTTAACAAAGCGCGGCGTGCGGCCATGGGTAACACCGAGTACATCGTGCATCACCAAAATTTGACCATCGGTGTCGTGGCCAGCGCCAATGCCAATCACCGGTACCTCCAAGGCTTCGGTCACCGCTTTGCCCAGGCTAGCGGGTACGCACTCGAGCAGGATCACTGAGGCACCCGCGTCGACAAGCACTTTGGCGTCATTGATGATCCGCTCAGCCTGAGCGGCGTCGCGCCCCTGCACTTTATAGCCACCTAACTGGTGCACGGTTTGTGGGGTTAACCCTAAGTGGGCACACACCGGTACGCCGCGGCGGGTCAATTCACGAATGCCGTCGGCCATCCACGCTTCGCCTTCCAGCTTAACCAGTCCCGCCCCCGAGCGCATCACGGCAGCGGCATCTTCTAACAGCCGCTCGGTGGTGGCGTTACTCATAAACGGCAGGTCCACCATCAACAGGCTGTGGCCTTTACCGCGTGCGGCGCAGCGGGTGTGATAAACGATGTCGTCAATGGTCACGGGTAGGGTGCTGTTATGGCCTTGTAGCACCATGCCCAGCGAATCACCGACCAGCAGGACATCAATCCCTGCTTGGCTTGCCGCATGGGCAAAGGAGGCATCGTAAGCGGTCAGGCAACTAAACGTCTCGCCAGCCTGCTTATAGGCCTGCAGTGTGCTTAGGGTGACGGTTTTCATGGCGTGCTCTCGTGTTTTACGTGAGGCCGCTGCGGCATAGGCAGCCGGCCATTATTAAAGCTGCATCCCTGCATGCGCGAAGTGGCGTAACCAGCAATTGTTACCTGAATGGGGTGTCAGTGTCGAGATTTGTGTCAGATGGTAGCAGTGAGTGGGATTAAGCCTTGGCTAGGCGCTCTAAGTTTTGTCCCTCAATACGCTCGAGCCAAAAGGTCAGCGGCTTTTGGTAAAGTTGAATCGAAGGGGCTATCTCAGCAAGGGGGGCTATCACAAAGGCGCGGGCGGTCATGTGCGGGTGTGGGACGCGCAGGCGCGGCATGTCGATGTGATCGTTAGCGTAGAGCAGCAGGTCAAGATCCAGCGTGCGCGGCCCCCAGTGCTGCTGGCGGCGACGACGATGTTGCTGCTCTAACGCCTGGAGCTGGTCGAGTAGCGCCAGCGGCGAGAGGCGGGTTTCCAGCGCCGCCACGGCGTTAATAAAGTCCGGCTGGTCCTGCGGCCCGACGGGGCGGCTGGCGTAGAGCGAAGACGCTGCCACCAGTCGGCTTTGCGGCAACGCTGCCAGTTCATTGAGGGCTTCACGAACCTGCTCAATAGGCGAAGCAAGGTTGCTGCCTAGCCCAATATAGGCAAGCTGGGCTGACATCGCCCGCTACTCTGACGCTGGGCTGGAGGGTTTACGCCGCTTCTTGCGACGACGATTACCCTGGCTGGCGGGATCGCCGCCAATTTTTTGCAGTAAGCGGCGCTGTTCGTGCTCATCGCCGCGCTGAAAGGCTGTCCACCACTCGCCTAAACCACTCGCTATCTCGCCCGCTTGCTCGCGTAGCAGTAGCAGGTCATAGCCCGCCCGGAAACGCGAATGTTCACGAGTTTGGAAGGCTTTTTTACCGTGCCGCTGGGGCAGGCGCTGCTGAAGCTCCCAAATTTCTCGCATGGGGATGCCAAAACGCTTGGGAATCGACGTATGCTCTAACTGCCGAGAAACCACTTGCTGAGCCGCCGCTTGCAGGGCGGGAATGGGCGGCATGCCCTCTTGCTCCAGCTCTTCCTGGCGTTGTTTAACCGGCGCCCATAAAAACGCCGCCAGCAGGAATGCCGGCGTGACCGGACGCTCTTCGGCAATGCGCTTGTCGGTATTAGTGAGCGCCTGCTCAATCAGCTCTTCGACCCAGGCCGCATCGGCCATGGCTTCTTCGGCTTCGGGGAACAGCATGCCAAACAGGCCGTAATGACTCATTAGGCGGAACGTCACCAACCCGTGGCCCGACATAAATAGCTTGAGCACTTCATCAAATAGCCGCGCGGGAGGAATCTGCAGCAGCAGCGGCGCCTGATCGTACATTGGCGCTTCGGTGGCGGGGTCTAACGTGAAATCGAGCTTAGCCGCAAAGCGCACCGCCCGCAGCATGCGTACCGGGTCTTCGCGGTAGCGCGTCGCCGGGTCGCCAATCAGGCGCAGAGTGCGCGTTTTAATGTCGTCGGCACCATTAGCAAAATCAGTGATGCTGAAGTCGGCAATATTGTAGTAGAGCGCATTAACGGTGAAGTCACGGCGCAGCGCGTCCTCTTCGATATTGCCCCACACATTGTCGCGCAGCAGTAACCCTTCATCGGACTGGTGGGCAATGTGATCGCCGTGCTCGTCTTGGGGTTTGCCACGGAAAGTGGTGACCTCAATGACCTCGCGGCCAAAGCGCACATGGACAATCCGAAAACGACGGCCGATCAGGCGCGAGTTGCGAAACAGATCGCGGACCTGCTCGGGGGTGGCATTGGTGGCGACATCGAAATCTTTGGGCATCTTGCCAAGCAGCGCATCACGAATGCAGCCACCGACCAAATAGGCGTCGAAACCTGCCCCACTCAGGCGATAGAGCACTTTTAAAGCGGCATCGCTAATTTGCTGGCGAGAAACAGGGTGCTCGGACCGAGGGATGTTGCGCGGAGTAAGGGCGCTGGTGGTGCTCTCTTGGGGATCAAGCAAGGTTTTCAATTGCTCCCCCGGGCTGTGTAGGAAACGGGTAAATCCTTTAAACATGCGATAATTTCAACTCGCAGGGTACGAAAAAATAGTCATTAGTAAGTACTTTAAACGAGTACTGAACGTAAACAGTCAGTGGCTGAGTGTAGCCGACCCTTTGTGGCTTGCAAAGAGCAGGTTGCAAAGCACTTGAGGCAGGCGGGGGTAAACTCAGGGGGCCAGACATGGAAAAGGGAGGCTAAAAGAGCCTCCCCTATTAAGCGATTAATCAGCGTCCTTGCTGCTATTTTTCTTCATGATGGCACATCGCCCTGAATACGCACCGCAGTCGGTAGGCGTAAGGATCACAATCGTTCCGACCGCCTCGTATTCAAAACAATAATCCAACCGCGAACTTTTCTCCCCCCGGGGAATTATTATTGGCGCCGGGGTGTACACACTGACAGCTATTGTTGTTAGGATGCCAAGCCACGTTGTACGTCGCGTCCTTATCGGGCCACTTGCTGGTTTTGTTATTGTTTGCTGCGCCTGTGCTGCCTACGCAAGCAAGTAATGAGACTTAAGCCTGTTGTTGTTATTAGTACCGTTGTCTCTACCTGGCCCTGTTGTTTTTGTTGTGGCTCAGGTGTGGGTGTGATCGTATTGTTTTTGTTAGTGACCTACCGCTATGCCCAGTTTGTTTTTCTTACCCAGTAATACTGCAGGCGCTGTGCCACCTATTTAATACATTATAAATTTCAGAAGGTTGGCGTTTTTTTGAGCGCAATGGAACTTTGCAGCGCAAAAAGTGTTACCCCTTCTGCACCATTTTGTGCGCAGCTTTGTGTGGGAAGGTAACAATGCCAGGGTGGCGAAGAGTGGGGTATTTCTTATTTAAATCAGCATATTAGACAATGGTCGTAGAGGTCGCGGGTGAGTCCAGGGCGCTAGGTGTGCTCAGGCGCTTAACCTGGGCGCCGGGCAGTTTTTTTGCGCGGTATGCCAAGCCGTTGGCGCCGCTCCCAGAGGTTTTTGCGGCTAATGCCAAGTTTCTGTGCCAGCTCGGTTTCACTCATTTGGTCTTGGTGCTCAAGCACAAAGTGCTGAAAGTAATCCTCTAACGAGAGATCGTCTTCATTTTCTTCAGCGGTATTATCCGCACTGCCAGAGGTTGCGGGAGTGTTCGTTAATGGTGCATGAGCGCGAGCGGTAATGGGCGCTAAACCTAAATCATCTGGGTGTATTAGATGCCCTTCTGCAAGAATGACGCCACGCTCAAGGGCATTCTCCAGCTCGCGCACGTTGCCTGGCCAGGGGTAGTCGCGTAAGTCCTGACGGGCAGCACGTGATAAACGTAGGCCGGACCGCTCATGGCGCTTACATGCTTTGTCGAGCAGAATGTCGGCGATCTCAAGTACGTCCTCCTCACGCTCGCGTAACGGCGGCAGCTCGATTTGCATCACATTCAGGCGGTAGTAAAGGTCGAGACGGAATTCGCCGGTTTTTGACAGCGCTCGTAGGTCGCGGTGGGTGGCCGCAATCAGCCGGACGTTAACGTGGCGGGTTTCCACCGAGCCAATTTTACGGATTTCACCCTCTTGGAGCACACGTAACAGCCGTGCTTGGGCATCCAGTGGTAGTTCGCCGATCTCATCCAAAAACAGCGTACCGCCATCGGCGGCTTCGACTAACCCGGTGCGCGCGGCGCTAGCGCCGGTAAAAGCGCCTTTCTCATGGCCAAACAGTTCGGACTCAATCAGTGTTTCAGGAATCGCCGCGCAGTTGACGCAGATCAGTGGCGCCTTGGCACGCTTGCTCTGCTGGTGAATAGCGCGTGCCACCAGCTCCTTGCCGGTGCCCGACTCGCCAAGCACCAGGACGGTGACATCGGCGGGGGCGGTTTTACTAATACGGGTATAGACCTGTTGCATGGCAACGCAGTTGCCGATCATGGTTTGTCGACTGCCGCCTGCATCGGTGATATCCGGCGGCGGACTCTGCTGCATCGACTGTTTATGCAGAATTCGCTCGACGGTTTCGAGCAGTTCGGCGTGGTCGAAGGGCTTGGCAACGTAGTCCACGGCGCCCTGTTTGAGCGATTCCACCGCAGAACGCATGCTGGCGTAGCTGGTCATGATCAAGACAGGCACCGGGGCCGCGGCGGTGATCAGGGTAGTGCCCGGCTCGCCCGGCAGGCGCAGGTCGCTGATGATGAGGTCGAAGCCTTTGAGCTCAAGCTGGCAGGCCTCCTCAGCGCTGCCTGCTTCGCTGACCGTATAGTTGTGGCGTTCCAGAAGGCGCTTTAACGCGCTGCGGATAATCGCTTCATCTTCAACAATCAGAATCCTGGGCATGGGCTGGCTGATCATCCTGTTGGTAGAGCGGCAGCCATAACGTAATGGCCGTGCCGCGAGGCTGTCCGGGCGGTGGCGAGGCCACGTCTATTTTACCCTGGTGCTCATTGATAATCTGATAAGCCAGTGAAAGGCCCAGGCCGGTGCCCTCGCCTGCTGGCTTAGTGGTGGTAAAAGGCTCAAATAAGCGATCGCGCACCCGTGGATCGATGCCTTGGCCGTTATCGGTTATCCGCCACCAGGCAAGTTGCTCATAGCGCCCGGCATTAATATGCACCGCTCCGCCGTGGTCGCAGGCATCCCGAGCATTGCTTAGCAGGTTGACCATCACTTGGGTTAGCCGTTGAGCGTCGCCGTGCACCACTAAGTCGTCGGGCGTCTCATTGGTTAAGGTGACATCCTCTCCCGAGCAGGCGAGGTGGATCAAGTGCAGTGCATCTTCGCTAATCGATGCGAGCGCCACGGGGGAGGTGGGGAGCGGCACCGTTTGGCGCCCGCCATGGGCAAAGCCGACCAATGAATTGACGATTTTAGTCACCCTTTGGGTGAGCTGCTGAATCTGGTCGGCGGTTTCTAGCAGCGCCGGGTCGCTGGTGTCGTAGCGCAGGTTTTGCGCCAGCGACGAGATGCCGGTAATCGGGTTGCCAATTTCATGGGCTACCCCGGCGGCCAACTGGCCGATGGAGGCGAGGCGCGCCGCATGCACCAGTTCATCTTCGAGCCACTTCATCTCAGTATGGTCTTCAATCAAAATCACGCTACCGCCACGGCTATCGTGGCCGCTGAGAATAGCTTTGTGCAGGGTCAGAAAGTAATCCTTGCCGTGCAGCGTCACCGCTTGCTTGTATAGCGGGCCTGGCGTTGCGTCTAACACGCTGCCCAGTAGGCTGGGCCAGGGAGCTGGCAGGCTATCGCGGCGCGAGCCGATCACGCTTTCACCGCTAATCTCCGAGAGCTGCGAAAGCGCTTGATTCCACATCAGCAACTCATCGTCATCGCCTAGCACGCACAGCCCCACGGGCAAATAGGCCAGGGTTTGGCGGTGGTGGCGGCGCAAGCCGTCGAGTTCCCGGGCGAGCCCCGTTAACCGCGAACGGTAGGCTTCCAGGCGGCTTTCAACAAAGTGAATATCGTCGGTTTCCGGCGCGTCGTCATGGCGGTAGGGCAGGTAGCGATCGACGATATCGCGGGCTACCGAAGGGCCCATCAAGCCGGACAAGTTCGCCTGAATGCGGTCACGTAGGCGGCGTAGTGCGTAGGGGCGCCGCTCTTGGGGCGTTAAGTTAAGCGCTTTTAAGGCCCGGGCGAGTTCGCGCTGTGCGGCTTCATCACCCAGCGCTTGGGCTAGGTGACTAGAGAAATCGCTGGCCGTGGCAGCCACTAGTGGAAAACGCTTCGAGCGGATCACCGCATCTACCGAGCACGCTTCCGCGGCGGACTGCTCCCCTTCTGAAATTCGCGTGAACAGCGATATCACGATCAGCAGCAGGATATTAATCGCCAACGACAGCAGCGTGACGTTATACCAAACCGGCGCATTGGCGGGCGTAAACGGTGTAAAGGGGAGTGTCGGTACGGGGAGCGAGAACATAAGCGGCAGCCATAGGCCCCACAGCCACACGCAGACGCCTGCGATCAAGCCAACAATCATGCCTTTACGGTTAGCGCCGGGCCAATAGAGCAGCGCCAGCATACCCGGCAGGCATTGGGCCATGCCGACAAAAGCGGCTAACCCTAGGCCGATTAAGCCGTGGTGTCGCCCTACCCACTGGTAAAACAGCCAGCCGCCGATAATCACCGCAACGACTAAACCACGGCGTAGCCACAACAGCCAGCCGTAGAGGTCGCTGCGTGCCTCGGGGGGGCTCGCGACCAGTACAATATGGTTGAGCACCATGCCGGAAAGCGCCAACGCAATCATAATCATGGTGCCGCTGGCGGCGGCTAACCCGCCGATAAACGCCAGCGCCCCTACCCACCAGTGCTCGGTCATTAGGAACGCGGCATAGGCGGCAATGGGTATATCGGCATTAACCGACTGAGCGGCCCACCAGATCAGTGGCACCGGCAGCGCCATTAACAGTAGAAACAGCGGCAGCGCCCAGCTCGCTTGCAGCAGGGTATGCCGCGACAGGCTTTCGGCAAAGCTGATATGGAATAGGTGTGGCATCATAAACGCTGCGGCGAAGAACAATAGCAGTAGGGTGCGCCATTGGGCTGGGTCAAGTTTGGGTGTCTGCTGCTGGAGGATAGCACCGGGGCCTTCCAGCCACAGCTGCATATCGCCTGGGCCGTCAAAAACCATCCATAGCGCCACCGCACCGAGCCCCAACATGGCCAGCAGCTTAACGATGGATTCAAATGCAATGGCGCTGAGCAGGGTGTCGTGACCGCCGTGAGTCTGACTGTGGCGGGCGCCGAAAATCACTGCAAAGGCGGCAATAATGGTACAAAAGAGCAGCGCAATGCTGCCCCCCGCTTGGCTAACGGTGAGGATATCGATAGCTTCGCTGAGGGTTTGCACTTGAATGCCAAGCAGTGGCAGCACCGCCAGCAGACTGACGATAGTCACCAGCGTACCCGCCCACCGCGAGCGAAAGCGAAAGGCAAACAGATCCGCCAGGGAGGTTAGTTGATAGGTGCGGGTAATGCGCTGGATCGGCACCAACAGCACCGGGGCGAGCAAGAATGCCCCCGCTGCGCCCAGGTAGTAGGCAAGGTAGCCAAACCCTGCATGGGCGGCCATTTCTACGCTGCCATAAATCGCCCAGGCACTGGCATAAACCCCCAGGGCAAGGGTGTAAACAATCGGGTGGCGGGTAATGCGTACTGGCACCCAACCACGCTCTACCGCAAAACCGCAGCCAAATAGCAGCGCCAGGTAGCCTAGCCCAAGCAGTAGGACACCGACTATCTCAACGTGCATCTCAACGTTCATCAAGCTTCCTCTTCTGCTCCAGCCAGAGGGTCAGTGCAATTAAGCCACCCCAAATCGCAAACGGCCGATACCAGGCAGCCGAAGGGTCACTCCAGCCATTCATCAGCAGCGGAGAGAGCAGGTAACCGCCAAACACCAAAAACAGCATGATGCGATAGACGTACATATCAATCTCCTGATGGATGTAAGAGGGGAGTTAAACGGTGTGGTGCTGGCCTTAGTCGTGCCAATGACCAGTTGGCTACCGCCCAGTGTAGCTGAGTCGACGGTGGCTCCGCTGAAAGGTCTTGGGGCGGTGCTTGATCTAGCGCTTGCAGTGCCTGAAAGAGCTGCTGGCGTACACCGTGGTCATTTTCAGCCAGGGCGGGAGCGAGGTTCTGCTTCGACAGCTTCTGGCCTTCATTGGTGACGATGAGCGGCAAGTGTAGGTAGCGCGGTTGCGCGAGCTGAAGTGCGCCCTGCAATTGGCGCTGCCAAGGGGTGTTATCGAGTAGATCAAGCCCACGCACGACATCGCTAATCTGCTGTTCGGCGTCGTCTACCACCACCGCGAGCTGGTACGCCCACAGGCCATCTTTGCGTTTTAACACCACATCGCCTAGTTCAGCGGGGTCAAGCTGCTGCTCGCCGAATAGTCGGTCTTGCCAGCGAATAGGGCGCTCGCCGTGGTTGCTGCGAAGCCGCCAGGCCACTGGCTTACTGGGGGCGCAAACGCCATCGCGGCACCAGCCAGGGTAGATGTCAAACGCCTGCCACTGCTTGCGCGAACAGCTGCAGGGGTAAGCAAGGTCTAGCTGAATCAGCCGGTCTAAGGCGTGTTGGTACGCATCATTGCGGGTGTGCTGCCACAGCACCGCTTCCTCCCACTCCAGGCCAAAGGTTTCCAGTTGGCGCAGGATAGTACTCGCCGCCCCTTCAGGGCAGCGGGGTGGGTCGATATCTTCAATACGTACCAGCCACTGCCCATCGGCCGCGCGGGCATCTAAGTAGCTGCCTAAGGCGGCGACTAGCGAGCCAAAGTGCAGCGGGCCTGAGGGCGTAGGGGCAAAGCGGCCACGGTAGCGAGCAGGTTCATTCATAGCGTTGTTTTTGAAAGCGCCTGGTTATTCACAAAATAATATTCACATAAAAGCCATTCACAAAAACGGGCACCCTAAGGTGCCCGCGTTCAAGTAGAACGTTGTTTTAGCGCTCAGCCGCCGAGCTGCTTCTCCTTGAGTTCTGCTAGGGTTTTGCAATCCACGCAGAGGGTAGCGGTAGGGCGAGCTTCTAAACGCCGTATGCCAATTTCAACGCCGCAGGCTTCGCAGAAGCCGTAATCGTCATCATCGATGTTATCCAGCGTCTCGTTGATTTTCTTGAGCAGTTTACGCTCGCGATCCCGGGTGCGCAGTTCCAGGCTAAAGCCCTCTTCCTGGGTAGCGCGGTCGGCGGGGTCGGCGTAGTTGTTCGCATCTTCCTGCAGGTGGCGCACGGTGCGATCCACCTCTTCCATGAGATCCTGTTTCCAATCCAGCAGCAGCTGTCGAAAGTGCGCTAGCTGCTGCTCGTTCATATACTCTTCACCCGGCGCTGGCTCATACGGGGTGAAGGACTTGGACGCTTCCGGTTTCTTTTCTGCTACTGGCATGGGAGTGCCCCTTACAAGCAAGTGTGACTACTGATTGATCATGAGCGTATGCCACGATCTCACGCCAAAGGGATGCTTGTTTAGCTGAAAAATGGCTGAGTTGCAAGCATAATGGTGTTTTCTCTACTCTGGTTTGGCGTCTTAAAAAGCTAGTATCATGCTTTAGTTAGCTTTTAACAATGGCCACGTTTTCATACTGAATAAGTGAAGGAGCCGTTATGGCCTGGAATTCGCGCGTCGATCGCGTTGCCCCTTTTCGGGTCATGCACTTGCTGGAAATGGCCCAGGCGCGGGAAGCCGCTGGCCATGATGTGATTCATCTGGAGGTGGGTGAGCCGGATTTTGCGACCCCAGAACCGATTGTTGCGGCCGGGCAGCAGGCACTGGTCGATGGTCATACCCGCTACACGCCAGCGGCAGGGCTGCCCGCGCTACGTGAGGCCATTGCCGGGCACTACGCTGAGCACTTTAGCGCCACGCTGGATCCGGCGCGCATACTGGTAACGCCAGGTGCTTCCGGGGCACTGCTGCTGGCCAGTCAGCTACTCGTCGAAAGCGGCTCACGGGTGCTGATGGCAGACCCGAACTACCCCTGCAATCGCCACTTTATGGCCCTGGCGGGTGCTGAGATTGATGCGGTATCCGTAGGGCGTGAGAGCGGCTGGCAGTTGGACGCTGGATTGGTCGCGCAGCATTGGCGTGAAAATACCAGCCTTGCAATGCTGGCGTCGCCTTCCAATCCCACCGGCCACACGTTGAGCGCTGGTCAGCTCTCCGCCGTGCTAGCCGCCATCGCCGAGCGTGAAGGCGAGGTGATCGTCGATGAGATCTATCAGGGTCTTAACTACGACGATGCGCCGTTGTCGGCGACCTCGCTTTCGGCCAGCGCCTTTGTGGTCAATAGCTTCTCAAAGTATTTCGGCATGACCGGCTGGCGCTTGGGCTGGCTGGTGGCGCCTGAGCATGCGGTGGAGCCGTTAACGCGGCTGGCGCAGAATATGTTTCTGGCCGCGCCGACGCCTTCACAGCATGCGGCATTGGCCGCTTTCACGCCTGAGTGCCGGGGCATCCTCGAACAGCGCCGCGCAACGCTGAAAGAGCGTCGTCAGGTGCTGCTTGAGGGCCTCGCAGGTTTAGGGCTGGCGCCAGATCTGCCGCCCCAGGGGGCATTCTATTTATGGTTGGATATCTCCCGCTATAGTCGTGATAGCCAAGTGTTCTGCGAGCGGTTGCTGCAGGAAGAGAATGTGGCAATTACCCCCGGCATTGATTTTGCCGTGCGCGGGGGCAAGCACCATGTACGCATAGCCTTTACCAATGACGTGGCGCGCCTAGAAGAGGCGGTGGCGCGCATGGCACGTTTTGTGAGCAGGTTGTGATGCTGGGCTATCCAGCGCTTGTGCCGGGTACGCTACTCAAACGCTACAAACGCTTTCTAGCCGATATTCTTTTAGACGATGGACGCGAGGTGGTCGCTCACTGCCCCAATACCGGCTCGATGAAAGCAGTGAACGTGCCGGGCTGTCGAGTGTGGCTATCACCCAGCGATAACCCTAAGCGCAAGCTCGCCTGGACCTGGGAGTTTATCGAGCTGCCGCAAGCCGGTGGGCAGGTGGCGCTCGCCTCGGTGCATACCGGCCGCGCTAACCGCATTGTGGAAGCGGCGCTGAAGGCGGGTGCATTAGCGCCGTTAGCAGGCTATGCCACGCTGCGCCGAGAGGTAAAAGTAGCCGATGCCCGGCTCGATTTTAGGCTGGATGACCCTGAGCGGGGCCGGGCGTATATCGAAGTAAAGCAGGTCACCCTCAAAGAGCTGGATGGCCACGGCTACTTTCCGGATTCGGTCAGCATGCGCGGGACCAAGCATCTGCGTTCACTTCAGGCACTGGCGGAGCAGGGCGAGCGGGCGGTGCTGCTGTTTTGTGTCGCTCACGAGGGGATTGCAGATGTAGCCGCCGCTGCGCATATTGACGCGACGTACGCAGCGGCTCTGGGGGAAGCTGCGGCCAGCGGGGTGGAAGTGCTGGCCTATGGCATGACAGTAAAGCGAGAGCAGGGGCGCCCCATTGGAGTGGGGTTAACGCGCAGCCTGCCGGTGCGGCACGCGAGCTTTATAAAAGATAGGGCTTAGCGATCAATATAAAAGCGCTGAATAAAGTTTACCGGTTCGGGGGCCGCGTTGCGGTCGTAGCGCACGCTTAGCTCAAAGCGCATACCCTCATCTTCGCGTATGGTAAAAGGCGCTAAGTGGTAAGTGGCATCGCCGTCATGCACGGTGCGAAAGCTGAGCGACTCCTGAACGCCGGTTAAGCCGCTAACGTGGCCCTGCACGCTGGCGTTAACCGGACGGGTGCTGCCATCGTCCTGGCGCTCGCGAACGCTCACATTGACCAAGCCGCGGTTAGCGCTGCGCTGAATATTGTTCGCTTGAGCCACCTCCGGGGTTAAAAAGCTGCTGTTCACCGCGCTGTAGTGAATCTCGTAATCGCCAACCTGGGCGAACTGCTCCGCGTAGGCAGCGGTGGCGAAAAGCGTGCCGACAAGGGCGGCACTCATCATTAAGCGGCGTAGCATGGTCGTACCTCCTTGATTAGCATAAAGCTTAGCGTCGGCGAACGCGGAAAATGGCAATTTCACCAAATAGATTGGGCCATAGCCGCGATTTCCAGTGACCTTGATGATCCCCCACGCCCACCGCGCGATCAACAATCATCAAGCCCTTTTCACGGCACAGGTGCTCAAAGTCGTTAAAAGTGGAGAGGTGAATGTTGGGCGTGTCGTACCAGGCGTGGGGCAGCGATTTGGAGACTGGCATATAGCCGCGCAAACCCAAATGCACACGGTGGCGCCAGTAGGCGAAGTTGGGGAAGGTGATAATGCCCTCTTCGGCAACGCGCAGCATCTCATCGAGCATTTTGTCCGGACGGCGCAGCGCCTGCAGGGCTTGGGTCATGATCACCTGATCGTAGCTGTTGTCGCAGAAGCTGCTTAAACCGTCGTCCAGGTTGTGCTCAATCACGCTGACGCCACGGGCCACACAGGCATTAATGCCGTCGTGGTCAATTTCCAAGCCATAACCGGTCACGCCTTTATTGCGCGCCAGGGTCTCCAGCAGCTCGCCGTCGCCGCAGGCGAGGTCGAGTACGTGCGCGCCTTTGGGCACCCAGTCGTAAATCAGTTCAAGATCGGCGCGCATCATGGCGTCTCCTCCGGGCCCGGCTCATCTTTGCTCAGCTTATCTTTGCCCAGCTCTGCGAGATTCAGCTCCCGGGCCGTGCGGTTCATAAAGGCACTGAAGATAGCGTCGTAGCGCGGCTCAGAGAGTAAGAAAGCATCGTGCCCATGGGGTGAGTCGATATTGGCATAGCTAACCGCTTTACCAGCGCGGGTGAGCGCATCGACCAGCTCGCGGGAACGCGAGGGCGGGAAGCGCCAGTCGGTGGTAAAGCTGACAATCAAAAACGGGCACTGCGCTGGGGCCAGGGCGTTGGCTAAGTCGCCCCCTTGAGTGGCGGAAGGGTCAAAGTAATCCAGCGCCTTGGTCATCAGCAGGTAGGTATTGGCATCAAAGGCGGTGGAAAACGTATCGCCCTGATAGCGCAGGTAGGACTCCACCTGGAATTCGACGTCGAAACCGAAGTTGAGATCGTCGCTACGCAGGTCGCGGCCAAATTTGCTACCCATGGCGTCTTCTGACAAGTAGGTGATATGCCCTACCATGCGCGCTAGCTTTAGTCCGCGCTTGGGCACGGTATCGTGTTCAGCGTACCAGCCATCGAAGAACTCCGAATCAGAGCGAATCGCCTGGCGGGCCACTTCGTTAAAGGCGATATTTTGCGCAGAGAGCCGGGGCGTGGCGGCAATCACTACTGCGTTGGCGACCCGCTCCGGGTAGGTCATCGTCCACTGCATTACCTGCATGCCGCCCAGACTGCCGCCCACTGCCGCCGCCCAGCGCTCAATCCCCAGGTGGTCGGCTAGCCGCGCTTGGCTGGCCACCCAGTCGCTTACCGTCACCATGGGGAATTCTGGCCCCCACTGGCGGCCAGTGTCGGGATTGTGGCTGACCGGCCCGGTGCTGCCGTGACAGCCACCCAGGTTATTCAGCGAAACCACAAAAAAGCGGTTGGTGTCGATCGCTTTGCCGGGGCCGATATGGGCGTCCCACCAGCCGGGCTTGCGGTCTTCTTCGCTGTGATAGCCCGCCGCGTGGTGATGACCAGAAAGCGCATGACAAATCAGCACTGCGTTGCTGTGGTCAGCGTTCAGCGTGCCGTAGGTTTCGTAAATCAGCTCGTAAGCAGGCAGTACTTTGCCGCAGGCAAGGGCGAGCGACGTGTCGAAGCGTGCTACGTGCGGGGTAACCAGGCCGACGGAGCCCGCCGGCCGGTCTGCAAACGCAAACGTATCTGAATCAGGCATTGAAGGCGCTAGTCCTGCTAAAAAGTGCAACTAAATGAATCAGTCTGTATAGATCCATTAAATAAACAGCGGGCAGTCAGCCGCCATCACAGCCCGACCAGCGCGCCGGAAATGCCCGCCGCGCGGATCATTGAGCCGACCACCAAGCCATCGATCAGGTTAATGGCGATAAACACCACGATGGGCGATAGGTCGATCATGCCCAGCGCAGGAATCACTTTGCGCACCGGGGCCATAATCGGCTCCACCAGTTGCATGACGAGAAGAGCACCTGGATGGCTGGCGTTAGGGGCTACCCAGCTGAGGATGATCATCACAATCATGGCAAAGAAGTAGATTTTTAAAATCGCATTTGCCAAGGCCGCCACACCCGCGATGAGCAGCCCGGGAATGGGCGGCATGCCAATGCCAATGACCATAAAGATGGCGCTGATACTGACCACTTTTAATGCAAAGCCTGCCGCTAACGTGGCAAGGTCGAAGCGGCCCGCCACGGGGCCTAAAAAGCCTTGAAACAGGCCTACTACCGGCTGGGTGATTTTGACCACCGATTGGCTTAACGGATTGTAGTAATCCGCCCGCGACGCTTGCAGCAGAAAGCGCAGCATCAGTAAAAAAAGGTAAATATTGATCAGGGTATTTACCAGCATTAACCCTGCACTGCCCAATTCATTGCCCATTATAGAGACTCCTTGATGATCCGTAGCTCAACGGCTGCGCTAGCCGAATAGCTGTATTAGCTGCCGCTCAGTTCCTTAGCCATGGCCTGGGCACGATCGGCGCAGGCCTGCATGGCGTCGGCAATCGTGGTGCGCAACTGTGCCTCTTCCATGTGGTGAATGGCACGTTCTGTGGTGCCACCAGGTGACATGACGTTCTGTTTTAGCGTGGCCGGGTCTTTATCACTTTGTTGTGCCATGGTGGCGGCACCTAGCGCGGTTTGAATAGCGAGGCGGCGCGCGGTGGCGGCAGGCAAACCGAGTTTAACCGCGGCTTCCTCCATGGCTTCGAACATCAAAAAGAAGTAGGCCGGGGCACTGCCGGAAACAGCGGTCACTGCGTCTAACAGGGCTTCTTCTTCCACCCACTCGACAATGCCGACAGCTTCCATTAGCTGGGTGGCCTCATCGCGCTGGGCATTGCTGACCTTAGCGTTGGCGTAGAGACCGCTGGCGCCAATGCCGACCAGCGAGGGCGTATTGGGCATGCAGCGTACCATGGCATTTTGGCCGCCTAGCCACTGGTCGATAGTGTCGGCATCCAGGCCGGCAGCAATCGAGATAACCAACGGCTGCTGGCGCTGAACGCTGTCGCGCAGCGCTTCGCATACGTTGCGCATGATTTGCGGCTTCACCGCGAGTACCACCACATCGGCTTCAGCCACCGCCGCATTGTTGTCGGTGTGGGTATTGATGCCTAAGCGTTGTTTAATCGCTGCCAGTTCGCGGTCATTCGGCGCGGTGGCGGTAATAGTAGAAGGCGCGACGCCGCTGTCGATCAGGCCGCCGATGATGGCGCTGGCCATATTGCCAGCCCCAATGAAGGTAATCTTATTCGCCATACCAGGTGTCCTTAAGTAAAAGTATGTTCAGTGAAAAGGTAGGCTACTGCCCGCCTAAGCCGATTGGCGAGCGCCGAAAATCGCGGTGCCTAACCTTACCAGCGTGGCGCCTTCCAGTATCGCCGCTTCTAAATCGTCGCTCATGCCCATTGAAAGTGTATCAAGGGGGGCGTCCGGCAAGCTGCTTTGTAGGGAGGTTAACGCCTCACGCAGCGCTGCCAAGGGCTGGCGCTGAGCATCTACGCCTTCCGCCGGAGCGGGTATTGCCATTAAGCCGCGCAGGTGCAGGTTAGGCAGCGTGGCGACTTCTCTGGCCAATTCCTCTAACGCCTCGGGCAGCACACCCGCTTTGCTCTCTTCGCGACTGATATTAACCTGCAGGCAGATATTGAGTGGCGCAAGGTGCGTTGGGCGCTGTTCGCTAAGGCGCTTGGCTATTTTTAGCCGGTCGACGCTGTGCACCCAATCAAAGTGCTCGGCCACAGAACGGGTTTTGTTGGACTGCAGTGGCCCAATGAAATGCCACACAATGCCGTCAAGATCGGCGAGCTCAGTCTGCTTCTCCAACGCTTCTTGAAGATAGTTTTCACCGAACTCACGCTGGCCCAGCTGCCAAGCCTGACGAATCATCGCCGCAGGCTTGGTTTTGCTGACCGCCAGTAGCTTGGCTGCATTCTGGGTGCGCCCTGCGTTTTCTAATGCATTACGCAGGCGCTCACGCGCCTGAGCGTATGAATAGCCGAGTGACTCGTTAAGCGCGATGTCTGTCATACTCAAGCACCTTACCGCAGCTGGGAAGAGAGATGGATATTACCGAACTGCTAGCATTCTCGGCAAAGCAGAATGCCTCTGACTTGCACCTTTCGGCCGGTTTGCCGCCCATGATACGTGTTGATGGCGACATTCGTCGGCTCAATGTGCCCGCTATCGATAATAACGATGTGCGCAAATTGATCTACGCCATCATGAATGATCGTCAGCGGCGCGACTACGAAGAGCACCTGGAAATTGATTTTTCCTTTGAAGTGCCGGGGGTCGCACGCTTTCGCGTTAACGCCTTTACTCAAGCGCGCGGGGCGGGGGCGGTGTTTCGCACCATTCCCAACCAAGTGCTCTCCATGCAAAACCTCGGGCTGGATGAAGTGTTCGAGCGCTTGGCGATGTTGCCGCGGGGCTTAGTGCTGGTGACCGGGCCGACCGGGTCGGGCAAGAGCACCACGCTTGCGGCGATGATCGACTACATTAACGACCATCGCTACGAGCACATTCTGACCATCGAGGATCCCGTCGAGTTTGTCCACACCAGCAAGCGCTGCTTGATTAACCAGCGCGAAGTTCACCGCGACACCCATAGCTTTGCCGACGCGTTGCGTAGCGCGCTGCGCGAAGACCCGGATGTGATTCTGGTGGGCGAGCTGCGAGATTTAGAGACCATTCGGCTAGCGCTGACCGCAGCTGAAACCGGTCACCTGGTACTGGGAACGCTGCACACGACGTCTGCAGCCAAAACAATCGACCGGATTATCGATGTTTTCCCCGGCGAAGAGAAAGCCATGGTGCGTTCCATGCTGTCGGAATCGCTTCAGGCGGTGGTGTCGCAGACGCTGCTTAAGCGTGAGGGCGGCGGCCGGGTGGCGGCCCACGAAGTGCTGATTGCCACCTCGGCAGTGCGTAACTTGATACGTGAAGACAAGGTGGCGCAGATGTACTCGGCCATTCAAGCCGGCGGTAGCTTGGGCATGCAAACGCTGGACGCTGCGCTGTCTCGGTTAGTAAAAGAGGGCACGGTGAGTTTAGACGAGGCGCAAATGAGTGCGAAGGGAACGCTGGCATTAAAAGGTGAGTAGCGACGGCTCAATGCCAGTCGCCAGTTCAAGCTCATAGTTTAGCAAGCATAAATACCACCTAGTACCCGCGGCCCTTGTGCGCCGGTAACCGAGGGCAGGTTGCCGGGTAGGTGGTGCAGGCGTTGGTGAGCCAGCCAGGCAAAAGCTCCCGCTTCAATCCAATCTTCAGGCCAGCCGTACTCGGCTGGCGAAGTGAGCGTTGCGCGCGGGAGATGATAGGCAAGGCGCTGCATTAAGTAGCCGTTGTGAGCGCCGCCACCAGCGGTGATTAGCGTTAGTGAACCGTCACTGATCTGCAGTTGCTCAATGCCTTGAGCAACACTGACGGCAGTGAGTTCGGCCAACGTCGCCTGAACATCGGCGGCGGATTCCTGGCCGCTGAGATGTTGGCGGAGCCAAGCCAGGTGGAAAAGCTCACGCCCCGTACTTCTCGGCGGCGGCTGCTGGAAAAACGGTTCTGATAACAGCCGAGCTAACAGCGCTTCATCTACCTTTCCGCTAGCGGCCCAATCGCCGTCCTGGTCAAAACGGCCACCCTGATGTAAGGCAAACCAACTATCCAATAAAACATTCGCCGGCCCGGTATCAAAGCCGATGACAGGGTCGCACGGCTGGCTCGAAAGCCAAGTCAGGTTGGCAAAGCCACCCAGGTTAAGCACCAGCTGATGCGTGTCTACTCGACCAAATAGCGCCTGATGAAACGCCGGTGCCAGCGGTGCGGCCTGGCCGCCGGCGGCTAGGTCGCGGCGGCGAAAGTCGGCCACTACTGTGCAGCCGGTGAGCTCTGCCAATAGGCTTGGATTATCCAACTGAAGCGTATAGGCCGGGCCGCCTTCGTGGCCTGCAGGGGCGTGTTCGATGGTTTGGCCGTGACTGCCGATGGCACTGATCTGTTCTACACCCACTGAAAGAGGCGCTAATAAGCGTTGTACGGCTTGGGCTTGGCATTGGCAGAACGCGTGCTCGGCTGCTGCGAGCTGGGCGAAACTCACCTGCTCTGCATGACACAGTGTGAACAATTGGTGATGTAGCTCATCTGGCATCGGTTCGGCATGGGTGGCCAACAGGCGCGGTGGCGAATCTTTTTCGATGGCGATAAGTGCCGCATCTATACCGTCCAGGCTAGTGCCGGACATCAGGCCAACATAGTAAAGCGGCAAAGCGGTAGGTGATTTCATAAGCAAACTCGTGCAAAGCGTGGCCAATATCCAACCAGGGCTAAAACAAGGCCAAACCAAGGCTCAACCAGGGCGAACGAGCATGGTAACATCGTCGGCTATTTATCACCTGAGCCCGGTAAAGGGCGGTTCTTTATAGTGGAGAGAGGCAATGAGTGAGGTGGATCAGGCTTTAGCGCTGCTGTCGCGGGGTACGCATGAAATCCTGGTAGAGGATGAGTTAAAAAACAAGCTGGCTTCAGGTCGCAAGCTGCGTATTAAAGCGGGTTTTGATCCCACGGCCCCCGACCTGCACTTGGGGCATAGCGTGTTGCTAACCAAAATGCGCCAGTTTCAGGACTTGGGGCATACGGTTATCTTTCTGATCGGTGACTTTACCGGTCGTATTGGCGACCCCACCGGCAAAAACGTGACGCGCAAGCCGCTCACTGAAGAGGACGTTAAAGCCAACGCCGAAACCTATAAGGAGCAGGTGTTTAAAATCCTTGATCCTGAAAAAACTGAGGTGCGCTTTAACGCCGAATGGTTTAGCGAGCTCACCGCCGCCAAAATGATTGAGCTGGCAGCGCAAAGTACCGTTGCACGCATGCTGGAACGGGACGACTTTGAGAAGCGCTATAAAGCCAATCAATCCATTGCTATCCACGAATTTCTCTACCCGCTAGTACAGGGCTATGACTCGGTAGCGCTTGAGGCAGACGTTGAGCTGGGCGGTACCGACCAGAAGTTCAATTTGCTGATGGGGCGTGAGATTCAAAAGCACTTCGGTCAGGAGCCCCAGGTAGTCATCACCATGCCGCTGCTGGAAGGGTTAGACGGCGTGCAGAAAATGTCGAAGTCGCTGGGTAATTATATTGGTGTCGATGAGGCACCGGGTTCCATGTTCAATAAACTGGTCTCCATGCCCGATAGCCTAATGTGGCGCTACTTTGATCTGCTCTCTTTGAAATCCAATCAACAGATCGACGCGCTTAAGCAGAGCGTTGAGCAAGGCGCGAACCCGCGGGATATAAAGATGGAGCTGGCGCGGGAGCTGATTGCTCGTTACCACGGCGACGAAGCAGCAGCCAATGCACACAAGTCTGCGGGTAACCAGCTGGCTGATGGCGAACTCCCAGAAGATCTGCCGGAAGTCACGGTCGATTTCGAAGGCGGCGAGCAAGCCCCCATTGCGGCAGTGCTAAATAGGGCAGGACTTGCAAACAACAGCGCTCAAGCTAAAGACATGCTGGGTAATGGCCGGGTTAAAGTCGACGGCGACGTCGTTGCCAAAGACACTATGCTGGCGACAGGTAAGCGCTATGTGATTCAGGCGGGCAAGAAACGTTACGCTCGCGTGACGCTTGTTTGAACTTTTTGTGCTTATTTTCAATGTAGGCCTTGCCAATCCGTCAGCGAAACCGTAAAGTACGCATCCGCTGCCGGGGACGCCAAGCGTTACCAGCGGTGAATGAAGTGTAAAAGCTTCGGTTTGTCAGGAAGTTAGCGCAGGTTCTATCGCTCGCTTCCGTCGCTAAAGCAGCGGTTGACAACCACCAGGAACTGCGTAGAATACGCCTTCCTCGCTGAGGCAAGCCAAGTCAACGGCAGCCCGGTTACTTTCACAGTAACCAGACAGCGAAACAGCTCTTTAACAATTTGATCAGGTAATTCATGTGGGCGCTTGCTGATGTTGGTGACAAATCACCAAATATCAAGGCAAGCGACTCAAGCAATAAGGTTTTAAAGGATTCGTCCTTTGGGATCTGTTTTGAATGAATTCGTTTGACCCTTGAGCCAAGTTTGGTTCGCTTCTGTCCCTTTCGAGTGGCAGGTAAGAACCGCATAGATCTTAAACTGAAGAGTTTGATCATGGCTCAGATTGAACGCTGGCGGCAGGCCTAACACATGCAAGTCGAGCGGTAACAGGGGGTGCTTGCACCCCGCTGACGAGCGGCGGACGGGTGAGTAATGCATAGGAATCTGCCCGATAGTGGGGGATAACCTGGGGAAACTCAGACTAATACCGCATACGTCCTACGGGAGAAAGGGGGCTTCGGCTCCCGCTATTGGATGAGCCTATGTCGGATTAGCTAGTTGGTGAGGTAATGGCTCACCAAGGCAGCGATCCGTAGCTGGTCTGAGAGGATGATCAGCCACATCGGGACTGAGACACGGCCCGAACTCCTACGGGAGGCAGCAGTGGGGAATATTGGACAATGGGGGCAACCCTGATCCAGCCATGCCGCGTGTGTGAAGAAGGCCCTCGGGTTGTAAAGCACTTTCAGCGAGGAAGAACGCCTAGTGGTTAATACCCATTAGGAAAGACATCACTCGCAGAAGAAGCACCGGCTAACTCCGTGCCAGCAGCCGCGGTAATACGGAGGGTGCAAGCGTTAATCGGAATTACTGGGCGTAAAGCGCGCGTAGGTGGCTTGATAAGCCGGTTGTGAAAGCCCCGGGCTCAACCTGGGAACGGCATCCGGAACTGTCAGGCTAGAGTGCAGGAGAGGAAGGTAGAATTCCCGGTGTAGCGGTGAAATGCGTAGAGATCGGGAGGAATACCAGTGGCGAAGGCGGCCTTCTGGACTGACACTGACACTGAGGTGCGAAAGCGTGGGTAGCAAACAGGATTAGATACCCTGGTAGTCCACGCCGTAAACGATGTCGACCAGCCGTTGGGTGCCTAGCGCACTTTGTGGCGAAGTTAACGCGATAAGTCGACCGCCTGGGGAGTACGGCCGCAAGGTTAAAACTCAAATGAATTGACGGGGGCCCGCACAAGCGGTGGAGCATGTGGTTTAATTCGATGCAACGCGAAGAACCTTACCTACCCTTGACATCGACAGAAGCCGAGAGAGATCTTGGTGTGCCTTCGGGAACTGTCAGACAGGTGCTGCATGGCTGTCGTCAGCTCGTGTTGTGAAATGTTGGGTTAAGTCCCGTAACGAGCGCAACCCTTGTCCTTATTTGCCAGCACGTAATGGTGGGAACTCTAAGGAGACTGCCGGTGACAAACCGGAGGAAGGTGGGGACGACGTCAAGTCATCATGGCCCTTACGGGTAGGGCTACACACGTGCTACAATGGCCGGTACAAAGGGCAGCGAGCTCGCGAGAGTCAGCGAATCCCTTAAAGCCGGTCTCAGTCCGGATCGGAGTCTGCAACTCGACTCCGTGAAGTCGGAATCGCTAGTAATCGTGAATCAGAATGTCACGGTGAATACGTTCCCGGGCCTTGTACACACCGCCCGTCACACCATGGGAGTGGACTGCACCAGAAGTGGTTAGCCTAACGCAAGAGGGCGATCACCACGGTGTGGTTCATGACTGGGGTGAAGTCGTAACAAGGTAGCCGTAGGGGAACCTGCGGCTGGATCACCTCCTTAAACGATGCGTCACACGTTAGTAAGCGTCCACAATGAATTACCTGATCAAAGATAGAGCAAACGGTAGTTAGCTTAGCTATTACGTGATTTTGTCATCGTAATGGCTAAATGACCGGGTCTTTAGCTCAGTTGGTTAGAGCGCACCCCCTGACCTTAAATGGAAAGCAGGGTGAGGTCGGCCAGCCGACGCGGTTGTAAGAGTAGTGAGTAAATGGGTCTGTAGCTCAGTTGGTTAGAGCGCACCCCTGATAAGGGTGAGGTCGGCAGTTCAAGTCTGCCCAGACCCACCAAATTCCTGTAATACTGCGTTAAAATGTTCCTCGTATAGCAGGCTATACGTCGTTGCATTTTGCCTTATCTTACAGAAATTTGCGTGAATTTAGTATTGGGGCCATAGCTCAGCTGGGAGAGCGCCTGCCTTGCACGCAGGAGGTCAGCGGTTCGATCCCGCTTGGCTCCACCATTACATTACTACCATGTTTAACCTTAAATACCGTTTGTGAATGTTTCGTGACCATTGATAAGTCGCTGCGTTGTAGCTGTTGTTTTAGTTATCGCACACCGCCTTATCACTGTTCATTGAACAGCTGCTCTTTAACAATGTATATCATGCTGACAAGAACACTTCGCAAGAAGTGGTCTTAAATTGTGATACGCGTCAGCGTATCCGGCACAATGAAACGTGATCATTGCGAGTCCAGACTCCTTCGGGTTATAGGGTCAAGCAATGAAGCGCACACGGTGGATGCCTAGGCAGCCAGAGGCGATGAAAGACGTGGTAGCCTGCGATAAGGTTCGGTGAGGTGGCAACAACCTGTGACCCGGACATCTCTGAATGGGGAAACCCACTCATCATAAGATGAGTATCGTGCCCTGAATACATAGGGGTACGAGGCGAACCAGGGGAACTGAAACATCTAAGTACCCTGAGGAAAAGAAATCAACCGAGATTCCCCTAGTAGCGGCGAGCGAACGGGGACCAGCCCTTAAGCATGTGACTGATTAGGCGAATGCGTTGGGAAGCGCGGCCGTAGCGGGTGATAGCCCCGTAGTCGAAAATCTGAACATGTGAAATCGAGTAGGTCGGGGCACGAGAAACCTTGACTGAAGACGGGGGGACCATCCTCCAAGGCTAAATACTCCTGGCTGACCGATAGTGAACCAGTACCGTGAGGGAAAGGCGAAAAGAACCCCGGAGAGGGGAGTGAAATAGATCCTGAAACCGTGTGCGTACAAGCAGTCGGAGCGGACTTGTTCCGTGACGGCGTACCTTTTGTATAATGGGTCAGCGACTTATATTCAGTGGCGAGGTTAACCGTATAGGGGAGCCGTAGGGAAACCGAGTCTTAACTGGGCGACACAGTCGCTGGATATAGACCCGAAACCGAGCGATCTATCCATGAGCAGGGTGAAGGTTGAGTAACATCAACTGGAGGCCCGAACCAGGATCTGTTGAAAAAGATTTGGATGACTTGTGGATCGGAGTGAAAGGCTAATCAAGCTCGGAGATAGCTGGTTCTCCTCGAAAGCTATTTAGGTAGCGCCTCATGCAGTACCGCCGGGGGTAGAGCACTGTTTCGGCTAGGGGGTCATCCCGACTTACCAACCCGAGGCAAACTCCGAATACCGGTGAGTAACGCGTGGGAGACACACGGCGGGTGCTAACGTCCGTCGTGAAAAGGGAAACAACCCAGACCGTCAGCTAAGGTCCCGAAATCCTGGTTAAGTGGGAAACGATGTGGGAAGGCTCAGACAGCTAGGAGGTTGGCTTAGAAGCAGCCATCCTTTAAAGAAAGCGTAATAGCTCACTAGTCGAGTCGGCCTGCGCGGAAGATGTAACGGGGCTAAACCAGGTACCGAAGCTACGGGTGCATCCTTCGGGATGCGCGGTAGAGGAGCGTCGTGTAAGCCGATGAAGGTGAATTGAGAAGTTCGCTGGAGGTATCACGAGTGCGAATGCTGACATGAGTAACGATAAAGGGAGTGAAAAACTCCCTCGCCGGAAGACCAAGGGTTTCTGTTCGACGCTAATCGGAGCAGAGTGAGTCGGCCCCTAAGGCGAGGCCGAAAGGCGTAGTCGATGGGAAACGGGTCAATATTCCCGTACCGGACATGGTTGCGATGGGGGGACGAAGAAGGCTAGGTGAGCCAGGCGTTGGTAGTCCTGGTGAAAGCATGTAGGCCGAGTGTTTAGGTAAATCCGGACGCTTAAAGCCGAGATGTGAGACGAACTGACCACGGTCAGGAAGTCACTGATGCCACGCTTCCAGGAAAAGCCTCTAAGCTTCAGATCATGTGCGACCGTACCCCAAACCGACACAGGTGGTCAGGGTGAGAATCCCAAGGCGCTTGAGAGAACTCGGGTGAAGGAACTAGGCAAAATGGTGCCGTAACTTCGGGAGAAGGCACGCCGCGTTAGTGTGAAGGCCCTCGCGGCCGGAGCACGAGGCGGTCGAAGATACCAGGTGGCTGCAACTGTTTATTAAAAACACAGCACTCTGCTAACGCGCAAGCGGACGTATAGGGTGTGACGCCTGCCCGGTGCCGGAAGGTTAAATGATGGTGTTAGCCGCAAGGCGAAGCTCTTGATTGAAGCCCCGGTAAACGGCGGCCGTAACTATAACGGTCCTAAGGTAGCGAAATTCCTTGTCGGGTAAGTTCCGACCTGCACGAATGGCGTAATGATGGCCACGCTGTCTCCACCCGAGACTCAGTGAAATTGAAATCGCCGTGAAGATGCGGTGTACCCGCGGCTAGACGGAAAGACCCCGTGAACCTTTACTATAGCTTCACACTGGACGCTGATGTTGCCTGTGTAGGATAGCTGGGAGGCTTAGAACTCCGGACGCCAGTTCGGAGGGAGCCATCCTTGAAATACCAGCCTGGCATCATTGGCGTTCTCACTCAGGTCCGTTATCCGGATCGAGGACAGTGTGTGGTGGGTAGTTTGACTGGGGCGGTCTCCTCCTAAAGAGTAACGGAGGAGCACGAAGGTACCCTCAGCACGGTCGGACATCGTGCAATGAGTGCAAGAGCATAAGGGTGCTTGACTGCGAGACAGACACGTCGAGCAGGTGCGAAAGCAGGTTCTAGTGATCCGGTGGTTCTGTATGGAAGGGCCATCGCTCAACGGATAAAAGGTACTCCGGGGATAACAGGCTGATACCGCCCAAGAGTTCACATCGACGGCGGTGTTTGGCACCTCGATGTCGGCTCATCACATCCTGGGGCTGAAGTCGGTCCCAAGGGTATGGCTGTTCGCCATTTAAAGTGGTACGCGAGCTGGGTTTAGAACGTCGTGAGACAGTTCGGTCCCTATCTGCCGTGGGCGTTGGATGTTTGAGAAGGGCTGCTCCTAGTACGAGAGGACCGGAGTGGACGACCCTCTGGTGTTCCGGTTGTCACGCCAGTGGCATTGCCGGGTAGCTATGGTCGGACGGGATAACCGCTGAAAGCATCTAAGCGGGAAGCCCCCTTCAAGATGAGACATCCCCGAGGCCTAGAGCCTCCTGAAGGGCCCAGCGAGACCAGCTGGTTGATAGGCACGGTGTGGAAGCGCTGCAAGGCGTTGAGCTAACGTGTACTAATGGCCCGTGAGGCTTGACCCTATAACACCCAAGGGGTCTGCTCAAAATGATGACGTGACATGAAAACACCGGATACGCAGCGTGTGGCCCAAGCGACATAACGCCAGGGCGGCAAGCAATGAGACGATCACAAAACAGCATGATGTACATTAACAGTTACGCCTGACGACCATAGCACGCGTGAACCACCTGATCCCTTGCCGAACTCAGCAGTGAAACCGCTTAGCGCCGATGGTAGTGTGGGGTCTCCCCATGCGAGAGTAGGTCATCGTCAGGCACTTATACCCAAAATCCCCCAGGGCTTGCGCTCTGGGGGATTTTTTTATGCGTGGGGGTTATAAAAGGGTGAATGGTAAGGGGTGAATAGTGAATAGAAACCACTCACCACTCACGTGCGATTTTCTGGTATTTTATATAATATATAACAATAGGTTGCGTATTTAACATGGTATTGTTGCCAAGCAGTATCTAGTATTATGTTGCACGTACCAAGACGTAAAATCTCAGGAGGAGAAACGGGATGACGACTCAATTAGCAAAAAAGTTAGCGATCGCACTATTCATGGCCTTGATGGCAGGCGGACTTGTCGCTTGTGATGACCAAGGGCCTGCTGAAGAAGCGGGTGAGAGCATTGATGACGCTGCAGAAGATGCCGGAGAGAGCATGGAAGAACTCGGTGAAGATATGGAAGATGCTGCCGAGGACTAAGCTGGCCGGTTGATTAGATAGTTAGAAGCAGTCGCTGAAGAGCGGCTGCTTTATTTTTTGTAATGTGTTTATGATGACTCCAATAATGATAAAAAATGGAGGAAGCAACATGCAGTTACAGCGTGATAAAAGCCTGCTGCTAATGGTCGATTTTCAAGCTGGCCTGCTGCCGGTAATTGACGGCGGCGAACAAGCCGTAAGCGAAGCGGGTTGGCTGGGCGAGATGGCTTGCTTGCTTGAAGTGCCCGTTTGGTTGACCGAGCAGAATCCTGAGAGGCTAGGGAGTACCGCGCCATCGCTATTGGCCTCTCTCAGTGATTATCGGCTTTGGCAAAAACAGCATTTTGGCGTGATGGCGGAAGCTGAATTTCGTGAAGCGCTAAACGCAACGGGTAAAACACAGATTGTACTGTGTGGAACAGAAGCACATATCTGCGTGCTGCAAACGGGACTAGGGCTATTAGACGCAGGCTACGAGCTGTACTGGCTGAGTGATGCCTCTGCCAGTCGCCGCCCGCAAGAAGCTGCGCTTGCCCGTGAGCGCGCTTGCGCGAGCGGCGCTGTGGCGGTGACGGCCGACATGGTGGCTTATGAGTGGCTTCACCGCTGCGATACAGCGCTGTTCAAAGAGGCGCACCAACGCTTTTTAAAGCCGCGTGCGCCACGCCCCGTACGTTTCTTCTAGGCCATTCGCTTTAGCGATCGGCTTCTTTACGAGTGAAAACGAAGGTATCCCCCTGGGATGCCGATGCATCGAAACGATAGCCTGCCACATCGAACGCCTTGAGTTCATCTGGATCGTTGATCTGCTGCTGAATCATCCATGCGCTCATCAGCCCACGTGTTTTTTTGGCGTAGAAGCTGATGATTTTAAAGGTGCCGTTTTTCTCATCTTTAAACACCGGCGTAATGACCCGAGCATTAAGCTGCTGGGTATCTACCGCTTTGAAGTACTCATTCGAGGCGAGATTAACCAACACGTTGGAGCCGCTTTCAGCAATGGCCTCATTGAGTGCAGGCGCCAGAATGGGCTTCCAATAGGCATACAGATCCTTACCTGCACTGTTAGGCAGCTTGGTGCCCATTTCCAGGCGGTAGGCCTGAATCAAATCCAGGGGTCGTAGCAGGCCGTATAGGCCAGAAAGTATGCGCAGATGCGACTGAGCGTAACGGTTCTCCGCTTCGCTGAAATTTTCCGCTTGCAGGCCGGTATAAACATCGCCCTGAAAAGCCTGTGCAGCGGGTTTGGCATTGCTCAGTGTGAAGGGAGGGCGCCACTCCTCAAAACGCGCCGCATTCAGGCCTGCCAATTTATCGCTGATACCCATGAGTTCGCTGATTTGCTGCGGCGAGTAGTCGCGCAAAATAGTGATAAGCGCTTGACTGTGTTTCAGAAAATCGGGTTGTGATACTTGCTCTGTGGTAGGTGGGGTTTCAAAATCCAGTGTTTTGGCGGGAGAAATAACGCTCAGCATCGCATGCTCCTGGTCGTGCCCTGATAAATAAAAGCCTGATATAAGTGGGCTCAGTATACCAAGCCTCGGCCAAGGCCGAGGCTATAGCTTCGATAGTTCTGGCAGAGCCGCTTACTGCCTATAGGCGGGGCTCAGCAGCAGCTTTAAGGGCAGGGATTCGGCATGCGGCGGTGAATGTCGTCGATTGACTCTAGCACTTCGTTATCCAGCTTGAGGCTCTCGCTGGCAAGGTTGCTTTCCAACTGCTCCATTGTGGTTGCGCCAATGATATTGCTGGTTAAAAAGCTACGTGAGTTTACAAACGCCAGCGCCATTTGCGCAGGATCTAGCTCGTGCTTTTCAGCGAGGGCAACATAAGCCTGGGTGGCGGCTTCGGCTTCAGGCGAGGTGTAGCGCTTAAAGCGTTCATACAGCGTCAAGCGGCCTTTAGGTGGCTGCGCACCGTTGAGGTATTTACCCGAAAGCACGCCAAAACCTAGCGGTGAGTAGGCAAGCAGGCCGACATCTTCACGGTGGGCAATTTCAGCCAAACCAACTTCAAAAGAGCGATTTAGAAGGTTGTAAGGGTTTTGAATAGACGCTACACGCGGTAAATCCAGCTTATCGGCAAGTTGCAGTGAGCGCATCACTCCCCAGGGCGTTTCATTGGAGAGCCCAATAGCCCGTACCTTGCCGGCATCAACCAGCTCTTTCAGCGCATCAAGTGTCTCTTCTAGCGGCGTCGCATCTTCGTCTTCGCTATGCACGTAGCCTAGCTTGCCAAAGAAGTTGGTTTGCCGGTCGGGCCAGTGCAACTGGTAGAGGTCAACGTAATCGGTGTTTAAGCGGTCAAGGCTAGTATTAATCGCCTGATGAATATGCTCACGGGTTAGGCGTGGGCCTCCGCGGATATGATCAAGCCCAGGCCCGGCAGCTTTGGTAGCAATGATGAGGTCGTCTCGGGCGCCGCGCTGCTTTAGCCAGCTGCCGATATAGCGTTCCGTCAGGCCCTGGGTTTTGGCCATGGGTGGGACGGGGTACATTTCCGCGGTATCAATGAAGTTGATGCCAAAGGCCACGGCCCGGTCGAGCTGTTCGTGGGCTTCGGTTTCGCTATTTTGCTCGCCAAACGTCATCGTGCCTAAGCAGAGTCGACTTACCTCCATGCCAGTTCTACCAAGTGGGCGCGTTTGCATTTTCATCTCCTTGCTAAGGCGGAATTGCCACAAAATAAGCCACCATTACCCGGGTGGTAAACGGCGTATGAATGGCATGTTAGCGAGGCTCTTGGCAAGCAGCAAATTAATGGGGTTGAGTCGTCGCAAAGGCAGGCGTATGCTTGCCAGCCCATTGACCGGCTAAAGGCCGGTTTCTCGTGTGGTCAGCAGCAATCATTAGCATGGCTGCTGACTCAAAGTTCTCATAGAAAGGCAGGTTGGTTTGCCATGCTGCAGGCATCAACGTTGTTTACTCGGCTAGAATTTCGCCTAGCTGAACGGCTGTTTCATAATCACTGGTTGCTGCCGCGTTCACCGCGCACCCAGCGTTTAACGATGCGCTTATTTAGGCGCTGTGCGGAGGCGGGTCACCCTGACGCGCTGTCTGTTTATGGCCACATGTTGTTCCATCGCAGTCAGGCGCCCCAAGACAAAGCGCGCGGTGCGCGGTACGTTCTGGAAGCGGCGCATGTCGGGGATGTAAAGTCACAGTACCAGGTGGCACAAATCCACGAGCACGGCTGCGCTCAGTACCCGCGCCGCGAAGACTACGCGGTAACGTGGTATGCGCGTGCTGCCCAGTCGGGGCACTATCTAGCTGCGGAACGGCTTGCCCGTGCTTATCGCCTGGGTGAGTTAGGCTTGGCGGTGGATGGCGAGCGAGCAGCTTACTGGCAGCGACAGGCGGAACAGCAGGCACTAAATAACGTGGCCGCCGCTTGAAGCGTTACCGCGTTTTGATTGAGTGAGGAAGGTTGTGTCCGAGACGCTACCCACAGTACTAGATATTGAAGCGTCCGGATTTGGGCGTGGCAGCTACCCTATTGAAGTCGGCATCGCACGTGCCGACGGAAGCTGCGGTGCTTTTCTTATTCAACCGCTGGAAGAGTGGACCCACTGGGATCCCAAGGCTGAACTACTGCACGGCATCTCCCGTGATCGTCTCATTCAGGAGGGCTACCCGGTACGCCAAGTTGCCCACTGGCTCAACGATGAACTGCGCGAGCTGGGTAAGGCCTACAGCGACAGCTGGGGTTACGACAATACCTGGCTGTCGCTGCTCTTCCATCATGCGGGGATGCTGCCGCGTTTTCGTCTTGAAGCATTAAGAATTCTGCTCAGTGAAGAGCAGCAGGCGCTGTGGAGCAACAGCAAAGAAGCGATAATTGCCGAACGCAGCATTCATCGTCACCGGGCGGGAGAAGATGCCCGGTTGCTGCAGTTAACCTACCAGCAGACCCTCAAGCTCACCGGAAATACGCACAGCTAAAGCGCTTTCAATGCCAGCGTTATAGCTGGGCCTCTAGCGCATCAAGCAGTTCCTTCGGCGTCGGTGCGTCGAGCAGCATCTCGCGGGTGGGAGTCGCCAAGAAACCATGGCCTACCGTGCTGTCTAAAAAGGTCAGCAGCGGGGAGTAGAACTCATCGATGTTGAGCAGGCCCATCGGTTTCTCATGCAGCCCTAAATACCCCCACGTCCATATTTCAAATAGCTCTTCCAAAGTGCCAATCCCGCCAGGTAAAGCAATAAAAGCATCGGCGTTGGCTGCCATGGTGGCTTTACGTTCGTGCATATTGCGTACCCTAATCAGCTCGCTCAAGCCAAAGTGGGCCTGTTCGCGCTCAACCAGGTGATCGGGCATGACGCCAATGGCTTTGCCGTCTGCCTCCAGCACTGAATTCGCCAGTTCACCCATAAGGCCGATACGTGCGCCGCCATAAACTAGTGTATGGCCGCGCTCAGCAAGCGTGCGTCCCAGCTTATTGGTTGCCTGCCGGAAGGTTGGGCTATTACCTTCACGGGAGCCTAGATAAACGCAAATTCGAGCCATTCGAACATTCCTTATAGCAAGCGAGGGAGAGTATTTAAGGCAAGTGTTGATCGACTTGATGGTGCTCATCCATCCACTGCCCGATCACATTGTTGCCGCACAGATGGTGGGCATACTGGGTGTGCAGGCAACGCACCTGGTGCCAGTTAGTAATCCCGCCAATGCCGCGTTCGGTCATCACCTTGGTGTAACCCAGCTTAGCGACTTCTTCACGCTGAGCAGCACTCATAGAGTCCCAGCGGGCGGTCACATAGTCGCGGTGGCTCTGCTGATAGGCCTCAAGAAAATCAGGCTCTTCCTGCAGGCGCTGTTCGAGCGCTTTAATAACCCCCACGGCTTCGATGCGAGAAATCTCAACTTTAAGCACATCGGAGCAGAGCCAATACAGGGTAGGGAAGGGTTTGCCATCGACAATCGGTGCCATTCGCAGTACCAGTGGCGTGCCTTCACCATCGGTGGCGGCTACCGCTTCGATACCGCGCGGTGCGCGGCCAAGCTGCTGGGCAATAATGGCGAGCTGACGTTCGTCAGGCGCTTGGTTGGTGCGTATCACCATTGGGTTGGTCTCTCACGAACGGTCGTCTTGAACAAATTTAGTCGAGCGGCCAACGGCACGGAAAAAGCAGCGATTGAGCTGTTTAGGGGACGCGACATAGCACCACGTCCGCTCACAGTATTCAGCGGCTCGTGCCATTAGCACGTCATAAAGGCGGTTGAAGGGGGCATCATAATCGTAGGGGTCGGCACCAAACAAGCGGATATGCGGATAGTCGGCGAAGCGCTCGATAAAATAGTTTTCCAGATCGGCCTCTACGGCACGGTGCAGGGCGACATTGTCAGGGTCTATCCAGAGGTTGTAGCGGATGGCCATTACATAGGCTCCTGTTGCCCCGATGGCTCGGGGCAGCGCTGATCAGGCGGGCTCAGGCGCGTCCTGCAGATGCGCCGTTAGCGCCTCACGCAGGTCGTCCTCAATCGGCATGGCGCACTTGGCCTGGTGGTCATACTGCACCATAACGGTGTGACCCAGGTTGGTAAGCTTGCCGTGCTGGCGTGCCTCCTGGGTGACGGTAAATGAGCTATTGC
Organism: Halomonas sp. H2; assembly: GCF_050215315.1. Classification (GTDB taxonomy): domain Bacteria; phylum Pseudomonadota; class Gammaproteobacteria; order Pseudomonadales; family Halomonadaceae; genus Vreelandella. The sequence goes on from NZ_CP189760.1 coordinate 336,238, forward strand.
CTAACCGCGTTAAGTAAGTATGTATTTCGATATCATGACCGTAAAACAGTTCAGCCCGATAATCGACTTCCATGCGCGCCATAATCAAGCGCCATTGTTTGGGATTTAAATCGGGGGTGAACAGCTTGAAGAGGTCATTACGGGCAAGCTCAAACCACGCGGGAAGGCGGGTATTGTTGATATGTCCTAACGCGTCGGTGTCGTAAAAAGCGGGCTCAATAGTTCGGGTAAACATAGTGTGTCCTTGTTATTAAAAAACACGTACTAGCGCAACGGTGCTGTTCAGGATTAACCCAAGCGAGCGCTTGGTCAAGCACTGCGGCGTTGATACCAGGCGGTGAACTGCATCCAGCCAAGTAACCATAGCGTCGCCGTCACGAACCCTGCCAAGGTGCCCCACAAGAGCCCCAACGTACTGTAAGTGTAGGAAACACATAGCGTGTAACTAAGCAGCGAACCTAGCCCCATGGGATAATGCTTAATCACCGTGGCCACCGGCTGAGGCCCATTGCTTAAGTGGAGGATAAGTAGAAAAGGCAGCATGGTAACGGGAAAAGCCGCCAACGTACCCGCCCACGCGGGCGGTAACCAATGGGCTAAGCGTGTGATGATAAAAATGATCAGCGTAGCAAGCGCGGCCCGCGCTGCCAGCGCAGGCCAGGAAAACGCCCGGCTGGCTGGGCTTTTAACATCGGGGATCGTACGAAACAGCCAGCTAAAGGCGGCAATAGCCACCAGCGTACCGGTCACGCGGGTGAAACTGAACTGGGCAAGTACGCTGCTAACCGCTAGCCATGCAAGAAGGCCGCCCGCTACGCCGCTTAATACCCCCTTGATTCCCGGCTGGCGACCTGTCGCTAGGTAACCGGCCCCAAGTGCCATGGAGGCGGTAAAGCCTGCTAAGGTATGTACGGCGCTCTGAATCGCAAACCCAGGCGAGAGCTCTAAGCCGATAAAAAACAGTGCCAGCGAGGTGCCAAGCGGGTAGCCAGCCAACAACCCAGCTACCCGAGGGCTAGCGCGCACAGCGATTGTGCCCAACCCCAGTACCATGCCAATCGACAAGCCCATTTTAGCCAGTTGCCAAGTGAGTGGGACTTCTATCATGCAGTGTTTTCCTTCATAAAAAACAGCGGGTTTAAGCCAAAACTACACCAAGCGAAGCCCTTGTTGATCACCCCAAGCGCTCTCTAGTGCCTCTAGCAGTGGTGTTTTTAAATGCGCAGGGAGCGCGTCATGGGCCTCCTTCAGTGAATCAAACGAGCGGTTGCGAAGCCAGCAGTACGCCCAGGCGCAGGCTTCAGACTCACTATCCGGTATTGGGCGAGCGGGCATTTGATTAAGCAAAAACACCGCAGTACGCGGCGCCCAAAGCGGCATTTCACCGAGCTCATCGTGGCTCCACTGTTCAAGCGTCGCGCCATTGGGGGTGGCGTCGGGCGTACCTAGTTTCGCTACCCGTGCCGTTTCGGCCAAAATGAGCGCTAGTTGGTCGGTATCCGCTTGACCTAGCGAGCGCCATTGCCGCAACAGCGCAGACAGCCCCGCGCGCATCTTGGTATAAAAGTCATCTTGCGGCATGCTTGGCACAACCCCTATTCAATGAGTGAGATTTGTCATGGTCTATGATTTTGCCACGCCTGTGGAACGCCGCCACCCAGAAGGTGGCTGGGCAGCGCAAAAGTGGCACCGTTACGGCGACGATGTGTTACCCCTTTGGGTCGCCGATATGGATTTTCGCTCACCGCCCGCAGTGATTGATGCGCTGCAGGCGCGGGTGGCCCACGGCGTTTATGGCTATGGCGAAGTGCCTGCTACGTTAACAGAAACCCTGTGCGAGTGGAGTGCTCACCACTATGATTGGCCGATTCAGCCAGAGTGGCAGCAGTGGCTGCCGGGGGTCGTGCCGGCCTTGCACCTAGCCGCGTTAGCGCTAACCGAGCCAGGCGACGGTGTGTTGACGGTGGCACCGATCTACCCGCCATTTTTAGAGGTGGCAAAGCGCACCGGGCGTTTTCCCCAGCAGGCGATGTTGGCTGCGCCTTCGACGCCTAATGGGCCATGGAAGCTCGATATAGCCGCCCTGGAGGCCGCGATTACGCCGCGTACGCGTTTGTTGCTGTGGTGCCAGCCCCACAATCCTACGGGTCGTGTATGGCGGTATGAGGAGCTTACCGCACTGGCTGAACTGGTCGAGCGCCACGATCTTTGGGTGGTGTCGGACGAACTGCATTGCGATCTGCTATTAGACGAAGGCGCCCGGCACCGTCCGCTGGTGGCAGCATTCCCTGAGTTAGTAAAGCGCACTATTACCCTGTGGGCACCGTCTAAAACGTTTAACCTGGCCGGTCTAACCAGCGCCTGCGCGGTGATTCCCGATCCTGCACTGCGTGAGCGTTTTGCGGCAGCAACCAAAGGGTTACTGCCCGATGGCAATGTGCTTGGCTTGGTCGCGGCGGAAGCGGCGTACCGTCATGGCGAGCCGTGGCGACAGGCGCTGTTAGACGTACTGCGTGAGCATCGTGCAACACTGCAAGCACGGGTGGCGACTTGGCCGGGCGTGCACTTAGGTGCACCGGAGTCGACCTATTTAGCCTGGCTGGATATGCGTGAGGCAGGGCTTGGGGATGCGCCGCATAAGACGCTGCTAAAAGAGGCAGGAGTCGCACTCTCAGACGGAGCGGCCTTTGGCTGCCCCGGCTTTGTACGGCTTAACTTCGGCACCACCGCCTCCCAACTGGAAGCAGCGCTGTCGCGAATGGATGCACTGCTGAAACGGGATTGAAGCAGCGCTACTCGTCAGTAGCGCTGAAAGAATCGCTTAGTAGAGCATGGCAAAGAGCTTACGGCGGTAGGCCACGGTCAGCGGATGGTCGGCGCCTAGGGCGTCGAATACCTGCAGCAGCGTTTTGCGCGCCGCGTCATCATTATAGGCGCGGTCGTGTTTCATCAGCGCCAGCAGCGCTTCCAGGCCTGCATCGTAATGACCGTCGGCCACTTGACGCAGGGCGCGCTGGTACTGCGCTTCGCTATCGGTGCGATCACCCAGGGCGGCAATCTCTTCGGCTGAGAGTGCTTGCTCGCTAAACGCGATGCTGGCGCGCACGCCCCGTGCAGGCGCAGCATCGCGCTCTTCCGGCGGCAAGTTATCCAGCACGTCGCGGGCCTCATTGCCTTGCCCTTCTGCCAGCAGTACGCGGGCGAACGCTACTTGGTAGGCGTAGTGTTCGGGGTATTGCCCCATCAAGGTTTGATAAATCTCGCGGGCGCCAGCGGTATCGCCTTTTTTAAGCGCCTCTTCCGCCTGCTCTTCTGGGGTGGGCGGGGCTTCGCCGGAAGCGGGAAAGTAGCGGTTCAACCACTCACGCACTTCTTTCTCCGGCAGAGCGGCCTGAAAACCATCGACTAAGCCGCCTTGGCTAATCAGCTTCACATCGGGCACCGAACGTACGCCCAGCTGGCCAGCTATTTCGGGATTCGCTTCAATATCGAGCTTGCCAAGCAGGAAAGCGCCCGCGTACTCAACCACCAGTTTGTCCAGCACCGCGAGGAGGGTGCTACTGCCTGCGTTGGAAGGTGAGTAGCAACCCATCAGTACCGGTACCTGCGTGGAGGCTTCCAGCACCTGTTGAATATTGCCTGCATTCAGCTCAATGATAACTTCTTCTGGTGTAACGGAAGGGCGAGCTGTGCTCACTTCCTCGTTGCCAGTATTAGCTGGCTCCGCAGTCAACGGATTGCCGGTACGGGGATCAATAATGGACATGGTTAAGCTCTGCATCGCTTGAAATGGATTACATTATGATATGCAGGCAACGGAGAAAGGATTCAAGGAAACGGCCATAAATAAAGTACATATTACACAAACGCTACCTGTGAGTTGGATCCTGCCGGCTGGAAGTGTGCAGCCCTACGTTTTTTTAAGGGTAGCTTAATTAGTCTGATAAAGGTTTTGGGAGCGACCTCTGATGTTGTATTTGCGACTGATCGCCAAGTTCGCGCGATAGTCTTGTCGCTATCCGTCCTATTCGTGCCAATATACGACGAAAGAGCAATGCCACCCCCGCACTAGTGAGAGTTCACTTCAGTAAAGGGCAACTTAAAGACGCCAGCGACACCAAAACTAATAAGAAAAAGATTGATGGTATATAAGGTGACGGAGGGTAAAACAATGATATCAAATAACGCAAAAGACCCGGTAGCAAATCCCGATCGTGCGGGCGAACCGCAAACCCTTGGCTTTCTACTGTTAGATAATTTCACGCTGATTTCCCTGGCTTCAGCCATTGACCCTTTACGGATGGCCAATCAACTGGCCGGCCGTGAATTGTATCGCTGGTATACCCTGACCCAAGACGGTTTGCCGGTACGTGCCAGCGATGGGTTGCAGGTGACGCCTGACGCCTCTATGCACACACCATTGCCCCTGGAGTGGGTCGTTGTGTGCGGAGGTGTGGGGCCGCAGCACAGTGTTACCCGCGAACATGTGCGTTGGCTGCAGTCCCAGTCGCGCCAGCTAAAACGATTAGGCTCGGTATGTACGGGCAGTTGGGCACTGGGCCAGGCGGGGCTGCTTGATCACTATCAAACCAGCGTGCACTGGGAGTGCTTGGCCTCCATGCAGGAAGCTTTTCCCAACGTCATTCTGACCCCGCACCTTTTCTCTATTGATCGTGATCGATTCACCGCCTCTGGCGGCACTGCGCCGCTTGATATGATGCTTAATCTGATTGCCCACGACCATGGGCGTGAGCTTTCGGCAGGCATCTCCGAGATGTTTATCTACGAGCGTGTGCGTAACGAGCAGGATCAGCAGCGCGTCCCTCTTAAACACGTGCTGGGTACCACTCAGCCCAAGCTGTTAGAGATTGTGGCGTTGATGGAGTCTAACCTTGAGGAGCCGATCGAACTCGATGAGCTGGCAAGGTATGTGGATGTTTCACGGCGCCAGTTGGAACGATTGTTTCAGCGCTACTTACTCTGCTCTCCGTCTCGTTATTACCTTAAGCTGCGGTTGGTGCGTGCTCGGCAATTGCTCAAGCAAACGCCTCTCTCGATCATCGAAATTGCCTCCGTTTGTGGCTTTGTTTCTACGCCCCATTTTTCTAAGTGTTACCGTGAATACTTTGGTGTGCCGCCGAGAAATGAGCGCTTGGGTGTGCATGACCGTCAAGGGAATAGCCACACTAAGTCGCCATCGTTAATTCAGCGATGGGGGGGCGAGCCTTACAAAAGTGAACCTCTTTCGAGTGCCCAGCAGGCGCTTGCCCATGCCCAGGGTGAGCCTACCTTTGCCAGCGTGCCGCTACTGAGCTGATAGGTACTTCGTCACCACTATTTCAAACCTGCTGCTCACCTCCGGGCAGCAGGTTTTTTAGTAGCCGCTATCTTTAAAGTACTCCTCCTTCTTTGCAAAGGTCAGCGGATACACGGGTAGTTGTCGTGTTCACGACACGATGACGCTTTTGGAATTTCCGCCGTCGTTTCCAAGAGCAGCTAAACCCAACGTCAGCGCTATGCTCGCTACATTAATCAATGTTGGAGCTTAGCTATGACCCCCTCTGAACTGCACAATGACGCCATCGTCATTGATGGCCTGATCATCGCCAAATGGAATCGTGAGCTGCTTGAGGACATGCGTCGCGGCGGTCTTACCGCTGCCAACTGCACAGTCTCAGTGTGGGAAGGTTTTCAGGCCACGGTCGATAATATCGTCAAGTCCAACCAGTTGATGGCGGAGTGTAGTGACTTGGTGCGCCCTGTTCGCACCATCGCTGACATCACTCGCGCGAAAGAAGAGGGCAAAACCGGCATCATCTACGGCTTCCAGAATGCCCATGCCTTTGAAGACCAGATCGGCTATGTCGAGATCTTCAAGCAACTGGGCGTGGGCATCGTGCAGATGTGCTACAACACCCAGAACCTGGTGGGTACCGGCTGCTACGAGCGTGACGGCGGCCTGTCTGGCTTTGGCCGCGAAATCGTTGCCGAGATGAACCGGGTTGGCATCATGTGCGACCTCTCTCACGTCGGTGCCAAGACCTCCGAAGAGGTCATTCTCGAGTCCAAAAAGCCAGTCTGCTACTCACACTGCCTGCCCTCCGGACTCAAAGAGCATCCGCGCAACAAATCCGATCAAGAGCTGAAGTTCATTGCCGACCACGGCGGTTTTGTGGGTGTCACCATGTTTGCGCCGTTCCTCAAAAAGGGCATCGACTCAACCATCGAAGACTACTGCGAGGCGATCGAGTACGTCATGAATATCGTCGGTGAGGACGCCATCGGCATCGGTACCGATTTCACCCAAGGACACGATCAAGAGTTTTTCGAGTGGTTGACCCACGACAAGGGCTATGCCCGTCGCCTGACGGACTTTGGCAAGATCATCAATCCCAAAGGAATCCGCACCATTGGGGAGTTCCCCAATCTCACCGAGGCACTCCTCAAGCGCGGCTTAAGTGAGACCCAGGTGCGCAAGATCATGGGCGAGAACTGGGTGCGCGTGCTCAAGGATGTGTGGGGCGCCTGACTCAGCGCAGGCGGCTGTCTCCGAAGTGAGGGGCGCCGGGAGCATGCCGTAGAGGAGGTCCGACGCCAGGGATGGCGTCGGTAGCGTCCAGGGATGGATTCATAGCGCCTCCTCGTAGGCATGCTCCCGGGGTAGCCCCGTCGATAACCTGACATAACAACGATCCGAGGAATATAACCGTGACCAAACAGGCCCCCGCACTGCCCATCGAAGTGGATAGCGAAACAGGCGTCTGGACGACCGATGCGCTGCCTATGCTCTATGTGCCGCGGCACTTCTTTATCAATAACCATGTAGCCATAGAAGAGGCGCTAGGTGCTGAGAAGTATGCCGAAATTCTCTATCACGCAGGTTACAAGAGCGCCTGGCACTGGTGTGAGAAAGAGGCCGAACTACACGACATTAGCGGCGAGGCAGTATTTGAGCACTACATGACGCGCCTTTCCCAACGCGGTTGGGGGCTATTCATTACTGAACGGATCGATCTCGACACGGGTGCCGCTCAAGTACGACTTGAGCACAGTGCTTTTGTTTACCAGCTTGGTAAGACCGGGAACAAGGAAGAGTACATGTTCACCGGTTGGTTTGCCGGTGCCATGGATCAAATCCTCGCCGCACGTGGAAGTTCACTGCGCACCGTCGCTGAGCAGACGCAGAGTGCTGCCGAACAGGGCTGTGATGTAGGCGTCTTCGCCGTCCAGCCGCTGACCGACGCTGCCCGCTAACTGGGGTACGAGGAGAGACAAGCATGGCATTCGACGCAATTTTCGAGCCGATCGAGATCGGCAAACTGACCATCCGCAACCGTGTGGTCAGTACCGCTCACGCCGAGGTACATGCCACCGACGGCGGCATGACCACTGAGCGTTACGTCAGGTACTACGAGGAGAAGGCCAAAGGAGGTTGTGGCCTGTGTATCTGCGGTGGTTCATCGGTGGTTTCCATCGACAGCCCTCAGGGCTGGTGGAGCTCGGTAAACCTTTCGACTGATCGCATTATTCCGCACTTTCAGAATTTGGCCGATGCCGTGCATAAACATGGCGGCAAGATCATGATCCAGATTACCCATATGGGGCGTCGCTCCCGCTGGGACGGTTTCGACTGGTCGACCCTGGTATCACCCTCTGGTATTCGCGAGCCGGTGCACCGCTCTACCTGTAAGACCATTGAGGAAGAAGAGATCTGGCGTATTATCGGTGACTTCGCCCAGGCCGCGCGCCGGGCAAAGGAAGGGGGCCTCGACGGTGTTGAGCTGTCTGCCGTGCACCAGCATCTGATCGATCAGTTCTGGAGCCCGCGGGTTAACAAGCGCGAGGATGAGTGGGGCGGCAGCTTCGAGAACCGTATGCGATTTGGCATGGAAGTACTCAAAGCTGTACGCGCCGAGGTGGGGGATGACTTCGTGGTGGGCATGCGCATTTGTGGTGACGAGTTCCATCCGGATGGCCTCTCGCATGAAGACATGAAGCAGATCGCTACTTATTACGATGCTACCAAAATGGTTGACTTTTTCGGCGTCATCGGCTCTGGCTGCGATACTCACAACTCGCTCGCCAACGTCATTCCCAACATGTCCTACCCGCCAGAGCCTTTCCTACACCTGGCCGCGGGTATCAAGGAAGTGGTCACCGTACCGGTGATTCACGCCCAGAACATTAAGGATCCCAACCAGGCCCAGCGTATCCTCGAAGGGGGCTATGTAGACCTGGTGGGCATGACTCGGGCGCATATCGCTGATCCCCATATCATCGCCAAGATAAAGATGGGCCAGATCGACCAGATCAAGCAGTGCGTCGGGGCCAACTACTGTATCGACCGCCAGTACCAGGGGCTTGATGTGCTGTGTATCCAGAACGCCGCCACTGCCCGCGAATACATGGGGCTACCGCACATCATTGAGAAGACCGAGGGCGCCAAGCGCAAAGTCGTCGTGGTGGGCGGTGGCCCCGGCGGTATGGAGGCAGCGCGGGTAGCCGCTGAGCGCGGCCACGATGTCACTCTGTTTGAGGCGGCTGACGCTTTGGGTGGGCAGATCACGATTGCCGCCCAAGCGCCCCAGCGCGACCAGATCGCCGGTATCACCCGCTGGTACCAACTGGAGTTGGCACGCCTTAAAGTCGACTTGCGCTTGGGCGCCCGCGCCGATGAAGAAACGCTGCTTGATCTGCGCCCGGATATCGTGGTGCTCGCCACCGGCGGTCAGCCGTTCCTTAGCCAGCATTCAGAGTGGGGCTACTCGGAGAATGCCGAGGAGAGCCTGGTGGTCAGCACCTGGGATATTCTCTCAGGCAAAGTGGCGCCAGGTAAGAACGTGCTGATCTATGACGCCATCTGCGAATTCTCCGGCGTCTCGGCGGCGGATTTCCTCGCCGATAAGGGCGCCAAGGTGGAGATCGTTACCGACGATATCAAGCCCGGTGCGGCGGTGGGCGGCACCACCTTCCCGCCCTACTACCGCAGTCTCTACGAGAAGGAGGTGATTATGTCCTCCGACCTGATGCTGCATAAGGTTTATCGCGAGGGCGACGGCCTGGTGGCGGTGCTCGAAAATGAGTACACCGGTGCTTTAGAAGAGCGCGTGGTGGATCAGGTGGTGGTCGAGAACGGCGTACGCCCTGATGAAGCGCTTTATTACGCGCTTAAAGAGCAGTCCCGCAACAAAGGGCAGGTGGATCTGGAAGCGCTCTACGCGATTCAGCCACAGCCGAGCCTGAGCGAGGAAGGCGATGGCTTTTTGCTGTTCCGACTGGGCGACTGCACGGCACCGCGTAATACCCATGCGGCCATTTACGACGCCCTGCGAATCTGCAAGGACTTCTGACGGCTTAGGAGGGGAGTACTATGCTCGATACGCTCTTGCCGATACTGATTTTTACTGCCCTGGCCCTGGCAGTAATCGGCGCTCTACGCCGTATACGCCTGTGGCGTCAGGGGCGCCCCTCGCGGGTGAACCTGTTCAAGGGGTTGATGGCCCTGCCGCGCCGCTATTTGGTGGATCTGCACCATGTAGTGGGGCGCGACAAAATGATCTCCAACACCCATGTGGCCACCGCCGGGGGCTTCGTGGCTGCCGCCGTGCTGATGATCCTGGTGCACGGTCTGGGTATCGCCAACCCATTGCTAGGCGGGTTACTGCTACTGGCTAGCGCCTGCATGTTTGTCGGCAGCCTCTTCGTGGCGCGTCGGCGGCTTAACCCTCCTGCTCGGCTCTCCAAGGGCCCCTGGATGCGCCTACCCAAGAGTCTGATGGCGTTTTCGATAAGTGTCTTCCTGATCACGCTGCCCACGGTGGGTCTGCTGCCCGAAGGTTTGCTTGAAGGGGGCGGTAGTTGGCTGCTGGCGCTGGTGTTGGCGGGCGTCGTCGTCTGGGGGCTGGGGGAAATGTTTTTCGGCATGACCTGGGGCGGGCCCATGAAGCACGCCTTCGCCGGCGCCCTACATCTGGCTTTCCATCGCCGCGCCGAGCGCTTTTCCACCAAGAAAGGGGGCGCTGGCCGGTCAACGGGTCTCAAGGCGCTGAACCTGGAGGATGAGGCGGCGCCTCTGGGCGTAGAAAAGCCTGCCGACTTTATCTGGAACCAACTGCTTGGCTTCGACGCCTGCGTGCAGTGCGGTCGCTGCGAGGCAGTGTGCCCGGCATTTGCCGCCGGTCAGCCGCTCAATCCCAAGAAGCTAATCCAGGACATGGTGGTGGGCATGGCGGGGGGCAGCGATGCTGCCTATGCCGGCTCCCCCTACCCCGGCAAGCCGGTGGGCGAGCACGCGGGAACGCCCCACGGGCCTATCGTGGCGCTGGAAGGAAAGGCGTTGGTTGACGCCGATACGCTATGGTCGTGCACGACCTGCCGCGCCTGCGTGGAAGAGTGCCCGATGATGATCGAACACGTGGATGCGATTGTCGATATGCGCCGCCACCTGACCCTGGAACGGGGCAAAACGCCCAATAAAGGCGCCGAGGTGCTCGATAATTTGATCACCACTGATAACCCCGGAGGTTTTGATCCCGGCTCGCGGCTCAACTGGGCGGCGGATCTTAATCTACCGCTAATGGCAGATATTAAGCAGGTCGATGTGCTGTTGTGGCTAGGGGATGGCGCGTTTGATATGCGTAACCAGCGCACCTTGCGCGCCCTGGTCAAAGTGCTGCGCACCGCCGAGGTAGACTTTGCCGTTTTGGGTAATGAAGAGCGCGACAGTGGCGATGTGGCCCGGCGACTGGGCGACGAGGCGACGTTCCAATCCCTGGCGAAGCGCAATATTGCTACCCTGGATCAGTATCGTTTCTTGCAGATCGTGACCTGCGACCCTCACAGTTTTCATGTGCTGGGCAACGAGTATGGCGAACTGGGTGGTGTTTATGATGTACGTCACCACAGTACCTTTATCGCCGAGCTGTTTGATGCCGGTCGGTTGACCTTCGCCCCCTGGAAAGGCGGCAGCGTCACCTATCACGACCCGTGTTACCTGGGGCGCTATAACGGTGAATTTGATGCCCCCCGCAACGTGCTTAAAGCGCTGGGCATCGAGGTTAAGGAGATGGAACGCTCCGGCTTCCGCTCTCGCTGCTGCGGCGGCGGCGGCGGGGCACCGATTACCGATATTCCCGGTGAACGGCGGATCCCCGATATGCGCATGAACGACGTCAAGGAGAGCGGCGCCGAGCTGGTGGCGGTGGGCTGCCCGCAGTGTACTGCCATGCTGGAAGGCGTGGTGGATGCCAGCGCCGAAGTGCGCGATATCGCCGAACTGGTGGCCGATGCCCTGGTAGAACGTCCCGCTGGCGATGTGACTGACGCATCCCACCGAGCCGCGGCGTCGACGACGACTGAAGAGGTGATCTTATGAGTGAGATTATTCGCCGCGACCCGCGTCGCGAGTGGATCGCCCGGAACCGTCTGCATCCTGAGCACGCCAGTGTGCTTGCCGCCCTTGGTGTAAACAGGAGCGGCGGCGGTGGGGCCGTCAGCGAGTGGCTAGGCCCCAACGGCGTGGTGCGCAAGAATCCTCGTGCCATCGGTTTTATCGGCCCCAATGGCGTCAAACGGATTGATCGTAGTGGCCTTCAGCAAGGCGGGCAGTCCACCGCGACAACCGCAGCGACTCGCGATAGCCGCCGCACGGTGGTTATTGATCACCCCGCCTTTCTGGTGGCCGTAGTGCCCGACCTGACTGGCGGGCGTCTCTCCGGCCATGACAAGGATCTGCTGGGGCTTGCCCGGCGTGTGGCGGATGCCGACGCCGAACAGCCCGGCGCCGTGGTGGCGATCCTGTTTGGTGAGCATAAGGGCGAGGGGGGCGGCGAGCTTAAGGAGCAGGCGCTGGGCGAAGCTGGGATCGATCGCGTCGTGCATCTTGATGATGAGTTTTATGCGGGGTTTGCTCCCGAGGCACGTCTGGCGGCTTTAAGCGCCGTTGAGCGGGAAATGGCGCCACGCTTCTGGCTGTTGCCGGACTCACCCCTGGGCGGAGCCGATCTGGGGCGGCGGCTTGCCTTACGCCTGGGTGAACGCGCTGCCACGGGGGTGTGGCAGGTGGAAGCGGATAACGAGGCCTCTTTGGGTTGGCGCTGCACGGCGCGTGGCGCCGCTGGGAGCCTGGATATTCAGCGCCCTTTGCCGCGGGTTGCCCTGGCGCTGGCCGAGTGCGCCGAGCCAGTGGACGAGACGCGTCACGCAGCCGAGCACCTGAGTCTGGCGGCGTCAATTCCCGCCACACTGTCGCGTATGGAAGATCTGGGGCAGGTGGCGGTGGATCCCGCTGGGGTGGCGCTGGCCGAGGCAGAGTTTATCCTCTCCGGCGGCAATGGCGTCAAGCAGTGGGAGGCCTTCCATCACGCCGCGAAAGTGCTTGGCGCTACCGAAGGGGCATCGCGTGTTGCGGTGGACGACGGGTTTATGGCCCGCGATCGTCAGGTGGGCGCGACCGGCACCTGGGTAACCGCCCGAGTATATATGGCGGTGGGTATTTCAGGCGCTATCCAGCACCTCCAGGGCATTCAGCGCTGTGACAAGGTGGTGGCGATCAATCTCGATCCGGGGTGCGACATGATCAAGCGCGCCGATCTGGCGGTGATTGGGGACAGTACGCAAATCCTAGCCGCCCTGGTGGCCATGGTGGAACAGCAGCGGGGAGAGCAGCGTGATGCAGCCTGATCGACAGCAACAACAGCAGGGAATCGACGTGGCGGTGCTGGTCTCCATAGGCCGTCACCCTACAACCGGTCGTGCGCGGCGTGCCGAACAGGATGCCCGGGGCCTGGAGCTAGCGCTGGCCATGGAAGCCGAACTGCCGGGCACTCGGATTAACGCCCTTCACGCTGGTTCCCAAAGTGATGATGGAGAGGCGGCCCTGCGTGGCTACCTGGGAATGGGGTTGGAGTCTATGACGTTGCTGGAGCAGCCTGAAGGCAGCGATGCTATTCTGGCCCTGGTGGAGCACTTGGCCGCTACCTCGCCCCAGCTCGTAATCACCGGTGCCCGGGCAGAGCGCGGTGAAGGCTCTGGGCTTTTGCCCTATGCATTGGCAGAACATCTCGGCTGGCCATTGGTGAATAGCTTGGCATCGATAGAAAAGGTGGAAAATGGCGTGGTAACGCTGCTTCAGGCGTTGCCAAGGGGCCAGCGTCGCCGTCTCAAGGTGCGTCTGCCCGCTATCATCAGTGTGGATGAAGCAGCGCCGGCGGCGCGTCAAAGCGCCTTCGGCCCGGCGCGTCGCGCCACCTTTGCGGTCACGCCGACGACCCCTGAAGCCGACAGCGAGCTGGCCCAGTGGCAACTTGCCCCAGCGCGTAAACGGCCTAAGCGTCTGAAAATCGTTAAAGCTGCGTCGGCCAGGGATCGCTTCAAGGCGGCGGCGGCCAAGTCCGAGGGCAAGGGCGGGCAGGTGCTCACCGATGTGACCCCCGAGCAGGGCGCCGAGGCGATCTACAAGTTGCTCAAGGAAGAGGGTGTGCTGCGCTGAAGCTTCTTGATCATCGCGCCTTTAAAAACCATACAAGCCCGCCCTTCACTTCTCGGCGGGCTTTCTGATGGGCCATGGCTTTATTGGCTATTTGCCAGCAAACCCCGGATAAAGCTGAAGGCGCTGCCTCTCAAGGCGTAAGCCTATCCAGGCATGCAGTACCAGCACCACGATAACCACGCCACCACCGAGTAGCGTTGAGTTCGTGGGTGTCTCACCCAATAACCACCACACCCACAGCGTGCCCAATGCGGTTTCGACCAGATAAAACAGTGCCACCTCGGTCGACGGCAGGTAGCGGGTGGCGCTGTTGATCAGCACCGTGGCCAAGGGCATCTGCACCAGCCCCATCAGTGCCAGTACGCCATAGCGCTGGGCATCCAGGGCCAGCGGCGAGGCCATGGGTAGGGCAACCGCCGCGGAGAGCAGCCCGCCACCGGCAATCACCGTCATAGGATCAATCGCTGGATAGCGGCGCAGCAGGGTCAGGTTGCCGCCGATAGCCGCCGCGGCCGCCAAGGCATACAGGTTGCCTACCAGCATCCCCATGGCCCCCTCGCCCATGAACACCATGCCCATGCCCAGCATGCAGACAGCAATGGCCACCAGCGTTCGTAGCGCGACTTTTTCGCCCAGGAAAACCCGCGAAAACAGCGCGGCAAACAGTGGCGCCGTACTTAGGATCACCACCACATTGGCCACGTTGGCGTTCATGACCGCCAGTACAAACAAGCTGGACATTAGACCCAGCAGCAGCGCCGAGGCTAACGAGGAGACGGGGGTGGTGCGCAACGTGGCTAACCGATTGCCCACCACGCAGAGCAGCCCCAGCACGCAGAACATCAATAAACCGCGCCAGAATACGATGGTCCAGCCGTCGGTGCGCGCAAGGCGTATCAACAAACCGTCGAAACTGAGGAACACCACGCCCAGTATCACGATAAGTAGACCGCGTTGGTACGAACTGAGCTGCATTGTTGTGTCTCCTGGTCGGCAAAAGAAGACAACCGTCCGCAACTGCCTGGGTGGCGCTTTCCGGCGTGCTCGCCGGCGCGTTCAAGGGCGTACCGTACCAGTCGGTGTAGTAGAAAAGCTAGCGCCGAAAGCGGCAAGACGGGGTTATGGAAATCCAGCCCCCTGTCGTGAAAGCGACCTTTATCTATTCGTCCTGACAGGAATGTCTTGAATAGATATGTGAGTGCCTTTTTGGGGTAAGTCAAAAGGTGCGGAGGGAATAGGGTGGAAAAGTGCAATCAACCATTCGAGCAGAACAATAAACCACAGGAGTCAGCCATGAATGCAGCCAACCGCGGAGTGGTCTACAAGGGGCCGGGAGAGGTCGCCGTTGAGTCCATCGCCTACCCGGAACTCGCCCTCGGCAATCGCAAGTGCGAGCACGGCGTGATTCTCAAGGTAGTGACCACCAACATCTGTGGCAGCGACCAGCATATGGTACGCGGCCGCACCACCGCACCATCGGGCCTGGTACTTGGCCACGAAATCACCGGCCTAGTCGTCGAGTGCGGGCGAGACGTCGAGTTTATGCAACCCGGCGACCTGGTTTCTGTGCCGTTCAATATTGCCTGTGGTCGCTGCCGCAACTGTAAAGAAGGTCGCACCGGCATCTGCCTCAACGTCAATCCATCCCGTCCTGGCGCTGCCTATGGCTATGTGGATATGGGCGGTTGGGTCGGCGGCCAGACCGAATATGTGATGGTTCCCTACGCCGACTTTAACCTGCTGAAGTTTCCAGATGCCGACCAGGCCATGGAGAAGATCAAGGACCTGACCTTGCTCTCCGATATCTTCCCCACCGGCTTCCACGGCTGTGTTACCGCCGGTGTCGGACCCGGTAGCACTGTCTATATCGCCGGTGCCGGGCCCGTCGGGCTGGCGGCAGCGGTTTCCGCTCAGCTGCTGGGTGCGGCCTGCGTGATTGTTGGCGATATGATCGAAGAGCGTTTGGCCCAGGCCCGCAGCTTTGGCTGCGAGACCATCGACCTGACCCAGGACGGCGACATGGCTGACAAAATCGAAGTGATTCTAGGCGAGCGTGAGGTTGATGCCTTTGTCGACTGCGTGGGCTTCGAAGCCCACGCCTGTGGCTGCAACCATGGTAAAGAAGCGCCTGCCGCCGTACTGAACTCGGCGATGTCGTTGACCCGCGCGGGTGGCCAGATCGGCATCCCAGGCCTCTATGTGACCGAAGACCCCGGTGCCGCTGACGATGCCGCCAAGCAAGGCGCCCTGAGCATGCGCTTTGGTCTCGGCTGGGCCAAATCCCATAGCTTTCATACCGGCCAGTGCCCGGTGATGAAGTACCATCGCCCACTGATGCAGGCTATCCTGTTCGGCAAGGTCAATATTGCCGATGCGGTGAATGTCCAAATGATCACCCTGGATCAGGCGCCCCAGGGTTACGCCGACTTCGATGGCGGCGCCGCTAAGAAATTCGTTATTGATCCTCATGGCAGTGTGGCCTAAGAGTTTATTAACTGAGCAACTTATTGACTCAGCAACTCAGCAACTCAGCAACTCAGCCCAGCCCCTGCCTGTCAGCGGGGGAGGGTAGTTTGAGACAGCGTGACCCTAGACGGCGCCCCGAGGGGTGCCGTTTTTGTTCACCCGGTATACAACCGATCAAGATAATAATGAGTACCCCATGACCGTCCAGACCGTGACCCCCAAGCGCCGCTTCCGTGGCAAGCCCCGCGGCCGTGAACTCGATCCCCGTCTTCTTGAGGGGTTGCGTGAGCTGCTGGGCGACGAACGCCAGCACGCCACGCTGCGCCGCCGCGACCTACTGATTGAACACCTGCATGCCATTCAGGACACCCGAGGCCATCTGCTGCTGGCGGATCTGCGCGCTCTGGCGGCTTATATGAACCTGCCCATGGCAGCTGTCTACGAGACTGCCACCTTCTACGCCCACTTCGACGTTATCCACGACGACCAGTTGCCGCCGCCTGCGGTGACCATTCGCGTTTGTGATTCCCTAACCTGTCAGCTAGCTGGCGCCGAGGCGCTTAAAGCCCAGTTGGAAGCGAACGTGGATATCGAGCAGGTGCGGGTGCTGCGGGCGCCCTGCATGGGGCGCTGCGACACGGCGCCGGTGGCCGAGGTAGGGCACTATCATGTGCCGTTCGCCACCCAGGCGCGTATCGCGTCGGTGATTGAGACGGCGGACTTTCACCCCGCCCCCGTCGATTGGCAGCGTCTTGAGGGCTATCGCAGTGAGGGTGGATTGGCATTGCTCCAGGCCTGTCACCACGGCGAGGTCACGGTAGAAGCGCTCATGGAGGCGATGCAGCAGGCCAATCTGCGCGGCTTGGGCGGTGCGGGTTTCCCTACCTTCAAAAAATGGACGTTCGTGCGCCAGGAGGCCGGCCCCCGCTACTGCGCCATTAATGCCGACGAGGGTGAGCCCGGTACCTTTAAAGACCGCTATTACCTGGAGCGCTCGCCCCACCAATTTCTTGAAGGGGCCTTGGTCAGCGCCTGGGCGGTAGACGCCGAGGCACTGTATATCTATCTGCGCGATGAGTACCCGGCGTTGCATGGCGTACTGCGTGAGGCGATTGGCGAGCTTGAGGCCGCAGGGTGGGTGGCGCCGGGTTACATCGTGCTGCGCCGCGGCGCGGGTGCCTATATCTGCGGCGAAGAGTCGGCGATGATCGAGTCTCTGGAAGGCAAGCCGGGCAAGCCCCGCCATCGCCCGCCTTTTGTGGCCCAGAAGGGGCTCTTTGACCAGCCGACATTGGTCAATAACGTCGAGACCGTCTACTGGATTCCCATGATCTGGCAGCGTGGCGCGGAGGCTTTCTCTAGCCAGGGCCGCCATGGCCGCGTGGGGCTGCGCAGTTTCTCGGTTTCGGGTCGAGTCAAAAATCCTGGCGTGTATTTGGCGCCTGCGGGGATCACCCTCAACGAATTAATCAACGAATATTGCGGCGGCATAGCCGATGGTCACCGTCTGGTCGCCTACCTGCCCGGCGGCGCCTCGGGCGGCATTTTGCCCGCTGCCAAGGCCGATATCCCCCTCGACTTCGACACCCTTCAGGAGCACGGCTGTTTTATCGGCTCCGCCGCGGTGATCGTGCTCTCCGATCAGGACGATCTGCGCGGGGTCGCCACTAATCTGTTGGCCTTCTTTGCCGACGAATCCTGTGGTCAGTGCACGCCCTGCCGGGTGGGCACGGAAAAGATGCTCACCCTGCTCGAACGGAACGAATGGGACGCGGGGCTGATGACGCAGCTCTCCCAGGTAATGATAGATGCCTCCATTTGTGGGCTCGGTCAGGCGGCACCTAACCCGGTGCTGGGGCTGCTCAAGGATTTTCGCGGCGAACTGGCCGCCCAGAACGTCATCGTCAAGGGGTAGGGGAATGAACATGAGCATGAGCGAGCAGGGCTTAAACCACAGCTTAAACAAACGCTTCACCCTGACCCTGGATGGCATCGAAGTGAGCGCCCACCCAGGAGAAAGTCTTTGGCAGGTGGCCAAGCGCGCTGGCGAGACCATTCCCCACTTGTGTTTCAAGGACGCCAGCGGCTACCGCGCCGATGGCAACTGCCGCGCCTGTATGGTGGAAATCGAGGGCGAGCGCACCCTGGCCGCTAGCTGTCTACGTGAGGCAGCCCCCGGAATGGTGGTTAATAGTGCCAGCTCCGAACGGGCGCATACCGCCCGCAAGATGGTCATGGAAATGCTGGTGGTCGACCAGCCAGAGCGGGAAGAAAGCCCCGACCGTGCCAGCCACTTCTGGGGCATGGCCGACCAGCTGGCCATCGATGCCACCGCAGTGCGCCGCAAGCTGCCCAGGCGCGACGAGCGCGAGGCGCCCACCGTGCACCATGTGGCCTCTCGAGCGGATAGCCTAGAGCAGGACAGCAGCCACTCCGCCATGCGCGTCAATCTTGATGCCTGCATCGAGTGCAATTTGTGTGTACGCGCTTGCCGCGAGGTGCAGGTCAACGACGTTATCGGCCTGGCGCACCGCGGCGCGGCGTCCAAGATCGTGTTTGATTTCGACGACCCAATGGGCGATAGCACTTGCGTGGCCTGTGGCGAGTGCGTTCAAGCTTGCCCCACTGGCGCCCTGATGCCTGCCACCCTGGTCAACGAAGAGGGCCACGGTGATTCTGCCGTGGCTGACCGTAAGGTCGACTCGGTGTGTCCCTACTGCGGGGTGGGCTGCCAACTCACCTACCATATCAAGGACGACGAGATCCTCTATGTGGAAGGTCGCGATGGCCCGTCCAATGAGAACCGGCTGTGCGTAAAAGGGCGCTTTGGTTACGACTACCCACGCCATCCATCCCGGCTTACCGTGCCGCTGATTCGTCGCGAGGGAGTGGCGAAAGGGCTCGACCCAGACTTCGACCCTGCCAAACCGCTGAGCCATTTCCGCGCGGCGAGCTGGGATGAAGCCCTGGATTTTGCTACCAGCGGACTTGTCGACCTTAAAGCGACCCATGGCCCTGACGCCCTGGCGGGGTTCGGTAGCGCCAAGTGCTCCAATGAAGAGGCGTGGCTGTTCCAGAAGCTGGTGCGCACCGGTTTTGGCTCCAATCATGTGGATCACTGTACTCGCTTATGCCATGCAAGCTCAGTGGCGGCGCTGATGGAGTGTATTGGTTCAGGCTCGGTAACCGCTTCCTTTATGCAGGCCAGCCAAGCCGACGTAGTAATACTTACCGGCTGCAACCCGGCGGTGAACCATCCGGTGGCCGCCACCTTTTTCAAGCAGGCCGCCAAGCGTGGCACCAAAATCGTGATACTCGACCCCCGTGGTCAGGCGTTGGATGCCTACGCCCACCTGAGCGTGCGTTTTTCGCCGGGTGCCGACGTGGCCCTGTTTAACGCCATGCTGAATGTGGTCATCAGCGAAGAGCTGTTTGACACGGCCTACATCGCCGAGCATACCGAAGGCTTTGAAGCCCTGAAAACGCATACGGTGGACATGACCCCCGAAGCGATGAGCGGCCTATGCGGTGTTGAGCCCGAGACCATCCGCGAAGTGGCGCGGCTGTATGCCAACGCCGAGCGGGCGATGATTTTCTGGGGCATGGGCATTTCCCAGCACACCCACGGCACCGATAATGCCCGCTGTCTGATCTCGCTGGCCTTGGCCTGTGGCCAGACCGGGCGCCCTGGCACCGGCCTGCACCCTTTACGGGGTCAGAACAATGTTCAGGGGGCGTCTGATGCCGGCCTGATTCCTATGGTCATGCCGGACTACCAGCCGGTGAACGATGACCAGGTACGTGCTGCGTTCGAAGAGCTGTGGAATACCCAGCTGGATCCCACGCCGGGTCTCACCGTAGTGGAAATTATGGACGCTATCGCCGCGGGCACCATTCGCGGTATGTATATCCAGGGCGAAAACCCGGCGATGTCAGATCCGGATCTAGCCCATGCACGGGCCGCCCTGGCCAAGCTGGAGCATCTGGTGGTACAGGATCTGTTTGTCACTGAGACCGCCCAGTTCGCCGATGTCATCCTGCCTGCCTCCGCCTGGCCTGAGAAGAACGGCACCGTCACCAACACCAATCGGCAAGTGCAGATGGGGCGTGCGGCGTTGCCGCTACCGGGGCAGGCCAAGCCGGACTGGTGGATTATCCAGGAAATCGCCAAACGCTTTGGCCTGGACTGGGATTATCAGCATCCTCGGGACGTTTTCGCCGAGATGAAGCAAGGCATGGCCTCTCTCGACCATATCTCCTGGGAGCGTCTGGAGCGCGAGCAGTCGGTGACCTACCCCTGCCCAGCGGAGGACGCACCGGGGCAGGATGTGGTCTTCAGCGAGTCCTTCCCAACCGTCAGTGGTCGGGCGAAGTTCGCGCCAACGCGCCCGCTGCCACCGGATGAGCCGGTAGATAACGACTACCCAACGGTACTGACCACCGGGCGCCAGTTAGAGCACTGGCACACCGGTTCCATGACCCGCCGCGCCAAAGTGCTCGATGATCTGGAGCCGGAAGCCGTGGCGAGCCTGGCGCCCGCTGAGTTTGTCAGGCTAGGAATGGCGCCGGGCGACGACCTGACGATCGCTACCCGGCGAGGCACCATTACCCTTAAAGCGAGGGTCGATCCAGGAATGCCTGAGGGGATGGTTTTCGTGCCGTTCTGTTATGGGGAGGCCGCGGCGAATCTACTGACCAACCCGGCACTGGATCCTTTTGGCAAGATTCCGGAGTTCAAGTATGCCGCTTGCCGGTTGAGCTCGGGCGCGGCCTGAGCAATAGCGACGACCTGCCGAGCATGAATGGCGATGCAATGTCTCGACGTTAAAGGCTTCCGGTCGTAGTTGACTTTTTTGTACCTGTGGCGTGTTGAAATTCAACGCTAATTATCCTGACCAAAATTGCGATGCGTTACATGTAGCCCGTATTATTCTTAACATGCATTAGAAAAAAATATAAATCCATAGGGTTCTAGGGGATGCGTAAAGGGGTGCATGGGTCGTGCACTTAGCTTGGCGCAACGGGACTTTCAACGGGGAATGTGCATGAACGAGACCCTTGCAGTCGCTGGGGGGGAAGCGGCCGCGACGACAGAAGCGTCGTCGTGTTTTGCCCGCTTCGTCAATGTCCAAAAGAGTTATGACGGTGTCGAACTAGTCGTCAAGGGTTTCAACCTTGACATCCGTAAGGGGGAATTCGTCACCCTGCTGGGGCCTTCGGGCTCTGGAAAGACCACCTGTTTGATGATGATGGCAGGCTTCGAAACTCCCACCCACGGCGAGATTCTTCTCAAGGGCGAGCCGATCAGTGGTTTGCCGCCGCACAAGCGCGGTATTGGCATGGTGTTCCAGAACTATGCACTGTTCCCGCACATGACGGTGGCCGAGAACCTTTCCTTCCCGCTTGAGGTGCGTCACCTCAGCAAGACGCAGATCAAGGAGAAGGTGGATAAGGCGCTGGCCATGGTGCGCTTGAAGGAATTCAGTGACCGCCGCCCAGCGCAGCTCTCCGGCGGCCAGCAGCAGCGCGTGGCGTTGGCTCGGGCACTGGTGTTCGAGCCCGAGCTGGTGCTGATGGACGAACCGCTGGGCGCGCTGGACAAGAATCTCCGCGAGGAGATGCAGTACGAGATCAAGCGCATTCACGCCAGCCTCGGCGTGACCATGATCTACGTCACCCACGACCAGACCGAAGCACTGACCATGTCCGACCGCATTGCGGTCTTCAACGACGGCATTGTGCAGCAGTTAGCCTCGCCGGATGAACTCTACGAGCGGCCAGAAAACGCTTTCGTCGCTTATTTTATTGGCGAAAATAATCGGCTGCTGGGTGAAGTCAGCGAGCATCTCGGCGATGACTGCAAGGTGCGCCTCGACAGCGGCGACACAGTGGTTGCCAAGCCGATAGCCGTGGGCGGCGTAGGCTCGCGAACGACGCTGTCGCTAAGACCTGAGCGGGTCAACATCCTGCTGGGCGATACCGAAGAAAAATTCGATAACCAGTTCATCGCTACCGTGCAGGAGGTCATCTACCTTGGCGACCACCTGCGTACGCGGGTAGCAGTGTGCGGTAACGATGACTTCATTCTGAAGACGGCCAATGCGCAAGGTGTTGGTGTTATGCGCCCTGGTCAGCAAATTCAGGTTGGCTGGTCGAGTGCCGATTGTCGTGCGCTGGATGCCTGAGCGGGACGGCCGTCAAGTTTGTCAGTCAAGACCGGTAGCCAAGCTATTAGTATCGCGGCATCCCATGGTGCCGACGGCAAGTGCAACAACAAACGGAGAAACTCTATGAAGGCTATTATCCGCAAGCGTGTTCTCAAGACAGGTATCGCTGTCGTGGGGCTGTCGACTCTCGCCGTGGCGGTCAGCGCCCATGCCCAGCAGACGCTGAACATTGTTTCCTGGGGCGGTGCTTACAGCATGAGCCAGCACGAAGCTTACGATAAACCGTGGATGGAGAAGAGTGGCGACGAGATCGTCAATATCGACCGCAGCGGTAATGCGTTGGCCGGTCTGCGCGCTCAATCCCAGGCTGGCAACGTGACCTGGGATCTGGTCGACATGCTCCCCGCCGATGCTATGATCGCCTGTGCCGAAGGGCTCATTGAACCCCTTGAACACGACGAACTGCTGGCCGATGCACCGAATGGAGCGCCGCCCAGTGAGGACTTCGTCGACGGCGCTTTAGGCGACTGCTTCGTGGCATCCATCGTTTATTCCAATATCGTCGCCTTCAATAGCGATATGTTCCCTGAAGATGACCAGCCCAGCACCATCGAGGATGTCTTCGACTTGGAAAACTATCCTGGCAAGCGGGCTCTGCTGCGCAAGCCGATCAACAACATGGAATGGGCCTTGATCGCCGATGGCGTCGATCGCGAGGAAGTCTACGCCATGCTCGAGACCGAAGAAGGTGTGCAGCGTGCCTTCGATAAGCTCAACACCATCAAGGATGAGGTTATCTGGTGGGAAGAGGGCGCCCAGCCGCCCCAGTTGCTGGCCGATCAGGAAGTTGCCTTTGCCTCCGCCTACAACGGCAGGATCTTCAATGCCATGGTCACTGAAGATCAGCCCTTCGAGATCATTTGGGACGCTCAGGTATTCGAGCTGGATGGCTGGGTCGTGCCCACCGGCAAGCTCGACAAGGTGAAGAATTATCTCCACTTCGCCACCGATACCCAACGGCTCGCCGATCAGGCGCAGTACATTTCCTATGGCCCGGCGCGTCTTTCTTCCTCTGAACTGGTGTCTACCCATGCCGAAACCGGTATCAAGATGACGCCGCACATGCCGACTCATGAGCCCAACTTCGAGACGGCGCTGCAGAAAGACGACCTGTTCTGGGCCGATTACAACGATGAGCTGACCCAGCGCTTCAACGCCTGGTTATCCCAGTAAGGTGCTGCTGCCGCCCGCTGAAAGCCGGGCGGCAGCATGTCGGTAGCCGATCATTGCTGATCGCTTCTTTCGCCTGATGGAGAGATCCTACGTGTCAGAATCTTATGCAGCCCCTTTGAGAACGGCCGATGGTGTGCCGCTCAAGGTCAGTTTGCGTCGTACCGTGCGACGCTCGAAAATCAAGGCGCTGTTACTGGTTGCGCCACTACTGACATTTCTGTTCATCGCCTTCCTGATGCCCTTGTTCGAAATGCTGTGGCGCAGCGTCGACAATCCTGAGGTATCTACCCATCTACCGCGTACCGTTTCAGCGCTGGAGGGCTGGAACGCTGAGTCGTTACCCGATGAAGCCACTTTTGCCGCCTTGGCCGAGGACCTCCGCCAAGGCCAGCAGGAACGCAACCTGGGCCTGCTGTCCAGCCGGCTGAACTACGAAAAGTCGGGCATGCGTTCGACCATCAGCCGCACGGCGCGCCGCGTCGGCACCTTGGAGCCGCCCTATCGCGAGTCGCTCATCGAGGTCAATGACACCTGGGGGGAACTCGATACCTGGAAGCTGATCCAGCGCGAGGCGTCTCCCTATACAATTTCGTATTATCTGGCGGCGATCGACCGCCAGTTGAGCCCGGACGGCGAGATCGTCAAAGTGCCGGAGCACATGCGGGTTCACGCCACCCTGTTTTGGCGAACGCTATGGATGAGTGCCGTCATTACCGGCCTGACGCTGTTGCTTGGTTATCCGGTGGCCTTTCTGTTGGCGAGTCTTCCGGCGCGTCACTCCAATTTGCTGATGATCCTGGTATTGCTGCCGTTCTGGACCTCGCTGCTGGTGCGCACTACTACCTGGATCGCCATCCTGCAATCACAGGGCGTGCTCAATGACGTCATGGTGGCCCTCGGCGTGATCGCCGATGAGGCGCGCTGGCAGATGATCCACAACAAGATGGGCACCATCATCGCCATGACGCATATCCTGCTGCCGTTCATGATTCTACCGCTCTACTCGGTGATGAAGACCATTCCACCCAGCTACATGCGGGCCGCACGTTCGTTGGGGGGCAAGCCGTTTATGAGTTTCCGCCGGGTCTACTTCCCGCTCACGATTCCGGGCATTGCCGCCGGCGGCATCCTGGTGTTCATTCTGTCGATCGGCTACTACATAACACCGGCCCTGGTGGGCGGGCAGTCGGGGCGCTTCATTACCAACTACATCGCCTACCATATGCAGACATCGCTCAACTGGGGCCTGGCGGCCGCCATCGCTTCGATCCTGCTGTTCGTGGTGATTGTCTGTTATCTGGTATTCAATCGTCTGATCGGTGTCGACAAGGTCAAACTGGGGTAAACGATGGCTATTCCTTCCTACGCCACTCGTGGCGAGCGCATCTGGCACTATATATTCTTGGCTATCTGCGGGCTGGTCTTCCTGTTTTTGATCGGTCCGCTGCTGATAATTATCCCGCTATCGTTCAATGCGCAGCCCTACTTCACCTTCAGTAAGGCGATGGTGACCTTCGACCCGGCCGGTTATTCACTGCGCTGGTATCAGGACTTCTTCACGTCGAGCGAATGGCTCAATGCCATCAAGAACAGCTTTATCATCGGTATCTCCTCCACATTTCTGGCCACGGTGCTGGGAACCGTGGCAGCGCTGGGGTTGTCGAGCCGGCATATGCCAGCGCGTGGCGCGATCATGGCCTTGCTGATCTCACCGATGATCGTGCCGCTGATCATCTCCGCGGCGGCGATGTTCTTCTTCTTTTCCAAAGTAAATCTTGCCCAGACCTACGTGGGCGTGATTCTGGCGCATACGGCGCTGGGCATTCCCTTCGTGGTCATCACCGTGACCGCCACGCTATCGAGCTTCGATACCACGCTGATCCGTGCCGCGCATAGTCTCGGCGCCAATCCGACACGCACCTTCTTCAAGGTGGTGCTGCCACTGGTCACACCGGGGGTGGTGTCGGGGGCGCTGTTCGCCTTCATTACGTCCTTCGACGAGGTGGTGGTGGTGCTGTTTATTGCTGGGCCGGAGCAGCGCACCATGCCGATCCAGATGTGGTCGGGTATTCGTGAGCAGATCAGCCCGACGATTCTCGCCGTGGCCACCATGCTGGTGCTACTCTCCATGCTGCTGCTGACTACCCTTGAGCTGCTACGCCGCCGCGGCGAACGGCTGAGGGGGCTTACGCCCGAGTGAGCCCAAGAAGAGCCGTTTCTCTTCGCGCACTAAAGGTCCTTGACTAAAGATCCTTGACCAATCTAAGCGCGTCGTAGATGGCTGCATGGGTGTTGCGTGACTCCACGGCGTCACCGATGCGAAATAGCTGGAAGTCAGCATTAGCGTTGTGGACAACCGCCTGGGGGCGGCCGACGATGAGGTCCTCGTAGTTCACCTCGCCGCCGTTGCTAGAGTGCGGCTTCAACTCGAAATAAATGTCCGCCATCGGCGTGATGCCGTAGTTGACCACCACTTGGTCGATGCGCCGTTCATGTTCCGGGTGATCTTGAAGCGCGTAGTCGCTGGTGATCTTGGCCAGTAGCTCGCCACCGTTGCGTTCCACGGACTTCAGTCGGTAGGTAGGGGTGAAGGTGACGTTGGGTCGCTGTAGGGAGCGCATGTAGGGCACCAGGTTCATGGCCATGATCTCTGCGGAGAAGGTACGGTCCGGGGTCATGATTTCGAGCTCGGCGCCGGTGGAGGCAATGATCTCCGCCGCCTGCAGGGCGGCATGATCGCCGGCATCGTCGAACAGCAGCACCCGTTTGCCCGGTGGCACGTGGCCGGAAAGAATATCCCAGGTGTTGACCACCAAGTCGCTGCCGACTGTGGGCTGATCTTCCATGGGGTAGCCGCCGGTGGCCACGATCACCACGTCGGGTTTTTCGGCAAGCACCTCATCTGCCTCGGCCCAGACGTTGTAGCGGATCTCGACGCCCAGTGCCTCGCACTGGGCCAGGCGCCAGTCGATGATGCCCAGCATCTCGCGACGCCGCTCGCTCTGGGCGGTGAGTCGCACCTGCCCGCCAGCATCGCTGGCGGCTTCCAGCACCAGGGCCGAATGGCCGCGCTCGCCGGCAACCCGGGCGGCTTCGAGCCCCGCCGGCCCGGCGCCGATGATCACCACCCGACGCTGCTCGACTGCCTTGGGGATGGTGTGGGGCATGCTGGTCTCGCGCCCTGTGGCAGCGTTGTGAATGCAGTAGGCGGCGCCGCCCTGATAGATACGATCAAGGCAGTAGTTGGCACCAACGCAGGGGCGAATCTCTTCCTCCCGCCCTTCAACGATCTTGCGCACGATATGTGGGTCGGCCATGTGGGCACGGGTCATACCGATCATGTCGACCTTGCCTGAGGCGATGGCATAACGGGCAGTAGCGACATCCTGAATCTTGGCGCCATGGAAGGTGGGAAAGTCGACCTCGCGACGTATTTCTCCGGCGAAATCCAGGTGCGGGGCGCTGGCCATGCCCTGGATGGGAATTACATCGGTGAGCCCCGCGTCGGTGTCGATGTGGCCGCGCACCACGTTGAGGAAGTCGACCAGGCCGCTGTCCTTCAAGCGCCGTGAGATATCCATCCCATCGCCGGACGTTAGTCCCCCCGGCAGCATCTCGTCGCCGGTGTAGCGCACGCCGACGATGAATGCATGACCAACCCGCTGGCGAATGGCGCGCAGCACCTCGAAGGTGAAGCGCAGCCGATTGTCGAGATCGCCGCCATAAGGTTCCTCAAGGGTATTGGTCAGCGGCGACCAGAACTGATCCATCAGGTGGCCGTAAGCCTGTAGCTCAATGCCATCCAGGCCTGCCGCGTGCATGCGCTCGGCGGCGTCGGCGTAGTCGCGGATCAGGCGTTCAATATCCCACTCCTCAACCTGCTTGGGAAAGGCACGGTGGGACGCCTCGCGACGGTGAGAGGGCGACACCGCTGGCAGCCAGTCGCCCTTATCCCAACGGGTGCGGCGGCCCAGGTGGGTCAGTTGGATCATCACCGCGGTGCCGTGTTCGTGGCAGGCGTCGGTCAGCTCGCGCATCCAGGGCACCACTTCATCCTTATAGGCGAGGATGTTGTTGAACACTGGCGGGCTGTCCTTGGACACCGCTGCGGATCCGGCCGTCATGGTCAGGCCAAGGCCGGCCTTGGCGCGCTCGACGTGGTAGGCACGGTAGAGTGCTTTGGGCATCCCGTCTTCAGGATAAGCGGGTTCATGAGCTGTCATCATGAGCCTGTTTTTCAGGGTCAGATGTTTTAGCTGGAAGGGCTGCAGTAGCGGATCGTTAACCATGGCAGAGCTCTATTTTATTGTGTATGTGATAAAGCTAGGTGCCATGTTCATTGATGTCAATTAAATGTTCATTGATGTACATTTTTGGGCGAGAATGTCCGACTGCCAGAAAAGTGGCACGCCGTGTGGCGTCAGTTGATCAGTTTTGCTGTGGGTTAGTTGGTGTCGGCTGGAGAATAACCATGACGGGCATGAAAGCGTTGTAACTCCCTGGAACCAGTAGGCTGGCCAGTGAATATCTCGACATAGGCGGGTATGCGCTGCATGCGCACCTCGAGTGGTTCCTGGGTGTTCATCGAGATATAGCCAATCTGGGTTAGGTAGATAGTGCGGCCACGAACATTGGCCGCCAGCGGATCATAGCCGTAGCGCTGGAACATTCGCGCCAGTGCTTCGATACGTGCGGCATCGGCAGCATCGATTTCACTCACCACTGCCGCCGACTGCAGCGCCCAGCTGCGCATAGCAAACTCTAGCGAAGAGTCGAACAATTGGGGGGTCAGCCAACAATCGAAGACATTGAGCATCGCCTCGACGATATTCTCGGCATAGGCTTCGGTCTGCTGCACCAGCCCCTGAGTGTTCTTTTCACGCCAGCGTGCGATCAGTGCCTCCAGCAGTGCCTCGCGATCCTTGAAGAACCAGTAGAAACTGGTGCGAGAAAGCTTTAGCCGCTTGGCCAGGGGAAGAATGCGCACGCTATCGACACCCGATTCGAGTAGCAGCTCAAACGCCGCATCGAGCCAGACGTCTTGGGAGCCCTTGGCGGCGGGGGTATTGGCAGGTGGCATCGAACTCGTCCCTAGGAATGTTGTGGCAGAGTGTACACAGGTGTCTTTTGTGTGTACACATTGCCAGTTCATCC
This sequence comes from Halomonas sp. H2, assembly GCF_050215315.1. GTDB lineage: Bacteria > Pseudomonadota > Gammaproteobacteria > Pseudomonadales > Halomonadaceae > Vreelandella. Next base: position 364,747 of record NZ_CP189760.1, read on the forward strand.
GGCTAAGCCTTAGAGACGGCAACCATCGCTGCCTTTAAACTTCAAATCTCATCCCTGGGCTAAATGCAGCGTAGGTGCATCGTATCCTAAATTCTCCAGCATGCGCGTTGCATACCAGTCGACAAAATCGATAACCCCGAATTCATAGGTTTCGGAGTAAGGGCCGGGTTGATACGCCTTGGAGTTGATGCCGCGCTGATTCTCTTCGGCGAGTTGACGATCCTGGTCGTTGGTCGCGTCCCACACGCGGCGAAGCTGTTCGGGGTCGTAATCGACGCCTTCTGCGGCATCCTTGTGAACCAACCACTTGGTGGTCACCATGGTTTTCTGTGGGCCAAGGGGGAGCACACGAAATACCACTGCGTGATCACCCATGAAGTGGTTCCATGAGTTGGGCAGATGCAAGATGCGCAGTGAGCCCATATCGGGGTTGGGTAAGCGCCCCATCAGCTTTTTGCAGCCGGATTTACCATCCATTGTCATTGACACAGTGCCATCCAACATGGGGGTTCGCGTCATGCGGTTACGCTGGCCAAAGCGCTGCAACTGGTGAGGCACTTGGTCTTGATCCCAATCTGCCTGCTTGCGAGCCACCAGCGCCTTATAGGCGGGCGTTGCGCGGGGGTCGTCGGTGTTATCAAACTCTTGCAGTGAGTTCAGTAGCTCAGGGTGAGCCCCGTTGCAGTGGTAGCACTCGCGGTTGTTTTCGAGTACAAGCTTCCAATTGGCTTGTTCGATGATGCTGGATTCTACCGCCACCTTGACGTTGCCCATCTGGTACGGCTCAAGATACTGCTCAAGGGCTGCCAGGAAGTCGTCAATCGCGGGTGGTTCATCACTTAAGTTGATAAAGATAAAGCCTCCCGCCGTGCGAACATTGACCGGTTTGAGCCCAAACTGATCAAGGTTGAAATCAGTGCCCATATCGCTGCCGGCAAACAGCAAACGACCATCAAGCTCGTAGGTCCACTGGTGATAGGGGCAAACAAGCTTGGCCACCTTGCCCTTGTCCTTTGTGCAAAGGCGCGAACCGCGGTGGCGGCAAACATTGTGAAACGCATGGATCGTGCCTTCACTGCCGCGCACGATGACAATTGGGTTATCACCCACATCCAATGTCATGAAGTTACCCTTGGACGGTATCTCGCATGTCATGCCTGCAAACAGCCACTCTTTCTCGAAAATCTCTTGCATATCAATCGCGAACAGGCGGGCATCGTTATAAAACGGCTGCGGAAGCGAGAAGCTACGCTCTCTTGTCTGCAGCATCTCGGCCGTTGACTCACGAGCCGCGGCAAGTGGGTCGTCCATTGTATAAAAAGCACTTTTTTGCATACCAGTATCCTCGTAAACCACCGCTTTTCCCTCAAGGGCTGCGAGTCGGCCGTTAGTCAAGACTGCTTAATCTTATTGTTCTGCTGCGTAACCTGGCGTTTTGTTCAGATGCTATCTGCATTCAGGATCCGATTGTGTTGCAGGCTAAACCCGGCCGGTTATCTGCCCGCGACATAAGTTGACGTAGTGGCGACTAAAAAAGAGATTTCTAAACATTAAAGAGGGGCACGAGGTAAGTGCGCGTCGCTGTCAGGTAAGTCGGTCAGGAAGCGCGTCCCCAAAATGCAGTTCAAGGTACTGGCCGTACAACGAATACGGTTCGGTGAGGCATAGCGATGAAGGCTGGTCAGGCAGAGGCAAAATGACAACTAACTACTTCAACCCGGTCACGACCCAAACCTGGACCAACGGCCGCCATCAGGTACGTTGCGTTAAGGTAATCCAGGAAACCCAGGATGTACGTACGTTCTGTTTTATGGCCGAGCAGCCTGTGCTGTTCTTCTTCAAGCCCGGTCAGTTTGTTACGTTGGAGCTTGAGATTGATAATCAGCCGATCATGCGCTCCTATACGATTTCCAGTTCGCCCTCCATCCCTTACAGCTTTTCGATCACCGTTAAGCAAGTGCCGGGTGGCAAGGTATCCAATTGGCTGCATGCCAATTTAAAGGTAGGCGACGAGCTGGTGGTGCACGGGCCGGTAGGTAACTTTAACGCTATCGATTTTCCGGCCGAGAAAGTGCTGTTTCTTTCTGGCGGTGTGGGTATTACGCCGGTGATGTCGATGACGCGCTGGCTTTTTGATACCAACGCCACTGTCGACGTTGAGTTCGTTCACAGCGCCCGGGCCCCTCGCGATGTCATTTATCACCGTGAACTGGTGCATATGTTTTCGCGTATCCCTGAGTTCAAACTGCATATCATTTGCGAGAACAAGGAGGATATTGGTGAGGCTTGGGCTGGCTACCGTGGTTATCTAACCCAGCCGTTGTTCGAGCTGATAGTGCCGGACTTTATGGAGCGGGAAATATTTTGTTGCGGCCCAACACCCTACATGGAAGCCATTAAACGTATCCTGCGTAGCAACAACTTTGACATGAACCATTACCACGAAGAGTCGTTTGGCGCCACGCCGGTCGCTGTCCGTGATGATGTGCGTGAATTGGCTGAGCAGGCAGAAGTCGACGCCGAAAATGTCGATAGCAGTGAATTGCACAGCATCGAATTCGCGTCTTCAGGAAAAAGTGTCCGCATCCAGCCCGGTGAGACCGTGCATGCGGCGGCAGCGAAGCTTGGCCTGCATATTCCCAAGGCCTGCGGTATGGGGATTTGCGGTACCTGCCGCGTTGAGCTTAAGTCGGGTTACGTGGAGATGGAGCATAACGGCGGTATTACGGATGAGGATGTCGAAGAAGGCTACATTCTGTCTTGCTGCAGTCGTCCGAAAGGGGATCTGGTTGTAGATTTCTAGCGTAAGCAGACTTTTTAATAAATAAATTAAAGCGCTTTAAACGGCTATTGTTTGTATAGAGCGCTTTTTTATTGCTAATAAATATTCATCCATTCTACGACACATTCTAAATGTTGCCGATGTCGCAAATACACCGAGTGGTGACGTCGGCAAGCATCTTGGGCCCGGAAACCAACGATAGTATCGCGGTAACAACGCGTTGATAGGGACTTTGGTTGATAGCGACCTGGGTTTATCAGCATTACAGAGTATGTTCAGCACTTAATAAAAAAGTGACTAATGAGGAGGCGATAATGCTTCACAATAATTTTTCCCCTAATGCCCGCTTGGCCCATTACGATACCTTGCTTGCCGATGCAATTGCTGAAGAAACGGTTCGCCAAGAAGCGCATATTGAATTGATCGCCTCCGAAAACTACACCAGTAAACTTGTTATGGAAGCGCAGGGCACGCAGCTGACCAACAAGTATGCAGAAGGCTATCCAGGCCGCCGCTATTACGGCGGTTGTGAGTTTGTTGACAAGGTTGAAGCCCTGGCCATCGAGCGTGCCTGCAACCTGTTTAGTGCCAACTATGCCAATGTGCAGCCGCATTCCGGTGCCCAGGCCAATGCCGCTGTGTTTATGGCGCTGGTATCGCCGGGCGATACCGTGTTGGGTATGAGCCTTGCCCACGGTGGGCACTTAACCCATGGGGCCGCCCCCAACTTTTCGGGTAAGCATTACCACGCCGTACAGTACGGCCTCAAGCCAGAAACTGACGAGATCGATTACCAAGAAGTTGAGCGCCTGGCTCGCGAGCACAAGCCGAAGATGATCATTGCCGGCTTTTCCGCCTACTCTCGCGTGGTGGATTGGCGCCGTTTTCGTACCATCGCCGACGAGGTGGGGGCTTGGTTAATGGTCGATATGGCCCACGTTGCGGGCCTAGTGGCTGCCGGACTCTATCCAAGCCCGCTTCCCTTCGCCCATGTGGTGACCACAACGACCCATAAAACGCTGCGCGGCCCACGCGGTGGTTTGATTCTCTCTGCCGATGGTGACGAAGCGCTCTATAAAAAGCTTAATGGCGCGGTTTTTCCAGGCCAGCAGGGTGGCCCGTTGATGCATGTGATCGCCGCTAAGGCGGTGGCGTTTAAGGAGGCCATGAACCAAGAGTTTGTGCTCTACCAACAGCAAGTCATTGATAATGCCCAGGTCATGGCTAAGGTGTTCGTCGAGCGTGGGTATGATGTAGTGTCTGGCGGTACCGACGACCACCTCTTTCTGGTCTCGCTTATCCGTCAAGGTATCACCGGTAAAAATGCGGATGCAGCACTTGGCCGCGCGCATATCACGGTCAACAAAAACACGGTGCCCAACGACCCCCAAAGCCCCTTCGTGACCTCTGGTCTGCGTATTGGCACCCCGGCGGTAACTACTCGTGGCTTCGATGCTGAAGAGTGTAGTGAGCTGGCTGGCTGGATATGCGACATTCTGGACGAGTTGGCCGCAGGCAAAGACACGGCTTTCATCGAAAGCGAGGTACAAGCCAAAGTGGCTGACGTGTGTGCCCGGCATCCTGTCTACGCTGAGTCCGCCGCTGAAGCCGTCGAATCCATTGCTTGAGAGGAGACCCCTATGCAACGTTATTCCGGCTTCGGTCTGGTCAAGCACGCGCTAAACCACCATGAGAACTGGGAGCGCCAGTGGCGTAATCCTACCCCCAAGAAGCAGTACGATGTGATCATCGTCGGCGGTGGCGGTCATGGCTTAGCCACAGCCTACTATTTGGCTAAAGAGTTCGGCATCAAGAATGTAGCGGTCATTGAGAAAGGTTGGCTGGGCGGTGGTAATACCGCCCGTAATACCACCATCGTGCGTTCCAACTACTTATGGGACGAATCGGCTACCCTTTACGAACATGCCATGAAACTGTGGGAAGGGCTTTCCCAGGATCTTAACTACAACGTTATGTTTTCCCAGCGCGGGGTTCTTAACCTGGGGCATACCCTGCAGGATATGCGCGATATCCAGCGTCGCGTCAACGCCAACCGCCTGAACGGTATCGACGGCGAAGTGCTGGACGCCCAGGGAGTACAGTCGCTGGTGCCGATCATGGACTGCTCCAAGAACGCTCGCTACCCGGTGATGGGCGCCTCCTGGCAGCCGCGCGCCGGTGTAGCGCGCCACGATGCTGTGGCCTGGGGCTATGCTCGGGGCGCTGACGCTCACGGGGTAGATATTCTCCAGCAAACCGAGGTCACAGGTTTCAAAATCCGTGACGGTCAGGTCTATGGCGTACACACCAACCGTGGTGATATTGAGGCCAAAACCGTGGGCTGCGTGGCCGCCGGTAATTCCAGCGTGCTGGCCAACATGGCTGGCTTTAAGCTGCCGCTGGAGTCCCATCCGCTGCAGGCCTTGGTTTCCGAACCGATCAAGCCGATTCTCGATACCGTCGTGATGTCCAACCAAGTGCATGGCTATATTAGCCAGTCCGACAAGGGCGACTTGGTCATCGGTGCGGGCATCGACGGTTATAACGGCTATGGTCAGCGTGGCAGCTACCCCACCGTGGAGCACACGCTTCAGGCGATCGTCGAAATGTTCCCGATCTTCTCCCGGGTGCGTATGAACCGTCAGTGGGGTGGCATCGTTGATACCTGTCCGGACGCCTGTCCGATTATCTCCAAAACGCCGGTGAAAGGCCTCTACTTCAATTGCGGCTGGGGGACTGGTGGCTTCAAAGCTACTCCAGGATCGGGGCATGTGTTTGCCGCCAGTCTGGCCAAGGGTGAGATGCACCCCATCGCTGAGCCGTTCTCCATGTTCCGCTTCCATAGCGGGGCGCTGATTGACGAACACGGCGCTGCCGGCGTGGCTCACTAGGGTTTGTACGAGGAGTATCCAAATGTTCTATATCTACTGCCCTTACTGCGGCGAACACCGTGAAGAAGAGGAGTTCCACCCCAAGGGCCAGGCGCATATCGAGCGACCCAAAGAGCCTGAGGCGTGTGGTGACGAGGAATGGGGTAACTACCTGTTTTTCCGCGATAACCCCCGTGGTGTGCACCATGAGATGTGGGTGCATGCGGTGGGCTGCCGTAAATTCTTCAACATAACGCGCCACACCGTGAGCTACGAAATTCTCGAGACCTACAAAATGGGCGAGCAGCCGTCGATTACCGCCGACAGCCAGAACCAGCCTCATGAGGCCGCTGCGGTAAGCGATCAAGAAGAGGTGCGGGCATGAGCCAGTCCAAGCAACACAAGCATCAACAACAAGCCTACCGCCTTAACACGGGCGGGCGTATTGATCGCTCCCGCACGTTGAACTTTACCTTCAACGGCCAGCGTTACCAAGGGCACCCAGGCGATACGCTGGCGTCAGCGTTGTTGGCTAACGGCGTGGATATCGTCAACCGTAGCTTTAAGTACTCGCGGCCTCGCGGCATCGTCGCCGCAGGCGCTGAAGAACCCAATGCCATTGTTCAGCTGGGTAGCAGCGAAGCAGCTCAGGTGCCTAACGTACGCGCTACTCAACAAGCGCTGTTCAACGACCTAGCCGCCTGTAGCACCAACGGCTGGCCTAATGTTCAGCGGGACTTAATGGGCTTGATTGGCAAGCTGGGCGGGCGGTTCATGCCGCCAGGCTTCTATTACAAGACTTTTATGGCCCCAGCTTCGATGTGGCTGACCTACGAGAAATACATTCGCAAGGCCGCCGGTTTGGGGCGCAGCCCGATGGAAGACGATCCGGATAGCTATGATCACTTCAATCAGCACTGCGATGTGCTAGTCGTCGGTGCGGGTGCTGCTGGCCTGGCGGCGGCGCTGGCGGCCGCGCGCAGCGGTGCCCGGGTAATCGTTGCCGATGAGCAGGAAGAGATGGGTGGCTCGCTGCTGGATAGCCGCGAAACCCTGGATGGCAAGCCAGCAGACCAGTGGGCTGCACGGGTGATTGAGGAGTTGGCCGCGTGCGACAACGTCACGCTGCTGCCACGCACCACGGCTAACGGCTATCACGATCACAATTTTGTGACGCTGCACGAGCGACGTACCGAGCATTTGGGGGAAACGGCCACTGCCGTCAATGGCCACCGCCCAGTGCGCTCCCGGATGCATCGGGTACGCGTTGGCCAAGTGATCCTGGCTACAGGCGCCCACGAACGGCCGCTGGTTTATGCGGGTAACGATGTGCCGGGCAATCTGTTGGCGGGCGCTGTGTCTACTTACATTCGCCGCTATGGCGTTGTGCCGGGGCGTCAACTGGTGCTCTCTACCAGTAACGACTACGGCTATCGCGCGGCTCTTGACTGGAAAGAAGCAGGTTGTGAGGTAGTGGCCATCGTTGATGCCAGGGAAACGCCTGCTGGGGATTGGCTAGATGCTGCCCGCGCCCAGGGCATCAAGATCATTGCTGGCAGTGCTGTGATAGAGGCGAAGGGAGGCAATCGAGTTACCGCCGCGCGGGTCGCCAAGATCGATATTGACGCTTTCAAAGTGAGTGGCCCAATCCAGGAGCTGGCCTGCGACACCATCGCCAGCTCGGGGGGCTATAGCCCGGTGATTCACCTGGCCTCGCATACCGGTGCGCGGCCTACCTGGCGTGACGATATTCTCGGCTTTGTGCCGGGTCTAGTGGGGGGCGTTCATGCCTGCGGTGGTGCTAATGGCACCTATGCCCTGGGTGACGTGCTCGCCGAGGGTGCCGAGGCGGGCATCAAGGCAGCCGACGCTACGGGACATGCCGCCCAGAAGGTTAACCTGCCCAGCGCCGAACACCTTCAGCAGGGGGCTGCGGTGGCACTGTTTCAAGTGCCCCATGAGAAACCCACCCTACGCGGGCCAAAACAGTTTGTTGACCTACAGAACGACGTCACCGCAGCGGGCATCGAGCTGGCGACTCGGGAGGGTTTCGAGTCCATCGAGCATATCAAGCGCTATACCGCGATGGGTTTCGGTACCGACCAGGGCAAATTGGGCAATATCAACGGTATGGGGATTGCCGCCCGCTGCCTGGGTCGCTCCATTCCCGAGGTGGGTACCACGGTGTTCCGCCCCAACTATACCCCCGTCACCTTCGGTGCCATTGTGGGGCGCCACTGCCGTGACCTGTTCGACCCTGAGCGCTACACCGCGCTTCACCAGTGGCACGTAGAGCGTGGCGCCGAGTTCGAGGATGTCGGTCAGTGGAAGCGTCCCTGGTATTATCCACAAAAACGCGCTGGGGCCGCCAATGGCGAACGCGAGAGTATGTCTGAGGCGGTTGCTCGCGAGTGTCTGGCGGTGCGCGAGAAGGTGGGCATCCTCGATGCTTCAACGCTGGGTAAAATCGATATCCAGGGGCCTGATGCGCGTGAATTCCTGGCGCGGATTTACACTAACAAGTGGGAAAAACTAGCGGTCGGCAAGTGCCGTTACGGCCTGATGTGCAAAGACGATGGCATGGTCACCGACGACGGCGTGACCAGCTGTCTGGCCGACAACCACTTCTTGATGACCACTACCACCGGTGGTGCTGCGGCGATCCTTGAGTGGTTGGAGTTATGGCATCAGACCGAATGGCCGGAACTGGATGTCTATTTCTCATCGGTGACCGATCACTGGGCCACCATGACTATCACTGGTCCGGAAGCGCGCAAACTGCTCACCGAGATCACCGACATAGACCTCGACCGCGATAACTTTAAGTTCATGGATTGGCGCTCCGGGAAAGTGGCGGGCGTGCCTGCCCGAGTCTTCCGCATCTCTTTTACGGGCGAGCTAACCTTCGAGATCAACGTTCAGGCAAACTACGCCATGCATGTGTGGCAGACCCTGTTCAAGCATGGCGAGAAGTATGGCTTGACGCCCTATGGCACCGAAACCATGCACGTTCTGCGTGCTGAAAAGGGCTTCATCATCGTGGGTCAGGAAACCGACGGCTCGGTTACCCCGGAAGATTTGGGCATGCATTGGGCGATCGGCTATGACAAGCCCTACTCATGGATTGGCAAGCGCGCCTTGACCCGTTCCGACACCAAGCGCGGGAACCGCAAGCAGCTGGTGGGGCTCCGGCCGAAAGACCCGAAGGTGATTCTAGAAGAGGGGGCCCAGATCGTGTTTGATCCTAAGCACGCGATCCCCATGCCCATGGTGGGCCATGTAACCTCCAGCTACTACAGCCCGATTCTGGATTCAGGGTTTGCGCTAGCGGTGGTTAAGGGTGGCCACCAGAAATTAGGCGAGACGGTCTACCTGCCCATGGCGGATGGGAAAACCCATGAGGCTGAAATCGTCAGCACCATTTTCTACGACCCCAAGGGAGAGCGCCAAAATGTCTAACGCGGCTACTTTCGATACCCGTACTGATACCGCTATCCCGGTAGAGTCCCCGTTAGCCTATAGCTACCGTCACAACGGCGCTCCTCGGGGCAGTGGTTACCGTCTTAAGCTACGCGAGCGGGCGATGCTAGGGCATTTGATCCTGCGTGGCGGCGCAATTGTCCTTGATGAGGCGGTGCGCGACGTGCTGGGGCTCAGCTTACCTGGTCAGCCCCAGGCGCTGGTGCAGGATGCCAGCGGAGAGCGTTCCATTCAGTGGCTTTCCCCTGATGAGTGGCTGGTGATCGTACCTGGTGGCGAAGAATTCCCGCTGGAGACAAAACTGCGTGAGCATTTGGGCAGCGCTCACTTTGCGATTAGCGATGTCAGCGGTGGCCAGACCCTCATCGAGCTTTCCGGCGAGGCGGCCCGAGAGCTGTTGATGAAAACGGTAATCTACGATGTTCATCCCAGCAATTTCCCAGTGGGGAAGGGTGTCACTACTGTCTTCGCCAAGGCGACCACTATTCTTCGTCGTCCCAGTGAAGAGCGCTGGGAGTTAGTGGTGCGGCGCAGTTTTGCCGACTACTGCTACCGCTGGTTACTGGATGCTGGCGCAGAGTATGGCGTCAACGTAGAGCCATAAGCAGGCAGGCCGAAACGCTGTTTCGGCCGCTAACAGAGATGCATACACTATGAGCCGAATGAGTGACACCTGGATACTCGCCGCCCAATGCCCCAGTCGCTTGGGAACGGTGGACGTCGTTACGCGCTTTTTAAAGGAGCAGCAGTGCTATATCACCGAGCTTAACTCTTTCGATGATCGGATGGGTGGACGCTTTTTCATTCGCGCTGAGTTTCGCCCAGAGCGAGACACGTTCCATGAAGAGAGCTTTGAAGCCGGTTTTGCAGCGCGGGCAGGCGAATTCGACATGCAGTTTGAACTGACTGCGCCGGGTAAGCGCACCGGCACCGTAATCCTTGTCTCGAAAGCTGATCACTGTCTAAATGATCTGCTCTATCGCTATCGTACTGGGCAACTGCCGATTGATATAAAAGCGGTGATTTCCAACCACCCTGATCTGGAGCCGTTGGCAACATGGCACGGCCTGCCATATCACTATTTACCGATCAGCCCCGAGACTAAATTGCAGCAGGAGGCGCAGGTACGCGAAATTATCGCGGATACCGACGCTGAATTAGTGGTGCTGGCCAGGTATATGCAGGTGCTTTCGCCTTCCATGTGCGAGCTATTGGCGGGTCGGGCGATTAATATTCATCACTCGCTGCTGCCCGGTTTTAAGGGTGCTAAACCGTATCATCAGGCCTACGAAAAAGGCGTCAAACTTGTCGGCGCTACGGCGCATTATATTAATAATGACCTTGATGAAGGGCCGATTATTGCCCAGGGGGTCGAGCCCGTCGACCATACTCATTATCCCGAGGATCTGGTGGCCAAAGGGCGTGATATCGAGTGCTTAACTCTGGCTAGGGCGATTAGCTATCACTTAGAACGGCGGGTGTTTTTTTATTCAGGCCGTACGGTAGTTTTTGGTAACTAACGATTTCTTATAATGCTGTTATTGATAAACGCCAAGAGGTGCTCCAATGCCTATCAGTGTCTTCGACCTTTTTAAGATTGGCGTAGGCCCCTCCAGTTCCCATACCGTCGGGCCCATGCAGGCGGCTTTTAAGTATGTCACAACCTTGCGCAAAAACAGCCTGCTCGATGAGGTAGGCCATATTGAAGTCCATCTTTATGGCTCGTTATCTGCTACGGGTATTGGGCATGCCACCGATCACGCTATCATTATGGGGCTCCTGGGCGAACGCCCTGACACGATTGATCCCACGCTTATTGAGCCAACCATAACAAGCCTTAAAGAGAGTCAGTTATTAACACTCGGCCGACAAAAAGAAGTGTTTTTTAATTGGGATAAAGATATCTATTTTCATGAAGAGAGTTTACCTCACCACCCCAATGCGATGAGGCTGGCTGCTTTTACGCATCAGGGTGATGTGGTGTACGAAAATACCTACTACTCGGTGGGCGGTGGTTTCGTTGTTGAGCAAGCTCAGGTAGATATGCCGTTAGACGATTTAGATGGAGCTACCCTTCCTTACAACTTCGACACGGCTGCAGAACTCTTAGCGCTATGTAAAAAAGAGCAGCTAAGTGTCAGCCAGCTGATGCTGGAAAATGAGAAAGTATGGCGGACAGAGGAGGAGGTCAGAAACGAGCTGTGGCGTATCTGGCAAGTCATGTGTGAATGCATTGATAATGGCCTAACCCACGAGGGGATACTGCCGGGCGGGTTAAAAGTTAAACGCCGGGCTAAGCTACTTCACCAGCGTCTTCAAGCGGCAGAGCAAAATGATTGCCTGATAGCCTCAACTTTTTCAGCGATGGAGTGGGTGAATATTTTTGCCCTCGCCGTTAACGAAGAGAACGCCGCTGGCGGGCGCATGGTAACGGCACCCACCAACGGCGCCGCGGGCATTATCCCCGCCGTCTTGCACTACTACATGAAATTTCAGCCCAACGCCTGCGAGAAAAACGTAGTGGATTTTTTGCTGGCGGCAGGCGCTATTGGCATTCTCTGCAAGAAAAATGCCTCGATCTCTGGTGCCGAAGTGGGCTGCCAAGGGGAGGTTGGGTCAGCTTGCGCCATGGCAGCAGCCGGTTTAGCTGATGTGATGGGCGGTACACCCGAACAAGTCGAGCATGCGGCCGAAATTGGCCTGGAGCACAATTTAGGATTAACCTGCGACCCCGTGGGTGGGCTAGTTCAAGTCCCCTGTATTGAGCGCAACGCCATTGCAACGGTAAAGGCGATCAATGCCGCTCAGATGGCGTTGCGGGGTGATGGCACTCACTTTATATCGTTAGATAAAGTAATCCGTACCATGCGCGATACCGGCAGAGATATGTTGGATAAGTACAAAGAAACATCGAAAGGTGGCTTAGCTGTGAATGCTATTGAGTGTTAATAAGGGCCGAAGAACGCTTGCTGATTAGTTTGTAGCCGGTTAGGAGAGATGGTACCTAGTGTTATTACCCCGCCTTATTCACGAGGGCGCTGATTGAGCGGTCTGAAGGTACTGGCTGTTGGCATTGCTTATCAGGATTCGCCTCTTCAGCGCGAGTGGCTGTTGAGTAATGCCAGAACGCAGCCCTTTTCCTACTTACTTATAGCTCTTTGGAATCAATGGCGGCCGTCCAAGCAGCCGTGATCGCCGACCGCCGCTCCGGTCGCTCGCTTTCTGATGCTGTGGTGGTCTCGCAGGAGCGTCAGCTCAGTGCGGTCAGCTTCGGTAGCCCCTTCAGCAGCGTCGGCCACCACTTGTCGGCGGCGGCACCCAGATGAACGGTGATTCGCCGAGCGTGCAGCCTCAGCGTGGCGGCGACCTTGAGCACCTGCTCGCGCATCCGACTCAGACTCCAGCCTTGTCGGGTTTGCCGCTCCAGGAGGCAGCGCAGGCCATGCAGGACCTGGTAGGCGTAGAGACTGAGCAGCAAGCTCACCTCGTTGCGCGCCATCACGTCCTGAACGGTGGAGGCGCCGCGATCGGTCGACGAGAGGTGCACGTCGAGCGCCGACTTCACTTCGCCCATGTGCGCCTCGGCGCTGCCGCGCTTGCGATAGAGTGCTAGGACCTTCTCTGGCGGCCAGTCGAACTTGCTGAGGTTGGTGACCAGGAAGAAGGCATGCAGCAGCAGGTCATCGGGGCGTTCCTGCACCACTAGCACTACGCGCCGCGGTGCCGACCAGGAGCCGGCTTGGTACTCCAGATCGTGGCACCACTCGCGAGGCTGCTCGGGTGGCCGGCCGGGTGGCCGCTTCAGGAGCGGTGCTGCCAGCTTCTGTAGACCGGTGTGACTGCGCAACCGGCCCAGGTATTCGATCTCCCGATCCTCCAGGGCCTCCAGCGTCGCGTTATCGGTAAAACCGGCGTCGATGCGCACACGAACCTGTGCCCCGGTGCTCTCGTTGAGTCGTCGTACCAGATGCGGGATCCAGGTGTCGGCGTTCTCTGCCGGGCCGGCGTTACCCTCTCGCAGTAGCCCGCCGACCATATCGCCGGTTTCGGCTAGCGAGGCGACCAGCGGTGAGTAGATCCGCGCACCGTAAAGGCCATGATACGCCGAGCCGCCCTGATGTCCGTGGACCTCGATTGGCAGGCCGTCGATGTCCAGGGTCAGCTGTTTGGGGCGCTCGCCGTTCTTCAGCGAGGTCAGGCGCCAGACCACCAGTCGCAGCAGGCCTTCGTGCACGGCATCGATGTTGTCGTCTCGGCCGAGGCAGGTCAGCAGCCGCGACAGCGTGGCTTGAGACGGCCTGTCCTGCGCCAATGGCGTCGTCCCGCGCGCATCGCTGCAGGCCAGCTGCCAGAGCGGGTCACGGCGCAGCGTGTCGGTATCGCTGAGGTCGATCCAGCCCATCGCGCGCTGCAGCACCAGGGTGCGTAGCTGACTGGCCAGCGAGTGGCGGATACGCAGCGGGTGACGCGGATCGACCAGGTTGTCTTCGAGCGCCTCAATCACGCCGCTGTTGTCGAGGGCTTCACGCAACAGCAGAGCGCCGCTGTCGCTGGTGGTGCGCTGGCCGCTCAGCTCGACACGGACAGAGCCGTTGCACGAGGGCGTCCAGGTGGATAGGCTTTCACCCATGGCGAGTGGTCCTCTTGAATCATGTTCTGGCAGGAACATCCTGATTCTACAAGAGAAAACCACTCGCCATCTTCGTTTTCAGGTGAGTCTCGTGAATAAGCCGGGATTACGTTTCGTGGCTCAGCTTTCAATCGATAAACTCATTGAGCCAGCCAGTATGACGGCGATCAATTCCGCTTGGCGTCGTGTATCGGTTTTCTGGAACAGGTTGCCTAGATGAAAGGCCACTGTGGTTGTGGAAACGCTCAGTTGCTCAGCAATATCCTCTTTGCGCTGCCCTTCGGCCAAATACATGGCGATAGTTGCCTCGGTCGGGGTCAAGCCGAACAACTCGGCCAGCAGGTTTTCTGGTAGCTGAACTCGCTGATTCGGGTCGATTAGCATCACTGCTACGGCAGGGCTGCCAGCGTCTGTGATGCCGCTGGCGAGAGAGCAAATAAACAGCATTAGGTCGCTGCTACCCCTTAAGCGGGAAAGGCGTAGGCAGTCAGTGCGCTCTGCACTGCAGCGATTAGCCATTAGGCTTTTTCGCACTGCTTGATGCAGCTGGCGGCTAGTGGCGTCGCTGATGCGCTCCAGGTTGGGCGCTGCTTTGAAGGGCGGTTTATCCAGATTGAGGCGCAACGCGGCGCGGTTTGTTAACAGTGGTTGGCCGTGGTTATCAAGTAGCACTACCCCGGTGGCCATCAGGTCCAGCGCGCTCTTGGCGGCGGCAAAGGCGCGGTCACTGATTTCACGGCGTAAGTGGTGAATGCCTTGACTCAGGTGGTCGAGCTCCTGGGTGCTTTTGGCACGCATGCGACTTACCTGGCGTAGGCGTGCTTCTAGCGTGACCAGCAGTAGGTCGTAGTCAATCGGTTTGACCAGATAATCATCGGCGCCCAGGCGTTTACCCTCGATAATATCAAAACGGTCCGAGAGCGCGGTCAGAAAGATAAACGGTGTGTCCGCCAGCTCCGGAAAGCCATTTCGCACCTGCTCTAGCAAGGCATAGCCGTTTAGCCCCGGCATAGTGATATCGCAGAGAATCACATCAGGCGTCGCCTTCAAGTGTGCCAGTGCCTCTTCGCCATCGCAGGCCTCCACCACGCGATAGCCCGCCTCGCGTAGCTCGTCGCATAAGTCCCGCCGCAGTTCGTCATGATCTTCAGCGCATAACACCAGCGGCGCTCGTTCATTCACCATGCTGACTCCTGACCGTTCGAGTGGTGTGTTGATCACTCTGCGTCTGGGACTGTGGCAGGGTGAACTGAAAGGTGGTGGTGCCAGTGGTTGAGGCGAGCAATGCCAACTCGCCCTGTTGGATACGTGCCAGCGTGCGGGCGATGTTAAGCCCTAGGCCTAGCCCCTGTTCGCTACCGCTGTTGGCGCCGCGGTAGAAGCGCTCGAAGATATGTGCTTGCTCACTCTCAGCAATCACGGTTCCTTGATTGCTGACACGGCAATAAGCCCATCGTGCATCATGGGATAGCGCGACATTGATAGCGTTGCCGTGGGGCGAGTATTTGCGAGCGTTGGTCAGCAGATTGTCGATGATCTGCTCGGTCAGCGCTTTGTCACAGCTAACCAGAAGCGTTTTTAGCGTTGCAGGATGCACAGTGAAGGTAACTGGCGGGCGGTTATTGCCTGCTGTTTCCTGGTGCAGATAGCAGACCTTGTCGATCAGCGCGATTAGGTCGTGGGGTTGCTGGTGGCTGTTTACCTGGCCTGCATCCAACTGCGCCGTTAACAGCGAGGCATCTACCAGTTCGGTCATATGAGTGACGGTATCGCGCAGGCGCTGATAGCGGGCTTCCCGCTCTTCTACTGTGTAGCCCGAGGGGCGACGTATCAAGCGCTGCAGGCCGGAATCAATCACCGCCAGCGAGGTACGGAACTGATGGGACACCATGGCAGCAAAACTGCGGTAGAAATCACTGACGCCTTGCTCACGCTCAAGGGCATTTTCTAGGGCAATGGCGGCTTTTTTATAAGGCGTAATATCAGCAAGACGCATGACGTATCCGCCGGATTGCATTTTGCGCAACGTTAGCTGTCGCCACTCACCGCCCGTAAGCTCGATATCGCATTGTGGAGTGGCGAGGCTGAGAGGCTCAGAGGTGCCAATACAAGTTTGATTGAGCTGTGCTATCACGGCGTGTAAGGAGGCTTTTGGGGGGAAAATGCGCGTTGCCTCGGGTAGCAGCCACACTAAACGAGTATTGGTCTGCTGTAGCTGCCCATCGACATCAAAAGCAGCAAAACCATCGGGGGCGGTGTTGATCGAGTCAGCGAGACGACGGCGCTCAGCTTCTACATCTTGAGTGCGCGCGCTGACCACGTCTTCAAGGTGGTCAAGGTGCTGGGTGAGCGCCTCTTGTGCCTGGCGACGCTTGCTCAGTGCCCACAGCAGTAGCAGGGCGAGCAACAGGCCGGTCACCAGTATGCCCACCGCCGAATAAATCACCTGCATCAAGCTGTCGCGATAAGCGCCCAGGCGTTCGCCGGCAAACTCCCATTCCGCCATCATAATGGTGTTGGCCATGTGGTTTAGCGTGTCGAGCAGTGGCTGAATAGTCTGATGCATGTCATCAGCGGCTAATTGCTGCTGCAAGAGTGCTGGCAGGAGGGTATCAATCTCTTCTAGCTGCTTAAGCGTGTCATCCAATTGTGGCTCGAACCCCAGGGCCTGAATGTAGCGCCGCTGAGGGCCTTGATCCATCAGCGTTAGGCGACTGTAGAGCACGTCCAAGCGCTGTTCTGGCCGGGCATCGGGTTTATCCATGGCATGACGCAGCACCGCTTCCTGCAAACGGTGGCCTGCTATCTGGGCCTGAGTGATCACCCACAGCATGTTCTCATCAACGTTGCTACGCATATCTTTCTCAACGCCAGAAAGGCGCAGCAGAGAGAAGAACAAAAGAAGGATAAACAGGCCAATGGCGACGAGTGGCAACCAGTAAATACGCACCCGAGATGGAAGGCGCATTACTCCACCGTTAATCCATTAAGTTGCCATACCCAGCGGTAGTCGTAGCGGATATCTTGCAGCTCTGTGTGGTCGCTACGTGGGTAAACGATCCACAGTGGCCCTTTATCGCGTGGGGTTAGCGCTTGGCCATCCATATGGGTGGCCACCAGCACATCGTATTGATAAAAGTCGTTCAGCGGGATCTCAACAATATAGTCATTCAGTGCGGTGGCAATGATCTGCTCACCATCGGCACCTACCCACTTCAGCAGGTCGCGCAGTAAAAAACCTGCAAACTGATTGACGCCGTCGGTAACAGAGGTTTCGGTAGCCAGGGTATGGGTTTCCAGACTCCCCAGCATCGTTGTATCAAACTGTGCGGTATCGCCGACATTGGTGTGGTGAATATTACCATCGATGGTCAGGATCACTGGTTCAGAAGGAGCCGGTAACGGGCCTTCGTACGCCGCCAATGGTGCATTGAGTAATAAGGCAGCCAAGGTACCAAGCAGAAACAGGTTTTTTTGCATGGTTGTTATCCCAATGTAGATTTAGCTCAACAGCTACTGGCCACTCTAGCAAAGTGTTTCACTTGATTATACGGCGTTAACACGTCGGCCCTGTTCAAACGAAGGGGGCGGCAATTAGGGAGAGTGCTAATTTTAGTAAAAAGTGTAACGGGCTGGCTGGGTTTATGTGGGTACGTTCATCGACAATGTGGCTGACGAACAGCCTGGAGAATCTCCAAGAACGCGTTGAGCGTTGTTTGTCTAGGGCCCCCAGTGTCAGGATGAGTGTCGCACCCTCTGATACCCTGTTCTTATAAACCGATCAGGGGGCGAAAGGAGACACTCATGCCTCGTTACTCTGAGGAGCGCCGGCAAGCCGTAGTGACCAAGCTGCTGCCTCCCCACAACCTCTCCCCGAAGGTGATCGCGGAGCAGGAAGGGATCTCGCTGGGCACCGTCTACAAGTGGCGCAAGGAAGCCCGCGCTGAGGGGCGGTGCCTGCCGGATGCTCTGGGCAAGGGCGCCGATGGCTGGTCGTCCAAGGACAAGTTCAACGCCGTGCTTGAGACCGCCTCGATGAACGTCCAGGAGGCTGCGGAATACTGCCGCCGCCGGGGCATCTATCCCGAGCAGCTGGAGCGGTGGCGCCACGACTGCGAGCAAGCCGCCAGCCTCTCCCAGTCAGAACGCCAACGTGAGGCCGACGAGGCCAAGCAGCAACGCAAGCGCATCAAGGCGCTGGAGAAGGAGCTCGCCCGCAAGAACGAGGCCCTGGCAGAAACCGCGGCGTTACTGGCCCTCAGAAAAAAGGCGAGGGCGATCTGGGGGGACGAGGACGCATGATCAGCACCCCAGATCGCCAACGCGCCATCGCGCTGATCGAAGACGCCCGGGCCCAGGGGGCCCGCCTGGACGCCGCCTGCCGCGAACTCGGCATCACCGCCAGAACATACCAGCGCTGGACGCGCGACGGCGAGCTACGCGAGGACCAGCGCCCTTTGGTCGACCGGCCGGTGCCGGCTAACGCGCTGACACCGGCCGAAGAGCAGGAGATTCTCGACGTGTGCCACCGCCCCGAGTACGCGAGCCTGCCGCCAGAGCAGATCGTGGTGCGCCTGTTCGACGAAGAGCAGCGCTACGTGGCATCCCCCTCGTCGTTCTACCGCGTCCTGCACAAGCACCGAGAAGTGGTGCATCGTGGCCGCGCCAAAGTACCTCAGCGCCGCGCCAAGCCCACGACCTACCAGGCCACCGCGCCGAACCAGGTGTGGTCGTGGGATTGCACATGGATGGGCGGTCCGATCAAGGGGCAGTACTACTACCTGGTGATGCTGCTCGACATCTATAGCCGCAAGATCACCGGCTGGGAAGTGTTCCTGGCCGAGTCGGCCCACAACTCCCGTACCGTGCTGGAGCGGGCGGTGCTGGCCGAGCAGATCATCGATCAGCCGCTGGTGTTGCATGCGGACAACGGCAGCCCCTTCAAGGGTGCGACGCTGCTGGAGAAGCTGCATGACCTTGGCATCACGCCATCGTTCAGCCGGCCGCGGGTCTCCAATGATAACCCCTACTCGGAGGCGCTGTTTCGCACCTGTAAATACCGGCCTTGCTACCCAGTTGATGGGTTCGCCACGGTCGACGACGCCCGTGAGTGGGTGGCCAGCTTCGTGCAGTGGTACAACCACGAGCATCGCCACAGCGGGATCCGCCTGGTGACACCGGCACAGCGACATGCTGGCGAGGATACTAGCGTGCTGGCAAAGCGGCATGCCATCAATCAGGCAGCGCGTGCGGCCAACCCCGCTCGTTGGAGCGGCAAGACCCGCAATTGGACGCCGATTGGCACCGTATCTCTTAACCCGGAGCGGGAGCTCCAGGTCACCGTCGCTGAACCGGAAAAACAGGTGGCCTGAATGATCTCAGAGGCGACAGATTTCTTGACAACTACCGAGGGTCATTTATGGTGTCGCTTGTATGTTTTGGCTGTTGACGCTGGTCTTGCTGTGGCCTGCCATGGCGACAGCGTACCCGCAGATGGTTTTCGAACAGGAACCCGATGATAGCGTCGAGCAGGCTCAGTCGTTCCGTGGAGAAGCCCGGTTGGTGGGCGAGGTCTCGGGCGATGACCGTGATCACTTTGCCTGGCGTCTGGATGATGCCGAGACCGATCGTCTTTGGCATCTAGAGCTTCAGGGAGACGGTGAGAGTGATCTGGATGTTGAGCTTTTCTGGCCAGGCGAGGAGGAGGCCAGCTCCTCTGGCGTCGCGACATTCGGTGCCGATCCAGTAACCGAGGCCAGCGATGATGTGTCTCTGCTAACGCTATCGGTGACGTCGCGTAACGACCGTATGATGCGCGAGCCGCTGATCGTGCCAGCCGGTGAGCATCTCATTCGTTTTGTGCCACAAGAGATTGGCGGCGAATACCGTTTGACCTTGACGTCTGGCGACCGGATCAATATCCGTGGCACAGTGGGCCCTGACGAAGCCGATGACATCGCCGTCGACGCAAGGCGGCATTGGTACTTTCAGCTCGATGTCTCCGAGTTCGCCATCCCGCTCGTCGCCGAGGGCGATGCGCGCCAGCTCTGGCGCGTGGTTGTGCTGGGTGAGCTGGGCGTACCGCTCGAGGCATGGATCGAAGATGTGGACGGCGAGGTGATCGCTGCCGCTGTGGAAGGGTCCCCACTCTGGCAGCAGTGGGGACAACTCGAGTTGCCGGAAGGTAGTTCGCTTCACATTCGCCACAGCGAAGGTGGTGATATTGGCCGCCTGGGTGCCAGGCTCGTCGAGGATGGCTGGCGCCGGGATGAATCGATCAGCACCGATGAGGTGGCGGAACCAGATCTCAAGCAAGAGGAGCCGACGGCGGCCGGCTCTCCCGAAACGCGGCGGTGGTTCGAGGTCGGCGAGGAGGTGTCCCTGACGATGGGGCGCAAGGACCGCCGTTACCTCGCGTTTCAGGCCGGGCAGGGCGAGGCGTTGACACTTGGTGTCAGCGTCGACGATTCTGAGCCCCTCCTCGAGGTTTGCCTGCGCGAGCTCGGCAGTTCTGGTGAGGTGTGCCGAGAGGGCGTCAGCGAGTCGCTGTTCGAGCGGATGAGCCTGCCCGCCGGTGATTATGCGCTGGCGCTGCGTCGGAGTGGGCGCAGTGACGAGACGCTTGCGTATACCGTGAGCCTGAACGAGGCCACGCCGGTCGCCCAGGGTGTTGTCAGTCGTCCCAACGATGCCCGCGAATGGGCGCTGCCGTTGGTCGCCGACGAGCCGATCCGCGGGCATTTCGAAGGCAGCGGTGAAGCCTGGTTCGCCCTGCGGGTCGGCGGTGAGACCCAGCAGTGGGAAATTTCCTCCGAGGGCGAGTCGCTGGAACGCCTGTCCCTCTACCATGACGGTGAAAACACTACGTTCATCGACAATCGTGGCTCGCGCAGCGGCGATGAAGACTTATGGCTGGAGCATGTCCGCCTGTTGCCGGGTCGCTATCTGCTGCGCCTGGTGGGTGAGCAGACCGAGTATCGCCTGCTGGCCTCGCCGACGGGCCAGCCCCAGCCGGGCGCCGAGCAGGAACCCAACGACGAGGATGGAGATGCCAATCCACTCTGGTTGGGCGAGCAGGTGCAGGGTTCCTTCCATGCCTTGCGAGACGAGGATCGGTTCCACTTTCACTTGCCCGGATGGAACCGTGTGACGCTCGAGCTGGAACCACCCGAGGACGGGGAACTGGATGCCCGCTTGTTCTGGCAGGAGCAATCCATGCTGAGGGTGTCCGGCCAGGATGAGCCCCTGTCAGTGGACCAGTGGCTGCCCCCGGGCGATTACATTCTGATGCTGGAAGGCGGCCAGGTATCCCGAGCCCGCTATCACGCCAAGGTGTCGGTGTCCGACCCGTGGACCCATGAGGACATGCCGGCGGCACCGGCGATCACCATGCGCCTGGAAACGCCAACCGAGCGTTTGGCCCCATTCGCTGCGCTGGGTCAGCGCCTCGACTCGCGGTTGATCCTGAACAATCCTGGTGAAGAATCACTATTGCTGGCGTTGGAGTCCCATATCAGCCATAGCGGGGCGACGGTCTCCGGGTTGCCGGATTCCGTCGAACTCGTTCCCGGTGAAGAGGTTGAGTTGCCGCTTGACTGGACGTTCCCGCCGAACATGCTGGAAAGTGCGCCGCTGTCGCTGTTCATCCAGGCCGGTGATCATGTGTTGCAGCATGACCTGCCGCTGGACCCCCGGGCACCGCCAGTCGAGCCATTCACCAGGCCGGATGTGCCGATGGCGCTGGCGGGACTTACGAACCTGGCATGGAGCGCGCTGGGCGCCGCCTTCGTGGATCCCGACAGCGGTGAACCCATCGATGACCTGCTGCAGCGCCGTAGCGGCTTCGCACATTTTCTGATCGATGGCATGGCCGGTTCCGGCAGTTCGATTCGGGTGGAAAGCGATCTGGGTGAAGCGCTGCCGCCGATTCGTCTGGCTGGCGATGGCGGGCGGGTGCTGGGAATCGTCTTCAACCAACGCTCCACTCATGCTCATCGGAATCGCTGGCGCGAGGTGGATATCGCCCTGGGGGACAGTCATGACGCCCTTGAAGTGGTCGAAACGCTGGAACTCGCTTCCGCGGACGGTGAGCAGTTCTTCGAATTCGCAGCCCCCCGCGACGCCCGCTATGTCCAGTTGCGCCCCTTGAGCGTGTGGAACGATGGAGAGGAGGTGCGTGGCGCCCACGGCAGTGGGCTCTTGATAGTGCTTGGTGAGCCGAGTGGCGAGCTTGGGCGGCGTCACCACGATCTGCTCGACCATGAACTGGGCGGCCACTGGGTCTACACGCTACCGGATATCGGCTCGCTGTATGGATTCCAGGGCCACCGTTCCACCAGCGGGGGCATCATGGATGAGCGCGCGGTACGCCGTGGTGAGCGTATCCGTGGGCGCACCATCGAGATGGTGTTTGCCTTCCTGCATCAGCGCGCGGCGCGTATCGGCGAGTTGCAGTGGGTCGAGAACCTCGACTGGGAAGGGCTGCCCGTAACGGGGGCGAAGGTCTATACCGCCACCGAGAGCCCGGTCGGGCCCTGGCAAGAACAGGCGGACTGGACGTTCGAGCGCGATGGCCAAGGGGTGGCCAGCCTGGCACTGCCCGAGTCGCCCCGAGCACGCTATGTGCGGCTGGTGTTCGACGAGCCGGAGATTCCCGAGGGTGAGCGGCGTGCCAGTTGGCGCATTCCTGAAGCCTTGAGGGCCTACGAGGCGGATAGTCTGGGCAGCGGCCGCTCGGTACTGGGGCATTGGGGCATGGACCACTCGCGGGGACCACTCGAGGCTGGGCAGCCGCCCAGCGAGCTGTCGTTGGTCGAGGTCGAGGACACCCACAGCCATGCCGATGCGCCGCTGTTGGTGGAGAGGCGAATCACTGGCAGGGTCGAGGAGCCAGGTGACACACGCCACTATCGGGTCGATCTGGCGGAAGGTGACAACACCCTGGCGTTCGCGCTGCAGGAATCCCAGCGCGGCCGGCTGCAGGCAAGCTTGAGCGACCCCGAAGGTAGCGAGGTGGCACTCAACTGGCGGGATGCCGAAAGTGGCAAGCGCCATGCAGAGGCCGGGGATCTGACGCCGGGAACCTACCAACTGACGGTCGCCGAGCCGCCTCGCTCAGTGGTCTTCCTGTGGGATGGCAGTGGCAGCGTATCCAGCCATCAGCCGTCTATCTATCAGGCACTCAATCGCTTCGCCGAGGGACTCAAGCCGGGCAGGGAGGTAGCCAACTTGCTGCCCCTCGGGGGGCCGCTGTTGATCGATGGTTGGGCAGAATCCCCCGCCCAGGTTTCCCGGACCCTGAATGCCTACTCCGGGCGCTTCTCCGATTCCGATTCCGACCCGGCACTCGCGCTCGCCTCGCGCGCCTTGGCGAATCAGCAAGGCGAGAAGGCCATCTTCCTGATCACCGATGCCGAACAGCTGGGGCGTGAGATGTCGGTCTGGCAGCGACTGGAGGGAGTTCGGCCGCGCATCTTCACCCTGGAAATCGGCCATGGTAGCCGACGCGAGACCAGCGAGTACCGCTGGTACCAGGACCAGATGCTCAGTTGGGCCAACGTCGCCGATGGCCGCTATGACTACACCACCAACCGCAGCGAGCTGATCCGCGCCTTCGAGGCGGGCATGCGCGAACTCCGCCAGCCCACCACCTTCGCCCTTGAAGTGGAGCGTCGCTATCAGGAACCTCCCGAGCCCGGCAGCCTGCGGGTGACCAGTGGCGAGGCGCCCGTTGTTGCGGCCGGTGCCGTGCAGCTGATCTTCGATGCCTCGGGCTCCATGCTGCAACGGATGGAGGGCGGCCGGCGCATCGACGTTGCCCGCGACATCGTGAAGCGGGTGCTCGACGAGCGTGTACCGGCCTCGGTGCCGGTAGCGCTGCGCGCCTTTGGCCATACCGAGCCGCATAGCTGCGAAACCGAGCTGCTGGTCGCCCCTGGCGATGACAACCATGCCCAGGTGCGGCGTGCCGTCGAAGGCATCCAGGCGATCAATCTGGCGCGTACCCCGTTGGCCGACTCATTGGATGAGGTGCTCGACGACCTCGATGACTACCAGGATCAGCGCCGGCTCGTGGTCATGCTCACCGATGGCGAGGAGACCTGCGAGGGTGACCTCGCGCAGTCGGTGGAGCGGCTGGTGGAGGAGGGTGTCGATGTGCGCCTCAATATCGTCGGCTTCCATATCGACGAGATAGGCCTGCAGGAGGAGTTCGAACGTTTCGCCACCCAGGGTGGGGGAGAGTACTTCGACAGCCAGGATGGAAGCGAGCTGAACCAGGGGCTTGCCGATGCGCTGGCCGCCACCTGGCGAGTGCTCGACAGCGAGAGTGAAACCATCGCCGATGGGCGAGTCGACGGCAAGGCCAGGTCGCTCCCTCCAGGCGACTACACCCTGGTGGTGGAGGCTCACGATGGCGAGCGTCACCAGACATTCAATATGGCGCCGCGTCAGACGATGGAACTGCGTCTGGACGACGTCCCAGCGGAGACTTCTCCATGAAGAAGATATCGACGGCAAGCATTATTCTGGTGACTGGCCTTGTTGCCATGATGTTGCCTATCACCTCGCTGGCGCAGCAGGCGCCCGACCTCGAGGGGATGATGCAACAGCGGTCGCCGGAGCACGACGACGCAGCGACCTACCGCGGCAAGACGGCACTCGAGCATGCTGAACTGCTGATGGCGGACGCCTTTACCCAGCGGTTGATGGGGCTCGAGCGCATCGGTTCGATGGAAGTCGATGGTCTACCGGCCCGCGATCTTGTGCGTCGCCTCTTTCAGCAGCCAAGCAGCGATGGCCTGTCGGCGCGGCAAGTCGACCAGCTGCGGCTGGCGGCCTTGAGCACGCTCTACACCATGGATGCCCCGGAAGCCGAGGCTCTGCTGCGACAGGCGATTCTGGATCCGGCGTTCAGCGACCAGCCGCGCACTCAGCGTGAACTGCTGCTGGGAGCTGTCGCCTCCGGCCTTGATGAGCAGCTTCTGAGCGGGGATCTGCTGGCGCTTGCCGACAGCGAGCCTGAGCATGCGTCAAGGCTGATGGTGACCGATGCCCTCCCCGACAGCGTGCTTCTCCCGCTCGCCGAGGCGCTATTCCATGCTGAGCATGACGAGGACGCCACCCGCTTTTTCCTGGCGCGAATGGCTGAGTTTGAGTTTGTCGATGATACGACCTGGCTTGACTACGTGCGTGAACATGCCGAGCTGGCCACGGAGAATCGGGCCGACGTACAGGCGGCGCTGGCGGAGATCGGTACCCGAGATGCCCTGGAACTGGCGCTGGCAATCGATGAATCCCCGGCCCAGCGCGGTGAGCTCTTTGATCGCTTCGCCAGGGGGCCGTTGGGGCCAGCGCCGGTGTTTACGCGGTTGCTTGCGGCACTGCGCGACGAGATTGCCGTGCAGGAAACGGCACACCTGGCCAACCGCATGGAACAGCTCGCCCGTGAGCTTGCCACCGGCGCGGCGGGGTTCGGTTCGTCGGCACTGGCCGAGCCAGCCGTTGACGGCTTTACCGATGCCATGGCCGACCTGATAGCCCAGGGACCAAGCGACGACCATCGACTGATCGGCATCCAGCGGCTGGTGAGGTTTCAGCAGCGCCACCCGCAGACACCGCCGTCGACGACGCTGGGGCCTGTCTTCACTGTGCTGGAGCAGCCCGACACATCCGCGCTGGTGCGCCAACAGGCGACCTCGGCGCTGCAGCAGTCGCCGGCTCGACTCTCCGAGTCCGACCCGGGCTATGTCATCGAGCGTGCGGTGGCCCTGCTATGGAGGGCGGAGTCCGCGGCCGACGCCGAGCTGCCCGAGCAACTGCTGGGCATCCCGATGCGTTCGGCCGAGCACGCCCCGCGGGTTGTCGATGCCATCCTCGAGTCCATCGATGACCATCGCAACCGCTGGGCCATCAACCCGGCAGTGGGCGTATTGATGACCTCCGGATTGACACGGGGGCTCGAGCGCTCGGCGAGCCGCGAGCAGGCCTCCATCGAAATGGGCCGGATTCTGGTCAATCCCGAGGCCGACTTCGCCCATATCGGCGACCACTTCCTGCGTAACCGTGGGGGTGGCGCCCTGGCCAATCTCGAGCACAACAGCGTAGCGGGCATCATCGGTATCCTCGAGCCGGTCATCTTCGATACCGGCAGCGGCTGGCAAGCGCTCTTCCCGCCGGAGGCGCTGGCCGGCCTGATGACGGCCCGGCCTGGTTGGCTATCGCGGGATCCGCGAGCGCAATCCGAGTGGGTTGAGTTCCTGACCCGGGTCAGAGATCACGGCGACCCTGACTTCAGTCCGGTTGCCGAAGCAGCCTTGGACGAACTCTGAGCGAAAATCACCGTGCCGAGCATCAGGCGCAATGCCGTCAAGTGAGGAGATAACGGTATGGGATATAACAACCACTCCAAGGCATGGCGTCGACTGGGGCGAGGGGCGCTAATGACGATGGCTGGTGTAGCGCTTTGCGCGCAGGCGCTACCGGCCTGGGCAGAGTCGTCTCAGTGCCACCGGCCTGTCGACCGCTACCAGGCAATCGAACACTCCCTTAATGAGACGTACCGGCGGGCCGAGGAAACCCTAGAGCGGTTGCCCCGTGAAGACTGGTCTCTGGCAACGCGTCAACAGGCCATTGGCAATGAGGCCGAAGCCCTCTTTCGCTGGGTGCGTGACGAGACCCGCTGGCTACCGTACCAGGGGGCCCTACGCGGTGCCCGGGGCACCCTGATCGACCGTCAGGGCAGCCATCTCGATCGTGCCCTGCTGCTGGGTGGGATGCTCGACCTCGCCGGACACCGGGTACGCATAGTTCGAGCGATACTCGATGAGCGCGCCGTCCAGTTGCTCGAGGGTGCCTGGCTGGCGCCGTCGCCTAATGGGCGCGCATTGCCTCAAGCGTCCCTATCGGCGGATGACTATGCACAGGCCGCTCGACAGTTGGGAGAGGGGGAGGAGAGTCTACGTCGTCGCGTCGAGGCGGTGGATCGCCAGGGTCAGGAGATGGCCGCTCGGGTCGGTGAGCGAAGCCGCGAGCAGACGGCGCGGTTGCATGAGTTGCTGGCGGCCAACGATAAGGCGGATGACGATGCGCTGGGTGACCCTTCCGCTGCCCTGGCGGATCACTGGTGGGTTCAGATTCAGACCGCCGGTGGCTGGCAAGATCTTGATCCGGCGTTGGCCGAACATCGGCCTGGCCAGCGCCTGCATGAGGGCGAGGTCGAGGTCATGTGGGTCGAAGAGATTGCCGAGGATCAGTGGCATCGAGTCAGCCTCGAGGTAGTCGCCGAGCGGCTCGAGAGTGGGCGCTTGCGGGAACGCACAGCGCTGTTATTCGAGTCACCCGCCGCGCAACTGGCGGGGCGGAATGTGGTGCTGGATATCCAACCGCTGGGGCTTCCGTCGCCACCGACGCTGCTAGGCGGCGACGGCGACTTCACCCCCGAACAACTGCCCGACTTGCTGCGCTCCCGCGAGGAGTGGCTGCCTCTGCTACTGATCGATGGTGAACCTGAGATTCAGCACAGCATTCTGCGCAACGGGGAGCTTGGTGCCCCAGAAGGCGGCACCGGCATCTCCGAAGCCTTCGAGGAGGCCTCCAGCCTGCTGGGCGAGATCAGCGTGGGTGGTCGAGCTGACCCGGCGCAGGAGGCTCCCGCCCCAGAACTCTCCGGCGTGTTCCTGCGGCTGACCGTCCGCGCCCCAGGGCGGAAGGACGAAATCTTCCAGAGGGCCCTGATGGATGTGATCGATGCCGGCGTCAGGCAGCGCGGCGTGCAGGGCCTGGCCTTCAACGACGCCATGATCGAGGCGCGGGCATTGGCCATGCTCTCCACCACCGAACTGATGGCCCAGACGCATTGGTGGCCCACCTCCTATACCCTGGCGCGACTGCTCCACGGCAGCCTGGACAATCGCATGGCGGCGCTGGGCGCGGTGCATGCGGTGCGCCGTGACGACCCAGGCCTGATGGGTAGCGCCATCGAACGCCTGGCGCCCTATCCGGTGGAACTCATTGCCCTGGCTCACCACCGCCGTGCCCGCAGCCCACACGCCGAGCGGATCGCGCTGACGCGTGTCAATCTACTGTCGACCTTCGAGCGGCTGATGCTCGACGACACAGGGCCGGCGCGGGAAGCGGGGATCGATATCATCGACAACCGGGTCGAGGTGTTGCCGGGAGAGCAAGCCGCGTGGCGAGTGCGCCTTGGCCAGGGTGTCTTCGACACCGTGCTCGAGGCAGAACTGGTGGGGGACAACGGTTCGGCCGTCAATACCAGCCTGGACTTTGCCCGAGCGGGCGAAGCGGGAGACGCCTGGCGACTGGCCACCGCGCCCAGTGAGGCAGGCGAGTTGCCGGTGTCTAGCGCGGCGGCCATCGAGCGGGCCCTTGAGCGGGGATACTGGGTGGTGATGCCCGAACCCGGCGAGGGCGCCGACACCTGGTGGCGGGTGGATCCGCTGAGCGGCGACGCCCTGGGCATGGGGCCCGACGGGCGGGGGCAGATGGTCGAGCAGATTCTGGTGTTGATGAATAGCATCGACAACGCCGCTTCCGCCGTGGCGACGGTGCAGGCGGTATGGGGTTGTCTCCTGACTGGCCCGAGCGCCGGGGCCATGCAGTGCTGCATTCTGCGCGAAGGGGCGATGGTGGCGGGCAATATGGCGCTTGGCAAGCTCAGTGATCAGTGGGTGAAAATCGCCAGCTCAGCCATTGAGTCGAAGATTTACCTGGCGGCCCTGGACGGCGTGTTCGGCGAAATGAACGGTACCGTCGTCGATGGCTTGATGCCCGACCCCTGCTGAGGAGTACCGTCAATGAACAAACTCGTCATGATTGGCCTGGTGTGGCTGGCCGGCATAGCCGTCAGCGATGCACTGGCTGACTCGCCCTCGACAATCGACTCCGAGGCCCTGAATGAGCCGGGAAATGGCGGTGGCCTATTTACCGAGGGGTGCAATCGCGCCCTGCACATGCGCGTTACCGAGTGGGCGGTGCACGACGAATATGCCGGTCAGGCGCCACCGCCTGGGCAGCGCTGGCTGGCGCTGGAACTCGAGGTCGAGAACCGCATGCCGGCCGATCTCATCTTCGACCTCGACTATGAAGAAGCCGTGCTGATCGCCTCCCTGACGCGCCAGGGCTACCTACTGGTTGACGGACAGCGAGTCTCGCGCCGCACACAGTTAGACCGCGATACGCGTGCCATCGACGATGGCTTCGTGCTGGGACGAATCGGTGACACGCGCCAAGGCAGCATGGTCTATGCGATACCGGCGTCCGGGATCGATACTCTGTCATTCCACTACTATCACGACGACTATGCCGCCCTGTCCATCCCGTTACTGGGGGAGATGGCCACGGCGGCCAGGAGAGCGCCAGCGGACAACATGCCGATGCAGGGCAATGATCTGATGGAAATCGCGGTGGTCTCGGTGAAGTTCCCGGATCGCTTGCATGGCCAGGCCCCGCCCGAGGGCATGAGCTGGCTCGCCGTTGACCTGCGTGGGCGAAGCCGTTGGGAAAACCCCGCCGATGCCCTGGCCCTGGATCGCGACGCCGCGATAGACGCCAAAGTGGACCTGCCCCATGTGATGGAATACGTGGAAGCCGGCGGATTGCTGCAAGCCGTGGTAGATGGTGGCCATGGCTATGTGCGCGATGCCGAGTTGAGCAACCTGCTGGATGATCCCGTCTGGTTGCCCGAGTTCATGGCGGGAGGCATTGCGGTGTTCCCAGTGCCGGAAGGCGCCGAGCATATCGAATTGGTGACCTATTTCCCCGAGTTCCGCGCCGCCGGTATCTCGTCGGATATTCGCCCTCCACTGCGCTTTACACTGCTCGATGACGCGGCACCCACCGACCACGCCGAGCCCTTGGCGCTGATCGAGGACGAGCCTACGCCGGTCAGCATTCATGCACTGGATTTCCGGGATAGGTTTGCCGGCCATCAGGCCGCGGAGGGCGAGGTGCTGCTGTTGATCGAGGCATCGATGACCAACCTCAGCGGGGTGGGCGGAATGATGGCGGTCAGCCAGCGCCTGCGTCCGTTGGCACCCGAGGGTGAGCTCGTCGGCGCCTATCAACGAGGCCCTGTGGAACTGGTAGAGCCCTTCTGGTTACCGGCCAATGATGAGCCGCGACACTTCATGCTGCTGTATCGATTCGTGCAACCCGCTGAGGAGCATGAGTTCGCGTATGGCGGTGTCTCGGTAAACAGCCAGATCAGTCTCCATGTTGGGGATTGATCTTGTTCCACCGTTGGCCGAGTGCAGCATTCGCCAATGCAAGACAGTCAGAGGGATTACGTCATGAAGCAGCGCATTAAAAGATATTTGACACCCGTCTTGAAGAGACAGTGGCAGCTGCTGTCACCGGCTGGGGTGCTGGCCAGCGCCGCGTTGCTCGGGATGGCCGGCCTTGCTCATGCCGCGGGTCAGGATGATCTGGCCGCGATACCCGACTGGCGTAGCGCTGAACTGGGGTTTGAAATCGAATGGGCCGGGGAGCGGTTGGACGCTACCGCTGTGTCTCCTGATGGTCTGTACCTGGCGATGACGGCGCAGGGGCAACTGGACATTTTCGGTATGGAATTGGGTGAGCATCGTCATCGGCTGCTCGGACACCCCGCCGCCAATATGGACATGTCGTTGCCGGTCTCGGCGCTGACGTTCAGCCCCGATGGCCGGATGCTGGCCACCACCAGTTGGAGTCAGGGCCTATCACCCGAGGCATCGCTGATGCTCTGGGACATGGCAACAGGAGAAGCGCGCCTGGCCCTGGCCGGGGGCCAGGGATGTCATGATGCGGCCTTCACGTCTGACGCGACGGCGCTGTGGGCCGCCTGCGGAGTAGGTGTGCAGCGCTATTCTCTGGAGGATGGCAACGTTACCAGCGCCTTGGGTGATCGCCCCGTCGAGGCCATTGCCCTGCATCCCGAGGGCGAGATACTGGCCAGCGTGGCCGCCAACGTGGGGCCTGATCCCGAGGTCAGCCAGCGCCTCGTGCTGTGGGGATTGTCGGAACAGGGAGCCAGCCAGATTAACGTTCTCGAGGTGGGGGCCAGTGTCACGGATCTCGCCTTCACCGCCGACGGTCGCCACCTGATAGCGCAAGGTCAGGGGGATGGACAGAGCGAAAGCCCTGGGCAGGTAACTGTATGGGACTGGCAGCGTGCCGCTATTGTCCATCGACACGGACTGCTGGACTCGGCGCCCATCGCCATTAGCTCGGATGGCACGACCCTGGCCGGCGGTTTTCGTGATGGCCTGATGCTGACGCTCGATGGCACACCGCTCGAGCATGGCATCCTGATCCGCCAGCAAGGCGGTGCCGATGCGCTGGCCTTCGGGCCGACGGGCGAGGAGCTCGTGTGGGCGGGCAAGCCGCCGACCTTTCCCACACCGGTGGTGCGATTGTGGCGGGCGACTTCCCCACCCCTGGAGGCCGCGCCCTCTGGCCAGCGCGTGGACGCTGACTACCAGCTTATCGAGCTGCCTGAGGTCGATGCCACGGGCGATCCGGTGGCGTTCGCACGGGAGCATTACGGCGTTCGCGAGCCCAACGACATCACCGAGGAAACCGTCACTCTACGGATGCTGCCTGACGGTAATAGCGAGGTCACTCTGCTCCTGGATGGACTTAAGGATGATTCGGTGCGTGCCCTTCGCTTCCGGCTTCACTTTACCCCGGCGGGTGAGGGGCGCTGGCAACTCGGCGAGGTAGGGCGGCAGCAGCGCTGCTGGCGGGGAGGTACCGATCCGGACGAGTGGAACAAGGGGCTCTGCCCATGACCACTGGCTGAGTTCAGCCGGGAAGCGTTATTCCCCCTTCAAACGAAGGGGTTCGCATCGCACCAGGAAAGCTAACCTACTAGGTATTAGTCGAAAGCACTAACGACAATACATCCTTATCAGGAGGCAAGTATGTGGGATTTTAGGCTCGGGCAGGCCATTGGTCTGATGTTTAAAACCCTGCCTTTTATTATCTTTCGCCTAGTGGTGTATTTCGGTATCGCACTGGCGTATGTGCTAATGACTGGCGTAGGTGCAGGGGTTGGATGGGGTGTTGGCGGCTTTGGCGACGAAGGCTTTCGTGCGGCTTCTACCTTTTGGGGCGGTGTGATCGGTTTTGGGATTGTTGGCGCGGTGATGTATGTGCTGCGTGAGTACCTTTTGTATGTGGTCAAAGCAGGGCATATAGCCGTGTTGGTAGAGTTAATTGAGAGTCAAACACTGCCTGAAAACCACGGCCAGATTCAATACGCCAGCCAGGTCGTCAAGGAGCGCTTTGGTCAAGCCAGTGCCTTGTTTGTGGTAGACCAACTGATTAAGGGCGTACTCAAATCTTTGGTGGGTATGGTTAAAACGGTATTTAGGGTTCTTCCCATGCCTGGGGCGCAGCAGTTTCTTCGCATTGTGCAGGCATTTCTGCGCATTGCTGTCGGTTTCATTGATGAAGTGATCCTGGCTTATTGCATTCGGACGCGCTCAAACACTCCTTGGGAGAGTTCGCGGGATGCCTTGATACTTTACGGCCAGAACCTTAAGCCGATGATGAAAAATGCAGCATGGCTAACGTTGATTCTCTATCTATTGTCGTTTGTTGTCTTCCTGGTAATGCTGGCACCGGCGGCCTTAGTGGCTTACCTGATCCCCGGCGGCTGGTCAGCAACTGGGCTGGTCATTGCGCTGCTATTTGCCTGGAGCGTTAAAGCGGCGGTGTTTGAGCCACTGGCGGTCACTTGCATGATGCAGGTCTATTTCAAGACGATTGAAGGGCAAACACCTGACCCTGAGTGGGAGGCAAAACTGGATGGGATCTCGAAAAAGTTTCGTGAGTTAAAGCAACAAGTGGCCACTGAAAAAGCAACACAAACCAGCGATATCAGTACATTCAAGACAGAAGAAAGCGGCGTCAGATAACCGGCAGAACTGCTTGGTATTATTCCGATAATCAATAACACCTACGTAAGAGGGAATGGTTATGAAATCGAAGATCACCTTGACCCACCTAAAGGCTGCCATCCTGGCAAGCGTTATCACGCTGCCAGCAGCACAAAGTGCGCTGGCGGATGAGGTTATCGAACAGATTGAACTGGGGCTTGAACTTTATCAAGAGCAAGAGTACGGCGCGGCAATTACCGAGCTGGAGTTCGCTATTGAAGATATGCGCAAGATGATGTCGGGTCTAATCGCGCAAACCTTCCCGGAGGCACCGGGTGGTTGGACAGCACAGGAAGCTAGTTCCGGGAGTAGCGGCGGCGCAGCCGCCATGTTTGGAGCGGGCGGTACGTCGCTTGAACGCGTCTATCAACAGGAGGATGGCAATGGCCAATTGACAGCGAGCATGATGCTGGATAGCCCGCTGATTCAAAGTATGGGGGCAATGTTCAGCAATCCCGCCATTATTGCCGCGCAACCTAATATGGAGCGTGTTCGCCTAGGTCGTGAAGCGGCGGTAGTGAAGTGGGAACCTGAGCGCTCTCGCGCAGAGGTAACGTTAATGCTTGATGGCCGTATTATGATGCAAGTGAAGGGTGAAAACCTCGGTTCTCAGGAAATTGCTGTTGACCTGATGCGAGACTGGGACTTGGCGGCCGTGCGCGAACAGAGTGCCCGTTAAGCGTGCCGGCTAACAAGACAGATGGCTAAACAGGAGATAGTAGGTGATAAATCGACAACGATTCATATGTGGTGCACTGCTACTGGGTGGGGTTATGTGGGGTGCTGGGCAGGCACTAGCTGATGAAATCAGCGGTACGCTGAATGGAGAGCCTAAACAGTGGTATGTCGTTACCCATGCAGAAGGCTCAACGGCCTACTTTAGCGAAATTATGCCCAATATGATCAATGTGACTGTTCAAGGGCATCGGGAAGCACATTACGAAACGCAAGGCACCCTTAGCATTGGTTTTATGGTGATGAACGGTGTCGCCAGCAGTGCCTCGGTGGGCTACTTTCCCGAAAACTCAATGATGCCGCATTATGGTACGGAGCAAGAGGTGCCAATTGAGATAGAGCTGCTCGATATCGACAGTGACCCTGGCCGTGCCAAAGGGCGGATTACAACCTCGCTGGCGTATATTGCCTCCATGTCAGAGGATTATGACCATGGCAATAC
The DNA here is from genome assembly GCF_050215315.1 of Halomonas sp. H2. GTDB lineage: Bacteria > Pseudomonadota > Gammaproteobacteria > Pseudomonadales > Halomonadaceae > Vreelandella. The sequence continues at coordinate 398,627 of NZ_CP189760.1, forward strand.
GATGGATGTCGACGTGTCGTTTGATGTGGCGCTAGCAAAAGAATAGATGCGTTAAGGCGTCGGAAAACTCGCCACTTCATGTGTCACAGGAACTTAGCCGACAAACAAGGCAGACCAGTCCGCAACCGTGAGTTGCTGACCAAGGCGCAGCAGCAGGGCTGAACGCCGGTAGTCGATATTTCGAAGCTGCTTCGATCGCCCTACTCGTATCAGGGAAGGGGTCTGCCGGGGCATTGATTGGGCGCAGTTTGAGTGGCACGGCACTCGTCGCATATGGCCAGCTTTTGTGATGCAAAATAGCAAATATCTCTGGTCATATACTTGACGAGAATCCACGCCTCCACTCCATTATTCCTGCCCAGAAAAGCCACTATTACCGTCAGATTATTGAAAAACATACATATGCATACAATCGGCTAAAAGCAGTGCTTGGCGTTTAAGCGTCCGTTGAAGAGCAGGGCACCGTTACATGTCCGTTATATCTTGATCAATCGCTTGAGAACTCAAAGGCCTGCGCAAGCAGCGGCTGTCGGTCAACCATTCTCGACACAGGCGCACCAGCAAATATTCGTTTCGGGTCAATTGTCACAAATCCCCAAAATTGTAAAAAGCGTTCAATAAAGCGAGATTCAATCAATATGCTGAGTAGGCGCATAGGTGGGAAATGCTCTTCGGCTGGCAGCTCACCAACAAAATCAGGGAAAGCTGTGGCAACCTCGTTGGCTAACTGATCAGCAGAGCCGTGGTACTGCAATCGCCACAACATAAATAACCAAAACGTGCGCAGATCCACTTCCTCTGGCCAGCCATCAAGATAGCCCCAGTTATATTTCGTCACTGCAGCTTCGAGCATAGGCAGAAAAAAGCAGTGAAGGCCATGGGTCTGATACTGCTTTTGCGCCGCTTTTTTCACATGGTAGTGACCACTGCGACGATAAATAATGCCCGCCGCTTCCGCTAGAATGCGGGTGTAGTGTAGGGCGTTAAACGCTTCCTCGTTGCGACCCGCAAATTCACTGATGCTGAGATGGGCGTGATACTGAGAGACAGCGAACTCAGGGAGCAGCGCACTGGCGTGTTTTACCAGTTTTGTAGGCAAGTTACCTTTGGGGGTCGCTTTGAAGAACCCTCCATGATGCATCGCTTCATCCAGAATTAACGACAAATAGCGCATCACCGGGCTGGTAGATAAATCGTCTGGTGTGTTGATGATCACCCCAGCGAACTCCCCAAACGGTGCATACAACCAACTACACACCCGCGTAGACGAGAGGCCACAAAAGTCGTCCAGGGGCCGATGGTTTTGCTCATCCAGTTTGCGTTGCGCCACCAAGCGGAGCTCATCCAGGCTTAGGTGCGGATTCATTGCCACAGTTTGTGCAATACTATCTGACACGTCGGCGTGCTGTTTTGAAACGTTATCCATACAGCAACGCTTGTACTTTTTGCCGCTGCCACACAAGCACGGATCATTTCGGCCAAGGTTCATGGTGTGATGCTCTGCGCTATTGATAGTGTCATCAGTGTATCGGTTTAGTCAGCATGGCCAAATGGCAACGGAGCCGTTGTCAATGGCGCGATATAAACACTGCACAGCATTTGCCATCGCTGTATGCAGCGTTCATTAGGTATCTTTAAGAAGCAGGCTACTTGCCCTGTGTGTTAGTGGCCAATTAAAGTGACCCACTACTGGCCATTAATTTTGACCCACCTCCGAGTGGCCGTCAGGCCACAGAACCAGCTACTGTCCCCCGCTTTTATCGATGGCCGGGGGCATGTCAGTGAAGGAGTGGGTTGTGATACACAAGATCAAGGCAATGCACGATAACGGTAAAGGATCGTCGATCCGCGCCATCAGTCAGGAACTGGGGTTATCCCGGAACACGGTACGCAAGTATTTGCGGATGGAGGTGGATGCGATCACAGAGCAGTTTGCAGATCCCTCACGGAGCAAGCGCCTCGACGATCACCGGGATTACCTGGTGACTTTGCTCAAGCGGTTTCCCAAGCTCAGCGCCGTCAAGATTGCCCGTAAGCTTCAGGCAAAGGTCGGCGACTTACCGGCCTCGGATCGCTCCATTCGCCGTTATGTGCGGGCACTCAAGGAGGAAGTAGCCTCGGCCCAGATGCGCTACTACGAACCCATTCTGGACGATGTGCCGGGTGTTCAGTGCCAGGTGGACCCCGGTGAACTGCGCGGCGTGCTGATTGGTGGCGAAGAACGCACGCTGCATTTTGTGGTGTTCGTTCTGTCCTACTCGCGGCTGATGTACGTGGGCCTGGCCTTCCGCCCACTGGATACCCAGACCTTTATCCAGCTCCATGACGAAGCCCTGCGTTACTTCGGTGGCCTGCCGGAAGAATGCGTTTACGATCAGACCAAGCTGGTGGTGATCAACGAACAGTACCGGGAACTGACCCTCAACCAACGGTTCCACGAGTATGCCACCACGGCCGGGTTCCGGATCCATGCCTGTGAAGGCTACGATCCAGAGAGCAAGGGCAAGGTGGAAGCCGGCGTGAAGTACGTCAAGCAGGATTGCCTCTACGGTGAAGTCTTCCGAGATCAGGAACACGTACGCCAGCACGTGCAGGACTGGGTTGAGAGTGTAGCCAATGTCCGTATTCACGGAACCACCGGCGAACCACCCCGGGAACGCTTCAAACGGGATGAGCGAGAACACCTGGAGGCCTACCTCTCGCCAGCTTGCGTGCAGCCGCTGGCCCACGAGACACGTCGAGCCGACAAGACCGGCCTGATCGCCTGGAAGGCCAACAAGTACTCTGTGCCCATGGCCTGGCAACAGGCCCGGGTGGGCGTTCTGGAGTCCGACGGCCAACTCCACATCAGCGACCTGAACACAGGCGATGTCATCGCCAGCCATGCGCTGTGTTCCGACAAGGGTAAGGTGGTCAAGAACACTCATCACTACCGAGACCATGCCCAGCGCGTGAGCAAGCTGGAATCCGATATCGACGCCCTGATCGGTAATGAGATCGGGCATCAGTTGTGCCAGCAGCTCAAACGCTCCGAGCCCAAGATCTACAAGGATCAGTTGGTGGCTGCCCGCGACTTGCTCAAGCGCCACGAACCCGTGGATCCCGTGTTGATCACGACGCTGGCAGAGCGTCCTGGCATGACCGCCACACGGCTGCAAAGCTACTTGGAAGCGGCCCAAGCCGCCGTCCTCCGCGAACGGAAACCGGAACCTCTGCCAGAACCCAAGGAAGCGCTGGACCTAAGTGCTTACCGCCGTGTTGGCCACTCCAGTGGCCAGGGGGTGACCCATGAGCCAGCTTGAGCAAACCGTGTCCCGTTACCGCAGTCTGCGCCTGAGCGCGGCCGCCGACGAACTGACCAACCTGCTGGCCGAGGCTGAAACCAACGAGATGTCCTATCTCAGCTTCGCGGACCGGCTTGCCGAACACGAACTGATCCAGCGCCAGGACAAGCGCATCCGCCGGAACCGGAAGATGGCCGCGTTCCCGACCGAGAAACGCCTGGAGGGTTTCGACTACCGGCACCAGACCACCATTACCAAACGCCAGGTCAATGCCTTGCTGGACTTCCAGTTCCTCGACGAGCGGAACAACCTGGTGTTCATCGGTCCACCGGGTGTAGGCAAGACCCATCTGGCCATCGGCATTGGCTACAAAGCCGTGGAAGCGGGCTATCGAGTGCTGTTCCGCAACGCTCTGGATCTGGTGGAAGAACTGGAACTGGCCGAGATGAAGGGTGAGCTGAAAAAGCGGGTCAGCGCCTTGGCAAAATACGACCTGTTGATCATCGATGAGCTGGGCTACCTGCCCATGACGCGGCAGGCCCGGTATAACCTGTTCCAGTTGATCAACAGCCTGTACGAATATCGGTCCATCATCCTGACCACCAACAAGGACTTCACCAGCTGGGGCGAGTTCTTCCACGACGACAACGTAGCGGTGCCGATCATTGACCGGGTCATCCACCATTCACACATCTTCATGTTGGGAGGAGAAAGCTATCGGCTGAAGCAGAAAGTTACAAGCTAGACTATGATGGGTGGGTCAATTTTATTGGCCAAAGGTGGGTCAAAATAAATGGCCATTGACACCCTGTGTGGCGAACTAAGACGCATATGTGAATAATCTGGATACTCAAGCACTGTATCACTGAGTAAAAATTAAGGAAGGTCTGAATAACTGCCAATTCTCGTCAATCGCGGCTTGAGTCGATAAAAGCCCATAAGTTCAAATACTCTGCTTCCGTTATTTGTGTGTTTTTTGCCCGTTTCCCGCCCTTTTAGGCGGAAAACGGGCGCACTGATGACTCTACGCCAGTCGGTATTTCTCACTGACCAGCAGGTTGCTGAATGCTGCCAGCAAGTGCAGACGATGGGTGTTTTCGGCTAGCTAGATAGATAAGCTATGCAAATTATTCAATTGCAAGGTGGGGGATTTGCTCGAACTTGAGGACGATCAGGGGTATAGAAGAAGCACGAAGTGAAAAGGACGGTTAAGTTTTCTGAAGGTCGCAGGTGAAAATTGCTGAGGAAGATAAAAAAGCCAATGTGTCACATATACGTCACAGATGTGTCACAGGAAGTTCGTAGGCTAACGGACACAAAAAAGGCAGATCAGTAAGTAACTGATCTGCCTTTCGAAATATTGGTAGCGGGGACCGGATTTGAACCGATGACCTTCGGGTTATGAGCCCGACGAGCTACCAGACTGCTCCACCCCGCATCAACGTGTGGCGTATTCTACAGATGTTTTACGTGAAGTCAATAGCGGGATTAACACGTTCGGCTTATAGCGGTTAGATAGATCCTGCTGCAACATAGAGGGAGTGCAGCTAAGCTGCAAGTAGCCATAAAAAAAGCTTACGCTGGTGCATTGCTCAAGCAAATAATGCACTAGGTTTTGTACGAAAAGTGATATCTGCTAAGTTTTCCCATGCAATAGCTGCATAGGGAGAAAATGATGGTTGGCCGGTACGAGATATCCAATGAGAACTGGGCACAGATTACAGATATTGTGTCGCCAACTCAGGTAATGGGCAGGCCACGGCGGGATGACCGGCAGGTTCTCAATGGCATTTTCTGGGTTCTCTGTTCTGGTGCCAAGTGGCGAGATCTACCCGAGCGATATGGTCCCTGGTCAACCGCCTATGAGCGCTTTCGAAAATGGCGAGATGATGGCACGTTTGAAGCCATTCTTTCCCGCTTACAGCTCAGGCTACGTGAAGATGGACTGATGGACCTGGATACATGGATGATTGATTCGACCTCTATACGCTCCACCCGTGCTGCCGCAGGAGGCGGCAAAAAGGGGGCTCTGAAGAACCCTTAGATCACGCCTTGGGGCGTAGTCGTGGAGGCTTAACTACCAAAATTCATTTGGTTTGCGATCGTCACGGCTGGCCACTGGCGTTCACGCTGTCTCCTGGCCAAGAGGCAGACTCTCGGCACTTTATTTCGACATTAGAGAAGATTTACCTGCCTGGTAACGCTGGGCGACCACGTAAACGTAGTCGCTATATGGTGGCTGACAAAGGATATGACAGCGATGAGTTGCGCCATTATTGCGACAGGCACGGCATGAAACCGGTAATAGCGCAGCGCAACATGCATCGAAGAATACGGCCAGGTCTACCTAGACGGTTTGATAAGCCTAAATACCGGCAACGAAATGCAGTAGAGCGCTGTTTTAGTTGGCTGAAGGAGTCACGCCGTATCGCCACACGCTACGATAAGTTAGCAAGCAGCTTTAGAGCGATGGTATGCGTGGCGTGCATAGGCCTCTGCTTGCGAGCCGACTTTTCGTACAGAACCTAAGGTAGTATCGGCGCAATCGCGCTTATTCATAGTGGCTTGCGGCGCAATGTGCGTGCTTTAAAACCCAAGCCATCTGTCATGTCAGGGAGGTAGTCAATGGCCAATCAAGCCCCCGTCGCCTGGGTAACTGGTGGAACTGGTGGTATCGGTACGGCAATTTGTCGTTCGTTGGCAGATGCGGGTTATCTGGTCGTGGCGGGTTACCGTAACCCCGATAAGGCCAAAACCTGGCTGGAAGCGCAGCATGCCGACGGCTACAACAATATCGAATTGTCAGGAGTCGATCTTGCCGACCACAACGCCTGCCTGGAAGGAGCCCGCGAAATTCATGAAAAGTATGGCCCTATTAGTGTGCTAGTCAACTGTGCCGGTATTACCCGTGATGGCACCATGAAGAAAATGTCTTACGAGCAGTGGTACGAAGTGCTCGATACCAACCTGAACAGCGTTTTTAACACCTGCCGAAGCGTGATCGAGATGATGCTCGAGAATGGCTATGGTCGGATTATTAATATTTCATCTATCAATGGGCGTAAAGGTCAGTTTGGCCAGGTCAACTACGCGGCTGCTAAAGCCGGGATGCACGGCCTGACAATGTCGTTGGCGCAGGAAACAGCGACCAAAGGAATTACCGTCAATACCGTATCGCCTGGCTATATTGCTACCGATATGATCATGAATATTCCAGAAAAAGTGCGCGAAGCAATCCGGGAGACGATTCCGGTGAAGCGCTATGGCACGCCAGAGGAGATTGGCCGATTGGTCACTTTCTTAGCCAATAAGGAGTCAGGGTTTATTACTGGTGCGAACATCGATATTAACGGTGGCCAGTTTATGGGCTAGTGGTTTTCCGGAGAGGAGAACGCAAACGGGAGGCTTATCGCCTCCCGTTGTTGTTAACGCATGGTTGTTAATGAATTGCTTTTACTGAATGGTGATTGTTGGCGTTAAGCGCTGTACCTGCTTTTCCACTAGGGCAGAGGGACACGCGCCAGCCGGCTTAGCATGTTATCCAGCTCTTCTACTTCAGCGGCCCAAAGGGCGGTCGGCATCGGGCCTAGGGCTAATAGCGCTACCAAGATATCGGTAACTTCTTGGTCACTACTACGCTCTTGGTTATACCCTTCATTTAAGCGCTCTACCTGAATCGCCAGGCGCAGTGGCTCATCGCTTTGGCGTACGCTGCCAACGGCGAGCATAGAAAGGCGCACTCTTAAGCGGGCCAGCGATTCAGCTAGCTTGGCTTGGTCGGCGTCTGAAAGCGGCGCCGTTACGCTTTGGCGCTGCTGGTTACGTTCCTTATGTGCTTCATTAAAGGCGGCGGGTAGCGAGGCGGCAAGAGCCGTTTGCGCGTCCACATCGTTGGGAACTTCTTCGTTTAGCAAGCGCTGGTCGGCAGCCAAATGCGCATTCACTAGCGGCATAATGGCGTGCCACTGGTGAACCGTATCGGCGACCGCTAGCCGGTTTAAGCGCTCTCGTCGAGCGCGCACAATGCCGCTTATGCGCCGCTGCATGCCTTCACTTCGCCGATTTCTGGGAAGCGGCTCAAGCTGGTTGGCCTGTTCGAGGAAGTTATCCAGTGTGGCGGCATCACTCGCTTCAATAGGCTGCCAGCTATCCATCTTGTCGATGAGAGTTTGCATCTCATCAAGCTGCTGTTGCTGGCGCGCTGCCTGTTCATTTCTATGCGCATCGCGCTGGGCAAAGAGTTGGTCGCACTCATGACGAAAGGTCTTCCACAGGGTTTGTTCTTCGCCTTTCGGTGCACGGCCTAGCGCACGCCACTGCTGCTGCAGCTGTTTGGTTTGGTGAATGCGCTGGGATAAAGGTTGGCTATCGTCGTTGCGTAGCGCAGTCACCTGACGGATGAGTGCCTGTTTGTGTGTGGCGATAGTCTCAGCACGTTGATCAATCAGCGTTTGTAGCTGATGACGAATAGTGCCGAAGCGACGCCCGACGGATTCAGAGCGCTCACGAGGTACCGGGCTGTAGTGGCGCCATTGGTGGCGTGCTTTGTCGCGGATTTGCCGTAGGACGTCAGGGTCTGCGTTTTCAGCCGGCTGGGCTAGCAAGTTTTCCAACTGAGTGCAGAGCGCCTCGCGGGCTTGAAGGTTGGCCTCACGCTCTTCGCCTAGACGCTCCCGCCAGGGTGCTAGGCGTTCGTGAATGCGATCAGAGGCGCTGCGGAAACGCGCGGCCTGCTCGCGATTGGCGGCTGCGTCTCCTAGCGACTTCCACTCTTTTACCAGCTGACGGTGGTGGTGATCCAGCGCCTCTTCCGCCATATAGAGATCGTTGGCGAGTGCCTCAATGCTGGCACACAGCTGTTCGCGTTTTGGCCCGGCGACAAAACCACGCCAGTCACGCAACTCCGCTAGCCGTGCGGCTAAATGCTTTAAGCGTGTTCGAAGGGGTTGGGCGCCGGAGCATGTCAGCGCTTCAATATCGGGTTTTAGGCGCTGATGCAGGCGGCTTGCGCTTTTAAAAGCGCCGCGCTCTAGCAAGTGCTCAAAGGTGTCGAGTTCAGCCGAATGAGCGTCAAGCGTGGCTTTATCTGCCGTTGGCGGCGATGGCGCGCTGCTTTCGGTATTAAGTGCCGCTTGGGCGCGGCCCAGCAACTCGGGCGGCATTAATATTTCGGGCCACTGGCACTGACTAACTTGCGCCGCCAAGGTGGCATGGTCGCCATTGGCCAAAGCGGTTTCGATGGAGGCACTTAGCGCGCTCCAGCGTTGCCACGCTTCTAAACACTGATCGTAGTGCTGAATTGCCAGCGTATAGCGGTGGCGCATGGCATCGCTGGGCGGGTGTATATCGGAAAGCGCTTGCCAGCGCTGGCCGAGTAGCTGGCGCTGAGCGCGCAAGCTGTCGATGTCCTGAACGGTCATCCCTGCGGCGTGACGCAGGCCGTCGAGGGTTTCTTCGATCCCTTCGAGTAGTTGCTCACGAGTGGTTTCGGCTTCGTCGCGACGCTCGTTGCTCTGCTGGCGCGCCTGCTCTTGGGTTTCATGATCGTGTAGCGTTTTGCGGCAATTGAGCAGGGCTTGGTGAAAGCGCTGCTCTTGTTCCACGCTGGGCGGTTGATTGAGTTGCTCCCACTGGCGCTCAAGATGGCGGAAGCGGCCGCCGTAAAGTGGCTCCCAGGGCGCACGGGCGTGTTGCTCTAACTGGCTTAGTAGGGTTTCGCGCTGCTGCTTTTCAGCTTTCAACCACTGTGCATCGCTGCGCAAACGGTTGAGGCGTTCTCGCGCTAAGCGAACCACTTGGCGGTCGCGGCGGGCCTCTTTTAATAGCCGCTTAAGCCCCTCTTCATGCTCAATGCGCTCGGCAGCTTGGTGGCGAACGGCGGCTACGCCGTTATGACAGGCATGATGAATCAGGTCATTCTCATCTCTCAGCTTGCTTAAGGCGATCAAACGAAGATTGAGATTGTCTCCTTGCAGGGCCACCGCGCTCAGCACTCGAGGTTCATTAATACGCTCAACCAACGCTTGGCGTTGGTGTAGGTCAGTATGGCCTTCGCGCCCGCTGAGACGTTGGCAAACTGCATTGAACCAAGTTTCATCCTGCTGATGATGCGGAAAAGCATCGACTAAGCCTGCGCAGTCATCCAGGGCCAGCAGAGCCGCCAGGCGAATTTCACTATCGCTATCTTGCGTGAGCGACTGCAGCGCTTGGCGCTGTTCTGTTTGTTGAGGGTCGAGTCGCTGGAGGGCCTGACGGCGCACCTCGGGGTCGGGATGCTGCCACCGAGGTGCGAACAGGCGTCTTAACAGTCCGTGCATGGATCATCCTGCTATATAAGATGCGTAGTATGAAAAAAAATAGTCGCTGGCGACTTTGGTAGTTGCAGTCATCGGCGCTGTCGCTTAGCTTGGCATTACTATGCTGTGGTCAGCGACTATTTTCTAGACCACTATAAGTGATAGTGCGCTACCTTTATCTTACCTGAACATGATATGGAGTTCGGCCATGAGCCTTAACGTGGATAGTGCCGATGTGGCCTTTACCTTTAAAGGCGGCATGCTGCCGATGACCGTTATGGAGCTAAGTAGTGCTGATCCGGAGCGAATCCGTCATCAGTTGGCTGGCAAACTGTCCCAGTCGCCTGCTTTCTTTCAGCATACACCGGTTGTGCTCAGCGTGGAAAAGCTAGATGATCCACACTTAGCCCTTGAGCGAATTTGTGCTGTATGCCGTGACCATAAACTGTTGCCTGTGGCCGTGCGCGGTGGGCCTGAATCCGTACGCCAATCTGCGTGGGCGCTGGGCTTGGGCTGGTTTCCTCCGGTGGAAGAGGGGCGCGGGCGTATACTGGAAAGCGTTAGCAGTACGCCCGTGCATGCAGTTACCCGTGAAGAAACCGCAGTGAGCGCAGGCGCAGTGCCAGCACTTGCTACGCGTCTTTACCGTGGCACCGTTCGTTCGGGGCAGCAGGTAAGTGCTTCTGAAGGTGATTTGGTGGTGATCGGGGCGGTCAATGCTGGGGCTGAAGTGTTGGCGGCAGGCAGTATTCATGTATACGGTGCGCTGCGCGGCCGTGCTCTGGCGGGCATTCATGGCAACACTCAGGCAGGTATTTATTGCCGAGAATTGGAGGCTGAACTGCTTTCAGTGGCGGGTAATTACAAACGTTCTGAAGATATTGATCCGCAGCTTTCAGGGCGACCGACGGAAGTTCACTTTACAAAAGAGCAGCTTGAAATTAAGCCGCTAGGCTAAGGTTTTTGTATGAGCGTGCGTTGGTGCTTCATGCCTAGCGACGCCGAAGATGCTATCCGTTACAGTAGGGCATGTTGATGACATTGACGTTCTCGTTATGCGTAGAGCGCTAATTAACTCGCGCTCGCGACGAACGATTTCAAGAAGGAAGTGACTCTTGGCTAAAATAATTGTAGTGACCTCTGGTAAAGGAGGGGTCGGTAAAACCACAAGTGCGGCGGCAATTGCGACAGGGCTTGCGCTGCGCGGTAAAAAAACGGTTGTGATTGATTTTGACGTGGGCCTGCGCAACCTTGACCTAATTATGGGCTGCGAGCGCCGTGTGGTATATGACTTAGTTAACGTGATTCAAGGTGAAGCAGGGCTCAATCAAGCGTTGATTCGTGATAAACGTGTCGAGAATTTGTTTATTTTACCCGCCTCACAAACCCGCGATAAAGATGCTTTGAACCAGGACGGCGTCGCAGAAGTTCTGGGCAAGTTGAAAGAAGATTTCGATTTCATTCTCTGCGATTCGCCAGCCGGTATTGAACGCGGTGCCCAGTTGGCCATGTATTTCGCCGATGAAGCGATTGTGGTCACTAATCCTGAGGTATCCTCAGTGCGTGACTCCGACCGTATTTTAGGGCTGTTGGCTTCCAAAACCCGTCGTGCTGAGCAGGGCGAAGACCCCATTAAAGAGCACCTGCTGGTCACTCGCTATAACCCCGAGCGAGTGACGTCTGGCGACATGCTGACACTGGACGATATTCGCGAAATTTTGGCGATTAACCTGCTGGGTTTGATTCCTGAGTCGGAAGCCGTGCTGCGCGCGTCTAACCAAGGCGTGCCAGTGACTCACGATATCTCTAGCGACGCGGGCCAGGCCTACAGCGACACGGTGTCGCGGCTACTCGGTGAGGATATGCCGTTGCGTTTCCATGAAACGCAACGCAAAAGCCTGCTGAGCCGTATGTTTGGAGGAGGTCGTCGATGAAACTGCTGGAGTTTTTGAAGCGTGAGCGCAGGAAATCCGCCTCGGTAGCCAAAGAACGTTTGCAAATTATTGTGGCGCATCAGCGTGGCCAGCGTGGCCAGCCTGACTATATGCCGCTGCTTGAACGCGAACTGCTTGAGGTCATTCGTCGCTACGTGCACGTGGACGACGATGCTATTCAAATCTCTTTGGACAGCGAAGACAACTGCTCCGTGCTGGAGCTTAACGTGACGCTGCCTAAGGACTAACCAAAGAGCCGATCCACAAAGTACTTCGCACACAGTACTTAGCACACGGTACTTGGCACACAGTACTTAGCATAAAGTACTTAGCAAAGAACTTAAGGCGCGGCGAAAGGGGTGGCGGGTATGCTAGGCTTGGGCTTTTCACTGCCCAGCGGAGTGCTTCTTCATGGCGCCACCCAATGCTGCCCCGGTCAGTTTCCTATGGCATGACTATGAAACCTTCGGGGCTGACCCGCGTCGCGATCGGCCCGCTCAGTTTGCCGCGCTGCGAACCGACGCCGAGCTCAACGAAATTGGCGAGCCGATTGAGCTTTATTGCAAGCCGGCCGATGATTACCTACCCCATCCTGCTGCCTGTTTGATCACCGGTATTACCCCTCAAAAAGCCCAGCGCCATGGCCTCCCTGAAGCAGTATTTGCGGGGGAAATTCAGCGCCATATGAGCGAGCCCGGCACCTGTGTCGTGGGTTACAACAGCCTGCGTTTTGATGACGAAGTCTCGCGCCATCTGTTTTACCGTAATTTACTCGACCCTTATGCCCGCGAATGGCAAAACGGTAATTCCCGCTGGGATTTAATCGATATTGTGCGCGCTTTTTATGCGCTCCGCCCTGAGGGTATTGAGTGGCCGCTGCGCGAAGACGGCGCGCCCAGCTTTAAGCTGGAACACTTAACCGCCGCCAACGGTATTGCCCATGAGGGCGCGCATGATGCGGTCGCCGACGTGCGAGCCACGATTGCGCTGGCGCGCTTGCTGAAAGCGCGTAACCCCAAGTTGTTTGATTATCTGCTCGGCCTGCGCGGTAAGCGTGCGGTGGCCAAGCAGCTCGACCTGCCTGGCGCTAAGCCGCTGCTACATATTTCCCGCCGTTATCCTGCCAGTCGAGGCTGTAGTGCTTTGGTGATGCCGCTGGCTGAGCATCCGACTAACCCTAACGGGGTGATCGTTTACGATTTGAGTATCGACCCCAGCGATTTGCTCACTATGTCGGTAGAGCAGATTCGTCAGCGGGTGTTTGTGAGTCAGCAGGATTTGACCGAAGGCGAGGCGCGCATTCCGCTGAAGGTGATCCATATTAATCGCTGCCCGGTAGTCTTTCCTGCGAGCGCCTTAAAAGACGTCGATGGGCCGCAAAAGGGCGAGTACGGCAGCATTGTTGAGCGTTTGGGCTTGGATGTTACGGCCTGTCGTCAGCACTGGAAAACGCTGCGCGATGCCAGCGGTGTTGCCGATAAAGTCGCAGAGGTATTTAGTGCGGGTTACGCAGATGAACCGCAAGATACTGATTTAATGCTTTATTCGGGCAGTTTCTTCTCCGCCGCTGATCGCCAGCAGATGGAGCGGGTGCGTGAAATGGAGCCGTGGGATCTGGTGGGGCAACGCTTTGCCTTTCAAGACCCGCGTTTAGAAGAGATGCTGTTTCGTTTTCGCGCGCGCAGCTATCCAGACACCTTGGAAGGCGAAGAGCGTGAGCAGTGGGAAGCCTTTCGCTGGATGCGTATCAATGACCCCGCCTTGGCAGGCTTTACGTTAAAGGCCTTCGCACGGGAAATTGAGCAGTACAACCAGCAAACGCTCAGCGATCGTGAACGGCAGATATTGGAAGAGCTGGTGATGTTCGTGGAAGCCATGATGCCGGCCCAGGCGTTTGACGCCTAAGCCAGCATCGACGTGCTAACCGCGCGGCTTATTCACGCACTTTAGGCAGCGCCGGGCGCGCTTCCTGGTCATTGCTTACATCGCTAGGCTCGTCGCCGGGATTAAAGCGTATATCCAGCCTGTGCGCCTGCAACCATGGCCAAACAGCCTTTATGTCCTCAAGGCTAACGTTAAGCACTAACTCGGCCAACTGATCACGACGATCAAAGCGTACTTCCTCCCGTGCCGTGGCTTGCCAGTAGCGGTTGGCCATGCCCGAGAGGCTGGTATCGCGCTGGCGCAGTTGGTCGTGCACCGCTTGGCGGTAGGAGGCTAACTCTTCGTCGCTGAGCTGATCAAGGCGCTGGTCAGCTTCTTTAAGAAACGTATCCATTCGCTCGGCAATTGTCTCGCTGTCGACGTCGGGCGATTGCACGACTAACGCAATCCCTGGGGCTTCAAGCAGTGGCGAGTAGCCCGCGTTAACGATGTAGCCAAGCTGCTGTTCGGTGCGCAGTTGCTGGTAGAACGGTGTATCCAGCCACTGGGCGATCACGCTAGTGGCTGCCTGTTCCTCGGCAGTCTGGTCGCGCCCCTGTAAATAGCGCAGCACCAGGGACTCATCCCGCGAGCTGTGGGGGTGGAGCACGCGGTGTTCATCGCTAACCGCAAGCGGTGTTAGGTTGGCGATAGCGTCGCGGGTTAGCCGTGGCCGCAGTTGGTCACGCATTAGCTGCGCCTGTTCGCGCGCTAGGTCGGCATCGAGGTTACCGACTGCCATAGCGTCAACATACAGGTGGTTGAGAAAGCGCTGACGAAAGTCTTCCAAATGGCCACGATTAAAGCGCTCGCTCGCCGTGAGTAAGTCAGCAGTGGACCACTGTGGTGTGAGTAACGCTTCGCCTAACGTGCGGCTGGCTTGACCATACAGCGACGCCTGGGGCGCGTTACGCCACTCACGTTGAAGCTGGTAACGCACACGTTCAAAAGCGCCATCAGAGATCTCCGCGGTTTTAAGTTGCTCAATCGCTTGTTCGATCAGCGGGGTTTGGCCATCCCGCCAACCGGAGAAAGACAGTGTCATGCCGCGGGCGTGAGGGTAAGCGCTGAACGATTGCCCCGCCAACCACGCTGGGTAGAGGGATTCGTTCAAGCTGTCATTGAGCCAACTGGCAAGCAGCCGGGTGAGCACCGCTTCTTCAGCGGAGTAGCTAGCGCTTGGGCTCTGTAAGCTGACGCGCCACTCAACGCTTGGGGTATTAAAGCGTTCATCCTGCATATGCCAGGCGGTAAACGTAGGCGAGTCTACTAACAGGTTTGGCTGCTCGTCCTGGCCTTCCAGCAGCGTTAAGTCACTGGCGATAAAAGGGTTGGGGCCGGGAAGGGCTAAGCCGCTAAGGGTCTGGCCCGGCTGGTCAGGCGCTTGCTCGCGCCACTGGGCATTGAACCACGGCGAAACGGTATCGCTTTCAACGTCGGGCGCCGAGTAGAAGCGCAGCATATTATCGGGTGTTAGGGCGTCTAGGTAGGTCTGCTGGCGCTCTGCATTGGGGCCATCCATACGGTAAGCCGCGTACTGAACGTCTTCCACCGGATAGCGCGACAGGCTCATAGCGAGGCGAGTGGCTTCCTGCTGAGGGGCGCCGTGCTGCTGAAAGCGAAAACTCTGCTCGTTAAGATCGGCCTGTTCGTCATAGCGCCAGGATGCGAGGCCATCGTTGCGCAATTGCTCAATGGCGGCAAACAGGGTGGCTTCAATATCGTCCAGGCGCTCTGCACCTTCAGGCGTTAGGCTGATGGAGATAGTAAACAGCGCCTCGTTGCCATCGC
Source organism: Halomonas sp. H2 (assembly GCF_050215315.1). Lineage (GTDB taxonomy): Bacteria > Pseudomonadota > Gammaproteobacteria > Pseudomonadales > Halomonadaceae > Vreelandella. Next base: position 413,855 of record NZ_CP189760.1, read on the forward strand.
CGCGGCCAACGCCTGCGGAGAGCCCGTCGGCAAGGCCGGCGTCACGCAGCACCGCTAGCAGGCTGCCATCACCCTCGTCGCCGAGCAGGTGGGCGATAAGCTGCGTTGGTTTGCTGCGGTAGTCATCGGTGGGGTCGGGTACCGGGAAGTAGAAGCGTAATTGACGGCGATCCTGTAGTGACTGGCGCTCGATATAGCGCGGTAAGGTGTCTGAATCCACCAATGGTGCCTCAATGGTGGGGGCGCTTAAGTCATTGTCGGCAATGTCAGCGAAGCGTTCAGCGACCAGCGCTTCCAACTGGCCCAACGGCTGCGGCGCCACGATCACCAAGTTCATTACATTGGCATCGTAGTGGTTATGGTAGAACTCAATCACCCGCTCACGCAGCGTTGGTTCGCCTTCAGGCGGGCTGGCTAACGTATCTCGGCTGCCTACGGCAAAGCCGGTGGTCGAGTTGTCCGGGTTGAGTAGCTGATTTAGCACATCATTCTCACGCCGGGACTCGTCGCGAATACGGGCCATATATTCAGAGTGAACAATATTGCGCTCGCTCTCTAATCGGTCCGCGTTAAACAGCGGCGACAAGAAAAATTCGCTGAAGCGGTCAAGTGCACCCGGCAGCGCCGATGGCTCAATATCAAAGAAGTAGTTAGTGTCTTGCTGCGCGGTAAAGGCGTTGTGGGAGCCCGCGTTGTTCGATATGTAGCGCTGGTAAGCATCTGACTCTGGGTAGGGTTCAGTGCCTAAAAACAGCATATGTTCGAGAAAATGGGTAAGTCCCTGAAGGTCATCGGGGTCTTGGGCGCTGCCGACGCGCACGTTCATCGACGCTGCGGCCTTGTCGGCCTCCAGGTCGCTGACAAGTAGTACATTGAGACCATTTTCCAGCGTCACAATGCGGTAGTCGCGGCTATCAAAAGGGCTAATGATCGGGGTGGCCGTATCAGCTATGGCATCGGCAATGGCGTCATCGTTAGCAGCGAAGGCGAGTGGTGTCATGCCAAGACTCGCGATAATACCGAACAGCGCGCACTGGGGCAGGTGCCGCCAGCGCATTATACCAGTGGGTCGCAACATTACAGCTCCTGAGACACGGCCCAACGCAGCATCGACCCAGTGGGGTGGGCACAAGCCGATGACTGGTAGGCGGGATTATTGACATGTTTAGATACCGGAAAAGCGCCCAACAGTTCCAATGGGGCGGGCGTTAACAGCGAATTAAGTGTTTCTAAATCTGTATCCGGGTCGAGCCATGTGGCGAGCGCATGGCTGGGGATGATGACCGGCAAGCGGTCGGATAGCGGTGATAACAGCACGTTAGCAGGCACAGTGACCAGCGCTGTCGAGTCGGCAAACGCCGTCAACGTCGTGTGGTAGCGGCACCACAAAGCCCCTAGCAGCAGTGGTGCGCGCGAGACTTGGGTGACTAAATAGGGCTGTTTGCTGCGCAACTGGGTTTTCCATAGATAGAAACCGCTGACGGGAATCACGCAGCGGCGGGCGTTAAAGGCATCGCGAAACATCGCGCGTGACTCAAGGGTTTCAGCCCGGGCGCAGTGCGGCGCGTGATCTAACACTTCCAGCCAGGGCGGTGTGAGGCCCCAGAACAGCGATGATAGCCGATACTGCCCCTGCTCTAAGCGGATCGCCGAAACGGGGCTTCGGGGCGCTAGGTTGGGTGATTCCACCAGCGGCTCAGAGGCGTCCAGCGTTGGCAATAAATGGGTCAGCGGTAAGTTTTGCACATGCAGTCGCCCCGTCATAGCTGTCTCCTTAAGCAAAAACGTTGTGGAAGTGACGGGGGATTTCGTGCAACTAAGCACGAAATGGTGTGTTTTAGTGTCGAAAACAGTGTTCGATGTAAGGTATCCTATAGTATCCCTTGCTCCCGCTAAAGTGCAGTGAGGCATTCCTCCTCGATTGTCGTTGACCTTAAGAGATCGCCATGGCCCGTCCTAGACAGCATGCGCCCGATGCCCTCCATACGCAGGTCATGCACGCTTGTGATGAATGGTTAGCTGAGCAGCCAGTGCATGGCCTTTCCTTGCGAGCCCTGGCTAGAGAGGTCGGCTGCGCGCCCAGCACGTTGCTCAAGTTGTACGGTAGCTTCAATAACTTATTGCAGAACGTCAATGTGGAAACGTTGGCGCGGCTACAGCACACTATTACTAGCTTAGTTGATGATGATCCAGAGCCATGGCTACGCTCGCTGGCGCTCGCTTATTGGCGATTCGCTGAGCAGGACTGCTACCGCTGGCAGCTACTTTTCGATTACCCGCTGGCCCAAGAGGGCGAGCTGGACCAGCGTCAAAGTGATTTGATTGAAGCGCTGTTTACCCAAGTGGAAGCATCAATCAAGGCTTACCAGCCAGCACTGGATGATCTCGAAGCCCGTCGCTTGGGGCGCACACTGTGGGGCAGCGTTCACGGGCTGGTCCAGCTTGGGTTGAATGAGCGCTTAGGCTACTGGCAGGGTCAGCAATTGAAGGTAGATGAACTGCTAGACCAACTGATGAGCACCATACTGGCCGGCCTACGCCACCGCGAGGCGGTGCCGTGAAGGGGAGTGTCAGCGTATTTCGACACCTTCTGCGGTGGCTTATTTTTGTCTCAATGCACCTCTGCTACCGACTGCAGGTTCATGGGTGTCAACATATCCCCAAGCAAGGCGCCGCGCTGGTAGTGTGTAATCATGTCAGCTTTATGGATGCCTTGGTGCTCGGTGGCGCTAGTCCGCGGCCGCTGCGCTTTGTGATGGACCAGCCGATTTTTGACTCCCCATGGCTTAAGTGGTGGTTTCAGTTGGTCGGTGCTATTCCCATAGAGTCGGAGCGGCGCAGCCCTGGCGCGATACGTCGTGCCCTGGATGACGTCAGCGAGGCGCTGTGCCAGGGGCAGGTAGTGATGGTCTTTCCTGAAGGGCGACTCACTCCCGATGGCGAGATCCACACCTTCCGGCGTGGCTTGGAGACAATTCTGGCCCGGGACGATGTTCCGGTGATCCCTGCCGGGTTAGCAGGCCTATGGGGTTCGTGGACCTCTCATCATGGTGGCAAGGCGCTTAAGAAATGCCCCAAGCGCTTTCGGGCGCCGGTGAGTTTGCACTTCGGGCCGCCGCTTAATCGCCTAGATGCCGATGATATGGCGCTACGGCGGTTTCTGGAAGCGCGGGTTAGAGCGCTAAAAGCGGCGGCGGATCAGGATCTCGTCAGCCGGATTAACCCTCGCTAATATCACCTAGCGGCGTGATGTCCGCAGCTTTTGCCAGCAGCGCGCTGAGGTGATGAGGTTATCGCGGATCTCCAAGATTTCCATGCGCATATTGCCAATTTGTAGGCACGCAGGGCCTTCTGGAAACGCCTCGAGGTGCTCAAGGATTAAGCCATTGAGCGTTTTGGGGCCGTCGGTCGGCAGCTGCCAGCCAAGCATCTTATTAATTTCACGGATATTGGCGGTGCCTTCAATGACATGGCTACCGTCGTCCTGCTGATGAATCTCTTCATCTTCGGACACGTCAGTGGTGAACTCACCCACGATCTCTTCCAGAATATCTTCCAGCGTTACCAAGCCTTCCACGTCGCCATACTCATCCACCACGATGCCAATACGACGCTTCTGTTTTTGGAAGTTGAGCAGTTGGGTATGCAGCGGCGTGGACTCGGGAATGAAGTAGGGTTCGCGCGCCTCCTGAACAATCGAGGCCTTGGTGACTTCATCACGGGAGAGAAAGCGTGCCGCGTTGCGCAGATGCAGCATACCGATAATATTATTGATATCGCCTTTATAGACCGGCAACCGGGTGTGCTGGCTAGTACGAATCTGGGTCAAGATATCTTCAAGCGAATCATCCAGGTCGATACCCAAAACCTCATGACGCGGCACCATAATGTCATTCACCGTGACGTTCTCAAGGTCAAGAATCGACAGTAGCATCGCTCGGTGGCGGTAGGGAATTAACGTACCTGCCTCGTGTACCACGGTACGCAGTTCGTCGCGAGTCAGGCTATCGCCACCGTTATCGACGCTTTTTACGCCAATCAGCCTGAGTAGGCCGTTAGACACCACGTTAACTAGCCATACTAATGGGTAGAGCAGCTTTAACAGCGGCTCAAGGGCGTAGGAAGTAGGGTAGGCAATCCGTTCGGGCTTAATGGCGGCGTAGGTCTTCGGCGTTACCTCGGCGAAAATTAGAATGGTAATGGTCAGCAGGGCGGTAGAAATCGCAGGCCCAGAAACATCGCCGAAGAAGTGAATCGCGATGATCGTCGCTATCGAGGCAGCCAGGTTATTAACGAAGTTATTGCCGATCAGGATAACGCCGATTAAGCGGTCGGGCCGGGTGAGCAGGCGCATGACCCGTTTGGCTCTGCGATCACCGCTGTTGGCTTGATGGCTCAAGCGGTAGCGGTTGATCGACATCATGCCGGTTTCAGAGCTGGAGAAGAAAGCAGAAAGCACTACCAGTAAGGCTAGCAGGCCGAACAGTAACCCCAGGGGGAAGTCGTCGCTCAAGTCGAAAAGTCCTTTGTGGCGTATTAAGCTCGATTTGTAGAAGGTCGCGAGTAGTGTGTCAAGATAACCAAAGGCGCGGTTGCGCCTCGTAAACGGTCGAGGCGCTATCGATTGAGTACAACCTCAAGTACGAACTTGCTGCCAAAGTAGGCTAACACCAGCAGGCCGCAGCCACCTAGTGTCCAGCGCACAGCACGCATGCCGCGCCAGCCAAAGCGGTAACGGCCAATCAGTAGCGTAGTGAAGATCACCCAGGCCAGCAGCGACAGCGTGGTTTTGTGCGCCAAATGCTGGGCAAAAAAGTTATCTAGAAAGATCAGGCCGCTAGCAATAGACAGGGTGAGCATAATAATGCCCGCCCACACCAGCTCGAAAAGTACCCGCTCCATGGTGGTCAGCGGCGGGAGCGACTGCACGATGCCGCGAATATGGTGATGGCGTAACGCTTGGTTCTGCAGGCCGACTAATACGGCTTGAACGGCGGCAATTGCCAGCACGGCAAACGCCAGTGCAGAGCTCACCGCGTGCACTAAAACACCCGGTGTTAAACCGGTGTGGCCACCCTGGCTAGGCAACCAAGTCGCCACAATTAGCGCTACACCCGCCAACGGGAACAGCGCAATACCTGCGTTAAGCACCGGTTTAAACAGGCTGGCAACTAACACAACGTTGACCGCGACCGCCATCAGCAATGTGGCGCTAGTGGTAAAGCCCGGCAGCAGGCCAGGCGATTGGCCGACTAATTTGACTACCACAGGGATGTGCAGCAGTAAGCCTAGTACGGCGAGCAGGCGCACCATGCCCTGGCGAGGCGGCACGCGCCGGAACAGCGTCATGCCCTGCCAAATAGCAGCGGCGACATAAAGAACAAAAGCCATCGTGGCGAAGGGGAGCGCCTGCATGATGCTATCCGTGCGCCTTGCAGCGCGTTGTTGTGAAAAAATAATCAACTTAAAGGTAGTGGCTACTATAACGAATCCAAGCCGTATCGCCCAGCAGGGCAGGCGTATGAAAATAAGCAAACGTACGGAGAGAGTATGTAGGAATGCCAGGGCAAGCTGTAAACAAGGGGCTTTCGCCATGGCCGGAAAAATGTTCCCGACAATTCCGGCATTTCCGCCATCCATGGCGGTCAGGTGGCGACTTGTCTTGGTTGCTTGAGCTAGGGTTGCTTGCAGTAGGGTTGCGAGTACTCTCCCATGGAGACTCAAAGCATGAGCGCGTATAATCTTTTCACTAATTAGTCCAGGGCGTGCGCGCCAACGGCAGTGACGGAGGCAGAGAGGCCCCATGTTCCAGAATCTAAGTGAGCGTCTTTCCCAGACGCTAAAATCGATTAAAGGTCAGGCTCGCCTGACCGACGACAATATTAAAGACACCCTGCGCGAAGTGCGCCGGGCGCTGCTTGAGGCCGACGTTGCACTACCGGTGATCAAGGAATTCATTGAGCGTGTACGCGAACGGGCAGTAGGCCAAGAAGTCTCCAAAAGCCTGTCGCCAGGCCAGCAGTTCGTCAAAATCGTCCAGCAAGAACTGGAAGCGATTATGGGCGAAGCCAACGACGGCTTTGTGCTTAAAGGCTCCCCCGCCGTTGTGTTGATGGCCGGCCTACAGGGCGCGGGTAAAACCACCTCTGTGGCCAAACTGGCCCGCTACCTGCGCGAGCGCGAGAAGAAGAAAGTATTGGTAGTGTCTGCCGACGTCTATCGTCCGGCAGCCATTGAGCAGCTTGAAACCTTGGCCAAAGAGGTTGAGGTGGATTTCTTCCCCTCGCGCTCTGACCAGCAGCCGGTAGCGATTGCCGAAGCGGCCATCAAGCACGCTAAGATTCAGTTCCACGATGTCGTGCTGATCGATACCGCCGGTCGTTTGGCGATCGATGAAGCTATGATGGCGGAAATCCAGGCGCTGCATAAAGCGGTCACGCCGCACGAGACGCTATTTGTCGTCGATGCTATGACCGGCCAGGATGCCGCCAATACCGCCAAGGCATTCAGTCAAGCGCTGCCGCTGACCGGGGTGGTCCTAACCAAGGCCGACGGTGATGCCCGTGGTGGCGCGGCGCTGTCGGTGCGCCACATTACCGGCAAACCCATCAAGTTCATGGGTGTCGGTGAAAAAGTTGACGCCCTGGAGCCCTTCCACCCGGATCGGGTGGCCTCGCGCATCCTGGGCATGGGCGACATGCTGTCGCTGATTGAGGAAGCCGAACGTACCGTTGATAAATCCAAAGCCGAGCAGTTGGCCAAAAAGGTCAAGAAAGGCGATGGCTTTGATCTGGAAGATTTTCGCGACCAGCTCCAGCAGCTCAAGAAAATGGGCGGCATGGGCGGCCTAATGGGCAAGTTGCCTGGCATGGGGCAGATGGCGGAAATGGCTCAAGGCCCCGGTCCTGAAAAAGAGATGGGTAAGCTGGAAGCACTTATTAATTCCATGACACCTAAAGAGCGCCGTAAGCCCGATATTATTAACGGCTCGCGCAAACGCCGTATTGCCGCTGGTGCGGGCCTGCAAGTACCTGATCTAAATCGTCTGCTCAAGCAGCATAAGCAGATGCAGAAGATGATGAAGAAAGCCGGTCAGAAGGGCGGTATGCAAAAGATGATGCGCGGTATGTCTGGCATGATGGGCGGCGGAGGCCCAGGTGGGCCTGGTGGCATGGGCGGTATGGGTGGCCCGGGCGGATTGCCGCGCCGTTAATTCGCGGTAAGCTCGCTGGGTAAGGTTGACGGTCTATGAGTTTTCTGGCTGTCAGGCTTTCCAAGCTGGGCGCATTTGCGTAGAATGCGGCCTCTTCATGCGTGGGTGTTGTGTAAAAGCGCGTAAATCGCGGTGGCAGCGCTCCTCAATGGAGGCCTTTATATAGCCTTTAGCACGACGAGTGTTCCGATAGCGGATAGCGCTATCAACACACTCTCGTAACCTCAACCGAAGGATAGTTATCGTATGGTTACCATTCGTTTGGCCCGTGGTGGCGCCAAGAAGCGTCCCTTTTACCACCTGACCGTTACCGACTCGCGTAACGCTCGCGACGGTCGTTTCATCGAGCGTATCGGCTTCTTCAACCCGGTTGCCCGTGGTCAGGAAGAGCGTCTGCGCGTTGATCTAGACCGCGTTGTTCACTGGCAGAGCCAAGGCGCCCAGCTTTCTGGTCGTGTTGCTGAGCTGGTTAAAGAAGCACGCAAACAGGCGTAAGCCTGCTTTTGAGTCTTGTTGTCTGAGACTTGTTGTGTAAGAAAGTGAGTGTTGGGTAGCTGAGGTCGTCAATGACGCGTTCTGAACTAAGTCAAGAACTAGGCCAAGAACTAAGCCAAGCTGACGACACACATGTGGTGCTAGGCAAGCTGACTAGCCCTTATGGGGTGAAAGGTTGGCTCAAGGTGTACTCGTACACCAGCCCGATGGACAGCATTCTAGATTACCCGGAATGGTGGGTGCGCCAAGGTGAAACCCTTAAGCGCGTGAGCATTATTCAGGGGCGTCGGCAGGGCAAAGGGATTGTAGTGCAGTTGGAGGGGGTCGATGACCGTAGCGCGGCTGAAGCATTAGCCCAAACGGACATACTGATGCCCAAACAAGCACTGCCGGAACTTTCTGACGACGAGTATTATTGGCATGAGCTTGAAGGCATAGCGGTCTTTACTCAGGCCGGCGAACGGCTCGGACGGGTAAGCTACCTGTTTGAAACCGGCGCCAACGATGTCATGGTGGTTCGCGGCGATTCTGAGTCAATCGACAAGCGTGAGCGGCTGCTGCCATTTTTGCCAGATGATGTCATTATTGAAATCAGTACCCAAGAGGGCCGCATGGTCGTCGACTGGGATCCTGAGTTTTGACCAAACGTATGCATAGTTTGAGCAGTGATGTTGCTAGCGACTCAATAGAGCCGCAGCCTGGTGAAAATGAACTTGGTAAAAGCGAAGCAGTGTCGCCTGCAATGTGGATCGGCGTTGTGTCGTTGTTTCCCGAGATGTTCGACGCGCTAACGCAGCAAGGCGTGGTCGGCAGAGCGGTAGACAAACAGCGTATTGCGCTAGAGTTCTGGAACCCGCGGGATTACGCCACTGACCGCCACCGCAGCGTGGATGATCGCCCTTATGGCGGTGGTCCGGGAATGTTGATGAAAGTCGACACTCTGCGTGCAGCGATTTTTGCCGCCCGTGAACGGGCGCAACAAGCCACCGGCCAAGTGCCGACGGTGATCTACCTCTCGCCCCAGGGGCGTAAGTTGGATCAGCAGGGCGTTCAATCACTGGCTTCCGCCGGACCCTTGGTGGTCGTGGCAGGGCGCTATGAAGGTATTGATGAACGCGTGGTAGAGAGTGACATCGATGAAGAGTGGTCGATTGGCGACTATGTGCTGAGCGGCGGTGAGCTGCCAGCGATGGTGCTAATTGATGCAGCGGCAAGGCTGATTCCCGGGGTGTTGGGGCATCAGGACTCCGCTGTCGAAGACTCGTTTAATGACGGTCTGTTAGATTGCCCGCACTACACCCGTCCAGAAACGATTGATGGGCGCCAGGTGCCGGATGTGCTGCTTAGCGGAAATCATGCCGCTATCAAGCGCTGGCGGTTAAAGCAATCACTAGGCCGGACATGGCAACGCCGCCCGGATCTTTTGGAAGGGCGGGCATTAGATGCCGAACAGCGCAAGCTGTTGAACGAGTTTGTCGAGGAACACGCTCTAGCCACTTTGTCAGCTAAGTAGGCGGACAAAGAAGTAGGCCAGAGCGGCGGTGCAGGGCGAACAAGCGCACCTGTGTCACCCATAACGACTCCCGCGTAGCTCGTTTCGAGCGCCGGGATCACGGCTTCCGCCACCCATGATTGAGCGGTCAAGCCAACACGTTATTCAGGAGTATGATGATGAGCAGCAAAAGCAAAGTGATCCAGGCGATCGAATCTGAGCAAATGAGCAAGGAAATTCCTGCCTTTGCCCCCGGCGACACCATTATCGTCCAGGTAAAAGTAAAGGAAGGCACCCGCGAGCGTCTGCAGGCGTTTGAAGGTGTGGTCATCGGTAAGCGTAACCGTGGCCTGAACTCCGCTTTCACCGTGCGTAAGATTTCTCACGGCGTTGGCGTTGAGCGTACCTTCCAGACTTACAGCCCGCTGGTTGACTCTATCGAAGTCAAGCGTCGCGGTGATGTGCGTCAAGCCAAACTGTACTACCTGCGCGAGCGCAGCGGTCGTTCGGCGCGTATCAAGGAAAAGCTGGCCTAATCGCCACTTTTTCACAGGCGCGCTGTACGTAGAGATGTATAGCGTTTTGCTAAGCGTCGCGCCTGGATACCAAGACCCCGTCACCCGCTCTGCGGGGCGGGGTTTTTTTTAAGCTGGAGACTGCTGACGTATGAGCGTTATCGATGCATTTTTAGATGCCCTGTGGCTTGAGCAGGGCGCCAGCGATCATACGTTAGCGGCTTATCGGCGTGACTTAAGCGCCTGGCAAGCTCACTTGGAGCGCCATGGCGAAGTGCTATTAGCGCCGCCGCCCGAGCGTCTTAGTGAGTGGCTGGAAGATCGCCGGGAGGGAGGTTATCAACTGCGCAGCAATGCCCGGCTACTCTCGACACTGCGCAGCTTCTACCGCTGGGGGCGTGTAAATAACCAGGTGGAAAGCGACCCACTGACTGATATCAAATTGCCGCGCGTCATCCCCGGCTTGCCTAATACCTTGGAGGAGGACGAAGTCGAGCGCCTGCTATTAGCGCCCGATACCGATACCCCGCTGGGTGTCCGCGATCGCGCCATGCTGGAGCTACTTTATGCCTGCGGCTTGCGGGTCTCTGAACTGGTAGGACTTAGCAGCGACGCGGTTAACCTGCGTCAAAACGTGGTAAGGGTACGCGGTAAAGGCGATAAAGACCGCCTGGTACCTATGGGCGAAGAGGCGGCCGATTGGTTGGCGCACTATATGCAGACCGCGCGGCTGTCGCTGATGAGCGACCCGACGCGCCCAGCGCTGTTTCCAGGGCGGGGCGATAAAGCCATGACTCGACAAACCTTTTGGCACCGGATTAAGGTGCATGCCATCACTGCCGGCATTACTCGGCCGCTGTCACCGCATACGCTACGTCATGCATTTGCCACCCATTTATTGAATCATGGGGCCAATTTGCGAGTCGTACAGTTGCTGCTGGGTCATAGCGACCTGTCGACGACCCAAATTTATACCCATGTGGCCCAAGCGCGCTTGGAAAGCCTACATGCACAACATCACCCACGAGGTTGAAATAAGCATGCGTCAACGCCGTTTTCTAGCACTGCCGTTACTAACACCTGTCTCAATGATGACGTGGTTGATAGCGGGCAGCCTATTGCCTTCCGTTGTCCAGGCGGATGCCGTCGCAGACGAACTGGCGGGTTCTCTCAGCGTCAATGGCCAGCAGATGCCTGTGGAGGCGGTCACCGCAACGCCGATGGAGGGCATTTATCATGTGCGGCTGGAGGGCGGTGAATCTTTCTACTCCAGCGCCGACGGCAGCCACTTCTTGGTCGGCGACCTGTATGAAAATGCGCCTGCTGGGTTGGTCAACTTAACCGAACAAGAGCAGAACCAAGAGCGTGCAGCTGCGCTGGCAGCTGTGCCTGACAGTGAGTTAGTGATCTTCCGCGGGGCCGAGGAGCCAAAGGCCACGGTGACCGTATTTACCGATCCTACTTGCCCTTACTGCGCACGTTTACACGACACCATCCCCGAATTGAATGAGCGCGGGATCGCCGTTCACTATATGGCGTTTCCCCGTGCTGGCATGAATAGCGACGCCGCCAAAACGCTGCAACAGGTATGGTGCTCGGACAACCGCAGTGAAGCGATGACCCAGGCCAAAGAAGGCCAGGCTATGGCCAGCGCCAGCGCAGCCGACTGCGACAATCCGGTAGCGGGGCAGTATGATCTGGGCAAAGTGTTGGGTGTACAGGGCACACCGGCGATTATTTTGCCTGATGGCCGGCTAGTACCAGGATTTGTGCCCCCCGAGCGGCTCACTGCCATGTTAGGCTTGGACAACGACTGACATAAGCCATAGTGTCGCGCAAATAAACGGCACATTACGCTGAGACATTGATTTAAGAGGTGGCACCTGCGGGCGCCCAACACAAAAGGGGAAGTATTTTGAAACCGGTAAGAGTAGGTATCTGTGGTTTAGGCACTGTCGGTGGCGGCACCTTTAACGTATTGACCCGCAACGCTGACGATATTGCGCGTCGTGCTGGCCGCCCTATTGTGATTGAGCAGATTGCTCATCGCAGTGTTCATCCTGACTGCGATATTACCGGCATTAATACCACCTCTGATGTGTTTGAAGTGGCCACCAACCCCAATGTGGATGTCCTGGTGGAGCTGATTGGCGGTTACGATATCGCTCGCGAGTTGGTGCTCACGGCGATCGCCAATGGCAAGCACGTGGTCACCGCCAACAAAGCGCTGATTGCTGTGCACGGTAATGAAATCTTCAAAGCTGCTCACGAAAAGGGCGTGATCGTGGCGTTTGAAGCCGCGGTGGCAGGCGGTGTTCCGGTGATCAAATCGCTGCGCGAAGGCCTGGGTGCCAACCGAATTGAGTGGGTGGCGGGCATTATCAACGGCACTGGCAACTACATCCTTACCCATATGCGCGACGAAGGCCGGGCGTTTGAGGACGTTCTTGCGGAAGCCCAGGCGCTGGGTTACGCCGAATCCGATCCTACCTTTGATGTGGAAGGCATCGATGCGGCGCATAAGCTAACCATTCTGGCCTCGATTGCCTACGGTGTACCGCTGCAGTTTGAGAAAGCGTTCACCGAAGGTATCTCAAGGATTACCGCCGAAGATGTCGAGCAGGCAGATAACCTTGGCTATGTCATCAAACACCTGGGCATTTCCAAACGTACCGATCAGGGTCTGGAACTGCGCGTTCACCCCACCTTGATTCCCAAAGAGCGCCTGCTGGCCAGTGTCCACGGCGTTAAAAACGCCATTGCGGTGATGGGCGACGCAGTAGGACCAACGCTTTACTACGGCGCTGGTGCAGGCGCGGAACCGACCGCTTCAGCAGTGGTTGCTGATTTACTCGATGTGGCGCGGGATATTTCCACTGACCACCACTACCGGGTGCCTTATTTGGCGTTCAGCGGCATTGACGAAGATGTCAGTCAGCTGCCTATCATGCCCATGGAAGACATCACCACCGCTTACTATCTGCGCTTGCTGGCGGTTGACCGCCCCGGTGTTCTGGCGCGAGTGGCCACCATTTTGGCCGAGCAGGGCATCTCTATTGAAGCGCTGATCCAGAAAGAGGCCACCGAGGGCGAATTGGTGCCGATCATTCTGCTCACTCACCGCACCAAAGAGAAGCAGATGAACGAAGCGATCCGTGAAATCGAATCCATGGCGGATATTGCCGGCCCCGTTACACGCATCCGCGTGGAAAGCCTGGACGAAGGGGAGTAAACCCAGATGCGTTATATCAGCACGCGTGGGCAGGCGCCCGCGCTCTCCTTTGAAGAGGTGGTGCTCACGGGCATGGCCAGCGATGGCGGGCTATATGTGCCAGAAGCCCTGCCTGAGTTCTCTAAGGATGAGCTGGCCAGTATGGCCGGGCTTTCTTACGCGGAAATCGCTTTCCGGGTGATGAAGCCGTTTGTGAACGGTGAGATCGACGACGAGACCTTTCGCGGCATCGTGACCGAGGCCTACGCGACCTTTAATCACGACGCGGTTGTGCCCCTCAAGCAGCTGGATGCTAACCATTTTCTGCTTGAGCAGTTCCACGGCCCAACGCTGGCGTTTAAAGATGTGGCGCTACAGCTGCTTGGCCGCTTGCTTGATCACTTCCTGAAAAAGCGCGGCGAGCGTGCGGTGATCATGGGCGCGACCTCTGGCGATACCGGTTCAGCGGCGATTGAAGGCTGCCGCCACTGCGATAACCTGGATATCTTTATCCTGCATCCGCATAACCGTGTTTCAGAAGTGCAGCGTCGCCAGATGACCTCGGTACTGGCCAATAACGTCTTCAACATTGCCATTGAAGGCAATTTTGACGACGCCCAGGCAATGGTTAAGGCGAGCTTTGCTGACCAAACATTCTTGAACGGCACGCGCTTGGTGGCAGTAAACTCGATCAACTGGGCGCGCATTATGGCGCAGATTGTTTACTACATTGCCTCAGGCGTTGCGCTGGGTGCGCCGCACCGTGAGGTGAGCTTCTGTGTGCCGTCGGCTAACTTCGGTAACGTGTTTGCGGGCTATATGGCCTATAAAATGGGCCTGCCGGTGAAGCAGTTCATCATCGCCACCAACGCCAACGATATTCTCCACCGCACGTTGGCCGCGAATGACTTCTCCAAAAAAGAGCTGGCGGCAACGCTGGCGCCTTCCATGGATATCGTAGTGTCGTCTAACTTTGAGCGCCTGCTGTTTGACGCCTACGACCGCGACGGCTTGGCCGTGGCGGCACTGCTTGAGCGCTTCCAGCAGGAGCCCACGGCGCTGGCCGATGCGCCGCTGGCCAAGCTGCGCGAGAAGTTCTCCAGCTACAGCGTGGACGATGCGACGATTCTGGAAGTGATCCGTGATGCCCATAAGCGCACCGGTGAAATGCTCGACCCGCATACAGCTACCGGCTATCGTGCCGCCGAGCGCGCCCGCGCTGACCAGTCAACGCCAATGATAACGCTGGCCACTGCACACCCGGCCAAGTTTGCCGAAGCCGTAGTGAAAGCGGGCTTCCTGGGCGTGCCACTACCGCCGCATATGGAAGACCTGATTGAGCGCGAAGAGCGCTACACGGTGCTCCCAGCGGAACTTGCCGCCGTGCAGCAGTACGTTGCGGAAAACCGGCGTTGAAGTCCCGTTCGTTGAGACACCGATGACCCCAGTGACCGATCTACCCCGCAGCACGCTGTCCTCTAGCACGTTGTCTTCGAGTACAAGCAGGCCGCGCTTAGAGCCTCGTCCCGTGGACGAGGCGCTCTATGCCCGTGCCCAGGTGGAAGGTTTGAGCGAGCTGCAGGCGCGGCTATTGGCCTCGCGTTTGCCGGGCTACAGCGGTGAACTTGCGCCGTTGATTTCACCCAGCCTGCGCTATCTGGCCCACCCGGAAAAACTCGCCGACGGTCGCCGCGCTGCCGAGCGCATTGCCCAGGCAGTAGCGGAAGGCGAAGCGATTGGTATCCTCACCGACTACGACGTGGATGGCATCACCTCCCATGTGGTAATCCGGCGCACCCTGGTCGAGCTGTTTGGAGTGCCGGAAGGCAAGCTACACAGTTTGATTGGCCACCGTATTCACGACGGCTACGGCATCAGCCTACCGCTGGTAGAGCGTACGCTCGCGCTCAAGCCTTTCCCCACCCTGGTAATCACCGCCGACTGCGGCAGCTCCGATGAGCCGCGTATCGCGCGATTAAAAGCGGCAGGTATCGACGTGGTAGTTAGCGACCACCACGCCCTGCCCATTGAGGGGCCGCCAAGCTCGGCATTCGCCTGCGTTAATCCCACCCGTGATGACTGTGAGTATCCTGACAAAACCATCGCCGGCTGTATGGTGGCGTGGCTGTTGATGTCACTCGCTCGCGGCGTGCTGATCGAGTGGGGGGCGCTGTCAGAATCCACGCCCAAACTGTCGCCTTGGCTCTCTTACGTAGCGTTGGGCACGGTAGCGGATTGTGTGTCATTGGGCGGCAGCCCGGCGAATCGTGCAGTGGTTAATCAAGGTTTAAAACTGATCAATCGCATGGATGCGGCCTGCTGGCGCGCTATGGCGACGCGCTTAGGCGCCGACAGCGTGCCGTTCAACGCCGAGACGCTAGCGTTTCAGATGGGGCCGCGCATTAACGCCCGCTCGCGGCTGGACGACCCCTACGCGGCGCTGCACTTTATGCTCGCCGAGAATGATGGGGTCGCCAATCGCCAGCTCGACGTTTTGGATCAGGATAACCAGTCCCGCAAAGCGATTGAGGCCGACATGGCCGCCGAGGCGCGCACTCTCGCCACAGCGGCTTTGAACGCCGACGAGCCCGCGGTGGTGGTACTGCTTGAGGATGGCCATCCCGGTGTGCAGGGAATCGTTGCCTCGCGGCTGGTGCAGGCCTATGGGCGCCCTGCGTTGGTGCTTACCCAGGCAGCGGCGCCCGGCATGCTCACCGGCTCAGGCCGCTCGATTGACGGGTTGCATCTGCGCGATGCGCTACAGCGCACCTTTGAGCTTGCTCCCCAGGCGCTGCCACGCTTTGGTGGCCATAGCGGCGCGGCAGGGGTTGGCGTGCCACGCGATCAGCTTGACGCCTTTAAAGCCGCTTTCCTGCAAGCGGTGGGCGAGCAGTTGCAGGGGCGAACACTTTACCCACGGCTATGGACGGATGGCGAGCTCTCGACAGCCCAGCTTTCACTGACGACGTTAATGGAGATCGAAACCCTTGGCCCCTACGGGCGGGAGTTTGACCCGCCGCTGTTTGAAGGGCGCTTTATTGTCGAAGCGCTGCGCCCGGTGGGGGCTGAGGGCTCGCACCTGATGCTGGAGCTTTCCAGCGGCCCGGTGACCTGCAAAGCGATTTGGTTTCGCGCCTTAACGCCGGGGGAGCTGCCTGGCTTCAGCGTCGGCGATACGCTGCACTGCGCTTACAAGCTTAATCGCAACCGCTGGCGTGGCCGCGAAACACTTCAGTTGATGGTCGAGCACGCCAGCGCCATTTAATGAATCGTTGTATAACTTCAATAAGCCAAGTAGGGACGCTCCCATGCGCGTGGAAGATTTACCAGCGGATCAGCATCGGCTCTATGAAGATGTCATGGCGATGCTGTTGGGCACGTTCTTTGTCGCGCTGGGAGTGACCTTTTACACCCATGCGGTGCTATTGACCGGCAGTACGGCAGGCTTAGCGCTGCTGTTGAGCTACATCACCAGCAGCATTACCGGCTGGGGCTTTGGGGTGTACTTTTTTGCCATTAACCTGCCGTTTTACTACTTGGCGGTGAAGCGGATGGGTTGGAGTTTTACCCTACGCACCTTTGCCGCCATCGGCTTGGTATCGCTGTTTTCAGAACTAACCCAAGGCTGGGTGCAATTTGCCAGCGTGCCCTCGATCTACGCCGCCTTGATGGGCGGCGCGCTGATGGGCATTGGTATGCTGATGCTGTTTCGCCACCGCACCAGCCTGGGCGGTATCAATATCCTCGCGCTCTACTTACAGGATAAACACGGCCTGCGCGCAGGCTACGTTCAACTGGCCATCGATGGAGTTATCCTGCTGGTAGCCCTGTCCCAACTACCGTTGGATCGCGTGGGCTATTCGGTACTAGGGGCGCTTACGCTCAACCTGATTATCGCCCTGAACCATAAGCCAGGGCGTTACATCGGCGTTAGCTAAGCCAGAACCACCACACAATCAGTGCGATAAGCCCCAGACCTGCCAAGTTGATCAGTAAGCTCATGAGGATTCCTCCTGGCTAGCTTTCCATAGCCGCAAGCGGTTGGCGTTACTCACCACGGTGATGGAAGAGAGTGACATTGCAGCGCCCGCTATCATCGGTGAGAGCAGCATGCCGGTGAGTGGGTAGAGCACCCCCGCCGCGATGGGAATACACAGTAGGTTGTAGCCAAAGGCACCCACCAGATTCTGTTTGATATTGCGCAGCGTGGCGCGGCTGATCTCAATTGCTGACGCCACCCCGTGCAGCGAGCCGCGCATTAGCGTGATGCCCGCGCTCTCAATCGCCACATCGGTGCCTTGGCCAATCGCAAAGCCCACGTTCGCCCGGGCCAGCGCCGGGGCATCATTGATGCCATCGCCCACCATGCCAACGATTTCGCCTGCCTGCTGACGGCGCTCGATCTCGGCGTGTTTGTCTTCGGGCAGTAGGCCTGCCTTGAATACATCGATACCCACTTCCTGGGCAATGGCCTTGGCGGTGTGCTCATTATCGCCGGTTAGCATGACGATGGTTAAGCCGTCTTTTTGTAGGCGCTTGATGGCGGCCACGGTGTCGTGGCGAAGCGGGTCGCTGATGCCAAATAGCGCGGCCAGCTTGCCGTCCACCGCCAGATACACCAGCGTGCGCGCTTGCTCCTCAAGCGCCCGTGCCTGCTCGTCGCCTGCCGTAAGACCCACCCCTGCTTCACTTAACAGACGCGCATTGCCCAGTAACAGCGCCTTGCCGTCGGGCATTTGGGCTTTCACCCCACCACCGGTAACGCTGTCAAAATTATGGATCTCGGCAGGTTCAGCGTTGTGTTCATCTGCATAGCTCATTAGCGCCGCCGCCAACGGGTGCTCGGAGCCGCGCTCCAGCGCGTGTACCAATCCCAACACAGAGGACTGCTCGATGCCAAACAGCTGCGCATCGGTCACGCTAGGCTTGCCCTGGGTAAGCGTGCCGGTCTTATCGACCACCAGCGTGGTCAGCTTGCTGGCGGTTTGCAGCGCCTCGCCGTTTCTTACCAATACCCCATGCTCTGCGGCTTTACCAACGCCGATCATGGTCGAGATTGGCGTCGCCAAGCCCAGCGCGCAGGGGCAGGCAATAATCAGCACGGTGGTTGCCGTCACCAGCATATGGATCACCTGGGGAGCGGGCCCTAGGTTGAACCACACCAGCGCCGTCAAGACGGCAATGATCATTACCGCAGGCACAAAAACGCTGGAGACCTGATCGGCGAGCTCGCCAATCGGTGGGCGCGAGTTTTGGGCGCTGGCTACCTGCTCGGTAATTTGTCCCAAGCGGGTGTCGGCGCCCACCCGTGTGGCGCGATAAATCAAGCTGCCTTTGCCATTCACGGTGCCAGCGCTGACCTCATCGCCTGGTTGCTTGGTCACGGGGAGCGGTTCGCCGGTAAGCATTGACTCGTCGATATGGCTTTGGCCTTCAACGACGTCGCCATCCACCGGCAAGCGCTCACCGGGGCGTGCTCGTACGTGGTCGCCAGCAATCACGCCATCAATCTCAATCTCCTGCTCGTGACCGTCGCGAATCACCCTCGCGGTGCGGCTCTGCAGGTCAAGCAGGCGCTTTAGCGCATCGCTGGTGCGGCCGCGGGCGCGTAGCTCCATGGCATTGCCGAGCAGAATTAGCCCGATCACCATCGCGGAGGCTTCAAAGTAGATGCCCTGGGCAACCTCGGGCAACCACGGCGCAAACAGCACCACGGCTATGGAGTAGAGCCAGGCGGCGCCAGTGCCCATGGCCACCAGGGTATCCATATTGGCCTGGTGGTGCTTAAACTGTTTCCAGGCGTTGACGAAAAAGTGGCGTCCTGGGAAGACCAAAATGCCCAAGGTTAACAAACCGATCACCAGCCAGTAGAGACGCCCCATGCCCATTGGGTGGGGATGGAAAAAAAACATGCTCATCATCAGCGGAATCGCCAGTGCCAGCGAGATCGCGCTGCCGCGCAGCCGTTTTTGGTAAGTCTTGGCATCCTGCTCTGCACGAGTGCGTTCAGCTTCCCGCATATCCACAATCGGTTCGGCGCCATAGCCGGCTGACTCAACGGCGGCGATTAACGTTTGGGTCTCGGCACTGCCAAACACCTGGGCGGAGTGGGTACCAAAATTGACGCTGGCGGTGTCGACTCCCTCTGTGCGCTCTAGCGCTTTCTGTACGCTCTTAACGCAGCTGGCGCAGGTCATCCCGCTAATCGCCAGACGCTGCTTTGTGCCTTGCCCTTGGTAATGGGGTTGGGCACTTATGGTTTTGTCAGCTTCAGCATCAGCGGATGACACTGTTTCTGGCTGCTTATCGGCCGCGTCTGGGGCTGCTTCATCCAGAGTTGCTTCACCGGGCGGGTAGCCCGCCTCGATCAAGCGTTGATCAAGCTCGGCGTCGGTTAGCGATGAAACAACCTCAAGGCGTTTTTCGCTAGGTGTGCCGACTACATCGGCTCTTGGGTCACCGCTTTGCACCGCCTCGCGCATACGCTTGACGCAGCCCTGGCAGCTCATGCCAGGAATGGTTCGCGTGGTGGCTCCATGGGCAGGGCTTACGCTGGGGGTGGCTTCGGTAGAGGAGTCGCTCATGGGGTTTCCTTGATAGACGTGGCGTCAGGAAAACTCTCAATCAGTCGGCATACGCTGTGGCCATCGGGGGAGCCGTCGGGCATATGCTGCCAGCTGTTCATGGCCTGCTCCATGCGCTCGGCCAGCGCTTCCAGCTCGGCAATGCGCGCGCGGATTTGTGGCAGGCGGCTGGCGAGTAAGTCGCGTACAAGTGGGCAGGGAGAGTCGCCTTGGTCGGCGTGGGTCAGGATGTCGCGAATCTCCGCCACGCTAAAACCTAGCTTGCGCGCCCGCTGAATAAAGCGCAGCCGCTCTAGGTCGGTCTCTGAAAATAGCTGATAGCCGTTATCTGGATGGCGCTGCGGGGCAAGTAGCCGCTCACGAGCGTAATGGCGCACGGTCTCTGCGGTAACCCCGCCGCGTTTAGCAAGCTCGTTAACCTTCATGGCCTGTTCTCCCGACCGGTGAAATAGTAACCACGCTAGTGTAAAACCTATGGGTTACCCATAGGTCAAGGGCGCCTTTGCTCAATCCGCTGAAATGACTAAAACACTGATTTAAAACGACCGTACGACTAATGTATAAGTCAAAAATAAAACAAAACGAACGTTTGACCTTGAATTTATGACCCAGTTGCGAGAAAACAGTCATGTAAAAATAACGAGGGTGGATCGACGCTATCCACTGGATCATCGGGAAGAGAGGCCCACCATGAATAATAAATTTAATAAGCTCACCCTAGTCGCTGCCATCACAGCGGCTTTCGTCAGCCAAGCCCATGCGGGCGGGTATCAAATCAACGAGCAGAGCGTGAGTGGGCAGGGCTACGGCCACGCAGGGCGAAGCTCTAACGTACACGACGCGACCATTGTGTATGGCAACCCGGCGGGTATGTCATTTTTAGACCGTGCGCAGGTTACGGTTGGTGGAACCTATCTCAGTGTCAATACCGATATTAGCAATGCTGAGGCATCGCAGAGTAGCCCCGCATTTATGCAAGCAACGGGCGGTTTGACAGATACGCTGCCCGTAACAGGATCAAACGATGGGGATATGGTTCCTGGCACGCTAGTGCCGTTTGCGTTTTACGCTCAACCCGTCAATGAACAGCTGGCGTTTGGTTTCGGGGTTTATGCGCCGTTTGGGTCAAGCACTGACTATGAAGATGGCTCTCAAGGTCGTAATCAAGGCAACTTTACCGAAGTAAAGGTGATGACTGCCCAGCCTACTGTTTCTTACCGCTTCAATGACCAATGGGCGCTGGGCGCAGGTATTACTTACAATCGAGTTGACGGGGAACTGCATCGACAGGTACCTGCAGCGACTCCTCTTGGGTTAACAGAAGTAGATTCTCGAGTTGAAGGTGATGATGAGGCTTGGGGCTATAACCTGGGGGTGATCTACCAACCGGTGCCTGAAACAACGTTGGGTTTAACTTACCGCTCAAAAGTGGATTTCAACCTGGAAGGCAGTTTTTCAGCAAGCTCGCCCGTGTTAGACCAGCTGGGGATTGGAACGGTTACTGATACAGCAGCATTAGATTTAACCACGCCTGAAACGGTCAATTTCTCTTTGACCCAGCAGATGAGTGAAAACCTTAAGCTTATGTTTGGGGCGTCGTGGGCGCGCTGGAGCCGTTTCGACCAAATTTTGGTCACTGGTAGCGACCGTCCTGAAATTACTAATGAGCAGCAAAATTATGAAAATGCTTGGGCTTTTTCAACCGGCGGCGAGTATCAGTTGACTCCGCAGTTAGCATTGCGTGCGGGGGTGGCTTTAGATTTTACGCCTACTCAAGATTCTACCCGCAGCGTACGTATACCTTCTGACGACCGTCGTATTTTCTCTATCGGTGCAGGTTGGAGCCCAACGCCTGACCTGACACTCGACTTTGCTTACTCTTACCTGACCGAGCGCAGCACCCGAGTAGATCAAACTAAAACCGATAGTTTTACAGTGGCAGGGCAACAAACACCGCCTATCACATCTAACTACTCAGCCGACTACAAAAACGAAGCTCACGGCTTTGGCGCGCAGTTAACCTATCGCTTCTAAGCTTTGTAGAAAGCCAGACCCCAATGAAACCCGGCAACCTGCCGGGTTTTTTTATTGCTTGTAACAGGGCATTGGATGCGGGGCGTGTCGGCTTTCGTTACACTATGCGCTTTTCTGATCGATACACTTCTGTACGACCAGTTACTGACAACGCTAGGGCGATCCCATGTTGGAAACCAACCCGATTCATAACCAGATTAAGGACCTGTCTGAGCGGACAGACGTTCTTAGGGGGTATCTTTGACTATGCCGAAAAGAAAGATCGGCTAGAAGAAGTTACCCGCGAACTGGAAGATCCCAATGTCTGGAACGATCCAGGCTACGCGCAGAAGTTAGGCAAAGAGCGTGCCTCCCTCGAAGCCATTGTGGCCACCATTGATGAGCTTGAGCAGGGCCTTGGCGATAGCCAGGATCTGCTAGAGCTGGCGGAAATGGAAGAGGATGAAGGCACCGTCGAAGAAGTGTGCAAAGAGCTGGACAGTATGCAGGCGGCGTTAGAAAAGCTTGAGTTTCGGCGCATGTTTTCCGGTGAGATGGATCAAAATAATGCCTATCTGGATATTCAGTCCGGCTCCGGTGGCACTGAGGCGCAGGATTGGGCCAATATCCTGCTGCGCATGTACCTGCGCTGGGCAGAAAGCCACGGTTTCAAAGCCGATATCACCGAAATCTCCGCGGGTGACGTGGCGGGCATTAAGTCGGCCACGGTGCATATCCAGGGCGACTACGCCTTCGGCTGGCTGCGTACCGAAACCGGCGTTCACCGCTTAGTGCGTAAAAGCCCGTTTGATTCCGGCGGCCGTAGGCATACCTCCTTCGCATCGGTATTCCTGTCCCCGGAAATTGATGACAGCTTCGAGGTTGAAATTAATCCCTCGGACTTGCGTGTTGATACCTACCGCTCCAGCGGCGCCGGTGGCCAGCACGTTAACACCACTGATTCGGCAGTACGGATTACCCACGAGCCGACCGGTATCGTGGTGGCCTGCCAAGGCCAGCGCAGCCAGCACGCTAACCGCGATTTTGCTATGAAGCAGTTGAAAGCGCGGCTGTGGGAACACGAGATGCAAAAGCGCAATGCTGCCAAGCAGGAAGCCGAAGACTCCAAATCGGATATCGGCTGGGGTAGTCAAATCCGCTCTTACGTGCTGGATGATCAGCGCATCAAGGATTTGCGCACCAGCGTGCAGTCCAGCAACTGCGATAAAGTTCTCGACGGGGATATTGACCAATTTATCGTCGCCAGCTTGAAGCAAGGTTTGTAATCTTTTTTAGCGTTTGAACATAAATAGGGTGCCCCATGGCTAACCAAGACGCGTCTCCCGCAGACAACGAAAACCACCTGATCGCCGAGCGTCGAGCCAAACTGACCGCTCGCCGCGAGCGCGCCGCTGAGCAGGGAAAGAGTGCCTTTCCCAATGATTTTCGCCGCGACAGCTTAACCGTCGAGCTGCAAAACGCCTTCGGCGATAGGGATAAAGCTGAGCTTGAAGCGTTGGATCACCACGCCTCGGTGGCCGGTCGTGTGATGCGTCAACGTGGCCCCTTCATCGTCATTCAGGATGTGGCCGGGCAAATCCAGCTCTACGTGGATAAAAAAGGCCTGCCCGCTGAGGTGCTGGAAGACGTTAAAAGCTGGGATATCGGTGACATCGTCGCCGCCCACGGGCCGGTGCATAAATCCGGCAAGGGCGACCTGTACGTGATGATGAAAGAGGCGCAGCTGCTCACCAAGAGCCTGCGCCCGCTGCCGGATAAGTTTCACGGCCTCACCGACATGGAAGCCCGCTATCGCCAGCGCTACGTGGATCTAATCATGAACCCGCAGTCGCGCAAGGTATTTGAAACCCGCGCAGCGGTGATCAGCTCCATGCGCCGCTTCTTTGAAGCGCGCGGCTTTATGGAAGTGGAAACGCCGATGCTGCAGCCGATTCCTGGCGGCGCAGCGGCGCGCCCCTTTATTACCCATCACAATGCGCTGGACATCGATATGTATCTGCGTATTGCGCCGGAGCTTTATCTCAAGCGTTTGGTGGTGGGCGGCTTCGAAAAAGTCTTCGAGATTAACCGCAACTTCCGTAACGAAGGCCTTTCGACCCGCCATAACCCAGAGTTCACCATGGTGGAGTTCTACTGGGCCTATGCGGATTACCGTGACCTGCTCGATATGACCGAAGCGATGCTACGCACCGCGGCTGAAGAAGTGCTCGGTAGCGCCATCATTGAGTATCAGGGCGCCAGCTACGATTTCGGACAGCCGTTTGCCCGCTTGACGCTACGCCAGGCGATTCTCGACCACGGTGACGGCATTGCCGACAGCGATTTGGATTCGCTGGACGCTGCGCGTGTCACCGCTGAAAAACTCGGCATCAAGATCAAACAGAGCTGGGGCCTGGGTAAGGTGCAAACGGAGATCTTTGAAGAGGTTGCCGAGCACAAACTTGACCAGCCAACCTTTATCACCGAGTACCCGGCGGAAGTTAGCCCGCTGGCGCGGCGCAATGACGCTAACCCCTTTGTCACCGACCGCTTTGAGTTCTTTGTGGGCGGTCGCGAAATCGCTAACGGTTTCTCGGAGCTTAACGATGCCGAAGACCAGGCAGAGCGCTTTCGTGCCCAGTCCGCGGAAAAAGATGCCGGCGATCTGGAGGCGATGTATTACGACGCGGATTACGTACGTGCTTTGGAGTACGGTATGCCGCCGACCGCCGGTGAAGGCATCGGTATCGACCGCTTGGTGATGCTGTTTACCGATAGCGCCTCGATTCGCGATGTGCTGCTGTTCCCGGCGATGCGCCCTGAAGTGGACTAACACGCTACGATAACAGATGAAAAGTTGGTAAGGGCGCGTTATAGCGCCCATAATGGTCAACGTTTCGACGGCGAGGAGAATCCCATGAAACTGCTTAACCGCTCCGCACTGAGCGTCAGGCCGACCCAGCCCTTTGTGGACTGGATCAACGCGCTGGAACCCACCATGGGAGACGATGACCTGACCCTGGACGACGTCGAGCGCGAAAGTACCATTTACCTGATTCCAGAGATGGACACCCCGGAAGCGCTGGAAACCTTCGTGCGCGAGCGTTACGTGGAAATCCTTGAGACTGAGCTGCGCGCTTGGGAAGAGGATGAACGCCAATGGCCGGACAGGCTGGACTGGGCGCTGTTCCAGGAGTTTGTGCGCGTCGAGCACAGCTACTTGGCGATCGACCTGGATGACGAAACGGCGTTAGAGATTTCAGAAGTCGATGATGCGCTGCTGCTCGACAGTGAGCAGGATTAGCCGCTAGCGTGCTGCTGTTTTAGGCAAGCTAGATATCGCACTTCGAAACCGGCTTAGGCCGGTTTCTCTATTTCAGGACAGCAGGTTCAAGACAGCAGGTTCAAGGGCAGCAGTTTTAAGAATTTTAGCCGTTTCGTTTAGGAACTCCCACATGCGACTGTTTGAAACCCGCCCCGGCGACGATGGCCTGCCCGGGCCTGAGCGCGCCCTTGCCGTACTGGCGCTGGTAACCGGCACGCTAATGGCGGTGGTCGACACCACCATGATCAATCTTGCGCTGCCCACCATCGCCGCCGATTTGAATGTGTCCGCTTCCCGGGCAGTATGGATTACTAACCTGTTTCAAGTCGTGTGTGCGGCATTTTTGCTGGTGTTTGCGGGCATTAGCGAGCTAATCACTCGTCGTAGACTCTATCTGTTTGGGCTGGCCACCTTTGTGGCTGCAGCCTTGGGGGCGGCGCTGTCGCGCAACCTGGAAACGCTGCTGGTGTTTCGTGCCTTTCAGGGGTTGGGTGCCGCCGCCACGCTGTCGATTGGCCCGTCGCTGTATCGGGCGATTTTTCCCTCGCGGCTGTTGGGCAGCGCCCTGGGCTTGAGCGCCTTGGTCGTGGCCGGCGGCTACGCCGCGGGGCCCACGCTCAGCGGCGTGATCCTGTCGTTTGCCGATTGGCCCTGGCTGTTTGCGATAAATGTGCCGCTCGGCCTCTGCTCGCTATGGCTGGCCAAGCGTGCCTTGCCCCGTGAAAAGCGTCGCCAAGGCAGTTTTGATGTGGCCGGGGCACTGCTCTCCATTGTTATGCTGGCGAGCTTTTTTATCGCCATGGATGCCGTGAGTCACGCCGCGCCGATTTGGCAAAGCGGGGGTTGGGCGCTGCTGGCAGTGTTGGCCTGTGCTGGGTTTATTGCGCGTCAGCGGCGTGCGCCTTATCCGCTGCTGCCACTTAGCGTGTTTGCCGAGCTGCGTTTTACACTGGCGGTTTCTGCCTCTGGGCTTGCCTTTATCGGCCAGGGGCTCACCTTTGTGGCGCTATCGTTTTTCTACCAGGAGCAGATGGGTTTTTCGCCGCTGGAAACTGCCTGGCTGTTCACCCCCTGGCCGTTGGCTATCATGCTTGTGGGCCCCGTCGCTGGGCGCTTGGCCGACCGTATTAATCCCAGTATTCTCTCCAGCGCCGGCCTTGGGCTATTGATTGTTGGCCTGATTGCGCTGGCGCTAGTCGATGAGTCAACAGGTGTCGCGGGAAGCCTATGGCGCACGGCACTGTGTGGGATTGGTTTTGGGCTGTTTCAGCCGCCCAATAACCGCGAAATGATGGGCAGTCTTCCGCCGGAGCGTAGCGCCAACGTTTCGGGGGTAATGAGCACGACGCGCACGGTAGGGCAGTCGTTTGGGGTGGCGTTGGTCAGCGCTGCTCTGGCGCTGGGCTGGCCGGTGCAGGTAACGCTCTGGCTGGGGGCGGCGACCACGCTGCTGGCACTACTGGTAAGCGTTGCGCGGATGCCGCTGGCAAGACGTGCGTTACACGCCCGGAGGGCATCGTCTAAGGGGCAGTAAGCGCGTACAATAAAGTGGTTTGTGATCCTAAGGAGAACCCCATGACGCTGCAGACACAGATTGAACAGAAGCTAACGGCGCTCGCGCCCGACGTGCTGCAGGTAGAAAATGAAAGCCACATGCACAGCGTGCCCGCCAACTCCGAAACCCACTTCAAAGTGACCCTGGTGAGCGACACCTTCGACGGTATGATGCCAGTGAAACGTCATCAGCAAATCTATGCGCTGTTGGCCGACGAACTGTCAGGCCCGGTGCACGCGTTAGCGCTGCATCTTTATACTGCCAGTGAGTGGCAGGCGCGCGGCGGCGAACGCCCGAACTCACCCAACTGTCGCGGCGGCGGAAAGTGACACAGGAAGTTATTCGGCGGCACTATTTGGAGGCCATGGGAATCACCGCCTGGGCCGCTAAATACCAACTGCCTAATGCCCTGCCTACCGAGGCCTGCGAGTGGGAGGATGCGACACCTACTCCGATACCGCCCCGGGAGCGGCTGCAGGCGTTGCTGGACGACGCCCCCGCGCCCAGGCGTCAAACGGCTAAGCCACAAGCGTTGGAACCCTCAGCGTCTGAAACCCAAGCTGTGGGCGAAACTATTGCCTCACCCTCGGCGGTGCGGGCGCTGTTGGGTCAGGACAAGCCGGGACCCGCCAGCCAGGTGGCTGCGCAACCCACTACGGCCGTTGAAGCAGCCACCGCTAAGCCCGCTAAACCATTAGCGTTCGCACTCTCGTGTGTGTGTCTTGAGGGCCGTTGGTTGATGCTGCAGGCGGGGGAAATGAGTGCGCTTGAGCAGCAGTTGTTAGCCAATCTGTTACAGGCTGTGGGTATTCAACAAGATGCGTTGCCAAAAGTGACGCACTTTACGTGGCCGCAAATGACCAACGCTTTTGCTGTTGAAGACCCCCTGGACGAAGCCCGTGAGGGGTTGGCCGCCTTTATTGCCGGCAGGATAAGCCGGCAGGGGTGGCAGTTAGAGCGGCTACTCTGGTGGGGAGAGCTGGGGGCCGAGCAAGCGCCACTGGATCGTGTGCTGAATGTGGTTGAGGCGCATAGCCATACGCTTTCACTGCCTGTTTGGCAGGGCCCAGCGCTTGCGTCGCTGCTCGATGGCGCCAGCAACAAGCGAGACTTGTTACCAGTGCTGCAGGCATTAGGCCAGCAGTGGGCGGACGTTGGGTTAACAGGCGCGAGGCAGCCTACTGATGATCGCTGAACTGACCGTTGAGCACTTAGCTTCGCTGACGGCACTTGAGCGTCAGACGCAAAGCGGTACGTCAGACTCTCAGTTGCTGGCAGCGTTGGGCTGTCCGGATACCTGTGTGCTGGGTTGGTGGCAGGGTGAGCAACTGCAGGGATATGCCATCGTGGCGCGGTTGCCATTTGAGGCGGAGCTGCAAGCCATAGGGGTGGTGCCTGAGCGTCGTCGAAGTGGCGCAGGTTTCGCGCTAATGGAGGCCGTGTTCACAGTGGCACACGGCTGGTCAAGTGAGCGGTTACTGCTTGAAGTTCGCGCCGGTAACCTAGGCGCTATACAGCTCTATCAACGCAGTGGGTTCAGTGAAGATGGTTGTCGCCGAGGTTACTACCCCCCACTACCGACTCAGGGCAGTCCGGCGGCTAATGGTGCCGCCGGGCGTGAAGATGCACTGCTGATGTCGCGGGTGCTGCAGGCAGGCTAGGAGGCGCTGGAAGCATCCAGACTGTCGAATTTGCTTAGCAGACTGTTTAGGCGGCGTTCCCACTCTTCACGCTCCTCTTTCAACTTGGCGTTTTCGCCGCGCAGCTCTTCGTTTTCCAGTTTTATCATCTCCAGCGCGTCAACGGTGTCGGTGACTTTCTGTTCCAACTGATTAAATAGTTCCAGACTCATGTATCTCTCCTTAGAGTAAAAATGAGAACCCCAACAGGTAACGATAAAGCATCCTAGAAAACAAGCGGGAAGCTTGCCAGTAAGGACGAATGAGGCGAGCGTAACGCCACCGCCGCGTGGCGGCAAGCGCTGTTTACGGCAGGTGACGTTGATAAAGTCGCGCGGTGCTTTCGCCCGCCTGGGTTTCGCGGTGTAACTGCCAGTTAGCGGGTACCTCGGGCGGCTGCGAGGTCTCGGTTTCCAGGTATATCATTGCCTGATCCGATAGCCAGCCACCGCGCTCTAGCGCAGCGCAGCACGGCGCGGCTAGCTGCTGATGGAAGGGCGGGTCAAGAAATACCAGCGCATAGGGCGTCGTAGGTCGTGTCAGGTAGGCCTGAACATCGTTAATATGCACCGCGCTTGCGGTAATGTTGAGCGATGCCAGATTGGTCGATAGCTGCGCTGCCACCCGTGGGTCACGCTCGACAAAATCGACATTAGCCGCCCCGCGAGAAAGGGCTTCAATGCCTAGCGCGCCGGTGCCTGCGAATAGATCCAGTACGTGTTGGCCATAAAGCTGTTGCCCTAGCCAGTTAAACAGCGTTTCACGCACCCGGTCTGGGGTTGGGCGTAAACCGGGGCTATCCAGCACCGGTAACTGACGGCGACGAAACTCACCGCCGATAATGCGAAGTTTACCCGTTGGCTTACCAAGTGGTTTGCCAGCCCGCTGAGCGGGCGTTCGGCGGGCAGCTGATGTGCGGGAGGAGCGTTGTCGTGTCATGACACGGATTGTAGCGGGCTGATTGTCCAAAGTCTCTGCCTGCAGTGGTAGGATGCTCCTAATGTTCACTATTGATGTCGGATAACACTCATGTTTGGTTTTTTTAAGCGTAAGAATAAGCACGACCCAGAACAGGCGCCGCAACAAGAACAGCCGCAACTTGAAGAGCAGCCTCAAGATACCAGCGTTAACGAGCCGGGCATTGAGGTGTCTGAAAAGCCAGGCGATGCAGCGTTAGACGCGGAGGCATTGCTAGAACCGGTGCCTGAGCCAGCTAATATTGCTGAGCCGATTGTTGAAGTTGAACCAGAACCAGCCCCCGAACCGATAATTGAGCCAGAGCCAGAGCCAGAGCCAGAGCCAGAGCCAGAGCCAGAGCCAGAGCCAGAGCCTCTGCCCGCCCTGCAAGAGAAGCCAGTGGCTAAGAAACCTGAACAGCAAGGCGAACAAAAGGGTTGGTTTGCGCGTATCAAGTCAGGCCTGGGTAAAACCCGTGCCAATTTAACCGACGGCATCGCCGATCTATTTTTAGGTAAAAAGCAGATCGATGACGAACTGCTGGAAGACCTGGAAACGCAGCTCTTAATGGCTGACGTAGGTATTGATGCCACTAGCGAGATTATTGGTCGCCTGGAAGCGCGCGTCTCGCGCAAAGAGTTGAATAACCCCGAGGCGCTTTACCATGGCTTGCAGGAGGAGCTTAGCGCGATGCTGGCGCCGGTTGCCAAGCCGCTGGTGCTCGAAAAACAGGGCAGTGGCCCGTTTGTTATTTTAGTCGTGGGTGTTAACGGTGTGGGCAAGACCACCACCATTGGTAAGCTGACTCAACGCTTTCAGCGTGAAGGTAAAAGCGTCATGTTGGCAGCCGGTGACACCTTTCGTGCCGCGGCTGTCGAACAGCTCAAGGTATGGGGCGAGCGCAACCAAGTGCCGGTGATCGGCCAGCACACAGGGTCTGACAGCGCCTCGGTGATTTACGATGCGGTGGCGGCTGCCACAGCCCGTGGTGTCGACGTGTTAATCGCTGACACCGCCGGTAGGCTGCATAATAAAAACCATCTGATGGAAGAGCTGAAAAAAGTCCACCGAGTAATGCAGAAGCTCGATGGTACGGCGCCTCACGAAGTGATGTTGGTGCTTGATGCGGGTACCGGACAAAATGCTATTTCGCAGGCCAGCACCTTTAATGACGCCGTGCCGGTCAGCGGGATTACGTTGACCAAGCTGGATGGCACTGCCAAAGGCGGCATTATTTTTGCGCTAGCTAAACAGCTGGAAACGCCGATTCGCTTTATTGGTGTAGGGGAGGGGATCGATGACCTGCGCCCCTTCGAGGCCAATGATTTCGTCCATGCGCTGTTTGACCGTCAAGGGGATGATGCCAGCGCATGATTGCCTTTGAGCATGTAGGAAAACGTTACGGCGGACGCTTCGAGGCGCTGGCGCACCTTAACTTTCGGGTTGCCCGTGGCGAAATGGTGTTTCTTACCGGCCACTCCGGGGCGGGGAAAAGCTCGCTACTACGCTTAGTGATGCGCCTTGAGAAACCCAGCCGCGGGCGCGTCGTTGTGGCAGGTCACGATATTGCCCAGCTGCATGCTAGCCAAGTGCCGTTTTATCGGCGCCAAATTGGTGTGGTCTTCCAGGATCACCAACTGCTGTTTGATCGCAGTATTTTTCACAATGTCTCGTTGCCGCTGGAAATTCAGGGAGTCGAGCCTCGTGAAGCGGCCCGACGAGTGCGCGCCGCGTTAGACAAAGTGGGGCTGTTGCATCGTGAAAAAGCCCTGCCCATCGAGCTTTCGGGGGGTGAGCAGCAGCGCGTGGGTATCGCCCGGGCGGTGGTCAATAAGCCCGCGCTACTGCTTGCTGATGAGCCCACCGGTAACCTTGATCCGCAATTGTCGGCGGATATTATGGGGCTGTTTGAGGATTTTAATCGGATTGGTACGACGGTGATGATCGCCAGCCACGATTTGGCCCTGATTGCTCGACTGCGCCACCGTATCCTGCGTTTAAGCGATGGCCGCCTGGTCGCTGATGAGGGGGCGATATGAAGTCGTCCACGACGCCCAAACGCCGTCAGGGAGCGGCGTTAAAAACGTCGCGTAAAGCCGCTGCCAAACCAACGGTCGATAAGCTCCCGCAGCGCGGTGCCAGATCGCAGCAAACGCGTTTTTCCAGTCGTCTGCGTGCCTGGGGTCGCCACCACCGCAGCATGGCGTGGGATAGCTTTCAGCGCTTAGTGCGCTATCCGCTGGGTAATCTCCTGACGATGCTGGCGATTGCGATTGCGCTGGTGCTGCCTGCCGCACTGTGGTTAACCCTAGATAGTGCGCGCTTGCTGGATGCGGAGCTGGATGAAAGCGCTACCCTAACGGTGTATCTAGAATTAGCCGCTGACGATGCCCAGGCACTGCGCATTGAAGAGGCCGTCAATGCCGAGCAGAGCGTGCTCGAAACCCGAATGATTAGTGCCGAGCAGGGCATGGCGGAGTTTCAACAGTCGCTCGGCCTTGATGATGCGTTGGCGGGGCTTGAAGATAACCCGTTGCCCATCACGATTATCGTTCAGCCGCAAAGCGTAGACCCTTCAGCCATGCAGCAACTGGCCACGACGCTTGAAGCACTTGCCGGTGTTGACGAGGTGCGGGTCGATTTGGCCTGGGTGGAGCGGTTAAGAAACTTGGCAGAACTGGGACGGCGCGTAGCGCTGGCGCTGGGTGCGCTGTTTGGCTTAGGGGTTTTGCTAGTGGTGGGTAATACTATTCGTCTGTCGGTGGAGAGTCGGCGGCGGGAAATTGAAGTTGTCATGCTCATTGGTGCCACGCATGCGTTTGTAAGGCGACCTTTCTTGTATAGCGGCGCTTGGTACGGGGTGGGCGGTGGGCTGTTAGCGCTAGGCCTATTAGGTGTCGGTAATCATTGGCTGTCACTGCCGGTTGCCGCGTTGGCGGCGAGCTACGGGGCGAGTTTCTCGTTACCCCAACTCGACGTGACGGGCTCTACAATTCTGCTATCTTGCAGTACACTATTGGGTTGGTTGGGTGCTTGGTTAGCGGTGACGCGTCACCTCTCAAGCATTCGCCCAAGATGATTTAGCTGGGTGTCTAGCGGTATAGAGTAGAATTCACCCATTAACGTGGGATATACATTACCAATGTGATGCCACGTGAACCTTATCCACGTGATCAGGTCTTAAGCGCAAGTTTACAGCAAGTAGGTTATTGATAACGTGCTACGTCAACCACGATGGGTTACAGGGGAGACCACCTGCACATGAGCACTAGTCTTCTACCGGTGGGTCAGCTTTCGCCCGGCGGTGATCTGGGCGGTTATATCCGCGCGGTCAATGGAATTTCGGTTTTAACAGCCGATGAAGAGCGCGAGCTAGCCTATCGCCTTTACGACGAGGGCGATCTTGAAGCTGCACGACGTTTGGTACTCTCGCATTTACGCTTTGTGGTACACATCGCGCGTAGCTATTCAGGCTACGGGCTGCCACAGGCTGATCTGATTCAGGAAGGAAACGTCGGTTTGATGAAGGCCGTCAAACGCTTTGATCCCAATCAAGGCGTTCGCCTGGTCTCTTTTGCCGTCCACTGGATCAAAGCGGAAATTCACGAGTTTGTGCTGCGCAACTGGCGAATCGTTAAAATTGCCACAACCAAGGCCCAGCGTAAGCTGTTCTTCAATCTGCGCAGCGCGAAAAAGCGTTTGGCATGGCTAAATAATGATGAAGTAGCCGCGATCGCTCAGGATCTCGATGTTAAGCCCGAGATTGTGCGCGATATGGAAGGGCGGCTCTCTTCCTACGATGCAGGCTTTGATGCCCCAGCAGGCGACGATGAAGAGAGCACCTATCAAGCGCCGGTGTACTTTTTGGACGATGCCGCATCAGACCCCGCTACGCAGCTTGAAGACAGCAACTTCGAGGAAGACTCGACGCGCCGCTTACAGCTTGCCCTCGAAGGGCTTGATGAGCGCTCGCGGGATATTCTTCAGCGTCGTTGGCTGGCGGACAGCAAAGAGACCCTACACGATCTGGCTGACGTTTACGGGGTCAGCGCAGAGCGCATCCGACAGCTTGAGAAAAATGCGATGAAAAAGTTGCGTACGAAAATGGGCGAAGGAATGGTCGCCTAAGCCATACTGCGTCATTTAGCGCTTTTTCCAGCATCCCAAAAACCGGCTCCTATAAAGGGGGCCGGTTTTTTTGTCACCGATAACTGACTAACGGTGCTTGAGGCTAGGCAGGCTGTGCCGCGGGGCGCAGTAATTGAGCTGACAGCAGTGCCCACTGATCTTCCCAGTATTCGGTCGGCAGGCGCCTAAAGTCGCTGCGTACATACTGAGAAATACGCC
The DNA here is from genome assembly GCF_050215315.1 of Halomonas sp. H2. Classification (GTDB taxonomy): domain Bacteria; phylum Pseudomonadota; class Gammaproteobacteria; order Pseudomonadales; family Halomonadaceae; genus Vreelandella. Next base: position 447,241 of record NZ_CP189760.1, read on the forward strand.
CCTCGGCCTGAGCGGCCAACAAGTTGGCGGCGGCAGAGGCAGAAATGGTGGGGCGCAGGCCTTCACGCAGCTCGGCTTCACGCAGGATTTGTTTGAGCTGCATTTCCAGGCGTTCAAACAGCTGGTTAACCCGGTGGCGTAAGCGGGCGGTTTCTCCCGTAAGCACGTCGCCACCCATTACTCGAGCCAGCCCAGGATTTTTTTCAGCGAAACCTAAGAGTAGCGTTAAGATGGTGCCACAACGGGGAGTGGCGTCGGGAACATCTTCTAAAATCCGCGTAATGCGAGCGAAAATGCTCTCTTCAATAAAGTCGATTAGCCCCTCAAACATACGCGCTTTGCTGGGAAAGTGGCGGTATAACGCCGCTTCTGAAACGCCGACCTGACGGGCAAGGGCAGCGGTGGTAATGCGCTTGCCACTGTCTTCCTCAAGCATTAATGCCAATGCTTGGAGAATCTGCTCGCGACGGCGAGGTTTTTGATCTTCGCTCATAATGTGCCCTCCGTCGCGGTTAGCTCACGTCCGTGATCAGGGTGCCCACCCCAGCATTGGTGAAAATTTCCAGCAATACCGCGTGGGGGACACGGCCATCAATAATATGCGAACTGTTCACGCCGCCCTTCACTGCATCCAACGCGCAGCGAATTTTGGGCAGCATGCCGCCATAAATCGTGCCATCTTCGATCAGTCCATCCACTTGAGAAGTGGTTAAACCGGTGAGAACCTCGCCTTCGGCGTTCATTAAGCCAGCGACATTGGTAAGCAGCATCAGTTTTTCGGCGTTAAGCGCTTCGGCAATTTTGCCCGCTACTAGGTCGGCATTGATGTTGTAGCTATGGCCCTCGGCATCGACGCCGATAGGTGCGATCACCGGAATAAAGTCGCGCGCCGCCAGCATCTCGATAAGCTCGGTTGAGATCGACTCAACCTCGCCCACATGGCCGATATCGATAATCTCCGGGGCCGTCATTTCGGGGCTTTGGTGCTCTACTTTGAGCTGGCGAGCACGAATTTGCGCGCCGTCTTTACCCGTCAAGCCGATCGCTTTGCCGCCGCTCTGGTTGATCAGGTTAACAATGCTTTTATTAACCAAACCACCCAGCACCATTTCGACCACGTCCATGGTCTGCGAATCGGTGACGCGCATGCCGTTGACAAAGCGCGACTCGATGTTGAGCTTTTTGAGTAGATCGCCAATCTGCGGCCCGCCACCGTGCACCACTACCGGGTTGATACCAACTTCCTTCATTAACACGATATCGCGGGCGAAGGAGTCAATCAGGGTGCTTTCGGTCATGGCGTTGCCGCCGTATTTGACCACCACGGTTTTGCCGGAAAACTGCTGAATATAGGGGAGGGCTTCGGAAAGCACCTCCACAACGACCTGGGGGTCGCGACTGGCTGAACTCATTAGGTTGTCCCTTGCGAACGTTTATTATACTGCTAACGTTTATGCTGATTGAGTGGTGAGGGTCACGCTTTCTAGGTGAGCGTGATCCCTTAAGCGCCTAGCTATCTCCAATGGGTAGCTGCAGTTCTGGCGCGACGCGCTTTAGCGCGGTGTTAAAAACCCTTCTGATGCGTGCTAAGCCGGCATCATCTTTACCTTCAAAGCGCATTACGAGTGCAGGCGTGGTGTTGGAAGCGCGGCACAGCCCCCAACCATCCGGGTAATCAACGCGGATGCCGTCCAACGTGGTTTTGATACCTTCGCCGAAGTCTCCCTCACGAGCAAGCTTATCCACTAGAGAAAATTTGTTAGCGTCGGTCACCGCGATATTAATTTCCGGTGTGCCAATGTCCTGGGGGAAGCGGGCAAAAAAAGTATCCGCGTCGTCGGGTTGGTTGGCAAGAATCTCCACTAGCCGGGCGGCGGCATAGAGGCCATCGTCAAAACCGTACCAGCGCTCCTTGAAAAAGATATGTCCGCTCATCTCACCACCCAACTGAGCGCTGGTCTCCTGCATGCGCGCCTTGATCAGTGAGTGCCCGGTGCGCCACATTTCCGGCTCGCCGCCTGCCTCGCTGATCACTTTGACTAGGTTGCCGGTGCACTTAATGTCAAAAATGACCTTGGCGCCGGGCTGGCGGGCGAGCATGTCGGTGGCGAATACCATCAGCAGATGGTCGGGATAAATCAGTTTTCCCGTGGGCGTAACGACGCCTAAGCGGTCGCCATCTCCATCGAAGGCAAGGCCAATATCGGCGCCGGTTTCTCGCACCGTGCGCATCAGGTCCTGCATGTTTTCTGGCTTGCCGGGATCAGGATGGTGGTTGGGAAAATGACCATCGATCTCATCGAACAGCGCCGTCGTATCAACGCCCAGGCGGGTCAGCAGCTGTGGGCCAAGCTCCCCGGCAACCCCATTACCACAGTCGACAACGGCTTTGATCGGCCGATTGATCTTAACGTCGCCTAAAATGCGCGCTAAGTAGGTTTCCCGAATATCTTGCTGGTTAATGCTGCCCTGCCCAGTGTCTAAGTTACTGGCTAGATTGCCTGTCTGAATTCGTTCAAAGAGAGCGGTAATCGCATCGCCAGACAGCGTTTCGCCGCCCAGCACGATTTTAAAGCCGTTATAGTCGGGCGGATTATGGCTGCCGGTGACCATCACACCTGATTGAGTACTGCCCAAAATATGCGTGGCAAAGTAGAGTACTGGCGTGGGCACCATGCCGATGTCGATAACGTCGCACCCTGCGGCGTTAAGGCCGCGCATTAGCGCCGCTTGCAACCGAGCACCGGAAAGGCGACCGTCGCGGGCGACGACCACGCTGGACTCGCCCCGTGCAGCGGCTTCCGAGCCCACGGCGCGACCGATCAGTTCTACCGTCTCTGCTGTGAGCGTGTCGTCAACGATGCCGCGTATGTCATAGGCGCGAAAAATCGAAGCGGGTACGGACTGTGCGTTCATAAGGCTTCCCGTTAAAAACATGCCTGCAAAGCATTACTGACTACCGGTACTGCCAAAGCCGCCGCTGCCACGCGTGGAGTCTGCAAAAGCGTCCACAAGCGAGAGTTCGGCTTGCACCACGGGGACTAGGACGTACTGGGCTAGCCGGTCAAAAGGTGCCAGCGTAAACGTACTCTGGCCGCGGTTCCACACTGAAATCATCAGTTCGCCCTGGTAGTCAGAGTCGATTAAGCCGACCAAATTACCCAGCACAATGCCGTGTTTATGCCCCAGGCCGGAGCGAGGAAGAATCATGCCCGCCAAGCTCGGGTCTTCAATATAGATGGCAATGCCGGTACGCACGAGCTGGCATTCGCCCGGGGCCAGTGTTAGCGGCTCGTCCAGCAGCGCGCGTAGATCCATGCCCGCAGAGCCCGCTGTTGCATAGCTGGGGAGGTAGTCGTGCAAACGCTCATCTAATACTTTGCACTGCAGGCGGGGGCGGGCGCTCATAAGGATTCTCCAGACGTTTTGGTAGGTGCTATTTCAGATGCTTTTTCTAGCAGCGCTAGCGCTTGATGGATAATAGTGGCGGCTAATTGGGTCTTCGGCTGCGCTGCTTCTGAGCGGCTCTCGATGCCTCCCGCGGTTCGCCAAAGTAACCAGGCGGCATTCTGGTCGCTGCCAAAGCCCAGGCCGGCCTGGGAAACATCATTAGCGACGATCATGTCCAACCTTTTGCGCTGTAATTTATCCCGTGCGTAGCGCTCAACCTGTTGGGTTTCGGCAGCAAATCCAACCACCAGCGGGCGCTGCTCAGCGGGCAGCGCCGCTATGCTGGCAATAATATCGGGGTTTTTGACCAGGGTTAGGGTGAGAGTATCGCTATCATCCTGCTTTTTGAGTTTGTGTTCGGCAGGTGTTGCCGCGCGATAGTCAGCGACCGCCGCGCAACCAATAAACAGCGCTGCCTGGGGTGCTAGTCGCTGGGCTTCAGCGTGCATTTGTTCGGCTGATTCAACGTCAATCCGCGTGACGCCCTGAGGAGTGGGGAGGTTAACCGGGCCGCTGATCAACGTGACCTTGGCCCCCTTAGCCACGGCCTCTGCGGCTAAGGAAAAACCCATTTTTCCCGAGCTGTGATTGGAAATATAGCGCACCGGATCCAGCGGTTCCCGAGTCGGCCCTGCGGTGATGACCACATGAGGAGCGCTGGCCGAAGCGGGTGAATAAGCATCGGAAGGCGCTGCCATTCGCGCCATTACGGCGCTGAAGATCTCTTCGGGCTCGCTCATGCGTCCAGGGCCGACATCGCCACAGGCTTGATCGCCGGCGTCGGGGCCTATCTGCTGCCAGCCATCCTGCTGAAGCTGCGTTACGTTGCGCTGAGTGGCGGGGTGGCGCCACATGGCTTGATTCATTGCCGGGGCAATTAATTTAGGCGCCTCTGATGCTAGACACAGTGTGGTCAGCAGGTCGTCAGCCATGCCGTGCACTAAGCGAGCGATTAAGTCGGCGGTGGCCGGGGCGATCAGCACCACATCTGCCCAACGGGCTAGCTCAATATGGCCCATGCCGGCTTCGGCTTCGGGGTCGAGCAAGGACGTGCGCACCGGTTCGCCGGAGAGCGCCTGCAGCGTGAGCGGGGTAATAAAGGCCTGAGCCCCGTTGGTCATCACTACGCGCACCTCGCAGCCCGCCTGCTTGAGCAGGCGCACAAGCAGCGCGCTTTTGTAAGCAGCGATACCGGCACTTACGCCGAGCAGTATCCGTTTACCCGCTAGCGTCGAAGCGCTTGTCGTATTAACAGCAGAGCCCATGGCAGTGATCCACATCGTCGGTCGTGAGGAGGGTTACCATACCACTGGCATCACCAATTTGGCATATTGGGGGCAAACAAGGTTAAGCTAGGTTTAGTGAGGCTCTTTTTGCTGCTATGGGTGACCAACACAGGGGGCGCGATGGGAATCAATCACTGGCCGGAGGGTGAGCGGCCCCGGGAAAAATTATTAAACACCGGCGCACAGTCGCTTTCAGACGCGGAGTTGCTGGCAATTTTTTTGCGCGTCGGCGTACAGGGACGCTCGGCAGTCGATTTGGCGCGTGATTTGCTCAGCAATTTTGGTGGCTTGCGTCAGTTGCTTGAGGCCGATCAAGACAGTTTTTGTGCCGCCCGGGGATTGGGGAGTGCCAAATACGCCCAGCTTCAGGCCACACTTGAGTTGTCGCGCCGCCATTTGGCCAGCCAGTTGGCGCGGGGCAATGCACTGACATCCCCTGAGTTAGTTCGCCACTACTTGAGTTCGCAACTGCGTCATTTAGGGCATGAAGAGTTTGCGGTACTTTTTTTGGACACGCAGCATCGAATTATTCGCTATGAATCGCTGTTTCGCGGTACCCTAGACAGCGCATCTGTTTACCCCCGCGAAGTTGCCAAGCGCGCATTAGAACTTAGCGCTGGCGCCGTTATCCTGGCTCATAACCACCCTTCGGGTGTGGCAGAGCCAAGCGATGCTGATCGACGCATCACCGAACGCTTAAAAGATGCGCTGGCACTTTTCGAAGTGCGCGTGTTGGATCATTTCGTGGTGGGGGATGGAGAAGTGGTCTCTTTTGCCGAGCGTGGCTGGCTATAGCAAAGTACTTCATATCACTTTGTCTAAGTATAATGACTGAAAAGGCGCTATTTTAGCCTTTTTGGTCGGTTTTGCTTGCTGTTAGCCAAGTGCTCTGATATAAAGTGCCACCTTTAAACTTGGGTTGAATAACGGACTTGGGTAAAGCTTGGCGGTTAATTGCGTCGACTCCTTCCCTGCTCCGGTTTGCCCGACAGTTTTGAACACTCAGGTTATTATATCCTGGCCAAGCAGTTGGAGGCTCTCATGTCCAAAGTATGTCAGGTTACCGGTAAGCGTCCGGTAACTGGAAATAACGTTTCACACTCAATGCGTAAGACTCGTCGTCGTTTCTTGCCGAACCTGCACACCCATCGTTTTTGGGTTGAGTCTGAAAACCGCTTCATCAAGCTGCGCGTTTCCACTAAAGGAATGCGTATTATTGATAAAAACGGTATCGACGCAGTTTTGGTTGATGTTCGTAAGCGCGGCGACGCTGTCTAAGCTAGCTTTTGGGCCAGGCGTTTCGGACCAAGCATTTTGGAAGGATTAAACCATGCGCGATAAAATCAAGTTGGTGTCTAGTGCCGGTACAGGTCACTTCTACACCACTGATAAAAACAAGCGGAACACCCCGGATAAGTTCGAATTCAAGAAGTTCGACCCGGTTGTCCGTAAGCACGTTATCTACAAGGAAGCCAAGATCAAGTAATCGCGCAAGCGATCATGATCGGCTTCCTCTGCAGGCGAGTGCCTGTTCAAAAACCCGGCTTGAAGCCGGGTTTTTGCATGCATGTCTTTCGCATAACGCATACGTCGCTAACGCACCTTCATTAGGCTGTCACGACAGGCAGGCACTATTCCCCAAATGATGTCTACATATGCCCGAACTTCCTGAAGTTGAAACGACCCGGCGCGGGATTGCTCCTTATATCGAAGGTCAGGAAGTCACCGAAGTGTTGGTGCGTCAGCCGCGGTTGCGCGTCCCGGTACCCGATGACTTGGCCGAGCGTTTGGTGGGCGCACGCATTGGCGTATTGAGGCGACGTGCCAAATACCTGCAGCTACCTATCCAGTCTGCCAGCGTGCTTGAAGGTGACGCAGATGCAACACTGCTGTGGCACTTAGGCATGTCGGGAAGCCTGCGGATTGCTCGGGTAGGGGATTTGCCTAAAAAGCATGACCATGTGGATGTGGTCACCGCTAGCGGCTATGTCTTGCGCTATCACGACCCGCGCCGGTTTGGCTTTGTCGATTGGCAAGCCGAAGATGAAGCGCAGGATAAGCGTCTGGCGCACTTGGGCCCCGAGCCGTTGTCTGATGCTTTCAACGGCAAATGGCTCTACACGCACTCGCGCAACAAGCGCGTGGCGGTAAAGCCATTTCTGATGGATAACCAAGTGGTAGTGGGGGCTGGTAATATCTATGCGGCGGAAGCGCTGTTTATGGCCGGTATTGATCCGCGCCGTGCGGCGGGAAGAGTTTCCCGTGCGCGCTATGACGCCTTAGCACTTGCCGTTAAAGAGGTGCTGGCGGCGGCAATTACTCAGGGTGGCACCACGCTGCGGGATTTTGTCAGTGGCCAGGGCGAGCCCGGCTACTTTGCCCAGCGGCTGAATGTTTATGGCCGCCACGGCCAGCCCTGTTTGCGCTGTGGCGCTGAGCTTCGCCGCATTACGCTTGGCCAGCGCGCCAGCGTGTTTTGCCCCGGCTGCCAGCGCTGATGGCGGTCTATAGAGCCAGCCCTAGTGAATTGAATCGCCCGCGCTTTTGAGACCCGACTTTTGAGACCTAAGTGTTGAGACTAGGGGTTTGAAAACACGGGTTTTGAAAACATGGGTTTTGAAAATACGGGTTTTTGAGACAACGTTTTTTGGAGATCGCTGTGACCCAACGCCTGCGCCTAAATAAAAATGCTGATCGCCGCCTGAAAGCGGGCCATCTCTGGATCTACTCCAATGAGGTAGATATTAAGGAGACGCCGCTGAAAAACTTTGCGGCAGGCGAAGCCGCCCTGGTCGAAGCCTCCAATGGCAAAGTCATGGCGGTGGCTTATGTGAATCCCCATTCGCTTATTGCGGCCCGGGTGATGTCCCGCGACCCTGAAATGCGCTTGGATCGCTCGCTGTTTGTACACCGCTTTAACCAAGCGCTGGCACTGCGCCAGCGCCTTTATGCGCAGCCGTTCTACCGCTTGATTCACGGCGAAGGCGATTTGCTGCCGGGCCTGGTGATTGACCGCTTTGGCGATATCCTCGTCGTGCAGCTCAATACCGCCGGTATGCAGGCGCTGGCGGATGAGATTGTCGACGCGCTGGAAAAAGTCATCAAGCCGGAAGTGATCGTCTTCCGTAACGATACCGGCGGTCGTCGTCAGGAGGGTCTTGAGGCCCACGTGGACGTCATCAAAGGCACGCTGCCCGACGAAGTAGTGCTCGAAGAGAACGGTGCCCGCTTTGTGGTACCGGTGCTGAACGGTCAGAAGACCGGCTGGTTCTTCGATCACCGCGTTAATCGCGAATGGGTCAATCGCAATGTGGAAGGTAAGCGCGTGCTGGACGTATTCAGCTACGTAGGTGGTTGGGGCGTGCAGGCGGCGGTTCACGGCGCCAAACAGGTACTGTGCCTGGACTCATCCGGCCCAGCATTGGGTCAAGTCGCCCGCAACGCCGAGCTAAATGGCGTGCAGGAGAAGGTGGCGGTTAGTGAAGGTGATGCGTTTGAAGCCTTGGCGGCATTGAAGGCGGACGGTGAAGAGTTCGACGTGGTTATTCTTGACCCGCCGGCGTTTATCAAAAAGCGTAAAGATATTCCCAATGGCGAGCGCGCCTATGCCCGCTTGAACCGCGAAGCCATGCGTTTGTTAGGTCGCGATGGCCTGTTAATGTCAGCCTCCTGCTCGATGCACCTGGCGCCCGAGCGGCTAATGGATGTGGTGCGTGGTGCGGTTCGCCACCAGGATCGTCATGGCCAGGTGATTTTCCAAGGCCACCAAGGGCCCGATCATCCGGTGCATCCGGCTATCCCTGAAACCTCTTACCTGAAAGCGCTGGGTGTGCGGGTATTCCGCGACTAACGTAGCTTTTCAGCCACCGGCGGAGGAGCCAGGCAATGCAGTGGGCGCTACCTGAGCCTTTCGTGATCGATATCCGCGTGGCTGATGAGGCGATTGATGCCTATCAGCACGTTAATAACAGCGAGTACCTGCGCTGGGTCGAGCACGTTAGCTGGGCGCACTCCGACGCGCTCGGCCTAACGTTTGAGCGCCATTGCCAGCTAGACCGCGCGCTGGTGGTACACCGCCACGAGCTTGATTACCTCGCGCCTGCCTTTGCCGGTGACGCGCTACAGTTAGCGACCTGGATTGTTGAGTGTGATGGACGCTTCAGCCTGACCCGCCGATTTCAACTAATACGCAGCAAAGATGCTAAAACACTGCTTTATGCACGCACGCGCTTTGCCTGCGTGGCACTCTCCACGGGGCGAGCCAGGCGTTTGCCGGATGAGTATCAACGCATCTATGGCGGCGCGGTTATTGTGGAGTGACGTAGAGCGAAGTAGACCTTGTCGTGCAGAACCGGCAATCGCTAGAATTTTCTCCTAAAAAACGCCTTAACCGGCGTTTTTTGTTTTTCGTCCCTGGGGTGGTGGTCAACGTTAGCTGTGCTGTAATTTGCTTAACAACACGACTAACCTTTAAAAGCCCAGGAAAAAACCAATGAAAATCGCCGTCCCCAAAGAGATCAAAAATCACGAATACCGGGTGGCCTTAACACCTACCGGCGCGCGGGAATTAACCGGGCGTGGCCATCAGGTGAGCGTCCAGACCGGTGCTGGAGAAGGTGCTGGTTTTGCTGATGCTGAGTACCAGACTACCGGTGCCCAGATTGAAGCCGATGTCGATGCTCTATGGCGCAACGCCGAGCTGATCCTCAAGGTGAAAGAGCCGCAGCCGGACGAGGTGGCGCGACTCACCCCACAGCATACGCTGTTCACCTATCTGCACCTTGCCGCCGAAGAATCCCTTACCCGTGGGCTGATGGAGAGCGGTGCCACCTGTATCGCCTACGAAACGATTACCGATGCCCGCGGTGGCTTGCCGCTTCTGGCACCTATGAGTACCGTAGCGGGGCGAATGGCTGTTCAAGCCGGTGCCCATAGCTTGGAAAAGGCTCAGGGCGGTGCGGGCGTGCTGTTACCCGGCGTGCCCGGTGTGGTGCCGGGTAAGGTAACCGTCATTGGCGGCGGCGTAGTGGGCGAAAATGCCGCTCGCATGGCGCTGGGGTTAGGCGCAGAGGTCACCATCCTGGATAAATCTCTGGCGCGGTTGGAGGTGTTGGATGACCGCTATCAGGGCCGCATCAAAACCGTTTACTCCACCGCAGACGCGCTGGAAACGGCCACGCGTGAGTCGGATATGATCATTGGCGCGGTGCTGGTGCCCGGCGCTGCCGCGCCAAAATTGATCACTCGCAGCATGCTGGCCGATATGAAGCCTGGCAGCGTATTGGTCGATGTAGCGATCGATCAGGGCGGCTGTTTTGAAACCAGCAAGCCCACCACCCATGCCAAGCCGACCTATATCGTCGATGGAGTGGTGCACTACTGCGTGGCCAATATGCCCGGCGCGGTAGCGCGTACGTCTACTCAGGGGCTGACTAACGCCACGCTGCCCTTTGTACTCGCGCTGGCAGATAAAGGCTGGCAGCAAGCGCTGTGTGACGACCCGCACTTCCTGCGGGGCCTTAACGTGCATGCGGGGCAAGTCGCCTACCAAGCTGTAGCGGATGCCTTTGGGCTGGAGAGTAGCGATCCTGCGAGCGTTGTTGGCCGCTAAACTGGTGAAAGCTAACTGCCGGCGGCTAATTAATGAGTTGCATCCGGGGCTGGCGTTAGTTCAGTAGTGGGGCGGAAGTTCATCCTCGGGGCGCTGGCCGCCCTGGGGGCTTTTGCTTGGTAACTCCCGTAGTTAACCCCTTCTGATAACTTGGCAAGGCAGCCCGCAACTACTAATGGTTTGGTCGTTAACCACAAAGCCCTGCACGCCGTAAGGATTTAATGACTGATTCAATTTGTGCTGCAACCGACTGGCTAGGCGACGAAAGTCTCGCGGCTCCCATGTAAGCAACAGCACCACCTTGATGACAGGAGAGTTTTGCTGATTTATTACTTCAAAGCCACGAAGTTCTGCCTCGTCTTCCCGCATAGCCACAGCTATTGCGGCTAAGGTTGATGAGAATTTACGTTCCACTTCATCAATGATGAAAGCTTTGCGTCTTGCAATCGATACCTTGGGCTTCCAGCCTTTTTGTTCGACCCACTCTCTGGTGCATGTGACTTCTGGGCTGTCTGCCGAAGACAGGCGTGGACGGTTTTCGTCTTCTGTTCCTTCGCAGTCCTTTATTTCTATCCACCAGTGGTCGTTATCATCTTTTTTTGCTAGCACATCCATTGCCTTGAGACGACTTCTCATTCTTACTTTGTGCCACTGAGTGTCATCATATTTCACCGTTTTCCAGCCGACTGGGAATGACAGCGTCAGTTGCCCTTCAGTAACATCAGGCATTGCTCAGCTCCATTTCACGATCATACTGAGCCAACTCTTCTTCGAGGGTGACCAAATGTTCCAAGTTTGTGAGTGTATCCGCCTGTTCTATCTGACCCACAACGCCTGACTCTTTTACCAGTGCAAAATATTGCTGAGGTAGCGGCTGTTTTCGAGCTAGCAATTCAAGTTCTTTCAAAAGAAAGTAGCTGTGCGTAGCTATAAAAACCTGCACCCCATTAAGAGCAAGGGCATGGATGACATACGCTATTAGGCGTATCAGCTTGGGGTTGAGATTAGCTTCTGGCTCATCCCAAAATAGGTAACCATGCTCTTGCAGAACGCCATTACTTATTAGTTGGGCAAGCATCGCTAGCTTCCTCAGGCCCTCTGCCACCAAATACATTTCCATTTTTCCACTGCCGGGAATGCTCAAATAAAAGTGGCCACTTTTTTCGAGTACGACTTTTCCTCCCATGGCCTCCTCAAGTGGGGCTATTAGATTGGCAATAGCCTCTGAGCGACGACCTCGAAGAGGGAGCATTCCCAGGTGAATGCATGTGTCTCGCCAGGTTTCCTCCAAGGGAAGGAAGTGGGAATCGTAAAGCGATACTAGGCCAGGATAGATGGTCATCAGCTCGCGTGTTGGAAGGTATAGCGCTCTTTTGTCATCCCATTGTTGTGGTAATGTTTCGATTTGGACATCGCTCTGTGCATTCGTCGCAAAGCTAATGGCCACATTTAATGCTTGATCTGTGAAGGTCAGCGTCGCTTCGCAGCGGGCCCGTCCTTGCTTTCGGCTTGCGAGTCGACCCAGGGCATCAGGCTTGAAGACGCCTATTAACTTATCTGCATAGGCTTTTTGTAAGAATGTTTTAGTAGGTGGTGAAGCGTTTGGATTACGCCCACTTTCTGCGCTAGTAGCAATAAGGGAATAGACCATTTTTAGAAGATGGGTCTTCCCTGTACCGTTTTCACCAACAATGATGTTAAGCCCTTCAGAGAACTCCAGGGGAGCCACATCCGGGAATAGGGTCAGGTTCTTGACACTAAGTCGTTGCAACATGTGGCATTCTCCTTGAAAGTGCTGGCGGGGTTGCCGGTTTATTCAGTATTTTGACTCACTGCGGTTTGCTAAGGCTTTAATTAATAATGCGGTGGTAGTTCATCCTCAGGGCGTTGGCCGTCCTGGGGCTCGTTTGATTGCAGTGCCTGGTGCTGCTCGCGCAGGCGTTCACGCATTAGGCCGCTGAGTTGCTCAAGTTTTTCCAGCCGGCGCTCCTGTTGCACCACCACTTGGTCCAGGGTGTCCAGCCAGTGCTCTTGATGCGCTAAGCGGCTCTCTAAAGATTCAACAAGTTGGGTCAGCTCAGCGGGCGATAATTCGTGGGTCATGATAACATTGCAACCTTATGTAGTAGTATGCCGGTGCTATTGGGAATGGGCCTGATAGTGCGGGTATTGTCCTTCGTCTGTTACCCATACAACAAGAGAGCTTTTTTTTTCTATGAATCCAAAAGTTGTGTTTCGCTGTTTCTTAATCAGTGTATTACTAGCCGCCCCCACGCCACTTTTGTTGGCGGGGATTGTTCATTTAACCGATAGTGCCCTCGCAGAACTGTTGATGGCCGAGTTAGCAATCAGTGGAGTTAGTGGTGTCTATATTGCCGTTGCCATAGGGTGTTTTATTGTGCTGTGGGTTGGCACGTTAGTGTCCGCCGCTTTTGCGCCCTCGATTGTGGTAGCACGTCCTAAGCCAGCGTCGCGCCAGCCGCAAGCGGCTGCACCTTTGGGCGATGATGAGGAAGAAGACATCATCGATCCTAACGATGGCCGTGAAGAGGGCGAAGTGAAGTGGTTCAATACCAACAAAGGCTACGGCTTTATAACCCGCGATAATGGCGAAGATGTGTTTGTACACTTTCGCGCCATACGCGGTCGTGGCCCGCGTATGTTGGCAGAAGGCCAAATTGTGCGTTATCACGTGATTAAAAATGAGCGTGGTTTGCAGGCCGACGATGTCAGTATTATTGAGTAAACCCAACGTATAGATAGAACGTATAGATAGACGGTTGCCAGCTTCGTATTGATATAGGATATGAGTAGCTGGATAAGTAAACGACCCCGCCTCGGCGGGGTCGTTTACGTTGGCAGGCAAGGTAAGGCGAGATAGCTTGTTAACGACCTGAATCAGGCCACTCTATGGCGCCTTCCTTGCCACCGGGCAACACTTGCCAGAAACGGTCAGGGTCATCGCCAGGATGCCAGCCGCCGAGCGAGCAGCGCACCTCGGTTTGCAAGGCTTCCGCGGCCTGCTGGGCACACTCCTGGTCGGTCATCCACGGCGTGTGATTGCTATCAAACCATAGGCTGGCAAACCCATCGGCGGCTTTATCCACCAATAGCACTGGCACGCAGTCGCCCTGGTATTGGCCGCGGGTTTGCCATTTACCTTTGCCTGCCGGGCTCAGCGGCGGCGCTATTAGCGCGCTTTTTAACCACTCGTTGAGCGCCTCCAGCGAGACGCTGGCCAGGTAGATTTCAATATCGGGGTAGCGCTCCATCATACGTTTACCTCGCCGGACTTGAGCAGCGCCTGTAGCGTCGCTTCATATATCCGGCTTAACTCGTCCAGGTCGCTGGCGCGAACGCGCTCATTAACCTTGTGGATGGTGTCGTTGAGCGGGCCTAGCTCGACCACTTGAGCACCCAGGGTGGCAATAAAGCGACCATCCGAGGTGCCGCCGCTGGTAGAGAGCGTCGGACGCTGGCCAGTCACCGCTTCAACGCCTTTGATAGCGGCATCGACTAGCGCGCCTTCAGCGGTTAAAAACGGCTCGCCGTTAAGCGTCCAGTCTACCTGATATTCCAATCCATGCTGGTCGAGAAGGGCCACCGTGCGCGCTTTGAGCTCTTCAGAGGTCACTTCGGTGGAGAAGCGAAAGTTAAACACCACTTCCACATCGCCAGGAATTACGTTGGTAGCGCCGGTGCCCGCACGCAGATTGGAAATCTGAAAGCTGGTGGCGGGAAAAAAATCATTGCCCGCATCCCAGTGCTCGTTGACGAGCGCATCAAGGGCTGGCATCGCCTGATGAATCGGGTTGCGCGCTAAATGCGGATAAGCCACGTGGCCCTGCACGCCCTTAATGTGTAGCGTGGCGCCTAGCGAGCCGCGGCGGCCATTTTTGATCACGTCGCCCAGGCGTTCAGTAGACGAAGGTTCGCCGACAATGCAGTAATCAAGCCGTTCGTTGCGCTCGCGCAGATGCTCTACCACCGCGCGGGTGCCATCCACCGCCGGGCCCTCTTCATCGGAGGTGATCAGAAAGGCGATACGCCCATCGTGATCGGGGTGGTTAGTCACAAAGCGCTCAACGGCGGTCAGCATTGAGGCCAAGCTGCCTTTCATATCCGCCGCGCCGCGTCCGCACAGCATGCCCTGATCATCGATGCAGGGCTCGAACGGCGGGTACTGCCAGTTGGTATAGGGGCCGCTGGGCACCACATCGGTGTGTCCCGCGAAGGCCACCACCGGGCCGTGATGGCCACGTACCGCCCAAAAATTTTTCACGTCTCCAAACGGCAGCTGCTCAATATGAAAACCGAGCGCCGCTAAGCGCTCGGTCATTAACTCCTGGCAGCCTTCGTCGTCTGGCGTTACCGACGCTCTATTGAGCAGGTCAAAGGCGAGCGTGAGCGTCGGCGACAGCGCTTCAGGCTCAGTTATGGGCATGCAGTGCCTCGTTCAGGGCGATGGCACTTTTGTTGGTCAAGCACTCAATGCGGCCATTCTGCGAGTTGCGGCGCCATAGCTGGTCGTCTTGACCGGCCAGTTCGCGGGCAGCGACGGTGTTAACCACCTGGCCTTGGTCGTCTATTAGCGTGACTTTGGAGCCCGCGGTGATGTAGAGCCCTGCTTCTACCGTGCAGCGATCACCCAAGGGAATGCCGATGCCGGCGTTGGCGCCGATTAAGCAGCCTTCGCCGACCTTAATGACGATATTGCCGCCGCCGGAGAGGGTGCCCATGGTGGAGCAGCCGCCGCCGAGATCCGAGCCCTTGCCGACCATCACGCCCGCTGAGATGCGGCCTTCAATCATGCCGGGGCCTTCGGCGCCCGCATTGAAATTGACGAAGCCTTCGTGCATCACGGTGGTACCTTCGCCCAGATAAGCACCCAGGCGTACGCGAGCGGTGTCGCCAATACGGATCCCGGTGGGCACGACGTAGTCGGTCATTTTGGGGAATTTATCGACGCAGTCGACGGACAGCGCGCGTCCCGCCATACGCGCCTTCAGGCGGCGAGTAGGCAGTTCTTCAATATCGATCGCGCCTTCGTTGGTCCAGGCGATATTGCGCAGCAGGCCAAACATGCCGGTGAGATCAAGGCCATGGGGCTTAACCAGACGGTGCGACAGCAGGTGCAGTTTTAAATACACCTCAGGGGCCGTTTGCGGCGGCTGGTCAGTGTCCAGAAACATGGCGACCAGCGGACGCTGACTGGCAGAAAGCGCTTCGGCAAGCTCGGCTTGGGCCGAGTGCCCAGCGGCCTCTAAGGCTTTGGCCAAGTGCGTGCAGTTTTCGGGCAAAAAACTGATGGCGGCGTTGCCTTGGGGAGCGTCGAGAGCTTGTTGTGCGGCCTCGACCAAACTCGCCTCTGGGTTGAGTAGTGGGGCCGGGTAGTAGATTTCCAGCCAGTCGCCCTGGGTGTTTTGAGTGCCAATTCCAAGCGCAAAGCTCAGCATAATAGAGTGTCCTGTTGTGATGAAAAGTGAGTGATAGAAAGTGTGTGATGCAGAAAAGCAAAAGTGCGTGTCAGTAGCTACCCGCTCAGCTGGTCATAATCGCCGTCGCGGTAGCCGACTAACATGGTCGAGTCGTCTACTTCTAGCAGCGGGCGTTTAAGCAGCGTCGGGTGTTTGATCAATACCTGCCGTGCTTGCGTATCGAACGCGTCTTTTTCCTCTTGCGGAAGGTCACGCCACGTTTTGCTACGTTTGTTGACGGCGTCGACAAGCGGCACGCGCTCTAAAATATGTTCAAGTAGGCCCGCTGAAAGACCATCTTTGCGCAGGTCATGGGTTTTGAACGCGATGCCTTTCTTTTCTAACGCTTTGCGCGCCTTACGGCAGGTGTCGCAGGTGTTGATGATATACAGCGTCAGCATGCAGCCTCCTTTTAACCGCGCTCGATCAGTTGGCGAATACGCTGGGCGGCTTCCAGTGTGGGGGCTAGTTCAGCCACTAGCGCTAGACGTAAACGGCCTGCGCCGGGGTTAACGCCGTTTGTGCCGGTGCGGCCCATTAGGCTACCGGGCAAAACGCTTACGTGCTGCTCGGCAAACAGTCGCTGAGTGAAGGCGATATCGTCACCACCCGGCACCGCAGGCCATAGGTAGAAACTCGCCTCAGGCGTGGGGAAATCCATTACCGGCGCGAGCACATCGGTGACCGCGCTAAATTTTTCGCGGTAGGCGTCACGGTTAGCGCGCACGTGCTGCTCATCCTGCCAGGCAGCGATAGAGGCGTGCTGCAGCGGCAGCGACATGGCGCAGCCGTGGTAGGTGCGGTAGCGCTTAAACGGCGTGAGCAGCGTCGCATCGCCTGCTACAAAGCCGGAACGTAGCCCCGGTAGGTTAGAGCGCTTGGAGAGCGAGTGAAACACCACGCAGCGGCGGTAATCCTCGCGACCCAGCTCAGCGCAGGCTTGCAGTAGTCCGGGCGGTGGAGTGGCTTCGTTCAGGTAGAGCTCCGAGTAGCACTCGTCCGAGGCGATGATAAAGTCGTGCTTGTCAGCCAGCGCAATTAGCTGCTTGAGCTCATCAAGGGGCGTGACCGCGCCGGTAGGGTTGCCCGGCGAGCAGATAAATACGATCTGCACATCGCGCCATGTCGCGGCGGGCACCGCGCTAACGTCAGGGCGAAAATTATTCTCAGCAGTGCAGTCTAAATAGAGCGGTTCGCCGCCGGCCAAAAGCGTCGCGCCTTCGTAAATCTGATAAAACGGATTGGGCACTGCCACTTTCGCTGGGCGAGTGCGATCCAGTGCCGCTTGCAAAAAGGCAAAAATGGCCTCCCGGGTACCGTTCACTGGCACGACGTGCCGTTCGCTGTCGAGTTCGCGCAGTTGAAAGCGCTGCGTTGCCCAGCTGGCAATAGCTTCACGTAGTGCAGGTAGACCGTTGGTCGCCGGGTAGCGGGCCATTTCCAGCTGGTGCGCCACCAGCGCTTCAAGCGCGGCGGGGTAGGGCGCGTGCTGGGGTTCGCCAATGGTTAGCGAGATAGGCGCGATCTCGGCTGGCGGGGTCAGCTCTGCTTTGAGCGCGGCCAGCTTTTCAAACGGGTAGGGATGCAGGGCGTCGAGGTCGGCGTTCATGATATGTCCGTTGATGGCTGGCGGCGTAAAGCGTCGATTATAGGCAAGCCCCGGTGCAGGCTCAAACTCCTAATACCTCAATCAAGCGTTCGCGCAGCTGCTGCTGGCGCTCGGGGTCGGTGAGCGGTTCGCCGGCCTTGGTGGTGATGAAAAAAACGTCTTCTACCCGCTCGCCAAGAGTGGCGATTTTTGCCGCGGAGAGCGAAATATCCTGCTCCATAAAAATGCGCCCCACCCGGGCGAGTAGACCGGGTCGGTCAGGTGCGGTGAGCTCCAGCAAGGTGCGATCGTTAGCCGGATCTTGCTCAATCAATACCTCGGTAGGCACCTTAAAGTGTTTGAGCTGGCGCGGCGTATGGCGGGTGACGATATTGGGGTAGTCGTCCGGATCATCAAGCTCTTCGACCAGATGTTGGCGCATCTCTGCGATGTGGCCTGGGTCGCGAATCGGCTGGCCGTGGCTATCGAGCACGATAAAGGTATTTAGCGTCCAATCGTTATGCGAAGTAGCGATGCGGGCATCGTGGATTGAGAGCCCCAGCTGTTCCATGGCAGCGGCGGTGGCGGCAAATAGATCATCCACCGAGCGGGTATGGATAAACACCTTGGTGCCGCCTTCGGCCATATCGGCGGTGGGGGCGCTAATCAATACCAGCGGCAGCGGCGACTGATTGTGATTGAGGATTCCCTGGGTCTGCCAGACGATTTCGCTGGGCGCGTACTGCAGGAAGTAGTCTTCTCCGAGAGACTCCCAAAGCTGGTCAATTTGCTCATGGTTGACGCCGATGGTCTGCAGCAGCGAGCGTGCTTCGGTGCGCGTTTCGCGTACCCAGTCGTCGCGGTCGGGCGGATTATTCAGGCCGCGGCGCAGGGCGCGCTTGGTCTCGGCATGAAGTTGGCGCAGCAGCGATGCTCGCCAGCCGTTCCATAGCGTTGGGTTGGTGGCATTGATATCGGCAACGGTGAGCACGTACAGATAGTCCAAGCGGATTTCGTTACGCACAATCAAGGCAAAATCGCGAATCACGTCGGGGTCGCTAATGTCGCGTTTTTGTGCGGTCATCGACATCAATAGATGGTGTTCAACCAACCAACTGACCAGGTTGGTGTCGTGTGCCGAAACATGGTGTCGCTGGCAAAAGTGCTCAGCGTCTCGAGCGCCGATTTCCGAGTGATCGCCGCCGCGACCTTTGCCAATATCGTGAAACAGGCCTGCTATCCACAGCAGATCCAGTTTGGGCAGTTGCTGCATGAGTGCTGCCGCCACCGGGAAGTCGTCTTTGGCCTCTGGCTTGCGAAAGCCGTGCAGAAATTTAAGCAGCCGCAGGGTGTGGGCATCGACGGTGTAAATATGAAACAAATCGTGTTGCATCAGTCCGACGGCGCGACCGAATTCTGGCAGGTATTTGCCTAGAATGCCGTAGCGATTCATGCGGCGCAGCTGGCGCGGTACGTTGCCGGGGGCGCGCATAATGGCCATGAACAGCCGCTGGTGGCGCGGGTCTTCACGGTAGTGGTCATCAATCTGGTGGCGATGATCGCGGATCAGCCGGATGGTGTCAGCACGCACCCCTTCGATCTCGGAGTGCTTGGCCATCAGCAGGAATAGCTCCAGCATCGCCGCTGGCCGCTCGCGGAACAGGTGTCGCGAACGTGCTTGGATATAGCCGCCCTTGGTCTCGAAGCGTTCGTTTAGTTGCACCGTTTCCAGCGCCTGTTTGCCGCGCAGGATCACTTCATCAAAATGCTGTAGCAGCATATCGTTAAGCCCCGCCAGCGCGGTGACATGGCGGTAGTAGCGCTTCATAAACTGCTCGACCGCCAGATGCTCTGGCGTATCGCGAAAGCCAAACATTTCGGCGATGGTGCGCTGGTGATCAAACAGCAGGCGATCTTCGGCGCGGTCGGCGAGCATGTGCAGGGCGTAGCGTACCTGCCACAAAAATGCTTGGCCCTGGCTTAAAATGCGCAGCTCGGCGTCGTTCATAAAGCCGTTGGCGACAATGTCGGTGTACTGCTCGGTGCCGAAATGGCGCTTGGCCACCCAGCCGATCATCTGAATATCGCGCAGCCCGCCGGGGGAGCTTTTGAGGTTGGGCTCTAAGTGATACTCGGAGTTGTTGTAGCGGTAGTGGCGGGAGATCTGCTCCTGCCACTTGGCTTCAAAGAAGCGGTCGGCGGGCCAAATGTGCTCAGCGCCAAGGCGCTCACGCATCGCTTCGCGTAGGCTTTCGGGCCCGGCGATCAAGCGCGATTCGAGCAGGTTGGTAATCACCGTGACATCCGCTTCGGCTTCACGTTCGCAGTCGTTGAGCGAGCGTACGCTATGGCCAATTTCCAGGCCAATATCCCATAAGAAGGTGATAAAGGCGGTCAGCGGTTCGCGGTAGGCGGTGTCGTCGTCCTGCTCCAGTAGCAGCAGTAGGTCGATATCTGAATGAGGGTGTAGCTCGCCACGCCCATAGCCACCCACCGCCACCAGGGCAATGCCATCATTGGGCCACTCATGCTGGCTCCAGGCAATCGCCAGCAGCTGGTCCAGATACCAGGCGCGGCCGCGCACCAAATCGCGAATGTCTGCACCGGCACGAAACTGCTCGTCCAGGCGCGCCTGTAGCTCGCGCAGAGCGGCTTTAAAGGGCGCGATCGGGGAGCGCGAACCAGTAAGCTCGGTGCGGAAAAGGTCCAGGTCGTAAAGCGTGGTGTCCGGCTCAAACCGGTGGTGGTGTAAGAGCATTAGTGGGTCAGAAAACTGAAGTCTTCATCGCTGCGCGCGGTCAGTACCTCAACACCGGCGTCAGTGACCAGTAATGTATGTTCCCACTGAGCGGTGAGGCTGCGGTCTTTGGTGACGGCGGTCCAGCCATCGCGCAGTACTTTGGTTTTGTAACCGCCGACGTTAATCATTGGCTCGATGGTGAAGCACATGCCTGCAGCAAGCTTAATGTCGGCGTCTGGTGCGTAGCCGTCGTAGTGCAAAAATTGCGGCTCCTCGTGGAATTCGGCGCCAATGCCGTGGCCGCAGAAGTCACGTACCACCGAGTAGCCGTGCTCTTCGGCGTGTTTTTGAATCACCCGGGCCAATTCGGAAAGCCGTACGCCGGGTTTCACCAGCTCAATGCTTTTATATAGGCTCTCCTGGGTAATGCGGCACAACCGTTCACCCTGAATGGTCTCGCCTATTACAAACATCACGCTGGAGTCGCCGTGGTAGCCGTCAGCGGTTTTAACGGTGATATCTAGATTCATGATATCGCCTTTTTTGAGCTTCTTGGCGTCGTCGGGTATGCCGTGGCACACCACATGGTTCAGCGAGGTGCAGGTTGCCTTAGGAAAACCATGGTAATTCAATGGGGCTGGGGTCGAGCCCAGCTCGTTAACAATGTAGTCGTGACAGAGGCGGTCAATTTCACCCGTGCTAATGCCTGCCTGAATGTGCGGGGTGATCATTTCAATCACGCTAGCCGCTTGGCGCCCGGCTTCGCGCATGAGTTCGATTTCAGAAGGCGTCTTGATAGGAACGTTCATGAATGCTCGATATGGGTTCTGAATGGAAAATGGAAGGGCGCAATTTAAGACCGTCAAACGGGGTGCGACTTCATCTTGGCAATGATCTATGGTATAAAGCCGCGCGCTTTCCTGCAATCGTGATTCCAAGCTTCTTTACTGGCTGGGGGGACGAGTAGGGTAGGGCGATGGATCTGCAGTGTGCCACTAAGGGGCGCGTTGCTTTACTACTAAGCCTTAAAAACACACATGCACCGGCACATGGTCCCGGGTGCCGCTGACAGCGTATAACGCGGTCAACGGTCGGATCCATGGGGTGCGTGGAGGCCTAACCCGAGTTTTAGGAGTTCTATCATGTCTCACGTTAATATGCGTGACCTGCTTAAAGCAGGCGCTCACTTCGGTCACCAGACCAAGTACTGGAACCCGAAGATGAGCAAATTTATCTTCGGCGCGCGCAACAAGATTCACATCATCAACCTCGAGCACACCCTTCCGGCGCTGAACGAAGCGATCGATGTGGTCGAGAAGATGGCGGCATCCAACAACAAAATTCTGTTTGTTGGCACCAAGCGCAGCGCTAGCAAGGTAATTAAAGAAGAAGCGAATCGTAGCGGCCAGCCGTTCGTCAACCATCGCTGGTTGGGCGGCATGTTGACTAACTTCAAGACCATTCGCCAGTCTATTAAGCGTCTGCGTGAACTTGAAGCAATGCGCGAAGACGGCACGTTCGAGAAGCTGACCAAGAAAGAAGTCTTGATGGCGACGCGTGAGCAGGACAAGCTCGAGCGCTCTATCGGCGGTATTAAGGACATGGGCGGCCTTCCGGACGCACTGTTCGTCATCGACGTTGACCACGAGCGCATCGCGATCAACGAAGCCAACAAGCTGGGTATCCCGGTTATTGGTGTGGTCGATACCAACTCCAACCCCGATGGCGTTGATTACGTTATCCCGGGTAACGATGACTCCATTCGCGCTATCCAGATCTACGTGAAAGCAATTGCTGACGCGTGTGGTCGTGCCAAAGCAGGTAACGCTGAAGAGTTTGTTGAAGTGACCGAAGAGGCCGCTGCAGCTGAAGACAACACTGCCGCTGAGTAATTGCAGCAGTGGATGCGGCGGGCAGGTGCGCGTCGCATCAGGATAAAAGAAGGGGGCTATGCCCCCTTTTTCCCGCTACAGGTGAAGCGTCTGGGCGGGCCGAATTTGCCGGAAGCGTGATGCCGGCCCCGTAATGCAGAGAGACATAGGACAGCGTGATACATGATGGTCACTTATCATGCCTATACTCTGTGTTGCGTTTAACTCTCATAGCATTATTTCAGAGGTGAATTCTCATGGCAGCTATTAGCGCCTCTCAGGTCAAGGAACTTCGCGAACGTACCGGTCTGGGCATGATGGAGTGTAAAAAAGCACTCACCGAAACCGACGGTGATATCGAAGTTGCGATTGAAAACCTGCGCAAAAGCTCAGGCCTCAAAGCGGCGAAGAAAGCTGATCGTATCGCCGCGGAAGGTATTGTCGTTACCCGTGTTGCAGAAGACGGCAGCTACGGCGTAATGGTTGAAATCAACTCCGAGACCGACTTTGTCGCTCGTGATGACAACTTTATCGCGTTCGCTGACAAAATCGCTGGGGCTTTCTTCGCGGCGAAAAGCGAAGACGTCGCCGCTGTAATGGCGGGTGAACTGGAAACCACTCGCGAGCAGCTGGTTCAGAAAATCGGTGAGAACATCGGCGTGCGTCGTGCCGTCGTTGTTAGCGCTGCTGACGGTGGTCTTGTGGGCGAATACGTTCACGGCGGCCGCATTGGCGTGTTGACCGTGCTGACCGGTGGAACGTCAGAAGCTGCGAAAGACGTTGCTATGCACGTAGCGGCGATCAACCCAGCGGTTGCTCACCCTGCCGATATGCCCCAAGAGCAGTTGGATCAGGAAAAGGCGATTATTCTGGCGCAGCCAGATATGGCCGGTAAGCCGGAGCAGATCGCTGAGAAAATGGTTCAAGGCCGCTTGAAGAAGTACTTGGCCGAGAACAGCCTGACCGAACAGCCGTTTGTGAAAGACCCGAACCAGACCGTGGCTGAGTTCGTCAAAGCGGCGGGTGGCGAAGTGGTCGGCTTTACGCGCTTTGAAGTTGGCGAAGGTATCGAGAAAGAAGAAGTCGACTTTGCTAAAGAAGTTATGGAACAGGCTGGCCGTCGCTGAGGTCAGAGGTTTCAGAAATAAGATGGCGTGCGCGCGAGCGCACGCCTTCGCGTATCCGGCCC
This sequence comes from Halomonas sp. H2, assembly GCF_050215315.1. Classification (GTDB taxonomy): domain Bacteria; phylum Pseudomonadota; class Gammaproteobacteria; order Pseudomonadales; family Halomonadaceae; genus Vreelandella. The sequence goes on from NZ_CP189760.1 coordinate 470,453, forward strand.
TTGTAATTGGTTTTGTACCGCTGGTTGTGTACAAATGAGGGCTGCCCCGCTTGCCTGTTCTCAAGCCCGCCTCAGGAGAGTTGCCATGTCACACGATGTTCGAGAGCCTACCCCCCATGCAGTACCCGACAAAAGTAAGGCTGCGGGCACAAAGTCAAAATACAAGCGTATTTTGCTCAAACTCTCTGGCGAAGCATTAATGGGTGAGCATGATTTCGGTATTGACCCTAAGGTGCTTGATCGCATGGCGCTGGAGATTGGCCAGCTGGTCGGTATCGGGGTGCAGGTGGGTATCGTGATTGGCGGTGGTAACTTGTTCCGCGGCGCGGCGCTCAACGAAGCCGGTATGGATCGGGTGACCGGTGACCATATGGGTATGCTGGCCACCGTGATGAATGCGCTGGCGATGCGCGACGCTCTAGAGCGTTCCAATATCCGCTCGCGCGTTATGTCAGCTATTCCGATGAGCGGCGTCGTAGAGCACTATGATCGGCGTACCGCGATTCGCTACCTAACCTCTGGAGACGTAGTGCTGTTCTCTGCAGGAACGGGTAACCCCTTCTTTACCACCGATTCTGCCGCCTGTTTGCGCGGTATCGAAGTGGACGCCGATGTGGTTATCAAGGCGACCAAGGTGGATGGTGTCTACAATAAAGACCCGGTAAAACACCCTGATGCTGTGAAGTATGACCAGCTCTCTTACGATGACGCCCTGGATCAAAAGCTGGGCGTGATGGATTTGACCGCTATCTGCCTGGTACGTGACCATAATATGCCGGTGCGGGTGTTTGATATGAATAAGCCTGGTGCCCTACTGAATATGGTGGTAGGGGGCAAGGAAGGCACGCTGATATACAGAGGGTAATGACGTGATCAACGATATTAAGAAAGACGCCGAATCGCGCATGAAGAAAAGCGTTGAGGCGCTGAACAGTAATTTTAATAAAATTCGTACTGGTCGTGCTCATCCGAGCATTTTAGACGCGGTTAGCGTGGACTATTACGGCAGCCAGGTACCGCTTAGCCAAGTGGCCTCAGTCAACGTTGAGGACGCCCGCACGCTGACGATTGCGCCGTGGGAGCAGGGCATGGTGCAGAAAATAGAAAAGGCCATCATGACCTCTGATCTTGGTCTAAACCCGGCCAGTGCGGGTAACGTGATTCGTGTGCCGATGCCGATGCTCACCGAAGAGACCCGCAAAGGTTACATCAAGCAGGCGCGTAGCGAAGCTGAAAATGCCCGTGTTGCGGTGCGCAACGTGCGCCGCGATGCTAACGGTGATTTCAAATCGTTATTGAAAGATAAAGATATTACCGAAGACGATCAGCGTGAAGGTGAAGATGCGATCCAAAAGCTGACCGACAAGTATATTGCTGAGATCGATAAAGCGTTGGTTGCGAAAGAACAGGACCTGATGCAGGTTTAAACCTGTAATTTACGCAGCCGCGGGCAGCTTAGGCTGCCCGTTTTGCAACCCTCTGGCTGGTTTTTTATGATTTATTTTGGGTGCGAGAATCCATGACATCGCCTCAGCTTCCTGAAGGGCAGGTGGGTGATGCCCGCGTGTCTGCCCAGATCGGGGAGGCTCCACCGTCTCACGTTGCCATTATTATGGATGGCAATAATCGCTGGGCGCGCGCGCGCGGGCTTTCAGGCGTTCGAGGGCACCGTGCAGGGGTAGAAACTCTTCGCGCAGTGATTCAACGAGCCGCCGAGCGCGAAGTGAAAACGCTGAGTCTGTTTGCTTTCTCAAGTGAAAATTGGAAGCGCCCAGAGGCGGAAGTCAACGCGTTGATGGAGCTGTTTTTGATGGCGCTCAGGCGTGAAGTCAAAAAGCTCAATGAGCGTAATGTGCGTCTCTCGATTATTGGCGAACAGCGCGGTTTCTCACATGCGATACAAAAGCATATTCAGCGTGCTGAAGCGTTAACCGCGCACAACACGGGCATGCATTTGGTGATTGCCGCTAACTATGGTGGTCAGTGGGATATCGCCCGGGCGGCGCGCAGCTTAGCCGAACAGGTGGCCGCGGGGGAGTTGGACCCCGCGGCCATTGATGAAACCCGCTTCGATAAAGCGATAGGGGGTGATGATGTGCCGCCGGTGGATCTGTGTATTCGTACCAGCGGCGAGCAGCGGTTATCCAACTATATGCTGTGGCAGTTGGCCTATGCCGAGCTGCACTTTTCACCGCTGCTATGGCCCGATTTCGGCGCAGAGGCGTTTGATGCAGCATTAAACGACTTTTGTCAGCGTCGCCGCCGCTTTGGTATGACGGACGAACAAATAGAGGCGCAAGGTGCTTAAACAGCGGATTATCACCGCAGCCTGGTTAGCACCCTTGGTGCTGGTTGGCCTGTTTGGATTAGACGGCGGCGCTTATGCGTTGTTCACAGCGCTTATTGTGCTACTCGGTACCTGGGAATGGGCCAACCTGGCGGGCGTTACACGCACGGCTCAGCGCGCTGTGTTAGTGGCCGCAATGGCGGGGTTGATGCTGGTCATGTGGCTGACGGGGGGGGCCACGTCGATATGGCCGCTTTGGTTGGCCGCTGCAGGCTGGCTACTGAATCTCTACTGGGTAACCCGCTACCCCGCTGCAGGCCAGCAGTGGCAAACAAGCACACGGCGTTTGGCGATGGGCCTGTGGGTACTGTTGCCCTGCTGGGTGGGCTTTAACATTCTGCGCGAGAGCGGCAGTGTTTGGCTGCTGTTTGTACTGCTGTTGGTCTGGTGTGCGGATATTGGTGCCTATTTTGTAGGGCGCCACTGGGGCAGGCGTAAACTGGCCCCTCATGTGAGCCCTGGAAAATCATGGGAAGGCGTGTTGGGCGGGTTGGCAGCAACCGCTATTCTGGCGCTTCTCTTTGCGCTCTGGCTGTCACTGAAGATGACCGGTAGCCTCACTCTCATCTTGGCGACCGCGGTGGTGACGTTGACGTCTGTACTGGGGGATCTGCTGGAAAGCATGCTCAAGCGCCACCGTAATATTAAAGATTCTAGTCAGTTGCTGCCCGGTCACGGTGGGGTGTTGGATCGAATTGACAGCCTGACAGCGGCGATTCCGCTGTTTGCGCTGTTCTATATCGAAGTGCTTGTTCGGGTGCAGCCCCTATGAGTCAGCAATCGCATCAAGCGCCTTTGCAACGTATAACGGTACTCGGGTCGACAGGCTCCATCGGCACCAGCACGCTGGATGTGATTGGCCGTCATCCCGACCGCTATGCCGTTCATGCCCTGACTGCGCACACCTCCAAAGAGGCCCTGCTCGCCCAGTGTTTAACGTATCGGCCAGCCGTCGCCGTGCTGGACAGCGAAGTCGATGCCGCTTGGCTGCGCCAAGAGCTTAAGCGTGTTGGCCAGCCAACTGAGGTGAACGCTGGGCCTGAGGCGCTTTGTAACGTCGCCCGGGATGCTGGCGTTGACTGTGTAATGGCGGCGATTGTTGGCGCTGCGGGATTGCTGCCTGCGCTGGCTGCTGCCGAGGCGGGTAAGCGTGTGCTGCTGGCCAATAAAGAAGCGCTAGTAATGAGCGGCGCACTATTTATGGACGCTGTTTCGCGTTCGGGGGCAACACTATTACCAATTGATTCCGAACATAATGCCATTTACCAGTGTCTACCTGCGGAGCATCGCGGCGGCTTGGCGCGCCACGGCATTAGCCAGCTGATGCTAACGGCCTCTGGGGGGCCGTTTCGTACCTGGAGCCAGGCTGATATTAATAACGTGACGCCTGAGCAAGCTTGCGCTCATCCTAACTGGTCAATGGGCCGTAAGATTTCGGTGGATAGCGCCACGCTGATGAATAAAGGGCTGGAGCTTATTGAAGCCTGTTGGCTATTTGATGCAACCCCTGAGCAGATCCAGGTGGTGGTGCACCCACAAAGCGTGATTCACTCCATGGCGGCGTATCAGGATGGCTCGGTGATTGCCCAATTAGGTAATCCAGATATGCGCACGCCGATCGCCTACGGGCTTGCGTGGCCTGAGCGTATTGACGCCGGGGTCGAAACACTGGATCTTTTTCAGGTGGCAAGGCTCGATTTTGAAGCACCTGATGAAGCGCGCTTTCCCTGTTTGGGGCTTGCACGTGACGCCATGCAGCAGGGTGGTATGGCGCCTGTCGTATTAAACGCCGCTAATGAAGTCGCGGTCGACGCTTTTCTGCAGCGTCGGCTCGGTTTTATGGCGATTGGGCAGCTAGTGGCTGACGTCCTATCGCGGCCCAATCATGGCCGTGTAGACAGCCTTGAAAGCGTATTAGCCACCGATCAGTGGGCGCGACAGCAAGCGCAAGAGCTGGTGGCAAGGTGGTCCGCTTAAGCATTCGCTGAGCTGGGCATTAAGAGTGGGGCGTTAAGGAGTCCAGTGTGGGCCTGATACAGAATATTTTAGCGGTTATTGTGGTGCTGGGCCTGTTAGTCACCTTTCATGAGTTCGGCCACTTTTGGGTGGCGCGTCGCTGCGGGGTTAAGGTGCTGCGTTTTTCAGTGGGCTTTGGCAAGCCGTTATGGTCACGGGTTGACCGTCAGGGCACTGAATATGCGATTGCCGCGATTCCTCTCGGCGGCTATGTCAAAATGCTTGATGAGCGTGAAGCGCCGGTGCCGGACGATCAGCTCGACCAAGCGTTTAATCGCAAGACAGTGTGGCAGCGCATTGCTATTGTAGCGGCAGGCCCGATCGCTAATTTTCTCCTCGCTATCGTCGCTTACTGGGCGCTGTTTGTCGCGGGTACCACGGTGGTTTCGCCGATGGTGGGGAGCGTTGCACCTGATTCACCTGCCGAAGAGGCAGGGCTTGTGCAGGGTGATGAAATTATCGCCATTCAAGGCGATGAGATGCGCTCTTGGGAAGATGTTAACCTAAAGCTGGTGTCGATTATTGGCTTCAGTGGCGATTTAGCTATCGCCGTGCGGCCTGAAAATTCGTCAGGTGCGCAGCGCTATACCCTGCCAGTCACTGATTACTTGGTTCGTCAGGATCCGCCACAGCCGCTACAAACGCTCGGTATAACGCCTTGGCAGCCTGAGTTTCCGGCTATTTTGGGTCAAGTGGTGAGTGGTGAGGCCGCTGAGCAGGCGGGCCTGGTGGCGGGCGACACAATGGTGGCGATTAACGGTGAACCAGTCGATGATTGGATGCATTTCGTTAATATCGTCCGGGGTAGTCCTGGTGAAACGCTGCAACTTACCTACGAGCGAGACGGCGAGCAATCAACCGTTGGTCTCACTCCCGGGCGTAACAACTTGGATACAGGGGTTGAGATTGGCTATATCGGTGCTGGAGCTCAGCAGGTTGAGTGGCCGGCAGAGTTTCAGCGTGAAATACGTTATGGGCCCATCGAAGCGGTAGGCCAAGCGCTTTCACGCACCGGTGAGATGACACTACTCACCGTCGACGCGATACGAAAAATGTTGGTCGGGCTTATTTCGCCTTCTAATTTATCGGGGCCGATTACCATCGCGCAGGTGTCTGGCGATTCGGCACGTGCTGGGATGGAAGCGTTTGTCGGCTTTCTAGCGTATCTTTCTATCAGCCTTGGGGTGCTTAACTTACTGCCTATCCCCGTGCTCGATGGTGGCCACTTGCTTTATTATTTTATGGAGGTCGTACGTGGACGGCCAGTATCTGAAAAAACCCAAGCCGTAGGATTGCGCATTGGGCTTGCCATGGTCGGTACCCTAATGTTGATGGCCCTCTATTTTGATCTGATGCGCCTGTGGTAATGACGCGTGTAGCGCGCAAGATGCCTTGTCATCTGCCTGCACAAATGTATATGGTGCCTTTCTGGAATGATCGGCAGACCAACGCGAGCGAATTGACTGCATGAAAATCAAGACCCTTGGAATGGCGGCACTCTTGCTGGCAGGCGCCAGCGGCGCCCAGGCACAATCCTTTGATGTTTCAGACATTCGAGTGGAAGGACTGCAGCGGGTGTCCGCCGCCTCGGTCTTCAATGCATTTCCGGTGAGTGCCAATGAGCGCGTCAGCGAGCAGCAATTAGCCGCGGCAGCACGTGACCTATTTGAAACGGGGCTGTTTGACGACGTTGCGTTGGCACGCGAAGGCGATGTGCTGGTTATTCAGGTCGTCGAACGACCGACCATTGCGCGGCTAGATATTATCGGCAACGACCAGATCGCCGAAGAAGACCTGCGCAATGGTTTGCGTGAATCTGGGCTTTCGGAAGGTCAAGTGTTGGAACTCTCCACCCTGGAAGAGATTCAGCGCGAGCTGGAAGGCGTTTATCAGTCTCAGGGCCGCTACAGCGCCAGTATCGATACCGAAGTTGAACAGGTTGATGAGGGCCGCGTTCAGGTCAACATCAACATCAACGAAGGTGAAGTCGCCAAAATTCGCCAAATCAATATTGTTGGCAACGACGCTTTTGATGACGAAACGCTGCGCGAAGTGTTTGAGCTAAATGATCGACCTGGCCGCATTTTTGGCTGGTTCTCTAGCGATGAGTACTCCCGCGAAGCGCTATCTGGCGATATTGAACGACTGCGCTCTTTCTACTTGGATCGCGGCTACGTCAACTTTGATGTCACCTCGACCCAAGTGTCGATTGGCCCCGAAAAGTCTGAAATCTTTATTACCCTCAACGTTGATGAAGGTGCCCAGTACCGCGTTGGCGACATTCGTTTCGCGGGTGATCTAGAGATCAGCGAAAATGAAGCCCGCCAACTACTGACGATAGAAGAGGGTGAAATCTTTTCCCGTGGCGCCGTTAATACCTCAACCGAAGCTCTGCGCCAGCGTTTAGGCGCCGAAGGCTTTGCCTTTGCTGATATTCAGGGCGTGCCTGAAATATCAGATGACGGTGAAACGGTGGATCTGGTAATTGCCATCAATCCTGGTGAGCGTGCCTATGTGCGCCGTATCGAGTTCTACGGTAATACCACTACTCAGGATGAAGTACTGCGCCGTGAAATGACCCAGTTAGAAGGCGCACCTGCTTCGACCGAAGCCATCACGCAGTCGCGTCAACGTCTAGAGCGCCTTGGTTTCTTTAGCCAAGTGGAAGTGGATACCCAGTCTGTTCCGGGTGAGCCCGACCTGTTGGATGTGACCTATAACGTCGAAGAGCAGCCTTCCGGCTCCGTCTCTGCAAGCGTTGGTTTCTCCCAAAGTGCCGGCGTTATTTATGGCGTTGGTTTGTCACAGAATAACTTCTTAGGCACGGGTAATCGCGTCAACGTAGGCGCTCAGCGCAGTGACACCTTTACTAGCGTCAACTTTGGCTTCACCGATCCTTACTGGACGCTAGATGGTATTTCCCGCGGCTATAATCTGTTTTACCGCGAAACCGACTATGCGGACTCGGATATTTCGACGTACTCGACGGATGCTTACGGTGCCGGTATCAACTTCGGTTACCCCGTCAGCGAATTGTCACGGCTTAACTTCGGTGCCAGCGTTGAAGATTTGTCGGTGAAAACCTACACCGATACGGCCTCGGAAATTCACCGCTATGTAGAAGACCAAGGCGAAGATGCGCAAAGCCTGAAGCTGACTGCCAGTTGGACACGCAACAACCTCAACCGCGGCATTATGCCGACCGATGGCAGCTATCAGCGTCTTTCGGTAGAAACGGGCGTTCCCGGCAGCGATGCGGAGTATTACAAGCTGCGCGCGCGGGCGCAGCAGCTTTTCCCGATCAATGCTGATGAGTCCTTCGCGTTTAAATTTACCGGCAACGTTGGCTATGCCGATACGTTGGGTGGTAACGACCCGTTCCCGTTCTATGAGAACTTCTACGCGGGCGGCTTGGGCTCGGTTCGAGGCTACACCTCGAACACGCTTGGTCAGCGCACTACGCCAGCAACGGAAGGCGGCCGCGATCGTACCCTCGGTGGTAACGTATCCATCGAAGGCAGCGCCGAAATCATCTTCCCGCTACCGTTTATTGAAGATCAGCGTGCGCTGCAAACATCACTATTCGTGGATGGCGGTAATACCTTCCTGAGTTCCTGCTACGATGTGCTTGAAGAAGATGCGGGTCGGCAGCAGTGTAACTCTGGGGTTGATTTAGGTGATTTGCGCTACAGCGCCGGTATCGGTCTATCCTGGTTGACGCCGGTCGGCCCGTTGACCTTTAGCGTTGCCGAACCACTGAACGATGAAAGCGGTGACGATACTCAGTTCTTCCAGTTCTCATTAGGGCAAACGTTCTAAAGGGTAATCGTACTAATTTTGCTAGACCGCGTGCCAGGGCGGCGTGTGCTAGCGTGACCTAAGGAGTTAACACGATGCGTAAACTAACCGCGGTAGCATGCCTACTGGGCGCGATGGTCTTGCCTGCACATGCCGCCGAAGTGGCGGTGCTTGATTGGCGAGCGGCGCTGATGAATACCCAGTCTGCGCAAACGTCACTGAGTAGCTTGGAAGGGCAAATCGGTAACCAACAGCGCGAAGCGGAGAACCTGGGTAATGAGCTGCAACAGTTACAGCAGCGCCTGCAGAATGAAGGCGAAACCATGGCCCAGTCTCAGCGCGAGTCGCTGATTAGCGAATTACAGCAGAAGGGCAGTCGTTTTGAGCAGCTTCGCCAAGAAGTTATGCAAGCGCAGCAGAACTCCGAACAGCAGTTTTTAGAGGGCGCAGAGCCGAAGCTGGAACGAGCCGTCGCTCAGGTGTTGGAACGTCACGGTATTGATGTGCTGGTTGAGCCACAAGGCGTACTGCACTCAGGGGTAGACCTGCCCAACGTGACTGATGAAGTCACCCAGATATTCGATTCACTCTAATCAATTCAATGACGTTGGGTGCGGCGTTGCCGCCCCGGCGCTTCCCTGGGTTCCCATGACGCAAGTTTCTCATCACCTTACCCTTGCAGATATTGCGCGCCATTTGGGCATTGCCTTTAACGGCGATGGCCAGCAGCCAATTCGTGGTTTGGCGACGCTAAAAGACGCGCAGCCAGATCAAGTGGCCTTTTTGGCCAACCGCGCCTATTTGAAGGATCTGGCGACGACTCAGGCAGCGGCGGTATTGCTGCATCCTGAGCACGGCAAACACTGCCCGGTCGCGCGTCTGGAAATCGACAACCCTTATTTAGGCTATGCCACGTTATCGCAGCTGTTCGATCCGTTGCCCACCCGCGATGTTATCGGCATCCATCCTACTGCGATAGTGGCGGACAATGTCCAGCTAGGCGCCAATGTGTCCATTCAAGCTCACACCGTGATTGAAGCGGGCGTGGTGCTAGGCGACCGCGTAGTGATCGGCGCCGGCAGCGTGGTGGGGGCTGATAGCATTATCGGTGACGCAACGCGTTTGCACGCCAACGTGACTTTGTGCCATAGCGTGGTGATCGGCAAACGCGCGATCTTGCAAAGCGGCTGCGTGATTGGCGGTGACGGGTTTGGTTTTGCCCACGATGGCGCTGGCTGGCACAAAATTGCCCAGTTGGGTGGGGTTGTGCTCGGCGACGACGTTGAAGTGGGCAGCTGCTCCAGTATAGACCGTGGCGCGCTAGGCGATACGCTAATTGGCAATGACGTCAAAATTGATAGCCAAGTGCAAATTGCCCATAACGTGATCATTGGTGACCACAGCGCGCTAGCGGGCTGTGTAGGTATTGCTGGCTCTACCAAGGTAGGCAAACACTGTATGCTGGGTGGCGGAGTAGGGTTGTCGGGCCACTTGACGATCTGTGATGGCGTTCAGGTGACGGGAATGAGTCTCGTAACGAACTCCATCCATGAACCGGGGGTCTACTCTTCCGGTACCGGTGCCATGGCCAATACCCAGTGGCGTAAAAATGCGGTGCGATTTAAACAGCTAGACGATATCGCTAAGCGTTTGGCGCGATTGGAAAAGAAACAGCGTGATTAGTGGGCGAGTTGGGTCATAGTTGAATGATTTACCCGCTGTTAGCTTGAGGCTAAATAGCAGCGCGTTATAATCCACAGCCTTTTGACTAGCAAACGTGCTGGTATTCGCCTGACTCTCTTCAAGGGTTGATCAGGTTTTGTCAATATAGAGGTCGTTACGATGGTTATGGATATCAATGAAATTCGCGAATACTTGCCCCACCGTTACCCATTTTTGCTGGTGGATCGAGTAACGCAATTAACCATCGGAGAATCCATCGTTGCGTACAAGAACGTCAGTATTAACGAACCATTCTTCAATGGCCATTTTCCGCACCACCCGATTATGCCCGGCGTACTAGTCATTGAGGCACTTGCCCAGGTATGCGGTATTCTCGGCTTTAAAACGGTTAATAAATTGCCTGCCGATGGCTACGTTTACTATCTAGTGGGCAGTGACAAAGTGCGCTTTAAGCGCCCGGTGATGCCGGGTGACCAGCTCACTTTAGAAGCCGATGTTATTAAAGGTAAACGGGGTATCTGGAAGTTTGCCTGCCGCGCTACGGTTGATGGAGAGTTGGCCTGCGAGGCAGAAATTATTTGTGCCGAGAGGAAGGTGGCTTGATACATCCTACTGCCCTGGTTGACTCAACGGCGCGGCTTGCCGACGACGTTGAGGTAGGCCCTTTTAGCATTATTGGCCCCGACGTCACTATTGGCGCGGGCTCGGTGATTGGCCCGCATGTGGTGGTGAAAGGCCCCACCACGTTAGGCGAGCGTACGCGTATCTTTCAGTTCGCCTCGGTAGGCGAAGACTGCCAGGACAAAAAATACGCCGGTGAGCCGACGCGGCTAGTAATGGGTGACGATAACGTCATCCGCGAAGGTGCCACGATTCATCGTGGCACGGTTCAAGATCGCAGCGAAACCACTATTGGGTCGCGCAACCTGTTTATGGCCTATGTGCATGTTGGCCATGACTGTGTGATCGGCAACGACTGCATCTTAGCCAATCAGGTCACCTTGGCTGGTCACGTCACCGTTGGCGATCATGTCATCTTAGGTGGCTTGGCGGCGGTGCATCAGTTCTGCCATTTCGGCGATCACGCCATGGCTGGTGGTGGTTCGATTATTACCAAAGATACGCCCGCGTACATCATGATTAATGGCAACCCTGCAGAAGCGCGGGGCCTTAATCTGGTCGGTTTGAAGCGCCGTGGCTTTAGCCGCGAAGCGATCAGCGCACTCACTACTGCCTATAAAATGGTCTATCGCCAAGGGCTGACCACCGAGCAGGCGCTGGTCGAGATGCGTAGCCGCTTTGAACTACCCGAAGTCGCGCATTTTGCCGCCTCTATTGAGCGTTCGACCCGCGGCATCACCCGCTAACCCATGCTAAACCGTCTGTGATCTTGCCATGATAACCCTGCAACGCGTCTATCTGGTCGCCGGGGAGCTCTCCGGCGATATTCTTGGTGCCGGGCTGATGCGTGAGCTCAAAGTCCGCCACCCCAACGTCGAGTTCCGTGGCATCGGCGGGCCGCGTATGCAGGCAGAAGGCATGCAGAGCCGCTTTCCGTTAGAGACCCTCGCGGTAATGGGGCTGGTTGAAGTGCTCAAGCACCTCCCCGAACTGATCCGCGTACGGCGCACCCTAAAAGCCGAAGCGTTGGCTTGGCAGCCCGATATTATGCTGGGTATCGATGCGCCGGACTTCAATTTAGGCCTGGAACGCCAGCTTCGCGAAGCGGGGGTTACCACTGCCCATTACGTGAGCCCTTCGGTATGGGCGTGGCGTCAGGGGCGGGTAAAAGGCATCGCTAAATCGGTAGACGGCATGCTGACACTGCTCCCTTTTGAGGCCGCCTTCTATCGCGAACACCGTGTCCCCGTCGCTTTTGTGGGTCATCCCCTGGCCGACGAGATGCCGCTGGAAAATGACCGTGTTGCCACCCGCCAGGCGCTGGAACTGGCGCCTGATAGCCAGGTGTTGGCGCTGCTGCCCGGGTCACGGGCCAACGAAATTCGCTTTTTAGGTGACACCTTTCTCGCCGCCGCCCAACAGCTCTGCCAGCGTCACCCCGCGCTCCATGTGGTTATTCCAGCGGCCACATCTGATCGCCGCCGTGAAATTAGTACACTGCTGGCCAATTATCCGCTGCTGGCGGAGCGCACTACGTTGCTGGATAGCCAGGCCCGCGAAGCGATGGTGGCGAGTGATATCGTACTGCTGGCTTCCGGCACTGCCGCGCTAGAAGCTATGTTATGTCACCGCAGCATGGTGGTAGCTTACAAGATGGCCCCGGCCAGCCATTGGCTGGCCAAGCGACTGGTGAAAACCCGCTGGGTGTCGCTGCCCAACCTGATTGCTCAAGAAACGTTAGTCCCTGAATTGATTCAAGACGCCGCCTCAGCAGAGGCGATTGCCGACCGGCTCAGCGCGATACTGACGGATGAAGACAGCCGCCATGCTCTGGAAACGCGCTTTGCCGAGATGCACGCCAGCCTGCAGCGCAACGCCAGTCGCCGTGCCGCCGAGGCGATTAGCCTGTTAGCAGCAGGCCAGCCGCTAGAGACTGTTGATGGAAAATAACGGCATGGCAACTGAGCACTGGTTGATTGACCACAAGGATTTTCCAACCCTTGAGATTGCCTATAGCGGTGAGCGGCTGGCAGGGGTTGATGAAGTAGGCCGCGGGCCGTTGATCGGCAGCGTGGTAGCTGCCGCGGTGATTCTTGACCCCGCTCAGCCCATTGAAGGTCTTACCGACTCTAAAAAGCTCACTGCAAGCAAGCGTGAAGGGCTGGATGCACAGATTCGCCAGCGAGCGTTAGCCTTTGCCGTGGCAGAAGCCAGCGCTGCCGAAGTGGATGCACTGAATATCTACCACGCCACCCATCTAGCCATGCGCCGAGCGATTGACGCGTTGGCACCGGCGGCGGAATATCTGCTCGTCGATGGCAACAAGTTACCCGGCCATCTGCTGCCTGGCCAGGCTGTGGTGAAGGGCGATTCACGCCACTGCGCCATTGCCGCGGCGTCGATTTTGGCTAAAGTCGCTCGCGATGCCCAAATGGTAACGCTGGATATGCGCTATCCTGAGTATGGCTTCGCGCGCCACAAGGGGTACCCCACCAAAGAGCACCTCACCGCGTTGGCCGCCCATGGGCCTTTGCCAGACCACCGCCGCAGTTTTGCACCTGTTCAGCGTCAGCTAGCGCTGCTTTAAGCCTGTTTATTTATTTAGCGAGAGTGTTATGACGGTTCCGTTTGTTCATCTGCGTTTGCACAGTGAATACTCCCTGGTCGATGGCTTGGTGAAGCTTAAATCGCTGGTGAGTACCACCGCTGAGCGGGCGATGCCGGCGCTGGCGTTAACCGATGAAACCAATCTATTTGGTTTGGTTAAGTTCTATAAAGCTGCCCAGGGTGCGGGCTTGAAACCCATTATTGGCAGCGATTTATGGCTGCACAATCCTCACGACGAGTCGCACCCTTACCGGCTAACGCTGCTGGCGATGAACGACGTTGGCTACCGTAACCTCACCGAGCTGATCTCTAAGGGCTGGACTCATGGCCAGCGCCAGGGACGCGCGATCCTTGATAAACAGTGGGTACTGGAACAGAGCGAAGGCTTGATTGCGCTTTCCGGCGCGCGGGAAGGCGAGATTGGCCGCCACCTGCTGTCGGATCATGAAGAGGATGCCCGGGTGCTGCTGCAAGAATGGCAGGCGGCGTTCCCTGAGCGCTTTTACCTGGAGCTGATACGTACCGGGCGGCCACTGGAAGAGGCCTGTGTCCATGCCAGCGTCAAGCTGGCCATTGAAACGGGTACGCCGGTGGTAGCCACCAACGACGTGCGTTTTCTAGAACGTGACGACTATTGGGCCCACGAGACCCGCGTGGCCATCGGTGAAGGCAAAGCGCTGGATGACCCGCGCCGCGAGCGCCGCTATACCGAAGAGCAGTATCTAAAAAGCCCCGACGAGATGGCGGCGCTGTTCGTCGATATTCCCGAAGCGCTGGAAAACAGCGTAATGATCGCCGAGCGCTGCAGCGTTAACGTGCGCCTGGGCGAGATTTTCCTGCCCGAGTTCGGCATTCCCGAAGGTATGACCCAGGACGAGTTCTTCCGCAAGGTCTCCCATGACGGTTTAACCGAACGGCTGGATTTTCTGTTTCCCGCAGAGCGCTACCCCCGCGACAGCGAAGAGTACCAGGCGATCGATCAGCGTTACCGCGACCGACTGGAGTTCGAGCTCAACGTTATTATCCAGATGGGCTTTCCTGGCTACTTCCTGATCGTGATGGACTTTATCCAGTGGGCCAAGGACAACAACGTGCCGGTAGGCCCGGGGCGCGGTTCCGGTGCCGGCTCGCTGGTGGCCTACGCGCAAAAGATCACCGACCTGGACCCGATTGGCTATGACCTGCTGTTCGAGCGCTTTCTTAACCCCGAGCGTGTCTCCATGCCTGACTTTGACGTCGACTTCTGTATGGAGAAGCGCGATAAGGTGATTGAGTACGTGGCCGAGCGCTACGGGCGTAACGCGGTCTCGCAGATCGTCACCTTTGGCACCATGGCGGCCAAGGCCGTAGTTCGCGACGTGGCGCGTGCCCAGGGGCGGCCCTATTCGCTGGGCGACAAGCTCTCCAAGCTGATTCCCTTTGAAGTGGGCATGACCCTGGCCAAGGCGATTGAGCAGGAGCCCGCGCTCAAAGAGTTTATCGGCAACGACGAAGAGGCCGAAGAGATCTGGGAGATGGCGCTCAAGCTCGAAGGCACCACCCGGGGTACCGGCAAGCACGCCGGTGGCGTGGTCATCGCCCCCACTAAATTGACCGATTTCTCACCGCTGTTGTGTGATGAAGATGGTGCCGGTTTAGTCGTTCAGTTCGATAAAAACGATATTGAAGAGGCCGGGTTGGTCAAGTTTGACTTCCTGGGCCTGCGCACGCTGACAATTATCGACTGGGCGTTGGAGATGGTCGATAAGGTACGCAGCGTCAACGATCAGGGGCCGCTCAATATCGACAGCATTCCGCTGGATGACGCGCCGACCTTTGAGATGCTCAAACGCGCCGAAACCACCGCGGTGTTCCAGCTTGAATCCCGCGGCATGAAAGAGCTGATCAAGCGTCTGCTGCCCGATTCCCTGGACGATATGATCGCTCTGGTGGCGCTGTTCCGCCCCGGCCCCTTGCAGTCGGGCATGGTTGACGACTTTATCAACCGTAAGCATGGCCGGGCCGAAGTCTCTTATCCCCACCCGGATTACCAGCATGAGTTGCTGAAGCCGGTGCTGGCACCCACCTACGGTATTATTCTTTACCAAGAGCAGGTCATGCAGATCGCTCAGGTGATGGCGGGCTACAGCCTCGGCCAGGCGGATATGCTGCGCCGCGCCATGGGTAAGAAAAAGCCCGAAGAGATGGCCAAGCAGCGTGACGGCTTTATGGAAGGCTGTGCCACCAATGGTATCGATAAAGACTTGGCCGGTAACATCTTTGACCTAGTAGAGAAATTCGCTGGTTACGGCTTTAACAAGTCGCACTCGGCTGCCTACGCGCTGGTGTCTTACCAAACCGCGTGGCTGAAAGCCCACTATCCGGGGCCCTTTATGGCCGCCGTTATGTCCACCGAAATGGACAACCTGGATAAAGTGGTGCCGCTGATTGAGGAGTGTCGCAATCTCAAGCTCACCGTAACCCCGCCGGATGTCAACGTGGGCGGCTACAAGTTCACCGTCGACACCGACGCCCGAGTGGTTTACGGCCTGGGCGCGATCCGTGGCGTGGGTGAAGGCCCGATTGGTGCCATTGTTGAAGCCCGTGAGGCCGACGGCCCGTTTAAGGATATCTTCGACTTCTGTCGCCGCATGGATCCCAAACGGATGAATAAACGCACCCTGGAAGCACTGATTCGCTCTGGTGCGCTGGATACCATCGGCCCCAACCGCGCGGTGCTATTCGCTGCCATGGAAGACGCGTTAAAAGCCGCCGCCCAGAACCATACCAATCAAAACCTGGGTATGCTGGATATGTTCGGCGATGCGTTTAGCGCCGACGAAGAGGCCGGAGAAGGCGACAGTAACGTTTACGCCGAGTATATCAACGCCCGTGAGTGGACCGACCGCGAACGACTCTCAGGCGAGAAGGATACCCTGGGGCTTTACCTCACGGGCCACCCGATCGACGAGTACGAGCGCGAATTAAAGCGTTTTGTATCGACCCGCATCAGTGACTTGAAACCCTCCCGCGACCCCCAACGGGTGGCCGGGCTGGTGGTCGGCGTGCGCACCATGAAGTCCAAGCGCGGCGATACCATGGCGTTTATTACCCTGGATGATCGCACCGGGCGTATTGAAGCCTCGCTGTTTGGGGAGCTATTTGAGCAGTTGCGCGGTCAGATTGAGGCCGATCAGGTATTGATCGTCGAGGGCGAGGTTTCCAACGATGAGTTCTCCGGCGGCCTGCGCCTGCGCGGCAAAGATGTCACGCCAATGGTGACGGCACGCATTCGCTACGGCCAAGCGGTGGAGCTGGCGCTGGATGCGGGGCAGATCAATGGGCGCTTAATTGAAACCCTGCGCGACAGCCTAACGCCGTATCGCGACGAAGAGGGTTTGCCGGTACGCCTGCAGTACCGCCACCCCGCAGCGGTTGCTTGGCTGGAGCTTGCCGATGAGTGGAAAGTCGCGCCTAGCGATGATTTATTACTGGCGCTGAGGGATGTTCAGGGCCAGGCAGGTGTGCAGTTGCGTTATCGTTAAAGGGCGCCCAACTTGCGCGGCAGAGTCAGGGTGCGATAATGCTCTTTATTATCTCTAATTACATATGCATGCTTACTTTTATCAGGCAGAGCCGATGAATCCTAATTATCTCGATTTTGAACAGCCGATTGCCGAACTACAGGCAAAAATTGAGGAGCTGCGTTTGGTCAGCTCCGATAGCCAAGTCAACCTTTCCGACGAGATCTCTCGGCTGGAAGAGAAGAGCCGCAAGCTGACGGAATCGATCTTCAAGGATTTGACTCCCTGGCAGGTTTCGCAGATTTCACGGCACCCCCAGCGCCCCTATACGCTGGACTATCTGGAGCATATCTTTACCGATTTCGACGAATTGCACGGTGATCGCAATTTTGCCGATGATGCCGCGCTAGTCGGTGGCATCGCGCGGTTGAACGATGCGCCGGTGATGGTCATTGGCCATCAAAAAGGCCGTGATGTAAAAGAGAAAGTGCGTCGCAACTTCGGTATGCCGCGCCCAGAAGGCTACCGCAAAGCGTGCCGTCTGATGGAAATGGCCGAGCGCTTTAAAATGCCGATTCTGACCTTTATCGATACTCCCGGCGCCTACCCCGGTATCGACGCCGAAGAGCGTGGTCAGTCAGAAGCAATCGCCTATAATTTAGCCGTTATGTCGCGGCTGAAAACGCCGATTATCTCCACGGTAGTGGGTGAGGGCGGCTCCGGCGGCGCGCTGGCCATTGGCGTCTGCGACGAACTACAAATGCTGCAGTACTCCACTTACTCGGTAATCTCGCCGGAAGGCTGCGCCTCGATTCTATGGAAGAGTGCCACCAAAGCCTCCGACGCTGCCCAGGCCATGGGCATTACCGCCGAGCGCCTGAAAGAGCTGGGCTTCGTCGACTCGCTGATTAAAGAGCCGCTGGGTGGATCCCACTGCCATCCGCTGACCACCGCTGAGCGGGTCAAAGAGGCGCTGACCGCGAGCCTGGAACGTCTGCAGGTGCTGGACACCGACGCGCTATTAGAACGCCGCTACAAGCGTTTAATGAGCTATGGCGCCCCAGCCGCGTAATTTACTGCAAAGCTTGCTTAAAGACGCCCTGGCGGAGATCCCGCCGGGGCGCTCTATTTGGGTGGCGCTCTCCGGTGGGCTAGATTCCAGCCTGTTGCTTACGTTAGCCGCGGCGGTTTGCCAGCAAGCAAGCCGCCCCCTGCGTGCTATACATATTAACCATGGCCTTCAGGCCGCAGCAGCCACATTCGAAGAACACTGTAACACCCTCTGCGAGCGGTTGGACGTCCCCCTAACGGTGGTTAATGTGGCGGTGGATGCCCAAGGCGAAGGCGTCGAGGGCGCGGCCCGTAGCGCCCGCTACGCGGCCTTTTTTGCCACCATCCCCGTCGGTAACACGCTCTGGCTAGCCCAGCACCAGGATGATCAGGCGGAAACCTTTCTGCTCGCTGCCCTACGTGGCAGCGGTACGCGTGGTTTGGCGAGCATGCCTTATCGCCGCGATGCCGAAGGCGTCACTCTGGTGCGCCCCTGGCTAACGATGCGCCGGGTCTCGCTTGAAGCCGCGGCGCAGTCGCTCGACCTGACGTGGTGTGAAGACCCTACCAACACCGACCTCAACTTTGATCGCAACCGCTTGCGCCACTCAGTGCTGCCCGCGATTGAAACACGCTGGCCCGATGCGGCGGGGGCTTTGGCACAAAGCGCACGCCATGCCGGAGAAGCCGATCAACTGCTGGTGGAATACGCGGGGCAAGAGCTACAAACGTTATTGAGTGGCAACCGCAGCATTGGTGCTGCCGCACTGAGCGCGCGTTCTCGCCCCCGCCAGCGGTTGCTGGTGCGCACGCTTTGCCAACAGTTGAGCCTGCCAACGCCGCCGCAAAAGCGTTTAGAGAGCCTGTTGGATCAACTGAAAGCCAAACCAGATGCAGAAGTATGCGTTGAGTGGCCGGGCGCTCAGGCGCGTGTATGGCGTCAGCGGCTCTATCTGATCGCACCGCTTGAAACGCTGCCGCCTTGGCAGGCCAGCTGGGATGGTCTAGCGCTGCTGAAAACGCCCACCGGGCCGCTAGGTTGGCAGGTGGCGCTATCACAGTCGTCGTCTCAGCCGCGCTCTCAACTATGCTCTCAACTACGCTCTCAACTACTAAGGGTCACCTGGCGACAAGGTGGTGAGGTTATTCAACTGCCCAAACGAGGGCGGCGTGATCTCAAGCGGCTGTTACAAGAAGTTGATATGCCGCCCTGGGAGCGCGAGCAGCTGGTGGTGATTATGCAGGCTGATGCGTGTATTGGCGTGATTGATCCCCTCGGCACGCTGCTATGGCAGGCCGAGGGCTTCGTGTTTAGTCGTCTATCTCCGCCTGTTTAATCAACAGCTTAAACCCTGCAGCTTGCATAAGTGCCTGCTCCTGTTCCAAGTCGGTGCTGAGTAGAGTGGGTTCATCACTAGCAGCCAGGGTGATTGCCAGGCTGGTGCTGTCAGCGCTGATATCGGGTAGCGCCGGGGCAGTTTCAGGGCGTGAATGATTGAACAGCACCGCCAGGCGAAGCAGTCGGGTGAGTTTTTGGGTAACCGCTTGTTGCGCCTCGGGCAGGGCCTGCCACTCCTTAAGCGGAAATTTGCGCCGGTGGGCACGCACTAAAAACGCTAGTTTGCGCTGTTCAGGGCGTGAAAACCCGGCCAAGTCTGAGTGCTCTAGCAGGTAGGCACCGTGGCGATGAAACTGGCTGTGGGAAATTGCCAAGCCTATTTCATGCACATGGCTAGCCCATTGCAAATAGCGCCCTTGGTCAAGGTTTAGCGACCACGCATGGCGTACCTGCTGAAACAGTCGCTCGGCAGTGTCGGCGACGTTAAGCCCTTGGCGGGTATCAAC
Source organism: Halomonas sp. H2 (assembly GCF_050215315.1). GTDB lineage: Bacteria > Pseudomonadota > Gammaproteobacteria > Pseudomonadales > Halomonadaceae > Vreelandella. Next base: position 489,923 of record NZ_CP189760.1, read on the forward strand.
ATCGTAAGTGCGCTGTAGCGACTCCAGACTTTTCGAGCGCGAGTCTTCGGCGGTATTGCGCCCGGCCATATCGTAGAGCACGCCTTCGCGCAGGGCGCCGTCGGCGAAGCGCATCTGGGTTAAATCGAAGGCTTCAAAAATTGCCCCAAGAATGGCAATACCCGCCGGGAAGACTTTGGCGCGGTCGGCTTTAAGACCGTCCAGCGCGACTTTATCCAACTGTTTGCACTTCAACAGCCGCTCGCGCAGCTTTTTCAATCCACTACGGGTGATAACACCCTCTTGAGGCGTATCGCCGTAGGCGTAAATTACGCTGGCGGCGGCCTTGATAGTGCCACTTGAACCGACTGGGTCGTCCCAGCCTAGGTGCCGATAAGGACGCTGAATATTGGCTAGCTCGGAAAGAGCGGCTAGCTCGGCGCGGCGCATGCGTTTTTCGTTTAACTCGCCGTCGGGGAAAAAACGCCGTGAGAAAGTGACGCAACCCATGCGCAGGCTTTCCAGTGCCTTGGGCTCAAACGCCTCACCAATGATAAATTCGGTCGATCCGCCGCCAATATCGACGATTAAGCGACGGCCATTTTCCGCCAGGGCGTGGGCGGCACCTAAATAAATCAGGCGTGCTTCTTCGCGACCGGCAATAATTTCGATGGCGTGGCCTAGCTGTGATTCGGCGCGCTCGATAAACGCCTGGCTATTATGCGCATCGCGCAGCGCATTAGTGCCCACGATACGCAAATTAGCACCGGTAATGTCGCTTAAAAAAGGTGCAAAGCGGCCCAGGCAGTCAAGTGCTCGCTGCATCGCGGCCTCGCTAAGCTGCCCGTCATCGTCTAAACCTGCGGCTAACTGCACCTTTTCGCCCAAGCGTGCCACCACCTGGAGGCGTTCATGTTGGTAGTTGGCCACCAGTAGGTGAAAGCTGTTGGAGCCCAGGTCAATGGCGGCTAAGCGCTGCGGTGCATCGTTGTCTGCCTCAATGCTAGCGGCATCAATGGGGGGCGAAATATCCTTGGGCATAAGCTTTCCTTCGTATTGGCTGTGCCAAGGTTGCGGTGACCTTTATCTATTGTCAATTGCCAAAGACTTGCGTTTATCGCGGCGCTTGACTACCATCGAGCTACTGGCCTGATCTGACCTGGTTAGTTAGTGTGTCCACAAGCACTTCGCTGTTGAGATGACTGACGTTTAAATAACTTATCGTTTAGATAAATCATCTTGCATGTGTTGTTCAAGTACGGCATCTTGGTCACCCCAGACGTTACTTACTCTTTATCCTAATAGCGTCAGCCAGATTTCCAAGTCGTCAGATAGCCCACTGGTTTAGCTACTCTCCTGTGTAAACCAGATTTAACAACTGTCAGCACCCTCGAGTTGAACCTTAATGACGACACGCACTCATGTTGTTGCTTAAGACCAACCCAGTTCCTTTCATTTCGAGCGCGTGCCTTTACCGGGGTCTGAACGCATCACACGGCGTCACTTTCACGCCTCCTGTCTTACTCCCGGCGCCTGGCGCCCAGCTTCCATGAGCAACTTTCTAACACACCGATGAATCTCACTGAACTCAAGCAAAAAACCGTTCCCGAGCTCCTCGATATCGCCCGTGAAATGGGTATTGATAACTTGGCCCGTTCGCGCAAACAGGACATCATTTTCGCCATCCTGAAAAAACACGCCAAAAGTGGCGAGGATATCTATGGCGACGGTGTGCTGGAAATTCTTCAGGATGGCTTTGGCTTCCTGCGTAGCGCTGACAGCTCCTATCTCGCTGGTCCCGACGATATCTACATATCGCCTTCGCAGATTCGCCGTTTCAATCTGCGCAAGGGGGATTCCATTTCCGGCAAAATCCGTCCGCCGAAGGAGGGTGAGCGCTACTTCGCCCTGCTGAAGGTCAGTCAAATTAACTTTGACCGTCCGGAAAATGCCAAGCACAAGATTCTGTTTGAGAACTTAACGCCGCTGTTCCCAGACGATCGCATGCGTATGGAGATCGGTAACGGCTCCACGGAAGACCTTACCGCGCGGATCATTGATTTAACCGCGCCGATTGGTAAAGGCCAACGTGGTCTGCTGGTATCGCCGCCGAAGGCGGGTAAAACGCTGATGCTGCAGAACATCGCAACCTCCATCACGCGTAACAACCCAGAGTGTCATTTGATCGTACTGCTGATCGATGAGCGCCCTGAGGAAGTGACCGAAATGTCGCGCACCGTGCGTGGCGAAGTGGTGGCGTCGACCTTTGATGAGCCACCTGCGCGTCACGTGCAAGTGGCTGAAATGGTCATCGAGAAAGCCAAGCGCTTGGTTGAGCACAAAAAAGACGTGGTCATCCTGCTCGACTCGATTACCCGCCTGGCGCGTGCTTACAACACCGTGGTACCTAGCTCCGGCAAAGTACTCACCGGTGGTGTCGATGCTCACGCCCTTGAAAAGCCCAAGCGCTTCTTTGGCGCGGCGCGTAATATCGAAGAGGGTGGCAGCCTGACGATTATCGCCACGGCGCTGGTCGATACCGGCTCGAAGATGGACGAAGTGATCTTCGAGGAGTTCAAGGGTACCGGTAACATGGAAGCCCACCTGGACCGCAAGCTGGCTGAGCGACGCGTCTTCCCGGCGATTAACATTCGCCGCAGTGGTACCCGGCGTGAAGACCTGCTGGCCTCAGAGGAGGAAATGCAGCGCATGTGGATTCTGCGTAAGCTGCTCAATCCGATGGAAGACACCGCCGCCACTGAATTCCTGATTGATCGTCTGAAAGATACCAAGACCAATCTTGAGTTCTTTGAAGCGATGAAGCGCCGCTAGCTTGTTGAAAGAATAAGCGCCGCTAGTTTGTCGTCAAAAACAGCGCCGCTCGTTTTTAGTAAATAATAGCGGCGCACTCGCCAGCCAGGGAGCGTGCCTTGAAGTACAAAGACTTGCGTGAGTTCATCGCGGCGCTTGAAGTCCAGGGTGAACTCAAGCGTATCCATGTCGAAGTCGATCCTTACCTGGAAATCACCGAAATTTGCGACCGCACCCTGCGTGCCGGTGGCCCGGCGTTGCTGTTTGAAAACGTCAAAGGCCACGACATGCCGTTGCTGGGCAATCTGTTTGGCACGCCTAAGCGGGTGGCGTTGGGCATGGGTCAAGATTCGGTAGAAGCGCTCAGAGAAGTGGGCAAGCTGTTGGCGTTTCTCAAAGAACCTGACCCGCCAAAAGGCTTGAAAGACGCCTGGGATAAGCTGCCGATTTTCAAGCAAGTGCTCAGCATGGGGCCGAAAAACGTCAAGCATGCGCCGGTGCAAGAGGTGGTGTACGAAGGCGACGAGGTCGATCTAGGCCTGTTACCAATACAGCACTGCTGGCCCGGCGATGCGGCGCCGCTGGTTACTTGGCCGTTGGTGATTACCAAAGGGCCACTCAAGGCGCGACAGAATCTAGGTATTTACCGTCAGCAGAAAATCGCTAAAAACCGCCTGATTATGCGTTGGCTCTCCCATCGCGGCGGCGCGTTGGATTTTCTGGAGTTCCAGAAAGCCCACCCCGGCGAGCCTTTCCCAGTCGCGGTGGCGCTTGGCGCCGACCCGGCGACAATTTTGGGCGCCGTGACCCCAGTGCCAGATTCCCTCTCAGAATATGCCTTTGCAGGCCTGCTGCGCGGTTCGCGTACCGAGCTGGTGAAGTGCGGACACGCTGACCTTGATGTACCCGCGTCTAGCGAGATTATCCTCGAAGGCTTTATCTACCCCGATGATATGGCGGCGGAAGGCCCCTTTGGTGACCACACCGGTTACTACAATGAGGTCGACCACTTCCCGGTGTTTACTATCACGCGGATGACCATGCGCCGTGATGCGATTTACCACTCGACCTATACGGGGCGTCCGCCGGATGAGCCGGCGATTTTGGGTGTGGCGCTCAACGAAGTATTTGTGCCTATTCTGTGCAAGCAGTTCCCCGAAATTGTCGACTTCTACCTGCCGCCGGAAGGCTGTTCTTACCGCATGGCGGTGGTCACCATGAAGAAGCAGTACCCCGGCCACGCCAAGCGCGTGATGATGGGGGTCTGGAGCTTCCTGCGTCAGTTTATGTACACCAAGTTTGTGATTGTACTGGATGACGACGTTGACGCGCGCAACTGGGAAGATGTGATCTGGGCGATCACTACCCGGATGGATCCCGCGCGGGACACCGTGATGGTCGAAAATACGCCGATTGATTATCTCGATTTCGCCTCGCCGGTCTCGGGCCTAGGCTCGAAAATGGGCTTAGATGCCACCAATAAATGGCCCGGCGAAACCGATCGTGAGTGGGGTACACCCATCGTAATGGACGATGCCGTTAAAGCGCGCGTGGATGAGCGTTGGGAAGTGCTGGGTATTGGCCTTGAGTTGCCGCCCTCACGCCACGGTAATTGACACAATAGTTGAGCATGCGACGCATCGCTGACCGAATTTGTTAGAAGAGGCTTTCATGAGTGCAAGGACGTTGACGTGCCAAGTCACCGAGGTTGAGAACCTAAACCCGGATGTTTTTGGTGTAACGCTAACTGGGCGCGCCGAAGCCATGCAGCATGCGCCGGGGCAATATTTAGAGCTTAAGCTGGACGCTACAACCTGGGTGCCGTTTTCAATCGCCAGTGCCGATCGCAGCGATGGTGTTATCGAACTGCATATTCAGCACTGGCCAGAGCGGGACAACTCAGCGCGGCTGCGAGAACTACTGCAGGTCGCCAACCAGCTCACGCTGCGTTTGCCTGGCGGAGAGTGTGTGCTTGATAGCGAGAGCGAAAGGCCACTGCTGCTGATTGCTGCGGGGACGGGATTTTCGCAGATGAAAGCCATCATCGAAGCGGTTCTGCACGCACAGTCGGAGCGAGAAATTTCGCTCTGGTGGGCAGCCCGTGAGCACCGTGATCTCTATTTAGAGCAGCTGGCCAGCCAATGGGCGCAAACCCATGCCAATGTCTGCTTTCATGCGGTGACCGAATCACCTTTAGAAGAACCGTTAGCCGCAGGCGAGCGGATTACCCATCACCTGGGGCGTATTGATCAGGCATTGAAAAGCGCCCATATCACGCCAGACACCCACGACGTGTATATCTCAGGGTCGCCTAACATGGTCTACGCCTGTCTGGATGCGCTGGACACAAAAGGCACTAAACTGGAGCGAGTATTTTCGGATGTGTTTGCCTACGCACCGCGATCTACTTAATATGGCCCCAGGTTTTTTGACATTCCCCTGATTTAGCGTTGATAAAAAAGGAGTTAACATGGCCCATCGCGACGAAAATTCTAAAGACGATTCTGGTTTCTTAGCCATCTTTCTAGGTTTGGTTGTGTTGGTTAGCATGAGCGCGTTGCCCGCAACCATCGGCTGGATACAAGCTTTTAGCGGTTGAGTGTTGCCATTTACAGCGCTTGCAGGCAGGATAAAACCACAACGCCATTGCGGCGACCTAATATCCGTTCGTCCACACACCGGAAATAATGATGCCAACACTAGCGTGCCTTTCAACTGCAACAACGCTGTCAGCCATGGCAGGGTTTAGCGGTGTGCGCGCGGCATCTTATGGGTATTGGTTTAGCCACGGTGTGCCCCTGGCCGACGCCTAACGTCGCGCCACCAGGCACACCACTCGGTTGCCTGCCGCAAGCACAGAAGCCCCGGTCGGTAACCCCGCCGGGGCTTTTGGCGTTTTTGGGCTCGCTATTTTAAGCCGGATTTATTGTTCATCATTATTTCATCAAGGAGCAGCATCATGATTTATCGCGCACTGACTAACGCTTTCGCTACCAGCTTTATAGGTTACGGCTATAGCTGGCGATTTAGCGACGCGCGGTCGGTGCTAGCTGCCACCTCCGACCGCGTACGCCTGGGTGGTCACCTAGTCAAACGATGTACGCTTGCGGAGAATTAATCATGAATGCGCTTATCAGCCCTGTTGCAAATAGTCCTGCTGTCAACACTGCCCACGCCAAATTACCGCATACCACGGCAGCGGTCTCTACCCCACAGAAACTGCCTACGCCCGCTGAACTTCGTCAGCGTGTTTCGCTAAGCGACTCGTTGCGCGCGCAAATTGCCCGCCAACGTCACGCCGTACAGCAAATTTTAAGCGGCCACGATAACCGCCTGCTGGTCGTGGTTGGCCCCTGTTCCGTACACGACCCCGATGCAGCACTTGAGTACGCTGACCGTTTGGCGGTGTTAAGCGATGAAGTCAGCGAGCATATTTTGCCCGTCATGCGCGTCTACGTTGAAAAGCCGCGCACTACTGTGGGTTGGAAAGGACTGGCCTATGATCCCGGTTTGGATGGCAGTGGCGATATGTCCCGCGGTTTGGCGCTCTCACGTGAATTGATGCACGCGGTTGCTGCTCGCGGCCTGCCCGTGGCCACCGAGCTTTTACAGCCGATGCTGGCGTCTTACTTGGACGATTTATTGAGCTGGGTAGCGATTGGCGCACGCACCACTGAATCGCAGTTGCACCGTGAACTGGCCAGTGATTTGAGGGCAGCGGTGGGGTTCAAGAATGCCACCAGCGGCGATGTTCAAGTTGCCATTGATGCCATGAGCGCGGCCGCTCATCCCCACCAGCGTTTCGCGGTGGACTCTCACGGCCATCCTATCGTCCAGCAAACCGCGGGCAACGCTCACACCCACGTAGTGCTGCGCGGAGGGCACGGTGAGCCTAACTACCAGGCAAACCATGTAAGGGCAGCCACCGCCGCGCTGCGTAATGCCGGGCAAAACCCACGCCTGATGGTGGACTGCAGCCATGCCAATGCCCGCAAAGACCATCGTCGCCAGAGTGAGGTGATGCTGGATGTATTAGCGCAGCGTCAGGCGGGCGAAGCTAACCTGGTAGCGCTAATGCTTGAGAGCCACCTGTTTGAAGGTAAACAGCCCCTCAAGCCGGGGGCCATGCGCTACGGTGTATCGGTCACCGATGCCTGCGTGGGCTGGGAAACCACCGAACATCTGCTCAAAACAGCGGCAGAGCGCTTGGCGTAATTGCAGCTGTAAAACGCTATGACTTGTTTGCCCTGGCCAGCCCCGTATCATAGGGCGTTTACAGCGATAATGAGGCTGGCCATGGTATTTACCTTAGAACATCACGACCCCGAGACCTACCGCCGCAAAGCGCGCATGATCAGCTTTGCTATGGCGGGGCAGTTGATTATTTTTGGCCTGCTATTCTCGATGCTTCTAACCTCTACTTTTGGTAGCAGCCTATGGCTCAACGCCCTAGGCGTGTTACTCGGGCTGCTGGCCACCAGTGCGTTATTTGCCGTGCTGCGTGAACGCCCCTGGATGACCGAAGTGCGCTATGTCTGGCAGCTCAAACATCATCTTTCCCAAGTCAGTGGCTACCTAACCACGCTGCGTAAAGCGGTGGAAGAGAATAACCGTGTAGCACTGGATCTGCTCACTTTCTATCATCAGGGGATGACGCAGTTGGCTGAATTGAATGGACGCACTACCGATGACGATGCAGAACGGCTAGCGGAGAAAATGCAGGTAAAAATCAAACGCGAAGAGCAGGGGCTGCCTCCGCAGGTAAAGGATTTCGATACTCAAGACCTGCAAGCTTTTAAGCGTAGTTAGAGTTACGTATCCTAAATACATACAGTTAGTTACCTATAGCTAGCAATACGGGGAACGCGGCGCGATGAAGAGTCTAAAAAAACGAGTATCGGCGATGGCTGCCATAGGTCTTGCGGTGGTATTGACCGGCTGTGCGGCAACGCCCTCGCCAGAAACGGCAGCAGCCAACCAAGCCACCTTGGATAACCAAGCCCCTTTTCTGCCCTCGGCACTATTTCCCGGGTCGGCCTCACAATTTACCGCATGGCAATGCGAGCCTGCACGTCAGAATTTAGTGACCGCCACCAATGTCAACGACCTGCGCCTTTGGTCGTTGCACGGCGCGTGGCGGCTACCTCAAGCGGTAGTCGCCAATGGCGCTCGCTATCAAGACGGCGAAATCAGCTTTTGGAACCGTGGTGCCCAAGCCTTGGTCGAGACACCCCGCGGTCAGTTACAGTGCTCGCAGGCCGAGCAGCGCACAGCGCTAACACGCACAGAACGGCCTGGCGTGATGTTCTTTGGGCAGGGCAATGAGCCAGGCTGGTCGGTGGCGTTAGCGCACGATACGCCAACGCTGACACTGGAGACTAACTATGGGGAAGAGAGCATTAAGCTACCCTATATGGTCAGCGTGATGGATAACGACGCCGGTCGGGTGGTGATTGAAAATGCCGACGTGGAGCCCTTTTTCCGGGTGCGCATTGAGGCGGGTGCCTGCTTTGACAATATGAGCGGCGAGCCTTTCCCCGCTCGCGTTACGGTCACCTATGGTGGGGAGCAATATAGCGGCTGCGGGCAAGGTATCGCACCTTGAGCGGCACCAAGCTCTCCGCTAGCTTTTAGCCGCGCTAAAGAAACTGTTTGGCTCGCTACTCCATCACGTTTTTATACAGTATGGCTTAGGCAACTTTTCCTCAGGAGGTGATATGCAATATCTTCATACCATGGTGCGCGTGAATGACCTAGACGCTTCGTTGCGTTTTTATTGCGAGCTATTGGGCCTTAAAGAAGTCCGCCGTAAAGAGAATGAGAAAGGCCGCTTCACGCTGGTGTTTCTGGCCGCGCCGGAAGACGAGCCGCGCTCAGAGCGCCTTACCGCACCGGAATTAGAACTGACCTACAACTGGGACCCTGAAGAGTACGCCGGCGGGCGTAATTTTGGCCATTTGGCCTACCGCGTGGACGATATTTACGCGCTCTGCCAACACCTTCAAGACAACGGCGTGACGATTAATCGCCCGCCTCGGGATGGCCACATGGCGTTTGTTAAATCGCCGGATGGCATCTCGGTTGAACTGCTCCAGAAGGGCGACGCCCTGGCACCGCAGGAGCCCTGGGCCTCGATGGAAAACAGCGGCAGCTGGTAAGCGCTTGTCGTTAATAACTTATTGTTAAAGGCTTGTGGTAAAGAGCTAGCGGGTAATCGTTAAACAAGGGAAAGACCACCATGACCATGAAAGGTTGGCGCTTACTGCCACTATTAGCCTCGGCTGCACTGCTGTTAAGCGCCTGTAGCAGTGCGCCTGGGCCAAGTTCGGCGCCGCAAGACGGATCAAGTGACTCCTCGCTCTCAGGGGCTATCGTCGATCAGCGTTGGAACCTGCTGTTGGTGGGCACCGATGAGCGGATCTCCATGCCGGAAACACCTTTTTTCCAGATTTCTAAGGATGGGAAGGTTAGCGGCCACGATGGCTGTAACCGCTTTAGCGGGCAAGTCACCCTGGGCGAGAGCCAGCGGATTGAGTTTGGCGAACTAGCCACCACGCGGATGGCGTGCCCGCAAATGGAAGATGCTCAGCGGGTCACGGGTATGCTTGAGACCGCCTATCGTTACTTGATCGACCATGACCGGCTGGTATTTTTCGGACCGGATAGTCGGGTATTAGGCGGCTGGCGCGAAGGTAACTAATGTAGTCGTTCAGTCTTTAAAAGGCGGATTGAAGCGGGCAATAAAGCGCGCATCAATCCGCTTTTTCCATTTCCAAACCCATTTTCCTGATAGGCCAAAGGCGCCACGGCTGGCAATGGCGTGGCCGTCGCCGGTGCCAATTAACGCCAATACCCGCCTGGGCGGCTGCCAATCAGATAGCGATTCACCGCAGCAGGCGCGGCGCAGGTTTTCCGCCAGATGAGATCCCATGCGCACCGCGTATACCCCCGCATTGGGCAAGGGCGGGTCAAAGGCAGCACAGTCGCCAGAGGCGAAGATACCCGGCTGGCACACCACTTGAAGCGATTTTTCTACCTGAATAAAGCCTTGATCATCCAGCGGAAGCTGGGTCTTGGAAAGCCAGCGGTGGCCGACCGCGCCGGTGGCCCACAGGACAATATCGGCACGAATGCGCACGTTGCAGTGCGTTAATACGCCACCGTCTACTAATGCATTTCCACGTATCTGCTGGAATACGTTGATGCCTGCGCGTAACAAGGCTTGCCGCATTAACCAGCGGGGCAAGCGACCTGATCCGGGTAGCAGCTCATTCGATGCGCTAAGTAAATGCCCCTGCCAATGAATATCCGGGCGCTGGTGGCGCAACTGAGTCATCACGCTCATCAGCGTTTCGCAGCCTGCGGCACCGCCGCCTACGCTGACGACCTTTAGCTCGCCTCCTTGAGGAAGCGCACTGACCGTTTCCCGCAGCGCCTGCCAGCGATCATGCAGTGAACTCAGCGGTCGCATGGCCAGCAGATGAGGAAGCTTTTCGCCATGCTGCTCAGGCAGCGCCAGGGTAGCGCCAATATTGAAAGAGGCAATATCAAAATTAACTTGCTGGCCATCAGCCAGTTCCACGTATCGCGCCTGAATGTTGATGGCTTTCGCCGGGGAGAGGATCAACCGGGCGTTAGCGCGCTCGCACAATGCCGCCACGTCAATCTGCGCCTCACGTAGCGTACATTCACCCGCCAGCCAGGCAGGCACGCTGCCTGAGTAAGCCGCCAAAACACTATCGCTAACCACGGTAATGGCGATATCTGTATCAGGCTGTTGGGCAAAGGCTTCGAGCACAAAAGCGTGGGCATGACCCGCGCCTATGAGTAATAGCTGCTTCATGTAACGTCACCGCGTCGCCAACGGAAGTAACGCTTTAATAGCGCCAGCACACGTTCAGGTTTGTGGGCATTTTTCCATACGCCCGCGGTGGCTTTGGCGGCCTCGCCCAGCGTGGGGTAGGGGTGAATGGTGCCGAGTAACTTGTTGAGGCCCAGGCCGTGCTTCATGGCGATGGTGAATTCACCCAGCCATTCGCCGGCGTTTTCGGCCACGATGGTCGCGCCGAGAATCTTGTCTTTGCCCGGTACGGTGAGCACTTTGATAAAGCCCAGGGTGGCGCCTTCGGCAATAGCGCGGTCACTTTCGCTCATGGCGTAGCGGGTGACCTCAACGGCAATCCCTTTAGCCTTGGCCTCTTTTTCATTGAGACCGACCCGTGCCACTTCCGGCTGCACATAGGTGACGGCGGGCATAAAGCGATAATCCACGGTAAAGCTTTTTAACTCGCCAAACAGCGCATTGACCGCCGCGTGCCAAGCCTGGTGGGCGGCGGCGTGGGTAAGCTGATAAGGTCCGGCTAAATCACCACACGCCCAAATATTGGGCAAGCGGGTTTGCAGTCGCTCGTTAAGCTCCAGGGTGCCGGTGGGCGTGGTGGGTACCCCTAGTGCGTCAAGGCCCAGCCCTTCGATGTTGGCTTCGCGGCCGACACTCACCAGCAGATAATCGAAGGCCATTACCGAGCGCTCTCCCTGATGCTCCACGGCCAACTGATAGCCTGACGCATTGCTGATAACTTCCAGTGCTTGGGTGTCGGTCATAACCGTCACCCCTTCGCCCGCTAGGGTGTTTTCGATGGCTTCGCCGACCTCGGGGTCCTCCCGGCCCAGCAATTGGGGCATGTCTTCTACCAGCGTGACCTGGCTGCCCAGGCGGGCAAAGCTTTGGCTTAGCTCACAGCCAATGGCGCCGCCGCCGAGGACCACCAGTCGCTTGGGTAATTCTGTCAGTGACCACAGGTTCTCAGAGGTGAACACGGGCGTGTGCTCAATACCCGGTAGCGACGGCACCTTGGGGCGGGCGCCGGTGGCCAGCACGATATGTCGGGCGGTAAGGATTTTTTCGCCTACCTGAACTTCCCAGGGCGAGGTCAGGGTGGCGTGATCCTGGTACACCTCAACGCCTAAGCCGTTATAGCGTTCTACGCTATCGTGGGGCTCGATATCGCTAATCGCTTGATGCACATGCCCCATGACCTTGGCAAAATCGATCGCCGGCTCGCTGGCTGAAACCCCAAAGCGGTGGGCGGTGCGAATCTCATGGGCGGCGCGAGCAGCCCGAATGAGTGCCTTAGACGGCACGCAGCCAGTATTCAGACAGTCGCCGCCCATTTTGTGCCTTTCCACCAGCGCAACTTTGGCGTTAACGGCACTGGCGATATAGCTGGTCACTAGCCCCGCCGAGCCGCCGCCTATCACCACAATGTCATAGTCGAAACGTTGCGGGCGAGTAAAGCCCTGGTAGGTCTTGCGCCGCTGCACCAGCCGTACAATACGCCGGGCAATCCAAGGAAAAACCGCCAGGAGCGCAAACGATGCCAGCAGCGTCGGTGAAATAATCCCGCCCAGGCTTTCAAGCTCCCCCAGTTGCCCGCCGGCATTGACGTAAATGGCGGTGCCGGGAAGCATAGCGACTTGGCTTACCCAGTAGAAGGTGACCGTTTTAATCCGCGTCAGTCCCATGACCAAGTTGATCATAAAGAATGGAAACGCTGGCACTAAACGCAGAGTAAAAAGATACAGGGCGCCGTCGCGCTCAACACTGCGATTCACAGAGGTAAACTGACGCGGGAAGCGTTTCTCAATTGGTTTTTGAAACAAAAAACGCGAGAGTAAAAAGGCCAGCGTGGCGCCCATGGTGCTGGCGAAAGAGATAATCAGCAGCCCCCAACCTAAACCGAACAGAGCGCCACCGAGTAGCGTTAACAACGTTGCACCAGGTAGCGAAAGTGCGGACATCAGCACATAAACGGCAAAAAAGATCCCTGCCACCCGCCACGGGCTTTGGTTAAACGCTGCTTGGAAGTCGCTTTGGTACGCCTTGAGGGTTTCTAGCGTGAACCATTGGTGGGCACCGCTAACAAAGAAGGCGCCAATGGCAATGACCAGTAGCGCGGCAATCACTAAACGTTGTCGGGTCACGGTAGGCTCCAGCGCCAAGAGATAAACATAATGCGTGTCGAGAACTGAGTGAGAAGGCTCTCCGTTTCCTGACACTGAAATGGCTAATCAGAAGTTGTCTAGCGCTTTCCAGCGCCGCCAGTCTTCGGGCCGATCCACATCCCAAATCGTCGCCGGGTAAGCAGCCTCTAGCCCCAGTGTCTCAATGCGCTGCCGAGTGGCGGCGAGCACACTTTGGCTTCCCCAGGGGATATCTGCAAACAATGCGGGGTAATCCTGCCGGGTACCCACTAAACCGTAGCCACCATCCTCGGCGGGCAAAATTACCACGTCATGGATAGCTAACTGCTGCGCGCAGACGCTAATCAGCTCGCTGGTAATGCTGGGGCAGTCGCTGCCCATCACCATGGCTGATCCCGGCGAGCTGTTCAGAGCATAGCGAACCCGGGAGCCTAAATCGCCGTCTAGCTGGGTTCTTAAGGTCACTCCAAACTGCTCGCGCAGCTCGTGAAACAGTGGGTGCAAGTGATCAAGCGCTGTCCAAAGCGTGACTTGTGCGGCAGGCAGCGCTTTGCAGGCATTGGCGACGCAGCGGCGTACCAGCTCTGTGTGGGCGTTGGCGGCACCCACTGCACCCAGTAACGGCGCTAGGCGCGTTTTGGCCTGCCCAGGCAGCGGGGCTTTTGCCAGCAGGTGCAGGTGCGGCGGCTCAATGGGCCTCTCAGCGGGCATCGCGGTACTCCTTAGCGAGCTGGATTGCACTAACGCCGCGCCAGTAGCGGTAGCGCAGCCACCACATCAGGCGGATGGTTTGCCAGGCGCCGTGTTTATCCCAGCGCCTGCCCGAGCTTACCACTTTCGCCGTTAGGCAGGCGGGGCGCGATACCTGTTTAAGCCGTTTAGACAGTTCAATGTCTTCCATTAACGGCTGTTCGGGAAAACCACCAACTGCCCTGAAGGCGCTGGCGCGGACAAAGATACCCTGGTCGCCGGTAGCGATGCCGGTCAGCCGCGAGCGCCGGTTCATCATCCAGCTCACCACGGGCAGCCAGCGGCTGTTGCCTGCCAGCTGGATATCAAAACGGCCCCATGAGTGGGTGGTTAGCGCTTGGCTTATCTGCTCCACGGCGCCCTCAGGCAGTTGCGTATCCGCATGCAGAAATAGCAGCGCCGGGGCACGGGCATGCTGTGCGCCCAGGTTCATTTGCATACCTCGGCCGGGAGCGCTGTGGAGCACGCGATCCGCCAGCGGTGTGACGATGCGAACGCTGTCATCGCCACTGCCGCCATCGACCACAATGATTTCGATGCCTTGGCCGCCCGGCGATGGCAGTGCCGCTAAATGGTGCGCCAGGGTGGCTGCCTCGTTAAGCACCGGTATCACGATGCTGAGAAACGGGGGTGGGTCAGCCGAGTTCAATAATCGGCCCTCCCGCGGCGTCGGCATCGGCGTGGTCGTGGGTGACCAGTAGCGCAGGCAGGCCGGCATTGCGCAGTTGGCGGAATACTAGCGAGCGCATTTCCTGACGCAGCGCCGTATCCAGCTTGGAAAACGGCTCGTCCAGTAACACCGCTTGTGGCTGGGAGAGCAGCAGGCGCATCAACGCCACGCGAGCCTGCTGACCGCCGGAAAGGGTGGTAGGATCCCGCTTTTCAAAGCCCGCCAGCCCCACTTGCTCAAGGGCTTGGCTAACCTGCGGGCGCTTATCTTTGCTATGACGAGGCAGTCCAAAGCGCAAATTGCTGCCCACATTAAGGTGCGGAAACAGCAGCGGATCCTGAAACAACAGCCCAATCCCACGGGCTTCTGCAGGTAGATCGAGCAGGTTGCGCTCGCCCAACCACACGCCACCGCTGGCGGTGAACTGCCGGTCGAGAAAACCAGCAATATACGCCAGTAGGGTCGATTTTCCCGAGCCGGAGGCACCCATCACCGTCAGCACCTCACCAGGAGCAATGGTCGCATCCACCGTCAAGAGTTCACGACCTGTTAGGGCAATGTGTATCTGTTCAAGGCGCAGCGGCGCAGTCGCAATAGCGGTCACAAAAAGCCTCTTAGCTAGCCAGTTCACGGCGATGGACACCCACTAAGCGGGGCAGCGACAGGGCCAGCATAAAGCCTATTAGCGGTAGGCCGGCCTGGACCAATGCCCAAACGCCAATCAAGCGTCGGTTACTGCCCGCAGCAAGTGCCACTGCCTCGGTAGTCACGGTTGTCACGCGCCCCGCCCCTAGTAATTGGGTAGGCAAATATTGGCCGATACTGATCGCGAGCCCTACCGCAAAGGCCGTTAATAGCGGCGCTAACAGTAGCGGTAAACGGACTCGCCAAAACGCGGCGTTTCGCGATACGCCCAGCGACCGTGCCACCTGCAGCCAGCGTGGATCCAGGCGCCGATATGTCTCGGCTAATGAAAGATAGACATACGGCAACACAAACAGCAGGTGGCCCGCGATCACTAAACCTAGCTGAGGACGAACGCCCATACTTTCTGCTGCAACAATCAGCCCAAACAGAAAGGCAATTTGTGGTACCAGCAGCGGTAAATAGAGCAGCCAAAGCGCCCGTTTGGGCTGGAGATGTTGGCGATGCTCATTTTCCAGTGTGGCGAGTACCAGTGCCGTGGCCAGCGTTGTGGAAATAAGCCCAATCAGCGCGGTGTTGAGTAGTGGTGTAGCTAACATAGGGCCGCTGCGCTGCCAGTGATCCAGCGTGAACGACTGCGGCAACAGTTCAGGAAACCGCCAAAAGCCCGCCAGTGAAAACAGTCCCAAGCCGACCAACGCCGCCAGTGCGGTCAGGCTGGAAAATAGTAACGCCGAGCGGCCAATCGCACGCAGCGCGATTTCACCCCGCTGACGGCTGCCGTTAGTCAGCCAGCGTCGCGACAGTGTGCGCGTAAGTTGTTCCAGCAACCACCAACTGAGTAGCGCTGCCAGGGTAACGCCAAACTGCAACACCGCTCCCGCCGAGGCCATAAAGCGGCGAGTGATATCTGGGTCGTTAAACCAGCTAAGAATCGACACGCTCAGCGTGGGGGGCAGCGTGGGGCCAAGAATCAGCGCCATATCGACGACCGAGCTCGCGTAAGCGATGACTGCGTATACCGGCAGGCGAATTAGCGGATAGAGCGAGGGCAGTACGGTTTTTAACCAGGCAATCGTAGGCGAGTAGCCCAGCGACCGGGCCATCATTAAACGCTTTTCTGGCGCTAACTGCGGCAGTGCTGCCAAACTCATTAGCAGCAGAAACGGCGCCTCTTTCAACACCAGCCCGGCCATCAGCGATAGTCCCCAGGGGTCGTTGACGATCAGTGCATCCGGTGGGCGCTCCCAGCCCGTTAGCGATGGCGATATCAGTCGCGCCATCAGGCCTGAAGGGGCAATCAAAAAGGCAAATCCAAACGCAATAGCCGCATGGGGAATAGCCAGCAGTGGTGACACCAAGCGGCGAATGCCACGATCTAACCAGGTTCCCCGGCTAGCGGCCAAAAACAGCACCACCATAATCAGCGCCATGGCCGTGCTGACCAACCCGCTGGCAAAGCTCACCGTTACGGAGCGGCCAAGCCCCGGCTGATCGAGCAGCATTTGCCAAGGGGCCAGGCTCGCGGTGTTGCCGCCTAGCGCAGGCAGGTAGCTAAACGCAGGTAGCAATACCATTAGCAGGCCCGCCCCAACGGGGAGTACAAGTAGGGCAATAATCACAGCCGGGGCCAGGTGCAGCATGGTTAATTAACGCCGTAACGCTCAAGCCATGCATCTTGCAGGGCGTTCATCCAACTGGGGTGTGGCTCGGGTAGGGTGTTTGAGAGTGCGTTGGCGGGCAGTTCAGAAGGGTGGCGCTCGGCTTGTTCAAACAGCGCCTGGTCATCGGCGCTTAGCTGGCCGATATCCAGCACGCTGCGGTCGCCCCACATGCTTAACGACTGCTTTTCAGCCTGGGCTTGCGGCGTGAGCAAGTAGTCGGCGAGTACCATGGCGCCTGCTTTGTGGGATGAGTTATAGGGAATCGCCACAAAGTGGACGTTACCCAAAGTGCCGCCTTCCAGTACATAGCTGCGCACGCTTTCGGGGAGTTCATACTCCATGGCCGCCATAGCGGCATCGGTAGGGTAGAACGAAAAAGCTAGACTCAGCTCGCCATCGCTCATCAGGGTGCGCAGATTGGGGCCTGAATCGGGGAAGGCTCGCCCGCTGCGCCACAGGTGCGGGTGCAGCGCATCTAAATAGGCCCACAGAGGTTCTGTTACGGCCTCAAAATCGCTTTCTGAAACCGGCTGGTAAAGCGCCTCATCCTGCTCGCTGAGCTCTATCAGTGCCTGCTTTAAAAAGGTGCTGCCAGTAAAGTCCGGAATACGCGGATAGCTGAACTGGCCGGGATTGGCTTTGGCCCAGGCGAGTAGTGCCTGCATATCCTGGGGCGGTGTCTTGGTTTGAGCGCTGTCGTAAAAAAAGGTGATCTGCGCCTTACCCCAGGGCGATTCATAGCCTTCTGTAGGTAGCGTGAAGTCGGTCACCACCTCAGGGTTATCGGCGGCATTGGTGAGCGCAAAATTGGGCAGCGATTCAGCGAAGGGGCCAAACAGCAGGTCGCTTTCACGCATCGCAGCGAAGTTCTCACCGTTGATCCAAATCAGGTCGATACTGCCCTCGGCGTGGTTACCTGCCTGCCTTTCTGCCAGCACTCGAGCTACCGCGCTGCCGGTATCGTCCAGCTTTACGTGTTGCACATCGATACCGTACTGCGCCTGCGTTTGCTTCGCCACCCAGTTGATGTAGCGATTGGTGTGCGTATCACCGCCCCAGGCATTCCAGTAAACGGTTTGGCCTTCGGCTTCCGCTACGACGCTTTGCCAGTCGTCCGGATCAGGGTTGGCCACTGCAGGAAGCGCAAAGGCGAGCATCGCTGTGGGAGTCGTTATGGTTAGCGTTGTTGAAAACATCGTATGCAGCGAGTGACGGCTAATCGGCATCGCACACCTCATATCAGTAGGAAAAAAACGTTATAGGGAGGCTTGCAAGCACTGAAGCTCGCTATGAACGTGATCAATAATCGGCAGCGAGAGGTAGTGTTCAACGCGGTCGCGCACGTGGTCGATCACGGTGGGGTCGGTGAGTTCTGCCGACCAGTCTTCCCCACGCTGTTGGGCATCTATGGCGTTTAAGTGCTGGGCGCGCCACTTGGCACACCAGGTCAACGACCAGAGCCAGGTGGCGCGGCGGCAGGCGACCAGGGTGCCGGTATCGGGTGATTCGCTCATGGCGGCTTGCCAGCGGCGGTAAAAACGAATCACGTCATCCAGCGAAAGCACCGCTTGGCTGTTTACGTCCCAGGTAGTCGAGGTGTAGAGGCTGGTGTGGGCGAGATCGATACCCGGCAGGCCGTAGCGGCACTTCTCTAAATCTACCAACACTGCGCGGCCATCGTCGCGGATTAAGAAGTTGCCAGGGTGGGTGTCAAAGCTAATCAGTGTCGGCGTGGCCTCGCTTAAGCGAGGCGGAAGTAAATCCAGTTCCTGCTTAATGCGCTGAGTGACTTTGCGCGAAAGTTGGGCATCGCCCAACCAGTTAGCCTGCTGACGCACTTCATCTTTCATCGCTTGCCACGGGTCTTCGGGGGCAAGCAGCGGCGCCCGTGACGAGACGCTAGGCAGCGGCTGACGATGCAAGCTGGCCAGGGCCTCTGCGATGGCGGGAAGGTCTTCTGGCAACTGGGCCAAACGGCCTCGGATAGCCTCAACCAGCAGCCCGCCCCGAGGCAATGCCTCGCTCGGCGGTAGGGTGCCATAAAGTGTTGGCGTGTGCCCGCCAGGGCTAGAGCGCTGGTAGCAGGCGGTCTGATAGGCAAGGTTTTCGTTAGGCGGCAGATTCATCTGACTCTGCTTCGGCAGCCGCGCCACCCAGTCATCGCCAACGCTGCGATGAATCCAGACATGGTCATGGGCAAGCCCGGTATCCGCCATCGGCGACAGCTCGCGATAGGCAACGCCCGCCTGCATAAGCTCGGCCGCCAGCGCCTGCATTCGTGCCTCAATCGGTATCGGCATAGCGTTATCCGTGTCGAAAATATCGGAGTGATGCTACTCAGTGGCTGTTCTTGTACTAACCTTACACGGTTCGGAAGAAAAAGTGGCCAAGACGCGACCAATGGTCATCAACGAATGAGACGTATCGCCTAGTTTTGCATGGGGATGTCATCTTGCCAGCGAAAGCCCACGCCGCCGCCTCTCGCATTCATTTCTGTGTTGTCAGTGCCTCATGAAACAGGGCTTCGACGCGCTTCTGGGTACGCGCATACCAGGCCTCGTCCTTGGTCACTGCACCCTGGGCGTTGATGGGGTGGGTGGGAATATGCAGGCGCATGTCCAGGCCACTGTCGCGGTGGGTGGTGACCTGCATAGCAGCAGAGCGTCGCGTTGGGCCATAGGGGATATGCCGGGCCAGTTCCACTTGGCGCTCGCTGGTGGTGGCAAAGCGGATAAAGTCTTGAGCCGCCTCAGGATTAGGAGCACCGCGGGGGATTGCCCAGGTCTCATGTTCCTGGAACTGGCCGTCCCAGAGGATCTCGATGGGCAGGTCGCGTTCCACCATGGCGGCGAAGAAACGCCCGTTGTAGCCGGAAGCCATCGCTACCCGGCCCTCCTCTAGCAGGCGCACCGGCGTCTCGCCAGCCTCCCACCAGTGGATATTGTCGATGCTTTGCAACCGGGCGAAGGCCAAGTCCAGGCCGCGACGGGTACTGAGCAGACGGTAGAGTTCTTCCCGGGGCACTCGGTAGGCGAGTAGCGCCCACTCCAGATTAGCCGCGGGGGTGCGCTGTAAGGCCCGGGGGCCAGGGAAACGCTGCTGATCGAAGAGATCGGCGATGCGAGTGGGGCGCTCCCCGGGGAAAGCATCACGGCGATAGGCCACGACGGTAGCAAAGATCGAATGGCTGATAAAACAGCGCTCCAGGGCGCCAGGAAAGAAGTCTTGGGATGCAGGCGTGCCGTCCGGCGCTGGGGCGGCTAGCTCGGGGGAGAGCGGTTCCAGCAGCCCCTCTTCGCAGGCTGCCATGGCCTCGCTGCGGGTCATATCGAGTACGTCCCAGGGGACATCGTTCTCCGCCACGGCCTGGCGCAGTTCCGCCAGGCCGCCGTTATAGCTGTCCACTGCCACCGGTACGTCATGGGCCTCGGCGAAAGGTGTAAAGAGAGCACGACGCTGGGCGTGCTCGTAGGCACCGCCCCAACTCAATACCGTCAGAGAGTCGGCAGCGTCGGGCACTTCCGCCCTGATGGGGGTTGCCAGGATGAGCAGCCCGGCCAGAAGTCCTGGGATCAATCGCCTAGCCAGCACCTTGTTCCTCCCGTCGTAGGGCGTCGCTGTGATGCAAGAAGGCCCGCGCAATGCTCGACTCATAAGCCACCCCCAGGAAGCGTCGTTCGTCATCCACGACGGCAATGGCCTCGCCGGTGACCTTCTGTAGCTGGTGCATTGCCTCCCAAAGTGAAGATTGGGGATCTAACACTGGGCGAGGCGTTTCGGGGCAGTCGGCCAGGGTTGGGGCCTCGCTGCCTTCGCGGAGCGCCTCCAGGCCCGCCAGGGTCACGCAGCCTTGGTAGCGCCCCTGGTTATCCACCAGATAAGCTTCGCCATGGCCCGCCAGGCTAAGGCACGAGATGGCCGCTTCCACTGGGGTCGCGGGGGCCAGGGTGACCGCATCATGGCTAATCAACTCGGTTAATCGCGCCTCCTGGAGCACGGCGCGACTGCGGCCAGCGGAGAGATCCAAACCACGGCGGGCTAATTGAATATCGAATAGCGAGCGGCCGAACAGTTGGGCGGCCAGAGGACTGGCGAGCGTGACGCTGGCCAGGGCGGCGGTGGTCAATGCATAGCTGCCGGTAAGTTCGAAGACGATCAGCAGGGTGGTAAGAGGCGCGCCGAGGACGGGGGCGGTGACCGCGACCATGCCGCACACCGCATAGAAGATAAAGGTCTCCTGGCCGCCACCCAGCTCCGCTACCAGGGTGCCAGCGAGGGCGCCGAAGAGGGTGCCGATCACCAGCGCTGGGCTGAAGACACCACCCGCGAAGCCCAGCCCCAGGCACAAAGCGGTCGCGGCCAGCTTTAGTAGCAGTACCATCAGCAGCTCGCCGCCGCCGTAGGCCCCGGGCAAGGTGGCGAAGCGCAGGGTTTCTTGGCCTATGCCGAGAATATCGGGTACCCAAAGAGCCGTTAGGCCGAGCAAAGCCCCGGCTAGTGCGGGATGAAGGCTGGTGGGCAGCGGTAGCCGCTTGGCCAGCTGGCCCATGGCAAGAATGGCATGCATATAGCCTCCAGCCACCAAGGCGCCTAGGCCACCCAAGGCTAGGAAAAGGGCGAATTCCCAAGCTTGAGGCACGCCAGGCTCAGTGATATGAAACAGCGCCCCCTGAGCGAGCAACTGAGTGGCCAGCACATAGCCGACGATGGCAGCAGCAGCCACTGGCGCGAAGGCGCGCAGGGCATAGTGGCGTAGCACGACTTCGTGGGCGAAGACAATGCCCGCCAGTGGCGCATTGAAGGCCGCAGCGATGGCTGCCGCTACCCCGCAAGCGATAGTGATATTGTCCTCTGAGCGCCCCAGGCGCAGCAAGCGTGTGATTAGGGAGCCGAGAGTCGCGCCGAGGTGTACCAGGGGACCGTACTGACCCACCGAGGCGCCTGCGCCTAACGACACCAAACTGCTTAACGCTGAGAGAGCACCAGCCTTGGCGGGTAGGCGACCTCGGCGGGTCTGGACGGCAGCGATGGCGTCGGCAGGGGTATGGGGGCGGCCCCCAGGCAGGCCACGGTGCAGTTGACCAACGAGCAGCCCCCCAAAGGTTGGTACCAGCAGAGTGGCCAGTACCACCAGAGTGGTGTCATCAGCCATCATCTGGCCTCGGGGAGAGATTAACAGCAGGTCGTTGAGCCATACCAGCGCGTTAACGAAGCCAACGGCGGCCAGCGCCGCCACCCCTCCAACGCCACTTCCCAATAGTACCAAGCCAAGGAAACGCAACACCGCCAGAGGGTGCCGGGTCGAAACGCTGTCTGTGCTGGGGGAGTCCATGCCTAAGTTATAGGCGCTATCGGATCGGCGGGCAAGAGCGCTGGCGCCATGCAGTCAGAGCTGCCTGGCGCCGGGGGGAACTTACAGCGCTGAGATTTTAGCGCGCTGCTCTTCCAGCAACTGCTTGGCGGCCTGGAATTCAGCCAGCTTGCCGCGCTCTTTTTCCACCACGGCTTCTGGGGCTTTGGCGATAAAGCCTTCGTTGCCGAGCTTTTTCTCGATGCCGCCAATCAGCTTGTCCTGCTTATCGATCTCTTTGTTCAAGCGGGCAAGTTCGGTGTCTTTGTCGATCAGGTCGGCCATCGGCACCAGCACTTCCATATCACCTATTAACTGCGTGGCTGACAGCGGGGCGTCCTCTGGGTTTGCAAGCCAGGTAACGCTCTCCAGCTTGGCCAGTTTGGAGAGGAAGTGACGGTTGCTCTCCAGGCGTTCGGCGTCTTCAGGCTTACCTTTGGTGAGCAGCACGTCGAGTGGTTTGCCGGGGGCAATATTCATCTCGGCGCGAATGTTGCGCACGGCGATAATCACGCCTTTCAGCCACTCGATATCCAGGCTGGCCTGATCGTCGATTTTGTTCTCGTCGGCTTCGGGCCATGCTTGCAGCATGATCGACGCATCGTTACCCCTATCAACGCCTGCCAGCGGTGAGACGCGCTGCCAGATCTCTTCGGTGATATAGGGCATCATCGGGTGAGCCAGGCGCAGTATGGCTTCGAGTACGCGTACCAACGTGCGGCGCGTTCCCCGCTTCGCCTCTACCGTGGCATTTTCGTCCCATAAAACAGGCTTAGAAAGCTCCAGGTACCAGTCGCAGTACTCGTTCCAAACGAATTCATACAGCGCCTGGGAGGCGTGGTCAAAGCGGTACTCGTCCATCGCTTTGGTGACCTGGGCTTCGGTTTTCTGCAACTGCGAGATAATCCAGCGGTCGGCCAGTGAAAGCTCAACCTCGCTACCCTGACCTTGAGAAGCGATGCCGCAATCTTCGCCTTCGGCATTCATCAGCACGTAGCGTGAAGCATTCCACAGCTTGTTACAGAAGTTGCGATAGCCATCCAGACGGTTCATATCAAACTTGATATCACGCCCGGTGGTGGCCTGGGAGAGGAAGGTAAAGCGCAGCGCATCGGTGCCGTGGGCTTCAATGCCGTCTTTAAATTCGTCTTTGGTGGCTTTGGCAATGGCTTTGGCCTGTTTCGGCTGCATCATATTGCCGGTACGCTTTTCAAGCAGGGTATCCAGTGTGATGCCGTCGATAAGGTCGATCGGGTCGAGGACGTTGCCCTTGGATTTGGACATCTTCTGACCCTGGCCGTCGCGCACCAAGCCGTGTACGTAAACCGTTTTGAACGGCACCTGATCGGTGAATTTCAGTGTCATCATGATCATCCGGGCCACCCAGAAAAAGATGATGTCAAAGCCGGTCACCAGCACACTGGAAGGGTGGAAGGTCTCAAGCTCCGGGGTTTGTTCCGGCCAGCCAAGGGTGCCAAACGTCCACAGGCCTGAGCTGAACCAAGTATCGAGTACGTCTTCGTCTTGCGTCAGCTCAATATCGGCACCCAGCTTATGCTTCTCGCGGGCCTCGGCTTCCGTGCGGGCAACGTAGACATTGCCTTCGGCGTCGTACCAGGCAGGAATACGGTGGCCCCACCACAGCTGGCGAGAAATGCACCAATCCTGTAGGTCGCGCATCCAGGCAAAGTACATGTTTTCGTAGTTTTTGGGCACGAACTGAATGTCGCCGTTTTCAACCGCTTCAATAGCGGGCTTGGCGAGCGACTCCACAGCCACAAACCACTGGTCGGTGAGCAAGGGCTCGATGACATCACCCGAGCGGTCGCCGTAAGGCAAAGTGTTGTTAACCGCTTCGACCTGCTCTAGCAGCCCCAGCGCATCCATATCGGCGACAAGCTGCTTACGCGCTTCAAAGCGGTCAAGCCCTGCGTATTTAGCGGGCAGGCTCGCATCTTCGTCCGGCTGGGGCTGGCCTTTAAGATCAAAAATTTCGGCGCTTTCAAGGATCGTAGCGTCTTTCGAGAAGACGTTGATCAGCAGATGGTTCTGTCGCTTACCCACCTCATAATCGTTAAAGTCGTGAGCGGGAGTGATCTTGACGCAGCCCGAGCCTTTCTCCATATCGGCGTGCTCGTCGGCGACCACGGGAATACGGCGACCCACCAGGGGCAGTTCGATAAATTTACCGACCAGGGAGGCATAGCGTTCGTCGTCTGGATTCACCGCCACGCCGGTATCGCCCAGTAAGGTTTCCGGGCGAGTAGTGGCAACGACCAGGTAATCTTTACCGTCAGCGGTTTTAACGCCGTCTGCTAGCGGGTAGCGGAAGTGCCAGAAGCTGCCCTGCTGCTCTTTATTTTCCACTTCCAGATCAGAAATGGCGGTGTGCAGCGTGGGATCCCAGTTGACCAAACGCTTGCCACGATAAATCAGCTTCTCTTCGTGCAGGCGCACAAACACTTCTTGCACCGCTT
The DNA here is from genome assembly GCF_050215315.1 of Halomonas sp. H2. Taxonomy (GTDB): domain Bacteria; phylum Pseudomonadota; class Gammaproteobacteria; order Pseudomonadales; family Halomonadaceae; genus Vreelandella. The sequence goes on from NZ_CP189760.1 coordinate 514,253, forward strand.
TGTAGAAGCCGTCGTCCATGGTGAAGCGTTCGCGAGACCAGTCGACGCTGGCGCCCATGCGGCGTAGCTGGCGGGTAATGTGGCCGCCAGACTCCTGCTTCCACTCCCAGACTTTGTCGATAAACGCATCGCGGCCGAGGTCGTGGCGGGTTTTGCCCGACTCCAAGGCGATTTTACGCTCTACCAGCATTTGCGTGGCGATACCGGCGTGGTCGGTGCCTACCTGCCACAGGGTGTTGTTACCCTGCATCCGTTTCCAGCGCGTCAGGGTATCCATAATGGTGTCCTGGAACGCATGGCCCATGTGCAGGCTGCCGGTCACGTTGGGCGGTGGAATCATGATCGAAAAAGGCGTGCCCTGGCCGGAAGGAGCAAAACGGTTGTCGGCTTCCCAGCGCTCGTACCAGCGGGTTTCGATCTGTTCGGGTTGGTAGGTCTTTTCCATGGAGAGTTGGCTCACGGCTGGCGAGAAATGTGCATAAGTGCATAAGTGCATAAATGAATAAGTGCATAAGTAATGGGTGCGAGTATACCGCGTAAGGGCCGTGGTCGTCAGGGGCTACTCACCCTCGATTGTGGGCGCAAACTGTTTATGGGCAGAAAAACCGCGCATGGCGATTAACCCGAGGATGGGGCCCGGCAGCAGCCACCAAATCACCGCTAGAGACTGGCTCGACCACAACGCGGTGACCAGTGCGATGGAGGGGATGGTTAACCCAAAGCCAATTGCGTTCATCATCGCCAGCGCCGCCCCTAGCCGCTCCGGTGGGGCGGTGGCACTGGCCAGCGCAGAAAACTGCGCGGAGTCGGCAATCACGCTAACGCCCCATACGCCGAGAAGCGCCAACAGCAGCCAGGGCGGGGCACTGCCAAGCAAGGGATAAACCAAGCACAGCGCGCCTGAGGTTGCCAGCGCCACACAAGCCACTCGATCACTGCCTATTTGGCGGCTCCATTTGCCCGCGAGCACGCAGCCGGGTAAGCCCAACGCGATCACCGCAAAGCTTAGCCACGGCTGAGCGCTGTTTGAAGCGCCCAAGCGCTCCAGCTCCCGGGCGACCAGGAACGGCACCAGCGCCCAAAGGGCGTAAAGCTCCCAGCAGTGACCAAAATAGCCCAGCGCGGCGGCGCGAAAGCGGGGTTGCTTGAATGCGGCTAACCCCGCCCAGGGCCGTCCGCTTTTGGCGGTGGCTGGCAGATGTGGTCCAACGCCTAAACGAAAAATCATCAGCGCGGCGACCAGCGCCAGCAGTGAGGCCAGCAGCAGCGGCCACTGCCAGGGTAAGTTCAGCGTTAAACCGCGTAGCAGGTGCGGGGAGGCAATGCCTAGAGTGAGCATGCCCACCAGCCAGCCTAGCGCCGCCCCGGCGTGGTTGGGTGTCCAGCTCACCACCAGTTTCATACCCAGCGGGTAGATACCCGCCAGGCAGAGCCCGGTCGCAAAGCGGGCCACGGCGGCGAGCGTCACGCTCTCGGCTACGCTGATAAAAGCGGCATTAATCAGCGCGCCAAGAACGGCGGACACTGCAAACAGGTGGCTGGCGCGAAGTCGGTCAGCAAGGCCGGTGGTGGCAATCGCCAGGGTGCCGGTAATAAACCCAGCTTGAACGGCGATGGTGAGCAGCCCTAAGTCGCTTTCGCTAAGGCCCACGGCATCCTGTAGCGCTAGACCAACGCCATTCACGCTAAACCACAGTGAGGTGCCAAACAGTTGGGCGATGACGATGACGGCCAAGGGGTAGCGCGTAAGCAGTGACGTAGGCATATAAGCCCTTTGTTGTAGATTGTTGTTATGGAAAACCAGATTTTTTAAGAAAAGCTCTCTAGCCGAGCTTATGCGGCACAACTTCATGGCCCATTGCTTTATAGCACTGCCAGCAGGCGCGTTTGGCGACCAGCACTTGTTGATGCTGATTAATGATTTCGGCGACCCGCGCGTAGTTCTCAACGCCTTTAGGAATATCGGGGTGCAGGTTAAGCAGCGCGGTTTCTTGCGTGGGTACTGGTAGCTGCTGCCAGCCTAGTGTTATCGGCACGCTAGCGGCCATCTCGCTATCTTCCAGGGCGTGGGGCAGATAGGCATCCGGGCGGAAACTCCACAGTGCGCTGTCGGCCTGCTCGGCGAGGGCTTTATCTTCGCAGTGCAGATGTAGCCGGTAACCTTTACGCCAGATGGTCTCGGCCAGTTTGCAGGCGAACTGCAAGCGCGCCTCCAAGGTGGTATCGGGCAGAATGTAGAAATCAATGCGCGCCATAGCGGTTCCAGGTAAAACGATTTCAGATACGTCGATTGCAAACAGCACCGCCGCAAGAATGCGGCGGTGCTGAAAGGATAAGCGCTGGTTTTAAAACCGCTTAAACCAACTGGGTTAACCAGCCGTACTTATCTTCGCTGCGGCCGTACTGTAAGTCGAGCAGTTTGGTACGGATGCGCATGGCGATTTCATTGTTGCCGCCAGCGGTGAGCTTGATACGCTCGTTTTCAGTGACCAGTTCACCTACCGGCGTGATGACCGCGGCGGTACCGCAGGCAAACACTTCGGTGATCTCGCCAGATGCTGCGCCTTCGCGCCACTCGTCAATGCTGATAGCGCGCTCTTCTGGCGTCAGACCTTCATCTTTGGCCAGCGTTAGCACTGAATTGCGCGTGACGCCTTCGAGAATGGTGTCGGTCAGGCGCGGTGTTACCAAGCGGCCGTCTTTGAAGACGAAGAACAGGTTCATGCCGCCCAGCTCTTCCACCCACTTGTTTTCAGCGGCATCGAGAAACGCGACCTGGCCACACTGGTGAGCCTCGGCCTCCTTCTGTGCAGCCAATGAAGCGGCGTAGTTGCCGCCACACTTGGCAAAACCGGTGCCACCGGCAGCAGCGCGCTTATAGTTCGAGGAGAGCCAGATCGATACCGGCGCAACGCCGCCTTTGAAGTAGGCCGCCGCCGGCGAGGCGATCACGTAGTAATCGACCTCTTGCGATGGACGCACACCCAGAAACGCTTCCGAGGCGATCATAAACGGGCGCAGGTAGAGGCTGCACTCATCAGAAGCGCTGGCAGGCGTGGGTACCCAGGTATGGTCTTGGGCTAGCAGCGCTTTCAGCGAGCCGATGAAATCCTCATCGGAAAGCTCTGGCAGCGCCAAGCGGCGGGCACTGCGGCGGAAGCGCTCGGCGTTTTTCTCGGGGCGGAACGTCCAGATCGAGCCATCGGCGTGGCGGTAGGCTTTGATGCCCTCGAAAATCTCCTGGCCGTAATGCAGCACCGAGGCGGCGGGATCGAGCGTCAATGGGCCGTAAGGGCGCACCTGATGGCCGTGCCAGTCGGCGTCCACGGTCCAACGTATATGGGCCATGTGGTCGGTAAAGTAGCGACCAAAACCGGGGTTTCTAAGGATGTTTTCACGGATCTCATCGGCCGTCGGCTGATTGGACGGCAGTATTTCAAAACGCGATTCTGACTGGTTATCTGAAGCTGTGGGCACGGCGTGTTGTCTCCGCTAGAGCCAGACCCCGAAGGGCAAAAGTAAGCAGTGTATGTAAGTACGGCGTGTGCCCAAGGGCAGGGCGCACGCTCATGTGTTCAGGTTTAACGGTTGCCGCGCTGAAAGGCAACCGTTGAGCGCCGATCGTGATACCAAGTGGTGATATTAGCCGTCGCTATTTTCTACCTGGGCATCGGTTTCACGGTCCAACAGGTACTGGGTTAACAGCCCGACAGGGCGGCCGGTGGCGCCTTTCTGCTTGCCGGAGTGCCAGGCGGTACCGGCGATATCCAGGTGTGCCCAAGGGAAGTGATCGGCAAAGCGTGATAAAAAGCACGCGGCGGTAATCGTACCTGCGGGGCGTCCGCCAATATTGGCCAGGTCGGCGAAGTTGGAGTCCAGCTGCTCTTGGTATTCATCCCATAGCGGCAGGTGCCAGGCGCGATCCCAAGCCGCTTCGCCTGCATCCAGCAGATCCAGCGCTAGGTCATCGTCGTTGGAGAGCAGGCCGGTGGCGTGATGGCCCAGGCCGATAATCACCGCGCCGGTGAGAGTGGCGATATCGACCACGCTGGCGGGAGTGAAACGCTCGGCGTAGGTCAGCGCGTCGCACAGCACCAGTCGGCCTTCCGCGTCGGTATTGAGCACTTCGACGGTCAGCCCTTTTAGCGTTTTGATGATATCACCGGGCTTGGTGGCGCGGCCGTCGGGCATGTTTTCGGCGGCGGCGACGATAAAGACCAAGTTGAGCTTCGGCTTGATATCCAACACCGCTTTGACGGTGCCGAATACGCTGGCAGCGCCGCACATGTCGAACTTCATTTCGTCCATGCCTTCGCCGGGCTTGAGCGAAATACCGCCGGTATCAAAGGTAATGCCTTTGCCGATCAGCACATGGGGTGCTTCTTCGCTTGCTTCGGCGCCCTGGTACTTCATCACGATCAGGCGTGTCGGCTCTTTGCTGCCGCGCCCGACGGAAAGCAGCGAGCCTGCGCCCAGAGCTTCCAGCGCTTCTTCATCGAGAATGTCGACCTCAAGTGCGCCCTTTGAATCGCGGCCCAGCTGCTCTGCCTGCTCGGCCAGATAGCGGGGTGTACAGATGTTGGCAGGCAGGTTGCCGAGGGTGCGGGTGTAATTGACGCCCTGGCCAATCGCGTTGCCTACTAAGGCGCCCTGCTTAACCTGTGGAACCGCGTCGGCATCGCTGATAATTAACGTCAGCTTGGCTAGGCTGAGGGCTGGCGCGGGCGATGATTTGAACTGATCAAAGCGATAAATGGCCCGCTCAGCCGCTTCCATCACCTTGCGCGCTTTCCAAGCCGGGTCGCGGTCGGCGAGTGGCACATCGCCGAATACCACGCTCGCCTCATCGATAGGCAGTTTTACCAACGCTGCCATGGCCGCCTCCAGCGCCTTGATGAAGGCCGCTTCCTGGCATTTTTCGCGCTCACCCAGGCCCACTAGCAAGATGCGCTCGGCGCCCAGGCCCGGTGCGAAGGGCACCAATTGCACATTGCCCAGCGCGGGGTCAAAGTCGCCGCGTTCCAGTAATTGGCCAATCAGGCGCTCGCTGGCGTCGTCCAGTTTGGCAACGGTGGGCAGGAGGTCGCTACCTTTGAAAACCGGCACCAAAAGGCAGGCCGTTTCGGTTTTGGCCGGGTTCGCAGTCTGAACGGAAAATTCCATGACGTCTCCAACAAGACAAGCATCGAGGGATTCGGGATAATGCCTCGTTGCTTTTGATTTTGAAAAGGGACTGTAAATAGTTTGATTAGTGTACCCAAGCCATCCGCTTATTGCATGGCATCCTGCACGACTAGCCGGAGAGCGCGTTGATTTTATTTCGGTATCTAACCCGCGAAGTGTTACTCACCATGTCGGCGGTCGCTGGCATTCTGCTGCTGGTGATCATGGGTAGCCGCTTTATCCGCTATTTTTCGGACGCGGCGGAAGGCGATATCCCCGTCACCATGTTAGGCAGCCTGATGATGTTTCACCTGCCTGGCTTTATGGAATTGATTCTACCGTTGTCGTTTTTTCTGGGCATCCTGCTGGCCTACGGGCAGCTCTATATGAACAGCGAAATCACCGTGATGGTTGCCTGCGGGATGAGTCCCACGCGGTTGTTGAAAGTGACCCTGCTACCCGCCAGCGTGGTAGCGGTGTTGGTAGGCATTTGTAGCCTTTGGCTGACGCCTTTTGGGGCGCTGCAAACTGAAACTGCGCTGGAAGAGCAGCGTAGCCGCCTGGATGTTTCAGTACTGGCGCCGGGGCGCTTTCAGGAGTTTGGTGGTGGTCGCACCGCTTACATTGGTGGTTTTTCCAGCGATGGCACGGAAATGCAGGATGTGCTGGTGCACGAGCAGAATCAGCAGGGCGACGAAGGCACCCATGACTACGTGACCCGCGCGGCGTCGGGCTATCAGGAAACCCGGCTCGAAACGGGTAGCCGTTTTCTGGTGTTGGATGACGGCGAGCGGTATGGGGTGACCCCAGGTGATCAGAGCGCCGAACGGCTCACGTTTGAGCGCTATACGCTGCGCCTGGGTTTGAATCGTGACCGGCAGGAACTGGATTCTTTGGAGTACGCGACCACGCCCGCGCTATGGAATAATCCAAGCCCCCGTGCCCAGGCTCAATGGCAGTGGCGTGCGGGCCTTCCCTTGATGGTGTTTGTGCTGGCCTTGATGGCGCAGCCGCTGTCCCGCGTCAATCCTCGCCAGGGGCGCTTCGGCAAACTGCTACCCGCGGTCTTTTTATACGTCGCCTATCTTAGTCTGCTGCTGGCGGTGGTCGATGCGATTGGCAGCGGTACTTGGTCCAGTATGCTGGGCGTGTGGCCAGTGCATGGGTTGTTTTTAGGGCTGGGCCTGCTAATGCTGTGGCGCTCGCAACGTAAGGGGATGCGCTAATGCTGAAGCTGTTAACGGTGGCTGATCGTCTCGATCGTTATATCGCCCGAAACGTGCTGGCGGCCATTGTCGTCGTCCAGTTCGTGCTGTTGGGCTTGGATATCACCATCGCCTATATCGATGATTTAGGCGATGTACAGGCGGGTTATACCGCCCTTGATGCGTTGCTTTACCTACTGATGCGCACGCCCTGGCGCTTTTATCAATATGCCCCGGTGGCGGTGTTAATCGGCGCGCTGATTGGTTTGGGCAGCATGGCCTCCAGCAACGAGCTTACCGTCATGCGCGCCGCGGGCCGCTCTCTGGCGCGAATTGTGTGGGGGGTAATGAAGCCGGTGTTGGTCGTCGTGGTCGTGGTGCTGCTGGTCGCCGAGTATGTCAGCCCCCGCACCGAGCAGTATGCCGAGGCGTGGCGATTGGAAAAACTCCAGGGCGAAGGCGCTATGCTGACCAGCCGCAGCGGCTGGCAGATCGAAGGCGACAGCGTCTACCGTTTCGGAGCGATTCGTGCCGATGATGTGGTGCTCGATTTAACCCGCTATCGCTTTGATGACCGTCAGCTTGTCGAAGCCACCTACGCCCAGCGTGCCCGTTGGGAGGGCGATGCCTGGCGGTTGGAAAATGTCGCTACCACACGCATTTTTGACGACCACACCGAGTCCGACCAGACGGCAAGCATGGGCTGGGAAACGGCCTTTACCCCCACCCAGTTAGAGCGGCTGCTGCGCGATATTGAGAGCCAGGCGCCCAGCGAACTGTGGGCCTATGCCCAGTTTCTCGAAGACCAGGGCCTGCAGAATGACCAGGCGCTGCTGTATTTTTGGCAGAAGATGCTGATGCCGCTGACCATGGGCTCGCTGGTGCTGATTGCCGCCTCCTTTGTGTTTGGCCCGCTGCGTACGGTGGCTGCCGGTACCCGGGTGTTTTACGGCGTGGTCACCGGGCTGAGCTTCAAGTACGTGCAGGATCTGCTGGCGCCCGCCTCAACGATTTTTGGTTTTTCCCCCGTGTGGGCCGTGCTAGTACCTACCCTGGCGTGCGCGGGGGTGGGGATCTACTTTCTACGTCGCAATGGGTAATGCTTAACGGTTAGCGATTGCTGCCCCTTCTCGCCCAAAAACAGCCAACAGACAGTCAGGAACCAAGAGAGAACCATGGAAACACGACGCTTCACTCAGTTGGACAGCGTATGGCCAGCGGGCCTTGGCCGACGCTTGGGCGCCATGCTGTATGACGGTTTTTTAGTCGCGGCAATATGGATCGCGGTGACCGTCGCGCATATGCTGTTTTTCCGCTATGTGCTTGGCCAGCAGCCAGAAGAAATTGGCACTACTGCCAGCGATATTTGGAGTTTGCGGCTCTTGTTAGTGTTTTTTGTGACCCTGTTTTTTGTTTTTTCCTGGTCGCGTGGGGGAATGACCCTCGGCATGCAGGCGTGGCGGCTTCGGGTACAAGCGGCAGATGGGTATTCACTGAATTTGAAGCAGTGCCTGATTCGCTGCGCGGTGGCGTGGCTCTCGCTGCTGGCATTTGGCTTGGGTTACTTATGGGTACTGTTCGATAAACAGCGACGTAGCTGGCCGGATATTGCTTCCAACACGCAAACGGTGGTGTTGCCGAAAAAATAATTTCAGCTGACGTAGGAGAAAAAGTGTTGCTGCGCCAGTACGTTATTGTGCTGCTTTTGTTCATGAAGACGAATGACTACCAAAAAGCAGTCGTTTCTACTTGATAAGATGCATGCGAATCATTTACATTCATCTCATGACTTTTATGAGGTGTCGCCATGTACGTTTGCGTGTGCAAAGGAGTAACCGACCATCAGATTCGCCAGCACGTTAGCGACGGAGCGCGCAGCTGGCGAGAAGTACGCGAGGCAACCGGCTGCGCAACGCAGTGTGGTAAGTGCGCGTGCTATGCCAAATCTATTACCCGCGACGCTGTATCAGAAGCACGTCAAGAAGCCGATATGGGGCTCGCTTACGCCGTGTGACGCGAATCACTATTGTTAGGGTTTTCTTTAGCAAACAACTGATTTACTTGAACTTTTGATCACCTTATCTATACTTTCAGAAACGCTGGGAGTATAGCCATTTGCGCCTATACTCTTCTCCAAACGTAACTGCTTGATCGTATTGTCTAAACTAGATTAAACATCAGCATTACAGTAGCAAAGGTGACGTTATGAAAGGTGATACGAAAGTTATTGAGCATCTTAATAAGGCGCTCGGCAACGAACTGGTTGCGATCAATCAGTACTTTTTGCACGCTAAAATGTACAAAGATTGGGGCCTGAAAGCGCTGGCTAAATGGGAATACGATGAGTCCATCGAAGAAATGCAGCACGCTGACAAGATCATTGAGCGCATTCTGTTCCTCGAAGGCATTCCTAACCTGCAGGATTTGGGCAAGCTGCACATCGGCGAAAACGTCAAAGAGATGCTCGAAAGCGATCTAAAAATCGAGCACGATGGCCGCAACGACTATATTGAAGCCATTACCTATTGCGAGAGCGTTAAAGATTACGTTACCCGCGATATGTTGCGTGACCTGCTCGCCGACGAGGAAGATCACATCGACCATATCGAAACCGAGCTTGGTTTGATCGACAAAGTGGGCATCCAGAATTATATGCAGCGCCAAATGCAGATGGCTGGCGAAGAGTAATCTCTATAGCCAATCTGTTTAGCGAACTTTTAGTTTAGCTAATCGCGCAACGCAAAACGGGCAGCCAAATGGTTGCCCGTTTTGCGTTGCTGGTACTTAACGGATGCGGTTGCGTTAAGAGCTGGTGGCCAGCTTATCGCTTACTTTGCCACTGCCGAGTGCTGGTTCTGCGGGCTCATCAACGGCAAAAGTTGCCCGGCTTAGGCGGCGAACACGCTTCATAAACAGCGCGATGCAAAGGAGCGTACCTAGTGCGGCGGCCACGTAGCTTAACTGCAGCGGCAGGCCAAAACCAATCGGCGCATAGGCTAAGTAGGTAAAGGTGGCCATGGTCATAAAGGTGGCCGGGATCGAGGTAATCCAGTGAGGCTTACGCGACAGCACCAGGTACATGGTGCCTACCCACAGCGCGATCACGGCGGTGGTTTGGTTGGCCCAGGAGAAGTAGCGCCACAGCAGCGTAAAGTCCATATGGGTTAACGCATAGGACACGACAAACAGCGGCAGGGCGACCATCACGCGCTTTACAATCGGCTTTTGATCAATCTTGATGTAGTCGGCGATAATCATCCGCGCGCTGCGGAAGGCGGTATCGCCCGAGGTGATCGGCAGCACAATAACGCCGAGTACGGCCAGGGTGCCGCCTACAGCGCCGAGCATGGTGGTAGAAACTTCGCTGACCACCGCGGCAGGGCCACCGGCCGCCAGTACATCGGAAAGCGACTGGTCGCCATAGAACAGGCTCATGGCAGCGGCTGCCCAGATCATCGCGATAATGCCTTCGGTGATCATCATGCCGTAGAAGATTTTGCGGCCATTGGTTTCGTTTTGCGTGGTGCGCGAAATAATCGGCGTTTGGGTGGCGTGAAAACCGGAAAGCGCGCCACAGGAGATAGTTAAAAACAGCAGCGGGAAAATCGGAGCGGCGTCGGGGTGCATGTTCTGGAACGAGAGCTCGGGGATCGGAGCGCCAGTGACGATCAAGCCGATACCAATGCCTGCGGCGCTGAACAGCAGCAGGGCGCCAAAATAGGGGTAGATACGGCCAATGACTTTATCAATCGGCAGCAGCGTGGCGATCAGGTAGTAAATAAAGATAGCGACAATAATCAGCGTCAACGATAGCGAGGTCATGTTGGATAGCAGTGCCGCAGGGGAGGTCACAAATACCGTGCCGACTAACAATAGCAGCAGGATCGCGAAACCATTGACCACATGCTTCATCGCTTTACCCAGGAACTTGCCGGCCAGCTGTGGCAAATGAGCTCCGTGGTTGCGGATCGAGATCATACCGGTCAGGTAATCATGCACCGCACCGGCAAAGATGCAGCCAATCACAATCCACACAAAGGCCACCGGGCCATACAGCGCGCCGAGAATCGGGCCAAAAATGGGGCCGACACCGGCAATGTTTAATAACTGAATAAGCGAATTGCGCGTGGTGTTCATCGGCACATAGTCGATGTTGTCGCGCATGCTGAAAGCGGGCGTCTGACGCTTGCGGTCAGTTACAAACACGCGTTCAACGAACTTCCCATAGGTAAAGTAGCCCGCTATTAGCAGCAGGATCGATACAATAAAGGTGATCATCTAAGGTACCTGGAGCAGTGAGGAAGAGTAGCCGGTAGTGGCGGCGAGCATACAAGCGTGCTTTTGGCACACAAGTAGGTACTGCTTAAGCCGCAGTGAATGTACAGATAAGGGATTGGTAGCACAGCTAGACTTTAGTTGGTGGTGCTATTTCTAACCCAGTAAATCGTGCGCACCCAAACAAAACGGGCAGCCTGCAAAGCTGCCCGTTTGTGATGTGCTGAAGTGAGCGTAAATATTAAGACTCAACAACACCACAGGCCATGCGTGTGCCGCCGCCACCAAGGTGTGGCTCATCGTCGTAGGTATCGCCGCCTTCATGGATCATAATGCTGCGGCCCGGCATATCTTCCATGCTCAGACGTGGCGCTAAAACGGGCAAATTAGCTTCGCCATCTCCATTAACGGTTAGCACCGGTAGATCACCTAAATGACCATCGCCATAAGGACCTTGATGAGTGTCGGTTTCTTCTGGGTCATAGTGACCGCCTGCGGCTTGGGCGGCGGTCATCTCGCCGTCGTCATTCTCGGCAGGGTCACAGCTGGCGTTCTGGTGAACGTGAAAGCCGTAAACGCCGGGCTCAAGATCCGTCAGTGAAGGCGTCAGCAATAAGCCGTGCTCGGTACTTTCCAGCGAAACGGTACCAATCGACTCTTCAATCCCTTCGGCGCTGACTTTATGCATCTCTACATCAAGCGCTTCATTGGCTTGTACCGCCGTTGTGGCGAGTAGTAACGAGGCGGCAATAGTGGTAAGTGGTGTCGTATAGCGCATGTTTATCTCCTTCCAAATCCATGGAAACGCTGTAGCAGCGTTGCTTACTTAAGGTAGCTGCCACCCGGCAACTCTGCCATCTTACCCAAGATGATGACATCCAGCTTCCCAGCCGCGACAATGGCGCCCTGTTTAGATTGTTAGCTTTAACCAGGGAGCGTTATGACGCCACTCAACATCCTCTATCAGGATGAGTATCTCGTTGCGGTGCACAAGCCGACAGGGCTTTTGGTGCATCGCTCGGCGTTAGCGCGTGGCGAAACTGAATTTCTGCTGCAACGGCTGCGCGACCAGATTGGCAAGCGGGTCTATCCTGTTCACCGGCTAGATCGTCCGACCTCTGGGGTGATGGTATTTGCACTCTCCTCTACAGTGGCTGGCCTACTCAGTGAAGCCTTTAGCGAGCGGCAGGTAGAAAAGCGCTATTTGGCGGTAGTGCGCGGCAAAGCGCCGGAAAGCGAACGCTTGGATTATCCGCTAAGGGAAGAAGATGGCACACGCCCCAAGGTGGAAATGCCTGCTATGCCGGCGATGACCGATATTCGCCGCCTGGATAGCGTAGAACTACCGGTGCAAGTAGACCGTTATTCAGTAGCGCGTTACTCCTTGGTCGAAGCACGCCCGCTGACCGGGCGACGCCATCAAATTCGCCGCCACCTTTCCCGGCGTGGCTATCCGATTATTGGTGATGCCAAGCACGGTAAAAGTGTCCACAACCGCTTTTTTGCCGAGCAGATGGAGGCTCCGCGCTTATTGCTCGCCGCGACCTACTTGGCCTTTGACCATCCGCTGTTAGACAAGCGTGTACAATTGAGCTGCGCCTTGGATGACACCATGATCGCGCTGTTTAACCACCTTGGTTGGGCGGGGCATTTACCGCTGGATAGCGTGCGCACACCGCCCCACACCACGCCTTCCGCCCTGCAAGCGTTATGAGTGAGTTTGTGATGTCCTCAGCTACTTCATCGAGCATACCGTCTGCTTCTCCTGTGTCTACGGCTAACGTGGAACCTCCTTCTGCAGATTATGATTTTCGCTTCGGAGGCATTCGTCGTCTTTATGGTCAGCGTGCAGCCGAGGCATTTCGTCATGCCCACGTGGTGGTGGTAGGTGTCGGTGGGGTGGGCAGTTGGACGGTGGAGGCGTTGGCGCGCTCAGGGATTGGCAAGCTGACGTTGATCGACCTGGACGACGTCTGCGTTTCCAACGTCAACCGCCAGCTCCACGCGCTGGATGGTACTATCGGTCAGCCCAAGGTTGATGTGCTGGCCGATCGCTGCCGCTTGATTGCCCCGGAAATTGAGATTATTGCGGACACTGCCTTCGTGACACCCACCAACTTGGCCGAGAGGATTCCCGATGACACCGATCACGTGGTGGATGCCATCGACAGCGTGATTGCTAAAGCCGCGCTGATTGCTTGGTGCAAGCGGCGCAAAATCCCCATTACCGTGACCGGTGCAGCCGGTGGTCAAACCGATCCCACGCGTATTCAGGTGGCGGATTTAACCCGCACCGAGCACGACCCGCTGCTATCTAAAGTGCGCTCGCGGCTGCGTCGGGATTACGGCTTTTCGCGCAACCCCAAGCGGCGATTCTCGGTGGAGTGCGTCTACTCCGACGAGCAGTTGATCTATCCCGGCGCCGACGGTGAAGTTTGCCTGCAAAAGCCCGGTAGCGGTGATGCTACGCGTTTGGATTGCGCCTCAGGCTTCGGGGCTGCCACTTTCCTGACTGGCACCTTTGGCTTTGTCGCCGCTTCAAAGGTGCTCGAGCGACTCGCCAAAAAAGCCAATCAGCCGAGTGCCACAAACGCCACTCAAGAGGAGAGCCAATGACCGCCCCCGTTCCCGGTATTTATCGCCACTATAAAGGCAGCCTGTACGAAGTGATGGGTACTGCCCAGCACAGTGAAAGCGAAGAGCCGCTGGTGGTCTATCGCGCTCTTTACGGTGGCTACGGCCTCTGGGTACGCCCGCTTGAGATGTTTGTCGAAAGTGTCACTAAAGAGGGCCACACCCAGCCGCGTTTTGCGTTGGAGAAGGCATTTTAAAGAACCGCTGCTGTTTGTATTTCTTTATCGACTATGGTTATAACAATTATTTTCAGGCTAGTGATGAGGAGGTGATATGCGGACCTTTGCTCTTTCCCAACGCACGGGAGACGGTACGCCCGATGTGGCGGGCTTTTTTGATCCGCGCACCTTTAGCGTTCAGTACGTAGTGAGCGACCGTGCTACCAAGCAGTGCGCAATTATCGACCCGGTATTGGATTTTGACGAAAAGTCCGGCGCGACGGCGACCTTTAGCGCTGACGCGCTGCTTGCGTACATTAAGAAAGAGGGCCTGTCGGTTGCCTGGATTCTAGATACCCACCCCCACGCCGATCACTTCTCCGCCGCGCAGTATTTAAAACAGCAAAGCGGGGCGCCGACGGCCATTGGTCAGCATGTCACTAAAGTGCAGGCGCTGTGGAAGGAAATATACAACTGGCCGGAAATGCCCGTCGATGGCCGTCAGTGGGACACGCTGTTTGCGGAAGGTGACACGTTTCATATTGGCGAGCTAAGCGCCCGCGTGCTGCACTCGCCGGGGCACACGCTGGCCTCGATCACCTACGTGATCGGTGATACGGCGTTTGTTCACGACACCCTGTTCCAGCCAGATTTTGGCACCGCACGGGCGGATTTTCCTGGCGGCAGCGCCAAATCGCTGTGGGACTCCATTCAGCAAATTCTGACCCTACCCGACGACACACGGCTATTCACCGGCCACGACTATATGCCTAATGATCGCGAGCCCGAGTGGGAAAGTAGCGTCGCCGAACAGCGCGCCAATAACCCGCACTTGGTGGGTAAAAACGAGCAGGACTACATAGCGCTGCGCCACAAGCGCGATAGCGAACTGCCGATGCCCAAGTTGATCCTCCACGCGCTGCAAGTAAATACCCGCGGCGGCCGCCTGCCGGAGCCAGAAGCCAACGGCAAGCGCTATCTGAAAATCCCCTTGGATGCGTTGGCAGGTGCGGCCTGGGATTAGCATTCGCTGATAGGCTGCCCGGTGGGTTTTCCGATAGGCTAGTGGGCCAATATTTACTTTCCCGCACCCCAAGGAACGGCCATGACCTCACAATCACCGCAGCAGACGCTGAAAGACGTTTTCGGTTTTGATAACTTTCGCGGTGGCCAGCAGGCGGTGGTTTCCAGGGTATTGGACGGGCACTCTACGGCGGCGATTTTTGCTACTGGGGCGGGTAAGTCATTGTGCTATCAGCTTCCTGCGCTGCATTTGCCACATTTAACCCTGGTGGTATCACCGCTGCTGGCGTTGATGCAGGATCAGCTCGCGTTTCTGGCCCGTCACGGCGTGGCCGCGGCCAGCATTGATTCCACTCAGGATCGCGACACCACCCGGGATGTCATGGAGCGCGCCAAAAGCGGCGAATTAAAAATCCTCATGGTCTCTGTGGAAAGGCTTAAAAACGAACGCTTTCGGCACTTTCTTCGCCAGGTTCAGATATCGCTGCTGGTAGTCGATGAAGCTCATTGTCTTTCAGAGTGGGGGCATAACTTTCGCCCCGACTATTTGAAACTGCCGGACTACCAGCGCGACTTTGCCATTCCCCAAGTGCTACTGCTGACTGCCACGGCGACGCCCACCGTTATTGCCGATATGGGCGAGAAATTTGCTATCGCACCGGATAACGTTATCACCACCGGCTTTTACCGCCCCAATCTTGAGCTGCTGGTGGCACCTGCCATGGAGGATCGCCAACAGCAACTGATCAACTGGCTAAAACCGCAGATGCAACCGGGTAGCGAAGCGCCGACAATTATTTACGTCACTCTGCAACAAACCGCCGAGCGGGTGGCGAAGGCGCTGGCGGCCCAGGGGATCGCTGCCCAGGCCTACCACGCAGGGTTAGATTCAAGTCGCCGGGATGAGATTCAGCGTCAGTTTATGGGCGGCGAGTCGCCCTGCATCGTGGCCACTATTGCCTTTGGCATGGGCATTGATAAAGGCGATATCCGCAATGTGATGCACTATGACTTGCCTAAATCCATCGAGAACTACAGTCAGGAGATTGGCCGGGCAGGGCGCGACGGGCTGCCTTCTACCTGCCTGACCCTGGCCGGGCGGGATGGCTTGCGGGTGCTGGAAAACTTTGTTTACGGCGATACGCCCGAATATGCGGGCATTTATCGCCTATTGGAAGAGATCGCTACGGCAGGCCAAGCGCCGGATCGCCAGTGGGAGGTGCTGCTCAATACGCTTTCCCGGGATACCAATATCCGCCCGCTGCCGCTGAAAACGCTGCTGGTGCGGCTGGAAATGCACGGTATTATTGCCCCTCGCCTCGCATTTCTAGCCGAGTACCGGCTGCGCTACCATCTTGAGCCAGACCAATTAGTTAGCCGCTTTGAAGGCGAGCGGGCGGCCTTTGTTCGGCTTTTAGCCGATAATATTCCTATCGCCCGTACTTGGGGCACGGTGGATTTTGATCGCCTACACCAGGCGGGCCAGGCGCAGCAGATTGACGTCTCCCGCGGCAGAGTAATCACTGCGCTTGAGTATTTTCAGGATAAGGACTGGCTGACCCTGGAAGGCAAGCGGATGACCGATGTCTACGAGATCTGTCAGCCGAACTTTACCATTGAGGCGCTGGCGAGCCAGCTATACGACGACTGCCTGAATCGAGAGAGAATCGAGATTGAGCGGCTGCAGGCCATGCTGGGGCTGTTTGAATCGGAGAGCTGCCTGACGCGGCGAATAGCCGAGCACTTTGGTGATAGCACTTTTAGTAATGGCACGTTTGACGCGCCGCTCGATGCACCACTCCAGTCAGAACAGGGTCGCTGTGGGCACTGTTCGGTGTGCTACGGCCACCCTGTGCGACTGCCGGATGCGCCGCCTGGGCCCACGCTACCGGATAATGACTTCGCGCGCTTTGCCGTCCCGTTTATACAGCGTCACACCGAACAGCTGGGCCAGCCGCCTAATGCCCAGCGGCTGGCGCACTTCCTATGCGGCTTAACCATGCCGGTCTTTACGCCGCTCAAAGCGCGTAGCATTAGAGGCTTCGCAGTTTTCGAGCAGCGCGGCTACCCCGACGTGCGCCAGTGGGCAGAGGTTTTTTTGGGTAATGTAGGCCGCTAACGCAATGTTACTCCCAAGCAGGGAAGGGGTCGGGCAATTGCTTCCACGCCTCCATGCCTTGTAGCAGCTCGGCTTCACTTAGCAAGCAGGCATCCAACGCTTCACGCATTTTTGCTTGATCCAGGTTTTGGCCGATAAACACCAGCTCCTGGCGCATATCGCCAAACGGTTCCTGCCACTTCTCCATAATAAACTGGCGCGTTTCGGGGTCGGTTGGCCAGCGCTCTTCGGGAATGGCTTTCCAGAATACGCCCGCTGGGCCGTGGTGAGCGATACCGCCTGCCTGGCTCCACTGACCAGCGGCCTGGGGGCGTGTGGCGAGCCAGAAGAAACCCTTCGAGCGTAACAGACCTTTGCCGAACCACTCTTGGTTCAACAGGTCGTTGAATTTCTGCGGATGGAAGGGGCGGCGGGCGTGATAAGCGAAGCTGCCGATGCCGTACTCTTCAGTTTCCGGCACATGCTCGCCGCGCATCTCCTTTAGCCAGCCTGGGGCCAGTTGGGCGCGCTCAAAGTTGAACTTGCCGGTATCCAGCACTTTATCCAGCGGCACGCCGCCTTGGGTGATCGGCACCAGCTCCGCATCGGGGTTCAGCGAACGTAGAATCGCCTTCAGGGCTTCTAACTCTTTTTCGTTAATCAAATCGGTTTTGCTGATTAGCAGCACATCGCAAAACTCAATCTGATCGACCAGCAGGTCGGCGACGTTGCGCTCGTCGTCTTCACCTAAACTTTCGCCTGCCTCGGCGAGGCTTTGCGCTTCGCGGTACTGGTCAAGAAAGTTGGCGCCATCGACGACGGTGACCAACGTATCCAGCTGCGCAACGTGAGAAAGGCTCTGGCCGCTTTCATCTTCAAAGGTAAAGGTTTCCGCCACGGGGAGTGGTTCGGAAATGCCGGTGGACTCGATCACTAAATAATCAAACTTGCCTTCTCGGGCCAGCTGGCTGACCTCTTCCAGCAAATCTTCGCGCAGAGTGCAGCAGATGCAGCCATTGCTCATCTCTACCAGCCGTTCCTCACTGCGATTAAGCGCCACGTCGCCATCCAACGTCGACTCGCCAGGGCCACCGCGAACCAGCGCACCGTCGATACTCACCTCGCTCATATCGTTAACGATCACCGCCACTCGGCGACCCTCTCGATTGGCAAGAATATGATTGAGTACGGTGGTTTTACCGGCACCCAGAAATCCCGAGAGTACTGTCACGGGTAAGGGAGAAAATGCGGTCATTGGTAGGTTACCTCTAAACGTCTTTATGTTATGTGATAATATAACAATTTGGGCATTTAGAGAAAGACCTTTTTGGGAGAATATTCGGGCGTTTTGTATTCGCTAGTTTCTCAGCGCTTATACTGCGTTGGGCAGTAGCCACGAAGTACATCTCTCATCTTGTTTAAGTGGACTGGCGGTGTGCGCTGTAGCGTTGTTTAACATACCAGCGCAGCGCATCAATCACGATAAAAACCGCAAGGCTGACACCCAATACAGGTAGCGCCACACCCAGCGCGATAGCGACAAACAGCACGCTTAGTTTGACCGTGGTAGGCAGCATTAGCCAGGGCTCCGCCACCGTGGGAAAGCGCTGACCACTTACTGTGAGCCGCCGCCATGCCATTAAGTAGCCCCATATTATCAATGTCACAAGCCCTGCGGCTATCAATGCAAGCACGACTTGATTAACAATGCCAAACAGTACCCCCATATGCAGATCAATACCCCAGCGGGTGAGTTTGGCTGCTAAAGGAAAAGTGGTGAAGTTGGTTTGATCAATCACTGCCATGTTGTGCGGATGCAGCGCTACTTGGTCTACTTGAGTAGGCCATTGGCGGTCGATTTCGGCTACCCGCCACGCCTGCTGAGGGCCGCTCGGGGGCGTTAGCTGGAGTCGCGCTGCGTTAAGTCCCGCCTGACGCGCAGCACCCAGCGCCTGGTCAAAGTCTTCTGGTGTGATGGCCGTGGACACCATGGCCATGTGGCCACGATGCTCTGCATGTTCATCGTGTGGCTGGGTACCGGTATCGATCAGCGCTGTTGAGGCGCTTGGCGTACTCCAGCCCCATGCATGCCGTAGCTCGGCAATATTGCTGCCCGCCCACTGTGACCAAGTAAGCCCCGTGGCGGAAAAGAACAGGAGCCCAAGCGATAAGACCCATCCAAGCGTTGCGTGGTGTCGGCGGGTTGTATGGAGCCTTGAACGCACTTTTGGCGTGCGGCGTTGCCAAACCCACAGCATTACACCACTCAGCGTGGCAACCCAGAGCCACGAGGCAGCCAGTTCACTATACAGACGGCCCATATCGCCCATTAATAGCTGGCGGTGAAAGTGATCGATCTTGGTGCGCAGCGGCAAGATGCCGCTGGTGCCGTAGACCGTTGTATCACCGGTCACTGCCAGGGAAATGGGGTCAACGAATACAGCACGGTGTTCCGAGGGCCCCAGGCCTGGCTCGCTAAACATCAGCCGGGTGGTGTCGCCTAGCGCCGGAGCTGGACGTACCGCGCTGGGTAAAGTTGGGGCGCCCAGGTAGCGCTGCCCAGTAGCGATCTGTTCGGCAAGCGGTTGGGGCTCGCCCTGAGTAACGCCATAGAGGGTGTCATGGTAGAACCACTCTTCAAGTGGCGGGCTTAACAAGTAAGCAATGCCGGATAATGCTGCGATAAGAATAAAAGGCCCGATGAAGAGGCCAATATATAAGTGCAGGCGGCTAAGCAGGGCAAAAAGCAGTTTGTCGGTGCGGGTAGGGGAGCGGGCTGTCATTAGCTTGGGTCCGAGGGATATCGGTAAAATAGTCAGACAGCTTAGGTAGTTTACTTAGCGATCGCTAGCCTCAAGGCAGCGGTAAAAAGTCACAGGCTTATCAGTTAGAAGGTGCTGGCTTGGTGGCTAGTAGTGCACGGAATAGGCCCTTCATGAGCACTGGTTCGTCGTGGCGAATCTGGAACCTCGCCACGCCGAGCAGTGGCTGTGCTTGGCGAGTAATGTCGGTTGCCAGGGCCGAGGTCAGTAGGTTGAGAGTACGTCTACCAATCCCTGCTGGATGGCTATCGGGCTGGAATTTATCCATGACGCATAGTTGCCCGCCGGTTTTCAGCACGCGGTAAGCTTCGGCAAGCCCTTGCTGTGGGTGAGGCATAACCGCAATGATCAGATGCATGATGACGACATCAAAGTGCTCGTTGGGGTAATTGAGCGCCTCGGCGTCCATAACGCTGCACTCCACGTCCCGGCGTAGCGCTTCTGCCCGTTTCGCCGTACGCTGTACCATGGCGGGAGCGATGTCGGTAGCGTGTACCTCAATATCGTGAGGTAGAAAAGGTAGGTCTAACCCCGTTCCTGCTCCCACCAGTAGCACCCGCATTCCCTGTTCCCAGTCCACTTGACCAAGCGCAATGCGCCGTGGTTTTCGAAACACACGGGCAGCGACCGCATCATAGAACGGCGCGTAAGCGGTATAGCGCAGTCGGTTCCAAGCGGTGGTGTTGAACATAGCGCCTCGTCAGCTACCATTATTGAGCATGCGCCTAAGAGCAACGAGCTCAGTGCGAGAATGGTGGTATGTAGGTTGTGATCCTAGAGAGTAAGTTTAGGATACTTCACGGGACATAGTGCGGTTGTCCAATATGTTGGAGCAAGGTTCATAATAGGCCTGAAAAATTCTACATGCCTATATATATGGTTCTTGAAGCTTATAATAGCTTTCAGACGCGCGGTTTTGATCTGAAAACGGCCACCTAATATAGCGCTATTATGTGATTAAGCTAGTTTAGCATGTTCTAATTCTTTGCCTCATCCCTCTAAAATGCCCAGTCAGTCAGGGTGCCAAGTAGTCTAGACTCATGCTATACCTAAAATGTAATTGCATCTTTACATGCGCGCATGGTGTGAGTTTTAGCGATGGCGAGCAATAGCAAAAGGATGAATTTAGCTGATCGAAAGGACTCTATCGTATGTCGGTTCGGCAAATAAGCGAATTTGAATTCAGTCAAAGGATTGTACAGGAGCATTACGCTAAATGAGTGAATCGACCCCGCGAAATAAACTTTCACGCCGCAAAGGTTTTTTTTCATTCGCCATTCTAGGTGGGCTACTGGTTGGAAGCCTCCCTCTTAATGCTGTTGCGTTTGGCTTCGATGATGTCGTACGAAGAGCAGAGGAACTAGCCCAGCAGGGCTACCGTGCCCCAGAAACGTCGTTGCCCAATGAGCTGCGCGAGCTTAGCTATGCGGAGTATGCGCAAATACAGTACAAACGAGATCGCGACGTGTGGAGCGGTAACGGCGCACCTTTCACGCTGAGCTTTATCCATGAAGGGATGCATTATGACAGCGCCATCCAGCTCAACAGTATTGATCAGGAGGGCGAGGTCCATGGCTTTGCTTACAATCCTGACGACTTTGCCTACGGTGATTTAGACATCTCCGACGATGTTAAGCAGAGCGAAGGCGTTGGTATCGCCGGCGTTAGGATCAACCACTCACTCAATGATGCTGAGAGTAATGAGGTGATGGTATTTCTGGGAGCCAGCTATTTTCGCGCCGTTGGCAGAGGGCAGGTTTACGGTCTTTCAGGGCGTGGATTGGCCGTTGATACGGGGTTATCCTCGGGAGAAGAGTTCCCCCGCTTTAGCGAAATGTGGATCGTCGAACCGAGCCCAGAAAGCCAGTACTTGACGATTTTCGCCCTGCTCGATTCGCCTAGCGTTACGGGTGCCTACCGCTTCGTGCTACGTCCCGGAGAAGATACTCTAGTCGACGTACAATCGCGGCTATATCTGCGTCGGGCAGTTGAGAAGCTGGGAATCGCACCGTTAACCAGTATGTATCTCTACGGCCCGGAGCAGCCCTCTTCGACACAACACTATATCCCGGCAATCCATGACTCTAATGGCCTATTAATCAATGACGCGCAGAATGGTTGGACATGGCGCTCGCTAGCCAATCCGGCCAGATTGATGATGAATCGACACGCAACGCCTCAGTTACGCGGTTATGGCCTAATGCAACGTGGCCACAGCTTTAGCGATTATCAGGACATTGACGCGCGTTATGATCTGCGCCCAAGCGCTTGGGTAGAGCCAACCAACGAATGGGGGCCCGGTAGTGTTGAGCTGATTCAGATTCCGACAGACAACGAGACCAACGATAATATCGTATCGATGTGGCTGGCTGATGAAACTCATGAGCCGGGAACACCGCTGACGTTCGATTACCGCATTACGTTCACTACTGATGAAAGCCGTCATCTTGACCCTCAGCTTGCCTGGGTTGAAGAGACGCGTCGCTCACGGGGTGAGGTGGTTCGCGATAACTTAGTGCGTGAGCCGGACGGCACACTCGCTTTCGTCCTCGATTTTGTCGGATCCTCGCTTGAAGGTATCGGCAGCGGTGCAAACATAAGCGTTGAGGCAAGCGTTGGTGATAATGGCGAATTAGCTGCTAGCCGCGTTGTGCATAACCCGGCCACTAACGGGTGGCGTGTGTTTGTCAATGTGAAGCGCAATAATGGCAGCCAGCCCTTAGATATCAGGGCCAAGCTGATGCTTGATGGCAAGCAAGTGTCTGAGACTTGGTACTATAGGCTGCCCGCCAATGGCTGAAATGATGTCTTCATCGCAGGCAACGCCGACGGATCTTTATTTAGAGCGGTTGGCGTTGGAGACCCAGGATCGTCAGGAGCGCTACACGTTACTGGTCGGTGATCTTGATAAACACGAAATGGCTTCGCTGCATGCTGCGTTAAGTGAGTGTAGTGAGGATCATTGTGATGGCCAGACCGAAGGCCACAGTGAACAAAATAATGATCCGGCGGCACTGTCGGTGGGGCGGCGCTTGGCGCTTGCCTATGCAGAGCCGCCGCTAGCGCCACCAGAAGTGCTGACAACGGACACCTCGCGGATTACGCGACTGCGCACTGCGCCAGCGATGAAACGAACGCCGTTGGCCCCTTGGCAGTGGTCGACCAATCCTTTCGTGAATATTGGTCGACGTTTCAAGCGCTGGGCTAGCGGTGATTTTGGTCGCCGCAAAAGAGCGTCACCCTCCGCGGCTTGGAAGTGGGTCGCCACTAGGCGTCGCTGGATTTTGCTGGTGCTGATTTTTGGTCAAAGTATTATCGCCGCCAACCAGATGCGCACCGTGCTCCCCGGCCAAGGCCTGCAGTGGCTTGAAATCGCTATCCTATCGTTGTTTGTGCTGCTATTCGCCTGGGTATCCGCCGGGTTTTGGACCGCGTTGATGGGTTTTTTCCAGCTTTTAAGACGCCATGACCGCTACGCCATTGATAGCGAGGTGGGTGACGAGCCGATTGATGATGAGGCACGCACAGCGTTGTTGGTGCCGATCTGTAACGAGGACGTTGCCAGGGTATTTGCCGGGGTGCGCGCCACCCTGGAGTCTTTGCGCAGCACGGGTAATGGTCGGCATTTTGACATCTTCATCCTGAGCGATACGTCCGATCCCGATATTGCCATTCAAGAAACCTATGCCTGGTTGGTGTTGTGCCGCGACCTAGAGGCCTTCGGGCAGGTCTTCTATCGCCGTCGACAGCGTCGAGTTAAACGTAAGAGCGGTAACCTTGACGATTTTTGCCGGCGTTGGGGGGCACTCTATCGCTATATGTTGGTATTGGATGCCGATAGCGTCATGAGTGGTAAATGTCTTACCCGGCTGGTGCAGATGATGGAGGTGCATTCCAAGGTTGGCATTATCCAAACGGCGCCACGCGCTTCAGGACGCCTTAATTTGTATGCTCGTATGCAGCAGTTTGCGACACGGGTTTACGGACCATTGTTTACCGCCGGGCTGCATTTTTGGCAGTTAGGCGAGTCACATTATTGGGGCCATAACGCGATCATTCGCTTAGCCCCGTTTATGCAGCATTGCATACTAGCGCCGCTACCCGGTAAAGGCTCAATGTCGGGCGAGATTTTATCCCATGATTTTGTTGAGGCGGCGCTGATGCGGCGCGCTGGTTGGGGGGTGTGGATTGCCTACAAGCTGGAAGGCAGCTATGAAGAGATGCCGCCTAATCTGCTCGATGAGCTCAATCGCGACCGGCGCTGGTGTCACGGCAATTTGATGAACTTCCGGCTATTTTTTTCGCAAGGCATTCACCCCGTACACCGTGCCGTTTTTTTAACCGGTTTAATGTCTTATCTTTCGGCGCCGCTATGGTGTCTTTTCTTAATCCTATCTACGGCACTTTTAGCCGTGCATAGCTTTAGCACGCCCGACTACTTTCCCGAGCCGGGGATGCTGTTTCCTGTTTGGCCGCAATGGAATCCAACACTAGCGGTGGGGTTGTTCGGTGTAACGGCGCTGCTGCTGTTCTTGCCTAAATTGCTCAGCGTATTGCTCGTGTGGATACAGGGTAGCCGTCAATTTGGTGGGCCGCTCAAGGTATTGGCAAGCATGGTGCTTGAGTCGCTATTCTCGATGCTATTAGCGCCGGTAAGAATGCTATTCCACACCCGTTTTGTACTGACCTCCGTGATGGGGTGGGCGGTTCAATGGCGCTCACCGTCGCGGGAGAATAGCGACACAACGTGGGGTGATGCCATCAGCGCTCATTGGACCCAAACCCTAATAGGGGCTGTATGGGCAGCGGGTGTTTACGTTATGGAACCGACGTTTCTTTGGTGGCTGTCGCCGATTGTCGTTTCTTTAATGTTATCCATTCCGGTATCGGTACTCTCGAGCCGTGTCTCGTTAGGACGGTTCTGCTTTCAAAAGCGGCTGTTCCGGATCCCCGAAGAGACGCAACCACCACGGGTACTGCGGCGCATGGCGCGCTTGCTTACCCGCATGAACACAGCAATGTTGGCGCCGTCTTTTGCCCAAGTGGTGGTAGACCCCGTGCCGAATGCGTTGGCCACTGCCTTAGGCACATCACGGCATACCGATGTCGAGCCACTACGCCGGCGTCGAGCCGAGCGGGTTGCACGCGGAGTACGGATGGGGCCGGCGGCCATGAGTCGATTGGAGCGTTTGGATTTTCTAGATGACCCGGTGATGCTGTCGCAACTGCACTATCAGATTTGGGACGACAGCAAGGCCCATCACAGTTGGTTTGACTGTGGTCTGCCAGGGCGTGAATCCAAACACCTGCCTACATTTAATTAATATTACTATCGATTTTAACGGCTATCGCGTTTAGTCAGGTCGGTTGAGAGGCTGGTTTGTATTTCCTATCCGCTGATGGCGCTGGGCCTTTCTTGCTGCAGGTCAAGCGTATTGAGTCTGTGAGCTAACGTGCTTGGGTTACCCACCAAGGTCGTCTCGCATGTAGTGTGCCGTTACGCGAAGCTGATAGAAATAATCAGGAGTTTGACCAGTGAAACACTCACCGGGGCATCGCTTGGCGGCAACGATTTTGCACGGTTTTGACGAGTATCGTGCGCGCTTTAAAGAGATCACTTTTGACGCCAGCCGACGTTTTCGTGACGCTGCGTGGCGTGATGCCCAGCTGGCGTCGGCGGAGCGCATAAATCTGTATAAGGAAAAAATCGACGTCACTCTGGGGCGCTTAAAGCGCACTTTTGACCCGGAAGTAGTTTCACACTGTGAGTGCTGGCGGGAAGCGCGCAACCACTACGCCGAGCTGATCAGCCATCGGCTCGACTTTGAGCTGGCGGAAACCTTTTTTAACTCGCTGTTCTGCGCCATCTTCCACCACCGCCATATCCGCAACGACTGGATGTTTGTGTATAGCTCCCGTGAAGATGCCGCCCACCGCTCGGGGATTGAGCTATGCCGTCGGCACAAGGTCAACGGCGATTGGCAGGCCGCGCTCAAGTGGGCGCTGCTCGATGCCCCGTTGGATAATCGCTTTGCTGATATAGATCAGGACACCCATCTCGGCGCCAGCTTCTTACAGCAGCACTTGCCCGCGGCGATTGTGGATGCCGACGACGCTGAAATCGAGCTGTTGAATAGCGTCTTCTATCGCAATAAAGGCGCTTACCTGGTGGGGCGTATCCGCGGCGGTGGCGAGCAGGTGCCGTTGGTACTGCCTGCGCTTCACGGCGAGGGGTTTGGTGAGCAGCAGGGCGGAGACCCCTGCCTGCACCTGGATACGGTGCTCATCGAAACCGACGAAGTGTCGATTATTTTCTCCTTTACCCGCGCCTATTTTCAGGTAGAGGTGGCGGTGCCCAGGGAGTTTGTCGATTATTTGCAGCAGCTGATGCCGCATAAGCCCGAAGGCGAACTCTACGCTGCTATCGGCTTCTTCAAACATGGTAAAACCGAGTTTTTCCGTGCCCTGAATCATCAGGTTGCCAAGCGCGAGGACCAGTTTGTTATCGCCCCAGGCGTACGCGGCATGGTGATGGCGGTGTTTGTACTGCCCAGCTTTCGCACCGTGTTTAAGATCATTAAAGATAAATTCGACCCGGCCAAAGACGTTACCCACGCAGTGGTGCGCGAAAAGTACCGGCTAGTGAAACGCCATGACCGGGTGGGGCGCATGGCCGATACTCAAGAGTTTTCAAACTTCATCGTTCGCCAGGATCACTTCTCCCCAGAGTGTTTAGCCCACTTGCTGGAGGTGGCGCCCTCGACGGTGGTGTTAAGAGAAGACAAAGTAATCATTAAACACTGCTATACCGAGCGTATGATGACGCCGCTAAATATCTATCTGGAACAGTGCAGTGACCAAGAGAAGGAGATGGTGCTTAAGGATTACGGCAATGCCATTAAGCAGATGGCCGCGGCGAATATCTTTCCCGGCGATATGCTGCTGAAAAACTTTGGCGTTACCCGCCATGGCCGGGTGATCTTCTACGACTACGATGAAGTCTGCTATCTTACCGAGTGCCGTTTCCGGCCTATCCCTAAATCCTACGGCAATGACTTCCAGGGCGGCGGGGGCGACACATTATCCATTGGGCCTAATGATATTTTTCCCGAGGAGTTTGGCCCCTTCATGTTCGCCAATAAAGCGCTGCGCGATATGTTTATGGCCCAGCACCCTGAGCTGTTTGACCCCGATTACTGGCTGAAACTGCAGCAGGCGATTATCGCTGGCCGTGTCATTGACGTTTACCCTTACCGTAACAAGCAGCGTTTTGCGGGTAGCATCGGCCAGCTAGTATATTAGTCGGCTATTTAAGGTGCAGTGAAACCTAAACGACGAGGTAGTCATGGCAGCAAGCCCGCATTTGGTGGTGTTTACCGGCTCGGGGATTAGTGCCGAGAGCGGGATCAAAACCTTTCGTGCCAGCGATGGCCTGTGGGAGAACCATCCGGTTGAGGATGTGGCCACTCCCCAGGCATGGCAGCGTAACCCGCAGCAGGTGCTGGATTTCTATAATCAGCGCCGGGATCAGATTCGTCGTGCTAAGCCTAACGCCGCCCATAAAGCGCTGGCTGGTCTTGAGCAAGACGGCTTTAGCGTCAGCATCATTACCCAGAATATTGATGACCTGCACGAGCGGGCAGGCTCCCGCCAGGTGCTGCACTTACATGGCGAGATTCTGAAAGCGCGCTCCTCCATCGACGAACGCATGCGCTACCCGCTGTCCAAAGGCGGTATTGAGTTGGGTAATCTCTGCGATAAGGGCAGCCAGCTGAGACCCGACGTGGTCTGGTTTGGCGAGTCGGTGCCGCTATTTGCAGATGCCTGCGAACTCGTTAGCCAGGCTGACTTTTTGCTGGTGGTGGGCACCTCGCTGGCGGTGATGCCTGCGGCATCACTGCTCTCGTATATCGACTACGATACGCCCTGTGCACTGGTCGACCCGGAGGCGGATGCGTTAATCCCGCCGGGTGTGTTAGCAATTAACACCACCGCCGGTGAGGGCGTGCCAGCGTTGGTAAATCGCTGGAAGCAGCAGGGCAATCTACTGCTTTCCTGAGCTGTTTACTGATCCAGAAACCACGCCTTCATCACGTCGGTAATCTTGGTCATTTCCGCTTCAGAGGTGATATAGGCGGGCATGGTATAGAGCCAGCGGCCAATGGGGCGCAGCCACACGCCGCGCTCGCGGGCGAAGTCTCCTACGCCTTTTAGCGCCTCGGCGGAGTGTGCTTCGATCACCGCGGTGGCGCCGAGAACCCGAACGTCGGCCACGGCCGGGTGTGCGTTCAACGCTTGATCATCGATTAACTCCCGCTTCAGCTGCTGGCTAAGCGCCGCAATTTTGCCCAGGTAATTCTCTTCCTCGAAGACGCGCAGGCTTTCCAGCGCCACCCGGCAGGCCAACGGGTTGCCCATAAAGGTTGGCCCGTGCATAAAGGCGTGCTGGGGGCTGTCGCCGATAAAGGCATCATGGACGCGATCCGTGGCGAGCGTCGCGGCGTGGCCCAAATAGCCACCGGTCAAACCTTTCGAGAGCACCATAATATCCGGCGTAACGCCCGCGTGGTCAGCGGCAAACAGCTTGCCGGTGCGGCCAAATCCGGTGGCTACTTCGTCAAAGATCAGCAGCACATTAAACTCATCGCACAGTGCCCTGGCGCCAACAATGTAGGCGGGCGAGGTCATATTTAGCCCGCCAGCCGCTTGTAAAAGCGGTTCTATCAACAGGGCGGTGATTTCATCATGGTGGCGCTCCAATACGCTACGCAGGGCGCTAAGGTCGTGCTCGACCTGTTCAGGCGTGGCATCAAAAGAAGCAGTAGGCGCCGGGGCGAAATGGTGTTGGGGCAGTAGGCTGGCGAACAGGCTGTGCATGCCTTCTTCCGGGTCGCACACTGCCATGCAGCCGGTGGTGTCGCCGTGGTACGCCTTCATCAACGAGAGCATCTTTTGCTTGCCTGGGTGGCCGGTAAGCACCTGGTACTGCAGCGCCATTTTCATCGCCACTTCCATGCCCACTGAGCCGCTGTCCGAATAGAAGACGTGATTCAGTCCGGCGGGGGTAATGCGTACCAGCTCGCGGGCCAACTGGTCGGCGGGGTCGTGGGTTAAGCCGCCGAGCATCACATGGCACAGCTGGCCTGTCTGCTCGCGAATGGCCGCCACCAAGCGCGGGTGACCGTAGCCGTGAATCATGCACCACCAGGAGCAGGTGGCATCTAGCAGGCGTTCACCGCTCTCAAGCACAAAGTGAGCGCCGTCACCGCCCACTACCTTGGGGGCGGGCTTCTGGGTTTTTAGGTGCGCATAAGGATGCCAAACCGGCGTGTTCATAACGGCTCCAGGGAGAGATAGGGATGGGCAATCGCGGCGCAGGGGGCATCAAGATGCGGAATAATGCCTAAACAGGGGGCTTCAAGTTTGGCATTTAGATGCGCGATGTTGGCTTCAAAGCGCGGCGCGTTAGTGGCAAAAGCGGGATCTGCCACGCTGCCCACCCAACCGGCGAGTACCAAACCGTCAGCACGGATGGCTTCCGCCGTTAAGCGAGCATGATTTAAGCAGCCTAGCTTTAAGCCGACGACCAGGATCACCGGCAGCTCAAGGGCAATCGCCAGGTCGGCAAAATCCTCCTGATCGTTTAGCGGCACGCGCCAGCCACCGACGCCTTCAATCAGGGTGATATCTCTGGGTGTTTGGCTAAGCGTTTCGCTTAGTGAACTTACGATGGCGCTAACCTCAAGCGGCTGGCCCGTCTCCATCGCGGCGAGATGAGGCGCAATGGCGGGGGCAAAGGCGATGGGGTTTACCGTAGCGTAGTCGACCAGCGGCACACTCTGCTGCTGTAACGCCAGTGCATCATCATTACGCAGGCCTTCGCTAGTCTGATCACTGCCGGAAGCCACCGGTTTAAGGCCCAGCGTGCTCAACTGCTGTTGGCGGGCGGCATATAATAAGCTGCTCGTCACTAATGTTTTACCCGCATCGGTGTCGGTGCCCGTCACAAACCAGACATTCATAGTGATTTTTCCAATTGCAGCGTTAAGCAGTGGTAGCTCACCGGCAGGCCCTCCGGCTGGCGTAACTGCTCAAAGCGCGCTTTTGCAGCAGCGATATCCGCTCGGGTAAGGCAGGTGTTTGGCCGAGGAAGCTGGGCGCCAACGCCTTTAATGGAGGCCATCACGGCTTGTAGGTCGGGGTAGTAAAAGCGCTCAAAGGTGGCCGTTTGTTGGTTGATGGTTAAGCCGCTTTCACTAATCGTCCGTTCCACGCTGGCGCGATTAGGTGTTTGCAGCAACGCTTCGGGGCGCTGCCAGGCAAAGACGATTTCTTCCAGGGTGTCGGGTAGCAGCGTTGTGATATGCGCCTGCCCACCGGGAGTAAGAACCTGGTAAAGCTGATGCATCACCGCGCCAAGATCACGGCACCACTGCACCGCCAAGTTGGAAAACACCAGATCAAAGGCATGGGCACCAAACGGCAGCGCCGCCGCGTCGCCCTGCTGCCAGTGGATATCGTCACCATAGCGCTGGCGGGCCTGTGCCAGCATGCCGGGAGCTAAATCTAACCCGGACACCTGAGCGCGGGGGTAACGTTCAGCTAACTGCTTAGTCCAGTAACCGGTGCCGCAACCTAGGTCGAGTATTTTATAAGCGCTGTTGGGTAGCGAATCCCACAGCCGTTGACCTATTTGCCGCTGTGCGCTGGCGAGCGCATCGTAGCGAGGGGCGGCCCGGGAGAAAGCGTGAGCAACCCGTGCCTGCCAGTTAGCATCGCTGTTTACCGTTAGAACGTTCATAAAACCGCCATATTGGCGTTAGCCATCTGGGTGGCATGGTGGGTAATCGTCGCGGCGAGAGCCTGGGGCTGGGAGAGCATAGGACAGTGGCCAACACCGTTTAAGCGTTCGCTGGCGCTGCGCTGGACAGGGCTGATTAATGGATCGTGTTCGCCGTTGAGCCGTACCACCGGGCAAGGGGGCGCCGCTAGGCGCTGGCGATTATCAATCGACGCCAGCCAGTCCAGGCCGGTAGCGAGTGTGGTGATGTCGGCAGGTAGCGTATCACCCAGTAAATCACCCAACTGTCGGTATGCCTGTCGGGGGCTGGGTTCGCCTTGCGCCTGCCAGCGCAAAAAGTGTTGCCAGGTCGCGGTGGGGTCGCGCTGAAAGGCACGTCGAAAGGCGCTTAGCTCGGCAGAAGTGACACCGCCGGTTGCGCAGAAGGTGTTACTGGCACCCAGTAGAATAAGCCCGCGTGGTGGGGGCAACCCCTTAAGGAGTGCCGTCGCCAGTAACCCACCCAATGACCAGCCGACCCATACCGCATCGCTGGCTAGTGGCCCGGCCATCACCTTCGCGAGCTCTGAAAGCGTAGCATTAGTCCCTAGCGCAGGGGCATCGCCATAGCCAGGCCAATCGATTGCCTGGGCAGCCAAGTGGTTAGGCCAGTGCGCGGCGAGTGGCTGCCAGATACGCTGGTCGATTCCCCAGCCGGAGAGCAGTATTAAACGCAGGGGCTGCATAACGCCTCTTGATGCTGGCACTGGTCGAGCGCGGCTAACAGCGAGTCAATATCGCCCCGCTGGTGGCGGGCGCTTAGGGTGATGCGCAGCCGGGCTTCGCCCTTGGGCACCGTTGGCGGGCGAATGGCTCCCACGTGAATGGCTCGCTTTTGCAACTGCCCGGCCCAGCTTAGGGTGCGTACTTCATCACCCAAAATCAGTGGCTGAATGGGGGTGGCCGAATCGCTGAGCGGGAGCCCCAAGAGAAGCACCTCTCGGCGAAAGTAAGCGATACTGGCGTTTAGCTGGGTGCGGAGTTCCGGTTCACTCTGAACGATCTCCAAAGCTTTTAAAGTCGCAGCGGCAATCGCCGGGGGCTGGGCGGTGGTGTAAATATAGCTGCGTGAAAACTGGATTAAGTGATCGATTAACTTGGCGTCCCCGGCCACAAAAGCCCCAGCGGTGCCCAATGCTTTGCCTAGAGTGCCGACCAAAATCGGCACCTCGGTGCTATCCCAGGCGCTACCCACGCAGCCGCTGCCATTTTCACCCAGCACGCCCACGCCGTGGGCGTCGTCCACCATTAGCCATGCACTGTGGCGTTGGCTGACAGTGACTAAGCTGGCGATGTCAGCCACATCGCCATCCATACTAAAAACACCATCGCTGACCACGAGTTTATGCGCGCACTCACTGCGACCCAGCAGGTTTTCCAGATCGCTTGTGTCGCGGTGATGAAAGCGCCGCGAACGGGCGCCGCTTAAGGCGGCGCCATCGATTAACGATGCGTGGTTAAGGCGGTCCTGGAAGATAGCCGTATGACGATCAGCCAGCGCTTGAAGAACACCAAGGTTGGCCATATAGCCGGTAGAGAACAGCAGCGCACGCTCGCGGCCTGTCCAGCGTGCTAAGGCGTCTTCCAGAGCGTCGTGAATCTCTAAATGACCGTTCACCAGGTGCGATGCACCGGCACCCGCGCCGTAAAGGCGTGCGCCTGCCGCTTGGGCTTCGCTTACTCGTGGGTCTTGAGCCAAGCCCAGGTAGTCGTTTCCGGCAAAGTCGAGAACACCGTTTGCCACTGCCTGCCGAGTTCGCCAACGCTGTGTCAGTTGGCGTTCAGCACGGGCAGCGGCTAAGCGCTGTTGCCACGGGTCAGGCACTGGCATCCACCGCCAGCTCGGCAACGCGTTTGGCGTGTACCTGCTGCTGGGCCTGTTGGGCGAGACGCGCCGCTTGAGTCTCTTCACTCTCGCAGGTTGCGCGCTTTTCCGGGTGCAGGCCCAGCTTGGCAAACAGGGCACGGTCGCGGTCTGCCTGGGGGTTGCCGGTGGTCAGCAGTTTGTCCCCGTAGAAGATCGAGTTGGCGCCGGCCAAAAACGCCAGCGCCTGGGTGGATTCGCTCATCTGTTCGCGGCCAGCGGAGAGCCGCACATGGCTCTGGGGCATCATAATGCGGGCGGCGGCAATAGCGCGGATAAACTCGATGGGGTCTAGATCTTCGACGTTTTCCAGCGGTGTACCGGGGACTTTTACCAGCATATTGATGGGTACGGATTCCGGGTGCGGGCTAAGCTTAGCCAGCTGTTGCAGCAGGGCGCTACGATCCTGGGCGTCTTCGCCCATGCCAAGAATGCCGCCAGAGCAGACTTTCATACCGGCATCGCGTACGTTGGAGAGCGTTTTCAGCCGGTCGCTATAAGTGCGGGTGGTGATGATTTCGCCATAATAATCCGGCGAGGTATCCAGGTTGTGGTTGTAGTAATCGAGCCCGGCGGTGGCCAGCCGGCTAGCCTGTTCGCCGTCCACCATCCCCAGCGTCATACAGGTTTCCAGGCCCACGGCTTTCACCTGACGAACCATCTCTTCGACCAGCAGTAAGTCTTTGTCCCGGGGGCTACGCCAGGCCGCACCCATGCAAAAACGGCTGGCACCGGCTTCTTTGGCCGCCTTGGCCTGCTCGACGACTTTTTCAATTTCCAGCAGCTTCTCTTTCTCCAGCTGGGTATTGTAATGGCCGGATTGGGGGCAATATTTGCAGTCCTCCGGGCAGGCGCCGGTTTTAATCGACAGCAGAGTAGAAACTTGCACCGCGTTAGCATCGAAGTGAGTACGGTGAACCTGCTGAGCTTGGAACAACAGGTCATTGAACGGTAGCGCGAACAGCGCGTTGATCTCATCCAGCGACCAATCGTGGCGTTGTTCCTGGTTTTGCTCGTGAGGCACGGTCATTGATGTAAACCTTTCTGATTTTAATAGTTGACTAGACTTTAGCGGCGTTGCGCTTTGGGTGTCAACGTTGAAATATTTTTAGGTTTACGGTGATGATGGGGAAATGTTCGTCAAAATACGACGCGCTCATTTATACTCTGCGCCCTTTTCACTGTTAGTTGTTTCCCACTTCTGGAGCGCGGATGTCTGCTTTTGATGGCTCTGTTGGCGAGAGCTCTGTGAATAATAGCTCTGTGAATGATGGTCCAGCTCTTGAAAACCAGCGTCCGCCGCGGCGGGAGTTTAAAGCGCGGGGTAGTTTTGTTACCCGCTGTGATCACTGTCAGTTACCCGTGCTCAACTGCTTGTGCCCGTATCAGGTTAAGGCGGAGAGCGTTGCTCAGGTATGGCTGTTAACGCACCCTATCGAGCACTATAAGCCGACCAATACCGGGCGTTTGATTCGCGACGTGATCACCACGACGCAGGTATTTACCTGGTACCGGGTGGCGCCGGATGCCCAGTTAGCCGCGCTGCTAAAAGACCCTCGCTACGCGCCCTTTGTGATTTTCCCCGATGACCAACCCGACTATGCCGATCGTGTGGTGGGTATTGACGCGGTGCACGCGGAGAAGGAGCAGGCGCGCATTCCGGTATTTATTATTCTGGATGGTACCTGGCGTCAGGCGCGGCGTATGTTCCGTAAAAGCGCTTACTTGGATGGTTTGCCGGTGTTGCCGCTGCGCAGCGAGCGAGAAACGCGCTATCGGCTGCGCAAGCCTGCATCAAAAGCGCATTTATGTACTGCGGAGGTGGCGATCGAGCTGCTACGCCAGGGCGGGGATACGGCTGCTGCCGGCGTGTTGGATGATTACTTTGACGTGTTTAACGACAGCTACGCGGCGAGCCGATTGCATCACAAAATCGACCCGCCGACAGCAGCTATGCGGCGTTTAGCCGCCAAACAATGTACCGGCGATTCTGAACCCGGCTACCCAGGTACCTACCGCGGAGCCTAGCGTGGCAAGAATAAACACCAGCAGGGTGCGCGATACGCGGTTTTTCCACCAGCCTTTTAGCTGAGTAACATCGTGGCGCAGCGATGAAAAATCGCGCACTTTGGGTTTGCGCATATAAAGCTCAACCCCGGCGGCTACAAAGCCTGCGCCGATCGTCGGGTTCAGCGAGGTCAGCGGAGCGGCAAAGAAGGTGGCGATCACGGTCACCGGGTGTGCCAGGGCGATAATCGTCGCGCCACCAGAGAGAATGCCGTTAATCAAAAACCACTCGAGTACCAGCTGCCAACCCAGGTCGGTGTTGCGCGAAAAGCCAATCGCAAAGCCAGTAAGCACTAATACGGTGATTAACCAAGGTAACGCCTTCCAGAGCTTGGACGGTGGCGGGGTGGCTTCAAGTGACTCACGTTCGACTTTTGGTTCGGCGGGCAGCGGCGTTTCCAGGTGCTCACCGGTGCCTTTTAGATGGCCTGCGCCAAGCACGACGAGCACGTGCTGGTAGCGCCCTGGCGGGGCGTCTTCGGCCAGGCGCAGCGCCATATAGCGGTCGCGTTCACGAATCAGCGGGGTGTACAGCGCTTCAGATTCGGCGGCAAATTCGCTGAAGGTCGCTTCCAGCATATCGCCTTCTTTGAGCTTTTCGATATCCTCTTTGGAGACATCCTGACGGGAGAGCACGCTGCCAATCAAGCCTGAAAATAGCGAGAAACGCTGCCACCACGGCACGTTGCTGTAGATGCGCTTGAGGGTTAAACCCACATCGCGGTCAACCAGCAGTAATGGCAGCTTCCGACGGCTGGCTTCTTCAACGGCGGCGCGCATTTCGGCCCCCGGCTGAATGCCGGATTGGTCGGCAATACGCTGCTGAAAAGCGCCCAGGGCCAAACTCGCTGCGACCATGCCCGCTTTGCCTTCCCTAAATACTTGAAACAGGTCCTGCTCACCCATCGCATCCGGGTTGGACATGCTGTGGTGGCGGGCATCGCAGAGTTCGATGGCCACGGCATCAAAGGTGCCGCTATCGATCAGCTTACGCACATCGTTGGCGCTTTCCGCCGACACGTGCGCCGTGCCCAGTAGCGTGTAGCGTGTTTCACCCACAGTGATCGTTTTGAGCGGTCCGCTCGTTGCAGGCAGCGCAGTTGGTGTGGCGGCCAGTGGCCCCGTTTTTTCATGGGACGTTTCTTCAAGCGACGTTTCTTGGTGAGACGTATCGTCGTGGTTCATTAACAGCTCTCAAAATCAATAAGTGGGACTGATGTGCATGCTTGGTATGAAGGGCTTAGCGCCGCCAGAAGGCGGGGGTAAATAGCACCAGTACCGTAAAAATTTCCAGGCGTCCGAGCAGCATGGCCATGACTAATATCCATTTTGCCAGGCTGGGCATGTCGCCATAATTGGTGCTGGCTTCGCCAAGCGCAGGGCCGAGGTTGTTGAGCGCGGAGCCTACCGTTGACCAAGCGGTCACTTGGTCGACCCCGGTGGCCATAACGCCGACCAGCATGAATAAAAACAGCAGTACATAAACCGAAAAGAACCCCCAAACGGCTTGGGCGATGCTATCGGGAACGCTGACCTTACCGACTTTGACCGCAATCACCGCGTTCGGGTGAATCAAACGCATGATCTCACGCATGCCCTGTTTGATGATCAAAATAATCCGAATCACCTTTATACCGCCACCGGTAGAGCCGGAGCAGCCGCCAACGAACGCCGTCACAAACAGCAAAAAGGGTAGGGCACCCGGCCACATGGAGAAATCAGCGACGCTAAAGCCGGCCGTAGTGGCCACGGAAATGACTTGGAAAACCCCATGCCGGAGACCGCGCACGGTATCGTAGGTGTTGGTTAACCAAAGTGACAGCACCGTAACCACGGCCAGCGCGAGCAAAAAGATCATTAAAAAGCGCGCTTCGGGGTCATGAAAGTAGTGCAACAAACTTTTTTCACGCCAAGCAATAAAGTGCAGACTATAGCTAAACGCTGAAATGAGCATAAAAGCAATGCAGATCAGCTCAATCGTGGCGCTATCAAAATAGCCGATACTGGCGTCATAGGTAGAAAAACCGCCGTTAGCGACGGTTGAAAAGCTGTGGCTCAAAGCGTCGAACCAGCTCATGCCCGCCAGCATATAAGCGATCATGCAGGCCACGGTGAGCGTGGCATAGATGTACCACAGCGCTTTGGCGGTTTCGGTGATGCGTGGCGTTAGCTTTGAATCTTTTAGTGGCCCCGGGATTTCGGTGCGATAAAGCGCCATGCCGCCAACGCCCAGGGTGGGCAGAATGGCGACCGCCAACACCACGATGCCCATCCCGCCCAACCACTGGAGCTGCTGGCGATAGTAAAGTATTGATTCGGGTAGAAAATCGATGCCGGTAATCACGGTGGCACCGGTGGTGGTCAAACCGGAGAACGACTCAAATACCGCATCGGTAATATTCAGTGAGCCTTCGCCGAACAACATCAGCGGCAGCGAGCCGAACAGTGCCAGTACCGTCCAGAACATCGCGGCGATAATAAAGCCATCGCGGATGCGCAGCTCTTTTTGCGAGCGGCGATTGGGCAGGTAGAGCAGCAGTCCGGTCGCCACTGAAATGGCTATGCCGCTAATGAAGGCACTCCACACGCCGTCGCGAAACCACAGTGACATTAACGTTGGGGGGAGCATGGTCAGGCTGAACAGCATCAGCAGCAGCCCCAAAATGCGCAAAATAACCCGCAGACTCATGGTTGTCGCATGCTCCTGTTATTAGCTGCCATTGGCAGTCGCTCGAGGGTTATCAAAAGAACGTTAAACCGACTTGGAACAGGCGCTCCACATCGCGAATGCGGCGCTTGTCGATCACGAATAGAATCACGTGGTCACCGCTCTCAACCATCACATCGCCGTGGGCGATAATGACCTCTTTGCCGCGCACAATTGCACCGATGGTGGTGCCGTCGGGCAGGTCGATCTCACGGATGGTACGGCCCACCACCTTGGACGACTGCTTATCACCGTGGGCGATGGCTTCAATCGCCTCGGCGGCGCCCCGGCGCAGCGAGTGAACGTTAACAATATCGCCGCGGCGCACGTGGGTCAGCAGGCTGCCGATAGTCGCCTGCTGGGGGGAGATGGCAATATCGATCTCGCCACCCTGCACTAAGTCCACGTAGGCGGCGTTGTTGATTAGCGTCAGCACCTTCTTGGCGCCTAAGCGCTTGGCGAGCAGCGACGACATGATATTGACTTCGTCGTCGTTGGTCAGCGCGCAGAAGATATCGCACTCTTCGATGTTCTCTTCTTCCAGCAAGCGTTTGCTGGTGGCGCTGCCGTGGAGCACTACGGTGCGGTCCAGGCGTTCAGAGAGGGTGGTACAGCGCTCAAGGCTGTGCTCGATGATCTTGACCTGGTGGCTATGCTCCAAATGCTCCGCCAGCCGCTCGCCGATATTACCGCCCCCGGCTATCACCACGCGGCGGAAGTCCCGTTCGACCCGCCGGAGCTCGCTCATCACCGCACGAATATCCCGGCGGGCGGCAAGGAAGAACACCTCGTCGTCGGCCTCGATGACCGTATCGCCGCGGGGGATAATCGGTCGGTTACGACGGTAAATGGCTGCTACGCGGGTATCCACGTTGGGCATATGGCGGCGCAGAAAGGCCAAGTCCTGACCTACCAGCGGGCCGCCGTAGAACGCTTTCACCGCCACCAGCTGTACCAAGCCACCGGCAAACTCCAATACCTGCAGGGCACCGGGGTGCTCGATCAGGCGGCGTACGTGGTCGGTGACCACCTGCTCGGGGCTGATCAGTACATCAATGGGGATCGCTTCGTGGGCAAACAGTCCCTTGCGGGTTAAGTACGCCGTGGCGCGCACCCGGGCAATTTTGGTCGGGGTGCGAAACAGCGTATGGGCGACCTGGCAGGCGATCATATTGATCTCGTCGCTGTTGGTCACGGCGATCAACATATCGGCGTCTTCGCAGCCAGCCTGACGCAACACAATCGGGTAGGAACCCGCCCCGGTGACGGTGCGGATATCGAGTTTGGTGTGCAGATCGCGCAGTTTTTTGGCGTCAGTATCAACGACGGTGATGTCGTTCTCCTCG
This sequence comes from Halomonas sp. H2, assembly GCF_050215315.1. Classification (GTDB taxonomy): domain Bacteria; phylum Pseudomonadota; class Gammaproteobacteria; order Pseudomonadales; family Halomonadaceae; genus Vreelandella. The sequence continues at coordinate 552,455 of NZ_CP189760.1, forward strand.
CGGGCGAGGTGTTCTGCCAACGTGCCGCCGACCTGGCCGGCGCCGAGAATGATGATTTTCATTGCTGAGCATCGGTTCCATTAAAAGCGCCAGCGCAATGTCATTAAGACCCAAGGTGGCCTTGAGACACTGTTCTGTCATTTACAGGGATACTATTTCCACAGGACAATGTTTTTACAGGGATAATGTTTTTACAGGGTTACTGTTTTTACAGGTCAATGTTTTCCGTCAAAGACATCTATCATGCGCTGCAATAAAGACGGCGGCCAGTGTAAACCAGCCGCCGCCGAAAAGCAGGTGAGGATTACTCTAGCGTGAAGCCAACTTTAACCGTGACCTGCCAGTGAGCAACACGGCCGTCTTCGATGTGGCCGCGCGTATCAACCACTTCCAGCCAGCGCATGTGCTGGATGGTCTCGGATGCTTTAGTCAAAGCGTTCTGTACCGCTTCCTCAATACTTTGCTCTGAAGACCCGGTCAGTTCTACGTGTTTGTAGGTGTGATGACTCATAACGTCTCCTTCCTTGTCATAAATTCACTGCCTCGAACTCGGTCATAGCCTAGGCAGTGCGCTTCTCTAGTCTGGCATAAAAAAAGCCATCGTGACTGCTCTGGGCTGGAAACAGTTGGCGACCCGCGCCGCTGACAATGCCCCAGGCAACGTCGTTAGGCGTGGTGATATGAGCGTCAGGCGTACGGGCTAGAAATGCCTCAATCTGCTCGCTGTTCTCTTCCGGTAGAACCGAGCAGGTGGCGTAAAGCAGCGTGCCGCCTTCGCGCAGCATCGGCCAAAGATTATCTAACAACTGGCGTTGAAGCTTGGCCAGCGGGCGAATATCGTCCTTGCGGCGCAGTTTTTTGATATCGGGGTGACGGCGAATCACGCCGGTGCTCGAGCAAGGGGCATCGAGCAGAATGGCATCAAACGGGGTGCCGCTCCACCAGTCGCGCTCGGTCGCATCGGCGTGTTCGAGCACTGCCTCAACGCCGAGACGGCTGAGCGTGTCCTCCACCCGCGCTAAGCGCTGGTTATCGCTATCGATAGCCGTTAGGGCAATATCAAACTGTTCGAGCAAGTGGGCCGTTTTACCGCCTGGCGCACAGCAGGCATCGAGAACACGGGCACCTGGACGGGGTGCCAGCGCGGGGCCTAATAGCGCCGCCGAGAGCTGAGCCGCCTCATCCTGAACGCTTACATGACCCTCTTCAAAGCCGGGTAGCGCGGTGACATCGCAGGGCGTTTCCAGGGTGATACCGTCTGGGACGTGGCTACATAAGTGGCCGCTCAAGCCCTGTTCGGTAAGCATTCCCAAATAGTCTTCACGGTCATTGTGGCGCTGATTCACCCTCAGCGTCATGGGGCCAGGGTGATTGTTGGCCTCGATGATATCGCGCCACTGCTCTGGCCACGCCTGACGTAGCGCGTTAAGTAGCCAGGGCGGATGCTCTAACGCCACGCTCTCATCGCGGTCTACCTGGGCCAGAAGCGCTTCGGATTCGCGCTGCAGGCGGCGCAGGCAACCATTCAAAACGCGGGTCGCCCACTCTTTCTTGAGTAAGCGCGCAGCGCCAGCGGTTTCGCCTACTGCTGCGTGGGCAGGAATGCGCATATACAGCAACTGATAAATACCCACCAGCAACAGCGCCTGAACATCGCTGTCGCGCTTTTTAAACGGTTGTTTTAGCAGCACGCTGGCCAACGCTTCCAGGCGCGGTAAGCGGCGGCAGGAGCCGAAGCAGAGCTCTTTGAGCAGACCGCGGTCGCGGGCGACCACGCTGTGATCATCCATTCCAGCCAGTGAGCCTTGGTCGCTAAGCACCGGGGCCAGCGCTCGCGCAGCGGCGGCGCGCACTTCCTGGCCGCTGCCGCCACTTTGAGGGGAGCGTTTTTGGCTCATGGTGTGTCTCCTTGGTTGGCCTGAGCCGCTGGCTGGCCAAGGCGAGTGCCAGTAGCCAGGCGCGCGTGGCGCGCATTAAGTAAGTCACGCACGGCCATCGCTTTAGCGCCGGGCAACTGGGCTTTGGCTACGCACAACACGTCGCGGCCCTCTTGCCCGCAGGCAATGCGCAGGTGATCGTCGCCGTGGTCAAGTAGCGTACCGGGGGCGCTGGGCGGATGCTCACCCTCCTCTGCGCTGGCCATTAGCAGGCGCAGGCGGTCATCGCCGAGCGCGCACCAGGTCACCGGCCAGGGGTTAAACGCGCGAATTTTACTGGCCAGCTGGTGTGCTGGCTGGCCAAAATCGAGCTCGGCTTCTGCTTTGCTGAGCTTGGCGGCATAGGTGACGCCCTCGTCAGGCTGAGGCGTGGCATGAGCGGCACCGGAGGCCAGGGCATCGAGTGTGGTAACCAACGCATTAGCACCCTGAATGGCGAGGCGGTCATGCAAATCGCCGCCGGTGGTACGTGGCGTAATCGGTGTGCGCACTGCCGAGAGCATCGCGCCGGTATCCAAGCCCGCATCCATCTGCATGATGGTCACGCCCGAGACACTATCGCCGGCTTCAATCGCCCGTTGGATGGGGGCAGCACCACGCCAGCGGGGCAGCAGCGAAGCGTGTACGTTAACGCAGCCTAAGTGCGGGGTGTCTAGCACCGCCTGGGGCAGCAGCAGCCCGTAGGCGACGACGACCATGATGTCCGCATTGAGCGCGGCCAGCTCTGCTTGTGCGGCGGGCTGTTTTAGCGTCTGGGGCTGATAGACCGGCAGACCGTGCTCCAGGGCCAGCTGTTTGACCGGGCTGGGCGTTAACTTACGGCCGCGGCCAGCAGGGCGGTCGGGTTGGGTATACACCGCGACCACCTCGTGCTGGCTTTCCAGCAGCGTTGCAAGGCTCGAAGCGGCGAATTCAGGCGTGCCAGCAAAAACAACGCGCAATCGTGACATAGGGTGAGGGCTACCTGGCGTATCTGGAATGTAAGTAGGCAAAGAGGGTTACGCGTCCTGAATCTGCTTATGGCGTTTCTGCATCTTCTTGAGGATACGGTCACGCTTGAGCGGCGACAGATAATCAACAAACAGCACGCCTTCAAGGTGGTCGTACTCATGCTGAATACAGTGCGCCAGCAGGCCTTCGGCCTCTAGCTCGTAGGCATCGCCATTGCGATCCAGCGCGTTGAGCTGCACTTTGAGATAGCGGGGCACTTCGGCGTAGTAGTCAGTAATCGATAGGCAGCCTTCTGATAAAGGCTCTTTTTCATCGCCAATCGCGGTATAGCGTGGATTGATGAGCACCAGCGGCTGGGAGTTGTCGTCGCTGACATCCATGACGACGACCCGACGATGGACATCGATCTGGGTCGCGGCTAGACCGATACCGCGGGCGTCATACATGGTCTCCAGCATATCGTCGACGAGCTTGCGCACCTCATCGTCAACGCTTTCCACCGCAGCAGCCTTGGTGCGCAGGCGCTCATCGGGGAATTCAAGAATAGGAAGTTTGGCCATGACGTTACAATCACCGTTATGCTGAGTCTGAATTAAGTCAAGCTAGGCAGTGACGAGAGTCGCTTAACCTAGGTACTTTATGATGGGTCACTATATCATGCTGTCAATGTTTCTGGGCATAAGCGGCCAAGGCGCATAGCGTCTAATCATCAACATAAGAACCCTTCTATGCACCTTTTTAGGGGAGAGCAGGATGGCGGCAAAACAACACGCCTACCGGGGGGCATTTAGTGGTTTGCTGCTGAGTGCAGTGTTGCTGGTGAGTAGCGATGTCGCCGCGTGGGAGCGTGATCAGCAGGTGGTTAAACTTTCACCGCAGGTGCGTACTTTGCCCCATCGTGAAGCGATTGAGCCAATCGCTGTGGAAGAAGCGCAGGCCTTTCTGCGCCAACACCGCGTTGTGGATGATGCCGATGCGTTGCAGGAGCTGGCTTACATAGTGGCCGGGGATGATCGCCGTCTGATCAGCGGCGCGGGGGACAGGTTATATGTGCGTGGTGAGGTGCCGCGTCATGGCCAGGTGGGCATCTACCGGCAGTCGGAATCCTACCAAGCCATGGATGGCACGCCACTTGGCTTGGAGCTGATTAATGTGGGTGTCGCACGGCATGTCAGCAGCGACGGCGGTATTACTCAGCTTGAGGTGCTGAGGTCTCATCAGGAGGTGCGCGTAAACGATATTATTTTGCCGCTAGAAGAGCGTGCGCTAAGCACCGAGCTTATGCCCCACGCGCCGCTGAATACGCTTGAAGGGCACATTATCGGTGTGCCCGGTGGGGTGCGTTTTATCGGCCGCTTTCAGATCGTTACCCTTGATCTTGGCACGCTGGATGGCCTGCAGGCGGGCCATGTGCTGCGAGTTAATCAGCAGGGTGAGTTGGTCAATGACCCGCGCACCCAGGAGCTGGTTCAATTGCCTAGCAGTGAAGCGGGTAGCGTTATGGTGTTTAGGCCTTATGATCACGTCAGCTACGCTTTAGTGATGCAGGCATCGCGAGTGCTGGAAGTGGGTGATCAAGTTGAGTCACCGGCTAACTAACGGCTGGCAACACAAATAATGCGCTTATTAAGGAGGGTGTATGGACGCCCAGGAGTGGTTGGTGGTCAATGCGTTGCCTGGGATGGGCGCGCTGCGTATAGCGCAGTTGGTAGCCCGCCAGCCACAGTGGCCGGAGGGCTGGTTGGCTGCACTGCCCAGCCGAGCGGCTAGCGAGCTGCGCCTATGGCTTGAACACCCCACCCGTAGTCCACTACAAGGTGTCGTCAATGAGACCCTGGCGTGGCAACAAGGCGGCTCCGCACGGCATGTCCTGCATCGTGACCATCCCGCTTGGCCTGAGCTGTTAAATGAACTGCCTGACCCGCCTGCAGTGCTCTGGGCCCAGGGGGACATTAGCGCGCTTGAAGGTCCCAAGCTTGCCATGGTGGGCACTCGTCGTCCTACCGGCGAAGGCACCCACAACGCCCAAACGTTTGCCCGAGATCTTGTCCGCCGCGGCTGGTGTGTAGTCAGCGGCATGGCGTTAGGGGTTGACGGTGTGGCCCAGCGTACTGCGTTGAATGCGGAAGGAAGCACGGTTGCCGTACTCGGCTGCGGCGTGGATGTAATCTACCCTGCCTCAAACCGCGATCTTCACGAGCAGCTCAGTCGTTTGCCCGGCGGACTGCTGCTGTCAGAACACCCGCCGGGTACCCTGGCGCGCCCAGCATTTTTTCCACGCCGTAATAGAATCATTACCGGTCTCTCGCTTGGCACCCTGGTGGTCGAAGCGACCGAAAAAAGCGGTTCACTGGTCAGCGCCCGGCTCACCTTAGAGCAAAATCGCGAGCTGTTTGTGCTCCCGGGGTCGCTGCACAACGTGCAGGCCCGCGGCTGCTTGTCACTACTACGCCAGGGGAGCGCTCATCTGGCCTGTAACGTCGACGATATCATTGCTGATCTCGGCCACTGGGCGGAGGCGTTTATCCCGCCCGAGGGCCCCTTTCAGCAACCGTTATCCGCCATGGCAGAACAACCGACTAAAGAAGCGTCGCAAGCGGATAGCTTGCCCGACCCATTATTAACCTCTCTATCGGCCACGCCAACGCCTCTCGATTCACTGGTAGCTTTTACCGGCGCATCGGTCAGCGACTGCCAGCAGCGCCTGCTTATGCTGGAGTTGGACGGCTGGGTAAGCCAGCAGGCGGGAGGCTGGGTGCGGCTACCGCGCTCATGATAGGATGCGGCTATTAACGGCATGTTCGAGGAGAGGCCATGAGTTTGTCTACCGATCTAGCGCCTGCGATTAGCGCGCTGCGTGATGGGGGCGTCATTGCCTGCCCCTCCGAAGCGGTTTGGGGGCTTAGCTGCGACCCGGAAAATGACGAAGCGTTAGCGCTCCTGATGCGTATAAAACAGCGCGATCCGGCGAAGGGCGTCATTCTGGTTGCCGCGAGTATCGAGCAGTTTCAACCCTGGCTGAATCAACTTCCGTTAGCACTACACGCGCCGCTGGCCGCCAGCTGGCCGGGCCCAAACACTTGGTTAGTGCCCGATAATGGCCGCAGCCATGGGCTGGTGCGCGGAGCCCACGAGCGCGTAGCGCTACGCGTTACTGACCACCCGCTAATGAAAGCGCTGTGTGAGGCGTTCGGTGGCCCGCTGGTCTCCACCTCTGCCAACCGTGCTGGCGAGCCTCCCGCCATGAGCGCCGCTGAGATTACGGAAATCTTTGGCGATGAAGTCGCCTATGTCGTGGAAGGCGCGCTAGGCGGCGACGCCAGCCCCAGTACCATCAGGGACTTGGCCACCGGTAGAATCATGCGCCCCTAACAATCTATCAATTCACTATTCACTATTCACTATTCACTATTCACGCATCACTACTCACTATTTAATTTACCCCTTAGGAGTTACCGTGGCCCACGAGCACCTTGATGACGTTAAACGCTACCTTCTTGATCTGCAGGAACGGCTCTGCGCTGGTTTGGCGAAAGCCGATGGCACTGGCCAGTTCCAAGAGGATAGTTGGCAGCGTGCAGAGGGCGGCGGTGGACGTTCGCGGGTGATGACCCATGGTGGCGTGTTTGAAAAAGGCGGCGTCAACTTCTCCCATGTCTATGGCGCTCAGCTGCCGCCTTCGGCAACCGCTGCGCGCCCTGAACTGACTGGGCGCAGCTTTCACGCAGTGGGCGTTTCCTGGGTATTGCACCCGGAAAACCCGCATGTGCCGACCAGCCATGGCAACGTGCGCTTCTTTATTGCCGAGAAAGTCGGCGAGCCGCCGGTGTGGTGGTTTGGCGGCGGCTTTGACTTAACGCCGTTTTATCCCGTGATGGAAGATGTGGTGCACTGGCACCGAGTGGCAAAAGCCGCCTGTGATCCCTTTGGCGATGACGTTTATGCGCGTTACAAAGCCTGGTGCGATGAGTACTTCTACCTCAAGCATCGCGATGAAACCCGCGGTGTGGGCGGACTGTTTTTCGACGATTTAAACGCAGGTGAGTTTGCCGACTGTTTTGCCATGCAGCGTGCAGTGGGCGACAGCTTTCTGGAAGCTTACCTGCCCATCGTCGAGCGGCGTAAAAACGACGCCTGGGGCGTTCGCGAGCGCGATTTTCAGCTCTACCGCCGTGGCCGCTACGTGGAGTTCAACTTGGTGTGGGATCGCGGCACGCTGTTCGGCCTGCAGAGCGGCGGGCGCACCGAATCCATTTTGATGTCGATGCCGCCGCTGGCGCGCTGGGAGTATGCCTTTGAGCCAGCGCCGGGTAGCGCTGAGATGCGTTTGCAGGATTTCTTACAGCCCCGGGACTGGCTTGGCGAATTTGCTGAAACGATGGAAGAATCATCATGACCGATCGCTACTGCGTGTTTGGCAACCCCGTTAAGCACTCCAAATCCCCGCAGATCCACGCTGAGTTTGCCCATCAAACGGCACAAGCAATTGAGTACAGCGCCGAAGAAGCGGCGCTGGATGGCTTCGCTGGTGCCTGGCGCGCCTTTATCGACGCGGGCGGGCGTGGTGCCAACGTGACTGTGCCGTTCAAAGGCGATGCCTTCGCGCTGTGCGATACCTTGAGCCACCGCGCCCGTCGGGCAGGGGCGGTCAATACGCTGATCCTGGGTGGCAATGGCCGTACCTACGGCGATACTACCGATGGCATTGGCCTAGTGCGCGACTTGGCCTATCACCGCGTGGCGTTAGCGGGAAAGCGTGTGTTGGTGATAGGGGCCGGCGGCGCCGTGCGCGGTATTCTAGAGCCACTGCTTGGCGAGCAGCCCAGCGAAGTCGTCGTGGTTAATCGCACCGCTGCCAAAGCCGAGCAGTTGGCCAGCGATTTTGCCGATCTGGGAAGCATCCGTGGCGGTGGTTTTGACACCGTCAGTGGCGTCTTTGATGTCGTGATTAACGGCACCAGCGCCAGCCTTACGGGTGAGTTGCCGCCGCTTCCTGATGAACTCTTTGCCGCCAACGCCTGGGCTTATGACATGATGTACGGGGTCGAACCGACGGTATTTTTACAGTGGGCCGGCCCACGCGGTGCGAAACTGCTAGACGGTTTGGGCATGCTGGTCGAGCAGGCTGCCGAATCGTTTTTCCTGTGGCGCAATGTACGCCCCGATACGGCACCCGTGCGTGAAATGCTGCGCCAGTCGCTTAACTATTTATAAATGCGTCAATAAGTGCGGCAATTAATGCATTAATAACGGCGTCAGCAATACTGCAAAAAGAGCGGGGGCGGATAATGTATCCGCCCCCGCTTTTTATCTATACCGCTAAATATGCCGCTAAAAATGCTTCACTTGGCGCGTTTTACGTACAGCCCCACTGTACAGCCCCACTGTGCACACTACTAGACCTACCACCGAGAGCAGCATGCCGCCATTGACGAGCAGCGGCGAGCGCTGCAGCCAGGAGACGAAGGGTTGCGGGGTCTCCCGGCAGACGCTTTCAATGTAGTCCCAGTGGCCGCCATCAAGCTGGCAGGCGCGTACATCATTCAGCTCCCAGAAATACACGCCCATCAGCACAAACAGTGGCAGTACCAGCAGCAATAATCCCAGCTTAATCATTTAAACCTCAAGGCTGCCGTTAAGGGCGCGGGCAGTTGGGTGTACGGCCATTGCTGCGGGCTTGCTCATAAAGCGCCAGGGCTTGATCCATATTGCCTTGTAGGCCTTCAATGCGCTGGCCTTGGCCTGGGTGGGTCGACATCCACTCGGGCGGTGCGCCGCCACCTGAGGCAGCCTGCATATTGTTCCACAAGGTGACGCTTTCACGTGGGTCGAAGCCTGCTTGCGCCATTAGGTCCAGGCCAATGACGTCAGCCTCACTTTCATGAGCCCGCGAGAACGGCAACACGATGCCGTACTGCGCGCCCATGCCCAGTACGCCCATTAGCTGCTGCCCCCCGGCTGACTGCATGCCCGAAGTGCTGGAGATTACCGACAAGCCAAGCGACGTGGCGCTCTCGGTAGAGGCGCGCTCGTTAGCATGATTGGCTAGCACGTGACCAATTTCGTGCCCCACGACGGAGGCCAGCTGGTCTTGGCTAGTGGCAATATCCAGCATGCCGGTATTCACGCCCATATAGCCGCCGGGCAGAGCGAAGGCGTTGGGCTGCTCCGATTCAAACACGCGGATTTGCCAGTCTAGCTGCTGCTGTTCGGCGGGGAGCTCCGTCACGATGGCGTCGGCAATACACTGCACATAGCGGTGGCTGGCCTGGCCAGCCGAGGGCAGTTCCTGCTGATATTGAGTGAACGCCTGACGGCCCATCTCATTCAATTCGCTGTCAGACAGCAGCAACAGCTGCGAGCGCCCGGTGGGCGAGGTAGTACAAGCGGCGATAGACGCGCATAGCGCGGTAACAGCGAGAGGGCGAAGCCAGCGCATGAGACGGTTTCCTTTTAGACGTATGGGGTTCTTGCTCACAAGATAACCGCTGATAGCAGTAAATCAATCCTTCTTATCATAACCTACCTAGAGGATGAGTATGGAGGCTGAACCAAGCAGCCACTTGAATAACCAATAGGTAAGCAATATTAGCGGGTTAACAAAGAAGTTTAGCGACGGCTCTTGCGCGCCTCTTTGGTGCGGGTAAGCTCGCGCTTCTTGGCTTTCTCTTTATCACTGGCGCCTGCCATGCTATCGAACGGGTTGCTACCCGAACGAAACTCAAAGCGAATCGGCGTGCCGCGCACCTTGAGCACCTTGCGGAAGGTGTTCGTCAGATAGCGGCGATAGGCCTCTGGCAGCGACTCGGTTTGGTTGCCGTGGACGACGATAATCGGCGGATTGCTGCCGCCCTGGTGAGCCATGCGCAGCTTAATGCGCCGCCCGTGTACCATCGGCGGTGGATTTTGACTGACCGCATCTTGCAGCAGGGTGGTTAAACGGTTGGTCGACCAGTGAGCGTTAGCGGCGTTAAAGGCGCGATCAATCGAGGGGTAAAGATCGCCCACTGCCGTGCCGTGCAGGGCAGAGATAAAGTGCAGCTCGGCGTAATCGGCAAAGCCTAGGCGGCGTTTTACCTCGCTGCGCATTTTATCCTTGGCTTCGCTCTCTAAGCCGTCCCACTTATTCACCGCCAGCACCAGCGCCCGACCGGTGGTTAATACGTAGTCGAGCAGATGCAGATCCTGCTCCACCAAACCGCTGGAGCCATCCAGTACCATGATCACTACATGGGACTCTTTGATCGCATCCAGGGTCTTGATAATGGAGAATTTCTCGGCGATTTCGCGCACGTTCTTACGCCGCCGGATGCCCGCGGTATCGATCAGTACGTAGGACTTACCGCGGCGCTCGAAGGGAATTTCGATAGCATCGCGGGTGGTGCCCGCTTCATCAAAGACCACCACCCGGTCTTCGCCAAGCAAGCGATTGACCAGGGTCGATTTGCCCACGTTAGGTCGGCCAATGACGCCGATGCGCACGCCTTTGCTGCCAGTGTCGGCGGGGATGCTGGCATCACGCTCGGGAAACGGTTCGAGTACCACGTCAATCAGGGTAGAAACGTTGCGCCCGTGGGCGGCAGCAATCGGCCAAGGATCGCCTAGGCCGAGCGACCAAAAGTCGCCCATCGCCGAGTGCTCTTCCAACCCGTCGGTTTTATTCACCACCAGCCAGGTTTTTTTCTGGTTAACCCGCAGGTGGTTGGCAATTGCCTGGTCAGCGGCGATAAGGCCGGCGCGGGCGTCGACCATAAATAGCACAATATCGGCTTCATCAATGGCGGCGAGTGACTGCTCCGCCATGGCGGCGTCGATACCCTCTTCGTCGCCGCTGATGCCGCCGGTGTCAATCACCGTATAGACTTTGTCGCCCAGCATGCCGTTGCCATACTTGCGGTCGCGGGTGAGGCCAGGAAAGTCGGCCACCAGTGCATCACGCGAGCGCGTTAGGCGGTTAAACAACGTCGACTTACCCACATTGGGGCGACCGACTAAAGCAATGACGGGTGTCATGGAGTTACTTCCAGGGTTTCCAGGCGACCATTGTTGGCCTGGGCATGAATGGTGCTGCCTTCAGTGACCGGGCGTACGCTGATGCCCGAACTGTGTACGCGAGTGCGACCCACGATGTTGCCTTCGCGAGCGTCGATCAGGTGAAGATAACCGTCAAAATCGCCGAACACTAAACGTCCATCGGCAAAGGCGGGGGCGGTCAACCAACGATCTTCAAGATCGTCATTGCGCCAAACCGCTTGGCCGCTGTTGGCATCTAACGCGACGACTTCGCTGTTATCGGTAACCACAAACAGCAGGTCACCGACTAGAATCGGGGTGTGACGGCTGGAGATATCGGCTTCCCAGAGCAAATTGCCTTGGGTGGCTTCCAGCGCTACCACGCGACCGTTGTAACTGGTCACAAAAAGGCGGCCGTCAGGGCTAATAATCGGCTGGCCTGAAAGATCGACCAGGCGTTCTACTTCGCTGCGCCCGCGGGGCGTGGCTACCTGCATATCCCATAGCGGTTGGCCGCTGCGGTTATCCAGGGTGGCCAAGCGGCCGTTAGCCAGGCCGACAAAGCTGACCGGATCGATCACCATCGGCGTACCGGAGCCGCGCAGCGTTAACGACGGCTGCGAACTGGTATACACCCAGTACTCTTCGCCAGTGACGCGGTCCAAGGCAGTCACGCGGCCATCAACGCTTTGTACCACCAGCAACTGCTGGTTTGCCTGCGGTGCGGCCAGCACTTCGCTGGAGACCCGCGAGCGCCAGCTTTCGCTGCCATCACGCTGGTTCAGAGCGATCACTTCGCCATTACCGGTGGCCAGGTAAACCTGCCCGGCAATTGCCGTTAATGCGCTGGAAATAGACGTATCAAGATCAATTTCCCACTCGACGTCGCCGCTATCGGCATTCATCGCCATGACCACGCCTTCGACGTCCGCGGCAAATACGCTGTCGCCTTCACGGGCGGGGGCAATCGGGTAGCGCTGATGGCCTAAGCCTTCACCAATGGTGCGCCGCCACTGGGTATTCAACGAGGAGGTCTCATCGAAGCTGCGCAGCTCTTTGGGGGTATAAGCCGGCTCGCCTTTGCTGGCACAACCCACCAGCAGTGCCAGCGTTAACGCGCTTAAACTTGCCCGCAATAGCGGTTTTGAGATATTCATCATTGTGTTGCCTCCTCAGCGCCGAGGTCGTCAAGCTTGAGCTGCACGCCGTAAAGCGGTTGGTCTTGGGTTTGCGATACGTCCATAGCGGTTTGCCACGCGTCACGGGCTGCCTCTGTGTCACCTTGGGCAGCAAGCGCATCGCCACGCACGTTTGCCTGCTGGGCGGCTAACGCGTCGCTAATGGGCTCGTCTAACAGCGCTAAGGCTTGTGTCGGGTTGCCATCAGCGAGCTCCACCCGTGCCAAGCGCAGCCAAGCAAGGCTCTGCACATAGCGGCGCGAAGATTCGCTGGCAACGTTTTCCAGCGCGGTTCTCGCGCCTTCCAAATCGCCTTGCTGAACGGCTAAACGGGCATCAAGCAGCAGGGCAAGTTCCGCGTACAGCGTGTCGCCATGCTCGTCGTTTAGTTCGCTGACCATCTCACGCGCGCTGGCCAATGCATCTTCGCCAAGCTCGTTGGCGGAGGTCATATTGACAATCTGCTGGTAGCGCATGGAGGCGGCTTCTGACTGGCCCTGTTGATAGTTCTGCCAGGCATTCCAACCGAACACGCCCGCCGCAGCCAGCACTACGCCGGCAATCAACGACATCCCGTTCTCTTTCCACCAGCGCTTGACGGCGTCTAGCTGCTCTTCTTCGCTTCTCAGCTCCACCACGGGCGGGCTCCTGTTTTCTAAGTACTTATTTCTCTAAGTTCGTATCTACGTTAGCTAAGGCCGTATACACAAACCATCGGGTTAGCCTGCAGGGCTTATGCGTTAGCTGTTAAAAGCTCGCGCAGTGTGCTCGCTAAAGTGGCTAATGGCACACGCTGCTGTTCGCGGTCATCGCGTAGAAACTTGAGGGTCGCTGACTGCGCCATCATTTCATCCTCGCCGAGCAGGATCGCCATTGAGGCATCACTTTTATCGGCTTTTTTGATCCGGCTTTTGAAACTGCCGCCACCGCAGTGTAGCTGTAAACGCAGTTCAGGCAGTTCGCCGCGCAGCTGTTCAGCCAGAGTAATGGCCGCCGTGGTAGCGTTGTCGTCCATCGGTAGCACAAAAACATCGCAACCACCGAGAGCGTCCTCAGGGAACAGCTCAAGGGTGTCGAGCAATAGAATCAGCCGTTCGATACCCATGGCAAAGCCCACCGCTGGGGTAGGTTTGCCGCCCAGCTGTTCGACCAAACCGTCGTAACGACCACCAGCGCAAACGGTGCCTTGGCTGCCCAGCGCGGTAGTGGTCCACTCGAACACCGTGCGGCAGTAGTAGTCGAGCCCGCGTACTAAGCGCGGGTTGATCACGTAGCTAATGCCCGCTGCTTCAAGCATCTTGGTAAGTTGCTCAAAGTGCACGCGGGACTCGGCGTCCAGGTGGTCCATCAGCTGCGGCGCAGCGTCAAGCATCTCGGCCATGGCTGGGTTCTTGGAGTCAAGAATGCGCAGCGGGTTGCTGGTTAATCGGCGCTTGGAGTCTTCATCGAGCACCTCATGGTGCTGTTCAAAGTAGGCTACCAGCGTATCTCGATAGGCCGCCCGCGCCTCAGAGGAACCCAGCGAATTAAGCTCGAGGGTGACGTGTTCCATCAATCCCAGCTCTTGCCACAGGCGAGCCGAAAGCAGGATCACCTCGGCGTCGATATCTGGACCATCAAAACCGAAGGCCTCAATGCCAATCTGGTGAAACTGGCGGTAGCGGCCTTTTTGCGGGCGTTCGTAGCGGAACATCGGGCCCTGGTACCACAGCCGTTGGGTTTGGTTATACAGCAGGCCGTGCTCCATGGCCGCGCGCACACAGCTGGCAGTACCTTCGGGGCGCAGCGTCAGGCTCTCGCTGTTACGATCGTCAAAGGTGTACATCTCTTTTTCGACGATATCGGTGACTTCACCAATCGAGCGGGCAAACAGCGCCGTTTGCTCAACGATAGGCGTGCGGATTTCGTTGAAACCGTAGCGCAGCATTAGCTGGCGTACTTTGGCTTCAAAAAATTGCCAGCGCGGGCTGTCGGCAGGCAATAGGTCGTTCATACCACGAATGGCTTGAACCTTTTTAACGGCGGACTTGCTCAATGAAAACTCCTCAGTACTGCCAACATAGTTCTGCCAACAGACGCTGCGCGTGCTGGCTGGCAGCTAGCCCCAGTGTGAATTAAACGCTGCGGGCAATCATAGCGTCTTGCTGCTGCTGTTTTTCGCGCACTTTGTCGCGAATCAGCCGCTCCAGGTCGTCTACCAAGTGGTCGTTGCGCAGCTTGCTGGTAGGCTTGCCGTCGATATACACCAAGTTGGCAGGGCTGCCGCCGGTGAGGCCGATATCGGTCTCTTTGGCTTCGCCGGGGCCGTTGACTACGCAGCCGATCACCGAGACGTTGAGCGGGGTCATAACGTCTTCCAACCGCTCTTCGAGCTGATTCATAGTGCTAATAACGTCAAAGTTTTGGCGCGAGCAGCTGGGGCAGGCAATAAAGTTAATACCCTTAGAGCGCAGCTTAAGGCTTCTGAGCATATCAAAGCCGACTTTAATCTCTTCCACCGGGTCTGCCGCCAGCGATACGCGAATCGTGTCGCCGATGCCATCCATCAGTAGCATGCCCAGGCCAATCGAGGATTTGACCGTGCCCGAGCGCAGTCCACCGGCTTCGGTAATACCTAAGTGCAGCGGTTGTTCAATACGCGCCGCCAAGTCACGGTAGGCGGCCACGGCCATAAACACATCCGAGGCTTTTACGCTGACTTTAAACTCGGGGAAGTCGAGGCGGTCAAGATAGTCGATGTGGCGCATGGCAGATTCCACCAGCGCCGCTGGCGTGGGTTCGCCATATTTTTTCTGCAAATCTTTTTCCAACGAGCCGGCGTTGACGCCGATGCGAATTGGAATGCCGTTGTCTCTGGCTGCGCTGACAACGGCGCGCACGCGGTCTTCGCGGCCGATGTTGCCAGGGTTGATACGCAGGCAGTCGACGCCTAACTCGGCGACGCGCAGGGCAATTTTGTAATCAAAATGAATGTCGGCAACGAGCGGTACATTGACCAGCTTTTTGATCTGACCAAAGGTCTCGGCGGCGTCCATGTCGGGGACCGAGACGCGCACAATATCGGCACCGGCTTGTTCCAACTGCTGGATTTGCGCCACGGTAGCGGCCACATCCAGGGTGTCGGTGTTGGTCATGCTTTGAACGGCAATAGGGGCATCACCGCCCACCGCGACGTTTCCGACCTGAATCTGGCGGGAATGGCGGCGTTTTATCGGAGAAGGGGCGTGCATAGGACGGGTCACTCTCCCAGGGTAAATCGGGCAACATTGTTGGCGCCTGCACGGGCGGGAAGGTCGACTTCCTCGCCTTGGTAGCGCAGTTCGACGCCGGTGGCATTGCCCACGGTTAAACGAAAGGGCGGCTCGCCTTCGACGCTTGTCGAGGTGCCAGGCGTTTGCAGGCCAACGAAGACGCGCTGATTGTTGGCATCAAAAATTTCAGTCCACGACTGCTCGTTAAACGTTAGCTCAAGGACATTGGCATTGGCGGTCTCAGCCGCGGCAGTTTGCTCGCTATCCGCGCTGTTTTGTTCTTCATTAGCCTGTTCTTCACTGGGCTGGTCAGTACCGCTCAGCTCGGCGTTTTCAGCGGCAGTGTTGGCGGTATCGTTATCACTCTCCTGCGGGCGCTCGTCAAGGCTAGCAATGGCGTCTGCATTTTCTTCACTGCTTGACGCCGGTGCTTCTGCAGCCGAAGGCATGACGTTGGTGGCATTGCTTGGCAGCGACGCGCTTTCGTTACCGCTGGTGAAGCTAGAGCTTGCTTCGCCGCTCTCGTCTGCAGGCTCGGCTGGCTCGCTGGCGGTTTCTTCGGTCGAGGTCGCGCCAACGTTCGGCGGCTCATTGCCGCCGCGGCTTTGCCACCACATCACGGTCACCGCAATCAGCCCTACAATCACTAGTAGGGTCACCAGCTTGAACAGCCAGTCACCCACGCGTGAAGGCGGCTTGACAGTGGAAACCATAGTCACTTTGCGTTCGGTATCAGTCGTGCCATTGTGAGCTTGGTACGCCTCAAGCACTAAGCGGTCATCCATGTCGAGGTATTTTGCGTAAGCGCGCAGGTAGCCGCGCCGATAAGCGGCGACGGGGATTTCTTGATAGTTATCCTGCTCAAGCCCTGCCACCACCGCGGGGCGCAGATTTAACGCCCGAGCAGCATCGGCGAGTGGAACACCAAGCTGCTCGCGCTGGCGAGATAGAAGTTCACCGGGGGTGGCGGTGGTGTTAGGGCTACCAATGACGTTTTCTTGTGACTGTGTATCGCTCATGGCTGAGCATCCTTCATTAAATAAGCGGTGATCAGGGCGTTAATTAATCAGTCGTTGCCAAGCAGGCGCTGGTAGTCGGCGGCAGCACTGTGCGCGCCGCGCGCTTGGGCGATATCAACCGCCATTTCCAATGCTGCTTGGTTGGGCTCGGCGAGCTGCAAATAGGTTTGCAGAGGTGCCCAGGCCTGAGGGTAATGGCCCTGCGAATATTCGAGTTCGGCTAACATTAAATAACCGCGTGGATTACGCGGATCAATACTTTGCGCACGCTCTAATCGAGCGCGCGCTTTAGCGAATTCTTCCAGCGCCAGGTAACACTGCCCTAAATTAGTAAATAGCTGGGCACGGTTGGCGTACTGGGCATCCTGGGATGCGATTTCTAACTGTTCACAGGCGACGTCGAGTTTACCTTGGCCGAATAAGAAGGCCGCATAGTTGTTACGGGCACGGGTGAAATCCGGCTCGGCGTTAACCGCCTGTTGGAAATAATCTTCAGCAAGCGCGCTTTCGCCCTGACGCTGATAGACCAGCGCCAGCCCCTGTAACGCTTCTGCATGGCGTGGGGCAATGTCGAGTGCCCGGTCTAACGCATTGAGTGCGCGGGGTAGGTTGTCGCGCTCCAGATAGGCGACGCCAAGCTGGGTATAGGCGTCTGCCGCCGCGGGGTTGGTCTGCGGTGAGAGAGAGTTGGACGAGGCACAGCCGGCTAGCCACAGACTACCGATAAGCACGGTTAGCATGGGCACCCGTGAGGGGTGTTGGCGCCTGCGGTGAGCGATCATGTAAATCCTCTAGTTGAAAACGTCCAACGGCTAATCCAGCAATGCAAATAAAAACCGTGACCATCAAAGCGCCGTGCTAGGCGGAAGTCAAGATAAGCACGGTTTTCTAACCATCACCTAGTCCGCATCAAGCTGCACTGACTGGATGTAACGCGCGCTGCGTTTGGTGCGATCTTTCACGCGACCCACGAGCTGGCCGCAGGCGGCATCAATATCTTCACCGCGGGTCATTCTCACCGTCGCGTTGTAGCCCAAGTCGTACAGCCGCTGCTGGAAGCGCATCACTTGGTTACGAGAGGGCGTTTCATACCCTGAATTGGGGAACGGGTTGAACGGAATCAGGTTGATCTTACACGGCAGCTCTTTAAGCAGAGCGGCGAGCTGCTCGGCATGCTCCTGTTGATCGTTGATGTCCTTGATCAGCGTGTACTCAATAGTGACCTGACGGTTGTCCGGGCACTTGGACAGATAGCGATGGCAGGCATCCAGCAGCGCGCGAATATTATATTTGCGGTTGATGGGCACCAGCTCATTGCGCAATTCGTCCGTCGACGCGTGCAGCGAGATCGCCAGGCTAACGTCCATTTCATCGCCGAGCTTGTCGATCATCGGCACTACGCCAGAGGTCGATAGCGTCACGCGTCGCTTGGACAAGCCGTAGCCGTTGTCGTCTAACATCAGCTTCATGGCGGGTACAACGTTGTCAAAGTTGAGCAACGGTTCGCCCATGCCCATCATCACCACGTTGGTGACCGGACGGTTGGCGGTATCACGGCGCGGGCCGACGCTGCGCTGGGCGACCCATACCTGGCCGATAATTTCAGCGGCGGTCAAGTTACGCTGAAACCCCTGCTTGCCCGTTGAACAGAAGCTACAGTCCAGCGAACAGCCAACCTGTGAAGAGACGCAGAGCGTGCGGCGTTTACCGTTCTCGGCCGGAATCAGCACCGTTTCTACGTAGCTGCCGTCTTCCACCTCAAGCACCCACTTGCGCGTACCGTCGCTGGAAGTACCTTCGTAAACCACCGCCGGGCCACGAATTTCGGCCACCTGCGCCAGTTTTTCACGCAGCGATTTAGACAGGTTCGTCATGGCAGCAAAATCATCGCTGCCTTCCTGGTGAATCCACTTCATCAGCTGCGCAGCGCGAAACTTCTTCTCGCCGATCGACAAGAAGAAGGTTTCCATCTGCTCGCGGGACATGCCCAGCAGGTTGTGACGCTCAGGCATCGCTTTGGCAGCAGGTGTGCTGGCGGCGTCTGAGCTATTGGCGTCAGTACTATTGGTACCAGTACTATCAGCGCCTGGACGGGGGGCGGGCGTATGTTGGGCTACAGTGGTGGTCATGGCGGTCAGCGTTATAGAAAGGGGCGGGGGCAAAAAGCCCCCGCAGAATGGCCGGCAACTGACGTTGAGACGGCAGCGCTAACGTAACAGCTTAGCGTGGGCAGATTTCGTCATTGCCAAAGAAGTAGCTGATTTCGCGCTCAGCGCTTTCAGGAGAATCAGAACCATGGACAGCGTTAGCGTCGATTGTTTCCGCAAAATCGGCGCGAATGGTGCCGGGTGCAGCTTCTTTCGGGTTGGTTGCGCCCATCAGGTCACGGTTTTTAGCAATCGCGCCTTCACCTTCCAGCACTTGAACAACGACCGGGCCAGAGGTCATGAAACCGACCAGGTCTTTAAAGAACGGGCGCTCTTTGTGTTCCGCGTAGAAGCCGCCAGCTTTCTCTTCTGAGAGATGAACCATTTTGGCAGCAACGACGTTTAAGCCAGCTTTTTCAAAGCGAGCGATGATTTCGCCGATAGCATTTTTAGCGACGGCATCAGGCTTGACAATAGAAAGAGTGCGTTCAGTAGCCATGTTAATGGATTCCTTAATAAAAGGGTTAAGCAAAAATTGCCGCCACAGGAAGCCATGGCGGCCCAGAGAGTAATTCGGCTGAGGGTAGTGTTTGAAACTACCCCGGCTGCCTGATGTTGGGCGTCTAGGGGCGCGATTATAGCGCTTAAGCCGGGGGATGAATACCGGTGATGAAACCTGAGAGGCAAAGGTTAGACGGTAAAGCTTTCGCCGCAGCCGCACTCATCTTTAACGTTGGGGTTGTTGAAGCGGAAAAAGCGGTTGAGCCCTTCGCTGACATAATCCACTTCGCTGCCATTGAGCATTTCGACCGCATCGGGGGTGACATAAACGCTGGCCCCGTGTGCCTCAAAATGCACCTCTTCTTCGCTAATGGTGTCGGCAAAATCGAGCACGTAGCTGTAGCCAGAGCAGCCGCTTGGCTTAACCGAAACGCGCAGGCCAAGTCCTTGGCCGCGCTCGTCAAGCACGTGACGAATCTGTTGTGCGGCAGCCGGGGTAATATTGAGTGTTGCCATGAGGCGTCCTCCTTAAAAAGTGTCAGCCGCTTAACGGGGCGGTGTACGTAAGCCGCTCACCGCGTGGCGTATGAGCGTTAGCGCATGATCAATATCGGCTTTAGTAGTAAAGCGCCCGAAGCTAAAGCGCAGCGACGAGAGCGCCAGCGCACGCGGTGTGCCAATGCCGAGCAGCACGTAGGAAGGGTCGACACTGGCCGAGTTGCACGCCGAGCCGGTGGAGACCGCTACATCGCGTAGCGCCATCAGCAGCGACTCACCGTCGACGCCTTCAAACGCCAGGTTGAGAATGTTAGGAACAGCGGTATCTAGCGGCGTGTTGGCAAAAACGCCCTCGACGCCTTCAAGGCCACGCAAAAAACGCTGCTGTAAGTGCGTAATATGGGCCTGATCATCGTCATACTGCTGCTGCACTATCGCGAAGGCTTCGCCCATGCCAGCAATTTGGTGCGTCGGCAGAGTGCCGGAGCGCATGCCGCGTTCGTGGCCGCCGCCGTGGATCAGCGCCTCAACGCGAATATCCGGATGGCGCCTCACATACAGCGCCCCTACGCCTTTGGGGCCGTAGGTTTTATGGCCGGATAGCGACATCAGGTCAATCTGCTGGGCCACGACGTCTAGCGGAATACGCCCCACCGCCTGGGCGGCATCGGTATGGAAGGCTGCACCAAACTCATGGGCAGTTTCCGCCAGGGCAGCGATATCGTTGATGCTGCCCAGCTCGTTGTTAACCGCCATAAGCGAAACAAGCGCGGTATCGTCGCGCATTACCGCGCGGAGCTGCTTAGGTTGAATGCAGCCATCCCGGCCAGGCTTGAGCCAGCTGACCTCAAAGCCCTCTTTTTCCAACGCATGGGCGGTATCTACCACCGCTTTATGCTCAATGGTCGAGGTGACTAAGTGCAAACCGTGTTCGCGATTGGCGCGCATAAAGCCCATCAGCGCTAAGTTATCGGCTTCTGTCGCGCCGCTGGTCCAGACAATTTCTCTCGGGTCGGCGCCAATCGTGTCGGCCACTTGGCGACGCGCCTGCTCAATGACTTGCTCTGCCTGCCAGCCCAGCATATGGCTGCGCGAAGCGGGGTTGGCGAATAGTTGGTCAACCGTCAGGTAGCGCTGCATGACCTCGACCACACGGGCATCCGCCGGCGCGGTGGCGGCGTAATCCAGGTAAATGGGCAGTGTGGGTGTGGTCATTGTTACGTTCCGGCAGTTTATCAATCAGGTTTAATTCATCATTGTGAAGAAGCGAGAATGCCCGCCTCGGCGCGCTGCTTCTGTCGCGATGCAATACGTATGACATCAGGACGCAGCATCAGTTGTGCGAGCGTCATATCGTCAAAAAAGTGGCGAATCTGTATGGAAAGCTCGCACCATAAGTGGTGCGTCAGGCAGGTGTCGCCTTGCTGGCAATCGGAAAGTCCCTGGCAGCGCGTGGCATCGACGCTTTCATTCACTGCGTCAATCACCTTTGAAACGCTTATGTCGTCCGGCGGCTGTGAAAGCAGATACCCGCCGCCCGGGCCGCGCACGCTGTTGACCAAGCCTGCACGACGCAGGCGAGCGAAAAGTTGCTCTAAATAGGACAACGATATCTCTTGGCGCTGGGAGATATCGCTTAGGCTGGTTGGGCCGTTGTGGGCATGCAAGGCTAAATCAAGCATGGCGGTAACGGCGTAACGGCCTTTGGTGGTCAAGCGCATGGCAAGCCCCTCGACGCTGAACGCTCAGCGTACTGCCGGCAAATGTGCTGCCATTATGGGAAAACCTGAGTGCTTTGGTCAACCATTACGCGGCGGCAGCGTTTCTTGCTGGGTTGTCGACGCTGCGGTCGAGTGTTTGCCAACGCCTGGGCAGCCGGTGTCATGCTCATCCAGAATGTCGGCGAAATCTTCGTCACGCAGCGCCGGTAACTGGCCGTCGCGGTAGTTGTTGTCTAGCTTGCGCAGGGTAGAGCACATGCGCTCAATGCGCTCATCCACGGCGTGCATATGGTCGAGCATCGCCTGCATCGAGCGGGCCACCGGGTCGGGCATATCCTGGCTGACGCCGTAGGCATCAAAGCCAAATTTCTGGCAGATAGCTTCGCGGCGAGCGGGGTCGACGTCCAACGCCTCTTCCACATCGGGGTCGGCGCGCTTAACAATTTTGCCGGGAATGCCGACAACGGTAGCCCCCGGTGGCACTTCTTTGGTGACCACCGCGTTGGAGCCGATTTTGGCCCCGGCGCCAACGGTGAAGGGGCCCAGAATTTTGGCGCCCGCACCGACAATCACGCCATCGCCTAACGTTGGGTGGCGCTTGCCTTTGCTCCAGCTGGTGCCGCCCAGGGTGACACCTTGGTAGAGTGTCACGTTATCGCCGACCAGCGCTGTTTCGCCAATCACCACGCCCATGCCATGATCGATAAAAAACCGCCGCCCAACCGTGGCGCCCGGGTGAATTTCAATCCCGGTTAGCCAGCGTGAGAACGTCGACAGCGTGCGCGCCAGCCACTTGAGGTTTTGCTTCCACAGCCAGTGGCCGCAGCGATGCAGCAGCAGGGCGTGCAGGCCAGGGTAATTGGTCAGCACCTCAAGAAAGTTACGTGCGGCCGGGTCGCGGTCAAATACGCTGTTGATGTCTTCACGTAGACGTTGAAACATGAGGTGTTCCTTGGCGTTATAAAGGCGGCGTCCAGCTATTGAACTATTAGAACGGATTCTTGGAATATCAATAGAGAAATCACGTTAGCAGAATAGCGAAGTTGGGGCACGTAGCGTCAACTTCAAGTTTAGCGTTTCCTGCCTAATCAATTACGGCTTGGGTGGCTTGTTATTCGCAGCCTTTTCGGTAGCCGACAGAATCCCACGCAAAATATTCATTTCCATGCGCTCTGGGCGGGCGCGCAGATACAAGCGGCGCAGCCTCGCCATTAGCTGTCGCGGCTGATCAGGGTCGTGGAAATCAATGCCAATCAGCGTGCGTTCTAAGTGCTCGAAGTAGCGCTCAAGCTCGGCGTGGGTGGCCAGGTCATCGTCATCATTCGGCGTAGTTGAAGTTGCATCTGCTTGGCTTAACCAGGCCATGCGGCACTCATAAGCGAGCACCTGCACCGCCGCGGCCAAATTGAGCGAGCTAAAGTCGGCATTAGTCGGAATATGCACGTGGGCATGGCAGCGCTGTAGCTCAGCATTGGTAAGGCCGCTATCTTCACGGCCAAACACGAGTGCCACACGGGCATCAGCGGGCTGGCACTCGGCGGGCAAACGGTCGGCCAATTCTCTGGGCGAGAGCATCGGCCACGGCAGGGTGCGCGAGCGCGCACTGGCACCTACGGCCAAGGTGCAATCTGCCGCCGCGTCTTCCAGCGTGGCGTGGACCTTGGCTTGGTGGAGCAGGTGGTCAGCGCCGGAGGCGCGGGAAATGCTGTCCTGGGTAATAACTTCGCAGCGGGGAGCAACCAGGGCCAGATCTGCCAAGCCCATATTGTGCATGGCGCGTGCCACGCCGCCGATATTACCAGGGTGGCTGGTGCCGATTAGTACAATGCGAATGCGCTCAAGCATGATAAGGCTCGGTAAATAGGCGTAAAACGTGCAGTCTAGCATGAGTCGATGGCATGCCCGAGAGCGGTCTGCTAGAATTGCGCGCCAAAGGCGGCACCTACGCCTAATGATGCGCTATCTTATGAACATATTTTATGAGCTATGATTAGCATCACGTTCTTTAACATCACTGTCACAAGGCCCGATCATGAATCCGATGGTCCAATTTACGTTGCGTGCTGCACGCGGCGCTGTTGAACACTTCCTACGTGTACGCGAACGTATTGAAAACGCGCACGATGAATTTAACCTTGACCGCCTGCTCGACGAGACGGCGCGCAAGGCCGAAGCGACAATTGTTCAGCAGTTGGAGCGCGGTTACCCTCAGCACGGTGTTACCGGCCGCTTTACGCCGCACCGCGCGGGTGAAGGCGAAGGCGCGGATATCGTCTGGAAAATTGAACCGATGCACGGCTACTCCAATTTAGCCGTGGCCGATAAGGGCTTTGCACTCTCAGTGGTGTGTCTTATCAAAGGTCGTTCCGAGCACGCGGTGATTATCTGCCCGTTCGCCGACGACGAATATATCGCCAGCCGTGGCCGCGGCGCTCAGCACAACGACAAGCGCATGCGTGTTAGCAAACCGACCGCGATCAGCGGTACGCGTTTGGCTATGAGCCTACCAGAAGCTTGGCTGCGCACGCGTCATCTACCTGCTTATTTAACTGTCTCCCAGCAACTTGCCCCGCAGGTAGAAACCCTGCTGGCCACGGGTTGTGGGCTGTTGGATCTATGTGAGCTGGCCTGTGGTCGCGTCGACAGTGCGTTCGTGCTAGGTCTGGAAGAGCAGGATATGCAGGTAGGAACGCTGTTCCTGAAAGAGGCGGGTGCCTTGATGGGAACGCCAGATGGCCAACCTTCGGTGAAAGTAGAAGGACAGCTAATGGCCGCTGGGCCGCGTCTCTACAAAGCGTTGGCCAAGCAGCTAACGCCGCACTTCTAAACAGCGCTACTTACTCAGCACTACAGGCCGCCTGCGGCGGATAAAAAATGCCCCTGCTGGGAAACCAGCAGGGGCATTTTTGTGGGTAGAAGAAGCTAGTTAAGCAGAGACGCCATTAAGGTAGCTCTTCCTCTTCGTCGTCGAGCTCTTTCTTGGTGGGAATCAAATCTTCCCGCGATAGTTTTAGCGGTAGCAGCAGTGCTGCGGCGATATAGATAGACGAGAAGGTGCCCACCACGATGCCAATCAGCAACGCAATGGCGAAGTTCTCAATCATATCGCCGCCGAGCAGCAGCAGCGCGAGCAGTACCAGAACGGTAGTGCCCGAGGTTGCCAACGTACGCGATAGCGTGGCGTTAATCGCTTCGTTGAAGATCTGCGGCATATCGTCGATACGCGAGGTGCGGATGGCTTCGCGGACGCGGTCATAAACCACAATGGTGTCGTTCAGCGAGTAACCGATCACCGCCAGGATAGCCGCCAGCACGGTGAGGTCGAAGTCGAGCTGAAACAGCGCAAAAATGCCGACTACGATGATCACATCGTGCATTAGGGCCAGTAGCGCACCAATCGCGAACTTATACTGAAAGCGGAAGGCCACATAGAGCATGACTACGCCAAGGGCTACCAGCAGGCCTAGCCCGCTCTGGTCGCGTAGCTGGTCGCCTACTTGGGAGCCAACAAACTCAGAGCGAACAAGGTCTACGCTATCGCCACTGGAACGCAACAGGTTAACGACCTCGCCGCCAACATCGGCATCAAACGCCTGCTGGAGGCGAATCAGTACTTCAGTTGAGGCCCCAAAGGTTTGCACGGAAACATCTTGGAAACCGCTGTTTTCAAGCAGCACACGAATGGCATCAAGTGAGGGCGCAGCGCCATAACGCACCTCAACCAGCGTACCGCCGGTGAAATCCAGCCCCAGGTTGAGCTGCTGGAACAGAATGGCGCCAATCGACACGATCAAGAGTAACGCGGAGACGACAAACGCGATGTTGCGTCGTCCCATAAAGTCGATTTGCAGGTGTGATAGGGGTTTCATTACCACCTCTTAAGTTCTGGGCTAAGCACGTGGATTAGATCCATGCTCTTCAAATCCATAGCTTTTTGACGGGTTTGCTGCCATAGGCCAAGTTGACCATGGCGCGAGTCACCATCAAAGCGGTGAACAGCGACGTCAAAATGCCGATAGAGAGCGTGACGGCAAACCCTTTCACCGGGCCGGAGCCAATCGAGAACAGGATAACGGCCACCAGCAGCGTGGTGATGTTGGCGTCGACGATGGAGGTAAAGGCGCGCTCATAACCGGCTTGGATCGCCTGCTGAACCGACATGCCGTTGCGTAGCTCTTCACGTATTCGCTCAAAGATCAGCACGTTGGCATCCACCGCCATGCCCAGCGTGAGCACGATACCGGCAATGCCAGGTAGCGTCAGCGTGGCGCCCAGCATCGACATCACCGCAACCAGCAGCGTTAAATTCAACGCCAGGGCGATGTTGGCAAACACCCCAAACACCTTGTAACGCACCAGCATGAATAACACGACCAGCAACAAGCCAATCTGCACCGAGAGCAGACCACGCTCAATGTTCTCAGCGCCCAGGCTTGGCCCGATCGTGCGCTCTTGCACGAAGTAGATGGGAGCGGCAAGGGAGCCAGAACGCAGCAGTAGCGCCAGTTCAGCGGCTTCCGTAGGCGAGTCTAAGCCGGTGATCCGGAAGCTGTTGCCTAGCGCGCTTTGGATCGTCGCCAGGCTAATCAGGCCGCGTTCAACATAGGGCTCGCGCTCAATGGTCTCTTCGCCGGTTTCCGGGTCGGTGACCACCGTGTCTTCGCTTTTATGCTCGATAAACAGCACCGCCATATTGCGACCAATGTTGGTACGCGTGGCGCGGTTCATTAGCGTGCCGCCGGTGCCATCCAGATCGATATTGACCTGTGGGCGGCCGTTTTCGTCGAAGCTGTTACTGGCGCTGGAAACGCTGTCACCGGTAATAATCACATCGCGCATTAGCTCAGCAGAGCGCGATGGCTCGTTACGGAAGGAGAGAGATTCCGTTTCGTTTTGCGGCGCGTCGTTGCGGGCTTCCAGGCGGAACTCCAGGTTGGCAGTCGCACCGACAATGCGCTTGGCGGCCACTGTATCCTGGATGCCAGGTAGTTCTACGACAATTTGGTTGGGGCCTTGGCGCTGTACCATCGGCTCCGCCACACCCAGTTCGTTGACCCGGTTGCGCAGGGTGGTCAAGTTCTGGTTAATTGCGTAGTCCTGAATTTCACTGACCAATTGATCGCTGAGCGTCATTACCAACGTGGAGGCGCGACCATCGCCTTCGCTGCTGTACTCAAAGTCAGGAAAGTCACGGCTGATCAGGCTGCGTGCCGTATCGCGGTCTTCAGCGCTGGCAAAATCAATCGACAGTGTGCGCTCCGCTACCTCGGTATTGCGGTAGCGGATGCGTTCGCCGCGCAGCAGTTCGCGCATGGCGCTGGCGTTGACTTCCAGGCGCTGGGTAAGCGCGGCATCCATGTCCACTTCCAGTAAGAAGTGCACACCACCACGTAAATCCAAACCGAGCGTCATGGGCGAGGCAGAAAATGCCTGTAGCCAACCGGGCGTGGCTTCGGCGAGATTCAGCGCTACCGTGGTGTCATCGTCCACCAGATCAGCGGCAATATCACGTGCGTCGAGCTGATCATCGTCATGACGCAGACGAACTAACCACTGCCCATTCATTTCTTCGAGCGCTTTGATTTCAATGTCATTTTCAATCAGAGCAGCTTCAATGCGGTTTATCTGATGCGCATCCAGCGAGTCGCCTTGGGCGCTGCTAATTTGGATAGCGGGGTCTTCGGGGAATAGATTGGGAAGCGAGTAGATAAGGCCAACCACCAGGACGACCAGTATCAGCAGATACTTCCACAGGGGGTAACGGTTGAGCATGCAAGCCCTGCCTTCAATTACAAACGGAATGCTGTGCACGGGCATACCGTGCACAGCAAAGTTCACCATCATTCATACCATGTCACCCCTGCCGGGGTGGCTGGCACTGGCTCGGCAGGGGTGTTACAAGGTTTAGATGGACTTGATGGTGCCTTTAGGCAGTACGGCGGCAACGGCGTTCTTCTGCACGTTAACTTCGGTGCCTTCAGAGATCTCGATGGTCAGGAATTCGTCGCTCACCTTCGTGATACGACCTACCAAACCACCGCCAATGACGATCTCATCACCTTTGTCCAAATTGGTGACCAGCTGCTTGTGCTGCTTAGCGCGCTTGGCCTGCGGGCGCCACAACAGGAAGTAGAAAATCAGCACGAAGCCGACCAGCATGACGATTTGCGCAATACCACCGCCACCGGCGGCTGATTGGGCATGGGCTGGTGAGATGAAGAAATCCAGCATTGCAGAGAGCTCCTGGGTTAAAAAGCTTAGGTTTAATAAAGCTTAGGTTTAATAAAGCTTAGTTTTTGTAAAGCTTAAAAAGCATGGCTTTTAAAAACATGGTTTTTAAAGCCACCGTTCTTAAAGGCATCGCCAAGCAGTTTAAACCACGTGCCAAGGCGCGTGGCGATTAATTCGCTAGGGTTGACTTAAGGGCGGTACCGGTAGGCCGCGTCGCGCATAAAAGCCTTCCACAAAGGCGGTCAATGTACCCGCTTCAATTGCCGCGCGCAAATCAGCCATGACACGCTGGTAGTAGCGTAAGTTGTGGATGGTGTTAAGCATTGAGCCGAGCATTTCATTACAGCGGTCCAAATGGTGCAAATAGCCCCGCGAGAAGTGCTGACAGGTATGGCAATCGCAGCCCTCTTCCAGCGGGCCGGTATCAAACCGGTGCTTGGCGTTGCGAATTTTAACCGTGCCTTCCGAGGTGAACAGGTGGCCGTTACGGGCGTTGCGGGTAGGCATCACGCAATCAAACATATCCACACCCCGGCGCACGCCTTCCACCAGATCCTCGGGTTTGCCGACGCCCATTAAATAGCGCGGCTTGTCATCGGGCATCCAAGTGGGCAGGTAGTCGAGCACCTTGATCATCTCTTCTTTAGGCTCGCCGACCGATAGCCCGCCAATTGCCAAGCCATCGAAGCCGATTTCCAGCAGCCCTTTGAGTGAGCGCTCGCGCAGCTCCGGGTGCATGCCGCCCTGAATAATGCCGAATAGCGCGGAAGGCGAATCGCCGTGGGCGTCGCGGGAGCGTTTGGCCCAGCGCAGCGACAGCTCCATGGACTTTTCTGCTTCGTCAAAAGTGGCCGGGTAGGGCGTACACTCGTCAAAGATCATGACGACATCAGAGCCTAGCGAGCGCTGTACCGCCATGGACTCTTCCGGGCCCATAAACACTTTGCTGCCATCCACCGGCGAGCGGAAGTGCACACCCTGCTCGGTGATCTTGCGAGTCTCGCCCAGAGAAAAGACCTGGAAACCACCGGAGTCGGTCAGAATCGGTTTGTCCCACTGGGCGAAGTCGTGCAGGTCGCCGTGGGCTTCGATGACCTCGGTGCCGGGGCGCAGCCACAGGTGGAAGGTGTTGCCCAGGATGATTTCGGCACCGATCTCTTTGACGGAATCCGGCGTCATGCCTTTCACAGTGCCGTAGGTGCCAACCGGCATAAACGCCGGGGTTTCGACCGTGCCACGGGGGAAATGGAGGCGGCCACGGCGGGCACGACCATCGTCGGCCAAGCGCTCAAAGCGCATAAAGCATTCGTTTCGCATATATGGTAACTCGTTAAAATCGTTCGTCTGGCGCAGCTGTTGTATAAGGCAGAGGGCTAGCGGGTTAGCAGCATGGCATCGCCATAGCTGAAAAATGCATAGCGCTCGGCTACCGCCCGTTGGTAGGCGTGCATGATGGTGTCGTAGCCCACAAAGGAAGAGACCAGCATCAATAGCGTCGATTCAGGTAAATGGAAGTTGGTAATTAAAGCATCCACACAGCGCCACTGATAACCGGGGTAGATGAAGATGTCGGTATCGCCGCTATAAGCTGCAATCTGCCCATCGCTGCTCTTCATGCAGGCGCTTTCCAGGCAGCGCACGCTGGTGGTGCCCACAGCGACGACGCGCTTGCCCGCTGCCAGGGTCTCGCGCACTTGCTGGCAGGTGGCTTCCGTGACCTCAATCCACTCGCTGTGCATATGGTGCTCAAGAATGTTGTCGACGCGTACCGGCTGAAAAGTGCCCGCGCCCACGTGCAGGGTCACAAAGGCACGGTTTATGCCTTTATTCGCAAGAGCGTCCAGCAGCGGCTGATCAAAGTGCAGCCCCGCGGTAGGTGCTGCCACGGCGCCGTCACGCCGGGCATACACGGTCTGGTAGCGCTCACGGTCGCTGAGTTCGTCTTCGCGAGTAATATACGGCGGCAGCGGCATATGGCCGTGCTCTTCAAGCAGCGCGATCATCGGTGTATCGCCCAAAAAGCGCAGCTCGAACAGCGCATCACGGCGGCCTTCTACAACGGCATGAACGCCACCCTCGAAAATCAGTTCGGTGCCGGGCTTCGGCGATTTACTTGAGCGGATATGTGCCAAACCACGGTGGGCATCCAGCGGGCGCTCTAGCAGCATCTCCACCTTGCCGCCGCTGGCTTTGTGACCGTGCAGGCGCGCCGGAATCACTCGGGTGTCGTTAAACACCAGCAGGTCGCCTGGTTCCAAAAGCTCAAGCAAATCAGGGAAGCGGCGATGTTCCAACGCACCACTTTGGCCATCCACGCACAGCAAACGGCAATCGCTACGCTGTTCAGAAGGGTAGCGAGCAATTAATTCGTCGGGTAGCTGGTAATGAAAATCCGCGCGCTGCATGGCGTATAACTCTTAACGTTGATCAAACAGGCGGCATAGGATAGCGCTTTGGCCGCATAAAGTCAGTCAATGTGATTGACCTACCTCGACATTTACGTATAATGCGCAGCCATTGCCGGTGTGGCGGAATTGGTAGACGCAGCGGATTCAAAATCCGCCGCCTTTACGGGTGTGCCAGTTCGAGTCTGGCCACCGGCACCAAATTCAGGGGCTTAGCGTTCATCGCTAGGCCCTTTTTATTGGGCGCTATTTGAAAAGTGTCAACGGTGATTCCAGCACTTACTTTCTCACGCTAGCTAAACGCTCAGCCGCCAGCTGTCGATACAGACTAACCAGCTCCTTACTTTTGACATCCTCGTGCCAGTTAGCGGCGTAGGTTTGGGCGCGCTCGGCGAGCTGCTGCCGGTGTGTTTCATCGCCTAGTAGCTGGTTAATCTTAGTGGCGAAGTCGTCGTGGTTTTCCTCGGCGATTAGGCAGCCTTCTCCCTCTCTCAATACCTCAAGGGTACCCATCATGGCGGTGGAAACCACCGGCGTGCCCAGGGCCATCGCTTCCAGCAGTACCAGCCCCTGGGTTTCCGTGCGTGATGCAAACACAAAAACGTCGGCGGCGCGGTAAGCGGCTTGCAGTGGACCGTTGCGGTCGAGATAGCCGAGAAATAGCACCGATTCGTCCACGCCTATTTCCTGGGCGCGCCGCACTAGCGTGTTATGGGCGGGGCCTTCGCCGGTAATAATCAGCCGGGTGGTGGGGTGTTTGGCCAGTACCTTGGGTAGCATATCGATCAGGAAATCGATGTTCTTCTCAAAGGCGGCGCGGCCTACATAAAGCAGCAATTGTGCTTCCTGGGGTAGGCCGTAGTGGGATCGAAAGTCGCTGTCATCTTGGGCTCCCTGTGTGTGGCAGAACGACTCCAGCGCCAAGCCGGTTGCAATCACTTTGGTTGGCGTGGTCACGCCGTAACGAGTAAGTGCTTGCTGCATCGCTTGAGAGGGCGCCACTAGGGCATCGAGCTGTTGACACTGGTGTACCGAAAGCCGCCGTGCGGCTAGGCGTAGCCAGCGCCGCGGTAACCAGCGGATATAGTGATGAACATACTCCTCAAAAAGCGTGTGGTAGGTCGCTACCACCGGAAGCCCGAGCCGGTGCCCCAGAGCAACACCGGCATAGTGGGCGGTAAAGGGCGTGTGGACATGAATGAGATCGAAGGCCTCGGCGGCAAGTGGCGGTGCCAGGGCAATCAAATCCCGGTAGCGCATCATGCGATCCTCCGGGTCGCCGGGTACCTGGCGCGAGCGGATGCGCAGTACGCCCGGCTCATCTACCTGGCCAACGGGGTAGGCGGGGCAGATCAGCGTGACCGAGTGGCCCTGGTGTTCAAGGGCACCGCGAAAACTGGCGATGGAGGTAGACACGCCATTGACGCGGGGAAAGTAGACATCTGAGATCATCAATACTTTCATACCACTTAGCGGCGTCTTGGTCGTTGACGCCGCTGAGTGAAACAGTGTTAAAGCCGACGCTAGCCGCGCCTCGCGATCAGCTTCACGCTGCAGGTGTAAGGCATTGCCATTGGCTAATTGAGTGAGGGCCGCGACTTCCTGGTCACTGAGATGGGAGCTGAGAGGGTAGCGTGGGCGCGGTGACATGTGGTTAGGACTCCTGTGGCGGCTCGTTGCCACGCTAACTCGAGTCCATGACCGGCGGATGACAGGCGGCCGCCGCATTTAGCAGCCCCTCGCTTTTTGTCGCTCAGCCGTTTTATAGTGCTGGGATAGCACCGGAAACATGATTCTGATCCTAGGGGCTGGTTTGAGGTGTACAGCCTCCTGGTTCAAAGATGGCGAGATTTGCCGCTTCTTCGCTGAACTGGGCTTCTCCGGCGTTAAAGCAGCTCGCCCAAGCCCTGCCGAATCAGTTTGAACACTATCCCTTACCAGGAGAAACACCATGGGCGTTACCTATCAAGACAGTAATGCGCGGATGAGCCAGTTGGCGATTCACAACGGTACCGTTTACCTCGCAGGCCAAGTGCCCGCAGATGCCACGGCGGATATGCGTGGCCAAACCGAGCAAGTGCTGGCGCGCATTGATCAACTGCTGGCCCAAGCAGGAACAACCAAAGAGTACCTGCTCTCAGCGCAAATCTGGGTTACCAGCATGGCCGAGTTCGACCAAATGAACGCCGCTTGGGATGCCTGGGTTGTGCCCGGTCGCCCGCCGGTGCGTGCGGCGCTTGAAGCCCAGCTCGCCAAGCCCGAGTGGAAAGTTGAAATCATGGTGATAGCCGCGCTGCCGGAGTCTTGATATGCGGGTTGTTTCTGGCGAAGAAGTCTCGCGCCACTTGGCGTGGGACGGCTTAATCAAACGGCTACACACCACGTTCGTGAATGGCGTGGAATCTCCGCCGCGCCATCATCACGCCATGCACCGGCCGGATGGTGAGGCCACCATGCTGCTAATACCCGCCTGGGAAGCGGCGGGCTATATCGGCGTCAAAATGGTCAACGTGTTTCCGCAAAACGCCGACCACGGTATTCCGGCGATCTCGGGGCTCTACTTGCTCAGCGAAGGCAGCCACGGTCAGCCACTGGCATGTATCGATGGCAGCGAGCTCACCCGGCATCGCACGGCGGCCACTTCCGCGCTTGCCGCCCAAGCCTTGGCGAATGAGAACGCAGAAACGCTGCTGGTGGTGGGGACAGGCAAGCTGGCGCCTATGGTGATTGAAGCCCACGCCAGCGTGCGGCCCATCAAGCGGGTGCTGATTTGGGGTCGCAACCCCAACAAAGCGGCGGCGATTGCCGACGAGTACGCCGAGCGCTTTGAGACCCAGGTGGTGGAAGAACTCGCAGAGGCGGTAGCCGGGGCGGACATCATTAGCTGTGTAACGCTCTCCACTCAGCCGCTGATCAAAGGCGAGTGGCTAACGCCCGGCACGCACCTTGATTTGATCGGCGCGTTTCGGCCACAAATGCGCGAAACCGACGCGGAGTGTTTATGCCGCGCGGCGGTGTTTGTGGACACCTACGCCGGGGCCAAAGGCGAAGCGGGCGACATTCTGCAAGCCATCGATGAAGGTGAATTTCAGTTTGACCAGATCCAGGCGGAGCTTGCCGAAGTGTTAAGCGGCACTAAGCCGGGGCGCACTGAACCGGAGGAAATCACACTATTCAAATCTGTAGGCGCGTCGCTTGAAGACTTAGCCGCCGCGATAGAAGTATGGGAGTCACTACCCGCATAACCATAACAAGACCGACATCGCTACCGATTAGATGGCACCGCCAGTCATAACGAAGACCGACTAATAACCACAACGAGGTATGTTATGAACGCTAATAAATCACTATCGCTGCAGTTGACGATAATATTGACAGGAGACCACGCCGCTATGCAGGGCTTTATGTCATGAGTACGACCGTTTTCTACTGGCACGAACGCTGTTTTTGGCACGATCTTGGCGCCATTGGTGTGTTCTCCGCGCCCGGTGAATTTTTACAGCCCCAGGCCGCCTCGGAGAGCCCGGAAAGCAAACGACGGCTGAAAAATATCCTCGAAGTCAGCGGGCTGATTGACGAGCTGAGCGTGGTAAAGCCGCCTGCCGCGACGCTGGATGATCTGCTGCGTTTTCATACCTTACGCTATTTAGACAAGCTGCAGGCAGGGGATAACGCGCGTGGCGGTAACGGTGGCGACTGTGCGCCGTATATGCCCGGCAGTTGGGCGGCGGCCAGCCAATCCGCCGGGCTAGCTATCGCGGCCGTTGAAGCCGTGGCGCTGGGCGAGGTGAGCAATGCCTACGCCCTGTGCCGCCCGCCGGGGCATCATGCCGAAGCCGATCAAGGCCGTGGGTTCTGCCTGCTGGGCAATATTCCCGTGGCGGTGATGCGCGCCCGCGCTCTAGGCCAAGCCAATCGTGTGGCGATACTCGATTGGGATGTTCACCACGGCAACGGTCAGCAGGCGGCGTTTTATAGTGATCCCGACGTGCTGACCCTCTCAATCCATCAGGCGGCGAACTACCCGCTGGAAACCGGCAGCTTTGACGAGCAGGGCGAAGGCGAAGGCCTGGGCGCTAATCTTAACCTGCCGCTGCCGCCGGGGTGTGGTCTGGGTGCCTATGCCTACGCCATGGAAAAATTGGTGTTGCCTGCGCTGGAGGCGTTTAAGCCGGATCTAATCGTGGTGGCCTGCGGTTATGACGCCTGCGCCAAGGACCCGCTAGGCAAGATGCTGCTCAACAGCCAGGCGTTCGCCACCATGACCGCCCAGCTTAAAGCGCTGGCCGGGCGCTGCTGCGATGGCAAGCTGGTGTTTGTCCACGAAGGCGGTTACTCAGAAGGCTACGTGCCACTCTGCGGCCACGCGGTGATCCAAACCCTGGCGGGCAGTGCGATTGCCGTGCCCGACCCACAAAACGATGAAATTGCCGCTTGGGGCTATCAGGCCCTGCAACCGCACCAGCAGTCGTTAATAGATGACTGGTGCCAACAATGGGAGCAAACAACCCGATGACACCGCTTTATGATCGCGATGGCTGGATTTGGCAGGACGGTGAATGGCTGGCTTGGCGCGACGCCAAAGTGCACCTGTTGTCCCATACATTGCACTACGGCATGGGCTGTTTTGAGGGTGTGCGTGCCTACGCTGGCCCCAGCGGTACGCATCTGTTCCGCGCTGCTGAACACACTCGTCGTTTGGCAGAAAGCGCCCATTCGCTGGATATGCCGCTGCCGTTTAGCGAAGTTGACTTGATCGAGGCCCAGCGTGAGTGTCTCGGTAAAAACAACTTGAGCAGCGCCTACCTAAAGCCCACGGTGTTTTTCGGCGCGGAAGGCTTGGGGCTGCGTGCCCAGGGATTAACCACCCATGTAATGGTCGCCGCATGGGATTTAGGCCCCTACATTTCGCCCCAGGCCGCGACCCACGGCTTGCGCGCGCTGACCTCGTCTTGGGCGCGCCACCACGTCAATATCAGCCTCTGCCGGGCGAAAACCAACGGCCACTACGTTAACTCGATACTGGCGCTAAATACCGCGATCAAAGCCGGGTTTGATGAAACCATCATGCTTGATCCGGAAGGCTACGTAGCCGAGGCTTCGGCGGCTAACGTGTTTTTGCTGCGCGATGGCGTGCTGCATACCCCAGAAGTGACGTCGTGTTTGCAGGGCATTACGCGAGATAGCGTGATTCAGCTGGCGCAGAAAGTATTGGGCATCGAAGTGCGCGAGCGGCGGATAACCCGCGACGAGCTGTATACCGCCGATGAGGCGTTCTTAACCGGCACCGCCGCCGAAATACTGCCACTGCGCGAGTTGGATGGACGCCATATCGGCACCCGCGCGGGTGCACCGCCTGTTAACGAGCCGATCAGCCCTGATAGCGTGACCGCCCAACTGCAGGGCCTATACCGCCAAGCGGTGCGCGGCGAGCTGGATGATTTTCATCATTGGCTAACGCCAGCTTAAGCCCTAATCGCATCCTCTAACGCCGCCAATCTTCCCGGTTCAAGCGCTGCTTGTACCGCCGTAATACGTATTACATTGGCAAGCTCTGGATGCGCCAAGCGAGCGACCAGCACACCTTCGGCGAGTAGTTGCTGGTGCACCTCGGCGGTGAGGTCGGCGCTGGGCAGGCGAATGCCGATAAAGTTGGTGGCGCTGGGCAATACATCGGCACCGAGTGCGCGAAAGTGCGCTGCTAACTGCTCGCGGCGGGCTTTCACATCGGCAACGTGCTGATTCACCTCATCAGGATGATCAAGCACCACTTCGGCGGCGGCCAGGGTCAGCGACGACACTGCGTAGTGAATTCGCACCTTCATCATCATCGCCAGTACTTCAGGGTCGGCGATGGCATAACCAATGCGTAGGCCCGCCAGACCGTGAGCCTTGGATAGCGTGCGTAGGCGAATCACTCCCGGTATTGCTTTAGCGGCGAACTCACTGTTGGCATCGTCGCGGAAGTCCCCATAGGCTTCGTCCAGCAGCAACCAGCAGGTGTCGGGCAGCGCCTCGCGCAGCTTGAGGATGGCGCTGTCGCTGTGTAAGTGGCCGCTGGGGTTATCCGGGTTGGCCAGATAGACCAGGCGGGCGTTTTCTTGATGCGCAGTGGCGGCCAGGGTTTCGAGGTCGGGGGCCAGCACGCCCGGCGCTTCATAGTAGCTCGGCTCAACCAAGTGGCAGCCTTGGCCTTTAGCGAAGTAGCCAAAAGTGGGGTAGGTGCCTGCGGTGCCCACCACTGTGTCACCCGGTTCGCAGGTGGTGCGCAGCGCCAGGGCAATCAAACTATCGGCACCGGCATCCACCAGCAGGGTTTCTAGCGCAATACCCTGCTGTTCGCTAAGGCGCTGGCGAACACCGAGCGCTTCGGCATCGCCGTAACAGTAAACGTGTTCGGCCAGAGCATCGCCAAAGTGCTCGCGCAGGGCGCGGTGGGGCATGTCCAGGCCTTCGTTAGAGCCCAGCCGATGGGGGATCCCGCGGCCAAGTCGGCGCTCCAGCACCTTGATGCCGGGAAACGGATTCACAGGGCCTTCACTGAGTAAGTGGTGGGGGTAGTGGGGCATGTTGATATCCTAAAAAACAATAATTAGCTCAATACTTTACCGCGATTGAGAAGGCAGTGTGGGTCTAGCGCCTGCTTGAGCGTATGCATCAGCTCGATCTCGGCGCTGGAGCGGCAGGTACTTAGCCAGGGCCGCTTCTCCAAGCCAATGCCGTGTTCGGCTGAGACCGAGCCGCCCAGCGCCGCCAGCGGTTGATAAACCATGGCCTCTACTTCACGACGCACCTTAGGATCGGCACTCCCTGCGCAAACAGAAATATGCAGGTTGCCATCGCCCAGGTGGCCAAATACGACCAAGCGCGCACTAGCCCAGCGCTGGGTTAGCTGCGCTTCCAAGGCATCGGTATAGCGCTGCATATCGGCAATCGGCAGGCTGACATCAAAGGTGAGTACCGGTGCCAAGCCCTTGACCAGACCCTCAATATCTTCTCGAATCGCCCATAGTCCATCGCGCTGGGTGCTGGATTGGGCAATCACCGCATCGACAATTAGCTCACTCTCTAACGCGCTTTCTAATGCTTCGCTGAACTGGGTGGCATTGCGCTCGGCGTCGCTGCCCAGGGACTCGATGATCACATAAAACGGGTGCTCGGTGGCAATCGGAGGCGTATGGCGGCCAAGGGTTTCGGTGAGCAGGCGGTAGTGGTTTTGCCACATCACCTCAAAGGCGCCCAGGCTACCACCAAGCGCTTTGCCCATATGGCTGAGCAGCCCGGTGAGCGCCTCGAACGAAGGGCAGGCCACCATCGCCGTTTGCTCGCTGGGAGTCGGCGGCTGTAGGCGCAGCACTGCGCGGGTCACAATGCCCAGCGTGCCTTCGCTGCCAATAAACAGCTGCTTTAGATCGAAACCGGCGTTGTTTTTGAGCATACGGTTCATGGAGCTAACCACCCGGCCATCGGCCATCACCGCCTCAAGCCCAAGCACCTGCTGGCGCATCATGCCGTAGCGGATGACCCGAACACCACCGGCGTTGGTGGCGATATTGCCGCCAATCGTGCAACTGCCCCGCGCACCCAGATCCAGCGGAAACTGCAGACCGACCTCTTTAGCCGCCTCTTGGGCCCGCTGCAGCGGCGCTCCGGCCTGCACGGTGAGGGTGCCGCCTACCTGGTCAATCTCTTCAATGGCGGTCATGCGCTCCAGGGAGATTACCAGCTCGCCTGGGCTCGCCTCTGCGCCGTGTACCAATCCTGTTAATCCACCGTGGGTGACTATCGGCTGCTGCGCGGCGTGACAGGCACGCATAACGGCGGCGACTTGTTCGGTATCCGCCGGGCGTACAATGGCGCCTGCCTGGCAGGGCGCACCGGTCATCCAATCGACGCGACGGCTACTAACGTCATCGCCGGTTAATACGTGGGCCGGGCCCACAATAGCGCGCAGCGCCTCCAGAGTTATCTGCATGCGTTTTCCTTTACAAAATTCCATATCGATTATTTAAGCCAGAGCTTAGGCGATAGCGGCTTCAGGCGTTTCGCGGCCGGGAATCGCTTTAAGCAGCGCTTGGGTATACGCCTCTTGTGGGGCGAGAAAAATTTGCTCGGCGCTGCCTTGCTCGACAATCCGGCCATGCTGCATGACCACAATGCGGTCGCAAATCTGCGCGGCGACGCGTAGGTCGTGGGTGATAAACAGCAGGGATAGCGAAAGCCGCTGTTTTAGCTCTTCCAGCAGTTCCAACACTTGCGCCTGAATCGACACGTCCAGCGCCGATACCGCTTCATCCGCCACTATTAGCTCAGGATTTAGCGCCAGCGCCCGGGCAATGCCGATACGTTGGCGCTGGCCGCCAGAAAACTCATGGGGGAAGCGCTCCACGGCGCTGGCGCCCAACCCCACCATGTCTAAAAGCTCGCCCGCCTGCTTAAGCGCCGCGGCTTTGGGTGTGCCGTTGGCAATCGGCCCCTGGGCAATCGCCATGCCCACCTTGGTGCGTGGGTTGAGCGAGGCGTAGGGGTCTTGAAAGATCATCTGCACCCGGTGGCGCTCACGGCGCAGCGCATCGCCTTTGAGCTGGGAAAGATTCACCCCATCCAACAGCAGTTCGCCGCTGTCGGGGTGCTCAAGGCGTACCACGCAGCGCCCGAGGGTGGATTTGCCCGAACCGGATTCGCCCACAATCCCTACCGTTTCACCCCGCGCCAAGGTGAGCGATACATCCTCAAGGGCACGCACTTCCCGGGCAGGTTTAAACAATCCGCCCCGTGAGCGAAAGACCTTATTGAGCTGCTTGATCTCCAGCAGCGGGGCGACCTGGCTGGTTTCTCGGTGGGGCGGCACCGCATTGCTGGGAATCGCTGCAATTAACGCCTGGGTGTAAGCGTCCTGAGGGTTCTCAAGCACCGGCTTGGCGTCACCCAGTTCGACAATCTTGCCGTGGCGCATCACGCAGACCCGGTTGGCGATTTCGGCGACCACGCCAAAGTCGTGGGTGATAAACATCACCGACATGCCGCGGCGCTGCTGAAGGTCGCGAATAAGCTCAAGGATCTGCGCCTGGGTGGTGACATCAAGCGCCGTGGTGGGCTCATCGGCAATCAGCAAAATGGGTTCCAACGCCAGCGCCATGGCGATCATCACCCGTTGGCGTTGGCCGCCGGAAAGCTCGAAGGGGTAGGCGCGTATGGCCTTTTCCGGCTGCGGAATGCCTACTTCGATCAGCAACTCTAGGGCGCGGGCTTGGCGCTCTTTGGTATTGAGCTGGTCATGGGCCTCGAACACCTCGGCAATTTGCGCACCTACCCGCATTAAGGGGTTGAGGGCGGTCATCGGCTCCTGGAAGATCATGCCGATTTTTAGCCCGCGCAGGCTGCGGTGTTGCTTCTCGGTCAGGGCGAGCAGGTTCTGCCCTTCAAACAAAATCTCGCCCTGGGTGGCGCGTACCCCTTTGGGTAGCAGCCCCATCACCGCATTGGCAGCCATCGACTTACCAGAGCCCGACTCGCCCACCACGCACATAATCTCCCCACGCTTAACCTCGTAGCTAACGTCCTCCACCGCTAGGGCGCGGTCAGCGCCTTTGGGTAGCACAACGCTTAGGTCACGAATGCTAAGCACGGTTTCTGTTGATGATTCACTCATAACAAGCACTCCAGCCATAACAAACGCCTAGCGCTCGCGGGACAGTTTGGGGTTCAAGGCGTCGTCTAATCCTTCACCCACCAGATTTAACGCCAGCACAGTAAGCAGAATCGCCACCCCAGGGAAGAAACTCAGCCACCACGCCTGACGAATCACCGTACGCGCAGCGCCGATCATATAGCCCCAGGACATCACGTTAGGGTCGCCCAAACCGAGAAACGACAGTGCCGACTCCAGCAAAATGGCGGTGGCCACCATTAGCGATGCCAGCACGATAATTGGCGACAGCGTATTGGGCAGAATCTGACGCAGAATAATCGTGCTGTTGGACTGGCCGACCAAGCGCGCGGCTTCGACATACTCGCGGTTGCGCAGCGACATAAACTCGGCGCGTACTAAACGGGCCACCGGCGGCCAACTGACTATCGCAATCGCCAGCACAATCGAGGTGATGCTGGGCTGCATAATCGCCACCAGTACGATTGCCAGCGCGAAGTTGGGAATGGTTTGGAAGAACTCGGTAAAGCGCATCAATACGTCGTCAATGATGCCGCCGTAGTAACCAGCAACGGCCCCCAAGGGAACGCCAATCAGCAGGGCCACGCTGGTGGATACCAGCCCAATCAATAGCGATACCCAGGCGCCGTGCATCAGGCCTGAGGCCACGTTGCGGCCCATGGTATCGGTGCCCAGGGGAAAGCCATCTTGTGCGAGCGGCGGTAAAAAGGGCCGCTGCACCATGCGCCAGGGCGATTCAGGAAACAGCAGCGGCGCCAGTATCGCCATGGCGATAATCAGCAGCAGAATGATCAGGCCGACGAGGGCGCCACGGTTTTGCGCAAAGCGTGCGAAAAAGCTCATGCGGCCCCCTTCTTGATACGTGGATCAGCCAGGCTGTAGACCAAATCGGTGATGATATTGAAGACGATGACCAAGGCCGCCGAGAAGAAGAAAATGCCCAGCAGTAGGTTGTAGTCGCGCTGCTGCAGCGCTTCGAACATCAGCCGCCCGATGCCGGGCCAGGCAAACACGGTTTCGGTCAGTATCGCGCCACCGACCATCTGACCCGCCTGCAGGCCTGCCAGGGTAATAATCGGCAGCAGCGCATTACGCAGCACATGACGGCGCTGAATAATGCTGGGCTTTAAACCTTTGGCGCGGGCGGTTTTAACGTAATCCTGCTGGGTGGCGTCGAGCATGGAAGTGCGCGTCATGCGGGTGTAAATCGCCATAAAGAAAAGCGCTAGGGTGGTCGCTGGGAGCATTAAATGTTTGGCAACATCGAGCACCAGCGCAAAGCCCGTGTGGCCTGCCCCCACGGTGTAGAGACCATAGGCGGGCAGCCAGCCGAGATACACCGAAAACACCACGACTGACATCAACGCGACCCAGAACAGCGGCGTAGCGTAGAACACCAGCGCCAGCGCCATGATCAGTGAACCAGAGGGTTTCTTGGCCCGTGCCGCGGCCATGGAGCCCGCCACGATGCCCAGTACCAGCGAAAGCACAAAGGCGGTGCCGGTGAGCAGTAGGGTGGCGGGTAAGCGCGCCATAATAAGATCAAATACTGGGACGCCTAACCGGTAGGAGTAGCCAAAATCAAGCATGGCGATACCCGAGACGTAGCGCCAAAGCTGCACATACATCGGCTGATCGAGCCCAAAGCGCTCGCGCAGTTGGTCGAGGAACTCCTGATCTGCGGCACCCGCTTCGCCAGCCAGAATAGCCGCCGGGTCGCCGGGGGCCATTTGAATCAGCAGGAAATTGAAAATAACGATCAAAAACAGAACGATAACGGCTTTAAAAAGCCGCATGACAATTAAGCGAGCGTAAACCATAGACACCTTCCTGGCGGACATCTTCATGACATGGCTAAAACACCCAAGCAGCTCATGCCACCTGGGTGTACGCGAGCTTAGCGATCTAGCCAAGCATCCTTAAAGCCGTCGTTGACACCCACGGCGGAGGTGACCAGGTTCTGCACATCACAGCGGTACAGGGTCGGAAAGCCCAGCTCCATCAGCCAGCCAACGGGCACGTCTTCGTGTAGGATCTCCTGCACTTCACGGTAAAGCGCTTCACGCTCTTCGTCGGGGAAAGCCGTGGCGGCCTCGTTGAAAAGCTCGTCGACACGCTCGTTTTCGTAGCCTTCCACGTTATTCCAGGGCGAGCCCTTGGCAATGTTGTCGGAAAGGTAGGTGCGTGAAATACCCAGTGCCGGGTCGCCGTACTGGTAGAGGTAGGTAAAGGCGAGGTCGTAATCCCAATCGCCCAGGCGCTGATTCCAGCCGCCCACGTCGGTGGCTTGGGTTTCAACGTTAATACCCACTTCGCGCAGGTTCTGCTGCACGGCTTCGGCCCAACGTGTCCAGGTTTCGCCGTAGGGCAGCGGTAGAATGGTGATCTCTTCGCCGTCGTAGCCCATTTCATCCAGCAGCTCTCGGGCGCGTTCGGGGTTGTGATCGTAGGGTTCCAGGTCATCGTTTTGGAAGCGCGCATTAGAACCAAAGGCAGAGAGCGGTACGTTACCCAGGCCATTCCACAGCACATCTTTGGCGAACTCGCGATCCATGGCGTACATCACCGCCTGGCGGAAGCGTTTATCCGCGGTGGGGCCTTCGCGGTTGTTCATCCACAGCATGGCGAAGGGGCTGAAGTACTCGTGACCCTTTTCGGTCATGCAGACGTTATCCAGTTCCGCTAAACGGGGAATGTCGAAGTTCTCGACGGTACCGCTGGGCAGCACATCGATGGTCTCGTTTTCAAACGCCACCGCACGGGAGGCGCCATCGGGAATAACGTGCCAGTTAACGCCATCCAGGTAGGGCAGGCCCTCTTCGTAGTAGTCGTCGTTTTTAACCAATTCGATCACCGTACCGCGCTCCCAGTTGGCGAACTTAAACGGGCCGGTGCCTATCGGGTGGTCGTTGTGTTCGTTATCGCGGAAATCAGTGCCCGCGTAGAGGTGCTCAGGCACCATGGTGAAGGTGCCCGCTTCAAAGGAGATCAGGAACGGGCCGAAGGGTTGGGTCAGGGTAAACACCACGGTGTGATCGTCGGTGGCTTCGATGCTCTCCACGTGCTGGAGCACAGCGCGGGCGCTGGGGTTTAGCTCGCGGTGAAACACATCGGCGGAGAACACGACGTCGTCGGCGGTGAAGGCTTCGCCATCGTGCCAAGTCACGCCTTTACGCAAATGGAAAGTGTAGGTGCGACCATCCTCGCTGACCTCCCAGGACTCCGCCAGTTGCGGCATGGGTTCTAGGTCGGTGGTATAGCGCAACAACCCTTCGTAGATATTACCCGCCACGGTGCGGGTAGGGGCGTTTTGGATCATACCCAATACCAGGCCAGGCGGCTCGGGCTGGATAATGGTGTTAACCACTCCACCTTCTTTGGGGTCATCGGCCAGAGCAGCGGAGGTAAAAGCAAGTGCTGCAGCGGAAATAGCCAATGCTAAAGGTTTTTTCATGTTTCCTGCTCCTCGGTTATTAGCACGTAATGGGTTTACGTAGTCGTTAGGCGAGCGAGGCGTGGCGTGTCAGGCCCAGTTGTGTGGGTTATTGGGGGCCTTTTTGAACCTTGCACTTTGAACTTAGCAGGACACGGTAAAATTGTCGACAGTCGGCAATCGTTCGTCGACAAGACCTTTTTTTTCGTCATACTTAAGGGAATGCGGCATTTTTAATGGGTGAATTTTATGGCCTCTTCTACGTTGGCTCCCAGGGCCTTTATCCAGCAGCAAAACCTCGTTGAACAGGTCGCTGACTACTTAACCCAAGCGATTATTCAGCAACACTTTTTACCCGGCGAGCGGCTTTCTGAAGTACAACTTTCCCGCGACTTGGGCGTTAGCCGTGCGCCGGTGCGTGAGGCCGCTCGTTTGTTGGAAAGCCGTGGTTTATTGATCTCGAAACCGCGCAGAGGCTTCTTTGTTCGCGCGTTGAATGCCGTTGAACTCGAAGATGTCTTTGATTTGCGGCTGTGTCTGGAACGTCACGCTATTCAGCGCCTGGTCGAGCGCTATACCCCAGAAGCCCAACGTGCTTTGAAACAACAGGTAGAAGTGCTTTGTGAGGCGGCAACTGGTAACGATGGCACCCGCCGCATTGAGGAGGACTTGCAGTTTCATCGCTTAATGCTCCACTACGCGGGCAACGAGCGTCTGCTGCGCGCCTTTGATGATTTAGCTCATGAACTGCGTCTATGCATCACTTTAATCACCAAGACCCATGAAGCCCCCGACACCATCGCGACCAGCCACTTTAAGTTGCTTGACGCGCTGGATAGCGGCAGCCCTGCTGAATGCCGTGAGGCGATTGACTACCACATCGGCGTTGCTCGCCATTTCGTGGTCAAGGGTGTGGGCGAAACCGGAGATAGTGACGATGAAGACGTTCTTCCACGCTGACCAGCTGCTTCATCAGCCGCAAACCTACTTCTCCCGTGGCAAGATGCGCACGCCTCAGGAAGTGCCCGAGCGTGCCACGTACCTACTGGCTGCGGCCAAGCGGCTTGGCTTCGATGTTCAAACTCCCGGCGATTATGGTGTGGCGCCGTTGAGAGCGGTGCATTCGCTGGCCTATCTGCGCTTTCTCGAAAGTGCCCACCGGCGCTGGCATGCCCTTGAAGAAGACTGGGGAGAGGAAGTGATTTCCAACATCTTTGTGCGTTCGCCCAACGCCCTGCGCGGCATATTGGCAGAAGCCGGGCGCTATATGGCCGATGGCAGCGCGCCGGTGGGCCAGCACACCTGGCAATCGGCTTACTGGTCAGCGCAAAGCGCGATTGCTGGAGCGGAAGCGTTGCTCGCCGGTGACCGGTTTGCCTATGCACTATCGCGCCCGCCGGGCCACCACGCAGGCATCGACGCCGCCGGTGGCTTCTGTTTTCTCAACAATGCCGCCATTGCCGCGCAGCATTTGAAAACGCGCTACCCGCGCATCGTGGTGCTTGACCCCGATATGCATCATGGCCAGGGCATTCAGGAAATTTTCTACCAGCGCGACGATGTGCTGTATATCTCGATCCACGGTGACACCACCAACTTCTACCCGGCGGTAACCGGCTTTGAAGACGAGCGCGGGCAGGGCGCCGGGCTGGGCTATAACCTCAACCTGCCGATGCCCCATGGATCACAGGAGCCGGTGTTCTTTGACCGCCTGGAGCAAGCCTGCCAGGCCATCCGCCTATTCGAGCCGGACGCCATCGTGCTGGCGCTGGGGTTTGATATCTACGAACTCGACCCCCAAGCCAAGGTCGCCGTTTCAACCGCAGGGTTTGGTGAGCTGGGCCGTAAGGTGGCGGG
Source organism: Halomonas sp. H2 (assembly GCF_050215315.1). GTDB lineage: Bacteria > Pseudomonadota > Gammaproteobacteria > Pseudomonadales > Halomonadaceae > Vreelandella. The sequence continues at coordinate 597,267 of NZ_CP189760.1, forward strand.
GCTGGACGTACCCACGCTGGTGGTACAGGAAGGCGGTTACTACCTGGAAGGGCTGGAAGCCAATGCGGTGAGTTTCTTTGAAGGGCTGCTTGCTAAGAAGTAATCAGTAAGACAAGCCATCAATGTGTCTGGCAAGATAGCCTCTTTCAGCGATCAGCAAAACGATCCGGATAGCCATTGAAATAGTCATCGAAAGGACACGGCATGGATCAACCAGCCTTGAATGCGCTGCTTGAGGGCTTAATCCACACCTGGGAAAACGAGGTAGTGGAATTCAAGCAGGCTGATAACGATTACCCTACCAACAAGATTGGTGAGTACTTCTCGGCCCTCAGCAATGAAGCCAATCTGCGTGGGCTGGAGCGTGCCTGGCTGGTATTTGGCGTTAGCAATAAAACTCGTGGTGTAGTGGGAACCAGCTACCGCGAAGACTCTGAGCGCTTGCATAGCCTGAAACAACAAGTGGCACAAACCACCGAGCCCAGTGTCACCTTCCGCAATATCCATGAGTTGCAGCATACAGACGGTAGGGTGTTGCTATTTGAGATACCGGCGGCACCCCGCGGCATTCCCATAGCATGGAAGGGGCACTATCACGCCCGTGCGGGTGAAAGCCTGGGGTCCCTGGGACTGGATAAACAAGATGAGATTCGTCAACAAACTCTGGCACAGGACTGGAGTGCGCAGCTAGTTCCAGCTGCCAGCTTAGCCGACCTGGACGAGGCTGCGCTGCACAAGGCCCGTGATGCCTTTGCCCAGAAATACGCCAATCGCTTTAGTGGCGACGAGGTAATGGGCTGGCCTTTGTCCACATTCCTTGATCGGGCACGCATTACCCAGAACGGCAAGATTACGCGAACCGCGCTGTTGCTACTGGGCAAGGCTGAATCGGCTTGGCATCTCTCGCCTCATCCAGCCCAGATGACCTGGAAGTTGGAGGGTATAGAGCGTGCCTACCAGCACTTTGCTCCGCCTTTTCTGCTAACCACTTCGCAATTGTATCAGCGCATTCGTAACATCCAGTTACGCCTGCTCCCACAGGATGAGCTGTTGCCTGTTGAAGTATCGAAGTATGACCAGAAGATTGTGCTGGAGGCTCTGCACAACTGCATCGCTCATCAGGATTACATGCGCAATGGACGGGTCGTGTTAATTGAACAGCCGGATCGGCTGGTGTTTGAAAATGAGGGAAGCTTCTACGAGGGTGTGCCCGGTGACTATCTGGAAGGCAATCGAATACCCCGACGCTACCGCAACCCCTTTCTAGCCCAAGCCATGGCCGAGCTGAACATGATCGACACTATGGGCTACGGCATTCATGACATGTTTGCCCGCCAAGCACGTCGTTATCTCCCCATGCCCGATTATGATCTTGGCGAATCGGGAGCGGTCAGGTTGACTATCTATGGTGGTGTCGTCAATCCAGCCTACAGTCGGCTTCTGATCCAGCAAACTGACCTGCCACTTGCGGATGTGTTGGCACTAGACCGAGTTCAGAAGCAGTTACCGATTCCCGACGAGGCGGTAACTCGCCTAAAGCGCGCTGGCCTAATAGAGGGACGAAAGCCGCGTTTTTATGTCTCGGCCAGCGTGGCCAAGGCGACTGCAAGCAAAGCGGACTATATCCGCACACGCGCGCAGGATGATGAGTTTTACGCCAAGCTGGTCATCGATTATTTGTATCAGTTTGGCCAAGCCAATCGCACAGAGATCGACAAGTTACTAATCGACAAGCTCAGTGATGCGCTCACTCCTGAACAAAAGCAGCGCAAAATCGGCAACCTTTTGACCAAGCTGAGGCGGCGGAAGCGCATTCTTAATACGGGTTCGAGAGGTAAGCCAGAATGGAAGCTTGCAGAATGAAAAACAGTAGGAAAATAAATTTTATTATATAAAAATCAGCTATTTATTTCTTTCTGCAAAAAACGAAAGTACGCGAAATGCAGAAAGAATGCAGAAAGAGAATGCCATGGCACTGGAGTTTAAAACTAAGTTTTAAATTCGGGCCAACGGATAAACACAAACGAAATGTTCAGGTCATCCAGCGACGCCAGAAGATGCCGCTTTGGTCTGTGTCTGGCAATATAGCCTCTTTCAGCGATCAGCAAAACGATCCGGATAGCCATTGAAATAGTCATCGAAAGGACACGGCATGGCCCACCTGCTACGCATCGTGATGATTCACGGCCACCTGGAAGGCGTGGTCGAACTCAGTGTGGACGGTCACACCAATATTTGCGGCACCAACGCCTCCGGGAAGACCACGCTTCAACGGCTGGTGCCGGTGTTTTACGGCGAGCTACCCAATAAAGTAGTGCCCAAAACGCGCATGAAGTTTGATGCGTTTTACCTGCCTAATCGCAACAGCTACCTGGTTTACGAATACCGCCGCGAAGCGGGCAACATCTGCCAAGCGGTGCTGACCCGCAAAGCCGAGGGCGGGGTGGAGTACCGCTTTGTCGGCGCGCCCTACCAGCCGGAAGACTATCTGGTGGAGAGCGATGCGGGCGTGGCGGCGCTGGACTATACCCAGTGGGCCAGTGGCCTGCGGCGCAGCGGTACGCCGGTGTCGCCCAAGCTGGGCGCGACATCTGAATTCCGCTCGGTGATTCAGAACGACTTTACCCAGCTACACGGCAACAGCCGCGACGGCCTCAAGCTGCGCCAGATCGCGGCGCAGTTCAGCCTGGTCAAACCCGAGCGGCGCATCCGCCATATCGAAAAGCTGGTCTCGGCGGTGCATGCCAAAGAGGGCAAGATGGATACCCTCAAAACCATGCTGGCGGCGATTTTCGAAGAGGATGGCGTTGAGCTGCCGGTGACGCGGATTCGCAACACCAAGGCGCGGGAGTGGATTGCCCAGATGCGCCAATCCATGCGCCTGGAACCGCTGCAGGCCTCGCTGGCCCGGCTCGCCGGTATCGACCGTGAACTCGCCGACCTGGATGCCACGCTGTGGCAACTAAAACCCCAGTTGGAAGACGACCGCCAGAAAGCAGAGCGCCGCATGGCCGATGTGGATGCCGAGCTTGCCCGCCACCAGCGCGAGTTCCAGCAGCGGGAGAGCGACTATAGTGAGGCGCGGGATAAGCTGAACGACCGCCACAGCGAAGTGGTCAGCGACTTACAGCAGACCCAGCGCCGCTTGAACGATTTGCAAAGCCAGTACGAGCGCTATTCTGAGGCGGACATGCCTGCCCTGGAGCGCGATATCAATGCGCTGCCCCAGTGGCGGGAGCAGCGCGACCAGCTGCGTGCCCACCTGAACGTGATGCAGGACGCGGTTAAAGAGAGCCAGGCACGCCTTGATGGTCGCCTGCGTGAATTGTCTGAGGCGCTGGCCCGCCAGACCGGCGAAGCTCAGGAGCTGATCGACGCTCTGGTGGAAGAGAAAGCCTTGCGTCGTGAACAGCAGTGGGAAGCCGAGCAGCAGCTCAATGAGCGCTACCAGCGGGAACGCCAACGCCTGGAAGGCGAGTATCAGGCGCAGCTGGAACTCGGCGTCGAGCAGCTAGCAGAGCTGAAAGCGCAGCTCTCGCTCTCGACCCAAACCGCCGAAGAGGCTTCCGAAGCAGAGCTTGCCCAGGCCCGCCTGGATCAGGCCCAGCAAGAGCGCAACGCCTCGGCGGCCACGCTGGACGGCCTGCGCCGCGAGTTTGAAAACGGCCGCCGCGCCCGGGATGAGGCCGAGCAGCAGCTGGTGCAGCTTCGCCAGCAGCTGGAGCGTGCCGAGCAGCGCAGCTATGCGCTCTATCAGCAGCGCGACCCCGAACAGGGCAGCCTACGCCACTACCTGCGCTACCACCGCCCCGGCTGGGAGCAGCAGTTAGGCAAGGTAATTGCCCCCGAGTTGCTGGAGCGCCGCGATTTGGCGCCTCAATTAGCTGAAGGTGGTAGCGACGACCTGTTTGGGCTGGCGCTGGATCTCTCGGCCATTGCCTTACCCGATTACGCCCAGGACGAAGCCACGCTGCTGGCCGTCATCGAAGAGGCGGATAGCGCCAAGCAGCGGGTGCAGTCAGAGTGTCAGGCCGCCGAGAAAGCGCTCAAGCAGCATAACGAGCGCGTGCAGCAGGCCGACGAAGCCCAGGATCAGGGCCGCATGGCCCATAAGCGCGCCGAGCAGGAAGTGGAGTTTGCGATAGAGGCGCGTCGCCAGCAGCAGGAGCGCCACACCAAGCGTCAGCAAGAGCGTCGCGCTACTCATCAAGCCGCGTTAGCCAGCCAGGAGCAGGCACAAAACGAGCTGCGTGAAGAGAAGCAGCAGGCGCTTACCGCCCTGGGGGAAACCCACCAAAGCCAGCTGTTAGAGCTAAAGGCCGACGGCCAGAGCCAAGTGGATAGCCTGGATGCCCAACTGCGCCAGTATAAGCAGCAGTTGAGCGACGCCAATGCCGAACACCAGCGCCAGCGCGCGGAACTGGAAGAGGCCTTTAGCCAGGAGCTGGCCGAGCAGGGCGTTGACCCGGCCAAGCTCAAAGATACCAAGGCGCGGCTGGCAAGCCAGGATGAACGCATCCGCGCTACCGCCGCCCGCCAGGAAGAACTCACCGAGTACACCCGCTTTATGCGCGTGGAATGGGGCCAGCACAAGCCGCAGCTGGTCGCCCAAGAGGCGGAGCTGGCGCAGGCGGACCAACAGCTTCAACGCGATAAAGAGCACCTGAAAAACGATTTTCAGGCCGCGCGCAAAACCCACCAAAGCACGGTCAGCACACTGAAAACCCAGCGGGAAAGCCAATACGCCTGCCTGGAAGCCCTGAAGCCGCTACTCACCCAGCTGGAAAGCTTGGCCATCGAGCCCGACGGCCAAGCGCCCGGCGCGCCGCTGGGCGATGTGGACGAGCGCATCGAGCGCGCCCGCCAGGCGTTGGGCAACCGCCACCAGCAAATCGAGCAATTGCGCCGGGGCTGCCTGGAAGTCGAAAGCCAATTGATCAAGGACGCCAGCAGCGGTTTCGCCGAAGCGCTGGAGAGCGAGCGCAGCAAGCTGCAGAGCGACAACCCACGCCTACAGCTGCCGCTACTGCGCGACATGCTCAAGCTGCTGGAAGATCAACAGCAGCAGTTAATTCAGGAAGGCCGAAACCTGAGCGACGACCTGGATAAGTTCTTCACCGTGTTCCGCGATTTGAACCGGCGTATCAGCGCCCAAAGCCGCCGGCTCTCTGAAGAGGTCGCCGACGACCTGCGCCTGGAGGGCATCACCAAGGCCGAAGTGCGCATCCAGTCCACCATTGATGAACTGGGCTTCTGGGAGCCGCTGAAACTGTTCGCCCAGCGCTATAAAGAGTGGCGGGAATCCGGCCAGACGCTACCCAGCGACGACTACCTCAACGCCCTGGCGGACGTGGTCGATTTGCTGCGCAGCGACCAGCAGTACAGCTTCGAAAGCCTGCTGCGCTTGGAGTTGCACCTGAACGAAGGCGGCACCGATCTAGTGATTAAGAACGACCGCCAACTATTGGAATCGTCCAGCCACGGCATGGCGTATTTGATTCTGTGCAAGTTCCTACTCGCCTTTACCCGCCTGCTGCGCGGCGATGCGGAAATCGCCATCCACTGGCCCATCGATGAGATCGGCACCCTGGCGTACCACAACGTGGAAAAACTGTTCGACGCCTGCGATAGCAACCGCATTCATATCGTCGGCGCGTTTCCCAACCCCGAGTCCGATGTGCTGCTGCTGTTCGCCAACCGCTACCTGATCGATCGCGATGAGGCCAACCCCAACAAGCGAGTGTTAAAACGCATCGAGCCAAGGTTAAGCCGCTTGGCCGAACGGCTCCAGGAACGCCAGCAGGAGGTGACGGTATGATCGAACATGGCCCACTGCTAGAGCGCCTGCTGGCCGGGGAGTTTGTCTGCCCGATCAGCGATGAGAGCGGCTATCGTCATCTCACCAATGAAGAGACCCGCGAGGGGATCGATACCTACCTGCGGCCGCTGAACCGGCGGCTGGCCAGCAATGAAGACGGCAGCGTCTATTTTCTGGCCTGGCGTCAGCTCAATGACAACGCCCGTGATCAGTTGTCACGCCGGCTCGGCGATACGCTCAATAGCCTGCTGCCGCTGCTGGAGTGGCTGCAGCTGGTTCAAGAGGCCCTGGGTCGCGATACCCTGGCCGCCCCTGGCGATGTGCTCAAACCCGCCGAATTCAGCGCCAAGTGCGAAGACAACCAAAGCCTGCGCGAACGCTTGGAGCGCCTGGCCACCGACAGCTTTTTTGGCTCGCAAAGTGACCAGCTCGACGCCCAGGTAAAGCAGGTCTTCAAGCGTTTGAAGGAGCACGGCTACCTGCTCCAGCCCCACGCCGAGCGGCAGGTATTCGTGGTCACCGGCAAGATCGACTACCTGGTGGATCTGGTGCGCTTTATTCGCGATGAAGAGAACCTGCCCATTGAATCCGGTAGCGAGGAGGGCTCCGGTTCCCAGGAGGCCCTGTTGTGAATTCAAACAGCGAACACGCGCTGGAAAGCCGCCTGCTCAAAACCGGCAGTGAACGGCTGGCGCTGCTCGGCAAGCACGCTGATGTGCTGATGCAGGCCTACACCCGCGATGAAGTGCCGTTGGAATCACTTAGCGATAGCGCGCTGCGAAAGCTGTTGGCCGCGCGTATTCTGTGGCGGCCGGATGAGCAGAGCGGCGTGAAGCTGGCGCCCAAGGTGCGCGAACTGATCGCCGAGATGCTCGCCGACGAGACCCGCCGCCATGTGAACGCCGATGTAGCGGAAACCCTGGAGCTGATTCGCGCGCTGGTACACAGCTACCGGGAAGCGCGCAGCCGCGGCGAGCATTGGCGGCTGGAGCAGCAGTTGATGCGCCTGCGTCAGGAAGTCGACGATCTGAACGGACGCTTTGCCGATGCCATCGACAGCTTATGGCAGCGGCTAAATAGCGATTTTGGTTTCGTCAGCCAGCTCAACGACAAAATCCGCGAAAACGACCGCGCCCAGAAGCAGATCGCGAGGCTGCTGGATGGCCTGGCGCTGATCGACTTCGACGAGCTGATCGAGCTAGTGGGCAGCGACGGCAGCCTGCGCAAATTGTTGATCAGCCAGCTACAGCAGCAGCTAAGCCACCACTACACCAGCCTGCGCGAAGTGCAGCGGCGCTTAATTGAACTGATGGCGCGCTTTCGCAAGCAGCAGGCGCGCAGCCGCCTGATCAGTGGCATGGCCGCCTTTATGCGCGAACACCCCGGCTTTGTGCCCGGCAACTACGCCCGGCGCAGCGAGGTGCCAGGGCTGGTCAATCAAGCCGCCCCGCTAAGCGCCGCTGCCGCCCCGGCGCTGGATCGCAACCTGGATAGCCGGTTGCTCGCCGAGCTGCTACACCAGCTACCCCAACCGCGCCACACCACCCATACGGTTGAAGCCGCAGCCCCGGCCCAAGCCCAGGAAAGCAGCCTTGCCGCCGCCCGCCAGCAGGCGCTCAAGCAGGATGTGGAACACTTCTATTTGAGCGTGATCGACCAGCCCCAGGCGGCGCCGGTCAGCGCCCTTGAGTACCTGCGCGAGAGCCCGCTGGAGTGGCCGGATGAAATCTGGCTCTTCCAGGTGATTTCCGAATACCAGGGCCTGCCGCGCAGCGATCAGGAAGCGTTTCGGCTCAAACAGCAGGAGAGCCAGGCCAGCCAATTCAACCACCTGCGCCTGATCCACGATGTAGAACTGCAGCTGGCCGTATGAGTTATTCACTTTCTCCGTCAGCCTATCGACTATTACAGATTGTCTCTAATGAGTTGCTTAAAAAGCCTTGTGTCACCCGAAAGCCGAGTCAAGCTTTAACAGCGGTGTTTGACTGGTCTGACATGCACGAAGTGGCTTTGGGAACTGTGCGGCGCGGTGATAAGCACGTTTTTGACCAACAGCAGCTGACAAATATTAACCGCACTTTAAAAGAGTTAGGGCAAAGGTCGGTGGACGACTACTTAAGCGGAGCAAGCAGCTTGCAGCAGGCTGAGCAGGGTTATAACGAAGATAAAAATATAGGTGAAGGCTCGCGCGCTCAGCGGGTATTGGTAAACCTCCCAGCCAGTGTGCCCGCTTGGTTGTCGGTTAATCCTCGTTCAATGCATGATGTCGACTGGCGTGAAATTCGAATTGAGATTTGCGATGTGTTGATCCAAGTAGAGAACCTGGATAGCTTTTATTCCTTTTATCCCAGTGACAAAACATTGATGGATTGTCGGCACCCGCTAATTGTTTACCGTGGTGATAATTATTATGGGGGCGGCTTCAAATTGCTCCGTAACGCTTGGTGTCTGACGGAAAAGCCGCATATATATGTGGGAGATTTCGATGTCAGTGGCGTTTGCTTGGCGTTATCAAGTAAAGCCACTCATTTGCTCTTACCCACGCTATCATGGATCAGAGAGCATGCTACATCATTCCACGACCCTGCTAAGCAGTTAAAGTATCGTCCGCGACTACTGGGCCACCGCGCTACGCTACCTGAGACCCATCCACTGCAACCGTATTTAGCATTACTTCTTTATCAGCAGCGCGGGCTAAAACAACAGTGGTTCAATGAGGATTTAGTGTGGGTGGCATTAGCGTGAGTGGGTAAGCAACAAAAAGTGCAAATATCTGTAGGGTTATACACAATGCACAATTGTTAGCTTATTGCAGGCTCTGCTTTATCTTTTGATCTCTGATTCTTGTTATTGGTGATTTTAACTATGTCATTTCAGTCTGAAACTTATCGCGTCTTAATTGCCTCCCCTTCAGATTTAGTTGAAGAGAGAAGAGCTGCTGTTGAGGTAATAAACGAATGGAATGCCCAGCACTCTGTCGCTGAGTCAGTAGTTTTGCTGCCAGTGATGTGGGAAACGCATGCAATGCCCCAAGCAGGGATAAGGCCTCAAGAAGCTATTAATGTGCAGATGGTTCAAAATAGCGATATTTTGATTGGCATGTTCTGGACAAGGTTTGGTACCAGTACAGGCGTTGCAGAGTCAGGAACTGTAGAAGAAATTGATCAATTTGTTAGCGCTGGCAAACCCACGTTGTTGTACTTTTCAGGGCGCTCGATTGACCCTGGTAAGATTGACTTGGATCAGCATCAGAAGCTGAATGAGTTCAGACAATCAACTTTTGAACAGGCACTTACAGGTAACTTCAAGTCACTCGAAGACTTGCGTCAAATTCTTCTCCGCCATCTTGTTGCGCTGGTTCACCAATTGACATGTGTAAAGGGAGGTGAGGAACAAGGTGAGCTAAGTCAGGCTTTCAAGCTGACCGAGCTCATTCAGCTACATCGCCAACACAATATTACACCTGAAGATTACAAACAGTATCGTGATGAGATAATTGGCCCTAGACCACGATCAAGCGCTGAAATGGCTGATCCTGTCCCACATGGAGAGTTCGGCCCAAATGGATATCGGATTGGTTATACAGATGATGGAGATAAAGTGGAATGGGTACCTGATGACGAGTGCCCCGGTGACGAGTTTCCAATGATTTTACGTCGCAATGACAAAGTGATACTTGCAATGCAGGAGGAGTGCTGGGAAAAAGTTTGGTGGAACCGTCATCAGAATTGGCTATATCGAATCGAATCAGGCGAAGATAAATTGACTGATAAGCTTATGCCCATCTTTAAGCGTGCTAGGGAGGCTGCACTCAGGATTGAAGACAAATATGGTCGGGAAAACCTTGGGTGGGATGACTTTGATTGGGGGCTGCTTAGTGGGCGGCTTTCCGCGCTTTCCTGGGTTATGGGAGCAGAGTGGGAGGAATCCCTAGATACTTGAATTGGCAATGCTAGCCAGTCACCGTTGGGGAAACTGAATATGAAGCAATTATTCTGGCTCGTTGAAGGTGCTCTTGCTGGACGACCAGGGCCTAATATTGCGACTTGGGATCCCCAGGAGTTGTATGACGGTGGTATTCGTGCAGTCCTCACTCTGAACTGCGGATATGGGGTTGATGCTCCTGAGTTGGAAATGCTTGGCATCGCTCACAAAAGAATTCCAATTCTCGTTCAGGAGCCGCCGCAGCCTGATGCGTTTGAAGTTGCTTGGCCTGCTCTGGAGGAGGCAAGCCGCTGGGTATGGGAGCAGATTCAGAGTGGAAACCCCGTGCTTGTACACTGCACTCACGGTAAAGATCGTACGGGTCTTTTATTGGCCTATATACTTGTTCGTTATTACGGCCTAGCTTCGCAAGAGGCCATTGCGCATGTTCGCCGCGTGCGGCCGATTGCACTTACTGCGGTTGGGTGGGAGCAGTTTGCGAATGATTTTCTCAGACTTTGTCAGTCGGAAAGTGCCTTTGAGAAAACCGTCATTATTTCATCCCAACCAACGCTTCAATCGTGATGCAGAGATGAGACTCCCAGAATTTGCTACCCACTACTATTTACCTGAGATTGGCCCATTTCGGAGTCTCTCCGAACTTCCCGCGGGCTCAGAAGATCCAGTCTTCTTAGATCTTCTGACGCGTCATCAGCATGATCCCGGCTATCGACGGCGCTACGGCAGGAACTACATTGAAGTTCGCAGCAAGGTTGAAGCACGGCTGCGTGAACTTTTCGTTGCGCGAGGAGGTAAGCCGCGCCGTCGTCATCCCTATTATCTTGTGCTTGGAGAATCTCCTTGGTTTCGTGATTTAAACGCTGACCAAAGTGAGCTAAAAATATCTCTATCGGAGCTTGACCCTGAAACAACATCCTTGACCTATCCGGATAGCTTTATTGCGCTATCCCGAGAAGACAAGCCTTATTACAACCAAGTGTTTCTGCTTAGCGAGGTGAGCGAACTCGTTGAGCGGTTTGGAGTTCCTGACAATGACCAGGTGGTTCCTTATGAGCGATATTGGGAAACTGACTTTGAACTTTATATTGAGGTACAACTTTGGGACATTCCACCTGGATTCAAAACCTAACAATGTAAATAAGGCGACGGTTTTTTGTTTCGGCTTCGCCCACACTACAAAACCGCGCCAGTAGTAGATGCACTAATGCTTTAGTTGCAAGCGGCGTCGCCCAAACTTGGCGGATGTTGGCACGGCTGAACTGCATTGAGGTACGGCTACTCATCATCGTAAAAGCATGACTGTTTAAATTGAGCTGACTGGCAATCCATCGCCTTATTCCCAAAGCGAGAGTACAAATAGGATATGAATTTATTGTTCCTAGGGACATCCGCCGGTGTGCCCACCAAAACCAGAAACGTCTCCGGCATCGCTTTACGAGAGAGCAAGGGGAAGGGCTGGTATCTGATTGATTGTGGTGAGGGCACCCAGCATCAGGTTTTGCACACGAAGCTGTCGTTCCATTCTTTGAAAGCCATCTTTATTACCCACGTACACGGCGACCACTGCTATGGACTGCCGGGCATACTGGCGAGTGCGGGAATGGGTGGCCGGAAAGCGCCGCTTACCATTGTGGCGCCCGCAGGCATCAAGGCATGGTTGGAGGCTACCTGTGAGGCCACACAGCTATATTTGCCCTTCGCCCTGGAGTTTATTGACTCGGACGAGCTGCCAAGCGTTGAGTTTGAGAGCATCGCGGTGTCCACCTTCAGGCTTTCACACCGGGCGCCGTCCTATGCTTATGGGTTTACGGAGACAAAGGTCGACGCCGCCTTGGACGTGGATAAGCTAGCGCAAAAGGGCATTCCGAGAGGGCCGTTGTGGGGGCAGTTGAAGCAAGGGTTTGATGTTGAGTTCGAGGGTGAGCGGTTAAAAAGCCATGATTACCTGATCTTCAAGCATAAGCCGAGAAAAGTCGTGATCGCTGGGGACAATGACCAGCCTGACTTGTTGTTTGAGGCGTGCGCGGGGGCACAGGTGCTGGTGCATGAAGCCACCTACACCGAAGAGATGGCCCAGAAGGCCGGTGATGTAGGGCATAGCTACGCCAAACTTGTCGCCGCGTTTGCCGAATCGGTACAGCTGCCCAATCTGGTGCTGACGCACTTCAGCCCCCGTTACCAGCTCAACCCCCATGCGTCGCCTTCCATTGAGGAGATCCGCCAAGAGGCCCAGCGCATCTACTCGGGTTCGCTTTACCTGGCGCGGGATTTTGGCGAATACACCCTGGATAAAGCAGGCCACTTTTCTGAACTGGCGGGCAAATAACTGCTTTCATCCCGCCGCTCCTGGAGTGCTTGCCGCGCAGATCAGTCGCGGCAATAGCCTTCACCTGTTTTAACTACCAGGCAGTTTTCCTTTTCCAATAGCCACTTCATGCCGGTGGCTTCGCCGTCGCCCGCGCGAAGCAACTGTGGGCCGTCCCCGCGGTTGAAGCTAATGCCCTCGGCGGTGGCCTGCCCTTCGAAGGTGCCGATTTGGTCGTTATCCAGTCCGTAGCGTATGTGAAGGAGATAATGACCCGGGCCTGCAGGCTCGTCCTTGCTGATTTCCAGGAATAACCCTTCAACGCCAATCCATCGGCCGACCCATTGATCGGTCTCCTGATGGTGGGGCTCACTTTGCTCGGTTAATGTACCTGAGCCCGGCGCGCCTGATGCGGCGGTATTGCTGTTTTGGGCGCACCCGCTGATAAGTAATAGGGTGCTTAACGCTAACGCTGTTTTGATCATCGGTATTGATACCCGTTGGGGATGAATGGTCGTCTTAACTCCAATCTTCTATTTGAAGCCCTGGTACGTTACTAAGCTCACCTAGATTATTGGTTACCAAAATAGGCCTCTTGCACGAGCGCCCCCGACCCAAGGCAATAACATCAACGCGTGTAACGTTCTCAGGCAGTGTAAGGGATTTAGGCAGGCGGTTACTTTTAAACACCGCGGGTTTTTCCATGGCTGTCTTCTTATCAATGCTGCCGTTACTCACTATATACACGTACCATGCTTTCTTAGTTTGATCGAATTTTGGGATATGTCGAAGGGGTGTAAAAAATGCAGAAGGTAAGAATTGACCTAGTGTCCGATGTAGCCTGTCCGTGGTGCGCGATAGGCTACCGGCGCTTGGAACAAGCGCTAGAAACCCTGGATGGCGAGATCGGCGTTGAGCTCTTCTGGCAGCCCTTCGAGCTCAACCGCGATATGCCGCCTGAGGGCGAGCCGATCCTGGAGCACTTGTGCCGCAAGTACGGCAAGGACGCGGCCAGCATGGAGCAGTCCCAACGCGAGATTATGGCCGCCGCCGAAGAGCTTGGGCTGAATTTCCGCGGTGCCCTGGAGCGTCGGGCGAACAATACCTTCGCTGCCCACCGCGTGCTGGCGTGGGCCGGGACGCAAAACCAAGAGACAGCCCTACAGTTGGCACTCTTCGAGGCCTACTTCGGTGAGGCGAAAAACCCCGCCGACCCAGCGGTTCTACGAGAGAAGGCCATTGAGGTTGGGCTGGACGGTGATACCGCCGAGGCCATCGCCCGCTCCGATCAGTACGCAGACGAAGTTCGAGCGGCAGAGCAGCGATTTATGGAAGCAGGGGTGAGCGCGGTGCCGGGCTTCATTCTTGATGGACGCTACCTGATCTCGGGTGCCCAGCCTGCTGACGTGCTTGTCGATGCGCTTCGTCAGGTGGCCGTGGAAAACGCTAACGGCTAACGTCCCGCCGCTCTTTAGTGATCACCGAGCAGGTCAGTCGCGGCAATAGCCTTCACCTGTTGCGACTACCAGGCAGTCTTGCTTTTCCATTAGCCACTAGAATAGCAAATTGATGTGCTATAAGTATGCGCATATAGTAAGGGCATTGTTATGTGCTAGGAGTGAATCATGCAAGCCGCCCAAGCGACCAAATCCATACGCAAGCCGACGAACCTATCGCTAGATAATGCCCTTCTAAAAGAGGCCAAAGCGCTGGGAATCAATGTTTCACGATCAGCAGAGGCAGGGATTGCGGAGGCGGTCAAGCTGCATAAGCAGAAGCAGTGGTTGGAGGATAATGCCACAGCCCTTGCAAGCTCGAATTCATACGTTGAAGCGAATGGATTGCCTCTTGCACGGCACCGTCAGTTCTAATGGCCCGTTTCGATATCTTTGAAAATAAGGGTGGGGATGGCTATCTGCTGGATGTTCAGACAGATCTTCTCAGTGGCTTGAACACTCGAGTGGCCGTGCCATTGCTTCCCAAATCCTCGGTACCGTCTCCTGCTCAGAGGCTAAACCCAGTGTTCAACATTATGGGCCAAGAGGTCGTCATGGCGACTCAGTACATGGCTGCTGTACCTAAAAGCGAATTGCGTTTTATTGCGGGTAGCCTTGCTGGGCAGCAAGGCGAGATTTCTGCGGCGCTGGATATGCTGTTTTTGGGATTTTAAGGTTGAGCTTGTAGGGATTTCACCGATTGCGTCGTATCGGCCGCACTTGAGCTGCTCTGCAATGAATGCATCAAAATGTTGGCAAAAAAAGCGGCGCTGGTGTGATAAACGCTGGCTTTAGTCTAAAAGCCAGCGCTCCCTCCCCCTTACTGTAAAAACTCTCGCAACGTATCACTCGTTTGGTCGATGGAAACAACGCCATCCAAGTGGCCTCTATTGCCTTCCAGGGTTTCAATCGTCACGTCGGTGCCGTCTGCTTCAATCAACTCGGCGGTACGGCGCACGCCTTGGGGCGCGAAGACGAGATCGCTTTCGCTATACAGCATCAGGGTTGGTGCTTCGATGGCGGCAAGTCCTCCCTCTAGCGAGTCGCCATGGCCTGCCATAAAGGTTTGGTTGGCGCGCACCAGGTAGAGCAGGTGGTTGGCATCGGAGGTGGCCGCACGGGCGGCGGCGATATCATCCAGCGTTTGTTCGATCGCGTAGCGGGCGTTGATATCCTGGGCTGGGTCACGCTCTTCATCGGCCCAATCGCGGTTAAAGGTTTCGTTAGCCCACTGCCAGTGGTTGGCGTTGAGTGTCACTAGTTTCAGCGCTTCTTTTAGCCCTTCGGTAGGCGGCTCGCCGTCGTAGTAGTTTCCCTCGTTCCAGTTGGCATCTAGCCGAATCGGTGCTGCCCAGGCGCTTAGCGTTGCCAGCAGCCAGGGGTCGGCTACGCCGCCGCCAATCACTGAGATTAAGCGTTCAACTCGGTCAGGGTAGGCGCTGGCCCACTCGATGGCCTGTAGCGCGCCCATTGAGGCACCCATCACCGCATGCAGCGATTCAATGCCTTGGCTCTCTAACAGCTCGCGCTGCACCTCGACAAAGTCGCGAATAGTCACCACAGGAAAGTCCATCCCCCAGGGTTCGTCGGTGTCAGGATTAATGGATGCGGGCCCGGTAGTGGTGACCTTGGGGTCATTGGCACCGAGATTGACCAGTGTATCCGAGGAGATAATGTAGTACTCATCGGTATCCAGTGGCTTGCCGGGGCCAATGATCGCATCCCAGTAGCCGGTTGGCTCCCCATCAGGATCATAGCGGCCTGCCGCATGGCTGGTGCCTGAGAAGAAGTGGGTGATTAGAATGACGTTATCGCGGGCATTGTTGAGCTCGCCGTAGGCTTCCCAACCCACCGTGACGTTGGGGATAGTCTTACCGCCCTGGGTAGTGAAGCTGTCCATTTCGAAAGTCTGTTTATCGACGACGCCATCCCAGGCCCAGAGAGGAGAAGCAAGAAGAAGACCGAGGCCGGAACATAGCGTTGCCGTGAACAGCGTTTGTCGTGTGAATGCCATTGGGTTGCCTTACCTAAAGAGAGGGATAGTTGTGGTTGTTATGGGCCACAGGCAGTGGCCACCCTCTCAGCGTAGTAGACCCTAGCGCATTTTGAACGGATTCAGCCCGTTGGCTTGCTGCATCATCATGCGTTTGGCGAAGGGGAAACGCTCAGCAATCTGCAGGCTTAAATCGCCTAGCTGGCGCAGCGGCTTGGCACCGGTAAACAGGTGATGAAAAGTGTCGGTGGCGGCGATCATCGCTTGGTTAGCTGCGCGGCGCTGGCACTCAAAGCGGAGTAGGTTGACATAGTCACCCGGGTCGCGACCTTGAATGATAATCTCGGCCAGGGTGTCGGCATCGTGCAAGCCGATATTTAACCCCTGGCCTGCCAGCGGGTGCACCACGTGGGCAGCATCGCCAATCAGTGCTAAGCGCTTGCCGATATAGCGGTGGGCATGCTGGCGCTTGATGGGGAAGCTGGCCCGGGCGACGATGCGGATGAGGTTACCCAGGCGTTTAGGGAAGGCCATTTCAATGGCTGCTTTTAGCGCTTCATCGTCAAGCTGTTCGCGGGCTTGGGTGGTGTTATCGGTGTCGTACCACACCAAGGAAGCGCGATGGCCGGGTAGCGGCAGCATGGCGATTGGGCCGGTGGGGGTGAAAACCTGCCAGCTGACATCCTGCTGGGGCAGCTCGGTTTCCACGTTAATGATCATCGCCCGCTGGTGGTAGTCGTGGCTGCTAACGCTGATCTCCGCTAGCTCGCGCAGGGTCGATTGCGCGCCATCGGCGCCGACGATCAAACCGGCGCTTAGGGTTGTGCCATTATCCAGCTCCAGCAGGCGGCCACTGCTTGAGGTGATCGTACTTAACGGCGCGCACTGGGTGTAGCAGGTGACGCTGGGCAGCTGTTCCAAGCGTTGCCATAGCGCATACTGCAACGTGCGGTTTTCGATAAAGATACCGAAGTCATCCATGCCGCTCTCTTGAGCGGAAAACAGTGAATGGCCGGTGCCGTCCTGGTTGGAAACATCGATATGCCGAAAAGGGCAGCTGCGTTCTTCTGGCAGAGTCGTGCCACTGGCTTTAACAAAGGCTAACGAGCGCGCATTCAGCGATGAAATACGCAGGTCATAGTCACCGCTAGGTTCGGCAGGGGCGTCGCCTTGCTCCACCAGCCCAACGGAGAAACCCGCATGACCCACGCGAGCCGCCAGGGCGGCGCCCACCATGCCGCCACCGACAATAATAATGTCATGATCGTGCTGCATAAAAGTATCTCCTGGGTGCACAATAACCGTTGAAGGGCGCGTTGCATGGCCCGCTGTTGCTATACAGTATCGTTGAGTTTGAGCCACATTGCCTAGAGGTGAACGATTGACGCAGGCCGTGGAAATTGCAGAAAGCGTTGCCCAAGCGGGCGAGGAGCTAGCAGCCTTTATTCAGCAGCACCCCAAACTGTGGGTGATTACCGGTGCGGGCGTCAGCACCGATAGCGGTATTCCGGACTATCGCGACGCGGATGGCCAGTGGAAGCGGCCACCGCCGGTGCAGCATGGCGACTTCATGAGTTCTCATCACGTTCGCCAGCGCTACTGGGCGCGGGCGCTGATCGGTTTTAGCGCTATGCGCGAAGCCCAGGCCAGCGGCGCGCACCGTGCGTTAGCCGCGCTGGAGTCGCAGGGCTATATCCAGCAGTTGGTGACCCAAAACGTTGATCGTTTGCATCAGCGCGCCGGCTCACGCCGGGTGATCGACCTGCATGGCCGTGCGGATATGGTCAAGTGCATGGTGTGCGACTATCAAATGATGCGCCACGCGATGCATGCCGAAATGGCGCGTATGAATCCGACCTTTGCTGGTTTACAGGCCGGTCACGCCCCGGATGGCGACGCCGACCTGGAAACCGACTTCAGCACCTTTCGTATTTTCGACTGCCCGCGCTGCAGCGGCATCCTAAAGCCTGACGTGGTGTTCTACGGCGATGTAGTGCCCGCCGAGCGAAGGTTAGCTGCACAAGTAGCGCTGGCCGAGTCGGACGCAGTACTAGCAGTGGGCACCTCATTAATGGTGTTTTCCGGCTACCGTCTCTGCCGAGCCGCCCATGAGCACGGCATGCCGCTGGCATCGCTCTCCCTCGGCGTCACCCGGGCAGATGCGCTATTGACCCACCAGTGGCGGGCGCCGTTGACGCCGGTACTCGAGCAGGCTGTGAGCTGTTTGCAGCGGCGTTTACTTGACTAAAGTGCTAGGGTATTAGGTAGATATAGCCATCAATAGCGGAGCCTATCGTGCTGCCATTCGAACATCTCTATTCCACCTTGCCTGAACCTCTCTGGGTCGCCACCCAAGCAACGCCTGTGGCCAGCCCGGAGCTGATTGCGTTCAATGCGCCGCTTGCTCATGAACTGGGCGCTCAAGAGATTCCTGATCCCGCAACGCTGGCCGAGTGGTTTAGCGGCAACCAGCCCATGCCGGACGCCAAACCGGGCGCCTTGGGTTACGCAGGCCACCAGTTCGGCAACTTTGTGCCGCAACTGGGCGATGGCCGTGCGCTGCTGCTGGGTGAAGTGATCGACCAGAACGGCGTGCGCCGCGATGTGCAGTTAAAAGGCAGTGGCCGCACGCCGTTCTCCCGTGGTGGCGATGGCCGTTCACCGCTAGGGCCGGTGCTGCGTGAGTATCTGGTTAGCGAATTTATGGCCGCCATGGGTATTCCCACTACCCGCGCTCTGGCCGCGGTGACCAGTGGAGAGCGGGTGATACGGCAGATGGCTGAGCCCGGCGCGGTGTTTACCCGCGTAGCCAGCAGCCATATTCGCGTGGGCACCTTTCAATTTGCCGCTGCAAAGCGTGATGAAGCACTGCTCAAAGCCCTGGCGGATCATGTGATTGCACGCCACTACCCGGATACCGCCAACGCGGAAGACCCCTACCTGGCGCTGTTGGAATCAGTGGTGGCCCGTCAGGCAGTGCTGATTGCCCGCTGGATGAGCGTGGGCTTTATCCATGGCGTGATGAATACCGATAACTGCAGCATTGCCGGTGAAACCATTGATTATGGCCCCTGTGCCTTTATGGAGCAGTTCGATCCGCAAAAAGTGTACAGCTCCATCGATCAAGGCCGCCGCTACGCCTTTGCCAACCAGCCAGCGATTGCCCAGTGGAATCTGGCCCGATTTGCCGAAACGCTGCTGCCGCTGATGCGTGAAGAGGGCGACGCGGTCGTGGAGCAGGCCACTGACGCCATCCGCCGCTTTGAATCACTGTTCAGCGCCGAGCAACTCCGCCTGCACGCCGATAAACTCGGTTTAGCGGCGAAAAGCCCCGAAGCCGAAGGGCTAATGGAAGGCCTTGAAAGCCATATGCATCAGGGGCGGATGGACATGACCGCCACCTTTGATGCGCTCACGCAATACGCTTCCTCCCCGAGCGATGAGCACTGCGAGGCGCTGCTGGCGCTGACGACTCAGCCTGATGGTTTGGCCGCGTGGCTGGATACCTGGCAGCAAGCGCAGATAGCCAGTCAAGATAGCGAGCGTTTTGCCGCCATGCGAAGCGCCAACCCGGTCATTATTCCCCGCAATCACCGGGTTCAGGAGGTCATTGATGCTGCTTACGACGGTGACTTTACCCCGTTCCATACCCTGTTGGCAGTCGTCACCCAGCCATTCGATGACTCCGTGGAAGCGCGCCGTTTGGCGGCGCCCGCCACGGAAAATGAGCAAGTGCTAAGAACATTCTGCGGCACATAACGCCTATGCTAGACTGTGGTTTTTTACAGTTAGGCGGGTAGCCGGTGCGCAAAATTATTCACTGCGACTGTGACTGCTTTTATGCAGCGGTGGAAATGCGCGATAACCCCGCGCTGCGGGATATCCCGATAGCCATTGGCGGCAGTGTCGAGCAGCGCGGGGTGGTCGCCACCTGCAATTATCCCGCCCGCGAGTTTGGCATTCACTCGGCGATGCCCATGGGCCAGGCGCTCAAGCGCTGCCCGCATCTCACCGTGATCCGCGGTGAGATGGCCAAATACAAAGAAGTCGCCCGCCAGGTCTTCGCCATTTATCGCGATGTAACTGAACTGATCGAACCGCTCTCTCTGGATGAGGCCTTTCTGGATGTCTCGGAGGTCACCCAGCATCACGGCAGCGCGACACTCATGGCCGAAGCGATCCGCGAACGGGTCAGCCGCGAAGTGGGGGTCACCGTTTCAGCGGGCGTAGCGCCCAACAAGTTTCTGGCCAAAATTGCCAGCGACTGGAACAAACCCGACGGCCTGTGCGTGATTACCCCGGATAAGGTCGATAGCTTCGTACAACAGTTGCCAGTCAAGAAAATCCACGGGGTAGGGCCCCGTACGGCAGAGAAGTTGGCGGGGCTGGATATCCACACCTGCGCCGACCTGCGTACCCGCACGCTAACCGACCTGGTCGAGCACTTTGGCCGTTTTGGCAAGCGCCTACACGAGTTAAGCTGGGGACGCGACGAGCGCCCGGTAAAAACTCACCGCGAGCGAAAATCGGTCAGCACCGAACAGACCTACGCCCAGGATTTACCCAACCTCGATGCCTGCCGCCGTGAACTACCCGCGCTGATCGAAGATTTAGAGCGCCGCTACGCACGGCTTGATCCGCCATTGGCGGTGCGCGGGCTAATCGTAAAAGTGAAGTTCAACGACTTTACCCAAACCACCGTCGAACACGCCGACCCCGCGCCTAACCTTGAACAGTTTGAAACCCTGCTTAACGTTGGCTGGGCACGTGGCGAGCGTCCCGTGCGTCTGCTTGGCGTGGGGTATCGGCTGGCGGACAATAGCCAGGAGCATCAGCTGCCGCTGTTTTAATTAGCCTGTTAACACTTATGATGATTGACGCTCTATCAGTAGCGCGTTAAAACAGATGTATGATAGACGGCGTAAATGAGCATATTCCACATTAGCTGTCTTCCTGCCTTTTTAACGCGCGAGCCTTGCCATGCCTGCTAATGCTGCTACCCGCCCCCGTTTAGTGTTTGCCCATGCCAATGGTTTTCCAGGCTTAAGCTATCGCAGCCTGCTCAATCCACTGGCAGAGACCTTTGATCTGCACCCTCTGGATCGCCTGGGTCACCACCCTGACTACCCCGTTAATCACAACTGGGGCAACCTGGTGGATGAGTTGCTGAGCTACCTGCCCGAGAGCGATACGCCGTTATTGGGCGTTGGGCATTCGCTGGGCGGCACCTTAATGGCCATGGCCGCTGATAAGCAGCCCGAGCGCTTCTGCGGGGTGATCATGCTCGACCCCCCGTTAATGCTGGGAACGGATGCCTGGACAATGAAAGCCGCCAAGCGGTTTGGCTTTGTGGATCGTGTTACCCCGGCCGGAAAAACCTTAGGGCGGCGCACGGTGTGGCCGAGCCGCGAGGCGATGGCGCATTCGCTGGGTCGTCGGGGTCTGTTTCGCCGCTTTACCCCCGAGGCGCTCAACGACTACATTGAAGCAGGGACACGCTTGTTAGACGACGGCAGCGCCGAACTGACTTTTGATCCAGGTGTCGAGGTGGAAATTTTTCGCCATCTGCCCGACCATCTTTCACGCCTACCGCAGCGGTTAGGCGTACCGCTAGAGCTAGTGGCGGGTAAAGAGTCTCATCTGCTAACCGCCACGCGCATAAAGCGCTTGAAGCGAAAGGGGTTAATGGTTAGCGAAGTCCCTGGTACGCATATGTTTCCCATGGAGCACCCGGACGAGACCCGTGCCGCTATTTTAGCTGCCTGGCAGCGTTTAAGCGCGAGTCGGTCCTCAAACACAGCGTAAGGAGGCGTTATGTATCTTTCCGTACAGCTTAGCTACTACCCACTGGCGGATGACTTTAAGCCGGTAGTCAAAGAGGTGGTAAAGCGCCTTGAGGCAACAGGGTTGGAAGTGCACCCGAATCGCATGAGCACCCAGGTATTTGGCGAGTTCGATGCCGTGATGGCAGCGTTGAGTGAGGTGATGAAGTGGTCGTTTGAGATCCATGGCAAGGCGGTATTTACGGCTAACTTCTTAGAAGGTGACCGAAGGCCTCGGTAGGGGGCGGCCGAAACAGCCCTAGGCGGGGGCGCTGTAAACCCATCCTTGGGCGCTACTTTTGCCATCTGACCGCCAAGGATGGCGGAAATGCCGGAAAAGTCGGGAACTCTTTTCCGGCCATGGCAAAAGACCCCCGCTACGGGCTGTTTCGGCCTAGTGAGCCTACAAAGCTGTTAAATCATCGATTCCAAGCATGACTCAATAATATCCAGGCCTTCGTTGAGCACGTCGTCTTGAATGGTGACGGGCATCAGGAAGCGAATGGTGTTGCCGTACATGCCGCAGGAGAGCAGGATCAAGCCCTCTTCGCGGGCTTTCTTGCACAGCGCGGCAGCCAGCTCAGGGTTAGGCGTGTGGTCGGCTTTGTTCGACACCAGTTCAAACGCGGCCATGGCGCCCATGTTGCGCACGTGGTCGATACAATCAAACTTGTCTGCCCACTCATTGAAGCGCTTGGCCAGCTTATCGCCTAGGGCCTGGCTCTTCTCCAGAATGTTCTCTTCTTCAAACACTTTCATGACCGCCAACGCGGCCGCACAGGCGGTGGGGCTGCCGGTGTAGGTGCCGCCCAGGGAGTTAGGGCCTGAGGCATCCATGACTTTGTCGGTGCCCACGATGGCAGAGATCGGCATGCCGTCGGCCATACTCTTGGCCATGGTCATAATGTCCGGCTCAACACCGCTATGCTCGATGGCAAACATTTTGCCGGTACGGCCAAAGCCCGACTGCACTTCGTCGATGATCATCAAGATGCCGTGCTCATCGCAGATTTCACGGATCTTGGTCAGAAAGCTAGTAGAAGCTGGGTAGAAGCCGCCTTCACCGAGTACCGGCTCAAGTACAATTGCAGCGGTATCTTTGGGGTTGGCGTCGGTCTTAAGCGTCATCTTCAGGCCGCGAATGGCTTCGTCTTCGCTGACGCCGTGATACGGCACCGGGTAGGGCGCGCGGAAGACGGTGCCCGGCATTGGGCCGAAATCGCTCTGGTAAGGCGCTACCTTGCCGTTCATCGCCATGGTGAAGAAAGTACGCCCGTGGTAGCCGCCATCAAAGCAGATAACGTTGGAGCGGCCGGTGGCCGCGCGGGCGATTTTAACGGCGTTTTCCAGCGCTTCGGCACCGGAGTTGGCCAGCATGACTTTGGCATGACCACGAACCGGCACGATGTGGCTAAGCTTTTCCGCGACTTTCACGTAGCCTTCATAAGGCATGACCGTTTGGCAGGTGTGCATCAGCTTATCGAGCTGGGCTTTGACCGCGGCGACTACTTTGGGGTGGCGGTGACCTACGTTGAGTACGCCAATACCGCCTGCGAAGTCGATAAAGCGGTTGCCGTCCGCGTCCCAGATTTCAGCGTTTTCAGCGTGGTCGGCGAAGGCTGTTGCGGGGCTAGCGGCGCCAGCAGCGACGTACTTGTGTTTCAGCTCGTTCAATTCGGCATTGCTGCTCATGGCTCAACTCCTGTCGAGAAAGGATAGGCTTTCAGCATAGTGCTTAATTGAGGTGCTTACCTAGTGATTAAATAACACCAGAGGTGCGCAATGCCACTAGTTGTTCAGGCGTAATGCCGAGTTCTTCTAACACGCTTTCAGTGTGCTGGCCTAAGTGGGGCGGCGCTGTAGTAGCACTCATCTGGGCGCCGTTAAAACGAATGGGGTTGGCGACTAAATCCACCTGGCCCGCTTGGTCGTGGGGCAGGGTTTGCTTAAGTCCACGGGCTTTTACGTGGGGATCATCAAACACCCGATCTAGCGTATTGATTGGCCCACAGGGCACGCCTACCGCTTCAAAGGCGGCCAGCCAGTGATCGGTGCTGCGCTGGGCCAATGCTGCTTCCAGCTGAGGCACGAGTAGCGCACGGTTGTTGACCCTAGCACCGTTGGTGGCAAAGCGGGGGTCTTCGGCCAAGGCCTGTAGTGAAAGCACGTTGCAAAAGCGCTTGAACTGCTCATCGTTGCCGACGGCCATAATCATATGCCCGTCCTGGGTAGCAAACGCCTGATAAGGCACGATGTTAGGGTGAGCGTTACCTAGCCGCTGGGGCACATTGCCGGAGGTTAAGTAGTTCAACGCCTGATTGGCGAGCACGCCGACCTGAACATCCATAAGCGCCATATCGATATGGCAGCCCTCACCGCTATCGCGACGCTGGTACAGCGCTGCAAGAACAGCATTGGCCGCATACAGGCCGGTGAAAATATCGGTAAAGGCGACGCCGCTCTTTACCGGCCCACCGCCGGGTTCATCATCAGGCTTGCCGGTTAGGCTCATGATCCCGCCCATGGCTTGAATCATAAAGTCGTAACCGGCGCGATGCGCGTAGGGACTCTCCTGACCAAAACCGGTAATCGAGCAGTAAATTAGCCTAGGATTGAGCGCCTTTAGGCTGGCGTAATCCAAACCGTAGCGTTTTAAGCCGCCGACCTTAAAGTTTTCGATCAGAACGTCTGATTGAGCGACCAACTGCTTAATCACCGCCTGGCCTTCGAGCTTGGCCATATCGACGGTCACCGAACGTTTACCCCGATTAGCGCACAGGTAATACGCCGATTCTTCGCTGCCCGCGAGCCACGGCGGGCCCCAGTGGCGCGTGTCATCGCCGCTACCGGGGCGCTCGACCTTAATCACATCCGCCCCCATATCCGCGAGCATTTGTCCGCACCATGGCCCGGCCAGCACGCGTGAAATATCGAGTACTTTAATCCCGGCCAATGGTTTGCTTAGCTCGCCCATAGAGGCTTCCTTAATAAATGGTAAGTGATCAAAGCGCCGTGGTTAAAAGGCCGTAATTAAAAGATAGCGATCAAAAGAACGATTGAATGCCTGTTTGCGCGCGGCCCAGAATCAGCGCGTGTACATCATGGGTGCCTTCGTAGGTATTCACCGACTCCAGGTTGACCATATGACGAATAACGCCGTATTCGTCGGAAACACCGTTGCCGCCGTGCATATCGCGAGACTGACGGGCGATATCCAGCGCTTTGCCGCAGTTGTTACGCTTGATCAGCGAGACCATTTCCGGGGCCCAGTTGCCGCTATCCATTAAACGACCTACTTGCAATGCTGCCTGCAAGCCCAGCGTGATCTCGGTTTGCATATCGGCGAGCTTTTTTTGAATCAGCTGGTTAGCGGCCAGCGGGCGACCAAACTGCTTGCGGTCTAAGGTGTATTGGCGGGCGGCGTGCCAGCAGAACTCTGCGGTGCCCATCACCCCCCAGGCGATGCCGTAACGGGCTTTGTTCAGGCAGCCAAACGGACCTTTCAAGCCGCTGACGTTGGGCAGCAGGTTCTCTTCGGGAACGAAGGCGTTATCCAACACGATCTCACCGGTAATCGATGCGCGCAGAGAAACTTTGCCTTCGATTTTGGGCGTGGTGAAACCTTCGGTGCCGCGCTCGACAATAAAGCCTTTAATCTGGTTATCGTGGGCCGCTGATTTTGCCCAAACCACGGCTATATCGGCAATCGGACTATTGGTGATCCACATTTTGGCGCCGGTCAAGCGGTAGCCGCCATCAACCTTTTCCGCACGGGTAATCATGCCGCCCGGGTCAGAGCCGTGATCGGGTTCGGTCAAACCAAAGCAGCCGACCATTTCACCGCTGGCAAGCTTAGGTAGGAATTTCTGTTTCTGCGCTTCTGAGCCGTAGGTCTCGATGGGGTACATCACTAGTGAGGACTGCACGCTCATCGCTGAGCGATAGCCGGAATCCACACGCTCAACTTCGCGGGCAATCAACCCGTAAGCCACATGGTTGACGCCTGCACCGCCGTACTCGGGAGAAACGGTGGCACCCAGCAGACCAAGCTCGCCCATTTCGCTCATGATCTCGCGGTCAAAGCGCTCTTCACGGAAGGCGGTTAGCACGCGGGGTTGAAGATTCTCCTGGCAGTAATCGTAGGCCGCGTCGCGAATCTGGCGCTCTTCATCGGTGAGCTGCTGTTCGAGAAGTAGCGGGTCGTCCCAGTTAAAGTGTGTCATGGCGTGGTTTCCTAGGTTCGTGGGTAGGAATAAATGCAAGATAGTTGGCAGTCAATGTATCGCCGTTTGTTTAAAATATCTACATTTTTTTAAAACGCAGAATTTATCCGTGACTTTAGCTTAATTGATGCCGCGTGCTTCAAGAACGCGGGTAATAATCGGCACCGGGGTCATTAAGTGGTCGCGCATTAAGCTGTCAGCCTGGGCGGTATCGCGGGCCAGAATGACATCGACCAGCGCGGCGTGCTCCTGGCGCTTGCGCTCCAGCGCCTGGGGAGACATCACGGTTTCTTGCAGCCACAGGTGGCGGTAGCGCTCTACCTGATCAAATAGCGTGTTACGCATTTGCAGCAAGTGAGGGGAGTTGCAGCCGCTGGCGATAGCGGTATGGAAGGCTTTGTGACGTTGATCCCAAATATCGAGCAGGTCATCGGGTGTGCTGATATCAGTCACTTTGGCTAGCCGGTGGGCGTTGGCCAGTACCGTGGCTTCCCAGTCATCGTCGCCGCGCTCAATGGCAAGGCGGAGAATTAATCCTTCAAGCTGCGCGCGAGCGTCATAGATATCGTTGAGTTCGGCCAGTGACATGGGGGCCACGCGGTAGCCGCGCTGGCTGATCGCAACCACTAAACGGTCAGCCACCAACTGCGAGAGCGCTTCGCGCAGCGGGCCGGTGCTGGCGCTGTAGTGCTCTTTCAAGTGGCTCATTAACAACTTCTGTCCAGGTGCATAGCGGCCACGAATGATGTCATGCTTGAGTTGGTGGTAAGCGCTAATGGCAAGATTCTGGCGTGGTGCGCTTGGCTCCCTGTCAACGGGTTCCTTAGCATCTGGCTCCATAGCAGTGGGGCTCCTGGGTAATTCATGATAAAGGGAAAGCACAAGGGGTAAAATTGTCAGCTATTATCAATAAATAATAACAATTTGGCATCAAGTAAGATATTCATTCGAGGTTTCATCATTCTGAGAAGTGCGTATTTTCCCAAACGACTCACTTGCTGTTAGCCATTGACCGCTGATAACACCTATTAGCATCCAACGCACAAGCCGTGCTAACTTCTCCTCAACCGCCTCTGATTGCTTATTGATCAGGCAGAGGCTGGGGCTTCAACACCTCCTTTATCGTCAACCATACCTATAAGTCCAAGCAGGACGGAGGAAACGCTCATGCGAACTCTACGCTCTATATACTCCACAGTAGCTGCCGCTTCTATGCTAGCGGTTGCGCTACCGGCAAGCGCTCAACAACTCTCAATCGCCACCGGCGGCACAGGCGGCGTTTACTATCCTATCGGTGGTGGTTTCGCCGAAATGATCAACAACCATATTGAAGGCGCCCAGGCGACGGCTGAAGTCACCGGTGCCTCGGTTGAAAATATGGGTCTGATCATGCGCGGCGACGCGGATCTTGCCCTGGCACTGGCCGATACGGTCTATCAAGCCTATACCGGCACGGATGATTTTGAAGGCCGTCAGATTGAAAATACTCGCGCACTGGCGTCGGTTTATCCCAACGCGGTACAGCTGGTGACCCTGGCCGAGTCGGATATCGAATCGATTGCTGATCTAGCGGGTCAGCGCGTTTCCGTCGGTGCACCGGGTAGCGGCACCGAGCTGAATGCCCGTGCATTGCTTGAAGCCAATGGCATTAGCTATGAAGACTTCACTCCCCAGCGCCTTAACTTCAACGAAACTGCTGATGCAATTCGCGACGGTGATATCGACGCCGGCTTCTGGAGCGTTGGGCCGCCCACCAGCTCGATTCTCAATCTGGCAGCCACCCGCGATATTCGCCTGATTAGCTTGTCCGATGAAGAAGTGGCCAATGCCCAGGAAGAAGAAGCGGTATTTGCTCCCTACGAGCTTGCTGCCGGTATGTACGACGGTATGGACGAAGCCGTTCAGACCATCGGTATCCCCAACGTACTGGTTGTTAATGCCGATATGGACGAAGAGCTGGCTTATCAACTAACCCAACTGCTGTTTGAAAATACTGACGAGCTGATTGCGGTTCACCCGGCCGCTAACGACACCACCGTTGAATTCACCATGCAGTCAACGCCAGTACCACTACACCCGGGCGCACTGCGCTATTTCGAAGAAGTCGGTGCTGAGATCCCGGATCGCCTACGCCCGTAGTCGTTAAAGGATACTCAAGGACATTACTATGCAGTGGCAGCAACGACTGCTGGTAGCGTTACTTATTGCATGTGGTCCAATCGCCGAAGTGGGGGCTTCCCCCGCTTCGGCGTCGGCGTTTATGCGCCTAGCTGTGGTGACCGAACAAGGCGACACGCTAGTGGATGAAGCGGTACCGGCTGACGGTCGCTGGTGTATTAAGTGGCAACACTCCGTTGAGCACTTCACGGTGTTGGATTGCTATCGCAATGCGGCGGGCGTCATGCAATTGGAGCGTAGCCATCAACCCGATTTCGCCGCAGGGCTTGGGCATATTTTTGGCCGCGGCGAGCAGGTATCAGACGGTGAAGGCGGTTACTGGATTAATGCCATTAACGAGCCTGTCGCCAATAACCGTTATGTGTTGAGGGTAGGTTCACCGGCTGTTAATCATCGAGTGGTGTGGCCAGGCGGTGAGCATGCGCCAGTGAGCCTCAGTGAGCACGCCGCTGGACAACGCGTGACCATTCAGTTGATAGACCCTCACGCATCCCCGCGTGAATAAAAACGACATTAGTTAACGCTTCCGAGGACTTCATGAGCGAATCCAATCAGCCGTCGAGCGTGGTGCCTGGCGGTAATGTGATTCAACCCCGCATGGTGCTGTGGTCGATCACCATCGTGGCGGTGGGTCTTTCCCTGTTTCAACTCTATTCAGCCGGTATTCAGCCGTTAGGGCTGTTTTATCAGCGTAGTATTCACCTGGCATTGATCATGGTGCTGGCGTTTTTAATGTTTCCGGCCTTTGGCCCAACACGTAAGCGTGGGGTTTTGAGTTGGGGGCTAGACGTCGTATTTTTAGCCGGTGCGGTACTGACCGGTGCCTACTTAGTGTTCAACCTGGATGAGATTTTCAGTCGGGCAGGTTTCTGGAACAGTAACGATATTCTAGTTGCCTGTATCGCTACGGTAACGGTGCTAGAAGCCAGCCGTCGTGCGGTGGGTTTTGGGATGACGGTGATAGGCCTGCTGGCGATTGTGTATGCGTTTGCCGGGCCGCGCGGTGAGCTGCCGTGGCTGGGCGAGTGGATGCCGGGCATTTTGGAGCACCGCGGCTACACCATTGATCGGGTTGCGGGTCAGCTCTACCTCGGCCAAGAAGGCATCTTTGGTCTGCCACTAGGCGTCGCGGCCACCTATATCTTTATTTTTGTGCTGTTTGGCGCCTTTTTGGAGTGCACCGGTGCGGGCAAATTCTTTATTGATATGGCCTACGCGGCGACCGGCCGCCAGCGTGGCGGGCCAGCCAAGGCAGCGGTATTGGCCTCGGCGGGCATGGGCTCTATTTCCGGTAGTGCGATTGCCAACGTGGTCACTACCGGTGCCTTTACCATTCCGCTGATGAAGCGGCTGGGCTACAAGCCCAAGCAAGCAGGCGGTATCGAAGCCGCGGCCTCGACCGGTGGGCAGATTATGCCGCCGTTGATGGGCGCTGGGGCGTTCTTGATCGCCGAGTACACCAATACGCCGTACTTGGATATTGTCAAAGTCAGCATCCTGCCGGCGATTATGTATTTCGCCACGGTCTATCTGTTTGTGCATATCATTGCCCTTAAGCAAGGCATGCAGGGGTTGCCCAAAGACGAGCTTCCGCAGATGCGCCAAGTGATGAAAGATGGCTGGCACTTCCTGCTCCCACTGGCCGTGCTGGTCTGGCTGCTGGCGATGAGTATGTCGCCCATGCGGGTGGGCTACTACGCGGTGGTCACCATGGTGGCGGTGGCGGTGATTCGCTACGCACTGTGGTTTTTCTTTGTCGCCCCACGGCAGGGCCAGCCGGTGACGGCTGATGCGACGAAGAGCATACTGGGCGCCGGTTTTGCCAAGCTGATCGAAGGCTTGGAGCTAGGTGCTCGCAATGCGGTGGCGGTTTCCATGGCCTGTGCAGTCGCCGGGATTATCGTTGGCGTGGTCGGCCTAACCGGTTTGGGGCTGAAGTTCTCCTCTATGATGCTGGCCTTCTCCGGCGGCAACATTCTGCTTGCGCTGGTGATGGTGCTGTTAGCCAGCTTAGTCTTGGGTATGGGGCTGCCGGTTACCGCTAGCTACATCGTCTTGATAGTGCTTGTTGGGCCGGCGCTTACCCAGGAGTTTGGCATTCCGCTATTGGTCGCTCACCTGGTGGTCTTCTGGTACTCCCAGGACTCTAACGTGACGCCGCCCATCGCCTTGGCAGGCTTTGCCGGGGCGGCGATCGCGGGCAGTAAGCCGATGGAAACTAGCTTCCAGGCGTGGAAGTTTGCCAAAGGACTCTACTTGATCCCGCTATTTATGGTCTTCAACCCGGAAATCATTATGGGCGGCCCGGTGCCGGTGGTGATCTGGAACGCGGTAATTGCCATTCTGGCACTGGGTGCCTTTGCGGCGGCATTGGAAGGGTATCTGTTTACCCGGATGTCGTGGCTGCCTCGCATCGCGATTACTGCGGCAATTTGCGGGGTGTTTTACCCTAACCTGATGACCGAAATTGCCGGTGTAGTGGTGATGATTATTGCCATTGGCGCTAACTGGCTGGCCAGTAAGCGCGAAGCGCCTGCAACGCCCGTCGGTAGTTAATCATAAGTGTCGATGGCTAGATCACGAAGCGGTAAGTAATGAAAAAGGCCCGGAGATATTATCTCCGGGCCTTTTGCTTGATGGCTTTTTACTTGGTGGGCGAGTGTTTGGTGGACTAGGTCTCGCTGGGTTAGAAGATCGACTCAGCGGCACCTGTCCCCTGTGAGCCGCTGGTTTCTTCGAGCTCGCGGCTAATACGGCGCTGCTGATAACTCGGCAAGTGATCCTGATGGAACATCTCGGTAATCCCGCCAGACTGGCCATCCGCTAAACGTTGGCCTGTGTCTGGATCCACGCGAGCGGTGACGACCGTCTCTGGGCGCTCGGGCACAGCATTCGGCGTACCTTCTAAGGCATCGCCCATAAACTCCACCCAGATGGGCAGCGCGGCCTGAGAGCCATACTCAGAGATGGTTTCGTTACTGTCTTTACCCACCCATACCGTCGTCACTAGCTTACTGTTAAAGCCTGCAAACCAAGCATCACGCTGGCTGTTAGTGGTGCCGGTTTTGCCGACGATATCGTCGCGTTCCAGACTAAGCGCGCCGCGGCCAGTACCCGAGGTGATAACGTCACGTAGCATATCGCGCAAGATATAAGCCGCGGCCGGGTCGGCGACGCGTTTGGCTATCGGGTATTCGCGGCCATCTATTTCCACCGTTTGCTGATCTTCGGCACAGCTTGGGCAGGCCACCTGAGGCGTGGCTTCATCAATCAGCTCATTATCATCGTCACGGGTTACGCGTTCAATGAACCAGGGGGACACCTGGAAGCCGCCATTGGCGAGAACGGCGTAGGCATTGGTCATCTCCATCGGCGTTAAGCTTGCGCTGCCCAACGCCAGTGCCAAAC
Organism: Halomonas sp. H2; assembly: GCF_050215315.1. Lineage (GTDB taxonomy): Bacteria > Pseudomonadota > Gammaproteobacteria > Pseudomonadales > Halomonadaceae > Vreelandella. The sequence goes on from NZ_CP189760.1 coordinate 628,455, forward strand.
CGTGGGGTAAGCGGCCAGGCGCAAAGCCGAAACCTTCCAGGTATTCGATCGTGTGGTTCAGCCCCATGGCCTGCAGAACGCGGATAGTGACGAGGTTACGCGAGCGGGCGAGTGCCGGACGTAAGCGCATTGGGCCCTGGAAGTCGCGGCTGGAGTTGACCGGGCGCCACAGCGAGTTACTGCCATCGTCAACCACCACCGGCGCGTCATTGACCACACTGGCGGCGTTCATATCGCCATCCTCAAGAGCCGCTAAGTAGATAAATGGTTTAAAGATAGAGCCTGATTGGCGCTGCGCCTGCACGGCACGGTTAAACTTACTGGCGTTAAAGTCGAAACCGCCCTGGAGTGCCAGAATGGCGCCCGTTTGCGGGTCTTGAGCGACCAGCGAGCCTTCGGCGTCCGGGCGCTGTGAGAGGCGTAGTGAGCCGTCCTCATTTTCTACCACGCGGATCATGTCGCCGCGTACGGCAATCTCTTCCGCTGAGCTGGGCTCGGCACCGCGGCTGCGCGGACTCAAGTAGGGGCGAGCCCATTTCAAGCCTTCCCAGGCGATGGTTTGCAGACCGCTGCTACGGGTAAGCACCTGCATTTCGCGGTCGCTGCTCGCTACTACGATGGCCGGCTGGAGCAGGCCGTAGTTGGGCGTGCGCTCAAGCACCTGAACCCAATTACTGACATCGCCATCAATGCCTTCGACTTCCGTTTGGCTGCGCTGGGCGGCTTGACGGGCGGTCTGACGAATTTCTGGTGATTCGGACAGTTCTTCTTCAAGGCCTCGGGTTGTCGTTTGCTCTTGTGCTTCAACCAAGCTAGCAGCAACTTCACGCAGCTCTGGCCCGCGCCAGCCGTGGCGTAGGTCGTAGGCCGTCAATCCATTGGCTAGCGCTTGGTGGGCAAAAGGCTGCAGTTCGCTATCAATCGTAGTGTAGATACGGTAGCCGCCGGTGTACGCGTTATCGCCAAAGCGTTCCACCGCATACTGGCGTGCCATTTCCGAAACATAGGCGGCCTCCACTTCTGCTTGCGTATAGTGGCGGCGGGCGGTCACCGGGTCTTGAACTGACGCTTGGTAGATATCATCTTCGATAAGCCCTAACTCGCGCATACGAAATAGGATCCAGTTACGACGAATTAGCGAACGCTCGGAGTTAGCCAGCGGGTTAAAGGCGGAGGGGGCTTTCGGTAAGCCGGCAATCATCGCCGTTTGTGCCAGGGTGAGTTCCGCTAGCGGCTTGTCGTAATAGATCTCGGAGGCGGCTGCAATGCCATAGGCACGATTACCCAGGAAAATCTTATTTACATAAAGCTCGAAGATCTCCTCTTTATTGAGCACTTGCTCCATTTGCAGGGCCAGCAGGATTTCACGAATTTTACGGGTAAAGGTTTGGTCTAGCGTCAACATGTAGTTACGCGCGACCTGCATGGTAATGGTTGACCCCCCCGATTGAATCGCACCGCCACTCAGCGTAAGTTCTACCGCCGCACGCGCTAAGCCACGGGGGTCAACGCCCGCATGGTCAAAGTAGCTGGCATCCTCGGCGGCAATCAAGGCGTTGATCATATCCTGCGGAATTTCATCAAAATCAATCGCCACACGGCGCTCTTCGCCGAATTCGCCAATCAATTTGCTGTCTTGAGTAAAAATTCGCAGCGGGGTGCTCAGTTCAAAATCCTGCAATTGACGAACGTCAGGCAGCCCTGGGGCAAAGTATATAGCGGCCCCCACCACCGCTAACACGGTAGCGCCAGCCAACGAGACGATAAGGAAGAACAGCGAGACTATAAGGGTTCGAAGAAACGTCATGTACAGAGAGCACCCCAAAAAGAATAAAAAAGAACGGCATCTAAACGGCCGTATCATGTAATTGGCTGCCATTATATGAAGCCAAGGCGGCGGCCACCAGTGTTGATATGCCGTAAGTGCGTTCGGGTGTGACTTAACTAAAAATCATGTAGCCTCAAACGATATGTGATTAATGGGCAATAAGTAGGCGGAGTCTAATCCAACATGCGCTTTCTAAAACCTGGTAAAGGGTTGATCGGCGTCGATATTACGTCGGCAACCGTGAAGCTGCTTGAGCTAAAACAGTGCCACGATAATTACCAAGTAGAAAGCTATGCTGTGCGGCCGCTACGCGAAGGAGCCGTAGTCGAACGGCGTATTTGCGATATTGATGACGTCGCTAGCGTGCTTAGTCGCGCCGTCGAGCATGCCAAGCCCTCGACTCGCAAAGCGGCGGTGGCCGTGCCGGCGAGTGCCGCGATTACCAAAACGCTGAGCTTCCCTATCAGGCTGAGTGAAGAAGAAATCGAAGAGCGTATTGTGGTCGAATCCGACCGCCATATTCCTTTTCCGTTCAATGAGGTCGCGTTCGACTTTGAGTGCCTGGGCCCCGCGCCATTCGATGACGAGCAGCAGCAAGTGGTACTCGTCGCCTGTCGGCAGCAGGATGTAACGCAACTGACGGATACGTTGGAGCGCGCTGGCTTAGAACCTGCCGCCGTCGATGTTGAAACCTTCGCCATGGAGCGCTCACTTGCCGAACTACGCCGCCAACTAAAGGTAGACGATGACCCGACCGCCTGCATCGGGCTAGTGGATATCGGTGAAAATATAAACGCCTTTCACGTCGTCCGCGGTGGGCATATCGTTTATACCCGCGACACGGTGTTTGGCGGCCGCCAGCTCACCGACGCCATTCGTGACCGCTACGCTCTGAGTATGGAGAAGGCGGGCTTTGTCAAAAAGCGCGGCGGACTGCCGGATGATTACCATGAAAGCGTCCTCAACCCATTTTTGGAAACCGTGGTGCAGCAGGTGGGACGCTCGCTACAGCTTTACTATACGGCTGGGCGCCTGCAGGAGGTAAAGCACATTGTGCTGGCCGGCGGGTCGAGCGTGATTCCTGGGCTTGCCGAACGTATTGCTGACGACAGCGGCATGTCGGTGACCATTGCTAATCCCTTTCAACGTATGCTGGTGAATAAACGCTTAAGCCTCCAGGCGCTAACCAACGATGCGCCGGCAATGCTAACCGCCGGTGGTTTGGCGATGAGAGTTAGCCAATGAGAGTTAGCCAATGAGAGTTAGCCAATGAGCATGAACATTAACCTGCTGCCCTGGCGGGAAGCACAGCGCGAGCGTCAAACAGCTAAGTTCTACGCCGTGGTAGCGGCCATGTTGGTGCTGGGTGTCGTGCTTGGCCTGCTAATCTCTCAGCTTTATCAGCTCAAACTAGCGGCTCAGCAGCAGCGTAATGTCTACATCAGCGACCACATCGAGCGCCTTAATGCCGACATCGACGGCGTATCGCGCTATGCCAACGATGCCGTTCGTTTAGGCGAGCAGATAAGGGTATTTCAGAGTTTACAGGCCGAGCAAACAGTGCAGCTATTTAATGACGTGGCGGAGAGCGTGGCCAATGGAGTGATTTATCAACGCTTGGCGAAAACGAATAACCGCGTGAGTGTCACCGCGGTGGCCAGCAGCGAGCGTCAGGTTTCCGAGCAACTGCGCCGTATTGCCGCTCTACCGGGGTTATCTGTGCCCTCGCTCTCGGCGGTAGAGAGTGAGCAAAATGGTTTAGGCCGCGTATTTCGTTTTGATGTGGAACAGACCGCCACCGCGCTGCCTCAAGGCGCTGAGGAGGCGTTTCCATGACGCTTAACCGCAAGCAGTGGGCTATCGAGTGGCAGCGCCTGCGCAGTGTCGATTGGCGGGACCTAGACGTCAAAGAAGCCGGTAGCTGGCCGTGGCTGTTAAAAGTGTTGAGCTGCTGTTTGGCACTCCTGGCAGCGCTGAGCGTTATGGTGTGGCTCGTGATAAGTGACCAGCGTGACGCCTTTATGGCTGCGCAACGCCAGGAAGTCAGGCTATTGAGCGAATACCGCAGCAGGGCTTCCGAAGCCGCTTTCTTGCCCGAAATGCGCGAGCAATTGACTACCCTGGAAGGGCAGGTGGCGCAGTTGCGTACCATGCTCCCAACTGATGCGCAGATACCTGCGCTGCTCGATAGTATTAGTGGCGCCGCCGTCGATAACCGCCTGACCATTGAAACGATTCGACTGCGTCCAGCGCTCACTCAAGCCCATTATGTCGAGCAGCCGTTGGATATTCAGGTGCGCGGCGGTTACCACCAATTGGCCCGCTTTATTGCCGATATTGCCTCGCTGCCACGCATGGTGACCCAGCACGATTTTACGCTTGAGCCTAATGAAGGGCGGGGAGACACGCTGCGTCTGTCGCTATTAGCGCGCACCTATCGCTATGTTGAAGAGGGTGATCAGCCCACTGCGGATAGGGCGGAAGCGTTATGAAACCCAGGCAAGTAAAGCCGCAAGCTGTGAACGCCACATCGGCCATGATTATTGCGGCCGCAGCGGTCGTGTTGACGGGGTGTGCCGAGGCTGATTTAGATCAGCTTGAGCGCACGTTGGCCGATATTCGCCAGTCGCCTGGTGGGCAGCCTCCGGTTATTGCTGTTGCACTGCCCGAAAGCCGGGATTTGGCCTATTTATATAGCGGCGAGCGTAGCCCCTTTTTGCCCCCCAGCGCGATTGCTCAGGACGGCGCTGATCGAGGCGAGGGCGCCCTTGCGCCTGACCAGCAGCGTCGCTCAGAGCCGCTGGAGCGCTTCTCGCTGCAAGAACTGCGATTGGTCGGTAGCATGCGTATGGGGCGGCGGCGGGTCGCATTGATTGCCGCACCGGATGGCAATGTGACCAGTGTGAAAGAGGGCAACTATATGGGCGCCGACTACGGACGTATTACCGAGATAAGTAGACAAGAAATACGTGTTACCGAACGCGTGTTCACCCAGCGGGACGGTTGGCAGGAGCGGCAGGTGTCGCTCGTCATCAACGAAAACAACCAGTAAGCGGAAATAGCCCATGGCAGTTACAGCTTGGCGAATCACTCTTTTTATGGCCATGGCGGCATTATGTTTACTGTTGCCTTCACGGGCGGCTGCCTCGGTGCTGACAGCCATTGATGTCCAGCCCGCCGAGAACGGTGGCACGTACCTTGACCTGTATTTCACCGGCGATATGCCCGCGCTGCGCAGCTATCATCTGGACTCCCCGCCGCGAGTGATGCTGGATTTGGCAGAGACCCAAAGTGGGCTCGATAACCGACGTATTAACGTTAATCGTCTTGGTATTGAGCAGATTACCGCCCTGGAGGGTAATGGCCGTGCCCGTCTGGTGGTCAATCTCAGTGAGTCTCAGGCGTTCACGTCTAGCGTGCTGAATAATCGTCTACGTATTACCTTTTCTGCAGACGCCAGCCGCTCGTCTAGCCCATTGCCCGGCATCGCTTCAGCGGGGCTGGAAGTCGACGCAGGGCCGCAGATTGAAAATATTGATTTTCGCCGCGGCGCAGGTGGCGCTGGTCGGTTGATGGTCACCTTTGACCGCGAAGGGGGCGAAGCCAACGTGCGGGAGAGCGGGTCCGATCAAGTGCTGGTTGATCTGCGCGATGTAGCAATTCCTGACTCGCTTAACCAGGTCTACGATGTCACCGACTTTGCGACCCCGGTCACGCGGATTACGCCCCTCGCCAGCCAAGGTGGCACCCAGTTAGCGATCGCCACCCAAGGTGCTTATGCGATGATCTCCTCGCAAAGTGGCCGCACGCTGACAGTGGAGGTTCAGCCCGCTAGTCAGGAGTCACAACCCTCTGAAGCGACAGGTAAGCGCTTTAACGGCGAGCGTTTGAGCCTTAACTTTCAGGATATTGAAGTACGCTCGGTGCTGGCCACGCTGGCTGAGTTTACCGGGCTGAATCTGGTTGCCAGCGACAGCGTAACGGGTCGTGTGACGCTCAATCTAAACGATGTTCCCTGGGACCAAGCGTTGGCGCTTATCCTGCAAAGCCAGGGGTTATCAAGTCGTGAGCAGGGCAATGTGATTGTCGTAGCTCCCGCCAGTGAGCTGGCCGATTTAGAACGCCAGGAGCTAGAGGCGCGCCACCAGCTTGAAACGCTCTCGCCGTTAGTCACCGAATTTATCGAGATCAAGTATTCTCGGGCCGAAGATTTAGCCCAACTGCTGCGCGGTGGCGAGGCGGACGGCTTTGGGCTGCTCACCGAGCGTGGCCGTGTCAGCATTGATAAGCGCACCAACACGCTACTGGTGCAGGATACTGCCGAGCAAGTACGCAACATTGTTCGCACCATAGAGCGCTTGGATGTCGCTGTCCGCCAAGTACAAATCGAGGCGCGCATTGTTATCGCCCGAGACACCGCTTCCCGTGAGTTGGGCATTAATTGGGGTATGTCGAGCACCCGCGGTTTTCAAGAGGGGGATGACGGCACCTTCACTAGGCGCGATATCAACCCGGGGGGTATTAACCGAGCGCAGGGCGGCTTGGCGGTCGACCTAGGCGCCGCCACTGGGCCTGGCACTGGCTTTAGCTTTGGTTATTTATCCGGCGATATCTTATTGGATTTGGAGTTGCGCGCGTTGGAGAGCGAAGGTAAAAGCCAGACCATCTCGCAGCCTCGAATTATCACCGCCAACCAGCGCACCGCCCGTATCAGCCAGGGTGAAGAGCGCGCCTTTCAGAGCGTGGACGGCAACGACAATCCGGATACCGAATTCAAAGAAGCCGAGCTTTCGCTGGAAGTCACCCCGCAAATTACCCCGGATAACCGCATTATTATGGATCTGGTGATCAAAAATGACAGTTTCCGGGAATCGGAGTTTGGCGGCGAGCCGCCGATTGATACCAACCAGATTGAAACCCAAGTGCTGGTAGATAACGGCCAAACGGTGGTGTTAGGCGGTATTTTGACCACCGAAGAGTTGCGCCAAATCGCCAAAACACCGCTGTTGGGTGATATTCCTTTGCTCGGTAGGCTGTTTCGCTATACCGAAGAGAGCAATGAAAAGGTAGAGTTGTTAGTCTTTATTACTCCACGACTCCTAGACGATGGCTTAACGGTTCACTGATGCAGGATTTACCTAATTTATTTCTCATAGGCCCCATGGGGGCTGGCAAAAGCACCATTGGTCGCCTATTGGCGGCCGAGCTTGCGCGCCCGTTTTACGACAGTGACCACGCCATTCAAGACCGCTGCGGGGCAGATATCCCGTGGATTTTTGATGTCGAGGGCGAGCAGGGCTTTCGCCTACGGGAAATTCATATGATTGATGAATTAACCCAGCTCTCTTCGGTGGTGGTCGCCACCGGCGGCGGCGCGGTGCTGCGCGAAGAGAACCGCCGCGCACTGCGCGAGCGTGGCACGGTGGTCTACCTATTGACCACCGTCGACCAGCAGCTCAAACGGACAGCGAAAGATCGCAACCGGCCGCTTCTGCAGTGCGCTAACCGCGAGCAGGTGCTCAATGACATGTTCGCCCAGCGCGATCCCCTCTATCGTGCCACCTCGGATATTGCCGTGCGCACCGACCGCCGCAGCCCAAGGGCGGTGGTCAATGAAATCCTGCGCCGGGTACACCGTTTGACCGACCCGCTAGAGCACGCCGTCACGCTTAACTCAAAGGTATCCCCATGACTCAGCCCGCCACTGCCCAGCGTACGTTAAATGTTGCGTTGGGTGATCGCAGCTATCCGATCCATATTGGTTCTGGCTTATTAGATGATCCCCAGGCGCTAACGCCTTATCTGGCGGGCAAGCAGGTAATGGTGGTAACCAATGAAACGGTTGCACCGCTTTACCTGGAAGCGCTCTGCGCACATCTACCCAGCGATGTGGACGTGCGCACGGTCATCCTGCCTGACGGCGAACAGTACAAGACCATTGAGCAGGTTAGCCGCATTTGGGATGCGCTTCTTGAAGCCGGCTTCAATCGTCGCTGCACGCTGGTCGCGTTGGGTGGCGGGGTGATTGGCGATATGGTGGGCTATGCCGCGGCGTCTTATCAGCGCGGCGTTGCCTTTATCCAGGTGCCTACCACGCTGCTTTCCCAGGTGGACTCTTCGGTAGGCGGCAAAACCGGCGTTAATCATCCGCTCGGCAAGAACATGATTGGCGCTTTCTGGCAGCCTAAAGCAGTGCTGATTGATATCGCAACGCTTGCGAGCCTGCCTGCGCGTGAGCTTTCTGCTGGGCTTGCCGAAGTCATTAAGTATGGGCTGATTCGTGATGAGCCGTTTCTCAGCTGGCTTGAAGACAATATGGCCGCGCTACGCCACATCAGCCCAGAGGCGATCATCGAAGCCATTGCGCGCAGCTGTCAGATAAAAGCCGACATCGTGGCGGATGACGAAACCGAGCAGGGCGTTCGGGCGCATCTTAACCTTGGGCATACGTTTGGCCATGCGATTGAGGCCCATCAAGGTTACGGCAACTGGCTGCACGGCGAGGCGGTTGGGGCAGGCATGGCGTTGGCTGCCACGCTCTCCCAGCAGCTGGGCTTTATCAGTGGCGCTGATTTAACGCGTGCCCAGGCGGTGATTGAGAGTGCCGGGCTGCCGCTGGCGGCGCCAACTGATATGCAAAGCGATGACTTTTTAACCCGCATGCGTCTGGATAAGAAAAACGTGGACGCCAAGCTGCGGCTGGTACTGTTACATGCTATCGGCAATGCGTGTATTGATGACACGACCTCGGAGGAGGTCTTGCGCGCTTTGCTGGATAGCTACCCGCGTCTGTAACTCGACTGTAAAAGCGTTGTGTGTTCAATAAGCCCACCTTCACGGTGGGTTTTTTTATGGCTCAACGATACTGCAATGCACACATGTATAATGCAATTCGCATGGCTTATGCGCTATCGGCATGGTGTTTTTAGTGCTCGTTAGACTAAAGTTTAATTCTTGTGGTTTTTCGTTGAAATAACGTTATATGGCTTTGCAAGTGCTTGAAGTGTATATCTTTTTTCCTGTTAACTGGGTTGCAACTGTAGGATTTGAAAAGACTTTCTGTTAATTGTCGTTTTGCAGTGATTGCGCAGGAAGGGGGCGAATCGCTATGCTGAGCGACCATTTTCTTGCAGCAGCGGATCGGGCGGGCGCCCTGTTCTAGGCGGTTAAAAAGCTTCATAAAAAAAGAAAAACCTGCCATTAAACCATAAGAACGCTGCTAATAAAATACCTTGACTAGAGGCACGCCCATGAATAGAGGTCTCCACCAGCCTGGCGAGTTTCGCGATAACTGCGGCTTTGGCCTTATTGCGCATATGGAAGGGCAGGCCAGTCACGACTTGCTGAAAACGGCGATCGAATCGCTCACGTGCATGACACACCGGGGCGGTATCGCTGCTGACGGTAAAACCGGCGACGGCTGTGGTCTATTGCTCAAAATGCCGACCCAGTTTATGCGTGAAGCCGCCCAAGAAGCCTTGGGCGTGGCGCTTAATGAGCAGTTCGCGGTAGGCGTTGTATTTCTGCCTAGCGATGATGCTCAGGCAACTGAAGCGCGTGACACTGTCGAGCGCGAGCTGAGCGCACGTGGCCTTCAGGTGGCGGGCTGGCGTGTGGTGCCTACCGATTCAAGCGTATGCGGCCCGATGGCGCTGGACTGCCTACCGCGTATTGAGCAGGTTTTTGTCGAGCCAGGCAAGAGCGAGCAGTTCACCGTGGACCTCTTCATGGCCCGTCGTTACGCCGAGCAGGCGTTGCGCGGCGATGAAGATTTCTATGTGGCGTCGCTCTCGGCGGAAGTGGTGTCTTATAAGGGACTGGTAATGCCGGAAGATCTGCCGGCATTCTATAAGGACTTGAACGACCCGCGTCTGGAAACTGCTATCTGCGTGTTCCACCAGCGCTTCTCGACCAATACCGCACCGCGCTGGCCGCTGGCGCAGCCGTTCCGCTTATTGGCTCACAATGGTGAAATCAATACCATTGAGGCTAACCGCGGGTGGGCTAACTCGCGCAAGGCTAACTTCGTGAGCGAGTATTTGCCCGATATCGATAAGCTCGATGAAGTCGTCAATACCACCGGTTCCGACTCCTCCAGCATGGATAACATGCTCGAAGTGCTGCTGACCGGCGGTATGGAGCTGCATCGTGCCGTGCGTATGATGGTGCCGCCGGCCTGGCAAAACGTTGAAACCATGGACGCGGAGCTGCGCGCCTTTTACGAATACAACTCCATGCATATGGAGCCGTGGGATGGCCCTGCAGGCGTGGTAATGACCGATGGCCGCCAGGCGGTGTGCATGCTGGACCGCAACGGCCTGCGCCCGGCGCGCTGGGTAATCACTAAAAACGGCTATATCACCCTGGCGTCGGAAGTCGGCACCTATGGCTACAAGCCTGAAGACGTCGTCGCTAAAGGGCGCGTGGGTCCGGGGCAAATGCTCGCTGTCGATACCCAGACCGGCGAAGTGCTGCATACCCAGGATATCGATGACCGCCTGAAATCGGCCTACCCCTACAAGCGTTGGCTCAAGCAGGAAGCCAACTACCTTGAGTCGGCACTCACCGAACTTGCAAGTTTCCAGTCCATGGAAGCCGATGCGCTGAATGTGCAGCAGAAAATGTTCCAGGTCAGCTTTGAAGAGCGCGACCAGGTGCTGCGCCCGCTGGCGGAAAGCGGCCAGGAAGCCGTAGGGTCGATGGGTGACGATACGCCCATGGCGGTACTTTCAAGCCGCCCGCGCCTTTTGACCGACTTCTTCCGTCAGAAGTTTGCTCAGGTAACCAATCCGCCGATTGACCCGCTGCGCGAAGCGATCGTGATGTCGCTGGAAACCTGCTGTGGCGCGGAGCTCAATGTCTTTAAGGCAACGCCCGAGCACGCCCATCGCCTGATTCTTACTACGCCGGTGCTTTCACCGCGTAAATTTACCGCGCTGATCGACCAGGACGACCCGGCGTTTGCAAGCTATACGCTGTCCATGGGTTACGATCCCGAGCAGCAAAGCTTGCAGCAGGCGGTCAATGCGCTTTGCCAGGAAGCCGAAGCCCAGGTAAAAGCGGGTAAAGTACTGCTGGTGCTTACCGATGCGGACCTGCCCAAGGGGCTGATTCCCATTCAGGCACCGCTGGCTGTTGGCGCGGTGCACACGCATCTGGGTCGTCTGGCGTTGCGTCCTAATGCCAATATTATCGTTGAAACCGGCTACGCCCGTGATGCGCACCAAATGGCCGTGCTGTTTGGGATTGGTGCCACCGCCGTGTACCCATGGCTTGCCTATCAGGTTATGGCCGATATGCACCGCACCGGCGAGCTTTCCGGTAATCCGGCCGACGGCCGGGAGAACTATCGCAAAGGCCTGCAGAAAGGGCTGTTCAAGATACTCTCCAAAATGGGTATCTCGACGCTGGCTTCATACCGTGGCTCCATGCTGTTTGAAGCCGTCGGGCTTTCAGATGAAGTGATGAACACCTGCTTTGTGGGTATGGCCTCGCGTATACAGGGCGCAGGCTTCGCTGAACTACAGATGCAGCAAGAGCTGTTGGCCAAGGACGCCTGGATTACCCGTAAAGGTATCTCCCAGGGCGGTATGTTCAAGTATGTGCATGGTCATGAGTACCATGCGTACAACCCTGATGTAGTAAAGTCGCTGCAGGCAGCCGTTCAGGAAGGCAGTTACGCCAAGTGGAAAAAATTCGCGCAGCTGGTGAACGAGCGTCCTGTCGCGACCATTCGTGATCTGCTCACGCTTAAAGCCGCTGAAACGCCAATTCCGCTGGATGACGTTGAGCCGGTTGATGCGCTGCTGCCACGTTTTGATAGCGCGGGCATGTCCCTGGGCGCACTCTCACCAGAAGCCCACGAAGCCCTGGCCCAGGCCATGAACGAAGCCGGCGGACGCTCCAACTCCGGCGAAGGCGGCGAAGACCCCGCACGTTACGGCACCATTCGCAGCTCCAAGATCAAGCAGATTGCCTCGGGCCGCTTTGGGGTCACGCCGGCTTATCTGGTCAATGCCGAAGTGCTGCAGATCAAGGTGGCCCAAGGCGCCAAGCCGGGCGAGGGCGGTCAGTTGCCGGGTGGCAAGGTCAACGCGCTTATCGCTCGCCTGCGCCATGCGGTGCCCGGCGTCACGCTGATTTCACCGCCGCCGCACCACGATATCTATTCAATCGAAGACCTGGCACAGCTGATTTTTGACCTCAAGCAGGTTAATCCAGAGGCGCAGGTATCGGTGAAGCTGGTATCCGAGCCGGGTATTGGCACTATCGCCACGGGCGTTGCCAAGGCTTACGCCGACCTCATCACAGTATCTGGATACGATGGCGGCACCGCTGCAAGCCCGCTCACCTCGATCAAGCATGCTGGTTCCCCCTGGGAGCTGGGCTTGCCTGAGGTGCATCAGGCGCTGCGTATCAATGGCCTGCGCGACAAGATTCGTCTGCAGACCGATGGTGGCCTTAAAACCGGCTTAGACGTGGTCAAGGCGGCCATCCTGGGGGCGGAGAGCTTTGGTTTTGGTACCGCGCCAATGGTAGCGCTGGGCTGCAAGTTCCTGCGTATCTGCCACCTGAACAACTGCGCTACTGGGGTTGCCACCCAGGACGACTTCCTGCGCGGCGAGCATTTCCGCGGCACGGTGGATATGGTCAAAAACTACTTCCGCTTTATCGCTGAAGAAGTGCGTGAGCTGATGGCCATGCTAGGCGTGCGCCAGTTGACCGACCTGATCGGGCGTACCGACCTGCTGGAAGTGTTGGAAGGCAATACGGCAAGCCAGCGCAAGCTCGATTTAATGCCGCTGCTGACGAACGATTTTGTACCTGCTGATGCGCCGCAGTTCTGCAAGGTGGGCCGCAACGTACCTCACGACCCGGGTGCTAAAAACCAGGAAGTATTGGCAGCGCTTAAAGAGGCTATCGAGAGCCAGTCGGGCGGTGAGTTCAGCTTCAACATCACTAACTGTGATCGCAGTGTGGGTGCGCTTAGCTCAGGCGCTATCGCCAAGCGTTATGGGGAAGAAGGCCTGGAAAACGCGCCCGTTACCGCACGCTTTACCGGGGTGGCAGGGCAGAGCTTCGGCGTCTGGAATGCCCGCGGCCTGAATCTGTACCTGGAAGGCGATGCCAACGACTACGTGGGCAAGGGCATGAACGGCGGCAAGATCGTGATCGTGCCACCTAAGGTTAGCCAGTTCGAAAGCCATAAAACCGCGATTATCGGTAACACCTGCCTGTATGGCGCAACCGGCGGCACGTTGATGGCCGCGGGCACCGCAGGCGAGCGTTTTGCGGTGCGTAACTCAGGCGCCACGGCGGTGATTGAAGGCGCTGGCGACCACTGCTGCGAATACATGACCGGTGGTCTGGTATGCGTGCTGGGTGAAACGGGCGTTAACTTTGGTGCAGGTATGACCGGTGGATTTGCCTACGTGCTGGATGAAGACCGTACCTTCGTGGACAAGTACAACCACGAGCTGGTCGAAATTCATCGCATTAGTACGGAAGCCATGGAGGCGTATCGCCGCCATCTTCGCGAGCTGATTACCACCTATGTCGAAGAGACGGGTTCCAGCCGTGGGGCCGCGATTTTAGAAGACTTTAGCGACTACCTGCGTCATTTCTGGCTGGTGAAGCCAAAAGCGGCAAGCCTGGGCAGTCTGCTGGATCAATCTCGGCGTCAGCCGCAATAAACCGCCTGTGTCTACGCTTCGAGGAGAGAAATCATGGCTAACCGTTTAAACAACGATTTCCAGTTTGTTGATGTGGGTCGCCAAGACCCACAGAAAAAAGCCGCCCATACGCGTGCCAAAGAATTCGCTGAGATTTATGAACCGTTCAAACCCACTGATGCGGCAAGCCAGGCGCATCGCTGCCTGCATTGCGGCAACCCGTATTGCGAGTGGAAATGCCCGGTTCACAACTACATTCCCAACTGGCTACAGCTGGTCGTGGAAGGCAACATCATCGAAGCCGCTGAGCTTTCGCATAAAACCAACTCGCTGCCCGAAGTATGTGGCCGCGTATGTCCGCAAGATCGGCTGTGTGAAGGCGACTGTACGCTCAATGACGGCTTTGGCGCGGTCACCATCGGTTCTGTCGAGAAGTACATTACCGATACTGCGTTTGCCATGGGCTGGCGCCCGGACATGTCCAAGGTCGTGTGGACGGATAAAAAAGTCGCGATTGTCGGCGCCGGGCCTGCCGGGCTTGGCTGTGCCGATATTCTGGCGCGCAACGGCGTCAAGCCCGTGGTATTTGATAAGTACCCGGAAATCGGTGGCCTGTTAACCTTCGGTATTCCTGAGTTCAAGCTTGAAAAGAACGTGATGGAGCGTCGGCGGGCGGTATTCGAGGAAATGGGTATCGAGTTTCGTCTGAATACCGAAATCGGCACGGATATCGAGTTCGATACGCTGCTCCAGGAGTACGACGCGGTTTTCCTGGGTATGGGCACGTATAAATACATGGAAGGCGGCTTCCCCGGTGAAGACCTGCCTGGTGTGTACAAAGCGCTCGATTTCCTGATCGCTAACGTCAACCGCTGCCTGGGATTCGAAAAAGATCCAAACGATTACATCTCGATGGAAGGCAAGCGCGTCGTTGTTCTCGGCGGTGGCGATACCGCCATGGACTGTAACCGCACCTCGATCCGACAGGGTGCTGCGAGCGTTACCTGTGCTTATCGCCGTGACGAAGAGAACATGCCCGGCTCTCGCCGTGAAGTAACCAACGCGCGCGAAGAGGGCGTTGAGTTCCTGTTCAACCGCCAGCCGGTGGCGGTGGTGGGCGAAGAGAAGGTCGAAGGCGTGAAGGTTGTGCGCACTCGCCTCGGCGAACCTGACGAAAACGGCCGCCGTCGCCCTGAGGTGGTGCCAGGTTCTGAAGAAATTATTGCCGCCGATGCGGTGGTTGTAGCGTTTGGTTTCCAGGCAAGCCCAGCACCCTGGTTTGAAGGCTCACGCATTGATCTGAACGAGCGTGACCTGGTAAAAGCCCCCGAGCACGGCCAGTTTGCCTTTCAGACCAGCAATGAAAAAATCTTTGCCGGCGGCGATATGGTGCGCGGCTCTGACCTGGTGGTCACGGCTATTTATGAAGGCCGCCAGGCGGCAGAAGGTATATTGGACTACCTCGGCGTGTAATTCGGAGCAATGGGGTGCTTGCGGCACCCCTCGCCCTTCCCGAAGATCCTCTACAGTATACATTTATAGTGGCTATGCTTTTCGTGAGGGGTGGGCCGTGATGCTTTGGCGAATTGTAACCTGAATATTTGCTGGTTCATTTCATGCTTGCTCCAGCGCATCAATACCTGACTGGGCTACCTGGGTATCTTGAGCGGAGCTAACCCCTGATACTGCGATGGCACCGATCACATTGTCGCGAACATAGATTGGCAAGCCTCCTTCAAGAAGCCCTGTCATAGGCGTAGCCAGAAATGACAGCCGCCCTTGACCAAGAATTAACTCTTCATAAAACTGCGTTGGACGGCGCGTCAGCGCAGCCGTGCGAGCCTTGGCGGTGGCCATCTCCACTGTCATAGGGGCAGCGTCTTCTAGGCGTTGAAGATTCAATAGGTGACCACCGTCGTCAACGATGGCAATTGCCACTGGCCAGTTATGCTGTTGGGCGAAATGACGAGCGGCATTGGCTATGGATTGAACATCTTTATCAGTGAGGCAATGGCGTACTTTCATCAAAGTTTCTCCGGAGTAAGCAGAGTTTTCAGACACTGATTTAGGGTGGTCTGCGGGATGGCAATATCGAAGACAATGTCAAAGTGGTTACGACCGCTGCAGCTGCGTACTGCTGTAACTGGCATGTAGTGGGTCAGTCGTTCGGCTAATGCTAAACTCTGGTACTTGAAAACAGTAGTTTCCATCTCTCCCCAAGCTATGGCGACAGGTACAGGATTGTGAATCGGTAGGTGTAATGGACTTAGCTGTGCGGATTGATGGGGTGTTAGGTGTAGAGGCTGGTTAATATAGGTGCCGACCAGGGGTTGGAGATCGTAGATGCCGCTAACTAGCAAGGCGCCTTGGAAAGGTGATGAATCTGGCCAGATCCGACACAGCAACATTGCTGCCAAATGTGCGCCAGCGGAGCTGCCAACGAGGATGATTTTTGGCACTTGGCCCCGAGCTGCGTACCAAGTGCGTAGTGTAAGCAAGGCCTGAGCAACTTGGTCGACAATATATTCGAGAGGGACATTCGGCGCTAAACTATAGCCTACTGCAGCGTAGTCTAAGCCATGAGCGTTTAAGCCTGGGGCAGAGAACAGCGAGTCTTTTGCGCTCAGTTCCTGCCAGTAGCCACCGTGAATATATACGATCGTTGCCCCAGGGGATCGAGTGGCCTGGAATAGGAGGATCTTTTCCCTAGCCGCAGGCCCATAGCGTAATACTCGCGGCTGGCCGAGGAGCGCAATGGCTGCTTGGCTATCAGATCTATACTGAGTGAGAGTTTGCTTATAACTAGGTGCCAGTGAGCTCGGTGAATAGGCTCGTTCTCGTCTGTTCAGTGGAAGCTGATGGCCAAGAGGGTCGGAAACCTTCATCACATACATCCGTCCATTCCTCCTAAGGGATATAGCGGCGTTAGGTGCCTATGCAACTGACTTTTCACAGCAGCTAGGTTGATCTCTTCGAAGCTCTTGCAACCTTTGACGGCCAGACGAAGCAATTCTGATTGAATCTCTCCTCGAGCCTGTGCAGTGGCGTAAGGAAGGTTGCTGAAGGTCACCATGGAGTAGCGAGACATAAAGCGTTCTGGGTGCTCAGCTTCCAGCCACTGTGCCAGTTGCCGTTCCAGTTGATAGCCAGCACTACTGACCCGCTCTCGCATTTCAACATAGTTTTCTAGTGCCATAGCCTGGATTGCGCTGGCGTTGGGTTGGCGTTCTTCTTCATAGGCGCTTAGAGCTCTACTCAACTCTGGCTGTGCTGTTAGATACTTTGCCAACGCTGTGGCATCTTCCAGTGCGCAGTTCATACCCTGGCCGTGGAAGGGCACCATTGGGTGTGCAGCATCACCGATCAGTACTGCGCAGCCCTCGACTTGCCATTTGCGCAACCAGAGGGAGCCAAGCTGGCCAGTGGGGTTGTATTCGAAATCTTGTTCTAGGTTGGGTAAATATTCCGATAGATCTGGGTATATCCGCTCGAACCAGCTCCGCGCTACTTTACCCTCCGCAAGGCGCTTGAAACAGGCTTCGTCGGTATTGTCGTGCGGCAGGAAGAGCGTAGCGGTAAAGCTGCCGTCTATGTTCGGTAGGGCGATGCACATGTGTCCGCCACGCGGCCAAATGTGAAGAGCGTCGGCCTCAAGTCGCGGACAGCCATCGGCGCGAGATGGCATATAGAGCTCTTTATAGCCGTGGGGTTGCCACTCTCGGTGTTCTCCCAGCGAGGTAACGAGTGCCATGGCTCGACGCACGGCTGAGTCTGCACCATCAGCACCCACCAGCAGGTCGAAGGAAAGATGTTCACCTCCAGCTAGCGCACATTGTGCCGCCCAGTCAACTTGTTCGAGCGGAGTGTCAAAACGCAGGCGTACGCCGGCAGCTTCAGCGGCAGCAAGCAGTTGTTGATTAAAGCGGCCACGCTGGATAGACCATAGGACGTCTTCAGAACGGGGGCTGTAGGGTTGGTAGCTGGCGGGGTTCCCCAGCGAATGCACGCGCCGACCGCGCATAGCCACTGCTTCTGCTAGCACAGATGCCTCTAGCCCAATTAGCCGCAGAGCCTGTAGGCCACGTTCAGCCAGAGCTAGGTTGATTGATTTACCCGTGTTGGCCAAGCTTTTACGTGGGTCACCGCGTTTTTCCAGAAGAGTCACTTGCCAGCCTTGGCGCTGTAGCAAACAGGCCAGTAGAGGGCCAGCAAGCCCCGCTCCTACGATCAGCGCAGTGCGCTCTTGAGGGAGGTGAGTTGAATGTCGCGCCATCGTGATAGGCTCCTGGGTTCAGAGGTGGGTGCGCAACTGCCAGAGTTCGGGGAATAGAACTGTGTTGAGAGTGGAGCGAAGGTAGCTAACTCCGCTGGTGCCGCCGGTTCCCTGGCGATGGCCGATGATTCGTTCTACCGTGCAGAGGTGGCGAAAGCGCCAGTGCTTAACGCTGTCTTCTAATTCCACTAGTTGCTCGCCTAGGGTGTATAGCTCTCGGTGTTCCTCGGGCTGGCGATACACTTGCAACCAAGCTGCTTCCACTGAAGGAGAGTGACTAGTTGGCTCACTATGCTCAAATTGCAGCCGAGACTGGTCAATATCCATGCCGCGTGCAGCCATTAGGCGCACCACTTCATCATACAGTGATGGCGCCATTAAACGCTTTTGCAGTGCATGCAGGGCCAGTTCGTCCTGAGTGTGGTCTGCTAAGTGTGCTGAGGATTTGTTGCCAAGCAGGAACTCTATCTCACGAAACTGCACGGACTGATGCCCTGAGGCGCTGCCCAGCGACGGGCGCATAGCAAGAAAATCGCTAGGGGTTAGGGTCGCCAGCACGCTCCAGGCGTGATTCAAGTGATCCATGATCCGCTGTACTCGCGCGATGGCCTTCAGCGCGGCGGGTAGGTTATCACTGCCCAAATGCTGAATCGCCTGGGTCAACTCATACAGCATCAACTTCATCCACAGTTCAGCTGTCTGATGCTGGATGATAAACAACAATTCGTCAGGGATCTCGGAGCGTGGAACTTGGCTGTCTAAAATCTGCTTGAGATGTAGATAATCGTCATAGCGCATTTCGTTCGGGGCGGTGGCCGACGTCACACGCTTTCTGCCGGATAATGGGCATGGCATCGTAGTATCTCCTCAGGCCTTTGTCAGTGGTTTGCAGATATAGTTGATCTGACCACCGGCCACGGCAGGGAGAATAATAACCTCATCACCCTCGTTAATTGGTGTCTGTAGGCCGCTGTGAAAGCGCACGTCCTGATCGTTGACGTAAAGGTTTATAAATTTCACCAGAGCATCATCCTTTACCAGTCGTTGCTTCACTCCTGGCCAATCTCGCTCCAGGTCATCAATGACGTCAGCCAAGTTACTACCTTGGGCATCAACAGTGGCAGCTCCATTGGTTAAGGAGCGCATAATAGTGGGTATATGAATAGTGACAGGCATTTAGATTCCTTATTTATCAATAAAATAGTGGGGGTTGCTCGAAAGTCAGCTCTTGTTCCAGTATCCGACCATGCTTGATGTAGTAGCAGCGCATCGCTGGGCAGAAGTGTTTAACGGTGCTAATGATTAAGTGGTAGGCGTCGGGAAAGGCAGCGGCATAATCTACATCTGTGGAACTGGGATAGGGTTTTGAGGCAGTATGGGAGTGATAGATCACCAGTGGAAACTCACTACGTACGTCCATTTCCCGCCACACTAGTAGTTGTTCTCGTGGCTCGAAGATGAAAAAGTCTTTAGATTGAGCGGCATTGTGCATAGGTATCAGTCGGTGAGGTCTGGGCTCTCCTGCCAAGCTGGTGATGATGCCGCAGCATTCAATCGGGTGTTGCTCATGAGCTTGGCGGAAGAGGGCATCACGCATTGAAGTGGATAAATTCAGCATGATCGCACCTTAGTAACTTGCTAGAGTCGGATTGACATCGTGTACCCATGCCAATACGCCACCCTGCAAATTGCGCACGTTACTGAAACCGGCAGTGAGCATCGCCTGGACTACTTCTCTGGAGCGGGTGCCGGCCTTGCAGTACACCACGTAAGGTGCGTCTTTTTCGGCCATGACACCTTGGCCAAGGCTAGTTAGTACGTACGCCTTGGGCAGCAAATGTGCGCCCTCAATATGGACGATGTCCCACTCGTTCTGTTCGCGAACATCCAGCAGTGTCACTGTGGGCTCTTTAACCAGCAGTGTATGCAACTCAGTGGCGCTGATGCTTGGTACTTCGGTCTGTGCATTAGTTGGCTGGCCTATACCGCAGAACTGTGGATAGTCCTGGAGTGAGGTTATAGGTATACGCTGAGGGTCGCGCTGCAACGGCAGATAACGGTGACGCATGCGTAGTGCGTCGTAGACCATCAGTGTGCCAAGCAATGTCTCACCGATACCGGTGATCAGCTTAATGGCTTCTGTGCTCATCGCTGAAGCCACAGCGGCGCAAAGAACGCCGAGCACGCCGCCTTCTGAGCAGGACGGAGCGAATTGTGGCGGGGGTGGCTCAGGATAGAGGTCTCTGTAGTTCAGCCCACCATTCGGAGCATTTTCCCAAAATACGCTGACCTGCCCTTCAAATCGGTAGATTGAGCCCCACACATAAGGTTTATTGGCCATCACGCAAGCGTCGTTAACCAGATAACGAGTGGCGAAGTTATCGGCCCCATCGATGATCAGGTCGTATTGGTCGAACAGTTCAAGGGCATTGCTGTTATCCAAGCGAAGCTCATGCAGTTGCACCTTTACATTGGGGTTTAGTGCCTTGATGGCGAGGCTAGCGCTTTTTGTCTTGGGCTGACCCAAAGTATTCATGTTGTGGATCACTTGACGTTGCAGGTTTGAGGCTTCGACTAGGTCAAAGTCAACGATGCCCAGTGTGCCAATACCTGCTGCGGCTAGGTAGAGCAGAGTAGGAGAACCTAATCCTCCGGCGCCAATCACTAGAACTCGGGCGTTTTTTAGGCGTTGCTGCCCAGTCAAACCTAATTCGGGAATTAAGATGTGACGACTGTAGCGTGATAACTCCTCAGGGATTAGTTTGGCTCCTTGATTACTAACCAGAGGTGCTAGGTCTCGAGGTAATACCGATGCGTCATCATGTTGATTCCTAGTGGTCATAGGTCAGCTCCGTTCGAGGTTCAAAACTTGCGCCAAGGCTTGGCGTAGGATGTGCATTTCGTCGGTGGTACCAAGGGTGATACGTACCCACTTATCAAGTCCCGGCCAACTTCTGCCGACTTTCACACCCAGTTGCGCGAGCTCCTCAATTATCGTGGCGACGGGCCGTTGACAGTCGATCAATAGGCAGTTGCTGTGGGAGTTGCTGTGGCGCAAGCCATAGCCGCCTAGCCAATCTGTGAAAGCTTGGCGTTCCTTCTTAGTGGCATGCTTACGCCGTGTGCATTCGGCTTCGTCAGCTAGACACGCAAGGGCAGCGGCTGCCGCCGGTGCCGGTACGTCATGAGCCGGTTGTGTATGGATGCGATTAAGCAGCTCTGGTTGCGCCACTGCATACCCAATGCGCAGACCTGCCAGTCCGTAGATTTTCGAGAAGGTGCGTGTAACAACCAAGTTTGGATGTTCTCGTAGTGCAGCGATCATCGAGGGCTCGTCACTGAATTCCACATAGGCTTCATCTACTAGCACCACGGCCTGTTGGGTCAGGTTGGCGGCGCCGTGAATCAGTCGAAGGAGCGCATCATGGGGCGTTACGCTGCCGGTGGGGTTGTTGGGGTTGGCCACATAGATCAATCCTCCTGCACCAGCCTCAAGCATCGCTGACACATTATGTTCCCCGTCTGCTAGCCCGGATTTCTCATAGCACCTCAGCCAGTACCACCTCCAAGCCGTCATACCACTAAAAGCCGATTGGTACGGTTTAAACTGCCTGCTTTTTAGCCTCTTTCCGTCGTTCAGACACACCTCCCCCTTTCCCCCATTGCGTCGGGCCGGGGGCGCCCGCGCATTCAGCTCGGTACTAACCGCCTGATGAGATCGGATAGTTGCGCTTTATAGGGGTAGCTGTCACTCATCAACACCCGGATTCGGCGCGTATTGCGGATGATGACCGCGCCCACTTTGATGAGTTTGAGCCTCAGGTTGCTTGGGCTCATGCGCTCAAAAGGGGTCTTCTTCAGGTAAGTGCGTAAGCGCTCGAACAGCGTATAGGCGAAGCCCGATAAGATCAGCCGCCACTGATTGGCCCACCAGTGCGTACTGGAGGTCCGGTCAGCAAACAGGCTCAGTTGTTGATCCTTGATTCGGTTCTCCATGTCGCCCCGAGCGCAGTACTGCTCGTAGTAGAGTTTGAAGCCATCGTCATAACGGGAACTAATGATAAACCGGGGATTAGAGCCCAGTTCGCCTTCTTCCAGACGGGCCACCACCCAGCGTGGATACTTCCAGGAGTGTGCTTGATATTGGAAGCGGAACGTCTCTGCCACTTTCCCGCCCACCTCCCACTGGGTCTTGCGCACCAGCATCATGGGCACGTCCACTTCCTTGAGCAGCCGACTGTTCTTGCCGATGCCCACGATGTAGTCGATATGATGCCGATCACACCAGTTCAGCATCCGAGGGCGGCAAAAGTGGCTATCACCCCGTAACACGATGCGTGTATCGGGCCAGTACTGGCGGATAAAGCGCACCAGTAACGCCAGAATGGCCCAGCTGTGATGGCTGTCGCTGTGGTCACTGGTGCGCAGATAGCTCACTAGTAGATGGCGGCCACAGAAGACATACAGCGGGAAGTAGCAGTGGTGATCGTAATAGCGGTTAAAGAACTTCCCGGGTTGCTCACCGTGCACAGGGATATCGGTGCCATCAAAGTCCAGCACGATCTCCTTCGGGGGTGCGTCATGCTGTTCAATGAAGTGGTGCCACAGCACCTCATGGGCCTTCACCATCGCTTGTCGATCGGCGTTCTGCTCACTCCGGCACAGCGTAGACTTGCCTGCCAGCGCATTATCTTCACCGAGCGCTGTCTGAAGCGCCTGATCATAGCGTAGGGCCTCATGGTCGTTGAAATCTTCGTAGCCCGCGGCGACACCGAACACTCGCTGACGAACCAGAGTGTCGTGCTTGTGACGAACCTGTTCCGGTGCGCGGGGATCATGAAGCACGGAGGCCAAGCGGTGCGTCAGGCGATGTTGCTTATCGACTTCACGAAGCAGGAGCAATCCAGCATCGGAGGTGATGTGGCCCCCAGAGAAATCGGCTTCAATTTGGCGGCGTGAGAGTGGCGAGAAGGTCAGTTTTTCAGGTACCATTTTGGAAGCGGTTGTTGGTGCTTGATGGATTGGTTAGGCTCTTGAAATCATAGCACTTTCAGCCGCTTTCTTTTATACCCCGTGAGAAATCCAGGCTAGTAAGGGTATCTGGCACACTGGCCGTTCATGCAGCCGTGCAGCTTGCTCACACACTGGAAAACCAGGCGCCCCTACCACTAGTGGTTTTTGAGCATTTGTGAAGGCCAGTGTCGCGTAGTGCAGAGCACGGTTCGAGCCTGGATAAAGCGATATCCATTCATTGGGAATTTGGTGTCGGTCGGCCAGGTCTTGACGTAGCTGTTCGACCAGTTCGAATTGATAGCGTGAAGATATCCTCACTGCATTCCGTGCAGCCTCTAGTGCTGCTGTTGGCACGCCGTAGGGCGATTCATTCAAGTTGAGGGAAATCGGCGCTTGACTTGCCCGCATGAAGTTTCCGCTTGACTCCTGGCGGCAGTATGGTGACTGCATTATGTTATGTTCCTTTTGTTTAGTTTTAAATCAATTGGTTAAAGTGAGTCGCGCACCGATTTTGGCGTGTAGCCGAAAAACTTTGTGAAGGCGGCACTAAAATTGTTTGGGTGCTGGTAGCCTACTTGGTAGGCCGATTCCGATACTCGGTATCCAGCCGCTAATAGTTCTTGTGCGCGCTGCATGCGCATCTCCAACAAGTGTTGGGCGGGACTGTTGCTGTAGGCCTGACGGAAACATTCCTTGAGTTTGTACTCACTGATGCCCAGCTCCGCGCACAAGCAAGCATTGTTTATAGGCTGGCTCAAGTGGGTGCGCATGAAGGTTTCAACTCTTTCAAGCAAGTCCACATCACGGCCTGTAATTCCTCCTCTCTGTACCTCACCGGGGGCCAGCAGGTTGAGCTGTTCACCGAGCAGGCTTAGAGCATGGATACGCTGGCGCAGCCCGTCTTGCTCTCCTACCCTCGGGTTCTTGAAAAATCTGAGATGTTCACTGGCTCGGCTGTTGACGTGAGAGATTTTGCGAAAGCTTTCGTTATGGCGCAGAGCTTTGCCAAGTAATCGATCACAGCGCTCTGGCCCGATATAACGCGTAAGTGCTGACTCAGAAACCACTAGGCGCAACTGCTGGATGGGTTCGTCGGCGGCGTAGCGCCTTTCACCAATGCCTTCCTGAAATACTGAAACCGTAGTTCGGTTGGCTGAGAAGGGTAAGCTGTTACCTACTCGGTCTAAGAACTCGGATTGTCCTGAAAGACCGAATGTGATCACCAGGGTTCGTTCATTGCCTTCGTGCTGACAAGCTTCGCGTAACTCGCGTCCCGAAGAGATTCGAGAGCGGACAACTGAGAAACCTGCCTCGCAATCCAGTCGCTCAATTAATGTATGGCTTCGAGAAGAATCGCTTTGACGGCATGTCCATTTCTGCAGTTCTTGATCAGTGGCCAATTTCGGTTTTGACAAGCAGTTCACAACACATCACTCCTTATCCATCTTAATCAGCAGGCGTTTCGGCGTGGGCAGCAATGAAACGCCAATAAGCCCCTAGGCGCAGTGTCTGCAATCTGTGGCTGGGGTAATCAGAGCACAGGCGGTACAGGCAAAAAATGGCTTCGCATGAATAGCATACGGAAACCTTCGATTTTCATATGTAATGCGAATGATTAGCATTACCTCAATAAAGTATCATCCCTCATGTCATCTCGACAATTGCCAGCAGGCTGATTACTCGTTGCTCAATATCCGATCCGAGGTAGGGCATATACGGGGGCGCGCATTGATTCTGGTTAAATTTGGCAGAGTAAGGAGGAGGGGGATGATCCCGATTGTTGTGAAACCGCCACTGACGGGGATTACGATATCCTTGACTCCTGCGCCAATAGGGTTGGAAGCGGTTGCAGAGGCTTTTATCCACCGAGCAGAGCTGCTTGGTGCACGAGTAGAGAGGAATCTGCAGTCCACCGCTAACAAGCTGGTAGCACAGTTCGAAGATGGTGGGGGTGCACGAGTGGTTGTGTACTTACGTGGCTGGCCTTGTGGTAATCAGCCAATAAGCGAGGCGCTGGCGCAGGCAGCTTGTGGGCTGAGTGGTTGGCATGCTCGCAATGCAGGTGGTGTATTTGCTCTGGGGCCGGACTATCTATCGGTGCTATCCGCATCACTTATGTGCACTACTGGCGTAGCCGCTCTGATTGGCCAGTACCGTGGTAGTGGTAGCCGTGAAGTAAACCTGAGCCTGGGCGGAGTCGGGTTGTTATCTATGGCTCAGTATTTGGCTATGGATGACGCTGGCCAAGCCTCTCCATCCAAAGCAGGCATAGATTGGTCTTCACCTCCCTTTATCAGTGTCGAAGGGCACCTCTTTGAGCTTGAAGCACTGAGCCCTGAGGCTTGGCTAAGCTTTTGGAGTAGGTTACAGGTTTCGGCAGTTGACATCGCAGCAGCTTGGTCGCCCTTCCTACAGCGCTATACCACCGCCCAAGCGCTGCTGCCGTCCAGCCTATTTGATGCCTGTTCCAGCCGACGATTGGTGGATCTGCAGCGCATGGCTAGAAACAGTGGTGTGGATATATGCCCACTGCGTTCGGGAACTGTGGTGTCTTGGCAGACACATGGCCCTTGGTCTTTCGGAGAGCCACGAGTGGCCGCGTGTAGCTCCACGTTAAACACTGCACCGGAGCGGCCATTGACAGGGTTGCGGGGGATTGAAGCTTGTCGATTGATTCAGGGGCCGCTGGCGGGACACCTGTTGCGCGAACTTGGCATGGAACTGGTAAAGGTAGAACCACCTGGCAGCGACCCGATGCGAGGTATGGCGCCATTGGTGAACGAGTTGTCGGTACATTTTCATGCCATCAATCGGGATAAGTCGTGTGTCGAGCTTAATCTGCGCAGCGGGGGGGACCGGGAACGCTTGCTACAGATGGCTGGCGGCGCAGATGTCTTCCTGCATAACTGGGCGCCTGGCCGAGCCGAGCGTTTAGGGTTGACGCCTGACATACTGCGTCGCCAGTCATCCTCACTCATCTATGCTTCGGCGTCTGGTACTGGTCGAGTACCAAAAATGAATGATCCACTTGCCACCGATTTCATGATCCAGGCGTATAGCGGTTTAGCATGCCGGATCAACCAAGCAGAAAGTCCCGCTGGAGCGTTACTGACGTTGGTGGACGTGCTTGGTGGAGTGGCCCTAGCCGAAGGTGTTGTTGCTGCACTTTACGCTCGCTATGCACATCAGCAGGTTCTGGAGCTAGATTCAGCCATGGCCGGAGCTGCTGCGCTGCTTATGGCGTCTAGCCCTGGCTCACCCCCGGCACGGAGTTTCGCCACTGCCGATGGTTACGTGATGGTTGAGTCGTGCTCCAGGCACATGTTGTCAGAGTTAGACCTGCGCTCGCTAGCGACTACCAAGGCGCTGACTTTGCTGGCAAAGCAAGGGGTTATCGCTACCCCCGTTTCTTTTTGTGCTGCTGATGTCGGAGCCCACCCCAACTTGTCAGGCACGCTGAGCCGTGACGAACATGGTCTGAATGTTGCCACCCCTTGGATCATTAATGCTTAAGGACAATGTAACATGCCTAATGAACTAGCCATGCGGCAGAATCAAAGTCAACTCAAAAAAACACAGGTGTTGGATTGGGTTCCTACCAGCCTACGCGAGCGTTGGGCCTCGGAAGGTATCTACCCGAATAAAGGCTTGTTTGAGGCCTTTCTGGATATTGCTCAAGTGCGTCCGATGGATGCAGCCGTTATCGAGGGTGCCGACAGCCTCAGCTATGCTCAATTGCGAGCGCGAAGTCTCAGCCTAGCCCAAGTGCTGCATGATATGGGAGTTGGTGCGGGAGATGTGGTGGCAGTGAACTTACCAAATGGGTGGCGTGCCTGTGCTGTAGACTTGGCTGTAGCCGCATTGGGGGCGATTGTGCTGCCATATCCAATGGGGCGACGCAAACGCGATACCCGCGCTATGCTCACCAAATCCGCCGCACGCGTTCTGGTATGTAAACGAAAGGTAGGCGACACCGATTACGCTGAGTTGGTCGATAGTTTGAAGCATGAATTACCGGCACTAGAGCAGGTGCTGGTATGCGGACAACGTTACCAAAATTGGCCGAGTTTGGCTGAGTGTTGGGAAAGGTCAGAATTCAATGCCCTCAGCGTGCGCGTCGATCCTAATGCTGGAGCCCGCCTGATAGCTTCTTCAGGCTCGGAGTCTGAGCCTAAATTGGTGCTTTACTCGCACAATGCGTTGGTGGGTGGTCAGACAGCTTATCTACACAGCTTGGTTCAGGATTCATCGAAAATACGTGCACTTTTTGCGGTGCCGCTAGCTTCGCCCTTTGGCTCGCTTGGCACTCCCTGCACTTTGGCTTCCCTTGGGGGAGTTCTCATTTGCTTGGATCGCTTCGAGCCGGACGAAGTGCTACGTCTGCTCTCCCAACAACGAGCCACACACCTTTTTGCTGGCCCTAATATGGTTGACATGCTGTTGGCTAGTCCTTTGCTCCAGCCATGTGGGTCTGAATCGCTTGATTTCTCCTCTCTCACGACGATCGTCAGCGGAGGCTCAGCACTGAGTGAGCAGACTTATGAAGGGGTACGTAACAAACTAGGGTGCACGCTGATCCAGTCCTACGGTTCTGCTGACGGTATTGCCTGCCATACTGAGCTTGATGACCGGCCTGAAACGACTGTGCGGACTGTCGGTTGCCCCGATCCGACAGTGATTAGCGTGAGCATTCGCAATGATTTGGGCCAGCAGCTCGGCTGTGGTGAAGAGGGAGAAATATGGGCGCGCGGACCTATGACGCCGATGTGCTACTACGGTGCACCGGAACTGGATCAGCGCTACCGCAACACCGAAGGTTGGGTGCGTATAGGTGATCATGGATTACTTGATGCTGAAGGGCGTCTGCGCATTGTTGGTCGACGTGCTGACACTGTGCTACGCGGCGGTTATAAAATTAATCTTGTTGAAGTGGCCCATATATTGCGCGGTCATCCTGCGGTTGACCAGAGTGTGGTGCTCAACAACCCTACTGAAGATGGCAAGCCGAGCCTGGATGCTTTTGTAGTCATGCAGCCTGGCCGTCACGCGCTGACGTTGGAGAAAATGCTGGCGTATCTCGTAAAGGAAGTGGGTGCTCAGCCGAGTCAACTGCCTGATACGCTGACGTGTGTGCCTGAGTTGCCATTGGCGCCATCTGGTAAGGTTGACCAGAAGGCGTTACTACAACGCTGTAAGGCGGTCTGGAACGGTGTTTCAGCACAGCCGGTAATTGACTTATTGATGGGGGTGGAGCGCGCAGGCGTGTTACGTGCGGCTATCGAGCTCCAATTGTTTGATCAAATGGGCGAAGGCGTCACCGCTGAGGTACTGGCTGAGCGTATTCAGGCCAGCCCCCGTGGTACTCGCATCCTGCTCGATGCTCTCGCTGGGCTGGGGCTAGTGTCAAACGAACCCGGCCACTCCTACTATCGTGCTAGTTCTTTGGGAGAGAAATTCTTGTGTCGTACTTCACCCCATTATGTCGGTGGCTTGACACAAGTTTACACCGCTGACCTGATGTGGGACGCCTTCCGCGATTTTAAGGGCGCGGTAGTAGCTGGTGGTAGCGTTCTTTCGCAAAGCCTGGAAGCGGCTAATCACCCATATTGGAAAGAATTCTCTCAGGGCATCACTAACACTGCGCGAGTTACTGCTCGACGTTTAGCTGACCAAATACTGCCATGGCTGGGCGAGCGTTCGCAGCCTGAGGTTCTGGACTTGGCCTGCGGAAACGGTACCTACGGCTTCACACTGGCTGCCAAACAACCTTCGATGAGAGTGTGGGGAGTTGACTGGCCAGACAGCGAAGAGTTATTTGAGAAAACCGCTGAGTGTTTTGGTGTTTGTGAGCAGGTACGTTTCATTCCTGGTGACCTCTTTGAAGTAAGGTTTGAGCAGCGCTTTGACTTGATCATTCTTAGTCAAGTGTTACACCACTTCGATGAATCTCAGTGTTGGCACCTGTTGGCGCGTTTGCAATCTTGGCTGAAACCCGGAGGGCGGGTTCTAATTGCTGGCTTCATGCGCTCCAATGCACCACCCGAACAGGAACCGATTCAACGGCTGTTTGCAGCACAGATGCTCAGCCTCACTGAGGCTGGTGACTGTCATTCGATAGAGTTGGTGCAGCAATTACTAGCCGAACAAGGTTGGCAGGATATTAAAACCAACCGTCTGAGAGGACTGCCTATTCAGTGCGTGCTGGCAACTAGAGGTGACTCGGGGGTAGAGGCATGACCCCGGTTCTCTGGCGCTTGTCGCGGCCTTTGCGTCCTTCGATTTTACTGGCTGCGTTCGGCCAAGTGGTTGTCACCGCCTGTCATGTTGGTCAGGCGCTATGCTTAGCCAGTGCTTTGGCCGGGCTATTCGCTGACCAGCCATTGTCCGAACTATGGTGGCCGCTGTCGGTTTTTTTTGTTTTTACTTGGCTACGCATCGTGCTGATGGGGTTGTCTGAAGCACTCGCTATGCGTGTGGCAGGGCTTGCCCGGCACTACTTGCGTCAGCGCCTGATTGGTCAGGTATTACGTGTGGCGGCTGATCCGGCCAGCGACCGAGATAGCGGGGAACTGAGTACCACCTTGGTGCAGTCGGTGGAAGCCTTGCAAGCCTATTACAGCCGTTATGTGCCTGCAGTGCTGGGTGCGGTGTTTGGTGGCGGGGGTGTGCTACTGCTAATGGCGTATTTCGATAGCCGTTCTGCCCTTGTGGCTGCTCTTGCTGCGCTGGCGCTACCCTTTACTGATCGCCTCTGGTTGCGTTGGCGGCGCGCTTCTGCAGGTGGGTTGTTCGCGAGTATGGGGCGTTTTTCCGCGTATTTGCTCGACAGCTTGCGCGGCGTCACCACGCTCAAGGCCTTCAATGCTCAGACCCGGCGCCGTCAGGTACTCAGTCAACAGGCACGGGATCTGCGTGAGCAGGCCATGGGTGTGCTTTACGCCATTCTCATGCGTAACGGCGCAACAGGGCTGCTTAGCTTGGGTGGTTTAGCGTTGGTGACTGCGCTTAGCGCTCAGCGCGCCGTTGCCGGTGAGCTATCGCCGTTTGCGTTGTTGGCCGTTGTGCTGCTGGCCCGCGAGGCCTTCGGTACGCTGGAAAAGCTTGATAAGACCTTCCACATTGCATGGTCGGGTAATGCGGCGGCGGCCCCCGTCATTCGTTTACTTGACGCTATACCTGGGGTGCCAGAGCCGATTGAGGCCCGGGCTTTACCGACCCATCATGGAGTGGCCTTTGATAGCGTTAGTTATACCTGGCCGGGTGGCTGCGAACCTGCGTTGCACAATGTGAATTTTACGCTTGAGCCTGGTGAGTTCGTGGCTGTGGTAGGGCCCTCTGGCGCAGGAAAATCGACCCTGGCAGCTCTATTGATGCGCTTTGTTGCACCTGACTGCGGCCGCGTCAGCCTGGGCGGCGTTGATCTTCGCGATTTGCGCGTCAATGACGTATACGAAAACGTCAGTGGCGTGTTCCAACATAGTGTGCTGCTGCATGGCAGCATCGAAGAGAACTTGAGGATGGGGGCTCCTCAAGCCAGTGATGAGGATCTGGCTGAGGCATGCCGGGTAGCGTCACTGGAATCGTGGATTTCAAGTCTTGAAAAAGGCGTTGCCACTGCCGTGGGAGAAGGCGGCGCGCGACTTTCTGGCGGTCAGCGACAGCGCATAGCTATCGCACGTGCTTGGCTAAAAAATACACCGGTCATGGTGTTGGACGAGGCGACCGCGAACGTGGACGTTGCCAGCGAAACCCACATTGGAGAGGCCATCGAGCGGCTTCGCGGTCAGCGTTCGCTACTGGTGATTGCACATCGTCTAGCCAACGTTCGGAATGCCGACCGCATTCTGGTGCTTGATCGTGGTCGTTTAGTTGAGATCGGTGATCACCACAACCTACTGACCCGAAATGGCCTCTATGCGCGCCTCTGGAACCGGCAGCACGCCCACGAAGCGTCGCCCCAAACCGAGGAAGAACTAATATGAAAGTCAATGTCCACGAAATTCCCCAGGGGCCGCGTAGCACATGGGGTGACCTGTTACGCCTTTCCGCTGGCCAGCCGCGCCTGCTAGCACTCACTATCGCTGCTACGCTCATTGCCCAGGCTGGCATGGTGACAAGCCTTGCGTTGGGTGCCTGGCTAGCAGGTTTGGCGCTGACGGGTGCACCGGAGAGCCTCTGGCAACCCGTGCTTTGGGGCATGCTTGTCAGCGCCGTTGCTGGGGCCGGTGGTCGCTGGTGGCAGGCACATATCTCCCATGCCTTTGCTTTTGCTCTGATCGAAACGCTGCAGGTGGGCATTTACGACGGTCTAGAGCGTGCCGCCCCAGGTGGTTTGTCCGACACCCGCAGCGGCGAGCAGGCCAACGTGGCGCTGAACGATGCTCAGGCGCTGGAACACTTTTTTGCCCACACCCTGGCCGATACCATCGCTGCAGTTGTGGTACCGCTGTTGGCACTGCTGGCGCTGGCCTGGATACAGCCTTGGCTTACTTTAGTGTTACTGCCATTTCTGCCGACTCTGACCAGCGTGCCATTCTGGCTGGGGGAGCGTGCTTTTCGCCAGGGGCGCGAGATGAATGCCGCGCTAGCGGGACTAAACGCTGAAGTGATTGAGGGCATTGAGGCGCGTCGAGAGATCCTCTTGTTCAATCAGGAGGCGGCTTGGCGCGCTCGGCTGGGGCAGTATCTGGCGCGGCTGAAGAGCGAGCAGCGTCGTTACGCCTTGCGAACAGGCGCGGAGCAAGGCGGTATAGAGCTGATCCAGTCCTTAGCATTGATCACCGCGCTGGTGGCCAGCGCAGTGTTGCTTGAATATCAAGCCCTAGCGTTGGCTCAAGTTCCGCTATCGGTCGTGCTGGTAGGCGCGGCACTGCTACCTTTGGCAGAGGTAGCGCGCAGTGCCAGCCAACTGGGTGCAGTGCGCGCCAGTGCGGCACGGGTGTTGGCGTTGCTGCATCAGCGTTCGCCGATTCAGGACAATGGCCAGCGATTGCCTAAGGATGCCAGCATCGAATTCAACCAAGTGGTGTTCGCCCATTCCGAGCGCCCTGTGCTGCAGGGTGTCAACTTCCGGGTAGAAACGGGTGAGATGGTCGCACTGGTTGGCCCCTCAGGATCTGGCAAGACCACCTGCGCCAACTTACTAATGCGCTTCTATGAGGTGCAGAGCGGCACAGTGAAGCTGGGCAGCGAAGATCTGCGTGATATTCCCCTATCCGAGCTGCGCCACTGGATCGCCTGGGTTGGTCAGGAGGCCTACTTGTTTGACGACAGTATCGAGGGCAACTTGCGCTTGGGCAAACCAGAGGCGACGCAGCAGGAAATCGAAATCGCTGCGCATCAGGCCCAGGCCCACGATTTCATTCAGGCCCTACCTGAGGGCTACCAAACGCGTTGCGGCGCGAATGGTGCGCGGCTTTCAGGTGGTCAGCGTCAGCGTATCGCCATCGCCCGGGCACTGCTGTCTCAAGCGCCCGTGCTGGTAATGGATGAAGCTTCATCCAGCCTCGATGCTGACAGTGAACATGCCCTGCAGCAGGCCTTGTTGGCGCTTCGTGGGCAGTACACGCTACTGGTGGTAGCACATCGTCCAAGCACCATTGCTCAGGCTGACAGGGTCGTACTCCTGCAGGATGGCTGCATTCTCGATCAGGGCTCTCATGAGCAGTTGCTGCACCGTTGCGAGCAATATGTCCAGTTGCTCGCGCAGCCAGCCAGCGCTTAAAAACACATGCTTAGCAACGAGTACCTTAAGCGTTTAGCTCCAGAAACTTAAAACCTGGGAATACCGACATGAAAGCCCCCGCCATTTCGTACTGGTCGTTGCAGTTGCTGCTCGGCTGGATCAACTTCGCTATGACCGCACCAATGATCTATCTCTACCTAGGGTTACCGCTGGTGATGCGCCAGCAGGGGTGGTCCGGCACCGCCATCGGCCTCTTCCAATTGGCAGGGTTGCCGGCCGTGCTCAAGTTCGTATTGGCTGCTCC
The DNA here is from genome assembly GCF_050215315.1 of Halomonas sp. H2. Lineage (GTDB taxonomy): Bacteria > Pseudomonadota > Gammaproteobacteria > Pseudomonadales > Halomonadaceae > Vreelandella. The sequence continues at coordinate 661,230 of NZ_CP189760.1, forward strand.
GGTAGATCGCTGGGCGCGAGATACCGCCGGTTATCGGCGCTGGAGCTTAGTACTGTTGGTCGGTTATGCCGCAAGCCTTGTAGCGCTGGCGGGGCTCGACATAGGAAAAACGGGCTTCACGACGTTATTCGCCCTGGCGATGCTGGCTAGCTTATTCGGCACTTGGGCCGACGCGCCGGTCAATGCCTTGGCTATTCGCTGTTTACCCGAGACTGAACGTATGCGCGCAGGCACTATCCGTTCAGCCGCCAGTTCATTGGGGGCAGTGTTCGGGGGTGGTGCGATGCTCATTTTGCATGATCGTGTTGGCTGGTCTTGGCCGTTCTTTGTGCTGGGGGTTGGACTGTTGTTGGCCCTTGTCGGACTTTATCTCATACGCCCAGTGCATCTTGATACGATAGCGACACCCAAACGCTCAGAGGTGGGGGTGCGCCAATGGGTTGGCTATTTCGCTTCTGCTCAGCGTCGCCGTTGGGTGGTCGTGTTGATGCTCTATTTCCCCTTTATTGGCACTGCCTGGGTATACCTTAAACCGTTACTGCTCGATCAAGGACTGCCGTCCGGTCAGGTGGCCGTGGTAGCTGGTTTGCTGGGTGGCGTGGTCGGTGCTTTGGGCAGTCTGCTAGGCGGTTATGTCACTTACCGTCGTGGTTTGCACTATGCCCTGCCTGGCTTTGCAATGCTCGCCCTCGTTGCCTTGGCTGCATTATCGGCGGCGTTGGCCAGCCATGCGAGCTTGCCGTTGCTAACTGCCTGCACCGTGCTTCTGGCGCTGGCCATGGGCGCCTCGGCTGGATTAGTGTTTGGCATGATGATGTACTACACCCGTGAAGGTTTGACGGCTGTGGACTATGGTCTGCAATCGAGTCTATTCGTGCTCACGCGTACGGTTGTGCCCATGCTCGCAGGGCTGCTGCTTGACCATTTCGGGTATCTGGGCATGTTAAGCGCTCTGATGGCTGGCATGCTGGGAATAGGTTACTGGAGCCTGCGATTTGTGCGGGGCATGGGCGAGATGCCACCAAAGATGGGGCGTGTCGCCTGATTCCCGAACCGTTGTGGTCACTATAGTGGGGTACTGCGGAGCTAGGTCGGTTGTGCTGAGAACATCGTGATGTTAGCCGTGTCCGGTGTCGACTTCCGGCACCACTGACATGCCGACTTTTAACTGTTGGGCTTGAGGTTGACCTGGATCGATGGCGATGCGCACCGGTAGACGTTGGACGATCTTGGTGAAATTACCTGTGGCGTTGTGGGGTTGAATGGCTGAAAAGCTCACCGAGCTGGCTGGGCCTAGGCTATCCACTCTGCCGGTTAGGGTGATGTTGGGGAGAGCATCGATGGTGAAACTTACCGGTTGGCTGGGCCGCATACGGGCGATTTGTGTTTCACGGAAATTGGCGGTGATATAGAGATTGTCCAGAGGAACTAAGGTCAGCAGCGTTTCACCGATTTTCATATAGCCGCCGAGGCGCACCACTTTCTGAGCGACGATACCTTTCACCGGTGCTGTAATGTGGGTGTAGGATAATGCCAATTCCGCTGCGTCCAGTTTGGCCTGAGCGATGTTTTGCGCCGCTTGGGCTTTCTCTAGGTCGGCCTGCAACACTTCCAACGCCTGTTGGGTAGCGGTATAGGCGGCCTGGTCGCCGATCAGGGTGGCCCTTGATGCAGCTAACTCTGCCTCTGCCCTTTGCAGCGACTGAACGGTACCGGCACCGCGGGCGCGCAGGTTGAGGTAGCGTTCTCGCTCCTGTCGAGCCAGTGTCACTGCGGCCTGATCGACGTCAAGTTTTGCCTGTGCTTGATGAATGCGACTTTCCTGACGCACGATTTGCGCTTGTAGACTGACGATTTCCGCAGCTGCCTGGGCCAGTCCAGCACTTGCTTCTTCCACCTTAGCTCGTGTATCGCTGTCATCGATCTCTACTAGCAGGTCGCCGACGCTCACCGTCTGGTTTTCTTCCACCAGTACCCGCTGTACACGACCGGCAACCTGCGACGCCACCCGTGTTAGATCTGCCTGTATATAAGCATCGTTGGTGGATTGATATCTGGCGGCGCTTTCCGGGCGGTTCAGCGCATAGACACCCGTAATTGCCAGGGCCAGGAGTATCAGAATGAAAGGAGTTCGCAAGCGACGTAATGAGGTCATGGCTATTATTCCGGTGAACGAGAGGGAGGTGACGGTGGCGTTACGGGCGTGAGACAGAGCGTCAGCGGAATCAGCATCAGGGCAAGCACGCTAAGTGCCCGGTAAGCGTCGGCGGTGGCCAGCGTGACGGCTTGGGTAGTGACGGCGTCGGACAACGTCATCAGTTGGTCTTCATGCATTCCTAGGGCGGCGCCAGCTCGAGCCATGCTGTCCAGCAACATGTCGCTGTGAAAATGGCTTTGAATCAGTATCAACTGAGTGACCAGCGCGCTGCCCAGGGCGGTGCCGAAGGCGCGCAGCATATTCACCAGCCCGGATACGAAGGGGCCTTCCATTGGCTGTACCACACTGGTAGCCAGAAATAGCAGTGAGACCACCGCCATTGGCTGGCCGATCGCTTGCAGTGCTTGTACAGCGACGAACTGGTGCCACATCCATTCACTGGTGATTTGGGCGCCTAGCCAGCAGGCTATCGCCACAATCAGCAGGCCAGTGGCAAATACCTTGCGTGCATCCATCCAAGGCTGGTATAGAAGCAGAGCCACCAGGGAGCCGAGCACCAACTGTGGTAGCCCGATGGTGAGCCCAACGGCACTGGATTGCAGTGGTCTATAACCTTGCACTTGGGCGAGAAAATTAAGCGGCAGTAGAGCGCCGGACATCAGCACAACCAACAGCCCAACAAACAGGGTGAAGCCCAGCCCAAGGTTGCGCCGGGAAAGCAGTTGAAGGCGGATAAAAGGGCTGGGATGATGCCACTCGCTGAGCAGACCGGCGAAGGTGGCGATTAGGCCGCCAGCAAGTGCACTGCAGATCAGTGTTGAATGAAACCAGCCAAGACGTACACCCTGACTGAGAACTATCGCAAGCAGCGCTAATCCGGTAACCAGACAAATATGGCCGATCCAGTTGCCCTGACCGAAGCGCTCATGGCGTGGTGGATCCTGAGGGAGGCCCCATGCACATAGCGCTAAGCTGAACATACCCAGCGGAACGATTTGCCAGTAGACCCACCGCCAGTCGAACAACTGATCTGTCCACACGCCAGCCAGCCACACCGCCAGATTGGGTGCTAGGGTGGCAGTCATGGCGAATAGCGCCAAACCGTGCAGGCGAATATGAAACGGCAGAAAACGCAGCGCTGCCATCATCAGTGTCGGGATCAGACCGCCAGCGACGGCACCTTGCAGACCGCGCAGTAGGAGCATGGACGGTAGCGACTGGGCAAAGGGCAGTAGTAATCCGAGCAGCGTGGCAGCGGAGATTAACACCAGTTGATAACGGCGCAGTGATAGGGTGATGGCGAACCAGGCGGCAAACGGTTGTACCGTGATTTCGCCAACGAGATAGACGGTATCCAGCCAGGAGGCAGCGTCGGCACCCAAACCATGGGCGCCGCGAATATCTGGCAATGATAAGGCAGGAACCCGGTTGTTAAATCCTGCCATGATGGCTGCGATGAATACGCCGGTCAGCCCGGCGATAAGCCGAGGGCCAAAAACAGGCTGGGCTGGGGTGGCGGTGCGGGTATTAGGCATGGAGAGCGCTCCGGCGATCACAATCGCCAAGTGAAGCGCATTCCTACCTCCCGGGGCGGGCTGTAGATGGTGACGAAGCCGTTCTGGTAGCCCACGGCGTCATAGCGCTTATCGCCGATGTTGTCGGCGTAGGCGGCGAGCTCCCAATCACCTAACTGATAGCCAGCGACCAAGTTGAGCAGTGCATAGTCGTTACGCTCGTATTGGTTGGCGGCGTCTAGGTAGACTTTGCTGCTACCGACCAGGCTGCCCTGGGTGTACCAGCCTTCTGGATCGTCGTAGCGTAGGCTCAAATAACCGGTAAAATCGGGAGCGAAAGGATTGTGATTACCAGCGTAGTCGGCTGAGCCATCTTGGAATTGATCAAATCGGGTATGGTTCCAGGCTAACCCCCCTTTAATTTGCCACCCATCGCCAAGCAGATAGTCAAGGTCGAGTTCTACCCCTTTAGAGGTGGCTGTGGCAGCATTGGTGATGTACATCATGCCGGCGGTGGGCATTTGCATGACTTGCATGTTGTCGATGTCCATCAGATAGGCGGCGAGAGAGTAACGCAGGCGCCCTTCGGCTAGCCAACCCTTAGCGCCGGTCTCGTAGGACCAAGTTTTCTCTGGACCGAAGGACTGATAGTTCGTTGCGGGGGATAATATATTGAACCCACCGCTACGCACGCCTCGCGAGATACTGGCGTACCACTGATTGCGTGGGCTGATTTCATATTGCAACGCGATCTTGGGCGAAAAGTGCGACCATGATTCCGACCGGCTTGCCGCACCACGTGGGTGTAGTTCCACCTGATTGTGCTCAATGCGCCCACCGGTAGAAAGGCGCCAGTGTTGTGCCAAGGGTAGGTTCCAATGGGTAAACAGGGCTGTCGTTTGGCTTTCCTGATTGGCATGAAGATCCACAGAGCCCATCATATTTTTGCTGATACTATGCAGCCGGTTATCACTGCTATCGCCGTAGACGCCGAGCAACCACTCTGTCTCGCCAAGAGCACCCTCTAAGCGAAGCTCCTGGGATAGCGTGCGTAGCCGGTTGTCACGACCTACGTGCAAGATATCCTCGGCCCTGAAATCGGTATCCTGCTGTATATGATCCCGGAAATCATTCCAGGCAGTGACGGAATGGAGACTCAAGTCCGAGGCGAATTCATGTTCCGCGGTTAGTGCTAGGGTTTGCCCCCAGGATCGGTTCCAACTTGGGGTGCCTGAGGCAACAGTGGCACGATGCGCGCTAGGTGCCCCCCAGCGGGATGCACCATCATCATACTCTTGGCGCGTATAGCGCAGTGCCAAATCAGTCGCATCACCAGGCGTCCAGCGCAGCCCTAGGTTGAGATCGTGCCGATTGCGGTCATCTTCATTACTGCCGGTGTGGATGTTGTCGATAAAACCATCCTCACTCGACGTGCTAACCGCAATACTGGCATAGAGATTGTCCTGAACGATGGGGTGACTGACGGCGAAGCGAACGGCTCGATGGCCATGGTTGCCGGCTTCACCGCTAACAGTGGCGCGAGGTTGGTTGTCCATCGGCTGGGTGTGGATAGCAATGACGCCAGCTTCGGCATTACTGCCATAGAGTGTGGACTGAGGGCCGCGTAGTATCTCGATTCGGTCGACGTTAAGTAGGCTGCTCTCGAATCCCTGAGCAGACAGTGTTGGTACACCATCCACCAGAAGCAACGTTGAGGTGGAAAAGGTGTTGAAGTTAGCCGTTAGTCCCCTCATTACGGGAGAATTCATGCCGGCCTGTCCGAATGGCTGAAACGATAACCCAGGAACCCGTCCCTCTAACTGTTCGAGGCTGGTCAGGCCCGCTGCTTCAATTTCAGAACCATCAATCACCGCGACACTGGCAGCCACATTTTCCAGTGGCTGCTCGGTTTTTTCCGCGGTCACCGTTATCGGTGTGAGGGTGGCGGGGGCTTCACCCTCTGTCGTTATTGCTGAGTTTGTCGTATTCGCCCACCCGGGGACGGCTTGCAGGCAACTCATCATGGCTGCCAAATGGAAAATTCGACGTCGCTTGTGCTGCATCTTTCGTTTCCCCTTATTCCCTTATGTTATTTCATTACGTGCTAATTTCCCCGCTACAATCTCATCGGTACGGGGAGTACGCTGAGAACAAGGATACTCTTAAGGCAAATAGTAATCATTGCTATTAAGTATGGTGGTTGGCGGTTTACCTATGAATGTATGCAAGCGCAGGGCTGGGGCAGCTGCCCATTCTGGTTCGGCCGAGCTGATTTTGACTGCTCAGTTCAAATTGAGCCTTGGGGCGTAGTCTGCTATTCTGTCGTCCCATCCTGGTGTGGCTTTCTGTTACGCCTTTTGATCACGTTTCGACAGGTTTTCCATGACACGATATATCTTCGTGACCGGCGGCGTTGTGTCCTCTCTTGGCAAGGGCATCGCGTCGGCCTCGCTGGCGGCGATTTTAGAGGCCCGCGGCCTTAAGGTCACCATGCTCAAGCTCGACCCGTACATCAACGTGGACCCGGGCACCATGAGCCCTTTCCAGCACGGCGAGGTGTTCGTCACCGAGGATGGCGCCGAGACCGATCTGGACCTGGGCCACTACGAACGCTTTATTCGTACCAAGATGACCCAGCGCAACAACTTCACCACAGGCCGTGTTTACGAGCACGTGCTGCGCAAAGAGCGCCGTGGCGATTACCTGGGTGGCACGGTACAGGTCATCCCGCACATCACCGATGAAATCAAGCAGCGCGTTTATGCCGGCGGTGAAGGTTTCGACGTGGCGCTGGTAGAAATCGGTGGCACGGTAGGTGATATCGAATCGCTGCCGTTTTTGGAGTCTATTCGCCAGATTCGTAGCGAGCAGGGTGCTAATCGCGCGCTGTTTATGCACCTGACGCTGGTGCCGTATATCAAGACGGCGGGCGAGACGAAAACCAAGCCTACCCAGCACAGCGTTAAAGAGCTGCGCTCGATTGGTATTCAGCCGGATATTCTGATTTGCCGCAGCGAAGTCGAGCTTGAAGAGAGCGAACGCCGCAAAATCGCGTTGTTTACCAACGTTGAAGAGCGTGCGGTCGTACCGCTTCAGGACGCAGATACCATCTACCGTATCCCGCTGATGCTTCATGAACACGGCCTGGACGATATCGTCTGCGATAAGCTGCGCCTTGATGCCGAGCCCGCCGATCTTTCCGAGTGGGTGAAAGTGCTGGACTCCAAGCTTAATCCGCTCAAGTCCGTAAGTATCGCCATGGTCGGTAAGTACATGGAACTGCTGGACGCGTACAAGTCGCTTAATGAAGCCTTGATTCATGCAGGCATTCAAGGGCGCATCAAAGTCAATGTCGACTATATCGACGCTGAGGACATCGAACGTCACGGCACCGAGCGCCTAGCGGGTAAAGACGCTATTCTGGTGCCCGGCGGCTTTGGTGAGCGAGGCGTGGAAGGCAAAATTATGACCGCCCAGTTTGCCCGCGAAAATAACGTGCCTTACCTGGGGATCTGCTTAGGGATGCAGGTAGCGGTTATTGAATTTGCGCGTAACGTGGCGGGCTGGAAAGATGCCAACTCCACTGAGTTTACCCATGACACTCAGCACCCGGTGGTCGGCCTGATTACCGAATGGCTGAATGCGGAAGGTAAAATTGAGCTGCGCGATGCGGCGTCTGATTTAGGCGGCACCATGCGCTTGGGTGGCCAAGTATGCCATCTTGAAACAGGCACTAAAGCGCGCGAAGCCTACGGCTCTGATGAGATTGTTGAGCGCCATCGCCACCGCTTTGAGGTCAATAATCAGTTTATTGATGAGCTTGAGAAAGCAGGGTTGGTGATCTCGGGCAAGAGCGTCGACCAGTCGCTGGTGGAAGTTATCGAGCTGGCTGACCACCCTTGGTATGTGGCCTGCCAGTTCCACCCAGAGTTCACCTCCACCCCACGCGATGGCCACCCGCTATTCTCGGGCTTTGTTAACGCCGCATTGGAGCATAAAACAGCGCGCAGTCGCGCCCATGCGAATTCTCAGGAATAAGAGGGCAACAGCATGGCTTCTCAAGAACGGTCTCAAGAACGGTCTCAAGAACGATCTCAAGCTGGATCGCAAGAGCGTCATATTAACGTCGCCGGCTTAACCGCCGGCAATTCCTTGCCGCTAATGCTGCTGGGCGGCATGAATGTGCTGGAGTCTGCCGAGCTTGCCGATGAGGTAGCTCAAGCGTATGTGACGGTGACCCAGAAGCTGGGGATGCCTTACGTATTCAAGGCCAGCTTCGATAAAGCCAACCGCAGTTCAATCAACTCTTACCGCGGCCCCGGTATTGAGAAAGGCCTGCAGATTCTGGCCGATATCAAAGCCCGCTATAACGTGCCGATTATCACCGATGTGCACGAGCCCTGGCAGGCGGAAGCGGCCGCTGAAGTCGCCGATATTATTCAACTGCCCGCCTTTTTGGCCCGCCAAACCGATTTGGTGGTCGCCATGGCCAAAACCGGCGCGGTCATCAATATCAAGAAGCCGCAGTTTTTGGCGCCTCATGAAATGCGCCACATCCTCAGCAAGTTCCAGGAAGCGGGTAACGACCAACTGATGCTTTGTGAGCGTGGCTCAAGCTTTGGTTACAACAACCTGATTGTTGATATGCTCGGCTTTGGCGATATGAAGCAAACCGGCTATCCGGTGTTTTTCGATGTGACCCACGCGCTGCAACGCCCTGGTGGGCGAGCAGACAGCGCCGATGGGCGCCGAGCTCAGGTAGCGGAATTAGCCCGGGCAGGTGTGGCCGTAGGGCTTGCTGGGCTATTTTTGGAAGCTCACCCGGACCCTGATAACGCCAAATGCGACGGACCCTGTGCGCTGCCGCTGGATCAATTAGAGCCGTTCTTAACTCAGCTTGCGCAGCTGGATGCGCTAGTGAAAGGGTTTGAGCCGCTAACGATTCGCTAAGCAGGACGTTATATTAATAATTTTATCTGACCTATAGGAAAGGATATTGCCATGACCAAAATTGTTGCTATCAGTGCGTTGGAAGTGCTGGATTCACGCGGTAACCCGACCGTGCAGGCGCACGTACGCCTTGCCAGTGGCGCTGTCGGCGAAGCCTGTGCTCCCAGCGGAGCCTCAACCGGTTCACGGGAAGCGCTAGAGTTGCGTGACGGCGATAAGTCGCGCTACCTCGGCAAAGGTGTGCTGAAAGCAGTCGATGCGGTCAATGGCAAAATTCGTGATGCGTTGTTAGGTATGGATGCCCGCGACCAGCGCGGCTTGGACGATGCCATGCTGGCGCTGGATGGTACCGAGAACAAGGCGAATCTGGGCGCTAACGCGATTCTAGCGGTTTCCCTGGCAGCCGCGAAAGCGGCGGCTAACGCCAAAGGCGTGCCGCTTTATGCCCACATCGCTGAGCTATACGGCCAGCCGGGTCAGTACAGTATGCCGGTACCGATGATGAATATTATCAACGGCGGCGAACACGCGGATAACAACGTCGATATCCAAGAGTTTATGGTGCAGCCGGTGGGCGCGGCTAACTTCCGTGAAGGACTGCGCATGGGGGCGGAGATTTTCCACGCGCTGAAGAAGGTGCTGTCGGCAAAAGGTCTTTCTACTTCAGTGGGTGACGAGGGCGGCTTTGCGCCTAACCTGGCGTCAAACGCGGATGCGCTAGCGGTGATTAAACAGGCCGTTGGTGATGCAGGCTACGCCCTGGGTAAAGACGTTACTCTGGCGCTGGACTGCGCTTCTTCCGAATTTTACAAAGATGGTCAGTACAACCTTTCCGGTGAAGGCAAAAGCTACAACGCCCAGGGTTTTACTGATTACCTAGCAGGCCTGTGCGCCGATTATCCGATTGTGTCCATCGAAGACGGCATGGATGAGTCGGATTGGGCAGGCTGGAAAGCATTAACCGACAAGCTGGGTGATAAAGTGCAGCTGGTGGGCGATGACCTGTTTGTCACCAATACCAAGATTCTTAAGCGCGGTATCGATGAGCAGATCGGTAACTCTATCTTGATTAAATTCAATCAGATTGGTTCGCTCTCCGAGACGTTGGACGCCATTAAAATGGCCCAGGACGCAGGTTTCACAGCGGTTATTTCACACCGTTCAGGCGAAACGGAAGACACCACCATTGCCGATTTGGCGGTGGGAACCTGTGCTGGACAAATCAAGACCGGGTCGCTGTGTCGTTCTGATCGCGTCGCTAAGTACAACCGTTTGCTGGTGATTGAAGCCGAACTTGAAAACGTCACCTACCCAGGTTTGAAAGCGATCAAAGGGCAATAATTCGCCCACTAACAGCGAGTTATCGACGGCCTCGTAAGAGATGTCTCAATATTCTGTAAGAGATGTCTTACAAATGCCGACGAGAATCGCTCGATATAGGGTAAGAAAAAACGAAATTTTTCACTAATTTAAATTTAAGTGGTTGTTTTAAGGAGTAAATGTTCGAAAAAGGCGAGTCGTTAAGACTCGCCTTTTGTATTTTAGCGTTGTTGAGAAGCCGCTGGGTTCTGCCACAATACACACAGGACACGGGGAGGCAGGGATGCTTCAGGCAGGATGCAACGGGATGAAGGTCAGATGCGCCGGGTGATAAAGTGAGTTTGGCCCCGGCAAGGACGTCATCTGAAGAGGTTAATCCAGGGAGTGGTTAGAGGAAGTGCTTGGAGCGGGCGGCCTACGGGTCGCCTTTTTTTTGCCCGCAATTTGGCGTTGTCGGTTTCTCTATGCCATAAAAAAGCGATGCCATAAAAGACCAGCACTATCTTGAAAAGAAGAGCTGGTTTTAATAAGTGGTCGCTGATTTTAAAACGCCGCTTTTCGTTCGCTAGGCTAGCGCTCTAATTTCTCAAGCTTACCAGGCTTGCCGTCCCACTCTTCGGCGTCGGGTAGCGGGTCCTTCCTTTCGGCAATGTTGGGCCATACTTCGGCCATATCAGCGTTAATCTCAATAAACGCCTCTTGCCCATCGGGCAGCTCATCCTCTGAGAATATCGCCTCGGCGGGGCACTCTGGCTCACACAGCGCGCAGTCGATACACTCGTCAGGATGAATGACCAGGAAGTTCGGGCCCTCATAAAAGCAGTCGACCGGGCAGACTTCCACGCAGTCGGTGTATTTGCACTGGATGCAGTTCTCGGTAACGACAAACGTCATCTTGCTATCCCTCTTGCAGGGCCGGGTAGCTCCCGGCCATGGTCAATCGTGAATGGTTATAGATCAGCTGTTTTTTATAAGCTAAAAGTTGAGCGACATTCTAGAGGTGTGCCTACCCGGCGGCAAGCGCCGGATGGGTTTCAATGCGTACTATTAGATCAAGTCTCGCCATTGATACAATAGTGTCAGCGCTTCCCGCGGCGTTAAGTCATCCATGTCGACGTTTTCAAGCGCCTCAATAACCGGATGTGGTGCGGCGGAAAATAGATCATTTTGCTGTGGAGCGGTTCGCGGTATCTGCACGGTGTTATCCACATCGCGCTGCTCCAGGCTCATCAACTTTTCGCGGGCGCGTTTGATCACATGATTAGGCACACCCGCTAGCTGGGCCACCTGCAAACCGTAGCTCTGGCTGGCCGGGCCCGCCTCAATGCGGTGCATAAATACGATGCTGTCGCCATGCTCTGTCGCCGTTAGGTGGATATTGGCAACACCTTCAGTGTGCTCGGGCAGGGCGGTCATTTCAAAGTAATGGGTGGCAAACAGCGTCAAGGCACGCCCTTTTGCTAAGTACTCGGCGCTTGCCCAGGCCAGCGACAAGCCATCGAAGGTGCTAGTGCCGCGGCCTATCTCATCCATCAAAATCAAGCTTTGCTGGGTGGCGTTGTGCAGAATATTGGCGGTTTCAGTCATTTCGACCATAAAGGTAGAGCGCCCGCCTGCCAGATCATCCGACGAGCCAATGCGGGTAAATATCCTATCTAGCGGGCCGATCTCGGCGGCATCGGCGGGCACAAAGCTGCCGCAGTGGGCAAGCAGGGCAATCAGTGCCGTCTGGCGCATATAGGTCGATTTACCGCCCATGTTGGGGCCGGTAATGATCAACATATGTTGGTCAGGGTTGAGCGATACATCGTTGGGTACAAAGGGTGTTTCGCTTACTTGCTCTACTACTGGGTGGCGCCCCGCATCAATTTGAATGCCGGTACTTTCACTGAGCGTTGGGCGAACCCAGCTCAACGCCTCGGCGCGTTCGGCAAAAGCACACAACACATCCAGCTCGGCTAGTGCTTGAGAGGTGCTTTGTAGGGCGTGAAGGCTGTTATTCAGGTCGCCAAGCAGCCGATCGTAAAGCCATTTTTCGCGGGTCAATGCGCGAGACTTGGCCGATAGCGCCTTATCCTCAAACTCTTTCAGTTCGGGAATAATAAACCGCTCGGCATTTTTCAGTGTCTGGCGACGAATATAGTCGGCGGGTGCCTGCTGGGCCTGGGAGCGCGGCAGTTCGATAAAGTAGCCGTGGACACGGTTGTAGCCGACTTTTAGGTTGGCAAGCCCGGTGCGCTCGCGCTCACGGATCTCAAGTTGAATAAGGTAGTCGCCGGCATTTTCGGCCATGCCGCGGTGCTCGTCGAGCTCGGCGTCAAAGCCATCGGCAATCACGCCGCCATCGCGGATCACCACCGGCGGGTTCTCAACCAGCGCACGGCTGAGCATGTCGGCCATTTCCGGGTAAGGGCGAATATGCGGGCGCAGGTTGTCCAGCGCACTGCCGCTCTCTACTACGTTGAGCTGTTGCTCCAAGGTAGGTAGGGTGACCAGCGCATCGCGCAGGCGTGCTAGATCACGCGGGCGAGCGCTATACAGCGCTACCCGGGCCAAAATGCGCTCCACATCACCTACGTCGCTTAGCGTCTCGCGCAGCGCCGTATAGGCCGCATCTAAATTTAGTAGCGCCACACCCGCATGGCGATTTTGGACAATCTCACGTTGGCGCAGCGGGCGATTGAGCCAGCGCTTGAGTAGCCGCGAGCCCATCGCGGTGGTGCAGGTATCCAGCACGCTGGCCAGCGTATTGTCGCTACTGCCGCCAAGGTTGATATCAATTTCCAGGTTGCGGCGACTGGCAGCGTCAATCACCACGGCATCTTCGCGGTTCTCAACGCTGATCGCGGTGACATGGGGCAGGCGTGAGCGCTGGGTATCGCGGGCGTAATCGATCAGCACCCCGGCAGCAATCAAAGCGGTGGTTAAATGCGCACAGCCAAAGCCGCGTAAATCCTGCACCTCAAACTGATCACATAGGCTGTGGGTGGCGCTTTCCAAATCAAACAGCCACTCGCCCTGGCGGCGTAGGCTGCGCTTTTGCGACCAGGCATCGGGTAGTGTCAGGCTTTCGGGCACCAGCAGCTCGGCGGGGGAGAGGCGGGTGAGTTCAGCGAGCATCTCCGCTTCACTTGCCACTTCCAGCACGTTAAAGCGGCCGCTGGAAAGCTCCAGCCAAGCAAGGCCCCAGCTCTCTTTTCCAGGGGAGACGGATACCAGTACGTTGTCGCGGCGAGCATCAAGCAGCGCTTCATCGTGAAGCGTACCGGGGGTAACGATGCGCACTACCTGGCGGTCAACGGGGCCTTTGCTGGTGGCGGGGTCGCCAATCTGCTCACAGATGGCGACTGATTCCCCTCCGGCAACCAAACGCGCTAGATAACCTTCCGCGCTGTGGTAGGGCACGCCCGCCATCGGGATCGGTTTGCCGCCAGATTGCCCGCGCTGGGTAAGGGTAATATCCAGCAACGCCGCGGCGCGCTTAGCGTCGTCGAAAAATAGTTCGTAAAAATCCCCCATCCGGTAGAACAGCAAAACCTCGGGGTGTTCGCGTTTGATCTTTAAGTATTGCGTGATCATTGGCGTATTAGGGGGAATGGCCTGTGACATGGGCGTCCTGATTGAGCGTGGCGCAAGCCATCTCGGCTTACGGCATGGGCAATTTCTTTAAGCAAGCTAAACACAGTATTCTACGCTGAACTGACGACTCACTTGAAGGAGCGACGATAGTGCCCAGTGTATCTAGCCTGAAAAATCTTGATTTAACGCTGTTGGCTCAACGCCTGGGGCGGCTTTGTCAGCAGTTAAATGTGCAAGTAACCGCCGCAGAGTCCTGCACCGGGGGAGGTATTGCCAGCGCGATCACCTCAACAGCGGGTAGCTCAGCTTACTTTACGGCTGGCTATGTGACCTATTCTAACGCGGCGAAGACCCGGCTACTGGGCGTGCCAGACGCTATACTGGCAGCACACGGCGCGGTAAGCGAAGAGGTGGTTAAAGCCATGGTGCTCGGCGCTTGCCAAGATAGTGGGGCGGGATTAGGCGTGGCGGTTAGTGGTGTGGCTGGGCCTGAGGGCGGCAGCGACGAAAAGCCAGTAGGTACCGTTTGGCTGGCCTGGGGAGATGCCGCCGACCAGCAGGCCGAGCGTTTCCACTTTCCCGGTGACCGCCAAGCGGTGCGCGAGCAGGCTGTACGTCAGGCCTTGGCAGGGCTAGTCGTTCGGTTAGATGCTCGGGCGAAAGCGAGCAACAAGAAATAGCGGTAAGAAAATAGTTGAGAGAAAGGGTAATCAAGGATTTGTTTACAGCGTAATCTTTGGCATACTACTGGGTAATTATACAGCTTGTTATGAGGAATCTCTGAATGGCTCAGGATGACAACCGCACTAAAGCGCTAAACGCTGCACTCACCCAAATTGACCGTCAGTTCGGCAAGGGCACCGTCATGCGTCTAGGCGACGCACCGCGTGTCGTCATGCCGTCGGTTTCCACTGGCTCGTTAGGTCTGGATATTGCTCTCGGCATCGGCGGCTTGCCGTTTGGCCGAGTTTGCGAAATCTTTGGCCCGGAGTCGTCAGGTAAAACTACCCTGACCCTTTCGGTGATTGCTCAAGCGCAAAAGCAGGGCAAAGTGTGTGCGTTCGTTGATGCGGAGCACGCCCTAGATCCCAGCTATGCAGAAAAGCTGGGCGTTAACCTGGATGACTTGCTGGTTTCCCAGCCTGATACCGGCGAGCAGGCGCTGGAAATCACCGACATGTTGGTACGCTCTGGCGGTGTCGACGTGATCGTTATCGACTCGGTCGCTGCTTTAACGCCGCGCGCTGAAATCGAAGGCGAAATGGGTGATGCCCACGTTGGCCTACAGGCGCGTTTGATGTCGCAGGCGCTGCGTAAAATCACCGGTAATATCAAAAACGCTAACTGCTTGGTGATCTTCATCAACCAGATCCGCATGAAGATCGGCGTTATGTTTGGTAGCCCCGAGACCACTACCGGCGGTAACGCACTTAAGTTTTATGCCAGCGTGCGTCTGGATATTCGCCGTACCGGCTCGGTGAAAGTGGGCGATGAAGTCACTGGTAACGAAACCCGTGTAAAAGTCGTCAAAAATAAAGTCGCGCCGCCGTTCCGTCAGGCTGAATTCCAGATTCTTTACGGCAAAGGTATCTACCACGCCGGTGAGGTTATCGACCTGGGTGTGCAGTGCAACTTGGTCGACAAAGCTGGTGCCTGGTATAGCTATAAAGGCAAGAAAATCGGCCAGGGTAAAGCGAACTCCGCGCTCTATCTGGAAGAGCATCCAGACATCATGCTTGAGATCGAAACGCAGATTCGTGAGCAGCTTCTAGCCAAGCCTGATCCCAAGAAAGAAGAGGCCGTTGCCGAAGCTCCCGCGGCAGTAGACGCAGGCGATGATGATCTGCTCTAAAACGACGGTTTCTAAGGCGGGCTAATGGCTTTTAACGCGCAACGCGATGCCACGCCCCGTGACATCGCAATTGGTTTACTGGTTCGGCGCGAATACTCTCGCGCCGAACTGGCTCAGCGGTTAAAGAAAAAAGCCTTTGACGATGACGCTATCGATGAGTGTTTGGATACACTCGTCGAGCAAGACTTGCAGTCAGACGCACGCTTTGCCGCTAGCTTCGTCCGCTCGCGCATTTTGCGTGGCCAAGGCGTGATTCGTATTAAAGGCGAATTACGCCAACGTGGCGTTGATCAGGAAACGCTCAACGACGCCTTCACAGCGGTTGTAGAGAGCGAGCACGTAGACTGGTTTGAGCTGGCCCGCGATACCCTGTCGCGGCGCTTTACTACCCCCGGCGAGACGCCTAAAGAGCGCGCCAAGCGCGAGCGTTTTCTTGCCAGCCGCGGCTTCGATTTTGAGCAAATTCGTTACGCGCTATCCTGCCTGTAGTACGTTTTCTCAAGTCTTTAAAACGCCCTCTTTTACATTGCTAGTAGCGCTCTAATACGCTTGTCCATCTGATTGTTCTCATGGCTGTTTGCCTCTCTGGCACTAAGTGCGGCTTTAGTCGTTTGACAACTGCGCTATAATGGCTCTTTTGCGACCCCTCAGGGTAGCGGCGACAGCGCCCAGGGGCATCACGCTTTATTGTTACGGATACCCTATGAAAAGCGCAGAGATTAGACAGGCCTTTCTCACTTATTTCGAAGAGCAGGAGCATACGATTGTCCCCACCAGCTCTTTAGTGCCGGGGAACGACCCGACGCTGCTGTTTACCAATGCGGGCATGGTGCCGTTCAAAGATGTGTTTCTGGGACGCGACCCGCGACCTTACGTGCGCGCCACCTCTGCGCAGCGCTGCGTTCGCGCGGGCGGTAAGCACAATGATTTAGACAACGTCGGTTATACTGCGCGTCACCACACTTTCTTTGAGATGCTGGGTAACTTCAGCTTCGGTGACTATTTTAAGCGTGATGCCATCCGTTTCGCCTGGGTGTTTCTAACCCAAACGCTGGGCCTGCCTAAAGATAAACTGTGGGTAACGGTGCATATCAGCGATGACGAAGCTGAGCGCATCTGGAAAGATGAGATCGGCATTGATCCCGAGCGTTTCTCCAAGCTGGATGAAGATAACTTCTGGCAGATGGGCGATACCGGCCCCTGTGGCCCCAGCTCGGAAATCTTCTTTGATCACGGCCCGGAAGTTTGGGGCGGCCCTCCCGGTAGCCCGGAAGAGGATGGCGACCGTTACATCGAAATCTGGAACCTGGTGTTCATGCAGTTTGATCGCGATGCTCAAGGCACGCTGAACCCGCTGCCCAAGCCTTCTATCGATACCGGTATGGGCTTAGAGCGGGTGGCCGCTGTGATGCAGGGCGTGCACTCCAACTACGAGATCGACCTGTTCCAGAACCTGCTTCAAGCCGCGGCCAAAGCCACCGGACACCCAGATACCACTACGCCTTCGCTGCGTGTAATTGCCGACCATATCCGCTCCTGCGCCTTTCTGATAGCCGATGGCGTGCTGCCTTCCAACGAAGGGCGTGGCTATGTGCTACGCCGGATTATCCGTCGCGCGATTCGTCACGGCCACAAGCTGGGCGCTAACGATCCGTTCTTTCATAAGCTGATTGAGGCGCTGGATGCTGAGATGGGCGATGCCTATCCGGAACTGCGTGAAGCGAGCGGGCAAATTGCCCGCGTGCTGCTAAAAGAAGAAGAGCAGTTTGCGCGCACGCTGGATCATGGTATGGGGCTCTTGAATGCCGTCCTGGCCGAGTTGGATGGCAAGGTACTGCCGGGCGAAACCGTCTTCAAACTCTACGACACCTACGGTTTTCCGTTCGATCTTACCGCCGATGTGTGCCGTGAGCGTGGCGTTACTCTAGACGAAGTGGGTTTTCAGCAGGCGTTAGAGGCCCAGCGTGATCGTGCCCGTGCAGCCAGCCAGTTTGGCGCTGACTACAGTGCTTCTATTGAGCTGGAAGGTGAAACGTCTTTTACCGGCTACGACCGTTTGCAAGATCAAGCCAAAGTAACGGCGCTGGTAGATAGCGAAGGCAGCGCGCTGACGGCTTTAGAGGCTGGGCAAAAAGGGGTAGTGGTGCTCGATCGCACGCCATTTTACGGCGAGTCGGGCGGTCAGGTGGGCGACACGGGCTGCTTGTACGTCGATGGCGGCCGCTTCCAGGTCACCGATACTCAGAAGCAGAGCGGTCATCATTTACACCAGGGCATTATGCTGGAAGGCTCCTTGAGTGTCGGTGCTAGCGTACGCGGCGAGGCAGATGCCAGCCTGCGCACAGCTACGATCCGCAACCACTCGGCAACACACCTGCTGCATAAAGCACTGCGCATGGTGTTGGGTGATCACGTGCAGCAGAAGGGCTCGCTGGTCAACGCTGAACGCCTGCGCTTTGATTTCAGCCACTTTGAGCCGATGACCGCCGAACAGCTGGCGGAAGTCGAGCGGCTGGTCAACGAGCAGATTTTGGCCAACGCCCCGACTCACATTGAGCAGATGAGTTTGGATCAAGCCAAGGCCAAAGGCGCAGCGGCATTATTTGAGGCCAAATACGCCGACAACGTGCGCGTGCTGACCATTGGGGCGGACGACTTCTCTATTGAATTGTGTGGCGGTACCCACGTGGCACGCAGCGGCGATATCGGCTGCTGCCATGTGATGAGCGAAGTAGGCATTGCCTCGGGTGTGCGCCGTATTGAGGCGATCACCGGTGAGAATGCGCTGGCCTACTTCCGCGAGCAAGAGGCCCGCCTTGAGCGCCTTGGCGAACGTCTGAAGACTAAGCCAGAGCAAGTCGAAGCGCGGGTAGAGTCACTGGTTGAGCGTAACCGCAGCCTGGAAAAAGAGCTGGAGCAACTAAAGGCCAAGCTCGCCAGCGCTGCCGGCAGCGACATGCTGAGCCAAGTGCAGGAGATCAATGGCATTAAGCTACTGGCAATGCAGTTGGAAGGCGTGTCAGGTAAAGACCTGCGGGGCATTCTTGATCAGCTCAAAAACAAGCTAAGCTCCGGTGTAATCATTCTTGGTGTTGCTGACGAAGCGGCTGGCAAGGTTAGCTTGATCGCTGGGGTGACCCAAGACCTGACCAGTCGAGTGAAAGCCGGTGAATTGGTTAACCATGTTGCCTCTCAAGTAGGCGGTAAGGGCGGTGGTCGCCCTGATATGGCCCAGGCTGGGGGCAGTCAGCCCGAGGCCTTGCCGGATGCGTTGAAGAGCGTGCCGGTATGGTTGGAAAACACGCTTAGCTAAACACCCAGGCCGGTGGCATGATTGTCATCGGCCTTATTTATTGACAGCTTAATAAAACTTCACCTTCCATTCCCGAACGCATAGGAAAAACGGCATATGGCACTATATGTACAGAAGTTCGGCGGCACTTCAGTGGGCTCTGTCGAGCGTATCAAGGCCGTTGCGGAAAAAGTTAAGGGCTTCCGCGATCAAGGCCACCAGGTAGTGGTCGTGGTCTCCGCTATGAGCGGCGAAACCAACCGTCTGACGGACATGGCGCAGGCACTTAATGAAGATCCCGCCCCGCGTGAAATGGATATGCTGTTGTCGACCGGCGAACAGGTAACCATCTCGCTACTTGCTATGGCACTGCAACAGGTTGGTGTGCCAGCCACTTCGCACACCGGCGCCCAGGTTGGCATCCATACCGACAGCGCCCACACCAAGGCGCGTATCCAGCGCATTGAAACCGACGACCTGAAAGCCGATCTGGAAGCAGGTCAGGTGGTGGTCGTAGCGGGTTTTCAGGGCGTCGACGAAGACGGCAATATCACGACGCTGGGTCGCGGCGGTTCGGATACCACTGGCGTGGCGTTGGCCGCAGCGTTAGGTGCCGATGAGTGCCAAATTTACACTGATGTTGACGGTGTTTATACCACCGATCCCCGCGTGTGCACCAAAGCCCAGCGCTTGTCGAGTATCACCGTGGAAGAGATGCTGGAGCTGGCAAGTCTCGGCTCTAAAATACTGCAGATTCGTGCGGTTGAGTTTGCCGGAAAGTACAACGTGCCCCTACGGGTGCTGTCGAGTTTTCAAGACGGCCCCGGTACCCTAATTGTTGCAGAAGCAGACCAAGACGAGGACGCTATGGAAGAACCACTGATCTCCGGTATTGCCTTTACCAAGAATGAAGCCAAATTGACCCTGCTCAATACGCCGGACGTACCGGGCGTGGCATCACGCATTCTTGGCCCGATTGCCGATGCCAATATCGAAGTCGATATGATCGTGCAGAACGTGGCACCCGCCGGTGACTATACCGATTTCACCTTTACGGTTGCCAAGGGCGACTACAAAGCCACCAAGAAGCTACTGGAAGAAACAGTGATCCCGGGTTTAGGCGGTGGCGAGCTACGTGGCGACGACAATATTGCCAAGGTCTCATTAGTCGGTGTGGGCATGCGCTCTCACGCGGGTGTGGCGTCGAAAATGTTCCGTGTTCTCGCCGAAGAGAATGTCAATATTCGTATGGTCTCTACCTCTGAGATTAAAATCTCCGTCGTGATTGATGAGAAGCATATGGAACTTGCCGTTAATGCATTACACAAAGCCTTTGGTTTGGATAAGGCTGATATCGAACCTGAATAACAATTATGCCCTAAACCTTCTACGCTGAAGGGGTACTTGCTGCCGTGTGGTGGTGAGCTTTCTTTCAACGGGGGGGGGGGTAAGGTGTCATGGAGCTGGAGTTATTGGTACACGCAACACTATGCCGCATAATGGCGTGGTGTTGCCTCCGGCTGACATACCCCGTTGCATAAAACGTCTGAAAAGGAGATCAGCCATGCTCATCCTAACTCGCCGTGTTGGCGAAACCTTGATGATCGGTGATGAAGTCACCGTCACTGTGCTAGGTGTGAAAGGCAATCAAGTGCGCATTGGTGTTAATGCACCTAAAGATGTAGCAGTGCACCGTGAAGAGATTTATCAGCGTATTCAGCGTGAAAGAGATGGCGAGAACGAAGTGGAATAAGACTTGCGGGAGGGCATTATGAAGTGGTGCTTTAAACGTAAGCTTTATCTGTAAGATATGGCCGGTACGAAAAAAAATCTATGCAGGGCTAGACATAAGAGCCATGAATCGGTAATATTCGCGCCGTGCCGTTAAGGAGAGGTGGCCGAGTGGCTGAAGGCGCTCCCCTGCTAAGGGAGTATAGGGTTTATAGCCCTATCGAGGGTTCGAATCCCTCTCTCTCCGCCAACCGCACGTTAGAAGGTATGCGCCCGTAGCTCAGCTGGATAGAGTACCTGACTACGAATCAGGGGGTCGGAGGTTCGAATCCTCCCGGGCGCGCCAACTAGCTATTAGCTTTGAAAGTAATAGCTGTAAAAGTAAGTGTCAGCAAAATATTACGCGCCCGTAGCTCAGCTGGATAGAGTACCTGACTACGAATCAGGGGGTCGGAGGTTCGAATCCTCCCGGGCGCGCCAGATTCTAAACCCGTTCTTTTACAAAGAGCGGGTTTTCTGTTTTCAGTCTGACCGTTTTTACTAGCCTGACCGGCTATGGCTCGCACCCCGGTCTTGCGATCGTGTGTGGCGCCCTGCTTTGCGGTAGGGCGCTTTTTTTTGGCTAGCGCAAAGCAGGAGGGTCTTATTGATCGGCGACGACGAGGCTGCTCAGTAGTTGATCCAGCTCGGTGAGGCGCTTCACGCGCTGGAAATTCTGCTCGGCTTCGTCACTGCCCTGGCGCATTTGAGCGAGCCACTGCTTCACCAGTGATACCACCACCCGGTCGGGCAAGTTCTGGCGTTGCAGCGCGGCGTACTCTTTCAGCACGCTGGCGCGCATTGCCCAGCTGCTTTCGGGTAACCGCTCACCGGTCTGCAGCCAGTGGCGAATGCGTGGTGCAAGCCAAGGATCCGCCAGGGCGCTGCGCCCCAGCATTACATCGCGACAGCCGGACAGCGTGCGCGCTTTCCAGTAATCTTCCAGCGTCCAGATATCGCCATTAGCCACGACTGGGATATTCACATGGCGGCGAATTTTACCGATCCACTCCCAGTGCGCCGGTGGGCGATAGCCTTCATCCCGGGTGCGTGCATGCACCACTAGCTGTGCGGCGCCCCCTGCTTGGGTGGCTTGAGCGCAGGCAACCGCTAAGCGACGGTTAGCAAAGCCCAGGCGAATCTTGGCGGTCACCGGGATCTCGCCATCCAGCGCCTCGGCAACGGCTTTAACCGCTTGATAGACGCGATCTGGCTGGCGTAGTAGCGAGGCGCCGCCATCGTGCCGGTTGACCAGTTTGGCCGGGCAGCCGAAATTAAGGTCGACGCTTACCGCGCCGAGTTTAAGCGCCTGACGCGCATTGGCCGCTAACGCGGTAGGGTCTGAGCCCAGCAGCTGTAAATGCACCGGAATACCGCTTGGCGTTGCCACAGGAGGTTGCGTAAGCTCTGGACAATGCTTATAAAACACTCTAGGCGGTAAGCGAGCATCAACCACGCGGACAAATTCGGTCACCGTCCAGTCGAAACCGGCATGGCGGGTTAACAAGTCTCGAGTGAGCGCGTCGATCACCCCTTCCATCGGGGCTAGGCCAACTCTGCCGTTTTGTAGTAAATTAACAACCATGACTTCCACTATCGCGCCATTGCATTCTATTCTGAGTGTGGCAGGTTAGTGTATTCCCCTTACTGCGCCAAGCGACTTCCGCCGTATTGGCTCACTAATGTGCGTATAAGCGGTGCTTGGTGGCCGTAGAGAAAACTCAGGAGAGTGCCTAATGCAGGACCAAGAGTTATTACAAGATGGGTTGGCGTTAATGGCGCTTGGTATGGGCGTAGTATTTGTTTTTCTTACCATTTTAGTAATTAGCGTGACACTAATGTCGCGCCTGATCGGACGTTTCCAGCCAGCGCCAGCGGCGGCTGAGGCGGGTAAGAAATCACCACAACCCGCTGGGTCTGCTGCTCAAAATGACGAGGTATTGGCAGTGATCAGTGCTGCAGTGCACCGTTACCGCTCAACCCGTCGTCATTAACTTTCTCATTTTTTCCGTCACAGCCCGCTTTTGGCTATTTTTTTGTTATTTTTACTACAAACTTACAATTCTCAACTGTGAGCCAAGACCATGAACGAGATAAAACGCCCTTTAGGCATTACCGATGTCGTGCTACGCGATGCCCATCAATCGCTGTTTGCCACGCGTATGCGTCTGGACGATATGCTGCCGATTGCCGAAAAACTGGATCGCGTGGGTTACTGGTCTCTTGAAACCTGGGGCGGCGCTACTTATGACGCCTGTATTCGTTATTTAGGCGAAGATCCGTGGGAGCGTATTCGCGCGTTAAAAGAAGCCATGCCGAATACGCCCCAAGCGATGCTGTTGCGGGGGCAGAATCTGCTGGGCTATCGCCACTACGCGGATGACGTAGTGGACAAGTTTGTTGAGCGCGCCAAAACCAGCGGCGTAGATGTCTTCCGCGTGTTTGATGCCATGAATGACCCGCGTAATCTGGAACGCGCCATTCAAGCGGTGCGTAACGTTGAAGGTCATGCGCAGGGCACCATCTCCTATACCGTGAGCCCGGTACATACCCTGGATAGCTGGGTCGATCTCGCCAAAACGATTGCCGGTTTGGGTGCAGATTCATTGGCTATCAAGGATATGGCGGGGCTGCTCACTCCCTATACAGCGTTCGATCTGGTGACCCGTCTCAAGAAAGAGCTATCGATTCCGGTGCACTTGCACTGCCATGCAACGACCGGCCTTTCTACGTCAACCATTTTGAAAGCGGTCGAGGCGGGGATTGATAACGTTGACACCTCGATTTCGTCCATGTCGATGACCTACGGCCACAGCCCGACCGAGTCCGTGGTCGCAATGCTGAAAGATACCGGCCGCGATACCGGGCTGGATCTTGAGCTACTGGAAGATATTGCCGGTTACTTCCGCGAGGTGCGTAAGAAGTACGCCGCCTTTGAAGGCTCGCTACGCGGGATTGATTCGCGCATCCTGATTGCCCAGGTACCGGGCGGCATGCTGACCAATATGGAAGGCCAGCTCAAAGAGCAGGGCGCAGGCGATAAGCTTGATGACGTACTGAGCGAAATCCCGCGCGTGCGGGAAGACCTCGGCTTTATTCCGCTGGTGACGCCAACGTCGCAAATTGTCGGCACCCAGGCGGTGATGAACGTCATGATGGGCGAGCGCTACAAGTCAATCTCCAAAGAGGTTCAGGCGCTGCTTAAAGGTGAGTATGGTGCTGCGCCAGCGCCTTTTAATACCGAGTTACAAAAGCGCGTACTAGAAGGCGGCGAGCCGATTACCTGCCGCCCAGCGGACAATCTTACCCCTGAAATGGACAGGCTGGCCGCCGAACTTAAAGACAAAGCCAGTGCTGAGGGTATCCGCTTGGCGGAGGGCCAGCGCGAAGTCGATGACGTGCTGACCTATGCGCTGTTTCCGCAAATTGGTTTGAAATTCCTCAAAAATCGCGACAATCCGGAGGCTTTTGAGCCCGTACCTGAGGCGCCCAAGGCCGAGGCGAAAGCGGCGAAGTCAACGGCTCAAGCAGAGAGTAAAGCGGCCGTTACCGGCGGTGGACCAGAAACCTACACCATTAAGCTCAACGGCAAGTCGTTTGTGGTGGAAATTTCTGAAGGCGGCGAGCTAGGCGAGGTGCAAGAGCAAACTGCCGCCAGTGTTAACGCACCTAAAGAGGAAGCGCCTGCCCCCAGTGGAGAAAGTATCGACGCCCCACTGGCTGGCAACATTTTCAAGGTCAATGTACGTCCCGGCGACAGCGTTGCTGAAGGTGATGTGGTGATTATCCTTGAAGCCATGAAAATGGAAACCGAAGTGCGTGCCAGCAGCGCAGGCACTGTGTCTAAGGTTAACGTCAGCGAGGGCGATAGCGTCGACGTAGGCGATACGCTGATCGAACTCTAAGGGCCCGGTAATGGATAAGTTAATAACGTTATGGGAAGGCTCCGGGCTGTATAACCTTGAGCTAGGCCAGGCGGTCATGATGGCGGTGGGGCTACTGCTGCTTTACCTAGCCATCTATAAGAAGTTTGAACCGCTGCTGCTGGTGCCGATCGGTTTTGGCGGCATTCTTGCCAATATTCCTGAAGCTGGGCTGGCTATTTCAGCCCTGGACCAAGCGATCGAGGTGGCAAAGCCCGCGGTTCTGCAGCAAATGGCCGCAGCGCTGGGCGCTTCTCTTGACCCTTTGAGTGGCACTGAGGCGTGGCGGGAGTCGCTAAAAGCGCTTGCCCACGGTAGCGCCGCGCCGGATCAGGTACGTGCCGCGAAAGATATCGCCATGAATGTGGGTTACGGCGACGGCATGCTCTACAGCTTCTACAGCGTGGCGATTGCCTCAGGTATTGCCCCGCTGATTATCTTTATGGGCGTCGGGGCCATGACTGATTTTGGCCCGCTGCTGGCCAATCCGCGCACGCTGTTTTTAGGCGCAGCGGCCCAGTTTGGTATTTTTGCCACGCTGTTTGGCGCTGTGTTGCTCACCTCAATGGGCGTGATGGATTTCTCGCTTAATCAGGCCGCCGCCATTGGTATTATTGGCGGCGCCGACGGCCCGACCTCCATCTATGTCTCCAGTGTGTTAGCGCCGGAGCTGCTGGGGGCGATTGCCGTGGCTGCCTACGCCTATATGGCGCTGGTACCGCTGATTCAGCCGCCGATTATGCGTCTGTTAACGACCCAGAAAGAGCGTCAAATCAAGATGACCCAGTTGCGGCCGGTCTCGAAACTGGAAAAAGTCGTCTTCCCGCTGGTACTGCTGATTCTGGTGGCAATGTTTCTGCCCGATGCGGCACCGCTGTTGGGGATGTTCTGCTTCGGTAACCTGATGCGCGAGTGCGGCGTGGTAGAGCGGTTGTCGGATACCGCGCAAAACGCCCTGATCAATATCGTCACCATTATCCTTGGCCTATCGGTAGGCTCCAAGCTGATGGCGGAGAGTTTCCTGTCGTTTGAGACACTGGGGATACTGGGCCTGGGGATTGTCGCCTTTGGTATCGGCACGGCCGCCGGAGTATTGATGGCTAAGCTGATGAACCTGATGAGCAAAATGCCCATCAACCCCTTGATTGGTGCCGCGGGTGTTTCCGCCGTGCCGATGGCTGCACGGGTGGCTAACAAGGTGGGGCTTGAGTCCAATCCGCATAACTTCCTACTAATGCACGCCATGGGCCCCAATGTAGCTGGCGTTATTGGTTCCGCGGTCGCCGCCGGGGTGATGATTAAATACCTGGGTTAACGGTTCAGGAGCAGGCTAACCGAGCGCGGCATACGGGTACTTACGGTATGTCGCCAACGAGTACGTCGACAGTGCTCTTCAAGCGGTTTTCCAGCGGGGAAAGATCAAACGGGTAGTCGCGTGGCCAGCCAATGGTCAGGCGGACGCCTTCGCCATCGTAGTCGGCGTGCTCAATAGGCAGCTCGCGCTCTGCGCACCAGGTGCGGGCAGTCGCTTCGTTGGCGAAATTGAGCCGCAGCGTGTAAGCGTCACGTTCAACGACTTCTAGGGTGGGCAGTGTCTCAAGTGCATGGCTAACTGCCTGGGCGTAAGCGCGGGCTAAGCCACCGGTGCCCAGTTTGGTGCCACCAAAATAGCGGATCACCACACAGCCAATATGCCCCAACTGGCTACCCTGAAGAACTTGGAACATGGGCCGACCAGCGGTACCGCCAGGTTCGCCATCGTCAGAGAAACCGATCAGATTTTGCTCGCCGGGAGGCCCGGCAATATAGGCGGTACAGTGGTGGCTGGCATTCGGGTGTGCGGCTTTAGCCGCATTCAGCATATCGTTGAACGAACCGGTGTCTAAGGCGTGGCAGATCCAGGTGATAAATTGGCTCTTCTCAACTTCGATATCAGTCGTATGCCAGGACAAAGGGGAAAGTTCAGGAACCCGGTAGCGCATTAATGCTCCGTGACAGTATGCTTCCTTGTCAGGCAAGCCTTTGAATGAGATTCAACACCCATCACCATGCCAAGCACCTGAATATCACGGTTGTGCAAAAAGAGCGCTGGCTGCAGGCTGTCTTCAGGCCATAGCTCTACGCCAAGGCGGCTGATAGCGAGCTGCTTTAAGGCTATTTTTTGCTGGTTGATTTCGGCAACGGCGGTTTCTGTTTGGGTATCGTGTTGATAGCGACGAATAATAATGACATCGCCATCGAATAAGTTGCAATCACGCATTGCGTTACCACGCACTTTGAGCGCATAGGTATTGCGTCGTGTAACGCTAGGTACCATCGAGTATGCACGTGGCACTGAGTGTAAGTGGCTGCACTTAGCGGTAGGTGTTGCCATCAATATCGTCATTAGAGAACCTCCATTGCATGTTCTTTCATACAGTGGTTTTTAGTATATACCTGTCTTTGCATACAGTGCTAGAAGTATTTAGCCTTACCCTATCTTTGATAGACAACCTGCTGCGACCCAGCGCCGCATTGTGTGAGTGGCGAGAAACGGGCTTTCCGTGTAGAGTTCGACGCGAAATCAATGTGCCTGGAGAGACTCTTGAGCCTGTGTTTACAAGCCCGACAGCTGTCCTGCGAACGTGATGATCGCTCATTGTTTACGGGTTTGGATCTCGATATTCGCAGCGGTGAAATCGTGCGGATTGAAGGGCCTAACGGCAGTGGTAAAACTAGCCTGCTAAAAATTCTCTCCGGGCAGCTCAGCGACTATCAAGGCGAGCTGTTCTGGAATGGCGTTGCGATGCGCGACGCCAGGGAACATTTTCTGGCTAATTTACTCTATTTAGGCCACGCCCCGGGTATCAAGTCTGGGCTTTCCGCTTTAGAGAATTTAGCATGGTATCAATCGCTTAGTGGGGAAGAAGGCCATGAGGTTGAGCGCCTGGATGCCCTTGAGAGTGTTGGTCTAGCAGGCTTTGAAGAGGTGCCCGCCGGGCAGCTTTCGGCAGGCCAGCAGCGGCGCATTGCGCTGGCGCGATTAACCCTAACGCCGCGGGCGCTCTGGGTGCTGGATGAGCCGTTTACTGCGATAGACCGCCAAGGTGTCGCTGATCTGGAAAGCCAGCTTGTCGCCCATGCTCAGGCGGGAGGCTGCGTGCTAGTCACGACACACCACGAGTTAACCGCTACCCCGTTGCTGAGACGGATAGCTTTGGGGTAGAAGGAGGCACGGTTGCACAGCTCTTTACAGGGTTCATCACATAGCCCTTCAGACAGCCCTTCAGGCCGTCTTTCTCACGGCCAAGCTACCCACCACATGCCCGCACCATCAGTGACGCTGCGGGAGCATAAGGGTGGATTAATGGTGGCGGTGAAAGCCACGCTGGTGCGTGACGTAACGCTGCTGATCAGGCGCCGCGGTGAAGTGCTCAACCCGCTAGTGTTTTTTGCGCTGGTGATCACGCTGTTTCCGATCGCGATTTCTCCCGACCCGGAGCTATTGGCGGTGATTGCCCCGGGGCTACTGTGGGTTGCCGCCCTGTTGGCGGCTCTGCTGTCGTTAGACAGTCTTTTTCGCAGCGATTATGACGATGGGAGTCTTGAGCAACTGCTGCTGGCACCGCAGCCGTTAGCTGCGCTGAGTTTGGCAAAAGTCGCTGTACACTGGCTGCTGACCGGGCTGCCTTTAGCACTAATGGCGCCCCTGTTAGGCATTATGCTGGCGTTGCCAGCGGGTAGCTACGCAGTGCTGGCGCTCTCATTGGCGCTAGGCACGGCCAGCCTGAGTTTGATTGGAGCGATAGGCGCGGCGTTAACCGTCGGTTTGGCGCGTGGCGGCGTGCTGCTCTCACTGTTGGTTCTACCGCTGTATATCCCGGTATTAATTTTTGGCGCAGGTGCGGTGCAGGCTGCAATTGTGGGCGACGGTGTTTCGGCACATCTGGCAATTTTGGGCGCGCTGCTTGCCGCCGCACTGATGTTAGCGCCGTGGGCAATTGCCGCATCGCTGCGTATCAGTATTAACGGTTAAAGGACAGGACACGCTATGTGGGCCTTTATACATAAACTGGGATCACCCAAGTGGTTCTACGGCATTAGTGCTAAATTACAGCCCTGGTTTTGGGCTGCGGCGGTGCTGTTAATCGTCTCTGGGTCGCTGTGGGGGCTGGTATTTGCCCCGGCAGATTATCAGCAGGGCAACAGTTTTCGGATCATCTACGTTCATGTGCCGGCGGCCTTTTTAGCCCAGTCCATTTTTATCGCCATGGCGGTGTCCGGGCTGGTGTTTATGGTCTGGAAAATTAAGGTAGCCGATATGGCCGCAGCGGTGATGGCACCGTTGGGTGCGGCGATGACCTTTGTGGCGCTGTTCTCCGGCGCCGTGTGGGGCGTGCCGACCTGGGGCACTTGGTGGATGTGGGATGCCCGGCTGACCTCGATGCTGATCCTGCTGTTTTTGTATCTGGGGGTGATTGCCCTGCGCGGCGCGTTCACCAGCCGCGATAGCGCCTCGCGGGCAGCCTCGGTGTTGGCCATGGTGGGGGTGATCAATATCCCCATCATCAAATACTCGGTGGACTGGTGGTACACCCTGCACCAGCCAGCGTCATTTACCCTAACCTCGCGCCCGACCATGCCTACCGAAATGTGGCTGCCGCTGGTGATTATGGTGTTGGGTTTTTACAGTTTTTTTATCGCCCTAACGCTAATGCGTACGCGCAGTGAGATTCTGCGCCGCGAGGCTAGCAAGCGCTGGGTGCACGATTTGATAAAAGGCCAGGTAGAGGAGACGCGCTAATGGCTTTTGCTTCATTTTTCGAATTTCTCGCCATGGGTGGTCATGCCCCTTATGTCTGGTCTGCCTGGGGTGTGACGGCGCTGCTGCTGCTGGCCACCGTCTGGCATGCCCGCGTTGAGCAGCGCCAATTGATCAAAGGCTTGAAACGTCGCGTAAGACGCGAAAATAGTGTGAGGGAGAACACCCAATGACGCCTAAACGTAAGCAGAAACTGTTTGTTATTTTGGGCTTGGTGTCGCTGGCCGCGATTGCCGTGGGGCTAACGCTCTACGCACTGCGTTCCAATATCAATCTGTTTTTTAGCCCGGTGCAGATTGCTCAGGGTGATGCGCCCATGGAGCGGCAAATTCGCGCGGGTGGCATGGTCAAAGAGGGCTCTGTTTCCCGTGACCCTGAAAGCCTCGACGTCGAATTTACCGTGACCGATTATGTCGATGACCTAGAGGTTTACTACAGCGGCATTTTGCCCGACCTGTTCCGTGAGGGCCAAGGCGTGGTGGTGGTCGGTGAGCTTCAGGCCGATGGTCGTTTATATGCCGACAAAGTACTCGCCCGTCACGATGAGAACTACATGCCCCCTGAAGTAGCCCAGGCGCTTGAAGAAGCGGGCTATTCGCCTGCCGACTATCAAGCTAAAGCTACCGAGGTGGGTAAACGCCTGGACGAAGAAGGCGTACCCCAGGCAAGCGAATACTAGGGTAACAGCCCAATTTGGAGCACACATGCTTATCAAACTGATCCCAGAAATTGGCCACTTCGCGCTGATTATCGCGCTGCTGATGGCAATGGTTCAGGCAGCGATGCCGCTAGCGGGTGCCGCGACTCGGCGCCCGCTGTGGATGGCTTACGGCCAGCCGATGGCGGTGGGGCAGTTTGTGTTTATTGCTATCGCCTACGGCTGTTTGACCGCCAGCTATATGCTCGATGATTTTAGCGTGGCGAACGTGGCCAATAACTCCAACTCGCTATTGCCCTGGTACTACAAGTTCAGCGCCGTGTGGGGCAACCACGAAGGCTCCGTGCTGCTGTGGAGCTTTATGCTCGCGGGCTGGGGGTTTGCGGCCAGCCTGTTTACCGGCAACCTGCCGCGGGATATGGTTGCCCGGGTGATGGGCGTGATGGGCATGGTCTGCGTCGGCTTTTTACTGTTTATTCTGATCACATCGAATCCCTTCGAGCGGCTGCTGCCCAATATGCCTCAAGATGGCGCCGACCTTAACCCGCTGCTGCAAGATTTCGGGTTGGTGGTGCATCCGCCAATGCTCTACATGGGCTATGTGGGTTTTTCCGTGGTCTTTGCGTTTGCCATCGCGGCGTTAATGGGCGGGCGGTTAGACGCCGCCTGGACTCGTTGGGCGCGGCCCTGGACCAATCTAGCCTGGGCGTTTCTTACCGTGGGGATCGCGCTGGGCAGTTGGTGGGCCTACTACGAACTTGGCTGGGGCGGCTGGTGGTTCTGGGATCCGGTCGAAAACGCGTCGCTGCTGCCTTGGCTGACGGGTACTGCGCTGGTGCACTCACTGGCAGTCACCGAGAAACGCGGCTCGTTTAAAAGCTGGACCGTGCTGCTGGCGATCTCGACCTTTTCGCTGTCGCTGATGGGGACTTTCCTGGTGCGCTCCGGGGTGCTGACCTCGGTACACGCGTTTGCCAACGATCCGGCCCGTGGCTTCTTTATCCTCATGCTGTTGGCCATCACGGTGACGTTGTCGCTGCTGATATTTGCCCTGCGCGCCCCACGGGTGAGCCATAAAGTCGGTTTTAATTGGCTCTCCCGGGATGCGCTGCTGCTGGTTAATAATATCTTCCTGGTGATTATGACCGTCACCGTTCTGCTCGGCACCGTCTACCCGCTGATTCTGGACTCCCTGGGTCTGGGCAAAATCAGCGTCGGCCCGCCCTATTTTAATGCCCTGTTCGTACCGCTTACCGTGATGATGTGCATCTTCATGGGATTGGGCTCGGTTGCGCGCTGGAAAGGCATGCAGGGGCGTGTGTTGGTACGCAAGCTATGGCTGGCGGGTGCTGCCGCACTGGTATTAGGCATAGTGATGCCGCTGCTGTATCGCGGTGAGTGGAATCTGTTTGTTTCCTTGGGCATCGTATCCGCGCTATGGATTGTATTGCCGATGCTGCGTGATCTATTCGATAAAACGCGCCACGCCAGCTCGTTTATCGCCGGTTTGCGCAAACTCTCCCTAGCCTACTGGGGCATGGTGCTGGGGCATGTGGGGGTGGCGGTGACGATCGTCGGGGTGGCGGTGGTTTCCAACTACAACATCGAGCGCAACGTGCGCATGTCGCCGGGCACCACGGTAGAAGTGGCGGGCTACCAGTTCACCATGAGCGAACTCACCGAGCGGCGCGGGGCTAACTTTCTGGCCGATACCGCCATTCTTCAAGTACAGCGTGGCGAATCAGGCAGCCGCTTTACCATGCGCCCGGAAAAGCGACTCTACCTAGCTACCGGCATGCCAATGACCCAGGTTGCTCTGCGGCCGGGACTGTTTCGCGACC
This sequence comes from Halomonas sp. H2, assembly GCF_050215315.1. GTDB lineage: Bacteria > Pseudomonadota > Gammaproteobacteria > Pseudomonadales > Halomonadaceae > Vreelandella. Next base: position 692,888 of record NZ_CP189760.1, read on the forward strand.
TGTATGTCGCCATGGGCGAAGACCTAGGCGATGGCAGTTGGGCGATGCGCGTTCAATACAAGCCGTTTGTACGCTGGCTGTGGCTAGGCGCGCTGCTAATGGCGTTTGGCGGGTTGTTAGCGGTGCTCGACAAACGCTACCGGCGTGCCACGGTCACGCGTGAATCGGCGAAGGCAGCCGACAAGCGCGAGACAAGCCAGGAGGCCGTGATATGAAGCGACGGCTACTGCTGTTACTGCTGCCGGTGTGTTTTTTAGGTCTGGCGCTGTTTTTTTATCAAGGTTTAGCGTTGGATCCCTCCCAGCGCGATTCAGCGCTGATGGCCAGGGAGTTCCCGGCCTTTGAAGCCACTACGCTGCGCGATGAAAACCGGCGTGTAGATCAAACCTTGCTCGAAGGCGAAGTGACCCTGGTCAACGTATGGGGCGAATGGTGCCCCGCGTGCAAGCAGGAAATGCCGCAATTGCTGGAGCTCGCCGATCACGATATTCGCATGGTGGGGGTTAACTACCGGGATACCCGCGAGAAGGGCATGGAGTTTCTTAGCGAGTTTGGCGATCCGTTTGAAGCCAATATTTTCGATCCTGAAGGCGCATTAGGTTTTGATCTTGGCGTTTACGGCGCCCCGGAAACCTTTTTGGTCGATGCCGATGGCATGATTCGCTATCACCATAAAGGCTACGTATCGCCAGAAGATGTACGCGAACGGATCCTGCCGGAGGTGGAAAAATGGCGTTAATGCGAACCATCGCGGCATTGCTGCTGCTAGGCATTGCGTTTGGCGCCATGGCGGGCGGTATCGAGCTGCGCGAATTTGATGATCCGGTGATGGAAAAACGCTACCACGACTTAACCGCGTCTATGCGCTGCCCGCTGTGTGAAAACCAGGCCATTAACGATTCCGATGCACCGATCTCGGGAGATATGCGCGAGCGGGTTTACCAACTGCTACAAGATGGCCAGTCGGATATCGAAATCATCAATCATATGGTGCAGCGGTTCGGCGAATATATTCTTTACAACCCGCGCTTGGAGAGCCGTACCTACCTACTTTGGGGACTGCCCATTGCGCTGGTGCTGTTGGGGGCCATTATCGTCGTGTTAATGATTCGTGCCCGCCGCAACGCCTCCGCCAAAGCGTTGAGCGCCGAAGAGCGCCAGCGCATTGATGCGCTGACTAACCGTAAGAGGTCTTCATGACGCTGCTCTGGATTGCGATTGCTATTTTACTGCTCCCCGCGCTGTGGCTGCTGGTCTCGCCGCTGAGGGCTGCACGCAGGCTGCATGACCAACAGCGCGCCTTTGAAGCGAACGATATCTCTGATGAACAGAACGTGGCGATTTTTAAACGCCGCTTGGCGTCGTTAGAAGCGGCGCGGGAGCGTGGCGACATCGACGCTGCGCGCTTTGAAGAAGACCGTTTGGAGCTGGAGCGCAGCCTGCTGGAAGATACTGCGGTGCGTGTGCGTCGGCCGCTCAAACTCGCCGGGGCAGGACGCCTTGTAGTGCCGGTAGTGATGGTCGCGGTAGTGGCGGTTAGCGTTATTTGGTATCAGCAAAAGGGCGCCGAAGGCGACCTGGTGTTACTGGCCGTGCAGCAAGAGGTGCAGAACGATCCCGAAGGGTCGCTTGAAATGTACATTGAGCGTATGCAAGACCAAGCCGAACGTCAGCCGGATAACCCCAACGTGTGGAGCGCGCTGTTTCCGCTTTACCGCGAAACTGGGCAGATGCCCCAGGCGGTTGATGCCCTTGAGCGGCTGATCGAGATTGAAGGGCGGATTCCGCCGCTCCTTGCTCAACTCGCGCAAATTCGCTTCTTTATGGCCGAGCGTGAACTGACCGACGCGGTGCAGGCGCTGGTCGATGAAACCTTAGAGCAAGACCCGCGCCAGCCAACCGTGTTGGGAATGCTGGGTATCCACGCCTTCGATAACGGCGACTATGAACAGGCGATTGATCGCTGGCGCCGCGCGGTGGCGAATGTTGAAAACTCCGACACGGCAGCATCTCTACGCGAGGGTATCCGTGTGGCGCAGGAGCGCATGGGGGTAGCGCCTGAAGCGGCCGAGGTGGAAGCTGCAGAGGGCACCGGCATTAGGGTAAGCGTCGCGTTAGATGAGGCACTGGCCGAGCGGGTTAAGGACGACGACAGCGTATTTATCATCGCCCGTGATATCGAGGGCGAGTTGCCGCCGCTGGCGGTAGTGCGGGCATTAGTCTCAGAACTACCGATGACCGTGGTATTGGATAATAGCGCAGCGATGTCGCCCCAGGCGCAAATCTCCCAAGTGCGTGAAGCGCGCTTGATGGTGCGTGTTTCTCCCTCTGGCCAAGCGACGCCCCAGCCGGGCGATCTATTTGGCGACCTTGAAGGTGTCAGCGTCGGCCCGATTGCAGACGATGAAGCCGCCGAAGTGGTGATTAACCGTGTCTTTGAATAACCGTCTATTAACTAAAAGCGTAGCGTCGGGATGCGCTTAACGTCGATACGCTTAGTCGGGTTTAAGTCCTTCGTGGATCCCGTCACGGTGCCTTTCGATGGCAATATGACCGCTATCGTGGGGCCCAACGGCTGCGGTAAATCCAATATTATCGACGCCGTGCGCTGGGTAATGGGGGAGTCCTCGGCCAAAACCCTGCGCGGCGAATCGATGGCTGACGTTATTTTTAACGGCTCCACCGGCCGTAAACCGATCGGCCAAGCCTCCATAGAGCTCAAGTTCGACAACCGCGACGGCACCATGGGCGGCGTATACGCCCAGTATGCCGAAATCGTCGTTAGGCGCTTAGTCACCCGTGATGGGCAGTCCAACTACTTCTTTAACGGCCAGAAGTGCCGCCGGCGCGATATCGCCGATCTGTTTATGGGTACCGGGTTAGGGCCGCGCTCCTATGCCATCATCGGCCAGGGCATGATTTCGCGGCTGATTGAAGCGCGCCCTGATGACCTGCGCTCGACGCTGGAAGAAGCGGCGGGTATCTCCAAATATAAAGAGCGCCGCAGGGAAACCGAAAACCGCATGCGCCGCACCCAGGAGAACCTGGAACGCCTCGACGATATCCGCGAAGAGCTTGATAAGCAGCTCGAGCGCCTCAAGCGTCAGGCCGAAGCCGCCAAGCGCTATCAAGACCTAAAAGAGCAGGAGTATCGACTCAAGGGCGAGCTGGCAGTACTGCGCGGGCGCACCCTGCGCGCCGAGCAGTCACACCAGGAGACCCGCGTACGCGAGTTGGAAATCGCGGTCGAAAAAGATGTCTTCGGGGTTCGCCAGTGCGAAACTCGCTTAGAGCAAGCCCGTGAGCAGCACGATGAGCTCTCAGAGGTGCTTGACCGCCATCAGCAGCAATTCTTTGAAACCACCACGCGTATCGCTCGTTTAGAGCAGGATCAGGCCCACCGCCGCAGCCGTGAAACCCAGCTTGCCAGTGATATCGCTACCGCCCGCCGCGAGTTAGACGAGCAGCGCCGGGTCAGCGAAGGTGATCAAACGCGCCTTGCGGCGATTGACGAGCGCTTTGAGGATCTGCTTCCCGAACACGAAGCGCTAGAAGAGCAGCTTGAAAGCCTTGAACAGGCGCTCGCCGATGCTTCGCCAGCCCTGGAAGCCGCTGAACAGCAGTGGGCCGATGCCGAAACCCGCTGGCGGGATACCAGCCGCGATGCAGACCGCAGCCAGGATCAGTTGCGCGACCTTGAGCAGCGCATTGCGCGCCTGCAGGCCGAAAACCAGCGTCGCCGCCAGCAGCGTAGCGAGGTGGCCGATCTCACCGCGCTGCGCGAAGAGCACGCGGTGTGTGAAGCCCAGTTAGCAGACGCCCAGCAGCAGGCGGAAGGTTTTCAAACCCAGCGTGATCAGTGGCAGCAGCGTTATAGCGATGCCAAAGCGGCTTATCAGCAGGCTACCCAGTCACGGGATCACCAGCGCGCCGAACTCAGTCAACGTCAGGGCGAGCTTGCTTCACTTAAAGCGTTAATGGACGCCGCCTTGGCGGATCACGACCCCGCCATCAGCACGACTCTCGAAGCGCACGGTTTGGCGGACGCCCCCCAGCTAGGTGAAGTACTGCAGGTTGAGCCCGGTTGGGAAGCACTTACTTCGTGGCTGCTGGCGCCCTGGCTAAATGCCCGTATGGTGGCTCGCCACCAGTTAGCCGCGCTGCCCGAAGCCTTGGCGACCGATTGGTGCTTAATCGACCAGACAACCCCCACTGCCTCCACTTCAGGACAGCGCTTGGATAGCCTGGTGAAAGGCGCAGGTGCCTTGGGTGAGTGGTTAGCAAGTATTCACTATACCCGAACAGCTGAAGAGGCCGAGCAGCAAGTTGCGCACCTGGCGCCTGGCGAAAGCGTGGTCAGTCAGGATGGTGTCTGGCTGGGCCGTGGCTGGCTGCATCAGCAGGCCAACGGTGAAGGCATTGATGGACTGCTGTTAACACGTCGCCGCTACGCCGAGCTAACCGCCCAGCGCGAGAGTGAAGAAGATGCGCTGGCGCTGGCAGAGGAGCAGTGTGAGGCGGCTAGTGAGGCGCTGGAGACCTTGGAGCAATCCCGTGAACAGCAGGCCGAGCAGGAGCGCGCTCACGCTGCTTCTCTACAGCAGTTGGCGGTAAAAGAGCGCAGCTTGGCCCAGCGCTTGGAGCATATAGAGAGCCGTGCCACCGAGCTCGATGAAGAGCTCGCTCAACTACAACAGGATGAAGCTGAGTTAGTGCTTACCATCGACGAGCAGCGCGCCCACTGGCATGTGGCGATGGAGCAGTTGGAAAGCGCGGCGCAAGCGCGAGAAATCAGCGCCGAGCAGCGCAGCCAGCAGCGCGAAACGCGAGACCAGTTGACCCAACAGCATGCCCCGCTTAAAGCGCAGCAGCAGGCGCTGGCGTTAGAGCGTGAGCGGCTAAGTGCCGAGCACGCTAGCCTGCGCTCCCAGCAGGCGCGCTCAAGCGACAGTGAAGAACGCCTATCGCTACGTATTGCCGAGCTGGAAGAGTCGCGGGAGATGCTGATCGAACCCGACGAGCTGGCGGGGGAAGAGCTTGAAGAGCTGCTCCATCAACGTGAACAGCAGGAGGGGCGTTTAAATGCGACTCGCCAGCAGGCCCAGTCACTGGCAGAGCAGTTGCGTAACGATGAGCTTGCCCGGCAACAGCACGAGCGCAATCTGGAACAGAGCCGCGAGCAGCTCCAGCAGCGGCGCATGGACGTTCAGGCGCTGGCACTGAAAGCAGCCACTCAGGACGAACACTTAGCAGAGCTTGGCCACAACGCCGACACCCTGGCTGAGCAACTGCCTGCAGAGGCCACAGAAACGAACTGGCAAGATCGCCTGGAAAGTACCACGGACAAGATTCGCCGCTTGGGGGCGATCAACCTCGCCGCCATTGAGGAGTACGATCAGCAGGCGGAGAGGCGTAACTATTTGGAAGCGCAGCATGCCGAATTGACCGAAGCGCTTGAAACCCTCGAACGGGCGATTAAGCGTATCGATCAAGAAACCCGCGTGCGTTTCCGCGAAACCTTTGATCAGGTCAATGCCGGGCTGCAAGAGTTGTTTCCCCGCGTGTTCGGCGGCGGTGCGGCCTGGCTAACCCTGACCGGTGACGATTTATTAGAAACCGGTGTGGCGATTATGGCGCGCCCGCCAGGTAAGAAAAACAGCACGATTCATCTGCTTTCGGGCGGCGAAAAAGCGCTTACCGCGCTGTCGCTAGTGTTTGCGATCTTTCAGCTTAACCCTGCGCCATTCTGTATGCTGGATGAGGTCGATGCGCCGCTGGACGATGCCAACGTAGGCCGTTACGCCAAGCTGGTAAAAGAGATGTCTGAGAACGTGCAGTTTATCTATATCACCCACAATAAAATTGCCATGGAAGCCGCCGAGCGCTTGATGGGGGTGACTATGCAAGAGCCCGGCGTATCGCGGTTAGTCTCGGTGGGGATCGAAGAGGCCGCAGCGCTGGTCGATTAAGCGTTAACCATCGCCCTTAACTTTCACCCTTAACTTTCCCCCAGTGCGCGCATTACCGCATAAAGCTTAGACTTCGCTTCAAAGCCCACGCCGGGAATGTCAGGCAGACCGACATAGCCATTCTCCACCTGAATCCCATCCGCAAAGCCACCAAAAGGTTGGAAAACGTCTGGGTAGGATTCGTTGCCGCCTAGCTGTAAACCCGCCGCGATATTCAGCGACATCTGGTGGCCGCCGTGTGGCACCACGCGGCGCGATGACCAGCCGAGTTCATCCATTACTTTCAGCGTGCGCATATACTCGACTAAACCGTAGGAGAGCGCGCAGTCAAACTGCACATAGTCCCGGTCGGCGCGCATACCACCGTGGCGCAGCAGGTTGCGAGCATCCTGGTGCGAGAACAAGTTCTCGCCGGTCGCCATGGGTAGCTCGTAGTGGTTGGCAAGCTCGGCTTGAAGCTCATAGTCAAGCGGGTCGCCGGCCTCTTCGTACCAGAACAAATTGTAGGGTTTTAGCGCTTCGGCATAGGCGATAGCAGTCTCTTGATCAAAGCGGCCATTAGCATCGACGGCTAAGCGGCTGCCATCACCAACAACATCGATAACTGCTTCAATACGGCGTAAATCTTCTGCTAAGGGCGCGGCGCCGATTTTCATTTTGACCACGTTGTAGCCGCGATCCAGGTAGCTGCGCATTTCGTCCTGAAGTTTTGTGTGATCTTTGCCGGGGTAGTAGTAGCCGCCTGCCGCATAGACCCAGACTTTATCGTCAGCCTGACCGTTACGGTAGCGATCAGCCAGCAGCCGGTAGAGCGGCCTGCCTTCGATTTTCGCCACCGCATCCCAAACGGCCATGTCGATCGTGCCTACCGCCACCGAGCGTTCGCCGTGACCGCCGGGCTTTTCGTTAGTCATCAAGGTATTCCAGATCGCAAACGGATCCAGGTTGTCATTTGCTTGATCGATAAGGCTCTCTGGGTCGGCTTCGCTAATACGGTCTAAAAAACGGTCGCGCATCAGTGCGCCCTGGCCATAGCGGCCGTTAGAGTTAAACCCGTAACCAATCACAGGCTTACCATCGCGCACCACGTCTGTTATCACTGCCACCACCGAGCAGGTCATCTTGGAAAAGTCGATATAAGCATTGGCAATGGGTGATGCAATGGAAACGGTTTTCTCACGAATTTCGACGATACGCATGAAGTGCTCCTTAACGGGTGATAGGCCTACATTAAGCGTGACAAGCCAGCCCCACCAATGCTATTACTGCGCCACCTCATGCTGAAACGGCATTGCTCATGGAACTTGTTTGGCTTGAAGACTTTATCGCGTTGGCAGAGCACGGCAGCTTTGTGCGCGCCGCAGACGCGCGCCATATCACCCAGCCAGCGTTTAGCCGCCGCATCCGTTCGTTAGAGCAGTGGATGGGTGTTAGCCTATTCGTACGTACCCCGCAGGGCACCACGCTGACTGACGCAGGTAGGCATATCTTAGCCAGTTCCTTTGAAGCAACTAGCCGGCTTTATCGGCTGCGTGCTGAAGCGCAAGAAGTGGCGGGCAAAACGGCCAAGACCCTCCAGTTTGCCGCCACGCACTCGCTTTCATTTACGTTTTTCCCGCGCTGGATCCGTCAGATTGAGAAAGGCGCGCCTATTGAAGCCATTCAGCTCCACTCCGATAGCATGCTCGGCTGTGAGAAGTTGCTGGTGCATAGAGAAGTGCCTTTTTTGCTCTGCCATCGCCACCCGGCGGTGCCTTCGCTGCTGGCTCAAGAGCCGTTTGTCAGCAAGCAAGTGGGGGAAGACACGTTGATCGCATTAATGAGCAGCACACTTAGCCGCGATATTGCGCCCCACCAACTGCCTTATTTGGCATATACAGAAGCATCGGGACTTGGTCGTATTGTGGCTCACTGTTTATCGGGTAGTGCGGGTGTTTTAGCGCTTAAAGAAACGTTTAGTAGCCACTTGGCCGCGGTGTTAATGTCGATGGCATCAGAAGGTAAAGGGGTGGCTTGGTTGCCAAAAAGCCTTGCAGAGCAAGAGATTAGTGATGGGCGCTTGGTGCGAGTGCTTGATGAAAGCTGGGATATTGATGTGCAGATACACCTGACGCGGCCCGTCGCCCCGTTAAGCTCCGCAGCGGAAGAATTCTGGGCAAGAGTGTAATAACAAAGTGCGAGTGATTAATTTTTTGCTGACCAATATTAGCCGAATACGTAAAAAAAATGTCCTAAAGCGTTCAACTTAACTATATTACCCCTATTAATAGAGCGCTTGACATGGTTAAGCTGCTTATAGATGGGTCAAGCAGTCGTAGGCGAATTGTGTGTCAAAATGGCTTTTCTAACGATCAGGATTCCTTTATAAAGCTGTTTATAAGTGTGAGAGCAAATGCTCAAGGAACTTTTGTTTGAAGTTAAGGTCGGATTTTTCCGCCTTAAGCAGTGTCATAACTTCGCCAACACGTGAAAACCATGTTTAATGCGGCAAAAATTGGCCCTTTTGATAGCAATCGCGCTATGCTTGGTAACATTGAGGGCAAGTAATTATTTAATAGCTGTTACCTATATTCAGGCATGAATTTTTAGACACAGTGCCTTGGCAACCGGCAAGACGACCATGGAATGTTCGACATGGAACTAAGAGAGTGGCTAATCATTTTAGGGCTGGCGTTGGTATCGCTCATCGTTATAGACGGTGCGCGAAGACTTCAACGACAGCGTCGAGTACCCCGTCTTGATCAGGCGAATAAAGATCCTTCCGGCAGTTCACTAGACGACCCGGATGAAGCAGCTAAAGCAGCTGAAATCAATTGGGAACTTCCGAATGGTGGTGCCCGAGTTGTTAAGCCTGCTGATTATAGCGGCTTAGGCAATAAGCCAAAATTAGAACGTCAAGAGCATCCTGGGCCTTCCAGGGTGCTTGCTGAGTTTAGACGTTCCTCCTCGGCTAAAGCGGCTAAACGTAAAGCGGATAAAGTTGATAAAGCAGCCTCTATTGCGCAGCAGCCAACAGCCGCTGCAATGACTGCAACCCCAGCCGCGTCTTCTACGCCTTCATCTACAGCGACACCCATGCCGACTGAGCATGAGCGTCGCGAGCCAAGCCTTTCGATGGCCGATGCGTCGATAGCGGATACGTCGAGCGCCAATGCCTCTACTGCGGGACAGCCAGCTCACGAAGCAGAGCAGCCTGCTTATTCACCTGTGGCGCCAAGCACATCTGCTGAAACTGTCAATGCTGCGTCTGGAGCGGCTGAGCCCGTAGCGGCTAAACCTCCCGCATCAGACGCAGTGTCGATAAGTGCGAGTGATACGGTGAATGAATCTGAAAAGACAGCCCAGCCTTCTTATGAAGCTGAACCAGTGCTGCGCGCTGAACCCGAAGATGCTGTATTTGCCAAACATACCAATGAGCATTCGCCTAAACGACGCCAGTTGCGTCCTGACACCGTGGGCGAGCACGACGAACTCGACGACCACGAAGTTGATGAGTATCGGCTAGTCGACTTTGAAGGTATGGGGCGCTCGCTGAAGCGCCGTTTGATCGAGCGGCGTAAAGAGAAACAGCGTAAAAAAGCCGAGAAAGCAGTGCGCGATACAGCCTTGGCCAAGCAAAAGGCCGAACGTAAAGCGCTTGAAGCCGAGCAGCGCCGCGAAGCGAAAGAAGTCGCTGACGCTGAGCGTGCACGCCTAGCGCAAGAGCAGGCCCAGGCACGCGAAGCAGCGGCTAATGCCGCCGCCGCAGACAGGCTTTCCGCTCAGCAGCGCCTTGCTGAAGAAGAGGCTCTCAGCTTTGAGTACTCTGGTCATGCTGGCTATGAGGAAAATTCTACTGATGAAAATGGCTATTCAGAAGAGCACCGTGCTGGCTTCGATGAAAGCACCGATTATGCCAGCGCCTATGACGATCGTGCCGCAGAAGAGCGGGTGCGTGTTCATCCGACATTAGAAAAGGCCCTGCGCCATGATGTCAGCGGCGAACACGCTAAAGAGACGCTCTCTAGTGCTGAAGAAGTGGTGGTGATCAGCATACTGTCGCGTGATCCAGACGGTTTCGACGGCAGTAAGTTACTTGAGCTGATGATGGTATGTGGTTTGCGCTACAGCCGCGAGATGGGTATTTTCCACCGCTTTGAAACGGAAAGTGAAGACAGCGAGCTACAGTTCTCAATGGTTAACGTAGTGAAGCCAGGCACCTTCCCGATTGAAGAGATGGGTGAGTTTATGACGCCCGGTATTACGCTACTGATGCCGCTACCTGGTGCCATTGACAGCTCTGCCGCGTTTGAAGCGATGGTGGAAACCGCCATGGTGGTGGTGCGCCATATGGGCGGCGAATTGAAAGATGAAAACCGCAGCGTGATGACCGCTCAAACAATCGAATTTTCCCGCCAGCGGGTGCGTGAGTTTGAACGCCGTCACCGCCTGCACCGGCATATGCAAGCCCGCTAAGCCACTTCAGCTGTTCAACACCCGCCTTCTTGCCAGAAGGCGGGTGTTTTTGTTCAATACGCACTATTTTTGTTCTATTTTTACACTCTTTAGGCTCTGCATTTATTGCGGCCGCTATTCGTTAGTACTGGAACCCATTAAATGAGTCAGTCTGATTCTCAACCGCTGGAAGAGATTACCCAACTGCGGGCCGCCCTGGATGAGGCCAACTACCGTTACTACGTGCTGGATGATCCCACGCTAACGGATGCTGACTATGACCGTAAGCTGCAGCGCTTGCAGCAGTTGGAAACTAACCACCCAGAACTGATCACCAGCGATTCACCTACTCAGCGGGTGGGTGCTGCTCCTGCGGACGGCTTTCCTTCGGTGGCCCACGCGATCCCAATGCTGTCGCTGGATAACGCCTTTAGCCGTGACGATATTCTCGCCTTTGCCGACCGCGTAGCCGAACGCCTGGAGTGTACTGCCGAAGAGATTGAGTTTACCTGCGAGCCCAAGCTGGATGGTGCGGCCGTATCGCTGGTCTACGAGCAGGGTATTCTGGTCAGTGGGGCGACCCGGGGTGATGGCCGTACCGGCGAAGGCATTACCTCTAACCTGCGCACGCTGCGCTCGGTGCCGTTAAAACTGCTGGGCAAAAAAGTCCCTGAACTTTTGGAAGTACGGGGCGAAGTGATTATGCGTCATTCCGGTTTTGAGGCGCTCAATGAGCGCGCCCGGAAAGAGGGTAGCAAGGTATTTGCCAACCCGCGTAACGCAGCGGCGGGCAGCTTGCGTCAGCTAGATCCGCGCATTACCGCGAAACGCCCGCTAGAGTTTCACGCTTACCAAGTTGCCCGCATTAATATGGCAAATTTAGATGACAGCGTGATTCCAACTCATAGCCGCCAAATGGAAAGGCTAAAAAACTGGGGTTTTCGCTCAAGCTCAGAGCTGCAGATAGTCAAAGGCCCTCAGGCCGTCGCTGATTACTGTGAACAGTTGGGTGAAAAGCGTGATAGCTTAGGTTTTGATATCGACGGCGTGGTGATCAAGGTCAACGACTTGCGCCACCAGCGTGAGCTTGGCTTTGTCGCCCGCGCGCCGCGCTGGGCGGTGGCGTTTAAGTTTCCTGCCCAGGAAGAGGTCACCATCCTCAACGATGTAGAGTTTCAGGTTGGTCGCACCGGGGCGATTACCCCGGTAGCGCGGCTTGAGCCGGTCACCGTAGCGGGCGTGACCGTCTCCAATGCCACGCTACATAACGCAGACGAAATTACCCGCTTGGATGTAATGATCGGCGATACGGTATCGATTCGGCGGGCGGGAGACGTAGGTGTCACCCTGTAGCTCGGAGTTTCAAGTAGGCGTATTTGTAAAATTATCATAGCTAGGTAGCAAATGCACCCAGGCAGTCGAGTTGATGACGATGAACCATAAAAATCAAGACAGAATTTCGGAGCTGAGAGCTCTTGTAGAAAAATACAATCATGAATATTACATTTTGGATGAACCCTCAGTTACTGACTCCGAATACGACGAGCTAATGCGTGAGTTGAAGGGACTAGAAAGTGAAAATCTCGAGAGAAGTGATCCTTCATCACCCTCTCAGAAAGTTGGCGGAGGAGTAGCGAAGGGCTTTAAAAAGGTGAAGCACGAAGTTCCAATGCTTTCATTGGACAATGTTTTTGATTTCAGTGGCTTGGAAAATTTCATTCGAAGGATCGAGAAATCGTTTGGTACATCGAGTCCTGTAACATTTTGCGCAGAACCAAAGCTAGATGGATTGGCCGTTAGTCTGATATACGAGCATGGGGCTCTGGTCAGAGGGGCAACTAGAGGCGATGGCAGTGTTGGTGAAGATGTAACACGGAATGTAAAAACCATCCGTAATGTGCCTCGAACGCTATCAAGTATTAATGCTCCTAATAGGCTTGAGGTTAGGGGTGAGGTCGTAATTCCTGTTGTAAAGTTTGAAGAGCTTAATGAGCGCCTAGCGAGCGAAGGAAAAAACTTACTCGTTAATCCACGAAACGCGGCATCTGGGAGTTTGAGGCAGCTGAATGTTGATGTAACAGCACGTAGGCCTCTAGAGTTTTTTGCATACGGAATCGGCGTTTGTGAAGGTAAAGAGCTCCCTGCTAGCCAGTTTAAGCGACTAATGTATCTCAAAGATCTCGGGTTTGCACTTCCGAAAGAAAGCACGACTAAAGTTGGATTATCTGGTTGTCACGACTACATTGAGGAGCTTATGGCTTCTCGTTCAGCCCTTCCGTATGAGATTGATGGGGTCGTTTTTAAAGTTGACTCAATAATACAACAGGAGTCACTTGGCTTCATTACAAATGCTCCCAGGTGGGCAATCGCTCATAAATTTCCAGCCCAGGAAGGTAAGACCCGATTGGAAAACGTTGAGTTTCAAGTTGGGAGAACTGGAAAGATAACGCCAGTTGCAGTTCTGACGCCAGCTTTTATAGGGGGAGTGACAATAAGTCGTGCTTCGTTACACAATGCGAATCAAATTGAGCGTCTTGGCCTTTGTATAGGTGATGAGGTGATCATTCGCCGCGCAGCAGATGTCATTCCGCAGGTCATGTCTGTATCAACCAAGGGGGCAGATAGAAAGCCCATCGTATTTCCTCAATCCTGCCCAGTGTGCAAATCAGATATTGAAAAGGTTGAAGGGGAAGCTGATGCAAGATGTACCGGTGGGCTAGTTTGTAAAGCGCAGCTGATAGAGGCAATAAGACATTTCTGCTCTAGAAAGGCCATGAACGTAGTTGGTCTAGGTGAAAAAATTATTGAGGAGTTGGTTAGGCAAGAGATAGTCAAAAGCCCCGCTGACCTTTATACCCTAACAGCGCCCTCTTTATTGCATCTGGATCGAATGGGTCCTAAAAAGGTTGAGAATATACTTCAAGCTATTGATAATTCTAAAGAAACAACATTTTCTAAGTTCGTCTACTCATTAGGGATACGAGAAGTTGGAGAGGCTACAGCAAAGAACTTGGCACTATCCTTTGGGGATCTCAACAAGCTCATAGTTGCTTCTATGGAGAAGTTGGTAGATGTTCCTGATATAGGAGAAATCGTCGCAACACATATCTATCACTTTTTTCGGCAGGAAAGAAACTTGTCGGTAATTAACGCGCTCATTGAGCAAGGCGTACGGTGGGAAGTAGTCCAGGTAGATGAGAGTTCGCGGCCGTTGAAAGGGAAAACGTTCGTTTTAACAGGTACTTTGAACAGTATGACTAGGTCTGAGGCACAGGCATCTCTGGAAAGCCTAGGCTGCAAAGTGTCTGGAAACGTGTCAACTCGCACATCCTACGTTGTGGCGGGAGAGAGTGCAGGGTCTAAGCTTACAAAAGCTAAAGACCTCGGTGTAGAGGTAATTAATGAAAGTGAGCTGATTCAGATGCTAGCTAAGTACGCAAAAGCATAACCAGGTCAGTTTGACACATGCTGCATTGGGCGAAGAAGGACGGCGACAGTGCTTCGATCAATTGTTGCTGTGACACCGCACGGGCATCCGGGCCAGGAAACGATCTCGGCAGGTAACTTCTTATAGTCCTCAGACTTGGCTGCCGAGATCTGCTTGATTGGGTAATTCTGTTATACGGAGTCCTAATGGACAGATTCTACACTGTCGGCACCGATCAATCTGCTGCGTTAGTATTTATGCAGCTTTTCACTTAAGCGCCACATTTTGCTTGGCAACAAGCTATTATTACCGACGTTGTTGAAATATAGAGGTGCCCGGCTGTGCTCTGAGTTCTGCTTTTATAGCCTTCTAAAATGGAGGGAATGACCCATATAACTGACGGCTCTGATCCATCTTTGGTGATCCTTCCGTAGATGAACCCAAAGGTACTCTTTTTGTTCATAAAACTTTATAAAAGAGAGCCTATATAAGAGACAAAAGGTGCTGACGGTAGTATTCCGAGAAGCTAAGCGTTAGCAAGGGAGGCTCAAAAGACTGCATCTCACGCTCATTAATATTTTTTGCTGATAACGGTTGGCTATTACTCGCAGCTGGCTCACTCTCCTCAGTGCCGCCCATTTGACTGGAGCGTGCTTTCTCCAATCGTAGGTTCAGCTTTTGGGTTTGAAGCATTGCCTGATCTTCGGGTAAATCTTCAGCAATTCGCTGCGAGTATTTCCGCAGTAGGGGCTCGGCGATCACATAGAGCCATGCTTTATCATCTGAGTCGTTTATTTTGCGTAGAATACGCCCTAATACCTGCCGGTAATGCAGTTCCGTTCGAATCCTACTCAGGTACGCACATACGCATAAACGTTGAATATCAGTCCCTTCGGATATCATGCTTACCGCAACAATCCAGCGCGTACTGTTATATCGGTATTGGTCAATTAGCTGATGCGCCTTCGGTGTTTGGCTGGTCACCACCACATAGCTTTCACCTTTGTGATGCAAAAGCTCGGCGATTTGATGCGCATGTTCAATGTCGGTAGCAACGACTAGACCGCCAGCATTAGGCACGCTGCCCCGCTCTTGGTTAAGTCGGTCAATGCCTAGGTCTAGCACCGCATTTAGGATGTCGTCGTGTCTCAACAGGTCTTCGTAACTGATTGGCGACTCACTAAGCAACTGCTGAAATGACGAAAATGCTCTTACTGATGCTGTGCTTTCGTTCTCTTCGGTCAAGCGGATCAGGGGGTTATCAATGAGGGTAATTCTTGGCGAGCGACATACGCCATCTTGAATGGCGGTTTGAAGGTCATATCGGTAATCACAAATTAGTTTGCCTTCTGGATCGCTGTAGCGAGCTAACGCAATAGGTAACTCATCCGAACGCCAGGGCGTTCCTGACAGCGCTAACGTGTAAGTGGCTGCATTTTGGATGCGCTGAATTATTTGCTGGCCCCACGTATTGCTGAGGAGCGGATCATGGCCCGCGCAGTGATGCATCTCATCGAAAATGGTCAATGTGCGATATTTTGTAAATAGCGCCCAAAACTCCTCAGGGTGATATTCCATAGATTGATAGGTGTAAGCAGCCCCAACCGAAGCAAGCGTATCGCCAAACCGCTGATTCAATACGACAGTAAAGGTGCGCTGTATGCCAGCCACCACTTCTCTCGTTGGCGCAAAACAGATAACAAAATCAATATGTCCTTCTTCAAGCAGCCATCGCGTGATTTCAGCTGCTAGTCGGGTTTTTCCGCTCGCAGGTGTTGCTTGCAGGAAAAAGTCGCTATGAAGTAAGTAGTGAACCTTCGCTAGCTCCAAGCACTCTGCTTGCCATCTCCGCAGCTTGGTGCTCATGTACCCCCCAGCCGATGTAGAGATTTTTCTAGCGCTCGCACTCGGCCCATTAAACGTGCGCTCCGGTCATAAGCATCACGATGATCAAGCACGATACTCGGCTTGAGATCGGGGTATTCATCCATAAGCTCACGGAATGCCTCGACTTCACCCAGTGTAGAAAGGAATTCACTTTGCGTTTCCTTTAACACTTTCTCCAAGGCATATTGGCTCGAAGCCTTCCTAGCACTGGGGCTCTGTTCACTACTACTTTTGACTTTTGGAATACCGGTTGTCTCCGTTGTTCCATAAGCTGTTTGCGACACGAGCCGCTGGTGCCATGCTTCAAAGCTTTCTCCCTCCAGGCACAAGCCTGCTTCTCTTATTGAAGGTAAGACAAAATAGAGCTGATCGCGTTTGCGTTTTTCACGGTCTTTCTCCACCAAACCAGCGGTGATTAGCTTTTTAATTCTTTCGTAGATAAAACGTCGCAGAGCAACTCGTCGCTCTGCTGCTATGCCATGTTGGTGTGCGTATTGGTCACGCAGGCTGCGTATCGTGAATTGAGCGTTATCAGTTTCTAAAAGGAGCTCGAAAATGCGCTCCTCTATTGAAGGAAGGGTACCCGACATGACCATCACCGTAGGAGAGGTAAAAAACGAAATGCGGATTATAGTCCGTGGCTAGATAGGCCGCAACGAAGGATAGTCCCGCCAAAAGGAAATGAGGCGGGTATGAGTGAGCTAGCGACGACGCTGGGAAGAAATATTAGGGAAACACGAAAGAAAAATGGCTTCTCGCAAGACGCCTTTGCCTTAGCTGCTGGCATCGACCGCAGCTATATAGGAAGAGTCGAACGTGGAGAAGTTAATATTACCGTGGAAAAATTATACGAGATCGCTGCAGTGCTCCAATGTGAGCCAACATTTCTTCTACCTGATCAAACCACCTTGGAACCAGAAGGGCACAAACCGGCCAAAAGTGGTTAGGCGCAAAAGAACATGGTGCCGGGTATTGATGCTTGCTATCGCAGACGTTAGCTTCAACAGAGAAAGGTTAATTTCTCCAAGTATGGATATCTATGAGTCCAGTGCCACGTCGGAAACGACCTGTTTAGCGGCGATACTCGCCGAAGGTTTAAGTTGCTTTACTCGATCAGCTAAATGGATAGACACTGAGTTCTCCGATCTAGGTTGTTTTAAGTAGGATATCTATTGACTTTGTTGCATAATAGCAATATTAATCGATATTCATTCATTCGATTGGGGAATGTATGTCGAATCTCTCTATCGGTCAGCTCGAAGCGCTTTTCTGGGTTGTCGAACTTGGCACATTCAGCCGGGCCGCGGAGCACCTGAACACAACGCAATCGACAATTTCCAAGCGCATTCAGGAGCTTGAGTATGCGACCGGTCTAACGCTTTTTGATCGTGCACGGCGTGGATCACGGGTAACGAAGCAGGGGGAGATCCTGCATGAACACGCGCGCCAGATGATGGAGCTCAGAGATCGGGTGATGTCGATCCGAAATGGCGATCATCACTTTGCACGAAAATTCCGACTAGGGGTGACGGAGCTTACCGCTCTGACATGGATGCCTCGTTTTGCTACGCTCCTGCGGCAGAATTACCCCGAAGTCTTGGTGGAACCCTCGGTCGACATGAGCCGAAGCCTTTACGAAGGTCTTATGGAAGGGCGGCTGGACGTGATCATCGTGCCGGAGGTGGTGGTCGATAATGACATACATGTCTATCGGCTGGCCGATGTCGATAACGCATGGATGGCCTCGCCCGATTTCCTGCCGGGACAACCAAACCTTGAACTGCGCGAAATATGCAATTGCCCGGTTATCACACAGGGAAGCCGCTCGGGCGCGGGGCTGTTCTTTATCCGCTGGCTCAAAACCCGTGGGCTGACCCTTGAGAACACCGTACATGCCGACAGCATGATGGCAGCAGTGGCCTTGGCGGTGGCGGGGTTCGGAATCGCGTATCTGCCGCGCGACTGTTTCGAGCCCTTGGTGAAAAGCGGCAAGCTGGTTGAGATGGTGTCGAACCCGCCGCTGTCACCGACATCCTATTCGCTGGTCGTGAGACGGGACCTCCCCTCGGCCTTCTACGACGACATCGCGAGAGTCGCCGTAGAAGCGTGCGATTTCACGATCCAATATCAGGAGACCCCCGGTTCGGGCGCTGACCTTGGAATGGCGGGTCAGCCGAACATATCAGCATAGGGGCGCAGGGCAATGCCCTCGTCCTTGAGCCGCGCCACGAGGCCAGCGGTCATTTCGACCGCGCCTGCAGTATCAGAGTGCACGCAGACGGAGTCGATCTGTTTGAGCGGGATCTTGACTCCCTCGACGGTGAAAACCGCCTGTTCGGAAAGCATCCGCAACACGTTCTGCGCGGCGGCTTCGCTGTCATGGATGACCGCGCCCGGAATGCCGCGCGACACGAGCTGTCCGGCCGGGTCATAAGCGCGGTCGGCATAGACCTCATGCACCACGCGCAGACCCTCAGCCACCGCCATGTCGGACAGGATGGTCTTAACCATCGTGGAGAGGATTATGTTTTCGTCGAGGGTCTGGATAACCTCGATCAGCGCCCGCGCGGCCCAATCCTCGCGGTGGACAAGATGGCCCATGGCACCATGGACCTTCACATGGGTCATCTTGTGGCCCGCCAGCTTTGCGGCGGCGTCGAAAGCCCCGATCTGGTAAACCATAAGCGCCTTGAGTTCCTGGGGCGAATAGGTCATCGGGCGGCGGCCAAAGCCCCAAAGGTCTGGATAGCCCGGATGCGCGCCGATGGCGACGCCGGCCTCTTTGGCCTTGCGGGCGAGGTTGAACATGATATGCGGATCGCCAGCGTGGAAACCACAGGCAACGTTCGCGGTGGTCACGAGGCTCAGCATCTCGGTGTCGTCGCCCGCGGAATAATCACCAAAGCCTTCGCCCATGTCACAGTTGATGTCGATGTATTCCATTATCATTCTCCGCTGGTTTCTGACCTTATCCGTCAATTTCGTGGCTGGTCGCGATGCTGAAAAGCGGATCGCTGAATTCCACAAGCTGGCCCTCGGCTGCCTGCATTTCTGTCAGCGTTCCTGTCTCGGCGGCACGGATCGGCAGAATCAGGTCGCCCGCGACCAGACAGCCCAGCCATTGGCCCACCTTGAGGGTCTCGCCGATTTCGGGGGGCGTGAGCAGACCGTCAGGCGAGGTCGCACGATAGGTGCCAAAGCCGGTACTGGCGATGGTCGCGTGGCTCGCCTTGGTTGGTGCAGCGGCGGTTGCAACCGTATCGGACAGCGCGATACGAAGCGATTGGCCACCCAGTTCAAGGCTGAGCGACCGACCTTGGGCCTGACGAAGCGCCTCGGCAAGGCGACAGATGACGGCGGGGTCTTTCAGGTCCATTTCAGTGCGCTCCTCAAGGTTTCGGTGACGTGCGCAAGATAGGTCTGCGTCGCCTGTCTGGCCGCGATGGCCTCGTCACGAGTTATCCGTTGCATTCTGAGTTTTCCGCCGACCGCAACCTGTACCAGCGCAGAGAGATCAGGTGCGATGATCGTGCCCATGCGGGGATAGCCGCCGCAGGTGTTCGCCTCGGCAAGCTGAATGACCGGCTCCCCCGCTGGGGGGATTTGTACGACGCCGGGGATCAGTCCGTAAGAGGCCAGGTTCAGCGGGGTCTTGGGCGAGAGTTTCCGCCCCTGAAGGCCATAGCCCTGACGGTTGCTGCTGTTGCTTATGGTCCAAAGTTCGCCCCAAAAGCGGGCCTGTTGGGTCTCGTCGAATTCGCCATACTCACGACCGGGAATGATCCGCAGGATCGTGTGGCCTTCCGGGTCGGTCAGGCGCGGGGGCGGCAGGACGCCGAAGCCGCCGCGTTTGTGAAGCGGGGCTGGGTCGATAGGCGATGCGCCAAGCGTCAGGCTGTCACCGGGGCGCAGAGCGCGTCCATTCTCGATGCCGCCGTAGCCGCCTTTCAGATCGGTGCTGCGCGCGCCAAGAACCGAGGGCACCTCTATCCCGCCTGACACTGCGAGATAGGACCACGTGCCTTGCTGCGCTGGGCCAACCTCGATTACCTGGCCCGCTTCCACGAGACAGGAGGTATAGGTCGGGATCGCCACGCCATCGACGCTCACGCGGGATACGGCCCCGGTGACGGCGATCAGGGCCGCTCGTCCGACACGCACACGCAGGGGAAGGCCGGTGGTTTCGATTCCAGCCGCGCCAGGGTCTTCGCCTACTAGCAGGTTCGCGACCCGGAGCGCAAGGCTGTCCATCGCGCCGCCTACACTGACGCCCTGTCCGCGTAGACCGGGTCGGCCCAAGTCCTGAACCGTGGCGAACGGGCCCGCTGCCAGAATATCAAGCATCTTGCGCCTCCTTTACGATGAAGCGAACACGGTCACCGACCCGCAGCCGCGCCGGATGCGGATTGGTTGCGTCGAAGAACGTCCAGTCCGTGAAGCCGATCACGTTCCAGCCGTTGGGTGAGGTCGAGGTCGCAACGGCGGTCTGCGCGCCGCCGATGATCACCGATCCGGCAGGCACCCGCTCGCGCGGCTTGGCCTTGCGCGGCATGGCGAGCCGGGGGTCCATGCCCCCGAGATAGCCGAAACCGGGCTGCGAGCCGACCGCCATGACGACAAGTTCGGAGGCGGAGTGCAGAGCGATCACCTCCTGCGGGGACATTCCCACATGCGCGGCCAGTTCTTCAAGATCGGGTCCGGCCTCGCCGCCGTAGGTGATGGGGATTTCGTGGATCGCGGGCGCACCGCTCCAGGCCCGGGCCTCGCCCCAAGCCTTGGTGATGCAGGACGACACCTTGTCAGCGGTGATCCGTTCTGGGTCGAACAGGCAGGTCAGGTTATTCACGCCGATCAGCACTTCCTCGACCCCCTCTATCCGTGGAAGTTCGTCAGCGACGACCCAGATGCGTTCCTGCGCGACCAAGTCGCTCGTGTTGAGTACTGTCAGCACGACCCCCGCTTCGCCAAGGTCGGAGAGGTCATAGGCAACATCGGTCATGTCCTGCCCTCTAGTTTCGCTTCAAGATAGTGAATGTCCATACCGCCTTTCGAGATAACTGGATCGTCCAGAAGACGACGGTGCAGCGGTGCATTAGTGGCGATGCCCTCAACCGTGAAGGCATCGAGCGCGGCTTTCATCCGGTCGATTGCTTCGATGCGGGTGTCAGCATGGCAGATGATCTTGGCGATCATTGAGTCGTAATGCGCCGAGATCACGCTGCCTGTGCAGCAGTGGGTCTCGACCCGGACGCCTTCGCCGGTCGGTTCGATCCATTTGGTTATCGTACCGGGAGATGGCATGAAGGTGCCGGGGTCTTCGGCGTTGATTCGGCATTCCAGCGCATGACCGCGAGGCGCTAGTTCATCCTGCGTGACCCAAAGCTGCTCGCCGTTCGCCACGCGAAGCTGCGCAGCGACAAGATCGAAGCCATAGATTTCTTCGGTCACGGGATGCTCCACCTGAATGCGGGTGTTCATCTCAATGAAGCTGAAGATGCCGTCTTCGTAGAGGAACTCGAAGGTGCCCGCGCCGCGGTAGCCGATGGCGCGGCAGGCGGTGGAGCAGGTTTTCGACAGCGCGTCGATCTTATCGCGCGGAATGCCCGGTGCTGGGGCTTCTTCGATGATTTTCTGATGACGGCGTTGCAGCGAGCAATCACGTTCGCCCAGCACGATGACGTTGCCCTGACCATCGGCAAGAATCTGAAGTTCGACGTGGCGTGGGTGTTCAAGATAGCGCTCCAGATAGACCGAGGGGTTACCGAAGGCCAGGCGGGCCTCTTCACGGGTCTGGGCAAGCGCAGTACCCAGTTCCTGCGCCTCGTGTACGACTCTCATCCCACGCCCACCGCCACCCGCAGCTGCCTTGATGATGAGCGGATATCCGACCTTCTCGGCCTCCGGGGCTAAGGTGTCGGTATTGCTGGTAGCATGGCCTTCGTAGCCAGGAATACAGGGCACACCAGCCGTAAGCATAGCTTTTTTCGCGCTGATTTTGTCGCCCATCTTGCGAATGACATCACCGGTCGGACCGACAAAGGCCATGCCTGCGGCTTCGACAGCGTCTGAGAATTCGGCGTTTTCCGAAAGAAACCCATAGCCGGGGTGCACCGCGTCGGCATTGCACAGGCGTGCGGCAGCCACGATCCGGTGAATGTCGAGATAGCTTTGTCCGGCTGATGCAGGGCCGATACAAAGATTCTCATCCGCCGAAGCTACGAAGGGGGCATCGCGGTCGGCCTGCGAACAGATCTGAATGCTTTGAATCCCCAGCTTGCGGCAGGCTCGCTGAATCCGAACGGCGATTTCGCCGCGGTTGGCGATCAGTAGTTTTTTGATATTCCTTGTCATGTTGACCAGCTCACTTCAAAAAGCGGTGTAGAGATATCGACGCTCTCGCCGTCCTTGGCCAAAACCCGAACGATACGGCCTGCGCGCGGCGCAGTGATCGTGTTCAGGGCCTTCATCGCTTCGATAACGCAAAGGCTTGCGTTCGCATCGATCTCGCTGCCCGCCTCAACAAAGGGCGCAGCTCCCAGTTCGGAAGCGGTATAGAAGATTCCAGCCAGAGGTGATTTGAAGGTTTCCGTGTCGGCGGCGGAGGTGGCGGTCGGCGAGTCGCTTGTGGCTGTGTTGGTATCACGCGACAGGACCAGGTGGAAGCTGTCTTCGGCGATTTCCAGTTCGCTCAGCCCGGCCTCGGCCGCCGCTTTGAGAAGGGATTCGATCTTCTTGATGTCCAAGGTAGCCTCACAATTATATCTGGTTTTCAAGTTGATGCCGGATCTCCGGCCCGCGACATTGCGGTATACAGTCGGGGCGACAGCGTGCTACTTACATTCCCAGCGTTTTAATGCCGGGCTGGGAGTTTCCGTCTTCATGAAGATGCCCTACAAGGACACCCATTTCTTCGCCCATGTGGAGCGTCAGCCGGAGCGCTACTATCCGCGCGCCCTCGGCTGGCGCAGCGCGACGCAAGCACCGCGCCGCGCCAGGATCCAGGCAGTTGAACCTTCAGTGGTTTATCGCCTGGGGCAGGTAGAGTGCGATGTCCGGGAAGATATACAGCAGCACGATGGAGACCAGCATCAGCAGGAAGAAGGGCAGGGTCGCCTTGGTGATGGTGACGATATCCTTGCCGGTCAGCCCCTGGATGACGAATAAGTTGAAGCCCACCGGCGGAGTGATCTGCGACATCTCCACCATGATCACTAGATAGATGCCGAACCAGATCAGGTCGAAACCCGCTGCGCTGACCAGCGGCATCAGAATAGCCGTGACTAGCAATATCAGCGAAATGCCATCGAGGAAACAGCCCATCACCAGCAGCAGCAGGGTCAGTGCCACCAGCAGCATGGGGGGTGATAGCCCCATCTCGCCGATGGCCCGGGCCAGCTGCATGGGAACCTGGGTAAAGCCCATGGCCGATGTGAGGAACGACGCACCGGCAATGATGAAGGCGATCATGCAGGCGGTGCGTATCGCCGCGAATAGCGACGCCTTGAAGGTGGCAAGGTCGAAGCTGCCGGTACAGCGTGCGATCACGATGGAGAGCACCACGCCGACCGCTGCGGCCTCGGTGGGCGAGGCCAGGCCACCGTAGATCGAGACGATGATACCGCCGATCAGCAGCAGGACCGGTATCAGCGATAGCGTGTGGCGAAGCTTCTCCGCCAGGGGCATCGACGACTCATCGTGTCCGGTAAGGCCCTGGCGATTGCCCTTGAGCAGCGACCAGAGGATCAGGTAACTCATGAACAGGGCCAGGATCAACAGCCCCGGGCCGATACCGGCCATGAACAGCCGGGAGATCGACTGCTCGGTCACCACGCCATAGACGATCAAGACGATAGAAGGCGGGATCAGCAGGCCCAGGGTAGAGGCGCTGGCCAGCGTGCCGATCGCCATGTTGCTATCATAGCCGCGACGCTCGAGCTCCGGCAGGGTCATCTTGCCCACGGTGGCACAGGTGGCCGCCGACGAGCCGCAGACCGCCGCGAACATGCCGCTGCCGATGATGTTGGCATGCAGCAGCCGCCCGGGGAGTCGGTTCAGCCAAGGCGAGAGGCCGCGGAACATGCTGTCGGCCAGGCCTGAGCGGAACAGGATCTCGCCCATCCAGATGAACATCGGCAGGGCGGTCAGTTCCCAGCCGTAGCTGGCGGCCCAGAAGTCCGAAGCCAGGATCGGCACGGGCGAAAAGGGGCTGAAGAAGGCCAGCGACACCCAGGCGGTACCGATCAGCGCGAAGGCGATCCATACGCCGCTGCCCAGAAGCAGCACGAGCGTGAAGACAGTAGCCAGACTCAATGCCAGCATGAGTAGTTCTCCGAAAGAGGATAGTGGCCGGGCTCAGCGAGTCTCGCTGTCTTCGGTTGGCGTTGCTTCTTGAAAGCTCGAGGGGTCGCGGACGGCGATGCGCAAGGCAAAGACCAGGGCTTCAAGCAATGCCAGGCAGAGCAGGCCCACGCCGATTGCCAGGACGGTCTGTGGAATCCAGAGGGGGATCGACAGGAAGCCTGATGAGATTTCGTTGAACTGCAGGCTTTCCCTTACCAGTTCGATCAGTCCATAGCCGAGCAGCAGGCTGAGGGTCAGGGCAACCAGCAGCCCGAAGACCTCGAACCAGACGCGTATGGCTGAAGGCAGCCGCGATATCAGCAGCGTCACGCGGATATGGGCATGGTGTACGAAGGTATAGGCGAGGCCGAGAAACGTTGCACCAACCAGCAGGTAGGAGGCGAGTTCCGATACCCCGGTTATGCTCAATCCGGTGCGGCGCAGACCAATCAGTACCAGGCCTGCATCCATGAACCTGAAGGCGACCTGAAGGGAAACCAGGGCGCAGATGGTGATCATGCAGGCGGCCGCTCCCCAGGCACCGAGGCGGTAGAGTGCATTGAAATTGAAGGTCATAATTTATCTCACGGCGAATTCGAGGCGGGCGCGGCGGATTGCCACCGCACCTTAGTGGTCAGGCCTCAGTGGTCACGCTGCTCGCGATACGTTTCGAGCACCTGCTTGGTCGTGTCATCGGCGCGCTCTTCCCAATCGCTGAACAGCCTGTCGCCTGCTGCCTGCAGGGCGGCTGCCACCTCGTCGTTCGGCGTGGATACGGTGATGCCGTTCTCCTGCAGGGCCTGGGTACTGGCTTCGGTGTCGTCGCGGCTCATCTGCCAGCCGCGCTCTTCGGCTCGGGCGGCCGCCTCGAGAACGGCCTCTTGGGTCGCCTCGTCCAGGCGGTCGAAGGCGCGCTGGTTGATGAAGACGATATTCTTCGGCTGCCACAGGTTGGCGTCGGTGTAATGGGAGACGTAATCCCAGGCAGTCATCGAGTTGCCGGTGGAGGTCGAGGTGATCATGGCGTCCACGCGCCCGGTGCTGAAGGCGGTGGGGATATCGGACTCCTCGGTTTCGGTGGGATTGCCGCCAAGGTAGTTGACGAAGCGCTGGGTATTGAGGTTGGATGCGCGGATCCGCAGGCCCTCGAACTGGTCTGCACTGTTCAGCTCGAAGTCGGTATAGATGCCCTGGGAGGGCCAGGCCACGGAGTAGAGGGGCATTATGCCCTGTTTGGCGAACAGTTCGGTGATGATGGGCTTGGTGGCCTCCCACAGGGCAAAGGCCTCCTCATAGTTGCCAGCCACCCCCGGCAGGGTATCGACTTCGAAGATCGGGTCCTCGTTGGAGAGAACCGAGAGCAAGACCTCGCCCGCCTCGATGGTGCCGCGACGGACGGACGGCTTGATCTCGCCGTGAGCGACCAGAGAGCCACCGCTGTGTACGTTGATGGTCAATTCGCCATCGGTGGCTTCTGTCACGTCTTCGGCGAACTGCTTGACGTTCTGGGTATGGAAGTTGGCATCGCCATAGGGGATCGCCATGGTCCATTCCGTTGCCTGTGCGGTCGCTGTGAAGCCGAAGGCAGCCGCCAGTATTACGGGAGTGGCTATCATCTTTTGCATGGTAAAGACCTCTTGTTCATGTTGTTAGTCGTATTGTTGCCTGAGGGTGAGTCGTAGGGTATTGCGGCCGCACCCAACAGTCTTCGAAATCCGGATCTGCCATCTCGTTCTGGCGCCTTTCCATGGTCATTCTGGCGATGGTCATCAGTGTGCTGACGCTGTGTATTCGCAGCTGTTCCAGCTTCAATAGGCCTGTGTTCTCCGGCTTGTATTTTTATTTCATTTGAGAATAGCAAAGGAAGTGTCAAAAAAAGCGATATTAGTCGATACAAATTGATTCGAAAGAAGAATGCATGGAAAGTGGGACATGATGTTCCGTTTCGCTACGCTCCTGCGCGAACTACCCAGAGGTGCTTGCAGAATCCACCGTGGACATGAGCCGTGGACAGTCCCCTGAATCCGTGAGACTGTCCCTGACGCGCTTGGCCTATCGATCATCGGGTAGTACTTCGAGATTGCGGGCGTCGACAGCATTTATCGCCCCTTGCCCCCTTGGATTGGCCGACGGCGCCTACCCCCATGTCGCCGATCAGGCTACCCTTGCCCACACCCTCTGCGACGATCGCCTCCTTGGCGGCGAAGCCCAAGAAGATTTCCACGCTCAGTGCCCTGGTCTGCTCGGCCAGCCTGCGGCATAGGCCGGCATTGATCACGTAGCGAGTCATGTCCTCACCGGTATTGCCCATGAGGGGCGGCACCAGGGCGTTAGGCAGCTTTTGGCCCTTCTCGCCGCCCTTGCAAATGGCGCCGGAGCAAGTATGGAGCCCACCTCGGAGCCCTTCTCTACCATGTAGACCGAAAGCCCCAACTGGGTCTCGTTTGCCCGCTGCACCAGCCGGCATTCGGCGGCAGGCCCGAGGGGCCGGTGCCGACGATGACCACCTCGAACTTCATGGATTTCTTTCTATTCCTGACGCCATGTTCCGCCCCTGTTGATGGGAAAAAATCGACGGCTACGGCGAGCATCCGTCGTCAATCCGATAAACCACTACTGAATTAGATCCGCCCCTACAGCTTGCTCTCGATCTCCGGCAGCGCCTCGAAAAGATCCGCGACCAATCTGTAATAGGCCACTTGGAAGATAGGCGCCTCCTCGTCTTTATTAATCGTCATAATTACTTTGAGTCCTTCATGTCCGCCAGTTGCTGGATCGCCCAACTCCTACGACACCGCGCAGGAGGTAGTAACGCAGAAACAGATTGGCAGGCCTACAGCTTTCCATGCTGTCCCATAGCAGAATTGGAAACTCAAGATACGCATGCCCTCCGATGACAAGGTCGGTTGACGACCACACCAGATTCATAAGAAGGTTCTTGCCGCTGCTTGTGCATAATCAAATACTGGAATTTCTCTCATCTGCTTCTCACTTATTATTTTGTAAAAGCTTGATGGAAAGCAGCTTATTTCCTAACAATGTGCTAGCTCCCTAACTACTGTCGACCTGGCACAAGAACAGCTAGGCGCCGCTCTATCAACCATTTCGTGGCGTTACGTGCAGGTATGATTATTGAGAGCTGAAAGTGAACCAAACGCGCCTGAACCCGACGATATACAAGCATGGCATGACATGGGTGAGGTCGGCAGAGAAATCATCGACGCCCCCAACAGAGAAGATATTTGGGCAGCCGCTGTTCAGGTGATGGGTGAAGTTCAAGCACGGCGCTGGATAAAAACAGCGCACTCCAAGCTAGATGGTAAAAGCCCCACTCGGTGTATCGAGGAAGATCCTATGCGGATATATGACCTTGTGGCACTGGAGCGAGCTAATGGCTGATATCGACCCTGAGCGGACATTGCCGGAAAAGGCAGTAGGCCCGCGAATTTTGGATATGTGTCTCTATTTACCGGACAAGCGTGCCGATACTCTTGTCCAATCGTAGAATGGACTGCCTAAGACCTGTTAAGCATAGGAATCTCATGCCCATCGACAATTGCAAACATTCCTTTGACGAACTCGCTTCAAAAGTACTCCCAGGCCACTTCGAAGCGCTGATGGCATCGATAGAGAGTCCGGTTCTCGCCTCCGAAATTGTTGGGTATAAGAGTGCCACAAAAACCCTTCTAGCTAAGCTCGGAAGGAGTACTGATTTCCCAGGCTGCTATGCCTTCTTAGATGAAGAGAAGCCCATTTACGTTGGGATTTCGAGAAGTCTAATCAAGCGATTAACCCAGCACCTGAACCATGACTCACACTATTCAGCTAGCTTAGTTTACAAAATGGCAACAGAAGACTACCCCCACGAAATGAAGCGAGATCAAGCTATGAAAGATGATCAGTTTCGAGAAGTCTTCTTTCATAGCCAGCAACGTTTGCAGGCGATGCGAATAGCATTTATCGAGGTTCAGAACGACCTAGAGCTGTACGTTTTTGAGGTATACGCTTCTATGAGATTGGATACAAACATATGGAATACCTTTCGAACACATTAGTGCTTAACGAGGCCAATCAAGGCAAAAGCTTTTCTGTTCCGGCTTCGCCTCCATTCCAAAGCCGCGCATGCTGCGGGCGTTAAATGCTCATGGAAACACTATCTACACAGATGAGAGCTTACCTACGATCTGCACTAGCTGATGACAGTTTTATGCTTGCGGGAAACACTTTTCGTGCGTTAAAGCGTCGTGGGTTTATCAAGCCTAGCGGTGGCTTGACCGAGGATGGGTGGAGGCAGGCTGTTCTGCTATCAAAGCTACCTGCTCAATGCGAGCAGCTTGAAATCCCAATTCGAACACTAAACGACTTTAAGTATGAGGGTGCTTCGGAGCGAGCGGTATGGCTTCACCTTAAAGAAGAGGGGTATGAAGGTTCATACTGCGAGGGCGGAGCAGTTCTGATAATTATTCGGGCTGCTGCATTGGATGCGCTCGCTCGCCTTAATACGTTCGGGTCGAGAGAAGATGCTTGCAGTCGGTATACAGAAGCGCAGCTCAAAATTCACGAGGCCAGAATTTCGGAAATAATGGCGGCTATTGAGCAGGCAAGTCTAGATTCAGTCTTGAAGAATTTTCACGAGATTTACTGCTCGCAAATGGTCCGGGAAGCATATCCTGATCTGACTGAGCGTTGTATCGAAACGCTATTTAATGCTATTGGCCCCATGAGGCTCAAAAAGATAGCCGAGGCAATTGCGGAGAATCCTTATCAATATCGTGCTGGCTGGCCAGACCTGACTATGGCAAAGGGAGATAAGATTCTTTGGGCAGAGGTCAAAACGACGGACAAATTGCACACAAGCCAAATCATCACTATTGGCCGAATGAAACCATTGCTACCGGGGGAGGTCTGCGTATTCCACGTGCGCAGCGCTTAGCGGTGCACAAACATCTAAAAGGTGGTCGGGACACCAACTATCTATGCCTCGCACTGTTGCTGCCCGTTACGACTGGCATTAGAACTTCTCATTCAAATGGAGAGTTAAGGAAGCATGGCTAAATGCACAGCACCATCAAGAGGACATCGTTCAGCGAGCGCGGCAGCCAACTGCCCTGCATGTGGCGGGCGCTATAGTCGTTACGGAGGTGAAGGCTAAAGTTCATACTCGACTCCATCTTATTCCTCGTCTCGGAGCAGTGGGAGCAGCGGGGGGGCAAGTCGCAGCGCAAAGCCACGCTGGTCGAAATCAGGTTCATCTGTACCGTACACACATGCCCAGGTTCATTCTCTCGAACCAATCCGAGAAACAGTTGAGATTCGAGCAGCACAGCAACCTGATCTTCGCGATGTTTTCTTGTGTCATGCTTGGGGCGACCGTAAAGAAGCGGCTAAAGATCTGCATGATTTACTTGTGGTTGCCGGTGTAAAAGTTTGGTTCAGCGAGAATGATCTTGGACTTGGCGTCCCAATGATGCGGGCCATCGACAAGGGTTTAGCGAATTCTAGAATAGGACTTGTATTGGTCACCCCAGCAATGCTCGAACGCTTACCAAAAGAGAGTGTCGCAGACAAAGAGCTTTCAGCATTGCTGGCACGTAACCAGCTCATTCCCATCGTGCATAACACTTCCTATGAAGCCCTACGAAATGTTAGCCCCATGCTCGCCTCTCGAACTGGATTGGATACGTTTGAAGACTCAATGGAAGTTGTCGCAAAAAAAATCGCTGAGTTGGTAGAAGTGTAATTCTGAGGCTATATGTTCCAACAAGGCTAGGCATGCAACGCCTGTTGCATTGTGGCTCCGCCTCCATTCAGTAGCCGCGCATGTTGGCAGGCGTTATATCAGTACTGCCTAAAAGACCGCTCTTGGCCGAAGCCAGCCCTCCAAGGCTCTCATGTGTCATTTCCAGAAAGTGACTACCTGAATGTCCTCAGTGGTCGCATTCACCTTTTGCCTTAACTATACGCTTGCGCCAAAAACGCGATGAGGCTTAGTGGTGGCTCCTATCGATTGAACCGTCGAAACCATGAGCGCAGTCAATGGCAGGGTAGGGCATCATAGGCCCGACAAAATTCAGACGTTGTGGCCAAAGGTTTTGCGCCAGTCGCGTGGGTTGACTTGATGATGATGCCTAAAGTGTTGCCGGAAAGAGGTCGCTGTGCGAAAACCAACTCTCTCTGAAATAGCTTCCACCGATAAGGAAGTGGTTTCCAGCAGTTCGCGTCCACGTCGTAACCGCTCGTTCACTAACCACTCCACGACCGTCATGCCGGTCGCTTTATGAAAGTGACGCGTGAAGGTACGTCTGCTCATGGCGGTACGCGCCGCTAGCTCATCAATGCTATGCGAAGCGACTAGGTTTCCTCTCAAATAGTCCAATAAGCGATTGATGTGGGCATCCTGGGTGGAGGTAGCCATCGGTTGTTCAATGAACTGCGCCTGTCCACCCTCACGATGCGGCGCAACCACCATGACCCGGGCTACCTTGTTCGCAATTTGCGCGCCGTAATATTCGCGCACTAGGAATAAGCAACAATCCAGGCCAGCAGCCGTGCCCGCTGACGTTACCAGCCGATCCTCCTCCACATAGAGCGCATTGGTGTCCAGTTTGACCTTGGGGAAGCGGCGACTGAAATCCTGCTCGGCAAGCCAGTGAGTCGACGCCCGCTTGCCATCTAGCAGCCCCGCGTAAGCCAGGGCATAGGTGCCGTAACAGAGCCCGACCACATGAGCGCCTCGCTCATGACAGCGGACGAGCGCCTCAACCAACTCGGGCGGCGGGGCTTCGTTCAGGTCATGCCAGCCGGGCACCACCGCGATATCCACGTTGTCCAAAAGCTCTAAACCGCCATCGGGACGGATCATCATGGCGTGCTCGGCCTCCAATGATTCTCCTCCCGGAGCCACAATGAATAGATCGAATAGTGGGCGATCGATCATCACCATGCCGAACAGCGTGTAGGGCACTGAAAAGTGGAAAGGGCTAATACGTGGGTGGAGGATCAGTCCGACGCGAGGCAGAGACAAGGCTTGGCTCCTAAGGTTGTATTCACTTAATACTACTAAACTGGCCCAATAGTTTCGATCATTGGCTTTCAGGCCAATGTTTCTGTTGTTTGAACGCCTCTAAACTGCTTCCCATCAACCCACCCATATTTTGATAGGAAGTATCTAGATGTTATTTAAAACCTTAGCCAGTTCTCTCGTCCTAGCCACAGGACTCATTGCCGGTAACGCATTGGCGGATTCAAACGCCCAGGCGTCAACGCATCAAGTGCAGCAGATTCGCAATGCAACGGTGAAAATCACCTATGGGGACACCACCTTTTTGGTTGATCCGATGCTGGCCGAGCAAGGCGCTTATCCTGGCTTCGAGAATACCTATCGTAGCGAGTTGCGTAATCCTCTCGTGGGGTTGCCCATGCCTTTTGAGGAGATGATTGATGATGTCGACGCTGTCATCGTTACTCACACACACCTCGACCACTGGGACGATGCCGCCCAGGAGCTGCTGCCGAAGGACATTCCCCTCTTTGCACAGAACACTGCCGATGCCGAGCTGATTCGCTCACAGGGTTTTAGCGATGTGCGTATTTTGGACGGGGAGGCGGAATTTGGTGGAGTGACATTGCATAAAACGGGCGGTCAGCATGGCTCCGATACTCTCTACGCTGTGCCTGAATTGGCGGAAAGCCTCGGTAACGTTATGGGCGTCGTCTTCGAAGCTCCTGACCAAAAAAACACGTATCTGGTGGGCGACACCATTTGGCGTGACGAGGTTGAGCAGGCACTGGCGAGTTATAACCCCGAGGTAATTGTAGTGAATTCTGGCGCCGCAGAGGTCACTGGCTTCGAAGGTGACCCAATTATCATGGGTAAGGAAGATACGCTGCGTATGCATCAGGCAGCCCCTAATGCGGCAATCATCGCGGTGCATATGGACGCTGTGAACCATATGACGCTAAGCCGTGAAGAGTTGTCTCATTACGTGCAAGAAGCTGGGATCCAGGATTACGTGGCTATCCCCGCTGATGGTGAAGTCGTCTCCTTTTAATACCATGGGTCGCCTTTGATGGCGGCCTATTTCTTCTTATTAACGTCTTAGCGCTGGCACGTTAGCTTGCTGCCTTCATCTCCAAGCACCAACGCACTGGCAACCATTACTGAAAAAGGAATAACCTCATGAGTAACCGCGCCATTATCGTCGTCGATATCCAGAATGAATATTTTGCCGGTGGCAGGCTTCCACTGGAAGGTATTGAAAAAGCAGCGGCGAATGCCGCCAAGGTCATTGAGCATGCGCGGTCGGCAAAAGATCTCGTGATCTATTTCCAGCATGAATCTGCTGATCCAGAGATCCCTTTCTTTACCCCCGGTACGCCAGAGGTCGCCATCCACTCAATGATTGCGCCATTGGAGCAGGAAACAGTACTAGTGAAGCATTTTCCTAACTCGTTTCGCGAGACTGGCTTAAAAGAGCGCTTAGACCAACAGCATATTGAGGAAGTCGTCATTATCGGCGCCATGAGCCATATGTGCATCGATGCAACCAGCCGTGCGGCATCAGACTTCGGCTATAAAACGACGATTATCCACGATGCCTGCGCCACGATGGATCTTGAATTCGAAGGCGCTACGGTGCCTGCGTCTCAGGTTCACGCAACGATAATGGCGGCCCTAGCTTTCGCTTACGGCACGGTAATCACCACAGATCAATACATTAAGTAACACTATCAACCTGTAAGACATATTTAGCTCAATGCCGCCTTCGTGGAATCACTAATGGAAGGCGGCATTGGGGGCTGAATCACTGCTATAAGAGCTTCACTCCTCGAAGCGAGTTAAGCGAGTAGGAACCTATGGTACGGTTTTTCAGAAGCCAGTTACTATTTATGACTTAACAAGTTAGGCGAAATGAGCGTAACGGATGCAAAGCGATTTAAAGGACTCGAAACCGAAATATACGATTAAAAAATCGTATCGCCAAATCGCTACTGGAGATAAAGGCCACTGGCGAAGCGTTTCGAATCGTTTGTATGTGTGTCATTCAATGTGCTCTTTCCCCGCCCTAGACCGCAACGGGGCATAGTGGAAGCGCAAAATAACTCTGGCAAACAGGCACTGTCGCTATGGTGCTGGGATGATCAATATGAACCTTTGCCTCAGTGCACAGTGAGAATAGTCCTCAGTGCTTGAAGACAAATATCGATTTCTTCAGGAGTGTTATAGTGAGCAAGCGAAATACGGGTTATCGAGGCCAAGCCAAACGGGCGCAGGATGTTCCCGGAAAAAGCGTCATCGCTGCGGGCATGAACGCGTATGCCATGTTCGCCTAGATAGGCCACTACCTGAGTGGCGTTAATTCCCTCTATTGCAAAAGATATGGTGCCTTCCCGATATGGGGAGTCGACCTGACCAATCAGTTTTACTCTTGGCAATGACCCCAGCCCGGGAAGCTTCTCCGTCCCCTTGATCAAGCGCGTGACTAACGCTTTTTCATGGTTATGCATGGCTCTCCCTGCGGCCACGAGTCGTTCACGCCGCAAAACGCTGTCCGTGAAAGAGCTTC
The DNA here is from genome assembly GCF_050215315.1 of Halomonas sp. H2. Classification (GTDB taxonomy): domain Bacteria; phylum Pseudomonadota; class Gammaproteobacteria; order Pseudomonadales; family Halomonadaceae; genus Vreelandella. The sequence goes on from NZ_CP189760.1 coordinate 726,511, forward strand.
CCAGCCACTCCAGATATTTCACCACCTCATCAGCACCGGCCAGTGCCGATGGATCACGACTGCCTAACTCCCAGGCATTATCGGGTTTACCCGCCAGACGATCGTGATCCACTATACTCAGTCGCGGAGATACCCAAGCATACCCATTATTAAAACGGCAAAAAGCCTTGTACATTGAAATGACATACCCATCCACACCATAGGCTTCAACGTCAAGCGCACCATGGGGTGCATGCTGGATGCCATCAACTATGATGTAGCATTCTGGTGCGATCGTCCTAATGCTTCGAGCAATCCCCGCTACATCCTGAACCATGCCGGTGACCGGACTGGTATGTATGATGGTAGCCACTCTAGTGTCTGGCTGTACCACTGCTTCGTAATCTGCTGCAGTAACACGACCGCTCGCAGTATCAAAAGGGACCTTCAGCCATTCACGGTTGGTGCGCCGTGCCCATTGGACAGTCGCGTCAAATGTTGCCGGATGCTCAAGCTCACAGGCTACTACGCTCCCACCGGTCGGCGCAGCCATTGAGGCAGCCCGAATAAGTCGGAAAAGGCATTCGGTCCCTGTTTCTCCCCCGAAAATCACGCTATCCCCATCATTAGCACCAAAATATGTTGCAAGTGCCTGCCTACCTTTGGTCACGACTTGTGATATTGCGTGAGACGCGAGGTTGTTGCGATGTTCATTATCAGGGATGCTAGCTATTTCTGAGCCTCGCTCTATCACTGATTTGAGTGTCAGAGTGCCGCCTGCATTCTCAAAATAAATGCGCTTACCAGTAAACGGGCAATGGTCTACATGGCAAAAGCGCTCACGGATAGCAGCTAGTAACTCGGGAGAAAAACTCTGGGATGCATTTTTATACGCTAGCGTGTCGGCGCCGGGAGCATGTATGTTTGTCATCTTATTTATCTCCAAAATTGATAAGGAATCAGGTAGTTGCGGTGCGATGTTGGCACCAGAGTGCGAGAACAAGTGCCAAGATTGCTGATAAGAATAGCGTTAGCGACAGAAGACGGAATAAAAAGGCTATAAGATCCCATTGTGCTATTTGCATTTATGATTTGAAGGATCGGGCTCAAGTCCAGTGGGGTAGCATATGTAGTGGTCAAGTAAAACTGGCCACCGCCTTATAGTTAACCCAGTACTTTTCCTCTGCCTGGTTCGGACTCATACCACCGTTATGCTGGTGAGGCCTAAGCTGGCTGTAATACCCGATTAAATAGTTCACGATATGATGCTGCCCCTGCAAGAATGAGCGATAGCCATACGTTGGCACCCATTCAACCTTTAAGCTCCTGAAGAAACGCTCCATTGGCGCATTATCCCAGCAGTTACCACGTCGGCTTAGGCTTTGTTTTACCTGGCATTTCCAGAGTGTCTGACGGAACTTACGGCTCGTATAATGACTGCCCTGGTCGCTGTGGAACATAACCCCTTTTGGCCGCCCACGGCTCTCATAAGCCATTTTCAATGCGCTGCTGGTGAGTTCGCTATCGGGCGATAACGACATCGACCAGCCAATCGTTTTCCTAGCAAATAAGTCCATGACAACGGCTAGATAAGCCCAGCGTTTGCCAGTCCAGATATATGTGACGTCGCCACACCAAACGCGGTTGGGCGCCTCAACGTTAAACTGACGCGCTAAGTGGTTCGGTACCTCAACATGTTCATCACCTGTTTTCTTGTAGGTGTGCCCAGGCACTTGGCAGCTAATTAGGCCAAGCTTTTCCATCAGGCGGCCAGCGCGATAGCGACTTAACGGCACATCCTGCCTTGTCGCCATCTCTGCGATGCTGCGCGCCCCTGCAGAGCCTTCGCTCTCGCGAAAGAGCTCTCTGACCTTGGCTATTTCCTTAGTCTTCGTGGCACACACAGGTCTTTTTGAACGTTGTCTCCAGTATTTAAAGCTGCTGCGATGCACGCCAAACACGTCACACAGTTTTTTTACCGGGTAGCTCGTCTTGAGTTTCTCGATTAGCGAGAAGTGTTCAGGGAGTCCGACATCAAGAGAGCGGTAGCCTTTTTTAGGATGTCTTTTTCCATCTCAATGTCACGGATGCGCTTTTCAAGCTCGCGAATCCTGAGCTGATCGGGTGTCATGGGCGTTGCTTTAGGGCTTTGGCCATCACGCTCTTGGCGTAACTGACGAACCCATTTATCCATGCTCGAATACCCCACATTCATGGCTTCAGCCGCTTCTCTAACTGTATAGTTTTGATCAACGACTAGCTGTGCTGCTTCGAGCCGGAATTCAGGGCTAAAGTTACGTTTTGGTCTTGTTGCCATGCTGCCACCTAGTGATGTCTTGGTGCATATTAGCACCTCTAATTAGGTGGCCAAATTCACTATGCCACTACATACACTAGGCAAGTACTTAGGGCAGAAATTTAATAAGGCTAGGCACGGCGACGGCTTTTCCGTTGCGGCTTCGCCTTCACTTCAAAGTCGCGCGTGCGGGCGGCGTTATGCACTAGTACATAGGGAGTATTGTGGATTACTCAAAAGCATCTTTTGAAGATCTCGACCAGCACGCAATGGAACAGCTTGTCTTCGAAACAGATGAGCTGTCCCCGATCCTACGTGGCCACATATTTATCGAGAAAATCCTCGAGAAGCTAATTTCCAGAAACCTAGAAAAGCCGCAAGCGTTGTTTTCAAGGAATAGAGGATTCGATCTGAAGCTTGATTTGGCCAAAGCGATGGGGCTGCTCGACGAAACATATTATTCGTCGTTAAAGGCGTTAAACTTAATTAGGAATTCCTACTCCCACCGAGCAGCCTATAAAGTTTCATTTGAGGAACTCAACAGCTTGAAATTCGGTTGGGAGCCCAACCAGAAAGAAGCATATGCAAAAGCATGCCAAAAAGGAATAGACGAAGCGGCAAGGATAGCCATGATATTTCTTTGCTGGAAGACAATTCACTTGGTTAGTAGTCCGCATGCATAACAATCGCAAACAGCGGACATTAAACTTCGGGAGAAGTATGGAGGCAACTCGCCCTACACACATAGAGGTAGCAGATCATTTCTATCATGATTCGATTGATCTGCTTAAGCGATATGAGCACTGCATTGAAAGTGAATTCCCTGACTTTTCGTCTCTAAAGTCTCGCCGAATGAAGTGCTTCATTGACCTGCGTATGGCAATGGAAAGTGCTTTAAAGTCAGTTGTTTCTTACTATTGCCACAGCAACCTTCAAGGTAAGAAGTTGGTCCAGAAGGTTGAGAGCTATCGACACCACATGGATAAATTGGGTTCTTCGTCACTTCACGTGGATTTGGCCTGATCGAATAGGCGGCCCACCGGGCTGCCAATCAGGTAGATCATGGCGATAAAGTTGGCCTCGTTCCGGTAGCCACGTGCCCGTGACCGAGCCGCTTGGAACAGACCATTCATTCCTTCCAGTCTTGCGTTCGTCAGTCCCGAGAGCCAGCGTCTGACCACCGCGTCGGCGTGCCGCTCAAGCGTCGCCAGGGCTTTCCCCATCGGCTTCAGCAGTGACTTTTCAGACACCGCCGCCTGCATGACCTTGAGGTAGTTCGTGATGCGCCACCGAGCCGCTCTGGGCGTTGGAGCCTTCTGGATCCAGCGTAGCTTCTCCTTGATCACCCAGGCATCGGCCGTGGCGCTCTGATCGGCCACCAACTCCTGGAGCGCCGAAAGCTGTTTGGGTGTCAGGTTCTTGTTATCCAGGTTCTTCAGCAGGGCCCAGCGCAGCGACTTGGGGTGCCCCTGCTCCCGGCGCTCTTTCTTGCGTACCTCGTCCAGCCGCTTGGTGAAGGTCTGTACGATATGGAACCAGTCGACCGTTACCTCGGCCTTGGGAAGGTGCTCGGTCACGCCGCTAAGGAAGGCTGGCGACATATCGCAGACGACCTCGACCACATTATTCGGGTCGCCGCCATGGGCCGCCAGGAAGGCGCTGAAAGCCTGGATGGCATCCTTGCCGCAGCCTGGGACGGCAAAGATAACCGGTTCCCGCTTGCGCTGCATGTCGAGGAACACCGTGACATAGCGATGACCGCGCCGGGAGGCGGTTTCGTCCACGCCGACCGTCACCACCTTGGACAGATCCAGTTCCCCCAACATGCGGCCAACGTAGTGGTGCACGATGCGCCATAGTCGTTTGTCGGAAATCTCCAACTGGCGGGAGACGGCCAGTACCGGCATCTCCTTGACCAGTGACATGGCCGCTTGCTCGAACAGCAGGGTAAAGTCGCTGCCCGGCCGGGCCCAGGGCACCTCTATGCGCTTGACGCCATGGTCAGGACACTTCGTGCGCGGCACGCGAGCATGCAGGTAACAGTGATGCTGAAAGAAGTTCAGATGCCGCCAGGTTTTGTCGGCAAAGTCATGAGCTTGGCAGGCCTTACCACATTCTGGGCAGGGATAGAAACTGCCTCGCTCCGCCTCGACATAGAGGTTCAGGCGGTGGGGCGACACGGCGGTATCCAGGTACTGGTTCTTGAGGATCCAGGGCGCTTCCAAGCCCAGGCCGAGTGTTAGAATCTGGGTGCCGTCCATGTCATACCTCCTGCCGCTGTGGAGGTCATATTCTGGCCCAGCTCAGGGGGCGAATTCCACACCCAACGTCGAAGAGCCATAAATTGAAACCGTCGGCATTGCCACATCTTCCTGAAGAGATTGTGGATAGCGTTTCTTCAGTGTGCGATCAACTACAGTCCTTGCCGGTTGGTTTGCGTTATCGGCTCGACGTTATGGATTTCATCAGCAACCGGGAAGAAGAGTATTACAACACTATCGGCAGTGATACTTGGATGGACTCGACAGCCGGAACAGTGTGGGGTGTTTCTAAATTTATTGGTAAAGAACTCAACAAGGAAAGTCGCATCATTGGAGTGGGCGAGTTGATGGAAGAGTTTTTTCAGCCAAGATACGAGAAGTATGCCATTAAATAGGGGGGCGAAATTTAACTAGTCCAGGCACCGCGACGCCTACTACATTGCGGCTTCGCCTCCATTCCGTAGCTGCGCATGCTGGCAGCGTTATATCAGTCCACGCTGATTGTCCGCTTTTGGCCGTTTGCTGCAGTAACAAGTAAATAAAGCCAGCCTCATGCATAGAGCTGCCATGGTGGCAGCTCCATTTCATTCAAGCAGGCGTCTACAAATACCCCATCTCCGCACCTATCAGCAGGCACTTACTCACAAACTTACCCACAAGAAATGTGGATACATGAGACAGACTAATCAGTCAGTTATATCGTTAACTTTTTTCAGTACTATTATACTTATCATTTTTAGTAATCAGAACGACACAGTGCAACGGTAAGGAGCCAGAAGGGGGAGCATATATGGCCTACGTGACTACCGATCATTGGGATGGCGGTGTGATTAATTAAGTTGGCACATGGCTATAATGCAGGTCGAGCCAGGCCGAAGCACCAATGTATGCAAAATGCCCACCAATCCGATCCAAGCTAGGTGAGGGCCGTGAGAACCGTTGATGCCTGAAAAGAGATGAGATAAACAGATTATCTGTGCAACGTTCCCACCGAAGAGTAGGTGGTAATTGGATACCTAAACTAGGCAAACCTGATCGAAACGGCACATGGCTGTAGTGCGGGTCGAGCCAGGTCGATGCACCAATGTGCGCAGAGTTCCCACCAATCCGATCCAAGCCAGGAGAGGGCTGTGAGTACCGTTGATGCCTGGAGAGAGACGAGATTGCAGGTTATCTGTGTAACGTTCCCACCGAAGAGTAGCTGGGAATTGTATGCCTAAAAAGTTAGGCAAACCTGATCGAAGCGATACTTTGCTTTAGTTAAATAGGCGTGATCGGTAATATATACCTCTACTAAACTTGAACAGTTATGAATAAGCATGACCAAAACAAAATACGAGACACGTATAAAGTCTGTCTCGCTTGCTCGCTAGGGCAAAAAGTCAAAGAACTTCGATGCGATGCCCTCAGTTGCCAACTGCGAGCGAGGCCCAAGTAATTGAAGCAAGTTGCGTCTTTACATGAATTTTTGGAATATAATAACAAAAATAAATTTCGCTATATCTCAACCTTTATGAGTGTATATAGTGGCTTGATGGCGCTGACTACGAGTAGAAACTGACCGCGACACGAAACTCACAGCTAATAACACAATAGGAGAGTCGATATGCGCTTGCTATGTTCCAAAGGTAAAAACACTATACGGACTGCGCTGGGAATTGCTCTGGCGGCTAGCGTTAGCGCCCCGGTCTTTGCGGCAGATTATCCAAACAAGCCGATCCAAATGATCGTATCTTTCGGGGCTGGGGGCAGCACTGATACCATGGCCCGCATCTTTGCCAAATATGCCGAGGAAGCAATAGGTGAGCGCATTGTAGTGGTAAATAGGCCTGGCGCGGGCGGCGAATTGGGTTGGGTACATCTAGCTAATGCTGAGCCGGATGGCTACACAATTGGGTTAATTAATTCCCCTGCGGTAGAGGTATATCCGATAACACGCGCTGAGTCGGTTGGTTATTCTCTTGACAGTATTCGCCCCTTGGCCAATGTTGTTACCGACCCGGGTGTTTTGGCCGTTGCAGCCGATAGTCCCTATCAAAATCTAGATGATCTGGTTGCTGCTTCTAGGGAAGAGCCTGGTTCTGTAACAGTATCCCATGAAGGGGTTGGGGGAGACGATCATCTAGCTGCACTCGATTTTGCTGAAGCGGCGGGAATCAAGCTCAACTTTGTCTCTTTCAGTGGCAACGCCGAGGCTACTGCTGCTTTGCTTGGGGGGCACATTGACGCCTTTGAAGGCAACATGTCAGAAGCCGCAAATCAAATTAATGAAGGGAAGGTGCGTGGCTTAGCGGTTTGGTCTGATAAGCGTATGGATCCCATACCCAACGTGCCGACCGGTGAAGAACAGGATTATAACGTTTCCTCCGCGGCTTCACGCGGTCTGGCTGTGCCTGAAGGCGTTCCAGAAGAAATCTACCAGCAACTGCTTGAAGCTTCTAGAGAGGTGATTGAAAACCCAGAGTTTCAGGCTGAAATGGATAAGCTCAACATGCCCCTCGATGCGCTTTATGGACAGGAGTATGCCGAATTTCTCGATGCCAGTTATAAGACGCTAAAAGTTATGTGGGATAATGAGCCCTGGATAGAGCAATAAGCGTTCTTAACCATAAAGCCTATTTAAATAACGCTCAGTTACCCTAACTGCAATGTAGAGCTCATGGTTGGCTAGTGAGGGAATGTTAGGCGATGAGGGATATCCTCCTCATCGCCCATGTTTAGCTAGACTTCGGTAATAAATAAAAAGCTGGTTTTTGAACGGATTAGGTTGAATTATGAACAATCTGCATTAGTTGATCCAAATATGGCTTAATGACATGTCCGCTTATTGATTGTCACTATCAACTGTCAAAGCTTTGCATTAGAAACTTCTGAAGCTCATGTCCCTTGGGAAAATCTTTTTTATCAGTATGCGGGTAATGTGATTCGTCCGCACTGATTGAAGCAGTAAAAGATGCAGAAGCGTCAGCAATAGCGGCTTGGTCATCCCTCACTATCCGTCTAATACGAGCCTTTCCCTTCAGACATCTTCGAAATAGCTTCTCCTTCCGTAACATTGTCTGGACGATTCTTTGCTCTGCAAGTTACGGCGATATTGGCCTTCCCTCCAGAAACCACCAGCGACAATGCGAGCGAGCTTTCTTTTCGATTTACCTTTATAGCAGGAACCTCGCGATGAAGCGTAACCGACTTGGCGAAGAGAAAATCATCAGCTTAGCAAGGCTAACGAGAGTGGCGTATCGGTGGCCGAGATGGCTCTGTAAAACGGCGTGACCGATTAGCCTTTCACTGCTGGAAAGCCGAATACAACCGCATGAAGATCTCGGAGGCCGAGCGCCTCCACGAACTGCAGGCTGAGTAAGCCTGGCTCAATAAACTAATGGTGGAAACCGTCCTCGCTAATGCTACGCCCAAGTTTCACATCTCGGAAAACTGCTGGTGCATCAAGCGAAGTGGCGTACAGCGAGGTATCTGACACGGTTGCTTACTGCTGGCCTGGGCCAGCTCCTGACACAGACTTGATAAACAACGCATCGACAGGGTTTGCCAGCGGGACGTGTTGCTACGTGGGTATGTAAGGCCAAACGTTACATAGACCAGCGGTCTGCTTGGAGCTTGGTTATAGTCGCCTGACCCAGCAATCAGTGAGGTGCTGTGATGTGTAGACGATAGTATAGCCAACGCTATAGCATTCGCATAAGGAATGTAATTGCATTAATAAAATTCGCTTTTTTGCATGTTAAGAAGACGTATAAGGTGGTCTAGGGCACTGTCCGGTACAGCTACCGGCCACTACCTAAGACTCAATCCCAACAACATTACAAGGAGAGTCGATATGCGACCTTCTAATACTAAAGGCAGAAACGCGGTACTGACCGTATTGGGCATTGCTCTGACGGCTAGCCTTACCGTACCGGCCTATGCGGCAGATTATCCTAACAAGCCAATTCAAATGATTGTCTCCTACGGAGCTGGAGGCAGCACCGACACCATGGCTCGCATCTTCGCCAAGCATGCTGAAGAAGCTCTGGGTGAACGCATCGTGGTAGTCAACAGGCCCGGTGCTGGCGGCGAGTTAGGCTGGGTGCATCTAGCCAATTCTGATCCTGATGGCTATACCATCGGTCTAATCAACTCACCAGTAATAGAAGTCTATCCGATAACGCGGGCAGATACAGTTGGCTATTCTCTAGATGATATTCAACCCTTGGCCAATATCGTAACAGACCCGGGTGTTTTGGCTGTCGCAGACGATAGTCCCTATAAAAATCTAGATGATCTGGTTTCTGCTTCTCAGACAGAGCCGGGTACTGTAACAGTATCCCATGAAGGGGCTGGCGGTGACGATCACCTAGCAGCACTCGACTTTGCCACGGCAGCTGACATTGATCTTAATTTTGTCTCCTTTAGCGGTAACGCTGAGGCTACTGCCGCCTTACTTGGGGGGCATATTGATGCTTTCGAAGGCAACATGTCAGAAGCTGCCGCCCAGATCAACGAAGGTAAGCTCCGCGGTTTGGCTGTATGGTCTGATAAGCGCATGGATGCTATCCCTAATGTGCCAACAGGCCAAGAGCAAGGCTACGATGTGATTACTGCCGCTTCACGTGGTTTGGCAGTACCCGCTGGTGTTCCTGACGAGATTTACGAGAAACTCATCGAAGTTTCTCAAAAGGTCATGGAGAGCCCTGAGTTTAAGGCCGAGCTAGCCAAACTTAATATGCCGCTCAATCCGCTGTATGGCCAGGAATATGCCGATTTCATAGATGCTAATTATGAGCGTCTAAAAGGAATGTGGGAACAAGATCCGTGGATCGAGCAATAAAAGCTCCACAGCCAAGGAACTGAATCATGACCCTCCAACATATCGATCGCAGCGTGGCATTAATAGCAGGGCTTTTCTGCGCAGCGGTGATGTTTGTAAGCTGGGGAATGCGGGGCGATGCAGGGATTTTTCCAATCATCGCTAGCGGATTGGGCCTAGTCGCCAGTGGGTGGCTCGCATACGGTGCCTGGCGAAGCCGCCAGGTCACCGACGAGACAATCCCAGATAAGGTCGATGGCCTGCGGATGTTGATCTGGTGCGTTACCCTGCTCGCACTTTTGGTACTAATCCAACCCATTGGAACGTATATCATTCTTCCCCTGTTCCTGCTAATCACTATAAGGGTGTTGGCCGCTCAACGCTGGTGGGTAACAGTTGCCATCTCGGTGGGATTTACGCTTAGCATCTATGTCGTCTTCGACCGCTTGCTGGCCGTTCCTCTACCAGATGGCCTGCTGGCGCCATGGCTCAACGGTTAAAATAGGAGACTGTCATGGATATTATTTTGACGGCCTTTGGAAATGTGATGATGCCGGCGGCTCTGCTGACATTGTTACTCGGTACATTGGCAGGAATGACTATAGGCGCCTTGCCGGGGCTCTCTTCGACAATGGGGGTTGCTTTATGTATTCCCATCACGTTTAGCATGCCCCCTGACCTGGCCCTAATTCTACTCGGTGCGGTGTATGTCAGTTCCGTTTATGGTGGTTCCATAACTGCGATCTTACTACGTACGCCAGGCACCGATGCGTCGATCGCAACTGCGCTTGATGGCTATCCGATGGCTTCGGCCGGTCGTGGAGGGGAGGCCATAGGGATGGCTACAATTGCTTCCCTGTTTGGTGGTCTGGTGAGCGTCGTTGTCCTGATTGCCATCGCGCCGCCGCTCTCGACGATCGCTCTAGCATTCGGCCCCCAAGAGTATACTTGGCTTGCTATCTTCGGATTGGTAACAATTGTGGGTGTGGTCTCTGAAAGCCCGGTTAAAGGCGTGTTATCAGCTGCGGTTGGACTGATACTGGCCTGTGTTGGGCTGGATAATTTCACTGGCTCGCAACGGTTCACATTTGGCCTGAGTGAGCTCTTCGATGGTGTCCCACTTTTACCGGTTCTCATAGGCCTTTTCTCGGTGTCACAGGCATTCAATCTTTGCGTGCCTAAGGGAGGAGGAGTGCTTTCCGATGAGGCGAGGAGCTTAAAGGGGCGCACCCTGCCGCTATGGAGCGACCTCAAGCGCTGTCTTCGGACAATGTGGCGCTCCTCGGTGATCGGCTCCGTTGTAGGAATACTCCCAGGCGCGGGGACGAGCATAGCCTCATTTATTTCCTATAATGAAGCTCGCCGCCACTCAAAGACGCCGGAACGTTTCGGTAAGGGAGAAATTGAAGGGGTAGCCGCATCTGAGTCAGCAAATAATGCAGTTACTGGCGGTACGCTTATTCCTACGCTGACCTTGGGTATCCCTGGGAACGCGGTCACCGCAGTGTTCGTCGGGGGGCTTACGATTCATGGCATGATCCCGGGTCCTAGCCTATTTACTCAGCATGCCGAGAGCACATATACGCTGATTGTGTCACTGCTTCTTGCCAACATAGCATTTGCTATTTTGGGCCTAATGTTGAGTCGCTACATCGTAGCGGTAACCCGCATCCCAGGTGCAGTGCTAGGGCCGATGATTCTTGTCTTCAGCGTGGTCGGAACATATGCGCTTCGCAATGAGATTTTCGATGTCTGGCTGGCTATTAGTTTCGGCTTGGTAGGCTATTACATGGAGCGTTGGCGTTATCCAGCTGCGCCCTTGGTAATCGCACTGATCTTGGGTCCAATACTAGAAGTCAATTTCCGCCGTTCTATGCAAATAGCGCAATGGGATCTCACTACCTTTTTTACTCGCCCGCTTTCGCTAGCACTTTGCTTGTTAGTGGTTCTTGCACTGGTTCTTCCAATTTGGCGCCGTTGGCGGCAACGGAAAACTGTAACAATTTAACTTTCACTACATAAAAGAGCAGTACCTAATGACATTGGCATATCTTAGAAAAGCCTAGAGATTCCCTGTACCAGCCAGTTCCGAGTAAAGGATCATCAGTCTTTTTCTCGGAGTTGCCTAAGTATTAGTTATTCTCTTAACTTAGGTTGGCTACGGGCTTTTGGGGTCTTCGTTATTGCGGTACGGATAGTGAGAAACAATATTCATAACCACGTGGCGCGAAATTTAATATCATTTTAAAACCACGAAAATTATTTAGTTTACTTGAGACAACAGTCAAGGGAGAGTCAAATGCTACATAACGTTATTAATAGTGTACCTGAGCTGGCCAGAGCAGAGCACATAGAAGCCCTTAAGGAAATCGTTACCCCCCACTTGAGCGATAACCTTGATCGCCTATGTGCTATTCGAGGGTTAAGACCATTTCATGATGGGACAAAACTTGTCGGTACGGCATTTACTGTTAAATGTCGCCCCGGCGATAACCTTTATATCTATAAAGCATTAAGCATGATCCAGCCTGGACATGTGCTTGTGCTCGAAGGTGGAGGCCATCTGGATAATGCGCTGATTGGTGAACTGATCTTGCTATATGCCAAGCAGCGGGGATGTGCCGGTTTTATCGTTGACGGTGCGATTCGTGACGTGAAGGCGTTTGCTGAGGATAGCCTACCATGTTATGCACTTGGGAATTGCCATCGCGGTCCCTATAAGAATGGTCCAGGTGCCCTAAATGTGCCTGTTTCCGTTGGAGGGCAAGTTGTCAATCCCGGTGATATTGTCGTCGGCGACGAGGACGGGATCATCACTTTCCCGCAATCGCAGGCTGACAAGTTGATCGAAGCTGCTCATGCCAGTGCAAAAAAAGAGCAAGGTATTATGGCTGAAATCAACACAGGGGAGCACTACCAAAGTTGGCTAGGCGCAGTATTATCGGCCCAGGGCCTAACCTTTGGCGAGGAGAAGAAATAATGAGTTTGGTACTTGCCGAGCGACTTGAGCGCATTAAACCCTCTCCGAGTGTGACCGCCAACGCTCTCGTGGCCCAGCTGCGAGCTGCCGGGCGTGAAATCGTAAATTTTACTGTCGGTGAGCCCGATCTTGATACACCAGCTCATGTTATCGATGCGGCTATTGAGGCGATGCGTGCCGGTGATACACACTATTCGCCTTCCGCTGGGACACCTGCAGTGCGCCAGGCTGTTGTCGACAAGCTCAAGCGCGACAACGATCTTAGCTTCTCGGTGGATGAGGTCGTGGTCGGAGTCGGCGGTAAACATATTATTTACCATGCTATGGCGGCGACTCTGAATGCAGGCGATGAAGTGATAGTGCCTGCACCATACTGGGTGTCATACCCTGACATTGTACTACTGAACGATGCCACGCCCAAGATCGTTGTTTGCGACGAGAGCTCGGCATTCAAGTTAACGCCTGAGGCGCTCGAAGCGGCCATAACTCCAGCAACACGCTGGTTAATGCTTAATAGTCCCTCTAATCCGACCGGGGCCGTATATTCAAAGTCTGAGCTGAATGCACTAGCAGAAGTGTTACGTAAGCATTCACATGTATACGTTATGTCTGACGAAATCTACGAGCATTTCGTCTTCGGAAATGCGAAACATCTTTCGTTGCTAAACGTAGCGCCGGATCTAAAGTCCCGAACGTTGATAGTAAATGGCGTATCCAAAGGTTATGCAATGACTGGCTGGCGTATTGGTTTCGGAGCTGGCCCACAGGATCTGATCAAAGCGATAGTTAAGCTTATTTCGCAGACGACAACGTGTCCTAGCTCGGTCAGCCAGGCTGCTGCCGTAGCCGCCTTCAGTGGCGACCAGAAACCGGTACACTCTATGGCTGAGCGTTATGCTGCACGTCGCAAGCTGATGCTCGAAGGTGTCGAATCAATTCCTGGGCTACGCTGTCTTGCGCCGGAAGGAGCGTTTTACCTTTATGTTGATGTTAGTGGGTTAATTGGTAAGACGACGCCGGATGGAGCAAAGCTCGAGAGCGATGCCGACATCGTTTTGTACTGGCTCGAAACGGCCGGTGTGGCCGGGATTGGTGGTGAAGCATATGGACTTTCTCCTTACGTGCGTTTTTCTTTTGCTACCAATGAGCAAGAGATCGAGCAAGGATGCCGGTTGCTCACGGAAGCCTGCCAAGCGCTTCGCTAGATATCCTGATACTTGACGCCTTAGATTTATGCCGCGCGCCGCCTACTAGCTATACCTTTTAACTCTGGGTCTGAGCGGCCGCGGTAGGCAGCATTATTAGAGAAGTTAGTCTCATAGAATGTTGAGTTTAGGGGCTAAGATTTGGTCCCTCTTCTCGGCTTCGCACAGCCTGTCCAAATTATATGCGTTTATTTTCTTATAGTGGTGTGTCTAAAAAATTAAATTACTCATTTCTTGCCTATTAATAATTAATAGAGAAGCCGTAAGGGACTTAAAGGAATAGCAGAATTTATTTGCTCGTTAGAAAAAATTAGAAGATATGTTGTTGAATCAATACGTATGATACGTTAGGTCGAATTCAAATAGCTTATTCTGACCATTTCCTGAGCGGATAGGTAACACCATTTTGGATCGATTACTTATTACGAATAATTATTTTGACCTTAGTATTTGTTTAAGTAGAGAGTACCGTAGTCGCAGACATTTGTGGCCAGTTCGACGATAGTCTTGTTAATGTTGGCATGCCGGTCACTACGATACAAGGCACTGTATTTTACTCGAGGCAGATCGGGCGTGGTATTTAATATTTGTAGCATCTGCCGGTCCACAAGAAATTGGAAACAATGCTTGGGTAAGTAGCTTATTCCTATTCCTGCCAACGTTAATCCGACTTGAGCTAGTAAGTAATTGCTCACCAGAAGGTTGCGCATTCTTACCCCTTGCTCTGAGAACCAGCGCTCAAAAATGAGCCCCGAGCCAGACTGGCTACCTTGTGTTAGTACTGGAAACTCAGCGATCTCCGCAAGGCCCAAACGATTATTCCCTTCGACAGTGCCATGAGCCGCCATCCATACATTCTCAACGCTTCCCAGTGGTGTGGTGACGAAGCGAGCATCTGAGAATACGTCAGGAACGACAATCAAATCCAGTTCATCGTTTTCCAGCTTTTGAAACAAGGTTCTGCTGATCTCGATGGAAGGCTCTATGTAAAGCTTAGGGTAGCGTTGCCGAACTTGTTCGATCAACTGCGGCAACCAGGTCAGCGCTGTCAATTCTGTAACACCGAGCCGGAAAGGGCGATGGATGACAGCTTCATCGCTAATTCGATCTATTAGGTAATCGCGTCGCTCTAAAAGCTCTTCACTTAGCGTAAGTAATTCTAAACCTTTATCGGTTAGTCGTGCGGTGCGACGGGAACGGTCAAAAATCGGGACTCCGAAAGTCTCTTCAAGCTCATGAATCCGCTTCGAGATGGCCGGTAGTTGTCAAGAAATCTGTCGCCTCTGAGATCATTCAGGCCACCTGTTTTTCCGGTTCAGCGACGGTGACCTGGAGCTCCCGCTCCGGGTTAAGAGATACGGTGCCAATCGGCGTCCAATTGCGGGTCTTGCCGCTCCAACGAGCGGGGTTGGCCGCACGCGCTGCCTGATTGATGGCATGCCGCTTTGCCAGCACGCTAGTATCCTCGCCAGCATGTCGCTGTGCCGGTGTCACCAGGCGGATCCCGCTGTGGCGATGCTCGTGGTTGTACCACTGCACGAAGCTGGCCACCCACTCACGGGCGTCGTCGACCGTGGCGAACCCATCAACTGGGTAGCAAGGCCGGTATTTACAGGTGCGAAACAGCGCCTCCGAGTAGGGGTTATCATTGGAGACCCGCGGCCGGCTGAACGATGGCGTGATGCCAAGGTCATGCAGCTTCTCCAGCAGCGTCGCACCCTTGAAGGGGCTGCCGTTGTCCGCATGCAACACCAGCGGCTGATCGATGATCTGCTCGGCCAGCACCGCCCGCTCCAGCACGGTACGGGAGTTGTGGGCCGACTCGGCCAGGAACACTTCCCAGCCGGTGATCTTGCGGCTATAGATGTCGAGCAGCATCACCAGGTAGTAGTACTGCCCCTTGATCGGACCGCCCATCCATGTGCAATCCCACGACCACACCTGGTTCGGCGCGGTGGCCTGGTAGGTCGTGGGCTTGGCGCGGCGCTGAGGTACTTTGGCGCGGCCACGATGCACCACTTCTCGGTGCTTGTGCAGGACGCGGTAGAACGACGAGGGGGATGCCACGTAGCGCTGCTCTTCGTCGAACAGGCGCACCACGATCTGCTCTGGCGGCAGGCTCGCGTACTCGGGGCGGTGGCACACGTCGAGAATCTCCTGCTCTTCGGCCGGTGTCAGCGCGTTAGCCGGCACCGGCCGGTCGACCAAAGGGCGCTGGTCCTCGCGTAGCTCGCCGTCGCGCGTCCAGCGCTGGTATGTTCTGGCGGTGATGCCGAGTTCGCGGCAGGCGGCGTCCAGGCGGGCCCCCTGGGCCCGGGCGTCTTCGATCAGCGCGATGGCGCGTTGGCGATCTGGGGTGCTGATCATGCGTCCTCGTCCCCCCAGATCGCCCTCGCCTTTTTTCTGAGGGCCAGTAACGCCGCGGTTTCTGCCAGGGCCTCGTTCTTGCGGGCGAGCTCCTTCTCCAGCGCCTTGATGCGCTTGCGTTGCTGCTTGGCCTCGTCGGCCTCACGTTGGCGTTCTGACTGGGAGAGGCTGGCGGCTTGCTCGCAGTCGTGGCGCCACCGCTCCAGCTGCTCGGGATAGATGCCCCGGCGGCGGCAGTATTCCGCAGCCTCCTGGACGTTCATCGAGGCGGTCTCAAGCACGGCGTTGAACTTGTCCTTGGACGACCAGCCATCGGCGCCCTTGCCCAGAGCATCCGGCAGGCACCGCCCCTCAGCGCGGGCTTCCTTGCGCCACTTGTAGACGGTGCCCAGCGAGATCCCTTCCTGCTCCGCGATCACCTTCGGGGAGAGGTTGTGGGGAGGCAGCAGCTTGGTCACTACGGCTTGCCGGCGCTCCTCAGAGTAACGAGGCATGAGTGTCTCCTTTCGCCCCCTGATCGGTTTATAAGCCTGAATTCAACTAATAAGTGCAGCACCTGCGGTTTCTAGTGCTCCTGAATATTCTCCTAAAAACACCTGGGCTGGGGTTCGATATCCCAGCCGCTTTCTGGGTCTATCGTTCAGCTTGTGAACAACGCGTCGCAGCTCTGCATTAGTCACCTTCCGGAAGTCTGTACCTTTCGGAAAATACTGCCTGATCAGGCCGTTGGTGTTCTCGTTTGTCCCACGCTGGCCTGAACAGTAAGGATCACAGAAATACACGGAGGCGCTAACCGCTTTTGCGACCGTCTCGTGGTCTGCAAACTCCGAGCCATTGTCTAGCGTGATCGTCTTCACCGCGCCCCGACGAGGCTTAAGTAAACGGACCATGGCTCTCTGCGTTAGTTCTGCCGTTACCTTTGGCAGACGTGCCGCCAACAAGTAGCCACTTCGTCGCTCTACCAACGTCACTATCCCCGCTTGCTTGTGCCCATAAAGCACCGTGTCGCCTTCCCAGTGACCGATGGTGAGGCGTTTTTCGATAGCAGGTGGCCGATGCTCTATCCCCACACGCTTAGGAATCTTGCCTAGTCCTGCACTTTTGGCATGGGCACGATGTTTACTGCGACGCTTGGGCTGGCGGAGGTGTCGCCACAAATCGCCACCCTTGGCCTTATCGTCCCAGATCAGCGAATAGACCCATTGATGACTAACTCCTATCCCCGTCAACGGCGCCATAAAACCGCTAATCTGCTCTGGACTCCACTCTTCTCTAAGCCTGTCAGCTACGGCATTGATCAGGCTAGGGAGTTGCTTTGTCCACTTCCAGGCGGAGCGGCGTCTCTGATCGCTGTAACGCTGCGCTTGTGCGGGTTCATATCCCTTGGCACCCGAATTACGTCTCAGCTCACGGCTCACGGTACTGCTGTGAATGCCAAGCTGTTGAGCAATCTGACGTTGGCTCAATCCTACATCCCTATGGGCAAAAATTTGATATCGTTGTGCCTGGGTCAGTTGTCGGTATCCCATACTCTGCTTCACTTTGGTCGGTAAGGCGGAGAGGGTACCGCTGCTGGCCCTCCTGCCTCTACCGTATGATCCAAAGTGCTGCAGTTATTCTATGAATTCAGGAAGAACAGGGTATCAGAGGGTGCGACACTCATCCTGACACTGGGGGTGGCGGACTGAGTCGTATTCAACTTGTTGGCCGCAGCTTCGAAGGTGCCCAGCTTTGCTACCCAATATATTGCATCTAACTGTTTAAAGGTAATGATTTCCAATTCCTTACAATAACCATTCATTATAGGAATATTTTGTGCAGAAAAAAATCGCTAAAATAGATATGATAGCAGAGCACATCTCCAAATAATATCAAGCAACACCGTAACGGTATTACAGCGGAGCCAACGATCTATAAGATGGCCGCACTTCCCACCGTCGCCCTACTCACCGCGTTTAGCCAATGTTTCTTGTCACCTCTCCATTGATAGAAGGGTTTATTAGCCTTGAAGAATAACTATGGAAGTTAACTAAACATAGTCATGATATTGAATTATTAAAATCATTATAATGTATAACAAAATATTATAGCATTCTTAAAAACGATTAAAAGTGATGAATAAATCTCCCTTTATTTCATGTTTTTTTTAATGTTGACTATAAGGGTGGCAAATGAATCCAATCCGTTCAAATCCAAGGCGCTTAAATGACTAACAATACCGTCCTCAGAAGTGATAATGGGTTCTGTCTCCTCTGGTTTATTGCTTTCCCCATGTCAAGGTTAGAAAAGTCAATATAACGGAATAATAGTAATAAGCTAAATGCTATGCATTTATAGAATTATTTAGCTCTATTGCTAGTGTAGAAAGTGTACTTACTAACGGAATAAAGATTAATAAATGCCAATCAACGGCTTAGATAAGCTAATGGGTAGCTTAATGTCCTACACGTCATTTAATTAGCTTTTGTTTAAAACCCTTAAAATTATTTTGGAGAATTGCTCTACGTTAATTCTCTAATTTCCATAAAGCTTGGTCTGATGGTCAGGTTGGTTTCGAAAGTCCCATACGAAGAGGCTGCATAATGAATAGTTCAGAGCTTATCCAAGAAGGTCTCTCCCTGATGGCTTTCGGCATGGGCTTCGTTTTCGTCTTCCTGATGATATTGGTATTCGCTATGACCGGTATGTCTCGCCTGGTGATGCGTTTCGTGCCGGCGCCAGTGAAGGAGGAAGCGTCTCGACAGGCGCCACCTCCTGTACGGTCTGAGGACGATGTGATGGCGGCGATCAGTATGGCGGTGCACCGTTACCGCCAGCGCCATCGGCGCTGAGGCTGACAAGAGAACCTAAGCACGGCCGGGGCAGCATTTTTGTCTCGCCGAGTACCATTCAAATACAAGAGGCCATAACCCATGACCGAAAACCAACGTCCGCTGGGCATTACCGATGTGGTGCTGCGCGATGCTCACCAATCGCTGTTCGCGACGCGCATGCGCCTCGACGACATGCTGCCGATCGCCGAGAAACTCGATCGGGTCGGCTTCTGGTCGGTAGAGACTTGGGGCGGAGCGACCTTCGACGCCTGCATTCGCTATCTGGGCGAGGACCCCTGGGCACGCATCCGGGCGCTCAAGGAAGCGATGCCCAACACGCGCCAGCAGATGTTGTTGCGCGGCCAGAACCTGCTCGGCTATCGCCATTACGCCGATGACGTGGTGGACAAGTTTGTCGAGCGTGCACGCACCAATGGCGTCGACGTGTTCCGCGTCTTTGATGCCATGAACGACCCGCGCAACCTCGAGCGGGCGCTGCAGGCGGTAATCAGACAGGACGGTCACGCACAGGGCACCATTGCTTATACCGTTAGTCCAGTACACACGCTCGGAGGTTGGGTCGATCTGGCCAAGCGCATCGAGGCCATGGGCGCGCATTCCGTTGCCATCAAGGACATGGCCGGCCTGCTCACGCCGTATACAGCCTACGAGCTGGTGTCGCGCCTCAAGCAGCAGTTGTCGATTCCCGTGCACATGCATTGCCATGCCACCACTGGCCTGTCCACGGCGACCATTCTCAAGGCCGTGGAGGCGGGGATCGATAACGTCGACACCGCGATCTCCTCGATGTCGATGACCTACGGGCATAGCCCCACCGAGTCGGTGGTAGCGATCATGAAGGAGACCGAGCGCGATACCGGGCTCGACTTGGCGCTACTAGAGGATATCGCCGCCTATTTTCGCGAAGTTCGTAAGAAGTACGCTGCCTTCGAGGGGGCACTCAAGGGAATCGATTCGCGTATCCTGCTGGCCCAGGTGCCAGGTGGGATGCTCACCAATATGGAAAGCCAGCTCAAGGAGCAGGGCGCCGGCGATAAGCTCGACGACGTATTGTCAGAAATTCCCCGGGTGCGCGAAGACCTGGGCTTCATTCCATTGGTGACGCCGACCTCGCAGATCGTCGGTACACAGGCGGTTATGAATGTGATGATGGGCAAAAGCTACGCGTCCATCTCTAAAGAGGTACAGGCATTACTCAAAGGTGAATACGGTTCGGCGCCTGCCGAGTTCAACAAGGAACTGCAGAGACGCGTGCTTGAGGGTGGCGAGCCGATCACCGTGCGTCCAGCGAACAATCTTGCCCCCGAGATGGAACGCCTGCAG
Source organism: Halomonas sp. H2 (assembly GCF_050215315.1). Classification (GTDB taxonomy): domain Bacteria; phylum Pseudomonadota; class Gammaproteobacteria; order Pseudomonadales; family Halomonadaceae; genus Vreelandella. Next base: position 746,560 of record NZ_CP189760.1, read on the forward strand.
AAGGAGTTGCTCGGCAAGGCTCGCAACGAGGGCATCCGGCTGGAGGAGGATGAGCGCGAGATCGATGACGTGCTCACCTATGCACTGTTCCCACAGATCGGTCTCAAATTCCTTAAGAATCGCGACAACCCCGACGCCTTCGAACCGGTGCCTCAGGCGCCTGCCAAGGGCGAGCCGGCAACGCCGGCGGCCATGTCCAAGGTAGAGACAAGCGGGCCAGAGACCTACACGATCAGCGTCAATGGCAAGCAATACGTGGTCGAGGTGGCCGAGGGCGGCGATGTTAGCCAGGCTCAGGCTATTGTTGGCCAAGACACCGCGAACGGCTTGTCCGCCTCACGCGACGAGGCCTCGGCACCGTCGTCCAGCAAAACGGTCACGGCACCGCTGGCTGGCAACATCTTCAAGGTCAACGTCAAGCCGGGCGACAGCGTCGCAGAGGGTGATATCGTGATCATCCTCGAAGCCATGAAAATGGAAACCGAAGTGCGGGCCGCCAGTGCCGGTACCGTCACCGCGGTCAAAGTCAAGGAAGGCGATAGCGTCGCAGTCGGCGACACTCTGATCGAACTTTAAGGGCAGGACATGGATAAATTACACATCCTGTGGGAAGGGTCGGGGCTATATAACCTGGAAGTAGGCCAGGCCGCGATGATTGCGGTGGGTCTCTTGCTGTTGTACCTGGCGATCTACAAGAAATACGAACCGCTGCTACTGGTCCCGATCGGTTTCGGCGGCATCCTGGCCAATATTCCCGAAGCGGGGCTGGCGATTTCCGCGCTGGACCAAGCCATCGAGGTGGCCAAGCCCGCTGTGCTCAGCCAGATCGCGTCGGCGTTGGGGGCAACCCTGGACCCGCTGGCCAGTGTCGAAGGCTGGCGAGAGTCGCTAAAAGCGATGGCCCATGACGCCGCTGCCCCGGATCAGCTGCGCGCGGCTAAGGATGTCGCCATGAGTGTCGGTTACGGCGATGGCATGCTCTACAGCTTCTATAGCGTCGCGATCGCTTCAGGCATTGCGCCGCTGATCATCTTCATGGGCGTGGGGGCGATGACCGACTTCGGCCCGCTGCTGGCCAACCCACGTACGCTGTTCCTGGGGGCCGCTGCGCAGTTTGGCATTTTCGCCACACTGTTTGGTGCGGTGGCACTGTCATCAATGGGGGCGATGGACTTCTCGCTGAAGCAGGCGGCCGCCATCGGCATCATCGGCGGGGCGGACGGCCCGACCTCGATTTACGTGTCCAGCGTCCTGGCGCCGGAACTGCTGGGGGCCATTGCGGTGGCGGCCTACGCCTATATGGCGCTGGTGCCGCTGATTCAGCCGCCGATCATGAAGCTTTTGACCTCGCGTAGGGAACGCGAAATCACCATGACCCAGCTGCGGCCGGTCTCGAAGCTGGAAAAAATCGTCTTCCCGCTGATGCTGCTGATACTGGTCGCGCTGTTTCTTCCCGATGCCGCGCCGCTGCTGGGCATGTTCTGCTTCGGCAACCTGATGCGCGAGTGTGGCGTGGTCGAGCGACTCTCCGATACCGCCCAGAATGCGCTGATCAATATCGTCACCATCATTCTGGGGCTTTCGGTCGGTTCCAAGCTGATGGCGGAAAGTTTTCTGTCGGTGGAGACGCTGGGCATTCTGGGGCTAGGCATTGTGGCCTTCGGGATCGGCACCGCTGCAGGGGTATTGATGGCCAAGCTGATGAACCTGATGAGCAAGATGCCGATAAATCCGTTAATCGGTGCCGCCGGTGTCTCGGCGGTCCCCATGGCGGCGCGGGTGGCCAACAAAGTGGGGTTGGAGTCCAATCCGCACAATTTCCTGCTGATGCATGCCATGGGACCCAACGTGGCCGGGGTGATTGGCTCAGCCGTAGCCGCGGGGGTAATGATCAAGTATCTTGGGTGACGGTCTTCTGCGCTCGACGAGGCAAGGCGAAAGGTATCGAATAAGCTGAATTTCTAATGATGTAATAATCATTCTAATGATACCTTTCAAAACCGCCTTATCGAGCGCTTAATGCCACTGAGCTTTCAATGGATGATAATCTATAGTAACCATGCTTGGCTATGTGAATCGCCATGGTGCGACACGAGAACATCCTCGCGGCCCTAGTCAGCATGGGGTTAGATGAGGCAAATGAGTGCACCCGCGACGTACTCGACCAGCATTGGCGACACTCACAGTTGAATGTGTTTATGCTGCTGAGTTGATTAGGATATAAGGGAAGGAAGTCTGCGCAGTTCTGAAATAGTAGTCAGAAGTGAGTTGAGTGCCTCTTTGTCACTTATTTCGTTGGAATTATAGTAATCCGCAATTTTAAGCATTTGATGAATTCTGACTTTAATTTGAGTAGAGGCCCCATCTTCTCTGACTGTATCAATTGATTCTAAGTGAATTAGTTCGCTAGCCAAATGAATATATCTCGACAGAGTGTCGTTTGATGCGTGCATAGTAATTTTGCGGCACGCAGTAGCGGCCACAGTTAAGATGTTCTGAAAGCTTCCAGTACTGCCTAATCTCTTTAATTCCTGTGCCACTGTTAAAGTTATGAATCTGTGGCGGAAAGAGTGGTTCGTAATGTGCCTGAGGTCACGAGAGTACTTGCTTTCATTTATAATTTTTTTGGCATAGTTTTTTAGATATGATGGTTTAAGCGCATTTCCGTTTCTTGAATCGACAAAAATAGAGTCGTGAGTAATTGATGGAAATTTTTGCTCCATTAGATCAATATGCCAAAGTAATATCTGAATATCGTCATGAGTCACTCTTACCTCTCTTGTTTTTCCTTTGTATTTGCCTTTCACAATTGGAATGTTTCGTATTACGGGAGCTTTTTTAAAATCTAGAAGATGAGCGGCTGCCGCTTTTACTGAGGATCTTTTGGTTCGGTGTACTTCGGTAATCCTAGAGCCAGTAATTTCTAGCAATGTTGTAAGTGCCTGCCATCTGCTTAGTAAAAAATCATCAATTTCTGGATGAAAAGTAGTGCAATTTATAGCATCAAGCCATTTCTCCAATTCATGATCACGAATATATTCTATCCCAGCATCTATGTGAATAAGTCCTTCTACGCAGTGATGCGTAAGATATTTTATCTCACGATATCCTTTTCTAAAAATTTTCTCTCCAATATGTACCTTGTAATCAGCAGCTTCATTTTTATCGTAAGTAGCTAACATTGCTTCTGGATGCTGATTTGAGTAAAAGGCAATGTATTTTAGTACTAGTCTTACATGAGTGATGATTGTAGAGTCTGCTACTCCTCTATCTTTAAGATAATCAACGAATTCATATAGGTTACTATCGTTTACCTCGCTAATAGAAGTATTTTCGTACTCAAGAAATGAGCAGAATATATTTAAATTATAGGCTTTTTTTATGACAGTAGAAGCGAAAGGTTTAATATTATAGACTTGCGCTCCTCCTCCGATATACGTTATAAAAGCGTTGGCATCCCAGTCCAATTGTCCATTTTTCTTTAATATGAGAGGAACCTGGCAGGATGTTTTGTCTGTTATTTTTCTGCTTGTTAAGAGGAAGCTAAGGTTAGGTTCTTTAGCAATTATAACTTTTGACATTATTTAACATTCCAAAGTCTTTTTTTGCCTAAAATTTGAGCTTGCTCTAGAATTAAAGATCTTATAGATTCATCGACTTTCCTGTCCTCACGATATCTATCTGTTACCTGAAGATAAGCTCGATATACTTCTGCTAGTGCATTTTTTAAATCTTCGTTTTCTCTACGTAACTGAGATAGCGTATCATCTTTATGTCTATTAGTATTCCCTAAATTGTCAGAACTATTTTTTTCAGAAAGCCTTATGTTAGTTTTTTTGATTGACTTGAGGAGTAATTTTAAAGCGTGAGCATTATGCGGTGCATAGGCTGTATTGCGGGAAAAAGATACTATATTGACAAGATGTTCATCACTCCATTTGAAAGCAGCTTCCTGAGAAATATAGGTACCTTTTAAACCTAGGCTTGATGGGATATCTTCAATGGTCTTTATCAAGTCCATTAAACGAGACTTAGCAAGTATCGATTTTGTAATATCATTTTTCTTTTTCTGAACCTCAGTGGATGTTTGGCCTGGTTTAAATTTAGACATCAGTCATTTTCCTCGTTATCAATAAAATAAAAGAAGACTTCATTTTGTTCAATTTTAAAGAACCGCACTTGTTGATTTGTTATTGCTTTGTGCTCTTCAATAAGCTTTCGAACCAAAGGTTGAATAACAGTGGTAACGCTGGAATTTTGTCTTGCTTCTTTGACAATATCTAATATTTTGTCATCAGCATTAATAGACTTATGGATTGAAGAAGCAATTTTTGAAATTGTTTCTTCAGCCTCATCGATCCATTCGTCAGTAGGAGAGATTTCGGCATAGTGAAATGTCTGATCCAAATCAGCATGACCCATAAACCAAGAAAGCTCTTCTAAGCCAGAATCCTGGGCAAAATTAAAATATAAAACAGCAAAAAAACGACGAAAATGGTGAGGTTTTGGATACCATCTCTTGCCGTTGATTAGCGGGGACTGGCTCCAATCAGCAAATATCGATAAATTATCATATAGCGCATCTTCAGGAAGAGGCTTGAATTGGACTTTACCCGTGTTCTTATTTTTGTAGAGATTGACGATGAGAGAGCGATGACTGATGCTTTTACTGAATAAAAAAGACTTATTATCTTCCGAGAAAATATTTCTTCTCTCTTCAACTTGACTGACAAACGAAGCAAATTCAAGTCCATAGTCGTATATGAGATTAGGGATTGGGCGGTAAACTTGCTCAAGCTGCCATCGTTCAGAGGATTTAGGGATACGTAATACTATATCGTAAAGACCATCCATTGGAGATTGCACAAAGCAATCTCGAGACAAGCTTAGAAGTGATGTTATCCTAGCACTTGTGAATGTGGCGAGCAGAATGAAAACTGCACCGATGTATAATCGTGTCGCCTGATGAAAAAAAGTCTGATTGTCCATCTCCCCAAGATAGTCTGCTGCTGTGCTTGCATGACATGAGAGTTTTTTCAGCTCTTTGAGTGAGTCAGGCAGGGTGATATTTTCAAACAGTCCTTGCTGAAGACTTGCACAATTTTGATCGTATTTTTTAACTCCAACAGAGCTTATGAGTTTTTTTTCTGCTCTAGTAAAATTACTTAAATATTCTCGTAGAGCTTCACCATACTTTCGACAAAATAAAAGTGAGGAAGAAATTTTATGGAGGCATATATAGGCAGGTAACAAAGCAGTTCTTTGAGAGCTGACCATCATTTCAAAGATTAATTTTCCGCCTGCAAAAAGACTCATTGAAGAATGAGAAAATTTGTATACTTGGCTTGGGCGTGCAGTAAAGAGTGCCTCTAATTTGGAAATTTCATTAGAGATGGTTTTCTCACTTGGCAACAGAATTTGTTCTACCTCAAATGGGTTCTTTGCAGAGTTTTGATATTCCTTTTTATAATTCCCTTCTGCTTGAAACTCTACATTATTATATTCTAGAAAACTGATCACTTTAGATTTAAGGCTGTACAGTTTTCTTGAGGTGATGTTAAAATTTAATCGTACTTCCGCCCAGTTAATATCTTTACGACATGTGCATCGGGTTAAAACGAAATCAACAGTTTTGCTGAAAAGCTGTTCTTCGACTTCAAAGTCTAACAGATAACCCTCTAAATGCTTGAATTTAATTTCTGAAAGTAATCTTATTGCAGGTTTACCTTCTTTTGAATTAATTTCGTTAGAATGCCTTATGACATGACACGCTGTAGCAAGTATTTTTGCTATTCTTTTAGGTCTTGTGATTTTACCTTTTGCATCTAAGTAAAGAAGACTGTTTTGAATGTCTCTTAGTAGGTGCTTGTTCGCTAAGTCTGTGAGTAAACTGTCTTCGGAGACATATTTTGAAAAGTTGATTTTGTTGGAAAAATTTAGTGCTTTACTGTAGTCGACTTCGAAACCGACGATTGTAACTTCCCATATTGTGTCGTAAACACTGCTATTGATCATCCAAGAAGGCTTGGTGTATTCATACATAGCCGGGTTGTCTATAATTTCATGATGGTTTTTTGGCTCTTTAAATGGGCTGATTCCTGTCTTTTCCATTTTTAAATATCTCCTGAACTATTTAATTTTCTTTCAGCCTGTCTCAAAAGTTGCTTCATGATAACTGGCCCTTCAGCTATTTTTTCAATTGCGGTTTTACAATATGACTTTAGGTTCTCTTCCTTTCCCACTTTTAAGTATCGGAGTGCTAATATGATATTTGTAAGTGAAACACAAAAATAAATAGTAAGTTCATCTTCTTTGCAATCTTGGGGAGATATCAAAGTTTCATACAGACGCCCTCCCATATCAGGATTCGTAAACGCTTTTTTAAGCTCCAGTTCATATTGTTGTGATGTTAGACCTGCATATTTGGCATTATCTTGTTCATGCGCAACACTCATATACAACAAAATGTTTTGAAAAGATCGTATTTTAACTCGATAGACGAGTTCTGTGAGATAAGGTGGAATGTATCGATGGAGTGTAGTCTTGACGGAATTTCCTAGATAGGAAGCCGTTTTTAGAGAATCTCCATTAGATGTCAGATAAATCCATATAGCCTTAGTTGTTCTAATTTTTTTGAGTGTAGCGAGTTTTAGGGCTGGGCTTTCAACAGCAGCTACACCACGAATTTTATTAAAGGCATTTTGAAAACTTTCGGGACTAGGTCTTTCAAAGGAAGATTTTGTTGAACAAAGCCATAGGTCTTTAAATTTAGTACTTTCTCTTCCTCGTTCTGTCATTTCAAGAGCCATTTTTAGACAGTCCGCAGCATTGATTTTTTCTTCTTCTATTGAGCTGAGGTTCTGCAGCGTCCCGGATGGAACAACAGTCCTGGATCGGCGAGCCCGCGGTTTGGATGTTTTTAACCTTACTGAGCCGCTGTTAGTTATTTTAACAAATTCATGCCCACGGTTATCTGTATAAACCTTAACTTTGTATAGTGAGTAGGGGTTTATTCCTAGCTCCTCTACAATAATAATCTGCATGGCTGATGCTACTTCTACAGTTAAAGATAAATGCGCTTTAACCTCTTCAGTAAGAGCTAATCCAGTTAGCTTAGGTCTTTTCTGCTGTCCTGTGAACTGGTCATAAAAGTGGTCGAAGTAGGCGATTAGGTTTTCAAGCCTTAGACCCGCCTTATTCACGAGGGCGCTGATTGAGCGGTCTGAAGGTACTGGCTGTTGGCATTGCTTATCAGGATTCGCCTCTTCAGCGCGAGTGGCTGTTGAGTAATGCCAGAACGCAGCCCTTTTCCTACTTACTTATAGCTCTTTGGAATCAATGGCGGCCGTCCAAGCAGCCGTGATCGCCGACCGCCGCTCCGGTCGCTCGCTTTCTGATGCTGTGGTGGTCTCGCAGGAGCGTCAGCTCAGTGCGGTCAGCTTCGGTAGCCCCTTCAGCAGCGTCGGCCACCACTTGTCGGCGGCGGCACCCAGATGAACGGTGATTCGCCGAGCGTGCAGCCTCAGCGTGGCGGCGACCTTGAGCACCTGCTCGCGCATCCGACTCAGACTCCAGCCTTGTCGGGTTTGCCGCTCCAGGAGGCAGCGCAGGCCATGCAGGACCTGGTAGGCGTAGAGACTGAGCAGCAAGCTCACCTCGTTGCGCGCCATCACGTCCTGAACGGTGGAGGCGCCGCGATCGGTCGACGAGAGGTGCACGTCGAGCGCCGACTTCACTTCGCCCATGTGCGCCTCGGCGCTGCCGCGCTTGCGATAGAGTGCTAGGACCTTCTCTGGCGGCCAGTCGAACTTGCTGAGGTTGGTGACCAGGAAGAAGGCATGCAGCAGCAGGTCATCGGGGCGTTCCTGCACCACTAGCACTACGCGCCGCGGTGCCGACCAGGAGCCGGCTTGGTACTCCAGATCGTGGCACCACTCGCGAGGCTGCTCGGGTGGCCGGCCGGGTGGCCGCTTCAGGAGCGGTGCTGCCAGCTTCTGTAGACCGGTGTGACTGCGCAACCGGCCCAGGTATTCGATCTCCCGATCCTCCAGGGCCTCCAGCGTCGCGTTATCGGTAAAACCGGCGTCGATGCGCACACGAACCTGTGCCCCGGTGCTCTCGTTGAGTCGTCGTACCAGATGCGGGATCCAGGTGTCGGCGTTCTCTGCCGGGCCGGCGTTACCCTCTCGCAGTAGCCCGCCGACCATATCGCCGGTTTCGGCTAGCGAGGCGACCAGCGGTGAGTAGATCCGCGCACCGTAAAGGCCATGATACGCCGAGCCGCCCTGATGTCCGTGGACCTCGATTGGCAGGCCGTCGATGTCCAGGGTCAGCTGTTTGGGGCGCTCGCCGTTCTTCAGCGAGGTCAGGCGCCAGACCACCAGTCGCAGCAGGCCTTCGTGCACGGCATCGATGTTGTCGTCTCGGCCGAGGCAGGTCAGCAGCCGCGACAGCGTGGCTTGAGACGGCCTGTCCTGCGCCAATGGCGTCGTCCCGCGCGCATCGCTGCAGGCCAGCTGCCAGAGCGGGTCACGGCGCAGCGTGTCGGTATCGCTGAGGTCGATCCAGCCCATCGCGCGCTGCAGCACCAGGGTGCGTAGCTGACTGGCCAGCGAGTGGCGGATACGCAGCGGGTGACGCGGATCGACCAGGTTGTCTTCGAGCGCCTCAATCACGCCGCTGTTGTCGAGGGCTTCACGCAACAGCAGAGCGCCGCTGTCGCTGGTGGTGCGCTGGCCGCTCAGCTCGACACGGACAGAGCCGTTGCACGAGGGCGTCCAGGTGGATAGGCTTTCACCCATGGCGAGTGGTCCTCTTGAATCATGTTCTGGCAGGAACATCCTGATTCTACAAGAGAAAACCACTCGCCATCTTCGTTTTCAGGTGAGTCTCGTGAATAAGCCGGGTTAGAGGGTTTGCTTGGAAAAATGGGTTCAGCCGAAATGCTGTATTTTTCTTACTTAAGGAAGGGATTTTGTAATCATCAGATTTAAGAAAATCAGATCTTTGACTATTGTTTATTAAAATGCTTCTGTTGCTGAAATTTTGATACGCTTGCCATACAATTTTGCGAGCTGCTTGAATAAGTTTGTCTAAATTAATTCTTAGATCAATGGTGAGATTTTGAATGAAATTCTCTGTGTTGCAGAATTTTTCTATTTCCCGATCATCATAAATAAAAATTGAACTTAGAATAGGGTTGCCTACTCTAATTTTCTGTGCATTTGTATCTCTGCGTAAGTTATCGGGGAAATCTGTTTCTTTTGGTATAAGACCGTGATTCTGTAATACAATGCATGCATTTTTAACGTTCTGGTATCTTGAGTAAGACGTATTTCGACCGTAGTCAGTAAGTTGTGAGTTTCTGAATTTTAGGAGCTCACCTTCAATCACCCTAGGTTGTTGATGCCATGACTTTGTAGTGGTCAAGTAAAACTGGCCACCGCCTTATAGTTAACCCAGTACTTTTCCTCTGCCTGGTTCGGACTCATACCACCGTTATGCTGGTGAGGCCTAAGCTGGCTGTAATACCCGATTAAATAGTTCACGATATGATGCTGCCCCTGCAAGAATGAGCGATAGCCATACGTTGGCACCCATTCAACCTTTAAGCTCCTGAAGAAACGCTCCATTGGCGCATTATCCCAGCAGTTACCACGTCGGCTTAGGCTTTGTTTTACCTGGCATTTCCAGAGTGTCTGACGGAACTTACGGCTCGTATAATGACTGCCCTGGTCGCTGTGGAACATAACCCCTTTTGGCCGCCCACGGCTCTCATAAGCCATTTTCAATGCGCTGCTGGTGAGTTCGCTATCGGGCGATAACGACATCGACCAGCCAATCGTTTTCCTAGCAAATAAGTCCATGACAACGGCTAGATAAGCCCAGCGTTTGCCAGTCCAGATATATGTGACGTCGCCACACCAAACGCGGTTGGGCGCCTCAACGTTAAACTGACGCGCTAAGTGGTTCGGTACCTCAACATGTTCATCACCTGTTTTCTTGTAGGTGTGCCCAGGCACTTGGCAGCTAATTAGGCCAAGCTTTTCCATCAGGCGGCCAGCGCGATAGCGACTTAACGGCACATCCTGCCTTGTCGCCATCTCTGCGATGCTGCGCGCCCCTGCAGAGCCTTCGCTCTCGCGAAAGAGCTCTCTGACCTTGGCTATTTCCTTAGTCTTCGTGGCACACACAGGTCTTTTTGAACGTTGTCTCCAGTATTTAAAGCTGCTGCGATGCACGCCAAACACGTCACACAGTTTTTTTACCGGGTAGCTCGTCTTGAGTTTCTCGATTAGCGAGAAGTGTTCAGGGAGTCCGACATCAAGAGAGCGGTAGCCTTTTTTAGGATGTCTTTTTCCATCTCAATGTCACGGATGCGCTTTTCAAGCTCGCGAATCCTGAGCTGATCGGGTGTCATGGGCGTTGCTTTAGGGCTTTGGCCATCACGCTCTTGGCGTAACTGACGAACCCATTTATCCATGCTCGAATACCCCACATTCATGGCTTCAGCCGCTTCTCTAACTGTATAGTTTTGATCAACGACTAGCTGTGCTGCTTCGAGCCGGAATTCAGGGCTAAAGTTACGTTTTGGTCTTGTTGCCATGCTGCCACCTAGTGATGTCTTGGTGCATATTAGCACCTCTAATTAGGTGGCCAAATTCACTATGCCACTACACTTATAGCTCTTGGAGACTTGTTGTAGAAAAATGGAAATAGGGTTTCTATGGTGTTTTGGGTGCTTGAAGTTATAGACATGTTCACAGAGGCGCTTAGCAATTTCAGGCGTGCATGTATCCGATAGGGTTTTTTTGAATGCTTCGTCCGCAGAATCTTGTTTGTGGCCAAGCCTGCTCAAATATGATCTATCTAGTTTTTGTTCTTTGTAAGTTTTATGTGCTTCAGCACTTTTAGGACTGGAGGGAAATATGTAGTCGCTAGAAAGAAAACCTTGCTCCACAAGTTTATCTAAAAGCAACCTAATTTCTAGTAATTTTTTGTTCACAACTAGATAGGTATAGACTGTACATAAATGGTTTCGGACAAAAGTTAGTGCTTTTGTTAAACCTGGAGTGTCATCAATTTTGATCGAAGGTGATAGTATCCCGATGTAAGAATGAAGGCAAAGAGCTAAATCGGATCGCTTGTAAGGTGGGAGGCTAGCAGAGTACTTCCTTATTAGATCTATGCATTCTTTGCTTAAATCTACAGAAATGCCATCAAACTTTACGGTGCTCGACAAGAGATGTATCCTTTTTGAAAGTTTCAATTAGGTCCAGCTTAGCTTTGAATTCTAAATAAGCAAGCAATTACAGTAACATAGCCTAAATGATGAAGCGTTATGAAAGTGACACTCAGACGTTATCCCCCAAGTAGTGCGCGTACATAGCGAGTTGCGGTCTGTTGACGCTAGGGCAATTGTTTTTCCCGAACAGTGCCCGGTGTGTGGCTCGGCAATCGAACGCTTGGAAGGCGAAGCGGTGGCGCGCTGTTCGGGGGGGCTTTATTGCGCGGCGCAGCGTAAAGAAGCGTTGAAGCACTTTGCTAGCCGTAAAGCGCTGGATATTGACGGCTTGGGCGAAAAGTTGATTGTGCAGCTGGTCGACTTGAACTGGGTGGAGTCCCCGGCTGCGCTGTTTCACTTGTCCGTAGAGCAATTGCAAAGCCTGCCCCGGATGGGCGAGAAGTCAGCGACTAATTTGGTCAATGCTCTCGAGGCTGCCAAAGCGACCACCCTGGCGCGGTTTATTTACGCGCTGGGTATTCGTGAAGTAGGCGAAGCGACGGCGGCGAACCTTGCCAATCACTTTGGCACCCTGGAGGGAGTTCAATACGCTGAGCTGGCCGCGCTGGAAGCGGTTAATGATGTAGGCCCGATTGTCGCCGCTCATGTGCATACTTTCTTCCGCCAGCCGCATAATCAGGACACCATTGCCGCGTTGATTGAAGCCGGTATTACCTGGGTAGAGGCGGAAGTCACCCAGGGCCCAACGCCGCTGGTGGGCCAAACCTGGGTGCTGACAGGGTCGCTTGAGAGCATGACCCGAGATGAAGGCAAGGCGCGCTTGCAGGCGCTGGGCGCCAAGGTGGCGAGCAGCGTCTCGAAAAAAACCACCTGTTTGGTTGCAGGTGAAGCGGCAGGCAGCAAACTTACCAAAGCCGAACAGATGGGCGTAGAAGTAATAGATGAAGCCACCTTTATTGAACGTTTGGCAGAGTGGGAGCAGAGTTAATGAGCCGTTTTATTGAAGTGCCCGCAAGAATGCTGCCACCGGAAACCCTCGATGCGTTACTAGAGGCGTTTGTGACTCGCCAGGGCTACGACACCACCGACACCACGGGCGAGGGAATGCACGGCTGGGTAGCCGAGCTGAAAAAGCAGCTTGAGCGCAACGAGCTAATCATCGCCCACGACCTTGAGCTAGAGATGACCGAGGTCATGACCCTAGCCCGGTGGCGGTCGTTTGGAAGAGACATAGCCGACGACGAGGAAGAGGGCGATATCTAGGCTTTTTTTAAGCGTTCCCACCACGAATAATCGCACTGATAATGCGCCGACCTGGATGCAGGTGATCCACCAGCGACGCTTCTAGCGGCATCGGTTCATCGCACATTCGTGAGGCAATCACCTCGGCGCATAGTGGCGCGCTAGCCAATCCCCGTGAGCCGTGGGCCGTCGACATCCACAGGCCGGGATAGTGCTCGCCAAGCGTATCCGCCACGCGAGTGGCGTCTTTGCTGAGCAATGCATAGTCAGTGCGCCACGCCTCTGCTACCGGCACTGGCCCTGCGTAAGGGGTTTTGTCGGGGCTTGCCGCACGTACCGCCGTACGGCCCTGTAGCTTTGCAGGGGTAAGCGCTACTCCCGCCTGTTCCAGCTCTTCTACCAATGCAGGCAGCGTTTGACGCAACTCATCGATATTGCGTTGGTGATCCTCTACTGTTACATCGATTGCCGCGTTATTGGGCACAAAGCTGGCGCCGAAGGTCAGCACGCCATCCAGGGCCGGGGCGACATAGCCGCCCGCGCAAATCACCCGCTTGGGTCCCGATACTGATTCAGGCAAGTTGATTTCGCTAGTCTGGCCGCGCACTGACTGCAGCGGCAGTGCTTCGGTTTGGGCAAAGCGATTGGCTAAATGGGCGCTGGCAATCACCACCTGGTCCGCCTCAAGTGTGCTGCCATCGGCAAGATTGAGCTGCCAGCCATGCTCTCGCTTAGTCAGGGAGCTAACATCGCCTTGCTGCAAGCTAATGTTTGACTGGCTAAGCAAGTGCTCACACAGCGCCTTCGGGCGCACCCAACCCGCCTGTGGATAATAAAGCCCATGGGGGGCGTCAATTCTTATGGTTGCCGTAGCGGTTAGTGCCGGATTCTCCAGGGCGGTGACGATGTCGTTGGGCAGCGGGTGGTGTTCAATAAAACGCTGCTGACGGCGAGCCTCTTTATCGCTGCTCGCCAGTTGCACCACGCCGCTGGGCTGCCATAAGGGGTGGGAGGCATGCTGCTGTGCCAGCCAGCGCTGGCTATACAGCAATCCCGCGAGATAAACACGGCTCTGGTGATTGGTCTCAGCGGCGAGCTTTACATACAGTGCGCCCTGGCGATTGCCCGAACCGCCCGCGCCGGGGGCCTCGCGCTCTACCACCGTTACCTTCACCCCTCGCCGCGCCAGCGCCGCTGCCACGCTGCTGCCCGCCAGCCCGGCGCCGACGACTACAACGTGCTTGACTGAGGCCAACGGCGGTGGTGTAAACCAGGGCGTTGATTGGCGGCGCTGATCGACGGGCGGCGTCTCAATACTGCCGGCAAGCATTTCCCGCTTGCGCCCATAACCCAGCACTTTTTTCCAGTTAAAGCCTGCCGCTTTCAAGCCGCGCTTTACAATACCTGCACAGGTAAACGTTGCGAAAGTAGCGCCAGGGCGCGAGCGGGCGGCCATGGCGTTAAACAGCTCAGGCTGCCACATATCGGGATTCTTAGAGGGCGCAAAGCCATCTAAAAACCAAGCGTCGACCTGGCCGTCTAATTGCGCTAAACGCTCGGTGGTATCACCAAAATGGAGATCAAGCGTGACGCGCTTCGTTAGATGCAGGCGGTGAATGCCGCTCACCGCAGCGGGCCACTGGGCGCACAGCGTGTGTGCATAACTGGCGAGTGAGGGCCAGCTCGCGAGCGCTTGTTCGAGCGCACTCCGCTCAAGGGGGAATTTCTCTGTGGATAACAGATGCAGGCGGGCATTAGGGGGCGCATGGTGTTCGAAACAGGCCCAGGCGCAGAGCATGTTGAGGCCGGTGCCAAAGCCGGTTTCACCAATCACAAAGGGGCGCGTTGCCTGCCAATCGGCAAAGCGTTCGGGAAGATGGTTGGCGCCAAGAAATACATGTTCGGTTTCAGCGCGCCCATCGCCACGGGTGAAGTAGACATCATCAAACGCCTGAGAGTGGGGCGCTCCCTCGTTCCAGGTAAGTGTTGGCGTGGTTAATGCTGCAAGGGGAGGTAAAGCGTTTAGGCGTTGGGTCAAGCAGGCATCCATCTTGGTGAACAGGTGGTTAAAAAATGATCAATTTGCCGGCGCTGGCGCTATCTCTGGCTTAGCGCAAAGCGTCCGCCGGGTTTGCACAGAGTTTTCCACAGGCTCTGTGAAAAACTCTTTTCAAACCCGACAAACCCTCCATACTTGCCTGTTGGGGTCAAGGCAAAGCTTTTTTGAATGGCTTAACAATGACCTTGGCATAGACGCCAGCAATTATGTAAGGGTCAGCATCGGCCCAGGCCTTGGCGTCTTCCAGGCTGTCAAATTCCGCCACGACAAGGCTGCCGGTGAAGCCTGCATCGCCGGGATTTTCAGCGTCGATAGCAGGGTGAGGGCCCGCTAATACAATGCGTCCCTCATCACGCAGCACTTCAAGTCGCGCCAAGTGGTCGGGCCGGGCGGCTAAGCGGCGCTCTAAACTATTGGCGACATCTTCACTGATAATGGCATACAGCATTTTTGTATAACTCCTTGATAAAACGGGTAAGCAACGTAACCGCTAATTGACCGCACTGGCTTAAGCGCGCACCATATCTTACCCACTGTTCTGGCTTGTTGTGAACGATTCATTCACGCGCTGAACAGCGCGTTTTACGATATCTTAAAAGCGCATTCTGACAAACTGTCCACACGGCGTCATTTATGTCCCGACTTCCTTACACCTTTGATGCCGATCAACGCTACCCAGTTGATTTGCACATGCACTCGACTGCCTCCGATGGCGCGCTAACGCCCACCGAGCTGGTTACGTTGTGCGCTGAGCGCGGGCTGACGCATATGTCGCTTACCGACCACGATACCATGGACGGCATTGAAGAAGCGGGCCGCGCGGCTGAGCAAGCAGGACTGTGCCTTGTTCCTGGCTGTGAGTTATCCACACGCTGGCAGGGTGTGAATATTCATGTGGTCGCGCTAATGCCTGGCGGCTTGCAGGGGCTAATGCTGGAAGGCCTGACTCAGCAGCGTGAAGCGCGCATTCAGCGCGCGGAGGTGATTGCCGAGCGGCTGGAAAAAGTCGGTTTATCCAACGCTTTGGAAAAAGCCCGCCTTCACGCTGGCAGCGACCGTCCCCTGGGCCGCCCAGATTTTGCCCGAGCGTTGGTAGCGGAAGGCGTGGTGCCCGACTGGGCCAGCGCATTTAAGCGCTATTTGGGCAGCGGTAAGAAGGGCGATGTTAAAGCTCACTGGCCGGAAATCAGCGAGGCCGTGAGCTGGATTGTCGAATCTGGCGGTGTGGCCGTGATTGCCCATCCGCTGCGCCACGGCTTAACCCGGCGTAAGCGTGGCCTATTGATGGACACCTTTCAGGCGGCGGGCGGGCAAGCGGTCGAGCTGGTCAGCGGCCAGCAGAACCCAGACAGCACCCGCGATTTGGCGCGTCAGTTGGTCGAGCGCGAGCTGTACGCCTCCATGGGCAGCGACTTTCACTTTCCTGGCAGCCATGCCGCGCCTGGCAGTATGAGCTTAATTCCGCGCACGGCGGCGCCACCGATATGGCAGCATCCTCGCTTGGAGCATTTACGCGAGGCGCCAGCAGGTACGCTTGCAGCGGGATGATTCGCTAACGTTTACACTGTGTCATATGAGTGCTTTATGCATAGAGCCTACGGATAGGAGTAACTTATGAGCCAGTATTTTCAGATTCATCCGGAAAACCCCCAAAAGCGCTTGATCGATCAGGCGATTGAGATCATCCGTAAAGGCGGCGTGGTGGCGTATCCCACTGATTCGGGCTATGCCCTAGGCTGCCACTTGGGCGAAAAGAAGGCCGTCGAAAAAATTAAATGGCTGCGTTCGTTAGACGACAAGCACAACTTTACCCTGGTGTGCTCTGATCTGTCGGAAATTGGTACTTACGCCAAAGTAGATAACGACGTGTTCCGGCTGCTGAAAGCCCATACGCCTGGACCCTATACCTATATTCTAGATGCAACATCCGAAGTGCCGCGCCTGCTGCTGCACCCTAAGCGTCGCTCGATTGGCGTGCGCGTGCCTGATCACCGCATTACCCATGCGCTACTGGCGGCGTTAGGCGAGCCGTTAATGAGCGTCACGCTGATTGCGGTGGGCGATGACCTGCCCATGAACGACCCGGAAGAGATCCGCGAACGTTTTGGCGCCCACCTGGATGCCATTATTGACGGTGGCGCCTGTCATTTAGACCCCACCAGCGTTATCGACCTGCGCGAACTGCCGCCGAAAATTGTGCGCGAAGGACGCGGTGATATCACGCCGTTTCAGCCCTAAGGAGCGCCCTGCGGGGCGCCTTTGTTGGTGTCGTCTTTACTGGCATCTTGGTTATCTTCGTCTTTGTTACGCGGGTCTTCGCTATCTTCGTCTAACCAAGTGCCGCAGCGCAGGCAGTAGCGGGCTTTTTTGTCATGGCGGTCGTGCCCGCAGCCGGGGCAGGCTTCCTCGGAGTGGCGATCCTCGCGAATCGAGCGAATCACCTGGGCGGAGAACACCCCGGTGGGCACGGCGATAATTGAGTAGCCGAGCAGCATCAGCACCATGGTGATCGCTTTGCCTAACGCGGTGGCGGGGACAATATCGCCGTAGCCGACCGTGGTCATGCTCACGATGGCCCAGTACATCGACATAGGAATACTGGTAAAGCCCGCCTCCGGCGATTCGATGGTGTACATCAGTGCCGCAAACAGCGTGATCACCATAAAAATAGCCGAGAAAAACAGCAGTATTTGACGCAGGCTGCGTTTGAGAGCGTCCATTAAGAGGCTGGCTTCGCCGACAAACTCCATCAAACGCAAAATGCGGAAAATGCGCAGCACCCGCAGTAATCGAACAATCACTAACGCATGCGCCCCAGGCACCAGCAGTACCAGCCAAGTGGGTAAAATGGCGATTAAGTCGACGATGCCGTAAAAGCTTTTTAGATAGAGTAAAGGGCGTTCAAGGCAGTAAATTCGCACCAGCAACTCAACGCTGAACAGTATCGTCAGCGCCCACTCGATGTAGAAGAAAACAGGCCCGTAGCGCTCGGCGTAAACCTCAATACTATCCAGTAGGATAACCACGACGCTGATTAGAATGGCCACGATCAAAGCGATATCAAACGCTTTCGCCCCCGGTGTATCAGACTCGAAAATGATATGGAACAGGCGGGCGCGCAGGCCTTCCGCAGCGGGGGTTAAGTGTAAATTCATTGCATCATCCTGAAGAGGCCTCGAATCAGCGTTAGCGTAGCGCGGTTTGCAAAGTCAAGCGATGCGCAAGTGTCAACGCCGCTTTACCATAGTCAGCCGTTGGCTGGCCATTTGCCTGTAGTGCGCTGGGAAGCGCCTGGGCAAAAGCGCGAGCCGACTCGTCGAGTGCCGGGTGTTCGGCAAGCTGTCTTAACGCCGCTTGGGCATCGCTCAGAAAAGCCGCCTGTTGGCTGTCGTGGTAGGCATCTAGCGCCAGCGTAGCACGGTGTAGCCACTCTGCTGGGGAGTGCGCTGTAGGTAACAGCCAGCACTGTGCGCTTAGCGCATTGCCGCGCGCCGCTTTGCTGCTATCTGAGGGGCGCAGCGGAACCTGTTCGGCGAGTTGCAGTGCTAATGTCCACAGCGATTCAGGGTCGCCATCTTTCAGTTCAAGCTCTACTTCGCGAATGGGTGTGCGGTAGCCGCCACTAATAATCTCTCCTTCGTCCAATACTAGTTCAATATGGCTGCCCTGACTTGTGGCGTCTGGCATTGCTAAACCGGTTAACTGCCAACTGCGGCGTGAGAAGTCGGTACGCAGTTGAGGCGTCAGCGCAGGCAATACATCGGCGAGTTCGCCCTGGAAAGGGGGCAGCTTTGCGAGCGCCGCTAGATCTAGCGCGGGGCCAGGAACTTGCCACTCCCACTCCTGTCGTTGAGAGAGCCCGCCACCGCCTTGGCCTGCCGTTTTCACCGTAAGCAGCACGATGCCATCTACCTGGCGCAGGCGAACGGCGATGCGCGCCTTAGCCAAATCGCCTTCCGGCGTATCGAAATAGCTATTGGCCAGCGTTTGTTGGCGGGCGCTGGTGGTGCTCAGTAAAGGCTGCTCAAGCAGAGTGCTTGGGCCTGCCGGGGCAAGCGCTAGCTTAAGCTCCACTTCCATTGGGTTGGGGTTTTTCATGAAACTAGCTACCTTAATATTGTGGCATTTGAGTGAATATTTGATGACATTTATGAACTTTTCATGACGGCGGCGAGCACACTCATTATACTGGCGCCGCCATTTCCAGGCTCCCCGAAAACAGGCTAAAAGGCACTATGGTTACCTCCAATCCTTTTTCTTCGATGTTTGGCCGCTCGCCATTCCAGCCGTTATTGGCTCATATCGTCAAGGCCAATGAATGCGCCGATCAGCTGTTGCCGTTCTTTGAGGCAACCCTTGCTGATGACTGGGACAAAGCAGCTGAACTGCGCGAAAACGTCACCCGCTTAGAGCACGACGCCGATACGCTGAAAACAGATCTGCGGTTGAACCTGCCCAACACTATGTTTCTACCGGTGTCGCGGTCTGACCTGCTCGACCTGATCAGTGTGCAGGACAAAATCGCCAATAAGGTGCGCGACATTACCGGCATTATGTTGGGGCGTAAAATGCGCGTGCCGGATGAGCTGGCCGAGCCGATGCGTGACTACATTTGTACCAGCGTTGAGTGTGTTGCACAGGCCCGCCAGGCATTGGAAGAGCTTAAAGATCTGCTGGATTCCGGCTTTGGCAAAAACGTCTCTGATGTGATGCAGAAAATGATCCGTGAACTGCACACCCTCGAACACCAGGCCGATGATCAACAGGTGACTATACGTCGCCAGCTGTTCGCGCTTGAGAGCCAGCTGCCTCCGGTAGAAGTGATCTTTCTTTACAAGATCATCGAATGGGTGGGCGAATTATCCGACCGCGCCGAGCGCGTGGGTAGCCGTTTGCAGATCCTGACAGCCCGCTAAGGGGAGCTTCATGCTGATTATTGCCCAACACGGTGAAATCTTCATTATCTTGGCCTGTTTGTTCGGCTTCTTTATGGCCTGGGGCGTTGGTGCGAACGACGTCGCCAATGCGATGGGAACCTCGGTGGGGTCGAAAGCGATCACCATCAAACAAGCCATTCTTATCGCAGTTATCTTTGAGTTTCTGGGTGCCTGGTTGGCCGGTGGTGAGGTCACCGCGACCATTCGAGGCGGGATGCTTGATCCGGTTCTGCTCGAAGAGAATCCACAGCTATTGGTCTATGGCATGCTGTCGGCGCTATTAGCCGCCGCTATTTGGCTGTTGATTGCCTCTGCACGCGGGTGGCCGGTTTCAACTACCCACTCGATTGTGGGCGCTATCGTCGGTTTTGGTGCCGTGGGCCTTGGCGTTGAAGCAGTTGCCTGGGGCAAAGTAGGCCAGATAGCCTCTAGCTGGCTGATCTCCCCGCTGCTTGCCGGTTCAATCGGCTTCGTGCTGTTTAAGTCTGTCCAGTACCTAATCTTTGAAAACAGCGACCCCTTAGCGGCTGCTAAACGCTACGTCCCAGGCTACGTGTTCCTGGTTGGCTTTATTGTCTCAATGGTGACGTTGACTAAAGGCTTGTCGCATGTAGGACTGGATCTTAGCTTTGGCCAGAGCCTGATGCTCTCTGTTGTGATTGGTATCGCGATTATGGGCTTGGGCGTAATTATGCAGCGGCGTATCAAGTTCGAACAGAACGCCAGCGACCATTTTGGCTATGCCAACGTTGAGCGTGTGTTCGGCGTGCTGATGATCTTTACCGCCTGCGCCATGGCATTTGCCCACGGTTCTAACGACGTGGCCAATGCGGTAGGCCCGCTTGCCGCCGTTATCAGCGTGGTGCGCAGCGACGGTGTGATCGACAGCGCAGCGCTGGTGCCTTGGTGGGTGCTGGTGCTGGGCGGTGCTGGCATTGTGGTGGGGCTTGTCACTTACGGCCATAAAGTGATCGCGACGGTAGGTACCGGGATTACCGAACTTACCCCAAGTCGCGGTTTTGCCGCTACCCTGGCCGCCGCTACCACGGTGGTATTGGCCTCGGGTACAGGCTTGCCTATTTCGACGACGCACACGCTCGTTGGGGCGGTGTTGGGGGTGGGCTTGGCGCGCGGTATGGCAGCCCTTAACCTGCGGGTTATCGGCACAATCGCCATGTCATGGCTGATTACCTTGCCTGCCGGCGCGGGCCTCGCGATTCTGTTCTTCTTTATGTTTAAGGGCATGTTCGGCTAAAAGCAGGCTCGAACGCGCTGAGCAGTATCCAAGTGGTAACAAGCGGAAAAATGTCAGCGGTATCTTCATGTTTATCTGCATTAGATCGAGCAGATTTGCATTAGAAGGTGCCGCTGTTTTTTGTGCTCTGGTAAAGTAACCCAACGGGCTGTGATAAACGCCTGTTTCTTTCACCTGCTGCCGGAGAGCGGCCCTTGGATACGCGCTTCCCCTTTGTTGATTGGTTTCGTAACGCTTCCCCGTACATTAATGCCCACCGGGGACGAACCTTTGTCATCTTAATTGAGGGCGAAGCGATGGCGTCTGGTCGAGGGGAGCAGCTAATTCAGGATTTGGCCCTGCTGCACACCCTGGGCGTGCGCTTGGTGGTGGTGTTTGGCATTCGCCCTCAGGTACACGCAGCGCTAACTGTCGCAGGCGTTGAGCCCACGCGTATTGATGGCCGCTGGGTAGCCGACCGCGCAGTAATGACCCATGTCGAGCAGGTGGCCGCTCATCAGCGTTTGTGGCTGGAAGCGCGACTTTCGCTGGGGCTGCCCAGCACGCCGCTGCATGGCGTAGAACTCAGCGTGATTTCCGGTAATCTGGTTACCGCCAAGCCGCTAGGTGTGCGTGAAGGCGTCGATTTCGACCACAGCGGCGAAGTGCGCCGGGTGCGGGCCAACGCCATTGAAGGTCTGTTGGAAAAAGGCTCGCTGGTGCTGCTGCCGCCGCTGGGCTTCTCCAGCACCGGTGAAGTGTTCGATCTAGACGCCTCAGAAGTTGCCCAGCACGCTGCCGTGGCGCTGAAGGCCGATAAGCTGATTCTGCTCGGTGAATCCGAAGGGCTGGAAGATGAAGGTGGTGCGCTGCTTCGCCAGCTCTCCCCAGCAGAAGCCGAGCCACGTTTAATGGCCGCGGTACCGGGCAGTGAATTAGCCCGCCACTTGCAGGCCGCCTGCACCGCCGCACGGGAAGGCGTGGCACGTACGCACCTGCTTTCCTGGTGCAATCACGATGCCTTACTGGGTGAGCTATTTACCCGCGACGGCGTGGGCACCATGATTACCCAACATCGCTACGAACAGCTGCGCCCGGCCACGCTGAACGATGTGGCGGGCCTGCTGGAACTGCTTGAGCCCTTAGAACAGCGTGGCATGCTGGTCGCGCGCTCCCGTGAGCGGCTAGAGCACGAAATTGATGACTATATGGTAATCGAGCGCGACGGCATGGTAATAGGCTGTGTTGCGCTGCAAGTATTTCCCGATACCAGTATTGCCGAGTTGGCCTGTGTGGCGGTTCACGACAGTTACCGCGGCGGCGAGCGGGGCGAGCGCTTGGTCGAAGCCATGGAACGCCGTGCCCGTCAGCGCGGTTTAAACGAAATGTTCGTGCTGACGACCCATACCGCCCACTGGTTTGTCGAGCGCGGCTTTCGCGCCGCCAGCCTGGAAGACCTGCCGCCGCTGAAACGCGAAACCTACAACCACGCTCGCAAATCGAAAGTATTGGTTAAGCAACTAACGTAACCCGTTTGCTAGCAGGCCTGATTTAGGTGGTTGATTACGGCTTAACGTTTGCCAGCGTCTCTGGTCGTGCGATGATCTCAACCACTTTGTTGGCGGCTGCCGTGGCGACAGGGTGGCCGAGGTAGTATGGCCATGCTGAAACAGCCAGAGCCATTGGCAAAATGTGGCCGCTAGCATCACAGCACTGATAGGCTGATAGCCGCCCGGACGAAGGCCGTTGGGGATTGGCCGAGCACCTTGCGAAACATGCTGGAGAAGGCGGCCGGGCTGTCGTAGCCAAGTTCCAGCGCGGTTCGGGTAACGGAACTGCCAGAAAGCAGCCTGGGAATGGCCGCCATCAGGCAGGCCTGTTGACGCCATACGGCAAAAGACAGTCCGGTCTGTTGACGGAACTGGCGGTTGAAGGTGCGCTGGCTGCGATGTAACTGCCGGGCCCACTCTTCTGGAAGGCTGTGAATGTGCGGTTGGCTAAGAAACGCTCTGCACAGGTTGGCCAATGCGGGGTCGTGGGGTAGGGGCGCAAACAGTGGCAGCGATGTAGCCAGTTGCAGCTCGTGCAGAAGTAGCTGTGCCAGGGCGCCATCGCGGCCGCTCTCATCATAGAGTGCGGGGATGCTGGCGGAGGCCAGTAGTAGGTGATGTAAGAGTGGCGTCACGACCAGCACCTCGCAGTTGCCGGAGGGGCGTGGCGCCGCGTGCGGCTCGATATATAAGCTTCGTGTGCTGACCCCCTTCATGCGCACCTGGTGGCGTTTGCCCGCGGGCAGCCAAACGCCGCTGAACGGGGGCACCATCCAGGTACCATCATCCGTATCGACTTCCATCAGACCTGTTATCCCATAAAGAAACTGGGCGCGGCGATGAGTATGAAAGTCGAGCAGTGTGCCGGGGCGGTAGTCAGTACCGATGGCTACCAGAGGCCGTGCTATCTGGTCTACGTCTGACAGGGAAATATTGAGCATTGTCGTCAACTTGGCCGAAACACAATGATTATTGTCCAAATGACGAAGGTCGGCCAGCTCCTGCCGTCATATAGTGCCCGCTATTGTGTTTCTTCAGGAGAATAGCGGTGTATAGCGTACTGCTTCTTTGTGGTGGGTTGGCGGGAGTTACCACCGTGTTATTTGGTTTCGGTGGTGGGTTTGTGGTGGTTCCCTTGCTGTACACCTTACTGGTTTCTGTCCATGGGCCGGATAGTGGTATCGGTCAGGCAGCCATGCATATCGCGGTGGCCACCTCGACGGCGTTGATGGTGTTTGCTGCTTCCCTGTCCACATGGCGCCACCACCAACGACAGACCGTGCAGTGGCAGCTGGTGCGTCCGCTGGTGGGCTACATTGCCATGGGCGCTGTGCTTGGCGCGGCGGCGGCCGTGTCGTTGAGCGGGGAATGGGTGCGCTGGGCATTCATCGGCTATCTGGGCATTACGATTCTGGATGCTGTGCTTCGCCCCGGTTTTCTGCACCAGGCGAGTGGTGATATACGCCCCATGGGGCGTCTGTTAACAGCGATGACGGGGACGTTCATCGGAGCTGTGGCTGCCTTGCTAGGCGTTGGCGGTAGCGTAATGACCGTACCGCTTATGCGCCGAAGAGGTGCCAGCATGACAGCGGCCACGGCAATGGCTAACCCGTTATCGTTGCCGATGGCGGTAAGCGGCACCGCGACGTATGTGTTGCTGTCGGCTAGTGACACCGCTTTTGGGGCCTGGTATGCGGGCTATGTGGATCTACGTGCGTTGCTGGTGTTAGCGGTAGGCTCATGGCTCGGGATCCGCCTGGCGTCGATATGGATCGGGCGCATCCCTGATCGCATCCATGCCGGGGTGTATCTGTTACTGCTGTCGTTGGTGCTGGCGGTGATGGTGTTTGTGCGTTGAATCGATCCAGATCTTCACGAAGGCTTCACTTTCGCTAATGCTTCCCAGTCGCTGGATCGCGTTCAGTATGCTCATTGGCTGGTGATAGTGAGCCACCACGCAGAAGTCATCGTCTGATTCTATGCAGCATGCCCAACCCTCGCTTTCTATTCAATTGCCTTGATAGCTCCAGTCGGTATCATATTGTTGATGTTGTCCATCATTGCCCTTTTACCGCGAGCTTCTATGACCCAATCTAAAACGCCCTTCATTGTGGTGCTGAGCCTGGCATTGACCATGATGCTGGGCCCGTTCTCTATGGATACGTATCTACCGGCCTTTCCTGTCATTGGCGAGTCGCTGGGGATATCTCAGCAGGCCGTGTCGTTAAGCGTTTCAGTGTATGTGTTCGCGATGGCAGTGGGGCAGCTCATTGGCGGTGCGCTTTCGGACCGCTTCGGTCGCCAGCGTGTATTGATGAGCGGGTTAGCGATTTTTGCGCTCTCAAGTATTGTCATCGGCATGGCGGATTCCTTGAACACTCTGCTTAGCGGGCGGGCCGTTCAGGCCATTGGCGCGGGTTTGACGCTTGTATCGGTACCGGCGCTGGTACGCGACAGGGTAGCGGGCCGCGACGCCGCGAAACTGTTCTCGATGATGGGCTTTATCATGGTGCTGGCGCCGGGTATCGCCCCGAGCGTTGGTAGTGCGATTCTGGCGTTGGGTTCCTGGCACTATATTTTCTTTGCCCTGGCGGTGTACGCGGTGCTGCTGGTGCCGTTACTGGTGCGAGTACTTTTTTCCGGGAAGGGCAAGGTGTCGCGAGCGAAAAGTCCCAAGATGAGCCTGCTGGCACGTTATAAACTGGTGCTGTCGACGAAACCTGCCTTGCCGTTTATCGCTTGGCAGGCTGCCTCCTTTTCCACCCTGATGATGTTCATTACCTACGCTTCCTTTATTTATCAGGGGCACTTTGGTCAGTCGCCCTCAAGTTTTTCGGTGCTGTTTGCGGCTAACATCGTCGCGATGCTTTTCTTCAATATTTGCAACCGTGTACTGCTTTCCAGGATGTCGTCGATGCGCATCCTGCAATTGGCAACGGGCTGTCAGGCGGTCGGCATTGCATTGCTAGTGATGGCTGCCTTTATGGAGTGGCCAATGTACGCTTTCCTGTTTGCTATGATGCTGACCATTGGCACAGTAGGGGCGATCTCACCCAATATTCAGGCCTGCTTTTTGGAGTTTTTCCCCACTAGCAGTGGTACCGCCGCCGCGCTTCTGGGTGCCGCCCAGTTCGGTATCGCCGGGATTTTGAGCGCCCTGTCTGCCATGCTGCCGCATACGCTTGAAGCGGTTGTATTAGCCATGGCCGCCTGTGGCTCGGTCGCGTATCTGCTGCTTGCCCGCTCAATTATCAAAGGGCGTGCCGCAGTCGAGGCGTAATGAGCCCAACAGCGCCCCTTGCCAAAAGCCCCGTGTTATCCAGAGCACGGGGCTTTTTTATTAAGCATCTACTGAGCTTACTAACTGTTCGAAAAGTGCTTCTATAGCCTGTGTAGTTGGTGTTTCGTTGGCAAACAGGATGCGGTACATCAGAGGCGCCACCACTATTTGGGTGACCAATCCTATATCCATCGGCTGCTCTCCTCTGGCGAGGCCGCGTTCGTTTATTACTTCGATCTGCTGACGCAAGAAGCCATCACATTTACCCGCGCTGGCATGGCCTTCTGTGCCTAGAACATCGCGGAGCATCGCCCGCCCTGGGGCTGATGACATTTCCTCAAAGTACTCAACAAGCCAAGCTAACAAGTCGCTACGCACACTTCCTGTATCGGCTGGCGGCTGCTCCGGCTGTAGTTGCTCGACGGCAACGTCGGCCAGTAACTGGGTAAGGTCACCCCAGCGACGGTAGATCGTCGAGGGGGTGACGTCAGCGCGTGTGGCGATCGCGGGCACCGTAAGCCCGGCCCGGCCTTGCTCTTGTTGCAGATCTCGAACGGCTTGGTGAACGGCAGCCTGAATACGAGCGCTGCGACCACCTGGACGGGGAGTGGGTTTGTTGGTCATGTGTTCCTTCTGTGCTTATCCGCCGGTACGGTACAATAAATCACTAACGCAAAATATTTGCGTTAGTGATTTATTGAGCTTATGATTCTTAAAGCTAATATTTTGCCTTTTGAGAGAGATCATGTCCATCAACGTTTCTGCTACCACCCGCTCTTCTTCGAACTGGAGACTGTCTTCCTCCAGTGCCATTTTCCTGCACACAGCGACAATGATTGCCTTTTTGGCAGCATCAAGTGCGCCTACCCCGCTGTACCAGCTTTATCAGCAGCAGTGGAACTTTAGCGCAACACTGCTGACCGTGGTTTTTGCCGCTTACGCGCTGGCTCTGCTTCTGGCACTGCTGGTGATGGGGAGGCTTTCTGATCATATTGGCCGACGTCCCGTTATTGCCCTAGCTTTGTCCTTACAGATCATCGCCATGGTGGGCTTTTTGTGTGCCGCCGGGCCGGGTTGGCTGATTGCTGCGCGCGCTCTGCAAGGCTTTGCCACCGGTATGGCCACTGCGGCAGTCGGTGCGGCGATACTCGATCTTGGTCGGGAGCGTGGGGCCGTGATCAACAGCATCTCGCCGCTGCTTGGCATGGCAGCTGGAGCGCTAGGCAGCACCTCATTGGTCGTTTTGGCGCCTGATCCGCTGCACATGGTGTACGTGTTTCTGCTGGCTATTTTTCTGGTGATGTTGGCCTTGATTTGGTTAGCACCGGAGACGGCGACAGCGACAGCTCGTCCAGGTGCATGGGCAAGCCTGAAACCACGCATCACCGTGCCGCTGCAAGCGCGCAAAGCGTTGTTATCTGTCACCCCTGCGAACGTGGCAGTGTGGATGCTAGGTGGCTTTTATCTATCGCTTATGCCATCGCTGATCGTTGACGTTACGCATGTGAACACGCCATGGCTTGGTGGTCTTGTCGTCGCAGCGCTAACGCTCACCGGGGCCACAGCGGTCCTGGCGGCTCGCAAGCTAAGTTCTTTTACAACCCTCTTGTCTGGTGAGCTTGCTTTGGTCGCAGGACTGGTCGTCATTTTGGTCGGGGCTAATCAGGGAAACGCTGTCTTGCTGTTGGCCGGGTCGGTCATTGCGGGGTTTGGGTTTGGTGCGAGCTTTCTCGGGGCTGTGCGCAGTGTCCTACCGTTGGCTGAGCCCCATGAACGTGCCGCGCTGATGGGCGTGTTTTATATCGAAAGTTATCTGGCTCATAGCGTGCCCACGATGGCTGTCGGCTACCTGGCTCAGAAGGTCGGCTTGCTGACCTCGGCCAATGTCTATGGTGCGGTGATCACAGCACTGGCCTTGCTCGCCATTATCCTGCTGCTTATGCAAGCGCGCACTTCAATGAAGAAAGGAAATCAAGCATGACTGTTCAAAATGTCTCCCCTATGTCCGCCGAGGAAACCCTGGCTCTGGCTACTAGCCTAGGGCTGCCCCTGGACTCTGAACGTGCGCCACTGATTGCTGGTGTACTGCATCACATACACACGGTCATTGCCCGGCTCGACGAATTACCTATTGATGAATCATGCACTCCTTCATTTGCCTTTGATGCTAGCCAGGGGAACAAACCATGCTAAACCCATTAAACCTGACACTGGCCCAAGCCAGTGCCGCCATCGCGGCACGCGAACTGTCGCCAGTAGAATTGGTGGATGCGGCCTTGGCGCGTATTGGTGCGCGAGAGCCCGAGATCAACGCTTTTGTATCTGTATGGGAAGAAGCCGCCCGTGAGCAGGCACTTGAGGCCGAGCGAGACATTCAACATGGCCGTTACCGTGGGCCGCTGCATGGCATTCCTATCGCGCTGAAAGACCTGTTCGATGTTGCTGGCCAACCCACCACTGCCAGCTCCCGTGTTCGGGACGGGCACCAGGCAGAGGCCAACAGCGCGGTAACGGATGCCTTGCTGCGTGGCGGCGCCATACTCCTGGGCAAGACCCATACGCATGAGTTCGCTTTCGGCCTGACCACACCACAAACGCGCAATCCGCTTGATTCGCAGCGTACGTCGGGGGGCTCCAGTGGGGGCTCTGCCGCAGCGGTTGCTTACGGCGGCGCCTGGGCAGCCATGGGGACCGGTACCGGTGGCTCGATTCGGGTGCCCGCAGCACTTTGTGGGTTAGTCGGGTTCAAGCCCACGTATGGTTTGGTCTCTCGCCACGGCACTATGCCCCTGGCTTGGTCGCTCGATCATGCGGGCCCTATGGCACGCACGGTAGAGGATGTTGGCCTGTTATTGCAGGCAGTGATGGGCTTTGATGCGCGCGACCCCGCTAGCCGTACTCCTCCTGCCTCTTTCGATACCAACGCACAGTCGAGTGTGCATGGGCTGCGTGTTGGTATCCCACGCAACTACTATTTTGACCACGTTGCGGAGCCAGTCGCCGCGGCTGTTAGGCGTGCGGCAGCGCATCTGGAACAACAGGGCGCCGTGCTGGTGGAGGTGGATATTCCGCTGGCTGACTACCTCATCCCGACTCAGTGGGGCCTCATGGTGGCCGAGGCAGCAGCCGTCCATGCCAAGGACATACGCCAATCAGCATCGCTATACGGTGATGATGTACGCACCTTGCTCGAAGCCGGACAACTGCTGTCAGCAGGCGATTATCTGAAGGCGCAGCGTGCCCGAGACCTCATCGCTAAGCGCTGGGGTTCCCTGTTTTCAGACATTGACGTTCTGCTGACACCCACCGTGCCCCAGACAGCAGCACGCTTGGAACAGGATACGTTTGATTGGGAAGACGGCAGTCAAGAGAGTGTTGCCGAGGCGTATGTGCGCTTATGCGCACCCGCCAATGTGACCGGACTACCCGCGCTGACTGTGCCATTTGGTAAGGATCATCAAGGGCTGCCGATAGGCGTCCAAATCATGGGGGAAGCATTTGATGATGCCATGGTATTGCAAGTCGGGCGTGCCGTTGAGCGGCCTCTTTCCCCCGCTTAACAAGCTCTATGCCGCCCGAGCGGTATCACCAACAGGGCCATCGTTTCCTCCAAAAGCTTGAGTCGTTGATAAAGTTGGTTCCGCCGGTAGGCCGCGTGGTTCAGTGTCATTGTGTGTTGCGAACATGAGTAATATATAAAAATAAATGATTATGATTTGTATTATTACTATTGACTTCGTGCTACCCCCTTTGGATACTCTCCCGGCCTTTCAAAAGAAAACCACGAAGCGAGCAGGGTAGGTTTATGTATTTCAAGGGGTCTTCAACATGATTGATAGCCGTAGCACAGTCCGGCGCAACGCAAATCGGTTACGGTGGCAGCAGACTACTACCGCCATTCTGTGTGGTACAACGCTGGTCACTATTCCCATGCTCGGGAACGCGCAGGAGATCGGCGACGGCATTGACGATAATGCGGGATATCGCCTCGCCCCCATTATCGTCAATGCCCAGGCTTACGCTGATGATGATGCCAACTCGATAGTGGCCCAAGAATTATGGGTCGGCGGTAAGGTGGCCACCAGTATCCTCGATACCCCCGCTTCCGTGTCGGTCGTCACTGAGAAGGAGATTGAGCAGCGCAACGCTTCTACCACCGAGGAAGTGCTGCAATATACGCCAGGCGTCCTCACTGATTATTACGGCACCGATGATCGTAACGACTATTTTAAAATTCGCGGATTCCAGGCCACCACCTACCGTGACGGGCTGACGTTAGGCTCAATGCGCGGTGTACGTGAAGAGCCCTACGCCTACGAGCGCGTGGAGGTATTGCGTGGCGCCAACTCCACCCTGTTTGGCCCCGCGGATCCGGGGGGGGCGGTTAACTTCGTGAGCAAACGGCCACGCTTTGAGCGTTTTGGGGAGGGCTATCTCTCCTACGGTTCATTTGACGCCAAAGAGGCCGGCATTGATGTGGGTGACACGCTGAACGCTGACGAGACAGTGGCCTACCGTTTTACCGGCACCACCCGGGACAGCGATCGCGAATACGATCACTCCAAAGATAATAATGGCTTCCTGATGGGTGGCCTGACCTGGGAGCCGACGGCGTACACCTCAGCAAGCGTTATCTTCGATTACCTGAAGCGTGACGACACCCCCAATAGCGGTGGTTATCCGCTCGACCGGGAGTACGACCGCAGCAACTTCTATGGCGAGTCTGGCTTCAACTATCATGATGTCGAGCGTACCAGCCTCACCGGGCAGCTCGCCCATGATTTCAACAACGGCCTGACGCTGCGCGGTTACCTGCGTTACAGCGATCTGACCGACGATTTCGGATACGTCTATATCACTGACTCTGCGGCGCGAGTTGGCAGCGTGGTGGATCGCGACTATTTTGGAACGGACAACGAAGCCCAGGAGTTGATCGGCAACGCTATCCTGCAATACGACGCCCGCTTTGATCAGGTCGATAGCAGCACGCTCGTGGGTATCGAGTATCGCGATGCTTCCACCGAAGACCGTTCGTTTTACGGCGATGCGACCTCAATTGATATCGCAAATCCCGTCTTTAGTGGTGCCCCGAGTAGCCTGAACGTCTATAGCCGCAACAAGCAGGATTTCACCACCGAGTCGGTTTTCCTGACCCAGAATTTGTCCTTCTATGACCGATTCATCGTGACAGCGGGCGTGCGCAACGACTCGATGGATGTCTCAAGCACCAACATGGCGGGCATTACCGATTCCGATGACTTCTCTGAGACCTCACTTCGCGGTGCGCTGACCTATCGCGTCACCGACGAAATTTCTACCTATGTCAGCATGGTGGAGTCGGTCGCACCACCCACGGTTGGCATCGAGCCTGAACGGGGCGAACAGTACGAAATGGGTGCGAAATATTCCCCCTTTGGTACGAATGCGCTGTTTTCGGCTTCCATCTATGACCTAACCAGGGATGACGTCACCATCTCGGTTGTACAGGACAATGGCGTTATCGAGCGGGAAACCGTGGGTGAGTCCCGCGTACGGGGTCTTGATCTGGAAGCGAAGGCTGAGTTGACCGATAGCTTTAGCGTGGCCGGTGGTTACTCCTATATGGAGTCGGAAGTGGTACGCGACAGCAACGCAGCCAGAGAGGGTAACGAGTTCACCGCAGCACCCAAACATACGGCGTCGCTGTGGGGCTACTATACCTTGCCAAGCCAGGATATGAGTGTTGGCCTCGGCGCCCGTTACATCGGCTCCTACTACTTTGATGTCGCCAATACGTCAAAGAGCAGTGCGGCAACGCTGTTTGACGCAGCCTTCAGCTACCAGCTCACTAAAGACGCCGACCTAGCCGTTAACGTCAGCAACTTGCTCGACGAGCAGCACGTGGTCGGTTCAAGCACAGCGGACTATTACAATCCGGGGCGCGAAATCAGCGCAAAAGTGAGCTATCTCTGGTGATGCGGATAAGGTAATTGGCAAGCAAGGCAATAGCCGAAACCCCCGCCATTGTAGACGGGGGTTTGCATTTTAAGCTTCTTCAATCCCATCAACGATAAACACGCGGTAGTCGGCACCTTGGAAGCGGTGCTTGCGGGCTTCTTGGTAGGCCGGGCTTTCATACCAGGCGCGGGCGGCGGCCATATCGGGGAAGCGCAGGATGACCGCACCTTCCATGGCGCTGCCTTCGAGTACTTCAAAGTCACCGTAAAAAGCGAGCGGTTGCGGGTCGTGGCCTTCGCGAGCGGCTTTCGCTTTCTCGCCGTAGCGCTCCATCTCCTGGGTGTCGTGGGTGTGTTCGCGGGTCAGTACGACATAAGCGGGCATTAAATTCTCCTGATGTAATCGTTAAAAAATCAGCTAGAGCATATCACTGCCATCAGCGGAGCCACGTGGGAGCCCAGGCTGTAATCGGGCGCAATCGCGGATTCCACTTTGTCGGGGTCTTGCGGCTGAACCCGCGAATCGACATTCTGCCCCCAATAGCTATAGGGCCAGCCGTAGAAACCGCCTTCCTCAACCGAGGTGAGGTAGTCGGGCACTAGGTCAGGACCAAGCTCATCGCGTTCGTTAACCACTGTCCACAGCTGGTCTGTCTCTGGGTGAATGGTCAGCGCCGTTGGATTGCGCAGCATGCGCCTATCATTGATCGGCGGGCATAGAAGCACTAATGGGTGAGCGGGTGGTGGCGAGAGGGCGGCGCGCCGGCTGTTCCGCCATAATGCTCCCGAGGCGCTCCAAGGCTAGTTCGAGTCGCTCAATCAAGCCTTGGAGCAATACGCGACGGTCGGCGGGCACGTTGCCGTAGTGGTCGACTGCCGCTTCCAGCTGCTTACCTGCTTCACGAATACCTTGTGGCTGGCGCCCGTTGGCGCTCTCTTCAAACCCGTGGGCTAGCGTGCGTAGCAGGTGTTGATGCGCCACGCGGATATTGGTATGTGAGGCGTTATCCAGGCGGTCGCGCAGGCGCAGCGTGGCGGTGCCTACGTCTAGCCCGGTGAGACCAAGAATAAACAGGTGGCGCTGATTCTCAGGCAGCATATCGTCGTGCTGGGCCAGTTGCATAATCCGATCCGCCATATGGCCGCTGAAGCGGGTTTCGGCATCGCGAATCGAGCGCCGCGTTAGCTCATGAATGTCCGTCGAAATGGCGTTGATCAGTCGCCGCCGTCTAAGGCGCGTGCCTAGCCCTGGCAGCAGACGAAAGCCCATCACTACGCAGCTTAGCCCAATCACTACGGCCACCACCCGGTTGGCGAAACTATCAAACGAGAAATCCATGCCGTTGCCGGGCATGGTCAGCAGAATATTGAAAATCGTAAATGCCAGACAGTAACCCATCGTGGCCGGGTTGGTGGCGCCCAATAGACCTAAAAACAGCGGGGTGCCAAACAGTAACGCCAGCATCGGAAAGCCATTGGCCTGGGAAAGCAGCACATGGCCGAACAGAAAGGCGCTAGGAATCGCTGCCAGCATGCCTTTGTAGAACATCATCGTAACCGCTATCGGATTATCACGACTGGCGAAGAAGGCGGAAAACAGCGTGCCGAGCATCATCGCAATCATCGCGCTCTGCCAGGCGGTGGCAATCCAGAAGGTGGCCAGTAGCGAGAACACCAGCCCTGAGCGTATAGCGTTGATGCTGGCGGCAAGGTGGTCACGGTGCCAGGCCAGCGGCGACGAGCGCAATTGATGGCTAGCTGGCGAGGCAATCGCCTCGCGGGCGTCGAGCATTATCATGGCGTGACCGATGGATTCGCGGAGTCCCAGGCGCAGGCGTCGGTCGAGCGGGGCTAAGCGGCTCTCATCCTCGCTTTCGTGAACCTTATGGCGTAACGCCTGAAGGGCTTTTCTAGCCTCAACTACGCCTTTAACGTGTTCAGCATCGCGAAAGCCTTGGGCGACCTGACCCGCGAGCTCGATGCTGTGCGGGGAGAGTCGGTCGGCGTGGTCGTGCATCAGTTGATGAAGCGCCTGAAGGTTGGCGAAAAAGCGCAGCGTGCGGCGCGTTAATACGTGGGTGGCACGCACTCGGCCAGGGCCTGCCGGGCCTTCAAAACGGGCGGCCTGGCTATCAGTTTCCAGCAGCGTTAATGGCCCAAGGCTATCGCGCAGGGCTTTCTGCATCGCAGGGATGTCGTCGCTGGCTTCCAAGCGCAGGGCGGCGTGTTCGAAAGCCTCGTTAATCACGCTGTCGGCCTGAGTCGCCAGGTGAGTTCCTACATGGGTTGGCCACAGCAGCGAACTAACCAGCATGGCACATAGTGCGCCAAGCCCCAGTTCAGTCAGGCGCGCCACGGCGATATCGAAAATACCGGCGGGCGTGCTGCCGCTGGAAATCACCACAATCAGCATCGCGGTCACCGCCGCCATCAGACAGCCGTAGGTGTAGTTATTACGCCACAACGAACCCACATAGGTGCACAGCATAATCCAACCGGTTAGCACGATGAGCGCGGGAACGCGGGCCTGGGCGAACAGTGCCATAACCGCGATGCCCGCCACGGCGCCAATAAAGGTGCCGATAAGCTGGCAAATGCCTTTCTCGACCACCATACCGCTCATTGGGCGAATCTGTAGAAAGGCCGCTGACATCAGCGCCCAATAGGGGCGTTCAACGTCAAACCAGAGCGCAACATAGAGGGCGAGCATCATCGCCAGGGTGGTTTTGATGGCAAATTTGACTGCCGTGGAATTGGGCATTAAATAGGTGCTAACAAGCGGCGACATAGGTTACTCAGGTTGCTCGGCTGGGCGAACACGCACGGTCGCTGTCATGCCGACGCTTAGCAGCGTTTCGTCAGGAACCTCATCGAGAGAAATACGCACTGGGATGCGCTGCGCTAATCGCACCCAGTTAAAGGTGGGCGCTACCTGGGGCAGTAATTGCTGGTTAAGGCTTGTATTGCTGTCGGCAATGCCTCGGCCAATACCTGCCACACGGCCATCCAGGTGGGTGTCGCCGTTCATCAAAACTACGTCCACCGAGTCGCCCACCTCGATGGCGCTCATTTTGGTCTCTTCAAAGTAGCCCACCACGTAGTAGGAGTTGTCGGCGATCACCGCCATCACCGGCGAACCGCGATTAACGTAATTACCTTCGGCTAGCTGCACATTAAGCACATGGCCGCTAACGGGTGCGGTTATTTGCGTGCGCACAAGGTCTAGCTGGGCGCTGGCTAGCTCCGCCTGAGACTGTTGTAAATCGGCGGCGGCAATGCGCGAGTTAATCTGGGCAATCTGTTGGTTTTCCGCGCTAATCGCACGGCTGTTGCTCAACTGGTTACGGCGGCTCTCTTCGGCACGATTTAGTTCTAACGTTGCCTGGCGGTGCTCAACCGTGGCCTGGGCGCTGTCGACCACCGCTTGGTAGCGCGTGTCGTCGATCGCAAACAGCGTATCGCCCTGGGCAACATAGTCGGTGTCGGCCACTTCAAGCGTGCGAACCCAGCCTGAGACATCGGGGGCAATAGTGACGACTTCGGCGTGAACCCGAGCGTCGCGGGTCCAGGGGGTGTAAAGGTAGTAGCGCCACAGCCATGCACCGGCGGCGATGGCAATGGCGACGATGATCAAGGTGAGCAAAATACGAAGCGAAGGGCGCATCAGCGATTCTCTCAAAGGGCTATCTCAAGGGCTATCTCAAGGACTTGGGAGGAACACAGTAAACAGGAAGGTAGTGGCTGCTGTGAAAATGACAAACAGCGAGATGTCGAACCATGCCTCATGCCAGAGCGCGTACTCGCCGGCCACCCAGTGCAGCAGTGAACGTGTCACCAGCGTGGCGATAAAACCAATCAGTGCGTAGATCAACAGCGGGCTGAGGTAGATGCCACCAACGGCGATTTCTTGAAGACCCATAACATCCTTAAGTGGCCTGGAAGTAACGAAAATGGGAGGCGCTAAATGGGGCTGATGACGTGCCAGACATTTATCCCCTGCCAGTGAAAGTGACTCAGCACCAGTATAGAGAGCGAGAGCATAGTTTGCCTTATAACGGCGAACGAGGTGTAGGTTCGTGTGCGGTGGGGTTCATTCCCAGCCCCGCTCGCGGGTGTGTTAAAGTGCAGCTTCGTTGTTTTCCTTTGTTTATCCTCTGAATAGTTGACTGTTGCCCGTGAGAACAGATAGCCGCCTCTCTCGTATGCTGCATGTGCTACTGCACATCGCGCGGGAATCCCAACCGATTACTTCAGAGCAGATTGGTGCCATGCTGGGCACCAATGCTGCCGTGGTGCGGCGCACTATGGCGGGCCTTCGTAAGGCAGGCTATGTAAAGTCTGAAAAGGGTCACAACGGTGGCTGGCGCATCGCCTGTGATTTGCACAGCGTAACGCTGCTGGATATACACAACGCCGTAGGAGGGCCACGCATTTTCGCCATCGGCACCGACCGTGATAACCCGGACTGCGCGGTAGAGCAGGTGGTTAATGCGGCGCTTTTTGATGCCATGCGAGAAGCGGAAGCGTTACTGATCGCCCGCTTGGGGGCGATCACGCTGGCGGAATTGGCCACTCAGTTTGACGATATTGCGACGCGCAAAGGCTACCAACTGCCGACGCCTTAATACTTCAACACCTATCCGATTAACGTTAATCGGCATTCTCAACATTGGCATTGACCTCTGTGCGCTTTTTAATGTATCAATGAAAGATACATGAAATGAGTTTATTCACCATGGACTTAAAAGGCTGGGTGCACACAGAGGAAGGGCAATGAGTTTTGATGCAGTGATTATCGGTGGCAGCTACGCAGGCATGGCGGCAGGGCTACAGCTGGCCCGAGCAAGACGGAAAATATTACTGATAGATGCGGGACAACCCCGCAACCGTTTTGCGTCTCACTCCCATGGTTTTTTAACCCAGGATGGTGCGCCACCTGCAGAGATAGCAGCAGAGGCCCGTAGCCAACTGATGGAGTACCCAACGGTTGAGTGGCGTATGGGGCGGGTGGAAGCGGTAATGGGGGCGGCTGATAATTTCTTGGTGGCGCTGGCCGATGGCAGCACCTATCAAGCACGGCGCATTATTCTGGCTGCGGGTGTTACCGACGAACTTCCAGGCTTACCGGGGCTCGCCGAGCTATGGGGCAAACGCGTTTTCCACTGCCCGTATTGCCATGGCTATGAGCTGGGCAAAGAGGGTATCGGTGTGCTGGCAACCTCAGAGCTCGCGATGCACCATGGTTTGATGCTGCCCGACTGGGGCGCAACCACGCTGTTTCTTAACGATGCCTTTGAACCCAGTGCCGAACAACTGGCTCAGCTTAAGGCGCGCGGTACCCATATCGAATATGGCGCGGCAGCATGCCTTGTGTCGCAAGCGGAGGCTGGTGTTAAGCTGGTAATGCAGGATGGTCGGGTGTTTCCGCTGGTGGGCTTATTCGTCGCGCCGCGCATTCACCTTACTCCACTGATCGCGCAAGTGGGATGTGAATTAGAGGAGTCTCCCATGGGCTGCATTGTTAAAACCGATGTAATGCAGGCCACTTCAATCCCCGGTATTTTCGCCTGCGGTGATGTGGCCCGCGCCGCAGGGTCGGTCACCTTTGCCGTGGCCGATGGCGCCATGGCCGGGCTTTCTACACACCGGTCGCTGATGTTTGGGTGTTAAGCTGTGAAGCTATCCGCTACACATCCTTTACACGGGTAGCATACCAAGCATGAACCAGCCCAGCCTGGTAAAAAGGCACCGGTGTATTAAATCCTCCCGATTCAATGAGTGCACTAATGCGTTCGGGAGGCGTGACCGCTACATCGCGGCCATACATAGCCCGAAATCGCTCTACCATATCAGCGGGCACCTCTCCCGCGCTGAGCATCCTGGCCCATGTATCCAACAGGCAGTGATAGGCCGGAGATTCTATGTCTGAGGCCAAATCGGCGCTAGCCAGATACCCGGCCGTAGCCGTTTGGCGATGGCACGAAAAAATGCCGAGCGGTTTTCCGGCTCAAGAATAAACTGGGAGACCAGAAGCGAAGTCGCTGCATCAAAAGGTACCGAAGGCGCTAATGAGTCTAGGTAGCCATGGTGAAACTCACAGCGGGATGTGATTCCGTGTTCTTCTGCTTGGCGACGGCATACGTCCAGCATGGCAACAGATGGCTCCACAATGGTGAAGCGATGTCCGGTAAAACGCTGGGAGAGGTAGAGGATCTCTGCACCTGTTCCCGCCCCGATACAGAGTATGCGTGCGTCATTGGGGAGGGCAGAAAACACCGCGCCAATAAGTAGGTGCATTGCATCCTTGACCGGTGCGAGCTTGTTCCACTGCTGATCGTAAGTGGCGACTTGCTGATCAAAAATGGCTTCTAGCGCTTTGCGTTCCATAGTTCTTCGAACACCTTTATGTAACTATAAAAGATACATGATAGCGGATGCTCTTCCAGAGAGAAATAGGCGATGAGGAATAGTCGAGGGTGGGTATGTGCTAATGTCAATGATATCGGGGCTGGCGAGTGATAGGCACAGCTCGCTCACAGCCTGCGACCACCTTCAGCTGGCGTCGAGCCAACGGGAGGCGGTAACGTCTAGAACGAGTAAGTTAATGACGAGGTAACGCTGCGAGGCTTGCTGTGGGCGCAATAGATTTCTTTGTTATTTTGGTTATGTTATTACATAATGTTTGACAAAATACTCCACTAGTCCACTCAAACCCAGCAATCGAGATAAGAGAACGATGAACAAAAAGCGTGATATCGCGATTACCTGCCTATTGGCATTGATGCCGGTGAGTGCCAGTTGGGCTCAGTCGATAGGAGATCGAACGGAAGTGATTGAGCGAGAGCGCTCATCTCTGAACGGAGCGTTGCCGCAAATCGTTGTCACCGCAACAGCTGCTGAGCGCGATATTACCGATGCACCGGCCAGTGTCACCGTGGTGGAAGGGGAGGAGCTACGTCGTCGCCCCATTAATGATCTGGCCGATGCTGTTAGGGACAGTGTGGGTGTTGATCTGGATAGTGTTGGTTTGGGGCGTCGTGGTATTTCGATTCGTGGTATGAGCTCCGAGCACACCCTGGTGCTTGTCGATGGGCAGCGCATCAACTCCTCTTCATCCGCCATTGCCCATTCCGATTTTGAGCTTGGCTGGGTGCCAGCCGAGGCCATTGAGCGAGTTGAAATCGTCCGTGGGCCGATGTCATCGCTGTATGGCTCAGAAGCCTTGGGTGGGGTTGTCAATATTATTACCCGTTCTGCCACGGATGAGTGGCAAGGGTCGGTTAGCAGCTACGCGCTGATCAATGATCACGGATTGGATGGCGACGGACATAAAAGTGGTTTTTATGTGGGTGGCCCGGTGATTCCTGGCACGCTAGGTATTAATGCATGGGGTGAGTACCGCCAGCGGGACGCGCTACGCGATGCCAACAATAACGATCTTACCGCGCTGGATGATCAGCGTGCCACCTCAGGCCACGTAGGGCTTACCTGGACACCTGATGCACTGCAGCGCATAGACGTTGCTGTTGATGCAGGCAATGAAACACTGGAGGGTGTCAGGGGAGGCACTCAGGGTAGCCGCTATCAATCCGATAACCATGTTCAGCGGCGGCGTTACTCTGCCGCTCACTACGGTGATTGGGAGTGGGGGAACAGCCAGGTCAGGCTTTATCGCAGCACCCTGGATCGTGACGCTTGGCGTAGTGATGGCAATGACACAACGAGCCCTAATCGTTTTGTTGATACTGTTTTCGATGGACAGGTCGACTTTCAGGCGGGTGATTATCATGCGCTGACGTTAGGAGCAGAGGCCAGGCGCGAAAGCTTAGAAGACCCCAATATCAACAATCGTGGAAAGGCATCACAGTCGCATTTTGCGCTGTTCGGCCAAGATGAAATTTACCTCAACGAGCAGTGGGAAATGGTGCTGGGGAGCCGCTTTGATAACCATGAAGAGTTTGGTTGGGAGTTTAGTCCCCGTGCCTATTTTCTCTACCACCCTAGTGATGAGCTGACCTTCCGAGCGGGAGCGGGGCGTGGCTTTAAAGCGCCAACCCTCAAACAATTATCACCCGAGTTTGAGTCGCGTGCGGCCATGGGGGGGCGCGGCATCATTCGCGGTAACCCTAGTCTGGAGCCGGAAACCAATCAGTCCTATGAGCTGGGGGTAACTTATGCCCCCGGCCGCTGGTCGGCTGGCGCCACTGTTTTCCATAATGATGTTCGCAACTTGATTGAAACCGTTCGCCAGCCGACCTGTAACGAGCCGGGTCGCGTTTGCCTGGAGTACGAGAACGTGGCCAGGGCACGCCTTCAGGGGGTGGAATTAACCACGGGTGTCGATATCACCACCCAGTGGCGTGCCGAAGCGAATTATACCTATCTGGATGCCCAGGATCGGACAATCGACGAGCGTTTGCCTGATCGCTCCCGCCACCGTGCCAATGCGTCACTGATTTGGTCGCCGACACACAGCTTCACGACACGGATGCAAACGGAATATATCGGGTCTCAATACCGCTCCGCAGGAGAGGATGAGCGCCCTGGATATACGTTGTGGAACTGGTATGCCGATTACGGTGTAAGCGCTAACGTTAGCCTACAAGCAGGGGTCGAAAACATCGGTGATGAGCGCTTGGCCAATGACGATGCCAGCGTCTATGGCCGGGCAGATGAAGGTCGGCGTTACTTTGCTGGTGTAACGGTGCGGTTCTGATGCGCAGAGAAATGTGCAGAGAAATTCGTAGAGCAGTGTGTCGAGAGTGGCTGAACATAGGGCGATTATTGCAGGGTTGGGTGCTGAAACGTTGGGTGCTGAAACGCTGGGTATCGCTCAGCTGTTTGTTGGTCTTAACAGGTGCTTGCTCTGCTTGGGCCGATGATGGCCCTTCACAGCCTATTGTACTGGTGCTACATAACAGCTTTGTCACTGCAGAGAAATTTCAACGTCTTGCCCCCCTTGCCGAAGGGGAACGCGTAGTGATACGCCATTTGAGTGTTGAAGATGCCTCGCCCGAGTCGCTACTCGGTGCACTCAATGAGGCAGCGTTAATTGTGCTTGATGGGCCGCGTCCCAATGACCGGGTAATGGTCGAGCAGCATGTAGAGTCGCTGTCGGTAGACGTGAATGCTCCTATGTTGACCGTGGGGGGAGGCCGCCCGCAATGGGTAGGTCTTGCGCCAGAGCATGGCAGTGCTCTGGCCGCGCTTTACGCTAGCGGTGGCGAAGATAACTTCCGACGTTTTTTTGCATTAACTCGCACTGTACTAGAGACGGAAACGCCCCCGGATGAACTACTTGAGCCACCGCAGCAGCTACCCGCTACGGGCTTTTATCATCCCAGTGCGCCGCACCCCTTTGAGGAGGTTGCGTCCTATCTTGCCTGGCATGCTAAAAATGTGTGGGCTGATGGTAACGATGCTGAACCCGGACCCATCGGGCGCGTAGCCTTTCTCGTTTACCAAGGCATGATCACCAGCATGGTGACCGATGAGATCGACGAGCTGATTGAGCATACCGAGGCAGCGGGGTTGACGCCCATCGTCTTCTGGCTGGATAACGCAGCGCCAGAGGGGCTGGTAGGTGCACTTGAGGAGGCCGAGGTTGATGTGTTGGTCAACTTGTCGCATATGCAGGATGGTGCGGCCCGTAGCCGTGACTTCCTCGCGCTGGATATTCCCGTTATCCAAACACTGCGCTTTCGTGAAGGCGATGCAAGCGAATGGCTTGATGCGCCTAGCGGTGTTGCGCCACGCACCACAGCGGTATTTCTGGCGGGGCCGGAAGGATGGGGGATCAGCGATCCACTGGTGCTCTCTGCTACGTCTCAAGGCCGGGAAGTACTCTTGCCTGAGCAGGCTGATGCTCTCATCGAGAAGCTGCGCAGTTTGGTGTTGTTGCGGCATACGCCTGCTGCGGAGAAACGCTTGGCGCTGATGTTCTGGAACTATCCGGCGGGGGAAAAGAACCTGGGGGCCTCGCACCTCAATATTCCACGTAGCCTACGCTCGCTCCATCAAGCCCTTGCTGAACAGGGATATGCAGTAGGGGATGCGCTTGAAGAGCAACAGATCATCGACACCAGCCAGCGTATGCTGAAGGCGTTATATAGCAGCGATCACCTGGATACCCTGCTTGAAGAGGGACTGGCTGATGTGTTCCCGTTGGCCGAGTATGAGCGCTGGCTGGAGGCACTACCCCGTCAACATCAACGTGAGCTACGCCATATGGGCGGCGCGCCTGAGCGCCATCATGCGCTACGGGAGATCAATGGTCAGCGCTACTTTGTTATTCCCCGCTGGCAGTTAGGCAACTTGGTCATCATGCCCCAGTTACCGCGTCATGCCGCTGTTCATGGTGGCTATCACGACACCGCTATGCCGCCTGACCACCACTATATGGCTGCTTATCTCTATCTTCAGCACTATTACGATGCCCATGCATTGATTCACCTGGGTACCCATGGCACCCAGGAGTGGCTTCCCGGCAAAGACCGAGGGTTGGCGGCAAGTGACTACCCATGGCTGGCGCTTGGCAGTTTACCGGTGTTCTACCCCTATATTCAGGACA
This sequence comes from Halomonas sp. H2, assembly GCF_050215315.1. Classification (GTDB taxonomy): domain Bacteria; phylum Pseudomonadota; class Gammaproteobacteria; order Pseudomonadales; family Halomonadaceae; genus Vreelandella. The sequence goes on from NZ_CP189760.1 coordinate 788,613, forward strand.
ATGTTGGCGAGGCGATCCAGGCCAAACGGAGAGGTCGTGCGGTCACCATCAGCCATCAAACGCCCCCCTTTGCACCTGCAGGCCTTTACGATCAGTTGCGTGATTTACATCAGCTGATACATGAGTATGAGCAACTTGATGAAGGCAATGTTCGTGAACGGGTGACAGAGCAAATTGCCGCTGTGGCGATCGAAGCCAATCTGCACGACGACCTGGGGTGGTCACATGAGCAGATCGATATGGCATTCGAGGATTTTCTGGCGGAGTTGCATGACCACCTGCATGAATTGGCGCGGGTGGCTATGCCGCTGGGCCTACATACCTTTGGACAGCCAGCGAATATTGATCATCGTATTAGTACCGTTATGCAGCAGTTGGGGGAGCCTTTTTATACCGCGCTGGATATTGATGTGGAGGAGCTGTTTGCGGAGGATGGTGATGATTTGTCTGAAAACCCCGCTCACCAGGCGGTACGACAAATGCTCTCATCCGATGACGAAGCGTTGCCGGATAGTCTCACCGACTTTGCCCCCCGTGCTCGTGAGCTGAATCAGCGCTTGCTGGATACCCAGGAGAATGAAGCACTCTTGACTGGATTAGCGGGTCGCTTTGTGCCACCAGGGGCCGGCGGTGATCCTATTCGCAACCCCGAGGTGATGAGTGGCCGCAACCTGTACGCATTTGAGGCCGATAAGCTGCCAACACGTGCTGCGTTTGAATCCGGGGCCGAGGCTTATGAGCAACTGGTTCAGGCATTTCGCGATGAGCACGCAGGGGCATGGCCGCAAAAACTCGCATTTAGTTTGTGGTCTTCCGAAGCTATTCGGCATCTAGGGGTAACGGAAGCGCAGGTACTCCATGCGTTAGGGCTGCGGCCGGTGTGGGACGAGGGTGGGCGAGTCGTCTCATTGGAGATCGTGCCAGCCGACGAGTTGGGGCGCCCTCGAACGGATGTCGTGGTTCAGGTGACGGGCGTTTATCGTGACCAGTTCGACAGCTTTATGCGGCTGCTCGACGATGCGATGGTACGGCTTGCCCAACTTGATGAGCCACAGAACCTGATTGCAGCCAATAACCAACGTATCGCCGCCGAGCTTGAACAGCAGGGCGTGCCAGCCGATGACGCGCACGCCATGGCGCAGCATCGGCTCTTCAGTAGTGCCCCAGGGGCGTATGGCACTGGTGTTACCGAACTGGCTATGCGCTCAACCGAATGGGATGACGACGTAGTGTTGGCAGAGCAGTTTCTTGCCAGCAGTCGCTACACCTATGGAAGCCAGCACTGGGGCGAGGCAGCTGGGCAGGTCAACCTGTTGGCTGAACAACTGCGCGGGACACAGGCCGCGGTTATGTCGCGCTCTTCAAACCTCCACGGCGTGTTATCCACGGATCACTCCTTTGAATTCTTAGGGGGCTTGTCGGCAGCTGTGCGGCATCTGGATGGGCAGGCGCCACAGCTCTTGGTCTCAGACCTGCGCAGCCATATCAAAACGACGGGACTGGCGCGCTTTCTGGCTGACGAATTGCGCACGCGCTATCTAAACCCACAGTGGATAGAAACCATGCAGACAGAAGGCTATGCAGGCACGCTGGAAGTGCTCAATGTCACTAATAATCTATTTGGCTGGCAGGCGATGGATGCCTCCACGGTGCGCGATGACCAATGGCAGGCCCTGTTTGATACCTATGTGAATGACACACGCGACCTGGGCACCCAGGAGTGGTTTGAAACACACAACCCGACGGCTCAGGCGCAAATCCTGGAACGCATGGCCGAAGCTATTCGCAAGGGATACTGGGATGCCTCTGAGCAGACTCAACGGGAGCTGGCTCAGCGTTGGCAAACCCTGGAAGAACAGTTCGAGGTAGACACCGGTGCCGCAATCAGTCGCGCGTTCATTGCCGATTTGGTTCAAGGATTTGGCTTGGATATGAGCGCTCCTTCACCTACGCAGGCTACCTCTGATGCCGATATGACACAGAGCTCAGAGAGCCAACCCGTTATGCAGAGCGTGGAAGGGCAAGTGCTTGAAGCCGTAGAGGCCAACACACACCGCGATGATGATCACTTACGATGGGCCATTTTATTGATGCTTGTGTTGATAGCCAGCGGTGGTGCAGTGCAGGCGTGCCGTCGGCGCTACTGACAGCGAACGAAGATTGAACGTACTCAGCGAGAGAGTGAAATGCCCGTATTGAATGAGATGGAAACCCTGCTCTACGACGCTTCGCGCGTTTTCTTATGGCCTGTTTGGCTGCTGATTATGGCGGCGCTGGTTTATGCATTGGTAATGTTGGGAGCCTTTGCCGTTGAGTCCCTGCAACGGCGCTGGAGCACGCGGCCGCGAGCGCTCTTTTATTACGCCCAGCAAGGAGGCGCTTCACTCCTGGCAAGCGATGACCTGGAGCTATGGATCATGCACCGGTTGGAGTGGCTGCGTATTGTGTCGCGTACCGCTCCCATGCTGGGATTAATCGCGACCATGATCCCCATGGGGCCAGCCCTGTTAGCGTTGGGTGATAACGATGCGGCGGCGGTGGGAGCCAATATGGTAGCTGCTTTCTCAGCGGTTATCCTGGCGCTATTGGCCGCCAGTATCTGCTTTTTCATTCTGACGGTGCGGCGGCGCTGGTTACTACAGGATCTCCGCTTGCTGGAGCGCCAGCGCGAACAACCGGAGGGCAGTTCTGATGCGCTTTCTGGATGAGGAAGATAACGACCCCATGCTCTCCGTGGTCAATTTGATCGATCTTTTTTTAGTGATTATTGGTGTTTTGATGATCGTGATCGCCCAGAACCCGCTCAACCCATTCTCTCAGGAGCGGGTGGTGGTGGTCGAAAATCCCGGTGAAGCGGATATGCGTATCACCATCAAAGAGGGTCAGGAACTGACACGCTACGAATCCAGCGGAGAAGTTGGCCAGGGGCAGGGCGCGCGCGCAGGTGTAACCTACCGCATGGATGATGGACGAATGATCTATGTGCCAGAAGATTAATATGCCACAAGCCACTCGCCCATCTCTGCGTTGTTAGAATTAACGCTTATGGCGAGCCACGATGATTAGCTGTGTTGCGGCACCTATTGCTGCAATAGCCCCCGCGCCAAACGCTAGTGATGCAACGGGAAGGTTGAGAGCAAGCATAATCCCCCCACTCGCCGCACCAATGGCACTGCCTAAGTAGAGTGCTGATTCGTTAAGCGCGACTGCCAAGTTACCATCGCCATGAGCCTGGCGAGTGCGCACAAGCTCATTATTTTGCGGTACTTGCAACGCCCAGCCCACGGCTCCCCAAAGCGCAATAGGCAGTAATGTCAGCAGTGGGTGAATCGATGCTGAAAAGGGCAGTGAGATAAGTGCCATAGAGAGCAGTAGCGTAATCGCCAAGGTAATCACAGGGCCGTTAAATTTGTCTACGAGAGGGCCAATCAAAAAGCTGCCCACGACACCTCCAATCCCCCAAACCCACAAATACCCTGCAATGGATTGAACGGAACCCGACTCAGTAGCCGCCATAAAAGGGGCGATAAAGGTATACATACCCAAACTGGCAACGGCGCCCAATAAGGAAACCGCCAGAATGGCCATGGCATGCGGGGCTTTCAAAATAGCCAGTTTGCGGGCAAGCGGCAGTGACGGTATGGAGGGGAGTGCAGGCAGCTTGGCGTGAAGCCCAGCATAGGCGATGATGCCGAGTACTGAAATAAGCCACATCGCTGATTCCCAGCCTAAACGTTCCGCCAGCAATAGACTGATCGGTACACCCAATACAGTGCCACTCGCCATGCCGCCCATAATAATCGCAATGGCTTTACCTCGATTTACTTCGGGCGTAATGGCAGCAGAAGCTGCAATTCCCATCGCAAGATAAACCCCTGCGCCAACGCCAGCGACCGCCCGCCATATGGCGAGGGATATAAAACTGGTGGCCAGGGCGCTGGCGATATTGGCCACAATAAACACGGCTAGCGCCAGTAGTAAGCCCACGCGTTGATGATGACCGGGCAGAAGGGCAACAACGACAGGCGAGCCTAAGCCATAGGCTAAGGTAAATGCCGTGACTAACTGAGCAGCCGTGGCAGCAGAGACACTAAAGGCATCTTCGATGAGTGGAATTAGCCCTGCAGTCACATAAGAGGCCATCCCAAGCGCAAACGCACCCAGTGCCACTAGATATACCGATAGACGAGATTGGTCAGCCATCACGCTCTCCATGTTAATTAAGGATCGAAAAATCACCGGGCGTTCTGCCAGCGAAGGGCTATTCTGGAGAGGCTTTAAGAGGGGTACAATTTAACGATAAGCGCGGAATTCTCCACCCATAGCCTTGGTTTGGGTGGCGATGGATAGCGCGGCCAACGTCACGTTGGCCGGTCTTGATTCTCGATGTAGTCGCGCAGTACCTCAATAGGCGCACCACCAGCCGTCAGCAAACAGTAGGCCCGACTCCAGAGCACCGGTTTCCAATAAAAATGCGCCAAATGCTCGGTGAATTCGGCCCGAAGCCGCCTGCTGGTCACCGTTTTCAAGCTATTGACTAGCTTAGACGGCTGGATCGTGGGGTTAAGGCCAAGCAGTAAGTGAACGTGATCGGCTTCGCCACCAAATTCCAAAACCTCGACCTCCCACTTCAAACAAAGCTCCCTGGCAATGGCTTCAAGCCTGTCCAGTATCTCGGCGGTAAAACATTTACGTCGATACTTTGTCACTAACACCAAGTGGAATTTCATATCGTAAACGCAGTGGTAGTGTGACTTCATCTAATTGACACCAAATTAATATAACGCTAACGTACCAGACATGAAATCGAACCGCCATACCAAAACCCTTAAAGTCCGCGTCCGCGATAAGCATTCCAAAGTGCTGAACGAATGGGCGTGGGCCATCAATCAGGTGTGGAATTACTGTAATGAACTCAGCTTTCGTTCAATCTCGGAACGCCAAACATGGCTCTCCGGTTACGACTTGCAGAACTATACGAAGGGCGCTGGCAAAGAATTAGGATTGAACTCAGCCACAGTGCAGATGGTAGGGCACGAATACGCCCTGCGCCGAAAGCAATTCAAGAAGAACCGCTTGAATTGGCGCAAATCCGGGGGCGTGCGGCGCTCCTTGGGCTGGATACCGGTTCGCAAAGACTGCATCAGTTTCAAACATGGCTGTGTGTACCACAACAAGCAATATTTCAAGGTCTGGGATAGCTATGGCCTGAGTCAATACACGTTTCGGGCCGGTAGTTTCAATGAAGATAGCCGAGGACGTTGGTACTTCAATGTGGTGGTTGAATGTGAGCCAGTCATACCCACAGGCCAAGATAAAATAGGTATCGACCTGGGGCTAAAAGATACCGCTACCTGCTCTGATGGCACTAAGTTAGAGGCGGGGCGATTTTACCGGGATCAGCAGGAAAAGCTCGCTATTGCACAGCGCGCTCGTAAGAAAAAACGGGTAAAAACCATTCACGCCAAGATTGCGAATCGGCGTAAAGATGCCTTGCACAAATTCAGCCGAGCGCTGGTTAACCGCTCCGGCGAAATCTATGTAGGCAACGTGAAATCGTCCTCGTTAGCTAAAACCAACATGGCCAAGTCAGTGCTGGACGCTGGCTGGTACATGCTGAAAACAATGTTGGATTATAAATGCGCTCACGCAGGCATTGTTTTCAAGGAAGTGAACGAGTCGTACACCACCCAAACCTGCTCGAATTGTGGCGCATTGCCTGATTCGAGGCCGAGAGGTATCGCAGGGCTTGGAATTAGGGGGTGGACTTGCTGTGCGTGTGGTGTCACGCACGGAGACCGCGACATTAACGCGGCCAAGAACATTCTCGCGGTCGGGCATGGCCGTCCAGTTGTGGGAATCCGCCACTAAAATCTCTGATTTAGTGGACGGTGGATGTCAACTGTTTATGCTATTACTAAAAGTGCTAAGTTATTAAAAGCGCTAAGTTATTAAAGGTAACAAAATGACGGCTCCCCGGACGCTGACTCGAGCGCGGCAAGACTTGGCTGAGTTTCTACGTAAACATCGAGAGAAAATCGCCCCGGAAGAGGTGGGCCTGCCTCGTGGCCGCCGAAGGCGTACGCCGGGGTTAAGGCGAGAAGAAGTCGCCGCCTTAGCGGGCGTGGGACTGACTTGGTATACCTGGTTGGAGCAGGGGCGCGATATTAGCGTATCGGCGACTTTTCTGGACAATCTAGCCAAAGCGCTTAAGTTGGATGCGGCTGAGCGACGCCATTTGTTCTTACTGACTCATCAGCGGTTACCCTCTGAGCTAGGCAAAGCCTGGTGCAGCGTGCCACCGCTGATCCAAACGTTGATGGACGATTTGCCGACACGACCTGCGTATATTCTTAACTTACGTTGGGATGTGCTGGCGTGGAACGATGCCGCCGATAAGCTGTTCAACTTCTCGTCCCATGTGCCTGAGCGCCGCAATCTGCTGTGGCTGTTATTTACCGACTCTGGTATGCGTCAGCGCTTATCACCCTGGGAAGCGCAGGTCAGCCAAATGCTCTCCAGCTTTCGGCGCGACTTTGCCCGTGCGGCGCAAGATCCCTCCATTGATGAGCTTATCGAAGAGTTAACCAAGGTTTCGCCTGAGTTTAAGCTGGTGTGGAAAACCCAGGAGGTCAACGCCCCTTGCCAGGGAGTGCGTCATCTTTACCTTGAGGAGCTGGGCGAGGTGGCGTTCGAGCACACAACGCTCACTGTCGATGAAGAGCGCCATCTACGGCTGGTTTATTATGCCCTCAAGGGGAGCGACGCCGAGGAGAGGTCCTTTCATGAGTGGGTCGTGGCTTGATTTATCTGGGAGGTCCCCCCTGCAAATACCGCCCCGGCAGTTGCTCAGCTAAAAACTCCATAAACAGTCGGGTGCGCTGGGAAAGCGTGGTTTGGCGGTAGTACACGGCATTGACAACTTGGGTCTGCATTTCTATGCAGCCGGGTAATACATCAACCAATTTGCCGTTGCGACGGGGAGTGATGGTCATAAAGTCGGCGAGGCAGACAATGCCTTCCCCGCCAAGGGCTAGCTCAAGCAGCGTGCTACCGCTGGAGGCCGCCAGCGTTGGGGTGATGTGCAAGGGTTGGCCATCAGCGCGGCACAGTGGCCAGCGATTGAGATGATCGAGCTGGCTGAAGCCTAATAAGCTGTGATCTTGAAGGTCATCGATGCTTTCTGGAGTGCCGTGGCGTTTAAGGTAGGCGGGGCTGGCCAGAAGGCGCAGCGGGCTGTAGCCAAGGAGGCGGGCGTGCAGCGACGAATCTTCAAGCTTGCCAATGCGGATGGCCAAATCAACCCGCTGTTCCAATAGGTCGACAAAGCGGTCGTGGGTATCGAGTTCCAGCGTAATGCCAGGGTAGCGTGCGCGGAACTCGCCAATCACCGGCACAATCACGAACTGCATAAAGCTGGGAGCGGCGTTGATCCGTAACCTGCCTTGAGGCTGGTTGTGGCGGTTCTGCATGGCTTCTTCGGCTTCTTCCACGGCGGCGAGAATACGGCGGCAATGGTTTAGGAATGTTTCTCCCTCTTCGGTCAACTCTAGGCGACGCGTGGTTCTACGTAGCAGGGTCGCGCCAAGTTTTTGCTCCAGGCGGTTGAGCGCACGGCTAACCCCAGAAACGGTAATGCCAAGCCGTTCAGCGGCACCGGTGATTGAGCCGCTATCGACGACCGTCACAAAGGCCTGCTGTTCTTCAAGGGTGCTTTTCATTGGGTGCTGTTCATAGCGTTATCGGTTGCCTTAATGGCGAATACCAAATTTGTTGATTTTAAATCAAAAGTGTCTTGCTGAAGCGTTGCTGTTTTTTCGCATGCTTTGAACCCACAATACCGCTCATTCAACGCCATGCCAAAGTATATAGGCATGGGTATGCTAGCTATTATGGGAGGTTTTATTGATGAAAGTTCTGTTGATTAACGGCGGCAAGGCATTTGCCCATTCTGGCGGTGAACTCAATAATACGTTGCACGGTGTGGCGGTGAGTGCGTTGCAGGAAATGGGCTATGAAGTGCGCGAGACGGTGATTGATCAGGGCTATGATCTTGATACCGAGGTGCAGAATTACCTGTGGGCGGACACGATTGTGTATCAAATGCCTGGCTGGTGGATGGGAACGCCCTGGATTGTGAAACGCTACATTGATGAAGTGCTCACCGAAGGCCACGGTTCGCTCTACGCCAGCGATGGCCGCTCACGCCAAGACCCGACCAAACAGTACGGCAGTGGCGGCTTGCTGCAGGGGCGCCGCTACATGCTTTCACTAACCTGGAACGCGCCTTTAGAAGCCTTCGATGAGCCTGACAACTTCTTTGAAGGGCGTGGCGTGGATGGTGTCTACTTCCCGTTCCATAAATCACAGGAATTTATTGGCCTAGCAGCGCTGCCGACCTTTATCGCCAACGATGTAATGAAAATGCCGGATGTCGACCGCGATAAAGCGGCTTATCGTAACCACCTGCGCAAAGCCCTTGGCTAGGTTAGGTTTCGTTTCTTACAAGCACTAAGTACGGCTTAACCGGTAGCGTAGTTTAGGCAGTGTGCGGGCGACTGGCGGCAGGCGAGTTGCCATAATTAGCGCCGCAATAGCGGCATACATCGCCCACTCTTGCATGTCGGCGCGCACCACCCAGAAGAAATGCAGTAACACGAGGCCCAAAATAGCGTAGGAAAATCTGTGCAGCGGCTTCCAGCGTTTGCCTAGGCGGCGCATCGACCATTTGTTAGACGTCGCCCCGAGCACTGCAAGGCCGACCAGCGCGATCATGCCGACGATAATATACGGACGTTTGACGATCTCGCTGCCCAGCAGCGCCCAGTTAAGCCCGAGGATAAACAGCGCGTAGCTGAGCATATGCAGAGTGGCGTAGGCCAGCGTCCACAGACCCAACTGGCGGCGGATCAGCGCAAAGCCTTTCCAGCGGGTTAGCTTGGTCAACGGGGTTAAGCTAAGGGTCAGTAGCAACATCCATAGCGCGCCGATGCCGATATTCAGCAGCAGGTAATTCCCCGGCTCGGGGCCAGCGGCGTTGATCGCTACCTGCCAGCTCCAAAACAGCAGCGGTGTTAGCGCGGCTAGAAATACCGCCACGCGCCAGGCTAGCCATTTGCGCTGGGTTGCCATCAGTAGTTTTTCCTCAAATCTAACCCCGCATACATCTCAGCGACTTCATCGGTGTAGCCGTTAAACATCAGGGTATCGACGGTGTTGGGGTTAAACAGGCTGTTGGGCAAACGCCGCTCGGTAGCTTGGCTCCAGCGCGGGTGGTCAACCTGGGGGTTAACGTTGGCATAAAAGCCGTATTCATCCGAGGCAATCTGCTGCCAGGAGTTAACTGGCTGCTCTTCCACCAGCGAGATGCGCACAATCGACTTGATGCTCTTGAAGCCGTACTTCCAGGGCACTACCAGCCGTAGGGGTGCGCCATTCTGGTTGGGCAGCTCGCGGCCATACATGCCCATGGCCAGCAGTGTTAGCGGGTGCATGGCTTCGTCTAAGCGCAGGCCTTCCACGTAGGGCCAATCGATGATCGAAAACGATGAACGCTGACCGCGCATTTGCTCGGGGTCCTCCAGTGTTTCAAAGCGCACGTACTTGGCTTTGCTGGTAGGGTCGGCACGCTTGATTACGTCAGCCAGGGGGATGCCGAGCCAGGGAATCACCATCGACCACGCCTCGACACAGCGCAGACGGTAAATACGCTCTTCAAACTGCGCGGGCTTGGCGAAGTCCTCTAATGCAAAGCGCCCGCCATTATTGACTTCGCCATCGACCACTACGCTCCAGGGTTGGGTTTCCAGGCTGCCTGCATGGCGAGCGGGGTCGCCCTTGTCAGGGCCGAACTCGAAAAAGTTGTTGTAGCCACTGGCGTCATCAAAGGGGGCTATTTTATCTTTGTCAGGATCGCTCGGGGTGATGGCCCGCCACTGTGTCTCGCTGATTTTTTCCTTTAACCACGCTGGCGCATCGACTTTGGGTACATCTGAATAGTCGGCGTTAGCACGGGCGTGGCCGGAAAGGGCAAGCCCTGCCCCTAGGCCTGCCATGCCGCCCATAAAGCGCCGCCGGGAGAGGTAGATAGATTCCGACGTGACATCGGATTCGTGTAAATCACTCGGTTTGGCAATCTTTATTAACATAGAATATCTCCTGTTAGGTTAAGCCGACGTCAGCGGTCATGTGAGCTACCGTTTATTCAAAGTGTAGGTTCGACGCATGAAGGAGTAAGAAAGTTCTACATAACCTGTAGGTATTGGGTCTTAAAAACAAGTAATGGATGAGTTGATTGACTTAGCGCAGAAGCCTACCGCTTGAATGACATGAATGGCAGGCTTAATAAGCCTACTATAGACCGTCAGCTAAGCCTTATGTCCCTCACCAAATTTGCAAGGAATCCCATGGCTTCTACACGCCGTGAAGTGGTGGCACTGATCGATCAGGGTGCGATACCGCCTGAACAGGTGGCGCGGGCTATCCAGGTTTCTGGACTGCACCCTTCGCCCCGAGCCTGGGCCGTGTTTATTGATCTCCTACTGCTATGGCTAGGCGGACTGGCGCTGGCCTTCGCGGTGCTGTTTTTCATAGCTTATAACTGGGCCGAGATGGGCCGTTGGCTGCGCTTTGGCGTGGTGCAGGCAGCGATGGTGCTGGCGGTAGCTATCGCCATTTGGCCCAAGACCCGCCCGATGGTTTCGCGTGTGGCGCTAACGTCGGCCACTTTATTGGTGGGCGTGCTGTTGGCACTGTTCGGGCAGGTGTACCAAACCGGCGCAGACCCCTGGCAGCTGTTTTTTAGCTGGGCGCTTCTGTCGCTGCCCTGGGTCTGGGTAGCGCGTTTTGAGCTGCTTTGGGTGCTGTGGCTGGGGTTAATGAATCTGGCTATCGGACTCTATTTTCATACCTGGGGCGGGCCGTTTGGCGTTTTGACCAGTAGCGACGCTGCGCTGTGGGGGCTGTTTTTACTCAACACCCTGGCATTGGCAGCCTGGGAGTGGGGTGCCCGTTACCGGGGTTGGCCACGGCAGTGGGCGGTGCGCTTGCTGGCGGTGGGCGGTGGAGTGCCGATAACGCTATTAATGATGACGTTGATAGTTGATACAGGCCTCGTAGGGTCGCCAGTGCTGGCGATTTATCCATTCTGGTTGGCGGCGCTGTATGGCGTTTATCGCTACTGTTGGCCTGAGCTATTTATGATCGCGGGCGGCTGTGTCTCATTGATAACGGTGACCACGCTGCTACTTGCCAGAGTTTTGCTCTGGGAGGGCGATTGGCAGGAGGGAAGCCTGATGCTGATCTCCATCGCGGTGCTGGCGATGGGCGCCGGGGCAGTGGTATGGCTAAAGCGGCTACATCGGGAGCTTGCCCAGTGACGAACAACGTTAATGACTTTAAAGCCAGGCTCACTCAAGCGGGCATTACGTTAAACGAACCTACCACCCCTGCGCAGTTGCAAACACCCTGGTTTGTGCGCGCGCTGCAGGCGTTTTCCGGCTGGTTGGCGGCACTATTCTTGCTCGGCTTTATCGCCATGGGCGTGGTGTTTGTGGCGGAGAGCCCCGCGGCATCGTTGGGCTTGGGGCTGGTGATGATAGGCGCGGCTTATGGGCTATTTCGCAAAGCTCGCAGTGATGTGCTCGAACACTTGGCGCTGGCGGTTAGCTTAGCCGGGCAGTTGCTAATTGCTTGGGCAGCGGTAGCGTTTTGGAATGAATCTGCCTATCCATTTTGGTCACGGCTGGGGTGGTCGCTGCTGGGCTTGCAGAGCGTACTGGCGCTGGTAATGCCGAGCCAGGTTCACCGTACGTTTTCAGCGTTTGCTGCCAGCTTGGCGCTCTATATGGCTTTGGCAGTGAACGCTATGGCACCGTTGGCGAGTGGAATAGTGCTGCTGGCGCTAACGCTGCTCTGGTTAAACGAATTTCGCTGGCCCAGCCGTATTCGGGACGTGCACGCATGGGGCTATGGCTTGCTGATAGGTCTGCTAGTAATGCAGGGATTAGCGCATAGCGGCCAGTCGTTCGCCTTCTGGCTTGACGCACAGAGCACTACCGCCTTTGCCTGGTCGGTGCCTGGGTTAAGCGCCGTATTAGTGGCGGTCTCTGTGGCGCTGCTGCTCTATACAATCCCTGATTTCAAAAACCATTGGGGATTATATCTAAGCCTTATCGCGATGCTGCTGGTCTCACTTTATGCGCTGGGAGTAGGCCAAGGCTTGGTGGTCTTACTGTTAGGTTTTGCGATAGGGCATCGCCTCGTGATGGGGCTCGGGGTGCTTTCGCTGTTAATGGGCATTGGCAGTTATTACTACTGGCTGGACGCGACGCTGTTAACCAAGGCGCTAACACTGCTGATCATTGGCGGGCTTATCCTGGCAATGCGTTTGGCGCTAAGGCACTGGTGGTGGAGCATAAAGGGGCAAGGCGATGAATAAGATCATCGTGGCGGTAACCCTACTGGTGATCCTGGCCGCGGTTAATTGGGCTATTTGGGACAAGGAGGGACACTTAGCCGAAGGCGAGGTTATGTACCTTGAGCTGGCACCGGTAGATCCACGTTCGCTGATGCAGGGCGATTATATGGCACTGAATTTCGCACTCAGCAACCGAATTCAAAGTACGCTTCATCAGGCTAGGGCGGATGGGGATATCCTGAAAGCACACAATGGCACTGTCGTTGTGCGGCTAGATGAAAAGCGTATTGCTCACTTTGAACGGCTGGAGAATGGCGATCCTCTAAGCGAAAACGAAAGACGTTTGTGCTATAGGCTTCGCAATGGCCAAGTACTTTTTGCTACCAATGCTTTCTTCTTTCAGGAAGGCGAGGCCGAACGCTATGAGTCAGCGCGCTATGGTCAATTTCGTATCAACACTGACGGCAAGCCGTTGTTGGTTTCCTTGCACAATGAAGCGCTAAAGAACCTGAGCCCCTAGCGGTGAGCCCTCCGAGTTGATAAATAAAGTACGGAAGCCCCCGCCTGTATGGGGCGGTAGCCTCCGCTTTTGTGTTTCAGGCCAGCTGACGCTCGGCCACGGCCGGGGCGGTGGCCCGACGCAGGAAGTCGCGGTTGATGGGGCTATGTGGTTTGAGCGCCAGGCGTTCGTTGGCCATACCTTCAGCGAGCTCGCGATTGCCTCCACGTATGGCGGCCTCGGTCAGCGTCCAGTCGATGATGTCGCGCTGAGCATGACTACCGCCGAAGGCGTTGGCAATAAAACGAACCGAGTGTAGACGCTCCACCGCGGTGTCGTAATGCCCGCGCCAAAAGGCTACAAATCCTTCCGTTAGGGGCAGGCCGATGCGTCGCGCCCAGCCCGCTGTCTCGGAGTTGTGGCCGGTATTGCGTAGCGTCGTCAGCAATGCTTCCACCCGGTCGTCGCGATCAGCACCCAGGTAGGCCATCACAGCATGCCAATCGTTGAAGGGGTAGAGCTGTCCGTCCGCGTGCTGATCCCAGGCGATCGCCAGTTCCTGCCAACGCTCTCCGACGTCCTGACCCGTGAGGGCTAGTCGCCACAGCAGCGCTGAGGCGTCGATCATATCCAGCACCACGGTACTACGCTCATGACGGATCGGACCGTCGTAGAGGGCCAACACTTCTTTGGTCTGCCCGAGGTCGAGATGGCAGAGGGCGAGGTGCCACCAATTATGCACCTTGAACAGATTGTCGTCGCCCGACCAGTAAGGCTCGCGTTCGGTCATCCAGCCAATACCGTCCTGGGCACGGCCCTGCATCTCCATGACATGGGCTACAGCGTGGTGCGCCCAGCAGTCGAGCGGTTGTAGATCCAGCGCTTGCCGGCCGACTTGCTCGGCGCGGGCGTAGTCGCCAGTCTCTTCCAGCCCGAAGGAGTACATGCCCATTGCGATTGAATGGCCTGGGATGTCGGATGACCATTTTGGCAGCACGCGAGCGAGGCGGTCACGCAGGTTGCGGGCGTTAGCGCGGTAGAAGTCGACTAGGTGACCGGCCTGCAGGGCCAGCAGATCATGTGGGTAGCGTAGGTTATGGTAATCCAGGGCGACCCCCGCGGCGCTCCAGTCGCCGGCAAGCAACTGCGCTAGGATGGCGACATGGGAAGCCTCCCGGTCATTCAAGCGTGCACCGTTAGTAGCGGCCAGGTCGGCTTTGGCCGCGGTTGCAGCGGCGGGTTCTGTGGCCAGAGCAAACAGATAGGCCCTGGCGATGCGTGCCATAGTGAAGTTTGGGGTGGCTTCAATCGCCTGATCCAACGGGGTGACGGGGTCGCCGCGGTAGAGATTGAAGGCGTCGATAGCGCGGTGGTAAAGCACCTGGGTTTCAGAAGTGGCGCCGGGCAGGGCGTTGCCTTGGCGGTCGGTCAGCATAGTAGATATCTCCAGCTTGTCGTTGTGATTATTGGTGGTGACAATCTTTTTCCACCCGGTGGCGGCCAGCCCGCTCACCAGGCTGCTAGACTACGATGAGGTACGGTAGACTTTAATGGTTGAGGCGCCGGTGTTGTTGTCCGATCCGCCGCGATAGAGACACAGACCCATGGATGCTGCACTCGATGTGCTGCGCATGATTCGCTTTACCGGCGGCATCTTTCTTGATGCGGAGTTCTCCGCGCCCTGGTGTGTGGTAGCCCAAGTCACTCCGGAGGATTGTCGCCCTTTCACCTCAGTGTCTCAGAGCATTCTTGCTTACCACTATGTCAGCGCCGGGCAGTTGCTGTTGCAGGTAGATCACGGATTGCCGGTGGCCGTATCGGCAGGGCATATCGTATTGCTGCCGCGCAACGACCCGCACCTGCTTGGCAGTGAACTGAGCACCCGTCCCATCAGCGTTGATCATCTACTGCAGCCTACAAATGAAGGGGGGCTGGCGCAGATTGTCTATGGAGGTGGCGGCGAAACCACCCGCCTGTTGTGTGGTTTTCTGCACAGCGAGACGCCCTGTGATGCGCTGATTGGCGTGCTGCCCAAAGTGATGACGCTGGATGTGATGGAGGGCGCGGCCAGAGCCTGGATCGAGAGCTCCTTCCGCTTTGCCGCTTCGGAACTAGCTGTCGGCTCGGTGCGCTCACCGGCGCTGCTCGCAAGGCTCGCTGAATTGCTATTTATCGAGGCTGCACAACTCTATCTCACCCGCTTGCCGCCTGAGCAGCGTGCTTGGGTTGGCGGGTTAGGCGATCCCTTCGTCAGTCGGGCGCTGGCCCAATTGCATGATTCTCCCGAGCATCACTGGACAACGCAAGATCTAGCGCGCCAGGTGGGGCTCTCGCGCTCTGCCTTTGCCGGTCGTTTCACTGATTTGGTAGGTATGCCGCCAATGCGCTATCTAGCTAGGCTGCGTATGCAGGTCGCCGCCCGTCACCTGCGCGAGTCGCTTACCCCTATCGCGCGTATCGCGTTGGAAGCGGGCTACGAGTCCGAGGCTTCCTTTAACAAAGCGTTCAAGCGCGCATTTGGAGCGCCTCCCGCGGCTTGGCGACGAGAACAGCGCGCACTAAACGAACCCGGTAACTGAACTGTATGCTCCAACCTCCAGCCCGGTTCTATTAACCAATTTCCACGAGCTAGGTTATGAGCTAATGGCTTGTTAGGAGCGTGGTCATTGCTACCCTTCGCCTTGTCTAATCAAGCAAGGTAGTCTGTACCTATCAAACCGCTGACATGGATGATCCAGTGCTCAATGCTGGTCGTCAGTGATAAACAAATTGGCCCACTTCAATGAATAAGGCATATATGAAAGTAAACGGCTCGTGGCTCGCATGGGGTGTGTTGGTAATGTTACTGACCTTTTCCAGCCTATGCGCGGCGCAAACTCAAGGAGGAGAGAGCGAAGATAGCCAGTGGTTTTCTGTCGACTCGCTAAATATAGGGCTTGGCGACGCACCTGAAGAGGCAAACCGGGTAACACCACGGGAGTCGATCAGAAGCTTTCTGGTGCTGACCGATCAAGAAGAGTATGAGACCGCTGCTCATATGCTCAACCTTGCCGAATTCTCAGAAAGCGAACAGCGCGAGCAGGGAAGTGAGCTAGCCCGGCAACTGGCGGAGATTTTTCAACGCGGCGAGTGGCTTAGCGTTTCTGATCTGCCAGGCCGAGAAGATGCCTTGATTGAAGGCTCTGTAGGCGAAAACCCTCGCGTCGGTGAGACGCGTCGTAATATCGAAGTGTCATCCTTAAAAGCCGATGGAGAAACTTACGATATTCGGCTGGGCCGTTACCGCGTCGGCGAGGAGGAGCCTGTGTGGCTAATCATGCCGATCAGCGTGTCGTACATTCCAGTGCTTTATGAGCAATACGGCCCCTCGATGCTGGAAAGCTATATCCCTGAGCGTTTCCAGGCGTCATTTGGCATTTTGAGGATTTGGGAGTGGATTGCCATTCCGGTTTTCTTGATCTTCGTTGGGATGGTCGGGTGGGCGGTTCACTGTTTGATTGGTTTGATGTCGAAATGGCTGCCTTCAGGGGTATCAAGCATTTTCGCTAGTCAAATTGGCATGCCCGCAGCGTTGATTACGGTATCGCTTGTCACCCAGATGTTGCTGGATTATGTGGTGTCGTTTTCGGCGGTCGCCACGACCACCTTTCGGGTACTGTTAATCAGCATTTTGGCCTGGGGAGTCGGTACGATTGCGTTGCGCTTGGTGGATACCATCATGCTGCGTTTGACGCGACGTATTGTCGGCGAAATTGATGATACTAAGCCTAGGGATGAGCGCAGGCTGCTGACCTCTCTCTACGCGTTGCGGCGACTTATTATTTTGATCACCGTGACCGGTGTTTCAATCTACATCCTTGGGCAGGTTCAGCTTTTTGAATCGCTGGGCTTATCCATCCTCGCCTCTGCCAGCGTGTTAGCGGTGCTGGTGGGTGTTGCGGGTCAAGCGGTGTTGGGCAATATCCTCTCTTCGTTTCAACTGTCGTTTGCCAAGCCTATTCGTATTGGCGATCTAGTCATTTTTGAAGACCAGTGGTGCTATGTTGAAGGTATCTTTTATACCTTTATCCGGCTCAGAACTTGGGACGAGCGACGTTTAATTGTGCCCGTCACCTACTTCATTTCTAAGCCGTTTGATAACCTGTCGGTCAAGAGTACCAAGATGTATCGGTTCTTGGAGCTGACACTGCATTTGAGTGCAGATATTGGCGTATTGAGAGATAAATTTATCGAGTTCGCTAAACAAGAAGAAAGCGTTATCGAGCATCACAAGCTGCTCTGTTACGTGACCGCTCAAACAGGAACGGTGCAAACTGTCACCTGTTATCTCATGACATCAGACCCGTTAGCGGGTTGGGCGGCAGAGATGAACGTGCGAGAGAAACTGTTGGCGTTTATTCGCGATAACTATCCAGAATGGTGGCCAAGAGACGTTGTTATCATCGGCCATCAAGATGTTGCTCTGGGTCTAAGGCAAGGCAAGCTCTCTGACGGGGCGCAGAGCGCTGAAGGAGGAGCTGAGCCGTCTGTTGAAGATTAAGGGAAAATTAGACTTAAAGTGTGTTTAGGCAACTTTTTTGCTATTATTGATGAAAATACATCACCATAAGGTGCGTTATGCCAGCTCTAGCTCATACAAAGCCCACCCCTGAAGTGGTGCTAGCTAAAGCATTGCTGCGTGCTGCGGAGCAGCTGGGGCTATCACAGTCTGACTTAGCAGAAGTGCTTGGCGTACATCGTACGACTATTACGCAGCTTAAAAAAAACCGGAGGCTCGACCCAAACTCCAAGCAGGGCGAACTCGCCTTGCTGCTCATTCGCTTGGCTCGAGCACTGTTCGCTCTTACCGGTGGTGATCAAAAGTGGATTCAGCATTTTATGTGTACGTCTAACCGTGTCACTGGCGGCATACCAGCGGAACAGGTGAGACGTTTGGAGGGACTGTTTGCTGTTTTAAGATTCGTGGATGGTATGCGGGGTAAGGTGTGAGTGTATGGGAAGCATGTGGCGGTGAAGGTTATATCGAGCCTGTCACCGGCACTCTCTATCGATTAGTAGAAAGCCAAGAGCAAGTGGCCACGCTCAGCTATGTGGATACCCTTGAAGAGCAGGAGCTTCTAGAAGCCATGCTCGAAATCGCTAAGCCGCCTTATCCCCAGCAAGAGCAAGAGCTGCACTACTTACTGAAAACGCCTTTTCGCTATCCGCCACTCAAATGGGGTTCACGTTTTGGCCGAACTTTTGAGCCGAGCATTTTATATGGTGGCAAAAGCATTTTGGCAACATTAGCGGAATCTGCTTTCTACCGGCTGGTTTTCTGGTACTCCATGGAAGGAGAACCTGTCGCCGAGTCACTGCGTTCAGAACACACGCTTTTTTCTGTGGACTATGCCGTTAAACGGGGAGTGAGGTTAAACGCAGGCCCCTTTATTGAGCACCTTGGTGTGTTGAAGCATCCGGTTGATTACGCCCCGTGCCAGCAATTGGGTAGTGCTATGCGAACGGCGAACGTTGAAGCCTTTGAGTACGCCTCCGCAAGAGATATTCAGGGTGGAACGTGCGTAGGCTTGTTTACGCCTGAAGCGCTTGCCCAGCATGAGCCAGCCGATATGCGCCCTTGGCTTTGTGTCACAAGTGCCGCTCAAGTGTCATTTAAGCGTAAAGACTCATCAGGCGTTTACACTTACCATCTGGATGATTTTCTTCACCACGGTGTGTTGCCTTTTCCTGCTTAGTGAACGGCTCTCTGATCTGGGTTTGATAGAAGTGCAGTTTGGGTGAATCCAAAAATAGGGAAGGAGTGGTTGTCTAGATGCCTTTAAATATCGTGCAGCGTTTGCTACCCGGCTGGGGCGTTACTTATGGCCCGCCGGGCGATGGCCCTTTTCCAGCCGTCATGTTGCTGCATGGTTCCGAAGGCGCGTGGGCAGGGTGGAGCCACCGGGACGCAATGCTATTCGCCGCCCATGGCTTCTTGGCATTCCCCTATGGCTACTCAAGCGGCGGTAATGCCTGGAACGCAGGGCATATTATCGATTACCCGCTTGACCGCAGAGTGGAGGCAATGAGGGCGCTTCGGGATTTTCAGTACGTGGGTGAGCGGGTTGGGCTTTACGGACTTTCACGCGGCGCTGAGCATACGTTATTGCTCGGCACACGGATGACCAAAGAGACCTTAGCAGGTGTGCCTGATGCTATTGCTGCCCACAGCCCGCCCGATGTGGTGTGCGGCGCCTTCGATGCGCGTGGTTTTCGCGATGCGGGTGACCCGGGCTGGCAAGCCTGGGATGCCAGTAAACGCGCTTGGACATGGGGTGATAGTCACGAAGGCTTACTGCCAACCACACCGATTGAAATTGACCGCACCCTGGGCCGTTGTTTTTTTGCCCATGGCACACAAGGCCGCATGTGGTCGGTTGAAATGACCAAACGTCTGGAAAAGCGCCTTCGTGAGCACGGCCGCAACCCGGAAGTGCACTATTACGAAGGCGAGGATCATATGCCCAGCAGCTCTGGGCAGAATAAGCACCACGAATTGTTGCTAGATTTCTTTGCCAGGAACTTAATGAAGCATTAAAAACTGACAGATCATAGCGTGTTATAAACAGCTGTCTATTTTTATGTAGCCAGCTGTTTTGTTTTGCTTTTCTATATTTATGGCCTAACGGCGGTAACTTCGACCTCTACCAGCCAGCCGGGATTGACCAGCGCGTCGACGACCATAGCAGAGCGCACTGGCAAATTAGGCTGCTCTTCAGTGCCAAAGAATTGTGTATAGCCGGCCATGAAGCCTTGAAAGTCGACTGTTTCACCCTCTGGCGCTACAAGAAACGCCTGCATTTTGACGATATCCCCTACGCCTAAGCCCAAGCCTTCCAACTGCGCTTTAATACGATTCATCACTGTGACGGTTTGCTCTTCGGTGGTTCCAAAGGCTTCAACACTATTGGCATCGACAGCTTCATTGATGACGCCAGGAACAGTGCCACTGAGGTAAACCGTTGTACTATCGGAAGGGATCTCAACTGCTTGCAGTATAGGGAAGTCTGAATTGGGTATAGGGTGGCGAATAATGTCTTCGGCTAACGCCGAATTTGCATAAGCTGAAAGAAGAGTTAGTCCAATAATAGCGCTTTTAAAACTCATTATGTAATTCCTATTTGATTGGTGCTCATGAAAGCGTTGTGTACTGCTTGTAGATTAGTGAAAAGATCCTAGCGCATAGCTTCAATTTGTTCTGCACTAGCTGGGTTATCGGTGTAATCATTGCCAAAGCTGATGCGGATAAAGTTCACCACTGAGGCAACTTGCTCGTCATCTAGTAAGCTGCCTAGCGGGGGCATGGCTTTATGTCCGTGAATAACAAGGCTGATAGGGTAAGCGGTCGTCATTAAACTGGAATTGTTAGCGAGCGCTGGATATTCCCCAGCCCCTTTGGCGCCTTGCCCATTAGGCATGTGGCAACCGCTACAAACGCCTGCATAGATGGAAGCCCCGTCGGTTTGAGTTAACGTAGAAGGGTCATCAAACCAGGTGCTGGTATCAATAGAGGTCTCCTGGGCAATGGCCGACATGGAGAGAGCGAGTGCTACCATTGATGTGATGAGTGTTTTCATAGCGCGAACTCCTCAAGCCTCAATAATGGTGGTGTGTAGACGTTCGACAGCATCTAGTGCAGAGAGCACAGCCCCTTCCATCCACGCAGGTAGATAGGAAATATGCTCGCCTGCCATTAGCGTTCGACCATCCATTGCAGTGGCATCCTGGTAGTCCGCCTCACGATCTTGCCACAGGCCATAGCAACCGAGCGCCCATGGGACACGATGCCATGCGACTGAAGCGCCCGTTTTGAACTCATCGTAATACTGTGGGTGAATCTGCGAGCCGTATTCCATTACTTTGGCAATACGCTCTTCGGGTGAGAGAGCGTTAAACTGGTAGGAGTAAGCGCCCCAGGGGTAAGCCGCTAAAAGGACACCTGGGCCATCGCTAAACATGTTGTAGGGCGGGTAAGAAATTAGCGTAATGGGCAGGTTGGTATAGCTGATGCCGCCATAGATGTGTTCGTCCTCTTCCCAAAAACGCCTTTTAAACTCGATGCCAGCTTTAAAGGCCGAGGCATAGGGCATCGAATCAATGATCTGGCTCATGCGGGGCGAGAAGTCATGATCGATTTGGCTAAGTACGGAAAACGGAATCGTGCAGATGCAGTAATCGGCCGTTTCAGTCTGTTCATTGCTACCGCTATCGGCAGATACCCATGAAGCCGATACCTGATCACCTTCGTGCCTAATACGCGTCACTTTTGCATTATAGGTAATCAGTTCACCAACCTGCTCTTCAAAACCTTTTGCAATCATGTCCATCCCGCCTGCCGGTTGGAAAATGGTGGACTGCATATGCAAGTTGTCGCCAGCGGTAAGGTTACGCCATAACGTTGAGTTCAAAATATCTGACAGTGAATTGACCTGAGATGGTGCTGGCTTTCCATCTACGCCTCCGCCTTCGGGGTGACTCCAACCACGGAAGGCAGAAGACTCACTGCTCGTTACATAGTCTAAGTTGTCATTTAGTGCGCCATAGCGTTTAAGCGCAGCCACGAGCTTTTCTGCATCTGCTGCACTAACCGCCTCATCTAGTCCGGTTTGGTCAACGACTTTGGCAAGTAACTCTGCGACGTGTCCTCTGAAATCGGTTGCCACTTCCTTAAAGCGTTGAGGTTGGCCATCGAAAGCTTCTGAGTCGTGTAGGTAAGCGTTGTAGTTGACCTGAATAAAGGGCTCAAGCTTCACGCCAAAGCGTTTGCAGTAATCCAGTACGGCGAAGTGGTCCGAGGGGATTCGCCATGGGCCTGGGTTTAGGTAGTTGCCTTCGGCAAAATCGACTTGCTGTGTAAAGCCACCTAGCTCGGTGTAGCTGTCTCCGCCACGTAACGTCCAGCAGCGTCCACCTGCCTTATCGCGATACTCAAGCACTTTGACGTTATAGCCTGCGTTGCGCAGCTCGAAGGCGGCCGTCATACCGGCTAAACCAGCCCCGAGTATTAAAATATTGGTATTGTCGGGTGTTCCCTGCAGGTTTAAGCGTCCCCGCCAATTAGATTGGGAAGCAAAGCCCATTGTGCTCATTGCGGAATACATGGCCGCTGCCCCCGCTACCGCGCCTACCATGCCTAAAAAGGATCTACGTGTTACACCTTCTGGGTTGAATGACATTGCTACCTCTCTATGAAGTCATAGGCAGGTAAATAGAGTCCGTTCAGCAGCGCAATTTCATCCCTTGAGTAGCGGCGAGAGCATTGTTTTAATTTTATGAATCAAGCTGCAGGGCTCTAATTATCTAGCCAAGATACATTACATTTGAGTATATGCATGTAGCGTGCCATATTTTATAACTTGTTGTTTTTAGGGTATAAATAAAATTAAATGAATGTTTTAATAGTCTCGAGCTAAGCTGTGAAGTCCAAATTAGTGCGCGATTCTAGGCTTTAACTCTTTTTTGGTGCGATAGGGGGTGATATTGTCTTATGAGGTGGATATCTGCTTTCGTTTGTTCCTGGATGTCGCTTTATCACCAGAAGTCTTTCTCCATCTAAAAGCCCTTCTAAATAGCTAAAAGGGGAAGGCGGTAATAATCGCTGCTTGAGGTAAGGTTATCGATTTACGAAAACCTAGATACTGTACAGCGAATATTAGTTTTTTGCCGTACAGTATCTTATTGAGATATCGCTTTTTAATGTTTCAGTTCTTCCTTTATCAGCTCTTCAGCCAGCTGTTTAGCCTCCGCAAAGTCTGCTTTTCCTGAGCCTAAGTAGGGAAGCGTTTCCACCGTAAACCAATGCTTCGGAATCATCATGGGCTGTGTGCCGTTGGTGAGCATATCGGCTTTCACACTGTTGACGTCCAGTGGTCTTTCCGATAATAGCGCAATCTGTTCCCCTTTACGGCCATCAGGAATATTGGCTGCCATCAGCACGGCGTCTGGATCATTAAGGGCCATTTTAACCGCCGTTTCAACGGCACTGAGGCTGATCATTTCACCGACGATCTTTGCAAAGCAAGTTTAGCGATCAATCAGGGTTAAAAAACCCTCTTCGTCGATAAAGCCTTTATCTCCTGTGATGTACCAGCGCTGGCCATCAAGCTTTTTAATGGCGGCAGCAGTGCGCTGTGGGTCATTGAGGTAGCCTTGCATGATCTGCGGGCCGCTGATCAATATCGTGCCGACCTCGCCGGTGGGCAGTTCTTCAAAGCTATCAGGATCGACAATTTTGAAGCTGGTGCCGGGTAGTGGCATGCCCACGGTGCCTGGCTTGCTGCCGCGTTGCACCTGCTGGTAGTCAGCGCCCACGGCATCGGGCAGATTGACCGACGCCACCGGCGCGGTTTCAGTGGCACCGTAGCCTGCGTAGATGGGTGTGTTGAATTTTTGCTCAAAGCTGGTGCGTACGCTTTCATCGAACTTCTCTGCCCCAACGACCACCGCCCGCAAGCTTTCCAGCATTGCTGGTTGAACCTTTGGATTATCGACAAACATCTGCAGCGAGCTGGGCATACTAAACAAGATGCTGGCTTTGTGCTTGGCCATAGCACCAGCGATACCAGGGGCATCGTTGGGGTCGTCGTGGCACACCAGCGGCAGCCCTTCAATCAGCGGTAACAGTTGGGTGACCGTGAGGCCAAAAGCCTGAAACAGCGGCAATGAGCCCATCACCACATCGTTGTTCTGAGTGTTGAGCACATCAGAAGTTTGTTTGATATTAGCCATCAGGTTGCGGTGGCTGAGCATCACGCCCTTGGGCTCGCCTTCGCTCCCGTTTGAGAACAGGATGGCAGCGGTGGCGTCGGCATCGTGGCCGCGGCAGAAACTGTGCTGTAACAGCCACGTCGGCAATATGCGCACCGCAAGCCAGGTGCTTAAACGCTCGGCGCGGCCCATAGTGGTCTGCAGGTCTTCTAAAAAGACCACCTGCTTCTCGCCAAGTAATTGGCTAATGTTGAGCCCACGCTGCTCAAGCTTTTTTACAAGGCGCTGTGAGGTAAACACGGTAGTGATTTCCGCCTGGGAAAGGGCAGACGTTAACGCCTTGTAGTCGGCGGCGTCATCGAGATTCACCAGCGTTTTACCCGCCAGCAGCGTTGCCATATTGGCAATAACCCCGGCGCTGCTGGGAGGCAGCAGTAGGCCAACGTTTTGCCCTGGGTTGAGCTTGCGAATACGTTTTGCCATCAGCAAACTATCGGTAAGCGCTTGGCTGGCGTTGAGTGGGCGGCCCAGCGTATCGGCCAGGGCAAGGTCGCTAGGGCGGCGCTTAACGCTTTGAATCCAGGCGTTAGGCAGGGTGGGTAACTCGTCCATGGCCCGCTGCCAGGAACGCGTAGCCTGCTCAAAAATACGCCGCTTGAGAACGTCGGCGGGGGTATCTTTAGGTAGCGGCTTGCCAAACGCCACTACTACCGAGCGGTGCAGCGGCGCATTGCGTAGCTCTTTTAACTTGCTGGAGGAGCGGGAGAACTGGCTACCCCACAGGCCACGCAGATAGAAAGGCACGATTTTTACATCGGGGTTGGCCATCTCACAGGCGCGCTCATAGCCGCGGCGGAATTCACCTAGCTGACCAGTACGGCTGATCGCCCCTTCAGGAAATAGGCATACCACCTCGCCCGCGTTGAGCTGCTGCGCCACATCGGCCAGCGCCTGGTCGGCACCCTTGCCGCGCTCAATGGGAATACAGCCCAGGGCTTTGAAGAACCAGCGTAGGTACCAGCGCTGATAAACCGATCTGATCATTACAAAGCGCACTGGGCGGGGGCTAGCAATTTGTACCATAGCCCAATCCACCCAACTGATATGGTTGCCCAGTAGCAGCACACCGCCCTGGGCGGGCAGGTTTTGCAAGCCATGAACGTCTACGCGGTAGCGGCGAGTCAGTAAGAAGCTCAACAGAAAGCGCACCAGGCTTTGGGGCAGCTTCACAATGGTATAGCCGCCGCCGACCACCGCCACCGTGGCAATGAGTAACAGCAAGTAATGACTATCCACACCCGCTAAGGCGAACAGTGCCGTGAGCAGCAAAAAGCCTAGCATGGCGATGTTTTGAATCCAGTTATTGGCGGCCAGCACGGTGCCTAGCTCGTTGTCGGCGGCGTGAAACTGAATCAGAGCGTTAAGCGGTACGATGAAAAGCCCACCCATGGTGCCGATAAACACAAAGTTCAGCGCTTGGCCAACAGGCGTGGTTAACAGTGGCAGGCACCATAGCCCCACGGCTACACCGACGGCGCCTACAGGGATCAAGCCTGTTTCTATGCGGTTATGTGAAAGCTTGCTGGCCAGCATGGAGCCCAGCGCAATCCCGATGCCGCTAGCCGCCAGAATGCCTTGCAGCACCAGCGTGTTATCGATACTGAGGGCATCTTTGGCATAGGCGGGAAAGGCAGCCAACAGCACTTGGCCGACTGACCAGAAGGTGGCCAGGCCGATAATGGACAGCCTGATCACGGGTTGGCGGGCAACAATGCGTAGATTGTCTTTCAGGGCTGTGCCTTTAATGTAGCGCTGCCAGGTGAGCGGTGTATCCGGTCGCGTGGTGTTATCCAGCTTAAGGCGATAAAGCGTTACTACCTGAATAGCGCTATTGAGCACCAGTAGCCAGCCCAGCGGTGCTACTTGGTTCAACAGCTGCGTTGGGGTTTGATCAGTAGGCGTTATCCAGGTTTCAAACAGTGCGGTAAATGCCACGGTGCCCGCCAGAATGGCACCAATGGTGACTGCCTGGATTAGCCCGTTGGCTTCTGCCAGCCGCGGCTTGCCGAACAGCCCCTTCACCAAGCCGTATTTGGCCGGGGAGTAGAAGGCTGATTGAATGGCCAATAGTAGCGTCATCGCGAACGCCAGCCAAAACCAGCCCTGATAATAGGCAGCAGTAATTACCAGTGAAACCGCCACCGCGATCCAGGAGGATACGCGCAGAATGCGAACCTTGGGGTAGCTATCCGCCACGTGGGCCGCTGGGCTAAACAGTAAAATAAACGGCAGCAGAATTAACCCATTCACCAGCGCGGTGAGTACGACCTGTGTTTCGCCGTCGTAACTTTTGAAGATCGTGTTCTGAATGACGATCTTGTGCCCCAGATCCACAAAGGCATTAAGGAAAATGGCGATCAGATAGGGCAAGGCGCCCTTCAAGTGCAGCAGTCGATGCATGGTTGAGTTGCCTTATAGATGCCTGTCTGGGGGCGTGTCTCGAAAGTGGGCGGCTTCTTGCACTAGCCACTCGATGAAGCGTGCCGCCGCCGGTGGCGTTACGCCTTCACAAGGCAGAATCAGCTCATAGGCGAATGGTGAAGCGAGCGGGTAGTGCTCCGCAAATGGGCGTACCAACACTCCGCTGGCGAGCCGGTCGGTCACCAGTGGGTAGCTGGCCAGTACCACGCCCTGCCCAGCCATCGCCTGATCGAGCGCCAAGCTATACAGCGAGTATTGGCGCTGGTGGGGGATCTTCTTGATTGCCACCCCCGCATTTTTAAACCAGTCGCGCCAGCTCGGGATAGGGTGACCCGCCTGGCTGCACCAGTCCACGGTGAGTAGTGTCTGGGCCAGCAAGTCGGCGGGCTCGTGTATATTTTCCTGCGCTAACAGGGTGGGCGAGCAAACCGGAAAGAGAGTGTCTTCAAACAGACGCTGGCTGGTGACGCCGGGCCAGGGCCCCTGGCCGTAGCGCAGCGATAAGCGTGCCCTGTTGGGCATCCATGATGGCGGTGTTAAACGCGCCTCGGCATCTAGGGAGATTTCGATTTGCCGCTCATTGGCTTCAAAATCGGGTAAGCGTGGGAGTAACCAAAGCTGTAGGAACGAGGGTGGTGCGCTCAGTAGCAAGCGGAAAGCGTCTTCTGAGCGCTCGGTGACGTTCTGCACGCCACTGGCGATGCGCAAAAGACCCGCTTGCACATCTTCAGCAAGCCCCCGGCCAGCTTCGGTTGCGTACACGCCATTGGCATGACGTTCGAATAACACCACGCCCAAGTGATCCTCCAACTGTTTCACCTGTCGGCTAACGGCGCCAGGGGTCACCCCCAAACGATACGCGGCGGCTTTGAAGCTATTTTCACGTGCCGCTTCGGCAAACGCGCGTAGTGCATTTAGCGGTAGCCTTTCCATTCTCATGGCGTGAGTTTTCCTAAGCCTAGGCCCGATAAGTAATCGTTTGTATGCCGTTTCCCTTCCTGCTGAAATGAGCGCCTTAATGTTATAGGAGCTCACAGTGAATAATCAAAGGATAGCCTCAAAATACCATGCCGCCAGCATGCTAGGGCATTCACAGCGAAAGTCTGTGGATGCTACGGCAGCATCGCTAATGCTACTGTTTTGTCTGGTGTTGGGGTTTCAGCAGGTGGCGATCAAGGGGGTGGCTCAGGATATCTCACCTGTGGTGCAGATAGCCCTGCGCTCAACCATCGCCGGTTGCCTGGTCGCGTTGCTTGCCTATTGGCGAGGTATTCGCTGGCAGGATATAGGTTACCACTGGGCTCCGGGGCTACTGGTTGGTCTCGGGTTTGCCGTCGAGTTTGCTTTTGTTGCCTGGGGGTTAACGTACACCTTGGCTTCCCACATGTCGGTCTTTCTCTACACAGCGCCCATCTTCGCGGCGCTTGGACTGCATCTTTGGGTGCCGGGGGAGCAGTTATCAAGCCGCCAGTGGTGGGGCGTTGGTTTGGCGTTTCTAGGTATGGTGATTGCCATGACGCCGAGCGGTGCCTATAGCATCGATATCCTCATCGGAGATGCGCTGGGTTTGCTCGCTGGCCTCTCATGGGCGGCCACCACTGTGGTGATTCGCAAGACCTCACTGTCTGAGGCCCCCGCAGAGCTCACTCTGAGCTATCAACTGAGTGTGACGGCGCTGCTGTTACTGCCGGTGGCGGCTATGTCAGGTCAGCTAATGAGCGCGCAGTTTACTTCCATGGCGGTTGCTAGCCTTGGTTTTCAGACGCTAATTATTTCATTTGCCGCTTTGATGCTGTGGTTCACGCTGCTTCGTCGCTATCGCGCGTCGCAGTTGGGTGTGTTCTCTTTTCTAGGCCCGCTTTTCGGCGTACTTTTTGGTACCCTGCTGCTCAATGAGCCGCTAAGCATTAATTTTCTGCTAGGGGGCGGCGTTATTTTAGTTGGTATTATCCTGGTGACACGCTAAGCGCTTGGCCCCACTCCATAAACGGCATTCACAACCTGCGAAGAAACAGCGATGAACATAACCCCTTTTCAGTCCCTGGCATGCCCACTGGATGGCGAGCCGCTAAGTCGCTTGGGCTGCGCCTGGAGCTGCCCTGACGGGCACAGCTTTGATATTGCCAAGCAGGGCTACGTTAACTTACTGCCGGTGCAGCAAAAGCGCTCCCATGACCCGGGCGATAGTAAGGCTATGGTGGCTGCTCGTCAGCGCTTTCTTGAGACGGGGCACTACCAGCCCATTGCGGATGCCGTCAGTCGTGCCGTATTGAGCCACGCTGATGTTCAGGCGTTAAACAGCCCGGACAGCCTGCCGTTTAGCTGCCTGGATGCGGGCTGCGGTGAAGGTTACTACTTGCGTCAGTTGGCTCACGCGGCGGTTTCTTCACAGTCACTTGCGCTGATGGGGTTGGATATCTCTAAATGGGCGGTGTTGGCTGCGGCAAAGCAGGATGCTAAGCAATCACCGCTAAGCAGTTGGGCGGTGGGCAGTAATGCGCACCTGCCGATACAAGCGGGAACGTTGGATGCCGTGCTGTGTATGTTTGGCTTTCCGATGGTTGGCGAGTTTGCACGCGTGCTGGAACCCGGTGGCATGCTGCTGCAAGTTGAGGCAGGGCCTGATCACCTGCGGGAGCTGCGGGAGATTATCTACCCTACGTTAAAGCCCGAGCGTTCGAGTGAGCCGCAAGTACCAGAAGATTTTACTTACCACAGCAGTGAGAGAGTCACTTACTCGCTAGCGCTCAATGGGGCTGAGAAAATTGCTGATCTGTTGGCGATGACGCCGCATTTATACCGGGCCAGCGCTGAAGGGCGTGCGTCCGCGGCGGCACTTGAGGAATTAGTCACAACAGTGGATGTGCGGATAGTGCAGTGGCTTCGAAGTTAGCCGTTTCCTAAAACAGCATACGTTTGGTGGCCTTCGTACTGGTTCCGTTAGAGAGAGTCCAAACGCAACAAGGCCCGCATAAGCGGGCCTTGTTATCCGAACCCCGAAAGGTTCGAGCAAATTCTAAAGCGCTATGTCTTGAGAGACAGTGTCTTAAAAGACAGTGCCCTAAAAGACCTAGACTTAAGAAATTTGCTTGATGTTTGAAGCCTGAAGGCCTTTCTTACCCTGGGTAACGTCAAAAGAAACGTTAGCGCCTTCTTGCAGGGTTTTGAAGCCGTCTGCTTGAATTTCAGAGAAATGAGCAAATAGGTCATCGCCGCCGTCAGAAGGAGCAATAAAACCGAAGCCTTTAGTATCGTTGAACCACTTAACTGTGCCAGTAGACATAATAAAATCCTTTCGCGCAAAGCGCTTAATAAAGTTCCTGGTATCACCCAGATTAATAGTGGATAAAACAAGGAATACAATTACAGTCTTGCCGAAAGATTTCTTACGTTACTAAATCTTTTTCGTACACTTCTGAAACCATGCTTGCTTGCTAACCAACTGGCACTACAGTGTCATGAATTGTAGCGCGCGTCAACGACTGGCTAGTTTTTTCTTACTGAAGGCCTGCCTCGTTTTATTGCCACCTACGTATCTTGTCTATATTCCTGTGCCACACTGATAGAAGGCCCGTTGAGATATAAGGATTTACAATGGATGACCAGGAGCTGGGATATTTGACCCGTGCCATTGAGCTGGCCGAAGAGGCGCTTAATGCGGGAGACGAGCCCTTTGGCAGTGTGCTGGTGAGTGCTGAAGGCAAGGTGTTGGCAGAAGACCGGAACCGCATTGCCGGTGGCGATGCTACCCAGCACCCCGAGTTTTCCCTGGCGCGCTGGGCAGCGCAGCATATGACGCCAGAGGCGCGTGCCCAGGCCACCGTCTATACTTCAGGCGAGCATTGCCCGATGTGTGCCGCTGCTCATGGCTGGGTGGGGCTGGGGCGTATTGTCTTCGCTAGCTCGTCTGAGCAGTTAAGTCGCTGGCTCGCTGAGTTAGGCGTAGCGCCGTCGCCCGTCGCGACCTTGCCTATTCAACAAGTTGTGCCGGGGCTAGCAGTAGAAGGCCCGGTAGACGAGCTAGATGAGCGCGTTCATACGTTACATAAACGGCGGCATGCCAGCCTTCTTTAAAGCCATAAAAAAACCGCCTAAACGTTAGCCTTAGGCGGCGTACAGATTATATGTATTAACTAATTTCTTAAGCCTTTTTCTCACGACTAGTTTTTATTAACCCTAGTGCTTCAATATCACGTAAAAGGCGTGGATGACGCCCGGAATGAAGCCAAATAAGGTTAGAATAATGTTCAGCCAGAAGTGTCCTTTAAAACCGACCTCGAAAAATACACCGAGTGGTGGAAGGATAACGGCAAAAATCATCTTGATTGGATCAGTCGCGGTAAACGCCATGAAGCCTCCTTTGCTTTCAGTGGGGTAGCTTGTACAAGTGTAGGCACGATCAATCTATTTATCCACGCCTTGGCTAGTTTTCTACGACTAGCCGAGTAGGCAATCGTTCAATTCCGCCATTTATTTTCGCTCTACGCTATTTGGGAGGGACCCCGTGTTCAACGTGCCATTAAAAGTAACCACCACGTCTTTTTGCTTATTAAGCTGCCTTGGTGCAGGCCCAGGCTGGGCTCAAGAGAGTTCGACCGATAGCAGCAGCTTGGCCACGCTGGAAGTAACGGCGCCACGTTTAGCCCGAGAGCTTTACGCCACTCCTGCGGCGATAACCACGCTCGACCGCGAAGCGATCGCTCAAGGGCAGCAGCGCTCGCGGATAGATGAAGCGCTGGTGCGAGTGCCTGGGGTATTCCTGCAAAACCGCGACAACTTTGCCCAAGGGCAGCGAATCTCTATTCGCGGCTTTGGTGCTCGCGCCCCGTTTGGGGTGCGCGGCATTACCGTGATGGTCGATGGTATTCCCTACACGCTGCCGGACGGTCAGGCGCAGTTAGATGCCATTGACCTGGACAGTGCTGAGCGCATTGAAGTGATCCGTGGGCCTTCTTCTGTGTTGTACGGCAACGCGGCGGGTGGGGTGATTGATATCACCACCGCCGATGGACGCGATAATCCTGGCTCAAGCGTGCGCACCGAGGTGGGCAGCGATGGCTACCGTAAAGCGGTCGTGCAAACAGGCGGTGCTCAGGGGGATTGGTCGCACCATGTGAGCTTTTCAGCGCTTAATGTCGATGGCTACCGTGATCAGAGTTCTACAGAAAAGTACCTGCTGAATGCCAAGCTACGCCGCGAGTTAGGCAGTGACCGGGCGTTAACGGCGATTATCAATTTGCTGGACAACCCGCGTTCCGAAGACCCTGGCGCGCTGAACGCGGGTGAAGTGGCCAGTGGCCGTGATCAAGCGGCGCCGAACTCCTTGGCATTGGACGCAGGGCAGAACGTAGATCAGCAGCTGCTGGGCTTACAGTACGAAGATCTGTCCGCAGGCCCTGGCGAGTTCTATTTAAAAGGTTTTATCGCCCAGCGCGATTTTGAGCAACAGCTGCCCTATGTGGGCGATAGCCGCATCGGCTATCAGCGCGATTACCTGGGCGCGAGTGCCGAGTATCACCATGAAATCAGCCTGGGTAGCCTGCCGCTGAGCTATATCGCCGGTGTTGATGTAGCGCGCCAGGACGATGAGCGCTTCCGTAATGATGTTAACCCGCAGGGCGTCGTTGGTGAGCAGCTGGCGGAAGAGACCCAGACGGCGACCTCCGCTGGGGTGTTTGCCCAGGGGGATTTAGCGCTGACAGAGCAGGTAACGCTCTCGCTGGGTGCGCGCTTTGATAGGGTGGAATTAGAGATAGATGATCGCTATCTGGCCGATGAAGGTGGCGATCAAAGTGGCGAGCAAACCTTCAATGAGTGGAGCGGCTCGGCAGGCTTAAGCTATCGTTATCGCCCCCAGCACCAGGTCTATATCAACACCGGTACTGCGTTTGAAACCCCGACCTTCTCCGAGTTTGCCAATCCGGCTGGCGGCGGTTTCAACCCATCGGTATCGCCGCAAAAAGCCTGGAACCGTGAAGTGGGGCTGCGTGGCTATGTTGAGCCGCTGGCGATGGATTACGATTTGGCGCTGTTTTCAGTGCGCGTGCGTGACGAACTCGTGCCGTTTGATGAAGGCGGTCGCACCTTTTATCAAAACGCGGGTGATACCGACCGCGACGGCATCGAACTGGCACTGGGCTGGCAGTTAGCCGATCAGTGGCGGCTGGATAGCGCTCTGACGCTGGCTAGCTATGAGTTCGACCAGTTCACTACGTCCGGCGAGCGTTTTGATGGCAATCGCATCCCTGGCCTGCCGGAGCAAACCTGGGTCAACCAGCTAACTTGGCAGGGCGTGGATGAACGCTTTGCCACCCTGGAAACCCAGTACGTAGGCGATATGGTGGCGGACAACGCCAATGAGACCGTGGTCGATAGCTATTGGCTGGTGAACCTGCGTGTGGGGGATGGCTGGCAGCTGGGAAGCGATACACGGCTAAATGCCTATGTCGGTGTGCGCAATCTCTTAGACGAAGAACACTACGCAAACGTGCGCTTGAACGGCACCTTTGGCCGTTTCTATGAACCTGCTCCTGGGCGCAGCGTTTATGGCGGTTTAGAAGTACGCTTTTAAGTCGCAATGCAAGTAAATAAAAAACGGGCGGCGCTCATTTATTAACACTGAGGCCGCCCGTTTGGTTGCTAGCTTTGCTAACCGGTTACTCCGGTAGCGCGTAGCCAATCACGTAATCGCCCATCTTGGTGCCGAAGGTGCCGTGGCCACCCGCCGTGACGACCACATACTGGCGGCCATCTTGGCCGGTGTAGGTCATCGGCGTGGCCTGGCCACCTGCAGGCAAGCGGGCTTTATACAGTTCCTCGCCAGTGGTGATGTCGTAACCGCGCAAGTATTGATCCAGCGTGCCGCTCAAGAATGACACACCGCCAGCGGTGGTTAACGGGCCGCCTAGTGCAGGGACACCCACGTTCAAGCCAATCGGTAGATCGAACGGCATGCTGTCGCGGGTCGTGCCATTGCGGTGTTTCCACACCACCTCGTTACTTTGCAGGTCGATGCCCGCAACGTCACCCCAGGAGGGCGCTTGGCAGGGCAGGCCGAGCACTGAAAGCAGCGGGCCTAGCTTAACGGCATAGGGCGCTCCTGCATTAATTTGCAGCCCTTGTTCGCTGGCGGAGCCTTGGCCCTCTTCAACTTGTTCGCGGGGTACCAGCGTGGAAACGAAGGCCAGATATTTAGCCCCGGTAAACAGCGCTTGTCGTTCGGGATCCACCGCAACGCCACCCCAGTTCATTACGCCGACATTACCTGGATAAACAATACTGCCTTCCAGCGAAGGTGGCGTGTATTGGCCCTCGTAGCGCAAGGAGTTGAACTGAATGCGGCACATCATTTGGTCAAACGGTGAGGCGCCCCACATATCGCGCTCGGTGAGCGGTGGTGGCAGCAGGTTAAGCGCTGAACGCGGCTGAGTCTCGGCGGTCCAGTCGCCTTCCACGGCGCCTTGCGGAGCAGGCATCTCTTCGATGGGCACAATCGGCTCACCGGTTTCGCGGTTCAAGACGTAAAGACTGCCTTGCTTGGTCGGCTGAATAACCGCGGGCTGGGTACCTTCATTAGTGGCCAAGTCAATCAGCACCGGTTGCGCGGGCGTGTCCATATCCCATAAGTCGTGATGGACAAACTGGTAAGCCCATTCAACCTGGCCATCTGCCAAGTTAAGGGCCACCAAGCCTGCGCTATAGGTTTCATCGTTTTCGCTACGGTTAGCGCCATACTGGTCAGGCGTCGCGTTGCCCATGGGCAGGTAAACCATGCCGAGTTCTTCATCTACGCTAATCGGTGCCCATACGTTAGGCGAGTTACGTGTGTAGGTTTCGCCTTCAGCTAATGGTTCGGTGTCATCGGGGTTGCCGCTATCCCAGTTCCACACCAACTCGCCGGTATGCACGTCAAAGGCGCGAATGACGCCAGAAGGCTCATCAGTGGAGCTGTTGTCGGTAACGTGTCCGCCTAGAATGACCAAGTTTTCAGTTACCGTCGCAGGCGAGGTGGAGTAGTAGCCACCGGGAGAAAACTCGCCAATATTGTTAGTGAGATCAATCTCACCGTTATCGCCAAAGTTGGCGCAGCGCTCGCCGGTGTCCGCATTCAGTGCAATCAAGCGCGCATCTGCGGTGGGCAGGTAGAGTCTGCGTGGGCACATGACGTCAGTGTCACTGAGCATGGGTTGCGTATTGCTCTCGTTATCCACGCCAAATAGCAGTGACAGGAAGGAGGTATCTAGGCTGAAAATGTCATTGTTATCGAAGATGTTAAAAGAGAGCGACGTGTCGCTGCTGGGTGTTGCATTATTGTCAGCCGCATCGCTGTTTGCTTCTGCGTCAGCAGAGTAGTTAGCGGCGTCATAGTGGGCGAGGCCGCGGCAGGTCATATGCGCCCAGCCTGAGAAATCATCCGCTCCCATTGTGCTGATCTCAGGATCGAACGACCACAGGGTTTCGCCCGTTTCTGGAGATAGCGCCATCGCCCGGCTGTGCGACGTACAGATATACAGGCTGCCATTCACTTTTAGCGGGGTATTCTGATTGGTGATTTCGGGCGGCGCATTGGGGCCCGCCTCGTCACCGGTTTGAATGCGCCATACCTCTTCAAGCTCGCCGATATTGTCCGGCGTAATTTGCTCAAGCGAAGAGTAGTGGGTGCCCGCATTGGTGCCGCCATAGGCGGGCCAGTCGTCGTCAGCTACTTGAGCAGAGTTAACGTTGTCGGCGGGCGTCTCGTTATTTGCCAGTGTGCCTTCAATTGTGCCGGGGTCGTTAAACTGGCTGGCAATGGCAACAATCATCGCAGCGGCAATGCTACCGATAAGGGCCACGCTACCGCTGCAAGATCGCAGCGGCTTACGCCACCAGGGCAGTAGCAGTAGGATACCTATCAAGCAAAGAATCGCGACCCGGGGCACTAACTGCCACCAATCAAGCCCAACTTCCCACAGTGCCCATACCAAGGTGGCAAAAAGAGTTAGCGCGTAGAGCCAGAGAGCGGCACCCCGGCGTAGAGCGAATAAAACGCCGCAGGCAATAATGCTGACCCCGGCAAGTAAGTAGTAAGCACTGCCGCCCAGGCTCAGCAGTTTGCCGCCGCCAATGGCCAGCGCCAAGCCAGCGATGAGTAGCAACAGGCCAACGATAATCGCTGGCCACTTGCCGTGATCGCGCGTGTTTTCTTCCATGAGATATCCCCTTATAGCAGCGTACCTACAACGCGCTTTAACCCATCGACAGCGCCGATGGGTTAAAACACACATTTCTAGAGCATGATTTTAATTATCAATTCATCATTGGTCTAACGTTTTGACGATTTTTTCTTAGCTATGTACCCTGACCACAGCGAAAAGCGCACTGCGGTCAGGGTATAAGATGAGGGTGGTGAGAGATGAGTGGAGCACTATAGCTTGATCAGCATTTTGCCAGTATTGCCACCTTCAAAGAGAGCAAGGAAAGCATCAGGCGTGCTCTCTAAGCCTTCTTTGACCGTTTCTTTGTAATCCAATTTGCCTTCTGCTACCTGGGGAGCCACTTCATTCAAAAAGTAGCTGTAGCTTGCCCAGTGGTCAGCAACAATAAAGCCCTGCATTTTGGCTTTGCGCATGATCAGCTGGGCGAGATTGCTAGGGCCGGGAACAGGCTCTTTGTCGTTGTAACCATCGATCATGCCACATACGGCGATGCGCGCGCCTTCATTTAACTGACTTAGCGCCGCTTCCAGGCATACCCCACCGACGTTTTCGAAATAGACATCAATGCCGTTGGGGCTGGCAAGCTTAATGGCGTCGCTTAGCTCGTGAGCGGTATGGTCACGATAGTTCACGGGCTCGATGCCCAGTGATTCCAGCCAGGCGAGCTTATGCGCCGCGCCAGCAATACCCACCACATGGCAGCCCTTCGCTTTAGCCAGTTGTACCGCCAGGGAGCCCACTGCGCCGCTGGCCGCACTGACTAAAACGTTATCACCTGGCTTACATTCAGCGATGATGTTAAGGCCCGTCCAAGCGGTCATGCCGGGCATGCCCAAAACGCCAAGATAGGCCTGCTCGGGAACATCAATGTCGGGTAGCGCCGTGGCACCCTCTGCAGGGGTTTGCGCAATATCGCGCCAGCCACCCATATGGCTGACGATATCACCCACCTTGAGGCGAGAATCGTGCGTTTCAATGACTTCGCCAATCGCGCCGCCTTGCATCGGTTTGCCGAGCTCAAACGGCTCCACATAGGTGCGAATGCCGTTCATCCGGCCGCGCATGTAAGGATCAACGGAAAGCCAGCGGTTGCGGATGCGCACTTCGCCCTCAGCCAGTTCAGGCAGTGTCTGTGT
The DNA here is from genome assembly GCF_050215315.1 of Halomonas sp. H2. Classification (GTDB taxonomy): domain Bacteria; phylum Pseudomonadota; class Gammaproteobacteria; order Pseudomonadales; family Halomonadaceae; genus Vreelandella. Next base: position 825,090 of record NZ_CP189760.1, read on the forward strand.
TTCAAGCTTAAAATGGCTGTGATCGGGCAAGCCGTTGGGGTAATCGGTAAGCGTGTAAAATTGCGACTGCATCAGTGCCTCCTGCGAATACGTAGCGATTTGAGCTAAACGGTTTGAGCTCCTTGCAGCATAGAGACCCTTAGCCTGCTGGCAAGTTCGTCAATATAGTCAGGTAGTAGGGCACATCATGTAGTAGGGCACATAAAGAAATAGGGCGATCCATTGCTGGTCGCCCTATCTATTTACTGTTTTGTGTTAATGGTACTTCGTGTGCTGCCGCATTAATTAGGCTAAGGGGTATCACACAACAATCCAGGATGTGTTATCCGTTAATCCAACAGCGTTACCATCACAGGCGCTGTGCCGCGGCGGATCATGCCAAGCTTTGCTGCCGCGCGTTTCGATAAATCAATAATGCGTCCTTGAATGAAGGGACCGCGGTCATTGATCAGCACTTCTACTGCTTGCCCCGTATCCGGGCGTGTCACTAGCACTTTGGTGCCAAACGGCAAGCTCTTGTGGGCGGCTGTTAGTGCCTGCTGGTCAAAGGGCTGACCACTTGCGGTGGTAGCTCCTTGAAAGCGGTCACTATAAAAGGAGGCAACACCTTCCTGTATTTCTATTTCGTGTGCAAATGCACTATTGGCGGCGCTACTAATTACCATTACCGCTGCCAAACAAATCGTTCGGATCAGTCGTGTTTGGGCTCCCATAGGAGTACCTCGGTTTTGCGTGTTACGGATCCCACTCTTCGATAAGGTGCCTGATAGGCTTGTCGATACTACCCTTATCGCAACGAGTCAGCAAGCTTTGAGAAGATCGATGCAAATAGGTTCAATTTCAAGATTTTTTAATCTTTACTTATGTGGCCTTGGGTTTCAGTAACTTATTACGCGGTTTCGGATAATAAGTGCAATTGGTAAGAGGGCGGCCAGCTGGTAGAGTCGGCGCTCCTCCCGACCAAGAGAAAAGCACTGATGAGCTACAACCAGCTGACCGAAAACGAACGATACCAGATTTACATTCTAAAAAAAGCAGGCCACAGCCAATTGGCGATAGCGGAGAAAATGGAGCGGAGTCCGTCCACGATCAGCCGGGAGCTTCGCCGTAACAGAGGGCTTCGAGGTTATCGGCCTGGGCAGGCACAGAAGCTGTCGAGCGCTAGGAGGCATGATGCCTACAAGGCACGGAAGGTGACGGACGAGGTGCGAGGTGAGATAGAAACCTTGCTTCGTCAGGAGCTGAGTCCGCAGCAGGTTGCCGATTACCTGAGAAGGCACACAGGCGTATGTCTGCACCACGAGACGATTTACCAGTTGATTTACGCAGACAAGGCCAACGGTGGCGATTTGTATAGGCATCTTCGGGTAGCGTCAAAGCCCTATCGCAAGCGCTATGGCAGCTATGATCGGCGAGGGAAGATCAAGAACAGAGTGAGTATTGATGAGCGCCCTGCGGTCGTTGACCGGCGTAGCCGAATTGGTGACTGGGAAGGCGATACGATCATCGGCAAGGGTCGCAAGGGCGTTCTGCTGACGATGGTTGAGCGTAAGACGCTGTATACGGTCATTGTTCGCCTGACGGGCAAAAGAGCCGACCTGCTGGCGGCTGCAGCGATTGAGCATTTGGCGTCGCTCAAAGCCAGAATCAAAACCATCACCTTGGATAATGGTCTTGAATTTTCTGGGCACGAGGATATAGCGAAAGGTCTGGAGGCGGATATTTATTTTGCCCACCCTTATGCATCATGGGAACGAGGGATCAATGAGAATACCAACGGCCTTATCCGCCAGTACTTCCCCAAGGGAACAGACTTAAGCAAGGTGACGGATGAGCAGGTTCAGTTTGTTATGGATCGACTGAACAGCAGACCCAGAGCGACCAGAGGTGGACGATCACCGAATGAGTTATTTATAGGGCGGCGAGACGATTTACTCGCCGCGTAATGAAATTGCAGTTATTACTTGAAACCAAGTTAGACAAGGTATGAAATGAATAAAGAAAGAGTTTTATGCAAAGCAGCGTTTTTCATGAAACGCTCACTTTAATTGAGTAAGCGCCTTATAATCATGAGTGCTTATCTAAGTAATGATTGTCATTTCTACTCAACAAGGAGCCGTTCATGGCTAGATCTTCTGCGTTTACGTTTGTATTGGTGGCGGTTGGTGGCGGCGTCGTTGGTTTTCTCGCCGCTCAAGTGATTCCCTTGCCGGGGCAAGCCGTCGAGGAGGCGCCTGCTGAAAGCGCTGAGACAACTGATCAACCCTCTGTTGCCGAGGCTATTGTGGGGCTTGAAAAGCTCACCCTTGATGAGCGCCTGCGTGGCGAAATTACCTCGGCCAGCGAATTGAACGGTAATAATGGTAGCCGCTTCATGCGCTATGCAATCGCACTGGAAGAGGATGAGATTGTTGAGATTTCTCTCAAGGGGGCTTTGCAGGGCGTTGTGGCGCTTTATGATGACCAGTTACAGCTACTCGATAATGCCTCCGTCGTGCGCCACCGTATTGAGGAGAGCGGTGACTATGTGGTGGTGGTTAGCGGTGCCGATTCCCATAGCTATGGCCCGTTTACCGTTAACAGCCACACCGTTGAGCTAACGGATGCCGACACAGTGGCAGTGGGTGAGCCAATCGATAGCTGGCTACAAGGGGGTGCCCGGGAAATCACCTTGAACATCGAAGAGGCGGGCCTTTACCAGCTGGAAATGCGTTCTGATGACTTCGATGCTTACTTAGAGGTTGACGGGCCGAATGGGTACGCTCGTGAAGACGATGACAGCGCCGGTGATTTAGATGCGCGCATTGCCGATTTCCTAGAGCCCGGTGAGTATACGCTGACGGCTCGCAGTACCTACGGAGATGGCAATGGCGTTTATACGCTTTCAGTAGAGCCTCACGAGTTACTGGGTGATGGCGAACTTCGCAATGATGGAGCGCTGATGCCCGATGACTCTCTCAACGGTTGGTACAGTGGTCAGGAGCTTAGCTACCAAGTAGAAGTAGAAGACGCGGGTATGTACCAAATTGAGATGCGCTCCAGCGACATCGATGCCTACCTGGTGCTTGAGGGGCCTAATGGTTACTACCGAGAAGATGATGATAGTGCCGGTAATCTGGATGCCAGTATTGCTGATTTCCTTGCTCCCGGTGAGTATCAGTTAACGGCACGTACTGCCTATGACGAAAGCAGCGGCATGTTTACGCTCTCCATGGAGACGCGTGACATGCCCGATGTTGATTTGCGTAATGAAGGCACGCTCACTTCTGGTGAAGCGCTTCACGGTTGGTATAGCGGTGAGCCGCTGACGTATCAGTTGGAAGTAGCAGAGAGCTCGTTAGTAACGTTGGAAATGCGCTCTGCCGATTTTGATACCTTTATCGAAATTAGTGGTCAAGGCTTTTTCGCCGGCGATGATGACGGTGCGGGCGGTACCGACTCACGGCTTCAAGAGCAGTTGCTGCCCGGCACTTACACGGTAAGCGCACGCGGGTTTAGCGCTACCGGTAGCGGCTTATTTGAACTAAGCCTCGACATGGAGCCGACGGACATTCCCCCAGAGCTTTAATTGTTAGCGTTAATCGATAATACCCAGCGCCCCTGTTGCTTATCGTGATAGGGGCGTTGGTTTATTGGTCGATGGTGATGAGTAAATGGTGAGGCGTGAGGCGTAAATAGTTAGGCGTTAGGAGGTTAACGGCCAGCTTTGAGGCAGCCTACCACTACCAGCACGGTCGCGGCGGGTAGGCGCCAGTCGAGCACGCTCATGCCTGCTAGCACCAGCAGTAGGGCGGCTAGAATCGGCACGCCATACGCCAAGCTGCCCACAAGGCTCGCGTGCCCCCAGCGCAATGCTTTATCCCAGGCCACCATGGCTACTCCGTAAGGCCCCAAGCCCAGTGCGATGCCCGCGAGTAACGCTTCACCGCTGGGGAGGGCGAGGGTGCCTTCCAGTATTAAGCTGGCTGCCACGGCAATAGCGCAGGCAATCAGCAGTAGCCGCGGCAGCAGGGGTGTTAAGGCCACTGGTGCAGCTTGGCTTAACCATGAATAGATCGCCCAGCAGCAGGCGGCCAGCAGTGCTAGCGCGTAGCCCGTGGTGGCACCACCCAGCCCTCCACTGATGGCTTGAGGAACCAGCAGTAGCGCAGCGCCTGAAAACGCAATCAGAGCGCCGACCACCCCTGCGATGCGTAGGCGGCCAAAACGGCTCCATTGGCTGAGCAGCACGAACAGCACAGGCCACGTGTAGGTAATTAGCGCCGCTTCGGCGGCGGGGGCTAGCCGCATACCAATAAAGTAGGTGCTGACGGCGCCAAAGATGAGCAGTGGGATACCCACCCAAACGCTGAGTTGCCAACCCACGCCGCTGGCAGCGACGTTTACGCGGCGGCTTAATGGTAGCGTCGCCAATGATCCCGCTAACAGGGTAACGGCAGTTAACTGCAAGGGCGGTGTCGCTTTGGCAAACTCAGCCAGCAGCGGTGCCGCACTCCAAAGCATCACGGCCACCAGCGCCGCACCAACACTGTACCAACGTGGGAATAACGCAGGGGAGTGAACGGGATGCATAAGAGTTCTCCTTGATTTGAGCATGTACCGAGCAGCATACTCATCATCAATGCATCACAATATCGATCTTTTGTGATCGTTTTCATCAAGCTTGGTGATATATGCGTGCCCCCACGTTAGACCTAACCCTGCTACGCACCCTGGTGGCGATTGCGGACACTGGGAGTGTGACCGCAGCTGCTAAACGGTTGGCGTATACCCAGTCCACTGTGAGCATGCAGCTCCAGCGGTTAGAAGCGCAGCTCTCGCTCACGCTGCACGAGCGGGAAGGGCGGCGAATACGCTTTACCTCAGAAGGTGAACGCTTGCTTAACCACGCCCGACGGCTATTAGCACTTAACGATGACGCGTGGAGCGATATGCAGGCGCGCCAGGTGACAGGCGATCTTACTCTCGGCATTCCTGAAGATTATGCTTCGTTGCTGCCTTCGGTGTTTGCCTACTTTCATCAGCTCTACCCCGCTGTGGGGTTAAAGGTGATCTGCGGCACTAGCGCGCATCTCGTTGAGCAGGTTAAAGCTAAAGAGCTGGATCTCGCCCTGGTGACCCGACAGCGCAACTCGCCGGGCGGCGATGTGATTCGCCGGGAACCGCTGTTGTGGGCAGTCGGTATGAACCAGCAGCCGCTGCTAAGCGACCCGTTGCCGTTGGCGCTCTACTCACCGGGGGCTGACGTATTCCGTGAAGTGGCCGAGCAGGCGCTGCAATCGGCGGGGCGCAGCTGGCGCGTGGCCTATACCAGCCAATCCATGGCGGGGCTGGCGCCAATTGTGACCGCTGGGCTGGCCATCGTGGTGGTGACTCGCAGCATGCTAACCCCTGCACTGAGACCGCTGGATGAGAGCAGTGGGCTGCCTGCGCTGCCGATGATTGAGTTGGCGCTGCACCGGGCGCCGCACCGACCTTCGGAGCCTGCGCGCCGTTTGGCAGAGTTAATACGCGATCAGCTGGCAGTGCCCGAACAAGCGTTATAAAGTGGCTTTTGAGACCAAGTAGAGCCTAGGTAATGCTTAGCGTTGATGGCCGTGTAGTGCTTTAATCAGCGTAAGGGAGCGTTACTGACTAGAATGAAGAGCAAATGAATTGGCTGTTAGGAGCACTGCATGCACGAACTGGATCACTATATCTACCCGCATCGGGTGTTGCACTGGCTGGTGGCTGGCGCGGTGCTGCTCTCCTTGGCCAGCGGTTTAACGTTAGGCTTTTTGGGCTATGAACGCACCCTCGCTCTAGTCGGTAATATGTTGACGAACTTGCTGTATACCAGCCATAAGACGCTGGGTGTGCTGATCCTGTTGCTAATGACGCTACGTATTATTACCCGCCTGGCCTTTGTGGTGCCTGACCATGAACCGCCTCTAAATGCCTTCGAGAGGGTGGTGAGTACCAGCGTTCACCATTTGCTCTACTTGGCGTTGATCGTTATGCCTTTATTGGGCTGGGCGGCTACCGCAAGCGGCGGCTTTCCCGTGGAGTTTTTCCACTGGCATTTACCCGGTTTGATTGGCGAGCGCGAGCAACTATCTGAACAACTCTTTATGTGGCATGGGCGCCTGGGGTGGGTTATTTTAGGCTTGGTGGTACTGCACGTCGCCGGTGCCATATTCCATTGGAAAATCAAACGCGATAACGTTATGAAACGTATGAGCCTGTTTGATTAATGACCAAGGTTAATACCTAACTCGCCGAGCCGTAGCGATAGAACTCTACCGCTTGGCGTGATTTGACAGCGTACATATGGCTATCGGCTTCACGCAGTAAACTCTCAAGAGTGGCGCCCTCTGTTCCCTGGCAAGTGCTTACCCCAATGCTCACGCTAACACTAACTCGCTCGCCGCAGGGGAGTTTGATGGGTGAGCGAATGGCTTCGTCGATACGTGCCTGTATATTCTCAAGCGTATCGTGAGGTTCGATGTTCTCCATGATAATAATAAACTCATCACCACCAAAGCGTGCACAATGGTCACCGGTACGCGCCATATGGGCAATACGTTTGGCAACTTGTTGTAAGACAAAATCACCTGCCTCATGGCCGTAGCAGTCGTTAATGGGTTTGAAACGATCCAGATCAAGCATCAGGAGCGCCAAGCGATGGCCGTTTTGACGATTACGCTCCAGAGCTTCTGCGGCGCAGCGCGCCAGGCCATGGCGATTTAATAAACCGGTCAGCATATCGCCGTTGGCTAAATGCTCTAGCGCTTTAGTTCGGGCAGCGACTTTTTGTTCCAGCACGGCTTCCTGCTTTTTTAGCGCAGCTAGCATAGCGGCTTGAGCGCGCTCTTTTTGCCGTTTAAGTTTGTTAAAGCGTGATGCCAGTGCAAACGAAAGCAGTAACATTTCTAGCGCCGAGCCAATTTGAATGCCGTGTAGGGTAATAAAATTAGCCGGCAGTATGCCCAGGTTGCGGAGTGTAAAGACACCTGCACCCAGCAGAAATATCGACCACGCAAACACGAAGAGTCTAGCGCTGGGTATGCGTCGAAAGCTGCAGTAGCTGCCGCATATCAGGAGCAGTAAAGCCGCCATAAACCCCGTCACATCCATTAGGTGGAGGGCCGCAGGAATGGGCAGCAGCAGCGAGGCAATGACGGCGAGCCAACAGTAGCTGCGAAAGGTGTTTAATACCTGGTGCCAGCGTGGGCAATACGTCTCTGTGTTTAGGAAGCTCTGCGCAAACAGTGTGGCCATGGTAGAGGCAAAGGTGAAACCGAGCGCCACCAAGCGAGACGTGTTCTCACCCAGAAAACTCCAAAACATGAGTGTGCCAATGCCGTTAAACGCCAGAATGGCAAGTCCAAAGCCTGCGACAAATAGCGAGTAGTGAAGAAATATGCGCTCTTTTAAGCCGAAAAATAGCAGTAAGTTATATAAACCCATCGCCAGCAGCATGCCAAAGTAGGTCGCCAGCCAAAAATTATGACGATCATTTTGGGTATAAAACACCTCTGGCGTTAATAAGTTGTAGCTCAGCATCTTGCTGCCTGAGGCAGCCACATGGGTATACAGCGTGACGGTTTCAAAGGCGGCCAGCTCCAATGGAAAAACCGCCTGACGGTGGGCAAGCGCACGCTGTTCAACGGGAACCGCGCTGCCGCTTCGTTGCACACTGCTTAGCTGTTGGCGAAGCGTATAAAGGGTAACGTAATCCAAGAACGGGTATTCAAACTCCACCATCCAACGCTGGGGTTCCGACGAATCATTGCGCACCTGAGTGCGCAGCCACACATCACCACGGGTATAGCCGAAATTTAAATCTTGGGCTTGGTGCGTGGGTGTAAAAGTACGCGATTGGGCGAGCAAATCGTTAAGCGTTACAGACTGTTCGTCGGCGTGCCAGAACTCGTTATAAGGGGCAAGTGAATAGCTCGCCTGGCTTGGCGATGCGGATAGGAGAGTATTTGCCTGCGCCCAGGGCATAAAACAAACCGCAAGCAGCAGCAATAAGCCGGTGTAAACACCCGCTGTTAAACGTTGTGCATGCATAGGGTATCGCTTTTTTCGTTTTTTTACCCCGTTCGCTGTTCCCTGGGTTCCCTTACCCGCCGGGGGCCGCTAATTCGTCGGCATAGCGCTCAGATGCGGTTTGCATGCCACCCCGCTCAAAAGCAGCTCAAATTTCCTTGTGCCGTACGATAAGCTCTTTGAGTGTAGTTGGCTTTGGTGAAAGGAAACGTTGAAAACTCTCATGCTTAAGTCATAGCACGACTTAAATGTTGCGTAAGTCGTTGAATGAGTTGCCCGCTGTGGCGCCAAAAATGCCAGTACAAGGGCACTGCCAAAAAATGACCGGGAGCAACACTGGCTAGTTGGCCACTGGCCATTAATTCGCCGACCTGCAACTGAGGCATCATGCCGTAACCGACCCCGGCTGTGGCTAAGCGCACAAACCCTTCTGAAGATGGGCAGAGGTGATAAGGAAAGTGGCCGTGGTAGCCGCACTGAGCAAGAAAGCGATGCTGCAACTGATCGTGAGGGCCGAAGACGATGGCTGGCGCGGATTGAAAGCTCTCTTTGCAAGGGCCTTCTGGAAAGTAGCGTTCGATATAAGCCGGTGTCGCCAAAGGGTGGTAGCGCATTTCTCCCAGCGCAACACTGCGTGCACCGGCTATCGGTTGTGGTGTGGCGCACAGGCAGGCCGCTACATCGCCATCGCGCAAGCGCTTGAGCCCGACATCCTGGTCTTCAATCACCAAATCCAGCAATAAACCCTCCTCTTGGCAGATCGTGGCAACGGCCTCGGCCCACCAAGTGACCAAGCTATCCGCATTGATAGCAATCCGCAGACGCGGCGCCTGGTCATCCAGCGTGGGTAGGGAGCCGCGGAGATCGCGCTCTAATAGCTGTACTTGCTGGTAATGGGTCAACAGCCGCTGACCCGCAGGGGTCGGCGCTAGATGAGGAGAGCGTATAAGCACCGGCTGCCCAAGGCGAACCTCCAGTGCCTTAATGCGCTGGGAGACAGCTGACTGCGAAAGCCCCAGTACATCGCCTGCGCGCTCAAAACCGTCGCACTCCACCACGATTGCCAAGGCATGAAGCAGTTTATAATCCAGCATGTCGGTTTTCCCAAGGCAGCAAAAAGTGACACAGAGCAAAAAATGGTGATGAAACGGCGTAGTGCTCTCTATTTAAGATCAAATAGGATTGAATCTCATAGGCCAATGAATTACATTTCAGGCAGGACTAGAGCACCAAAACCCTCTCGGGTTGCCTAGCACTTTATGTGAGTAGTTTCTGTAATGCCACAGCCTAAAGGACACTGTAATGCCCGCCATCATGCTCCGTCGCCCTCTTGCTGGCATCGTTGCGCTTAGCGCGCTGATGCCTTTTGCCCCAGTTGCTGTCGACACTGCTGCTGCTGACGGCACCGTTAGCGCTGACGCCGTGGTTAAACACTACGCCGATCTGGCTCATGCCAATTACGCCGATGCACTGAATGCTGCCCAAGCATTGAACGAGCGTATCGACGAATTGCTCGCCAATCCCACGGCCGAAACCCTGAGCGCAGCCAAGCAAGCCTGGCTGCAGGCGCGGGTGCCTTATCAGCAGAGCGAAGTGTTTCGTTTCGGTAATGCGGTGGTGGACAACTGGGAAGGGCAGCTAAACGCCTGGCCCCTTGATGAGGGCATGATCGATTATGTCGAGGGCGATGACTACCAATATGAGCTGGGCAACGAAGGTGCCACTGCCAATATCATTGCCAACGAGCAAATCACTGTCGGCGGCGAAACTCTGGACGTTAGCGATATTACCCCAGAATTACTCGCCGACCTGAATGAAATCGGCGGCTCGGAGGCTAACGTCGCCAGCGGCTATCACGCCATCGAGTTTCTGCTCTGGGGGCAGGATCTGCATGGCTTTGAGGAAGGCAACGGCGAACGACCGGTGAGTGATTACCAAACCGGCGATGACTGCACTCATGGCCCCTGCGATCGCCGCCGCAGCTATCTGGACGCAGTGTCTGACCTGCTCGTTGACGACCTTGAGTGGATGGTGGCCCAGTGGGCGCCGGAAACCGAGGGTAACTATCGCCAGGAACTGCTCGCCGAGAGCGATCAGGAGGGCCTGCGTCGTATGCTGTTCGGTATGGGCTCGCTCTCCCTGGGTGAGCTGGCAGGTGAGCGCTTAAAGGTCGCCCTTGAAGCCAACTCTTTTGAGGATGAGCACGACTGCTTCAGCGACAATACCCACAACTCCCACTACTACAACGGCCAGGGTGTTCAGAATATCTACACCGGCAGCTATCAGCGCCTTGATGGCAGTGTGGTAGAGGGGCCTTCGCTGCAAGACTTACTGTCTCAAGCAGATAGCGAGCTAGCCGACACCCTTGGTGCGCAGCTTGAAGCCACCATGGCGAGGCTTGATGCTATCAAGCAGGCGGCTGAAGCGGAAAGCTCGCCGATGGCATTCGATATGATGATTGCGCCGGGTAACGAGCAGGGCAGTGAATTGATCAACGAGGCGATTCTCTCCCTGGTGGCGCAAACAGGGTCTATCGAACAGGCCGCAGGTGAACTGGGCGTGACCTCCCTACAGCCTGATGATGCCGGTCACCGGTTCTAGAGCGGACTAGCGTCTACCATGAGCCGCCGATAGTGTTGCTATCGCGCGGCTCTGTTGGTTTTGTCAGTATCTTCCTTCTCAAGGTATCACCATGTACCGCTTACCCCGGTTTATTGTCCTAGCCAAGTGGGTGCCCAGCACATTAGCCCACAGCAGTTTCTTACTGTTCTTGTTGGCCGTGCCCTTGCAGGCAGCCGAATCACCTATACAAAATGTGCCACCTAGCCAAGATTATCCCATTCAAACGACGCCCATGAGTGGTGGCAATGGCTCGGTGGAGCAGTTTGACCATAACGCCTATTCGCTGCCGTTGGGTAATATGTCGATGACCAAGCGGCTGGATTTCAGCGTCGGTAACAGCTTCTTTCGCAACCCTTGGGTGGCGGCGCCCGCCAGCACCGAGGCCCGGGATGGCCTGGGGCCGCTGCTCAATACCAATAGCTGCCAGGGGTGCCACCTTAAAGATGGTCGGGGGCACCCACCCACCGGCGACGAAAACCCCATCGCGCTGTTTCTGCGCCTCTCGCTACCCGCAAGCCAAGCGGATCCAGAAACACTGGAGCAGCGGGGCGCGCTTCCGGTACCTAACTACGGTTTGCAGCTCCAAACCGCGGCGATTAGCGGTGCCAAGCCCGAGGCCAAGCTGGTGATTGAGTATCGTCCTCGGGAAGTGAGTTTCACCGATGGCACCAGCGTCACCTTGCAGGAGCCGCTCTACTCGATTGCCGAGCCCGCTTACGGAGAGCTGCCGGAGTCACTGCAAACCTCGCCACGGTTGGCACCGCCAATGATTGGCCTGGGCCTGCTAGAAGCGATTCCTGAAGCTGACCTTATCGCTGCCGCAGACCCTGCAGACGACGATGGCGACGGAATTTCCGGCCGCTACAACCAAGTGTGGGATGTGCGCAGTGGCACCACGGTGCTAGGGCGTTTCGGCTGGAAAGCCGGAGAGCCCAGCATTGAGCAGCAGGGCCTGCATGCCTTCGCCGGGGATATGGGGCTGACCTCCAGTCTGGTGCCACAAACCGACTGCATGGAGAACCAGGGGTGCGATGATTTTCCTAACGGTGGCACGCCTGAGGTCAGCGATGACGTGGCCGACTTCGTGACCTTCTACGCCTCCAGCTTGGCGGTACCGATGCGACGCAATATGGATGACTCAGCGGTGAAACAGGGCGCTGAGAGATTTAACGCGCTCGGCTGCGCGAGCTGCCATACGCCGCGCCATCGCACCGCTGCGGATACTGCCCGTCCGGCGCTAGCCAATCAGGAAATATGGCCCTATAGCGACCTACTGCTCCACGATCTGGGCGATGCCCTGGCTGATCATCGCAGCGAGTTCCAGGCCGATGGCCGAGAATGGCGCACCCCGCCGCTGTGGGGCATCGGCTTGGCGCAAACGGTTAACCCCCGGGCTGGTTTTCTCCACGATGGTCGCGCCCGCACTCTGGAAGAGGCGATACTCTGGCACGGTGGTGAGGCAGAAAGCGCTACCCAGGGCTATCGCGCATTGCCCGCTGACCAGCGAGCGGAACTTATACGTTTCCTTGAATCCCTGTAAGTCATTACTGTTAAGGAGTTAACGTGATCGCATCTCTTCGCCGCCTGAGTTTGCTGGCTTGCGCGCTACTCGCGACGCCGCTCTCTTTTGCTACGGACACCCCTGTGCCGCGGGAAATGTGGCACGGCGCGGTGGAACTTCAGTATGCTGAGCTGAGCGCCGCCTCCGAGCGCCTGGAAGCTAGCGCCGCACGCTTTTGCCAGAGCCCAGACGAAGCGCTCAGACAGCGGCTGGAAAATGACTGGCTGAGCGCCTATCAAGCTTGGCAGGCGGTGCGTTTTATTCAGTTCGGCCCGGTCGAGCAGAATAGCCGAGGCTGGCAACTGCAATTCTGGCCAGACCGTAAAAACCTGGTGGGCAGCAAGGTGCGCGGCTGGCTGAAGGCAGCCGAAGCCCCGGATGCCCAAGATATCGCCAGTGACAGCGTGGCGATTCAAGGCTTTCCCGCCCTTGAATACTTGCTTTATGACGACGCCATGGACGAACAGGCCCTGAGCGACCCTGGAGCCTGCTCGCTGATGCAGGCCATCACCACGCATCTTGCTGATACCACAAGCGCGCTGCATCGCGACTGGCAGGCCTTTGGCGAGCACTATCTTGAGACTCCTGACTACACGGAGACCACGCTGGCGAGCGCCATCCAGGCTCTCGAAATACTCGAAGATAAACGGCTCGGTGAGCCCATGGGCCTTAAAGGCGCACCCGCCAACGGCTACTTGGCGGAAGCGTGGCGAAGCGGACAAACGGTTCGATTGGTAGAGAGCAGCCTGGAGGGTCTGCGTACCGGCTTCTTGCCGGGGCTCACCGCGCTGTTGCGCGAGGCCGATGCGCTGCCGCTCGCCGAGGCGTTTCGTGATCAGTTGGATAAGACACTCGTTCAGGCCAGCGAACTGCCACCGGGCTTGGTGCCTTCCCTTGAAGACGAAGAGGCGTTTCGCGGTCTGCAGTCGCTCTACCTCGACATCAGCCAGCTACGCCATCTACTGGGTAACGAGATCGCTGGTGAACTGGGGCTGGTACGAGGCTTTAACTCCAGCGATGGGGATTAAACCATGCAGCGACGCCAAGTACTCAAAGTAGGGTTGGGCAGCGTCGCCATGGCGCTGACCCCGCTGAGTTGGGCGCTGCCCGCGCGGGAGGAAGCCGCTTGGCTGTTCAGCGCGGTAGACGACCCCAGAGGAGGGCATTACATCGCCGGGGTGGCATTGGATGGTCAGACCCGCTTTATGATCGAAGTACCCGAGCGCTGCCATGGAGGCTGTCTGCGGCCCGACTCTCGCCAGGCGGTATTGTTTGCTCGCCGCCCTGGCACACGGATGCATGTGATCGATGGGGACAGCCGCCAATTAGCCCACACCATTGCGGCCGGGGAGGGCTACCACTTCTACGGGCATGGCGTTTTCGACCTGAGCGGGCGCTATCTGTATGTCACCGCCAATCGTTTGGAGGACAGCGCCGGGCTAGTGCGCGTTTACGACGCTGCCAACGACTACGCCCATGTGCGCGATATGCCGCTGGGTGGTATCGGGCCTCATGAGCTTAGGCTGATGCCGGATGGTGACACACTGGTGATTGGTTTGGGGGGGATCAAGACTCATCCTGACTATGGCCGGGTTAAACTCAATCTTGATACCATGGCACCAGCGCTGATGCTGCTGGATCGCCACAGCGGTGAGATTCTGGCCCGTCACGAACCTTCGCACCACCAGCTCAGCTGTCGTCATCTGGATGTAGCGGCGGACGGTACCGTGATCGCTGGCTACCAGTTTGAAGGGCCCGAGTGGGAGACCCATCCGCTGATCTGTCGTCTGGCTGCCGACGGGCACTTCTCTGAGCTGGCGCTGCCCGAGGACGTCACTGCCAGCTTGAACCAATACACCGCCAGCGTGGCGTTTAGCCGTATCTCTAACACTGTGCTAGTCACCGCACCCCGCGGCAACCGGGTACTGCTGCTGGATACCGCGCAAGGCAAGCTTATTGTCAGCCTGGCGCTGCCCGACGCCGCCGGCGCCCGCTGCGACGGCAACGGCGGCTTTCTGGTCTCCTCCGGCCAGGGCGGGCTTTACCGAGTAACACCTGGCTCGGCAACACCCCAACTGGTCGCCAGTCTGGAACTCCGCTGGGATAACCATCTGACATAGCCCTTCGGAATCGCCCTTAGGAATAGCTCTTAGGAATAGCGTTCCGGTTCAGACTACTCTTTGTCAGGCCTCTGTCGCTGCTCGTTTGCCACCCAATATGAATGACGTCTTCTTGGTGAGAGGCGCTGCTGTTAGACTTCAGCGCTCTTTACAGGAAGGCAAGGAGCCCCATGGAACTGCTGCGCTTAGTATTTCATCACTACCGCTGGCCCTTTTTAGGCGCCATTGCTTTGAGCCTATTGAGCGCTGGCTTAGGGGTCGGGGTAATTGCCTTTATCAACCAGCGGCTTATCTAAGTAGGCAGTATGGCGGCGCTGCCGCAATTTCTCGGCCTGCTGGCGGTGCTCCTGGCGGTCACACTCAGTACGCAATTAGCGCTGACCGTGTTGGGGCACCACTTTGTGTTTGACCTACGCTCGCGGCTGGTGAAGCGGATTCTCGACACCGATATTGAGCGCTTGGAGCAGTTGGGCAACGCCACCTTGCTGGCCAGTCTGTCCAGCGATGTGCGCAACATCACCATTGGCTTTGTGCGTCTGCCGGAACTGATTCAGGGCGTGGTGCTAACGCTTGCCTCGGTGGCCTATTTGGCCTGGCTGTCGCCGCAAATGGTGGTGATCACGGTGCTGTGGATCGCGTTCACCATGGGCGTGGGTTGGGTGCTGGTGTCGCGGGTGTATCGCCATTTTCGCCTCGTGCGTGAAAGCGAAGACAGTCTGTATAAAGATTTCCAGGCGGCCATTGAAGGGCGCAAAGAGCTGGCGCTCAACCGCGACCGTGCCCGGCGCTTTTATGATGAACGCTATACCGCCAATGCCCGCGACTACCGTCATCACATCATCCGCGCCGATACCTACCATTTAAGCGCTAACAACTGGTCTAACATTATGATGTTGGGTGCCATCGGGGTGGTGTTTTTCCTCTCTAATGGGTTGGGGTGGGCGAATACCACGGTGGCTTCCACCTTCGCGTTGACGCTGTTGTTCCTGCGTACGCCGCTGATTCAGGCGGTGGGCGCTTGGCCAACCTTGATCAGCGCCCAGGTCGCTTTTGATAAATTGAGCAGCCTGGAGCTAGCCGAGTACCAGGCAAGCTTTGCTGTCGACGATACGCTGGCTGATTGGCAGCGTCTGGAGCTGGAGGAAGTCACTTATCACTACCCGGACACTGCCCAGGGCGAGGGCTTCCAGGTGGGGCCGCTCAATATGACCCTAGAGCGCGGTGAGCAGGTGTTTTTGATCGGCGGCAACGGCAGCGGTAAGTCGACCCTGGCAAGGCTGCTCTCGGGGTTATACCGTCCCCAAAGCGGCACTATTAAGATTGATGGGCAGGTGGTCACTGCTGCTCAGTGGGAAGCATTCCGCGCTCGCTTTGCCAGCGTGTTTACCGATTTTCATCAGTTTGATCAGACCATGGGCCCTGAAGGCCTGCCTGCTGACCCAGAGGTCGTTGATACCTGGCTTGAGCGATTGCAGATGCAGCACAAATTGCAGTGGGAGGGTGATCGTGTCATCAACACCCAGCTCTCCCAAGGGCAGCGTAAGCGCCTGGCACTGCTACTAGCGATTGCCGAAAAGCGCGATATCTTGCTGCTCGACGAGTGGGCGGCGGATCAAGACCCGCAGTTCCGCCGGCTGTTCTACCGCGAGCTGTTGCCGCACTTGAAAGCAATGGGTAAAACCGTGTTTGCTATCAGTCATGACGACAGCTACTTCGTTCATGCTGATCGGTTGCTGGAGATGTCGAAGGGGCAGCTTAGCGAGCTGAAAGGCGAGCAGCGTGCGCGAGCGAGTGAAGACGCTGTTGCGCAAATTAATATCTAAACCGTGTTAAAAATAGCTAACGTTTTAACGGGCGACCTGCCTGGCGCGCTTACGCGCTTCCAGGTCGCAGCCCTCTAGCGGGCAGGTGCCGCAGGTATCAAACTCATCCAGTAAATAGCGCAGGCAGCAAAGCTTGCGCACCCGCTTAACTTCCTCACTCCCCTTGGGCGTAAAGTAACGCACCGGCTGAAACAGCGGGTTGCGCTTGCCGTTGGGCAGGTTGCGCGCTTCTAGCAACGCCTTGGCAGCCTCAAACGCCTGCCTATTGGCAAGCGGGTGCTCGCCCAGCGCGTTGACGTAAAAGTCCAGATAGCCACCGGCATTGCTCCAGAACACCCGCTGTGCAGCGCCGGAGATGGCCGCTAATTGCTCAATCAACGGTGCCCAGTGCTGCTCAATCAGGGTAGCAAAACGCTCAAACGGATCTTGTGTGGTTATCGGCGTACCTTCGTGGGGCAACCACAGCCGCGAGGTGGCGCCCTTGTCGTTAAAGATAACCTGCATGTCGTCCAGCCCCACCGGCAGGTCACGGTTAAGCAGCAGGTTGGCAGTCAGTGTGGGAACGGTTAGCGCACTTAAGTGCCATTTCGACCAGATCGATACCACTGCCCGCTGGTCTCCGTCTGGGTACTGTTCAGCGAAACGGGAGAGATCTTCTTTGAGCCAATCGGCATTCCGCCAACGGGCTGTTTTGAACGCTTCCAGCGGTGGCGTTCCACCTATTAACGGCGGCGTAAAGTTCGCCAACGGCCCGGTGTAGCAGGACGCTAACGAAGGCTCGAACAGTTGCGGCTGACGCAGAGCAGAGGGCATCGCGGGCTCCATCACAGGGCTTTAACACAAGGTTTTGACACAGCACACAGGTAAAATATGGCATTCAGCTTAATCGATAATGCGTATCAGTTGAAGCTTTTGATTGCGAATGAGTGCTTTTAAAAGTGTCTGACCTCGGAGAATAGCGCTATTGAGCCACGGCGATATTGTGCTCTCCGTTGGGGTGCTTCATGACCTGCATCGGTAAGCCATAAATAGCCTCTAAGGTGCTGCCGCACATCAAATTATCCGGGCTGCCATGGGCTAACAAGCGACCGCTGTGCAGCGCCATTAGCTCGTCGCAGTAGCGCGAGGCCATGTTGATATCGTGCAGTACAATAATCACCCCAAGATTTAGCTCATCGCACAGCTTACGGATCAGCGCCAGCACTTCGATTTGGTGGGCGATATCCAGCGCCGCTAACGGCTCATCCAACAGCAGGAATCGGCTGCCCTGGGCGAGTAGCATCGCCAGCCATACCCTTTGGCGTTCACCACCAGAGAGCGTGTCGACCAAGCGGTCGGCAAAGGCCTCTGTGTGGGTCAGGGCAATGGCGCGATCAATGGCATCTTTGTCTTTCTGGGTGTGGCGGCCCAGCAGTCCGTGCCATGGGTAGCGGCCAAAGGCGACTAGCTCGCGTCCGGTAAGACTTTCTGCACTTGGTAAATGCTGGGGCAGGTAAGCCACCTGACGAGCGAACTCACGATTTCCCCAGTCACTCAGCGGGCGCTGATCAAAGTGAATCTCCCCCTGGCTTACCGGCTGCTGCTGGGCCATGAGCTTGATTAGCGTCGACTTGCCCGAGCCGTTATGGCCAATCAGGCCATAAACCTTGCCCTCATGAAAGCTGTGGTCAATGGGATTTAAAATCTGCTTACCATTGATTTCAAAGGTGGCGCCTTTGACCTCGAACATGAATGACTCCTGGCGATAGGGTTGATGATAATGCCTCCATTCTAGTGCTAATGGTTCTCATTTTTAACAAAAAAATGAAAAGATTTACGTGATAGATGGCAAACGCCGCTTGGGGAAAGCAGGCAAGGGGTAGGTCTCAGGTGGTTAGATATGACGTTGATCGTTTATCAGCAAGACGCTAAACACGCTAGCAGTTGTCCATGCCTCTCGGGGTGCGCCGCAAGTAAACTGTTCCATTGAGCGGGATTCGGCTCGCCAGTGAGATCCGTGACGGTGTAGCCAGCTTCTCTGGCAATCACAATGCCGGCGGCGATATCCCAAAAGTCGAGCTTAGCGCCTTGAGACCAAAAAGCATCAAACCGGCCCAGGCTGGTGTAGGCGATCTCCAGCGCCGCCGATCCTGGGCTGCGGATACCGGCCACCTGGGGCATTAGAGCAGCGAGTTGATTTAGGGCCGTCGTACAGTCACCTTTAGCGTGGTAGGGCAGGCAGGTGCTTACCAGCATCTCGTTCAGTGGGCGCGGTTCAGGCGTCGTGAGCGGCGTGTCGTTGAGGAAGACGCCGGTGCCAAGGCTGGCCCAAAGCATTTCATCAAGCAGCGGTTGATAGACAACGCCGATGATCAGCTCATCGCCCTTAGTAACCGCGATGGAGACTGAGAAGTGAGGTACCCCATGCAAAAAGTTGCTGGTGCCATCGAGAGGGTCAATGATGACGGTATAGTCACTATCGGTGGGTGTAAGCCCGCTCTCTTCACCTAGGAAAGCGATATCGGGAAAGGTGCTATTGATACAGTCGATAATGATGTTCTCGGCGGCCGTATCGTAGTAGCTGACAAAGTCTGACGCCCCCTTTTGCTCAAAGGCGATTCTGCCCTTTAGCGAATATCCCTCGCGTAACAGCGCACCCGCCTCGTACGCCGCCTGCTTCACCGTTTCGAGTAGGTCGTTACTGCTATCGAGCATTGTATTTCCCCTGGGCATTCATCGTGCCTTAGTGAATGGCAAAAACTGTATGCATTCAATGTAACTAGCCATTCATGACGCGGAGATGACAGTGGCGGATAGATTGGTAGCTAAGCCAAGGTCTCCACCTCAAACGCCACAATTTGGCGCTCAACGCTGGAAAACTCCACGCCGATCAGGTGGATGGGCTTGCCCGAAGCGCGGTGCTTATCGGCATAGCCTTTATGTTTGATCTGCTCCAGCGCTTTACCTTCCGGCAGTTGTTCCACCACTTTGAACTCAAACAGGTAGATATGCCCACCAAAGTCCACGCTCATATCCACCTTGCCGTGGTGGCTGGCGTCTTCCACGGTTACATCCAGCCCCAAGGCCGCAAAGTGGCTGTAAAAGACACTGGCATAGTGGCCTTCGTATTTGGCGATGGGGTTGTTGCGGTACCAGTCATGGGGGAGTCCGGCGTAGAGCGCCTTTAAGTGAGCTTCCAACGCAGCAAGGTCATGGCGCTGAAAAGTGTCAAATAACGCCAGTTGGTAGGTTTGCGCATCGCTTGTGTTAATACCCAATACTGGCAGCAATAAATCGTTAAGGCTGCTTTCTACCTCCCTGTTCGGAAAGCCCAGCGTATAGAGGCGATAACCCAGCATGGGTTCCTGCACGTCTTTAATGGTGATGTAGCCGGTTTGGAACAGCAGTCCTTCGGTGGTGATATCGTCGACATCAAAGCGGCCGAGCAACTGTGCTTTTGCTTGCAAGGTCTCCAATCGAGGGGTAAACACCCCGCGTTGTTTGAGAATATCGACCAAAAACGTTGGCGTCGCGGACTCAAACCAGTACGGGCCGAATTCTTGCTCTTGGAACAGCAATAGTACATCGAAGGGATTGTAGACAGAGGTAACCTCACGACCACCCCAGCGATAGCCGTTATACCACTGTTTGATTTCCTGACGGTCTAACCCAGAAAGTTCAGGTTCAAATACGGTATCGATATCGTCATCGGTATAACCACACAAGGTTGCATAGTCGGGCGAAAGGGTAATATCGCGGAGATTGTTCAAGCCCGAAAACAGGCTGACCTTGCTGAATTTGGAAACGCCGGTAAGCAGCACGAAGTGTAGGTGCGGGTCGGCGTCTTTCAGCACGCTGTAAAGGTTCTTCAAACCCTCGCGCAGTTCCCGGGCACGCTCCGGCGCCAGGATGTTATCCAGAATCGGCTTGTCGTACTCGTCAATCAGGATGACCACCCGCTGACCACTCTGCTGGTGGGCGGCACGAATGAGGGCGGAAAATTCACCCGGTATATCGGTTTTATGGTGGTGGGTAATGCCGAGTCGCTCTCGTTGAACGCGTAGCTGCTCACGAATACGCTCATCCAGCCCTTCACGGCCCTGCATCACGCCATCGGCAAAGCTAATACGAATCACCGGGTAGCGCTGCTGCCAGTCCCACCTGTCGTGGAGATACAGCCCTTCGAACAGCGCCTGGCGACCTTCAAACAGGCAGCGCAGGGTGTCCAGCAAGAGACTTTTGCCGAAGCGGCGTGGCCGCGAGAGGAAGTAGTATTTGTTCTGGTTAACCAAACGCTCAATGTGCGGTGTCTTATCGACGTAGTAATAGTTCCCTTCGCGGATATCCGAGAACGTCTGAATCCCGATGGGTAGCTTACGGCGGTGGGCATCCGGCATAGTGGGTCTCCAGAGCAAAGCAGCGATACGAGCAGCAGTTTAGCATGCTCACAGATGGGTGTTACGACCTACTCAAGAGTCTCCACCTCAAACGCCACAATCTGGCGCTCAACGCTGGAAAACTCCACGCCGATCAGGTGGATGGGCTTGCCCGAAGCGCGGTGCTTATCGGCATAGCCTTTATGTTTGATCTGCTCCAGCGCTTTACCTTCCGGCAGTTGTTCCACCACTTTGAACTCAAACAGGTAGATATGCCCACCAAAGTCCACGCTCATATCCACCTTGCCATGGTGGCTGGCGTCTTCCACGGTTACATCCAGCCCCAAGGCCGCAAAATGGCTATAGAAGACACTGGCGTAATGACCTTCGTAGCGAGCGATAGGATTGTTGCGGTACCAGTCGTGGGGGAGTCCGGCGTAGAGCGCTTTGAGGTGCGTTTCCAATCCGGCTAAGTCGTGCTGGCTTAAATGACGAAACAGCGTTCGACGCTCACGCGGGGCGTTTTCGACACCTAATGACGGCAGTAGCGCATGGTTTAGGCTGGTTTCAACTTCGCGGTTAGGGAAGCCAAGGGTGTACTGGCGGTAGCCCTGCAGAGGCTCTTCTACTTGCTGAATGGTGAGGTAGCCGGTTTGAAACAGCAGACCTTCAGTGCTGATCTGGTCAACATCAAACTGGCTGAGCAATTCATACTCGGTTTCCCAATGATCCAATGACGGGGTAAATACTCCGCGCTGCTTGAGGATATCCACCAAAAACGTCGGTGTGGCAGACTCAAACCAGTACGGGCCGAACTCGCGTTTCTGAAACAGTAACAGCACGTCGAAGGGATTGTAGACGGACGTTACCTCACGGCCACCCCAGCGGTAGCCGTTATACCACTGGCGGATCGCCTCGCGATCAAGGCCGGGCAACTCAGCGGTGAACACCGTGTCAATGTCCTCGTCGGTATAGCCGCAAATCGTGCTGAAGGGGGCATCCAGAGTGATATCGTTGAGGTTATTCAATCCTGAGAAAAGGCTGACCTTACTGAATTTGGACACGCCGGTAAGCAGCACGAAGTGCAGGTGCGGATCGGCGTCTTTAATAACGCTGTAAAGGTTCTTCAAGCCCTCGCGCAGTTCCCGGGCGCGCTCTGGCGCCAGGATGTTATCCAGAATCGGCTTGTCGTATTCGTCGATCAGCACAACTACGCGCTGGCCACTCTGCTGGTGGGCGGCACGAATGAGGGCAGAAAATTCACCCGGTATATCGGTTTTATGGTGGTGGGTAATGCCGAGTTGCTCACGCTGGACGCGTAGCTGCTCACGGATACGTTCATCCAACCCTTCACGGCTCTGCATCACGCCATCGGCAAAGCTAATACGAATCACCGGGTAGCGCTGCTGCCAATCCCACCTGTCGTGGAGATACAGCCCTTCGAACAGCGCCTGGCGACCTTCAAACAGGCAACGCAGGGTGTCCAGCAAGAGACTTTTGCCGAAG
Organism: Halomonas sp. H2; assembly: GCF_050215315.1. Taxonomy (GTDB): domain Bacteria; phylum Pseudomonadota; class Gammaproteobacteria; order Pseudomonadales; family Halomonadaceae; genus Vreelandella. Next base: position 847,111 of record NZ_CP189760.1, read on the forward strand.
CGGCGTGGCCGCGAGAGGAAGTAGTATTTGTTCTGGTTAACCAAACGCTCAATGTGCGGTGTCTTATCGACGTAGTAATAGTTCCCTTCGCGGATATCCGAGAACGTCTGAATCCCGATGGGTAGCTTACGGCGGTGGGCATCCGTCACGGTGGGTCTCCAGAGCAAGAAACAGCGATACGAGCAGCAGTAGTTTAGCATGCTCAGGGGCTGAAATGCCTAGCCACGAGTCGTCAGCGCGCCGAGTGTTGTTCGCAGCTAAGGTAAAGGCGTTGGTGGCAACGAAGTAACAAGGGCTGGAGAGGAGACGAGAAACATCTCATGAAGTAGTGCTGCCAACAAGCATATCGTTATAAAAAGTGAGTTAGCTCTCACCAGTTGACTTGTCAGGCTCTAACGCAAATAATAATTATTGCCATTTATTCCGTGGTGTTAATCAAGGCAGGAGGCCGAGCTGTGGATACCCAGACCTGGAGCGCTGAGTTAGAAGATATCTTCGTTAATCAGCGGCCCCGGCTCTGCTGTGTCGCCGCAAGAGTATTGGGCAATGCTGATCAAGCCGATGATGTTGTGCAGGATGCCTATCTGAAAATTTCGGAAGCAACCACGCTTTTTGAGGTGAAGCAGCCCATATCCTATGTGTCACGTGTGGTGCGCAACCTCGCCATTGACCGCTGCCGCCGTTCGGCGTTTGAGTCAACTTTGTTTGCAAAAGAAGAGGAAGGGGAGGCCGCCTCTTACGCGTCACACTCTCCAGAGGTGATCGCGATTGACCGCCAGGCCTTGGCACAGGTGGTGGACGCGTTGGACGAGCTGCCTGAGCGTACGCGGCGCGCTTTTGAGCTCTATCGTTCGGGAAGTCATACGCAGCGGGAAGTGGCTCACTTGTTAGGTATTTCCACCACGTTAGTTAATTTTATGATTCGCGACGCATTGCCGCCAGTCGCTACAAGGTTAAACGTTGCCAGATCGGTAAGCCCACGTTCCGTCCCTTCTTTGTTGTCGCTTTGTTACACTGTCAGCAAATAGCGTTGATAATATTACACGCTTCCCGAGACAGGTGTTCAGCAGGCAGCAGTAGCGAGGTTTGACAGTAACGATGGATAACGACAGCGGCGATGATGCCGTTTGGCAAACGGCGCTAGACTGGCTGATGCGCGAGCATGAAGAGACGTTGAGCGACGCTGATCGCGAGGCGCTTCATGCGTGGTTAGCGGCTTCTTCTCAGCACCGCCGTGTATTTCGTGAAGCCGAACAGCTATGGCTGCTAACGGGGATGATTCCAAGTGGTGATGAGCGCAACTGATCAGTCACTGTTTTTTTTACTCTCCTCCTTCGGTTGTCAGGCTAACTAAATGGTCGCGAGCTAAAGCTTCCTCCTACTGGTGCAATTCTTAGTCTGGCAAAGGTAATTCTATGCCTACGCCCTAGCGGCCCCTCCCCTTATTTTTTCTATTTTCCTACCCCAACATTAAATTTTCTGACGCCTCACTCGTCATTGAGTAATGAGAAGTAATTGCGTTTTATTTCTCATTCCTTTGGCAACGATGAGGTTAGTCCCATGACAAGCTGTTTTGATCGTGAAGATGGTGTCTTCCGTGTATTAGTCAACCACGAAGAGCAGTACTCCCTCTGGCCAGAATGGAAAGCGATTCCCGCTGGCTGGACCGATACCGGCGTACTCGGCGATAAGCCAACCTGTCTCGACTACGTCGAAAAAACCTGGACCGATATGCGGCCACTCTTGCTGCGCCAGTGGATGGATGAGCAGGCCAACGCTGAGGCGGAGCAGGTGAATGCAGGTTAAGCGTTTAAGGCTGCTCTGCCTGCCCTGCGCCGGAGCCAGCGCCACCATGTATCTGCGCTGGAAGCGTCAGTTGCCCGCCTGGATTGAGGTATATCCCGTCGAGCTGCCTGGGCGTGGTGAGCGCCTGGGTGAGCCGCTTATCGATGACTTCGAGACCCAGGTCGTGCGGCTGTGCGAAGAGCAAGCAACGCGGATGCGTGGCGACTTCGCCCTGTTCGGTCACAGCATGGGGGCGTTGTTGGCCTACGGCATGGCAGCTCGCTTGCGCGATGTAGGGCGGCCTCAGCCGCGGATGCTGTTCGCCTCAGGCAGCGCGGCGCCCTCAATGCGCGACTCAGACCGCTTGGCGGGCCTTGATAACGACAAAGCCCTGATTGCGGATCTTCGCCAACAGGGCGGCACCCCAGAGGAAGTGTTCGAAAGCCCGGAACTGCTGCGCCTCACTCTCGATGTCTTGGCAGCGGACTATCGCCTCTGCCGCAGTTTCCGCTATCGCGGCGGGTCGCCGCTTGGTTATCCCTTCCAGGTACTTGCTGGGCGCGATGACGATATCGAAAGAGAGCGTTTAGAAGCGTGGCAGCGAGAAGCGGGCGGGGCGTTCTCGTTGGACTGGTTCGAAGGAGGGCACTTCTTTATTCGCCAGCAGCAAGCACAAGTGCTGGAGACTATCGAACGGGCGCTGACTCGACGGCTTGAGGAGGTGCCCCATGCAGCGCCTGCAGTTAGCTGAAGGGGCTCCTGAGGGGCTTGAAGTCTGGCGTTTATCGCTCGACCTGAACGCCCCGGTGGCCGACGACGATGATCGGTTGCTGAGCCGAGCCGAGTGGCAGCGCGCCCAGCGGCTTCGCCATCACGCCGATGTCGTACGCGCCGTGGCGACTCGCGCGTCCCTGCGGCGACTGCTATCAGCGCACACCGGTATAGCGCCAGAAAAGTTGGTGTTCACTCAGAACGCTTACGGCAAACCAGCGTTGGAAAACGCTGATGGGCCTGCTTTCAATGTCTCCCACTCTGGCCATGTCGCTCTGATCGCGCTTGCTCCCGGCGGCGCGGTGGGAGTCGATATTGAGCGCTGCCGACCCGAGGCCGAACTGGCGCCGCTGCAAGGGCTGGTGCTATCGCCGAGTGAGCAGCTCGGCCACGCACGCGACGGCATCGCACTGCCCTTTATGGAGCGCTGGGTGGTTAAAGAGGCGGTGCTCAAAGCCTTGGGCCTAGGCATCGCTGATCATTTGCAGGCGCTCTCGATCACTTCCTCTTTAGGGTCGCCAGGCACCTATCACCTTGAGCACTCGCTTCCCATTTCATCACCTTTGCAAGCATGGCCGCTGCCAGCGCCGAACGGCTATGCCGCTGCCCTGGGCTATGTCGACAAAAGCTATGTCGACTCGGACTGCACCTGCTATGCCCATAGCGCTCAGGGCGAACGCTACTCAACGAATTTTTAGGAGATCAATAATGGACAGCCAAAGCGCAACACCAACGCAACAAACCAACACCATATCCAAACGTCAGGGGCCTGCTGATTCGGAGCTGCCCATTATGATTTCCCCCACCTATCCAGGGCAGCCGCTGCTGGAAGCCTTTGGCGATTTGCGTGCTGATATTGAGACGTTGGTGGCCAGAGTCGGCGGGGTGTTGCTAAGAGGCTTCGATGTTCCCTCCGTGGACGATTTTCAGCAGTTTGCTGCCGCCTTTGGTCATCCTCTGCTGAGCTATGAGTTCGCTTCTACGCCACGCTCAGCGGTTTCGTCAGGCATTTATACCTCCACCGAATACCCCGCCCATCAACATATTCCCCTCCACAATGAGCAGGCCTACACCCGCGAGTGGCCGATGAAAATCTGGTTCCACTGCGTCACCGCTTCTCCCGAGGGCGGTGAAACCCCCATTGCCGATAGCCGCGCTATTTACCGCCGTATGCCCGCAGAGATCCGCGAGCGCTTTGCCCCCGGCATTCTCTACGTACGCAACTACGGCGATTTCGATATGCCTTGGCAAAAGGTGTTTAACACCGAAGACCGCGCCGAAGTGGAGGCATTCTGCCAGCGCGCGGGTATTCGCTGTGAGTGGAAGCCTGATGGCGACCTGCGTACCACCCAGTTATGCCAAAGCATAGAGACTCACCCTGTCACCGGTGAGCAGGTGTGGTTCAACCAAGGCCATCTTTTCCATGTCTCCAACCTGCAGCCAGAGGTACGAGAGTCGCTGGAAGAGCTGCTAGACCCCGAAGACATGCCGCGCAACGTCTTCTTTGCCGATGGTAGCCCCATCGACGATGCCATCTTCGATGAGATCCGCGGCGTACTGGCCGACGAAACGGTGATGTTCCCCTGGCAGGCAGGCGATGTGCTAATGCTCGACAACATGCTGGTCGCCCATGCACGCACGCCGTTCAAAGGGCCGCGCAAAGTCGTCGTCGCCATGGCGGAAGGTCACGGCAACCTCTCCAAAGACTGAATACAACGGCTCAATCCCACGCCACGGCCAGGAGTTCCAGCAGGTACGCATATGAATATAAGGCACGCCCAGACGATGAACAGCCACCCGTCCCATAACGTTGTTAACCACAGCTTCGTTGAGCATTTAAGTCGCCTGGCCCGGGAAAGGCCCAGCGACAGGGCGCTGATTGTAGTGAACGCACAAGGTGAGACCACCCTTGACTACGCCACCCTGGAGCGGCGTTCCCGCGCCCTGGCCAGCGAGCTCCAGCAGCGGTTCCCGGCTGGTGAGCGTGCCTTGATCCTGCTGGATAACGATGAACACTATGTGGTGGCGTTCTTCGCCTGCCTATATGCCGGGGTGATTGCCGTGCCGGTCTTCCCTCCAGAGTCGGCCAAGCAGCAACATCTGGCACGTCTGCTCGCCATTGCCGCCGACTCCCAGGCCGCCTGTGTGCTCACCTCTACAACGATTATCGATGTGGTCGCATCTGCAAGCGAAGGCTTCGGCAGCGCCGAACTGATCCCCGTGGATGCCGTAGATGAGAGCCGCGCTGAACACTGGATTGAGCATCGCCCAAAGCGTGGTGATCTCGCCTTTTTACAGTACACCTCAGGTTCCACGGCCACTCCCAAAGGGGTGATGGTTAGCCATGGGAACCTGATGGCGAACGAGCGTGCTATTGAGACGGGCTTCTCGATTGGTGCCGACGATGTTTTCGTCAGTTGGCTGCCGCTTTACCACGACATGGGGCTGATCGGTGGCCTGCTGCAGCCCATCTATCGCGGTATCCCTGCGGTATTGATGAGCCCCACTTTCTTTTTACAGCGGCCGGTACGCTGGCTGGAAGCGATCTCCCGCCACCGGGGCACCATTAGTGGTGGCCCCGATTTCGCCTATCGACTGTGTCTTGAGCGTATCCGTGACGAGCAGCTTGAGGCGCTCGACTTATCTAGCTGGCGGGTCGCGTTCTCAGGCGCCGAGCCGGTACGCCACGATACCCTCACGGGCTTTATCGAACGCTTCCGCCCAGCGGGCTTTGCCGCTGACACCGCAGCACCCTGTTATGGCTTGGCCGAAGCGACGCTATTGGTTAGCTGTAATTCGCGCGGTACGGGCGTGGTGGGCACGGCTTTTTCTCAACAGTCGCTGGCCGAGGGAAAGGCTGTCTCAGCGGTTGAAGGCAACACCCTGGTGGGCTGCGGTACACCGGAACCCGGTCACGCTATCGATATTGTCGATCCCGAGGGGCTTCACTCGCTGCCCGAAGGTGACGTTGGCGAGATCTGGATCAATGGGCCCAGCGTGGCACATGGGTATTGGCACAACCCAGAAGCAACAGCTCAAGCCTTTGTTACCCGCGATGGGGTTAGTTGGCAGCGCACCGATGATACTGATGCACAGAACCACGACGCCCGCGATGATCGCTGGCTGCGCACCGGCGATCTAGGCTTTCTGCACCAAGGGCAGTTGTATATTGCTGGGCGTATCAAAGACCTGATCATTCTGCGCGGCCATAACGTCTACCCCCAGGATATCGAGTGTGCTATCGAAGCCGAGGTGGAAGCAGTGCGCAAAGGGCGCGTGGCGGCCTTTGCAGTGACCACCCCCGAAGGCGCCGAGGGGATTGGCGTTGCGGCAGAGGTCTCCCGCGGCATGCAGAAACTAGTGCCCGCCGAGAAGTTGGTCGAAGCGCTAAGCGAGACAGTGGGGAGCACTTGCCATGAGCCGCTTTCGGTAGTGCTACTGCTTAACCCTAGGGGGCTTCCCAAGACCTCCAGCGGCAAGCTACAGCGCAGCACCTGCCGCCAAGGCTGGGAGGCAGGCAGCTTAGATGCCTACGCCATTTACGCCTTTGGGCATTTTGTCAGTGGTGGTGACGCTGAGGGCGGAGGAAAGTCATCGCAATCTACGGCGGAAGCTGGAAGCGAAACGGAGCAGACGTTGGCGAAGCTCTGGCACCAGGTGCTGGGGGACGGCAAGGAAAAGCCGTTGGGAAAAGATGCCCACTTCTTTGCTAGCGGGGGTAATTCTCTGGCGGCGGTGCAGTTAGCTTCACGCATTAGCGATCATTGGGCGATTGATTTTTCAGCTAAGTCAGTGTTCGAACACTCCTCACTGGGCGCTATGGCAAATGAAGTCGAGCGTATCAGCAGTGATCATGTCAATTCTGGGCGCTCGCCGATCCCAATATTGTCACCTACACACCGTGCCGAGCCACTACCTCTCTCTCATGACCAGCAACGCCTATGGTTTTTATGGCAACTGGAACCTGAGAGTACGGCTTACCACATCGGTGGCGTTCTGCATTTATCAGGCCAACTGGACACTGCAGCAATGCGTGATGCCTTTGACGGTTTGGTAGCGCGGCATGAGTCGTTGCGTACTCTGTTTTACGTTGACAAGGGAGGGAGTCCCAAACAGTTAATTAGACCTGACACTTCCTTTGACTTGGAGGTCGTCGATTTTCGTGGCATGCCTGCTGAGGAGGCTCAGCAGCGTGAGAATGACACGATACGACGGATTAATGATGAGCCGTTCGATCTCTCAACAGGCCCTTTGTTGCGGGCCGCGTTGCTGCGTGTGAGCGACGATGCATATGCCTTGGTCGTTGTCATGCATCACATTATCTCCGATGGCGTATCGATGCAGATCATGCTTGATGAGTTGGTGGCCTTCTATCGTGCCCATATGCGTCGTGAGCCTGCTCAGTTACCTGAGTTGCGTGTCCAATACGCTGACTACGCAAGTTGGCAGCGTGACTGGCTGGCAGCTGGTGAGGGAGAGCGACAGCTTGCTTACTGGCAACAACAGCTTGGCAGTGAGCACCCTGTGTTGGACTTGCCAACCGACCATCCCCGCCAGACGTCGACGGCCAAGCGTGCCGGTCAGTATGAGTTTTCTCTTTCCAACGAGCTCCAAGTGGGCCTGCGCCGACTCGCCGAGAGCCAGAATACAAGCCTTTTCACTGTGCTCTTGGCCGGCTTTCAAGGACTGTTGCAACGGTATAGCGGGCAGCAAGAGATTCGCGTGGGAGTGCCGGTAGCTAATCGGCAGCGTCAGGAAATAGAGGGGGTAATAGGTTTTTTTGTTAATACCTTGGTATTGCGCAATGACATCAATAGTCGCCACTCATTTGAAACGATACTGACACAGTGTCAAGACGCTGTTGTCGGTGCCTTGGCGCACTCAAACTTACCTTTTGAGCAGCTAGTTGAAGCGCTACAGCCCACACGTAATTCGACTCATAACCCTCTTTTCCAGGTCATGTTCAACTATCGGCAAGAGGATCTCACGGCGTTTCAGACATTGCCCGACCTGACACTGACTGAGTCAGGGTTTCTACAGCAGGATGCTCAGTTCGATTTAACGCTAGAGGTGCGGGATTTCCCTGATGGACAGCTGAAATTTAGCATGGTTTATGCGTCAGAGCTTTTCGAGCCTGAGACCATTCAACGCCTTGCAGGATACTTTGAGACACTACTGCAAAGGTTGCTTACGTCACCAGGGCAGGCACTGGGCGATATCGAGTTGCTTGAAAATTCTGAGCAGCAGCAACTTATTCAATGGGGAGTAAACTCTCAAGGATACTCCGATGCTGCGCCAGTTCATCATTTGATTGAGCAACAAACTGCGGCAACCCCTGAAACCACGGCGCTTGTATTTGCTGATCAGTCACTCAGCTACGCTGAGCTTAATACCCACGCCAATCATCTAGCGCACTATCTAATCGGCCTGGGAGTGCGCCCCGAAACCCGAGTGGGCATCGCCATGGAGCGCTCCATCGAGATGGTGGTGGGGTTGCTGGCGATTCTCAAGGCGGGCGGTGCCTATGTGCCGCTGGATCCAGAGTATCCCTCGGAGCGGCTGGCGTTCATCGCCGAAGATAGTGGCATCGAGCTGCTGCTGACTCAGCACCACTTGCGTGGCTCATTGCCGGTAGCGGATGGACTCAGCGTTGTTGAGTTAGATCGACTGGATATAGCACATCACGTCTCTTCCAATCCTGCAGTGGTGCTGCACGGCGAGCACCTCGCCTACGTGATTTACACTTCAGGCTCCACCGGTCGGCCCAAGGGCACCGCCATCCGACATGATGCCTTGACCAATTGCATGATCTGGATGCAGGAGACCTACCAGCTCACCGATACCGATGCCGTACTTCACAAGGCACCGTTCGGGTTCGACGTCTCTGTATGGGAGATTTTCTGGCCGCTAAGTGTCGGGGCACGTTTGGTGATCGCACAGCCGGGTGATCATCGCGATCCTGAGCGTATCATTGAGTTGATACAGAAGCATGGAATTACCACACTGAATTTTGTGCCTTCGATGCTGAAGGCCTTCCTGGCCTTTCCCGATGTTAAAACCAAGACGCGTCTCAAACATATTATGTGCGGTGGCGAGGCTGTTCCAGCGACGTTACAGCAAGATGTGGCTGAGCGACTTGATGGTGCCAATCTGCATGACCTGTATGGCCCAACCGAAACCACGATACATGTCACTCATTGGTGGTGTCGTGATCAAACTCACCGCCAAATTCCCATTGGGCGGCCCATCAGCGGCACCCGCACCTATGTATTAGATGGTGAACTCAACCTAGCACCTCAGGGCATCTCTGGAGAGCTGTATTTGGGTGGGGTAAGTCTGGCCCGGGGGTATCTAAACCGTAGTGATTTAACGGCGGAACGTTTTGTTGCTGATCCGTTTGCGCAGGGCGAACGCCTCTATCGCACGGGGGATCTGGTGCGCTGGCGGGAGGATGGACAGCTCGAGTACCTGGGGCGCCTTGATCACCAGGTGAAGATCCACGGCCTACGCATCGAACTGGGCGAGATAGAAGCTGAACTGCTGGCTCAGCCAGAGGTTAGCGAGGCAGTGGTGATCGCCCAAGAAGATCCTAATGGCTCGAAGCTGGTGGCGTACGTGGTTCCCCAAGTAGGCATCGAACTCGACACTAGCCCACTACGCGAGCGACTGAGCCAACAGTTGCCGGATTATATGGTGCCGAGAGCGATGGTAGCACTAGATGCGCTGCCGCTGAATGCCAACGGCAAGGTGGATCGCAAAGCGCTGCCCGAGCCGGACTTAATCAGCGGCACGCAGTACGAGCCACCTCAAGGTGAGGTGGAAGATGTACTAGCGGCGATCTGGAGCGAGGTGTTGGGGACAGAACGGATAGGCCGCCATGACAACTTCTTCGAGGTAGGAGGTCACTCGCTTGCAGCGATTCAGATATCAGCACGTTTCACGCAGCGCTTTGGAGAGGTGTTGCCAGTAAGACTTATTTTTGAACACCCGACGCTGGCGAAAATGGCAACACGAGTCGCGTTACAACAGGTTAATGCCGATGGTGGTCGCGCGAAGCGGCTCTCCACTATGGATCAACTGCTCAACGAATTGGAGGAGTAAGGCATGGAATTGGACGAAAGAAAGATTGCTCAACGTTTTGCAGAATTACAGGTTGATGCGCAGCGAAGTTTTCTGAATAAGCTGAGAAGTAGTGGCATTGATTTTCGTGAGCTTCCTATCGTGCCCGTTAACCGAGCTGAGCAACTTCCGTTGTCATATTCGCAGCGTAGCTTATGGTTGACATGGCAGCTTGATCCGGCAAGCCCGGCTTACAACATGCCAGGTGTGTTTTATTTGCAAGGCCCACTGGATGTTGCTGCATTCGAGTCGAGTGTGAATGACCTTGTGACGCGCCATGAAGTACTCCGCACGATATACCCTCAGAGCAGTGAGGGAGAACCTCTCCAGGAGGTTCTCAATGACTGGCGTGTTCCCGTATTACACGATGATTTACAGCAATATACCGAGTTAGAGCAGGAAAAAGAGCTACAGCGCCTCATTGGCGAGTTCTCTCAGCGCCCGTTTGCGATTGATGTTGAGCCGTCATTCCGCATGGCAATCTACCAGTTAGATACTAACCATCATGCAGTTGCCATTGTATTGCACCATATCGCTTGTGACGGTTGGTCGATTCAGTTGCTCATCAATGAGTTGTTCGAGTTTTACGAAGCCCGAATCCAACAGCGCAATGCTGCATTACCTTCGTTACCCATTCAGTTTGGTGATTATGCTGTTTGGCAACGAAGTTGGTTCGAGGCTGGCGAAATGGAGCGGCAGCTAAACCATTGGCGCCAGCGCCTGGGGGGCTCGCACACGCCTATCGAGCTTCCTTTGGATCGTCCAAGAGGCTCACAGGCGACATCGAAAGTCGGTCAGTGTCATGTTCAATTATCTCAAGAGGTGAGCCATGGTATTCATCAGCTAACCCGTGAGCATGGCGCTTCACTGTATATGGTGATGCTGTCACTTTTAAAGCTGACGCTACATCGTTTCAGTGGACAAAGCGACATACGTATAGGCTCTCCCAGTGCTAATCGGAACAAAGCTGAAACACATGGTTTGATTGGTTACCTGCTCAATATTCAAGTGCTGAGAACCTTATTAGAGCCTACCAAGGGGTTTACCAGCTTATTAGGCGCCGTTAAAGAAACCGTGCTTGATGCACAGGACTACCAGGATATTCCTTTCGATACTCTGGTAGAAGCGTTACAGCCTGAGCGCCAACCTGGAGTACATCCGCTATTTCAGGTCAAGTGCACCCAACAGAAAGAGCTGGAGAGGGAAAAGGCAGTAGGTGACTTAAAGGTATATCTTGAAGGACTAAGCGGCGGTGATGCGCACTTCGATCTGAGCTTTGACTTTACCGATACCACTGATGGTATTCGCTGTGTATTCGCCTATGCGGCGGCACTGTTCGACGAAACAACAGTCAAGAGATTCGCCGAAGCACTACAAAGCCTGGCTGAGCAAGTGCTGAAAACGCCGAGTACGCCATTGGCATTGCTCGAAATCCCCGCCCCCACTTCGGTGCTTGAAGGAAATACAACTACATTCACTTCTGGGAGCGTTATAGAGCTTTGGGATCGAGCCGTCGAAGAGCACTCCCAACAACTTGCGATGCAAGATGAACCGGATAATGCAGCCACCTATGCCAGCTTGGATGCTCAGGCCCAACGGTTAGCGGCAGAGTTAATGGCACAGGGAGTCGGCCCTGAAGTACGCGTTGCCATTCACGCTGAGCGTTCGTGCGAGTACGTGCTCGGCATTCTCGCCGTACTCAAAGCGGGCGGGGCGTTTGTACCGCTGGATCCGCAACTACCTACGGACCGTTTGGCCTATCAACTGACTGACAGTGGCGCTCGCTTAATGCTGAGCAGCATGGCTTGCGACTGGAGCGGTGACGTTCCGGTAATGGAACTGGCGTTTGCCGATGATATTCCGTCTGCAGTAGAACACAAACTGCCCGACATCCATCCCCAGCAGACCGCCTATGTGATCTATACCTCTGGCTCCACGGGCAAGCCCAAGGGGGTGGCGGTGAGTCACGGTGCTCTGGCCAATTATGTGCAGGGCGTTCTGGAGGCGCTGGCGCTACCAGAGGATGCCCGCAACCTGGCTATGGTGTCGACGGTGGCGGCGGATCTGGGGCATACGGTGTTGTTTGGTGCCTTGTGCACCGGCCGCACCTTGGACCTCATTTCCCCCGAGTGCGCTTTCGACCCGGATGCCTTTGCGGCTTATATGCGGGAACAGCAGGTGGATGTGCTCAAGATTGTGCCCAGCCACCTGCGGGCACTGCTGAGTGCTGCAACTCCGGCTGACGTGCTTCCTCACGAGCACCTGATTCTGGGCGGCGAAGCGACCGACTGGGCGCTACTGGAACGTATCGCCGAGCTTAAGCCAACCTGCCAAGTGCTTAATCACTACGGGCCTACGGAAACCACGGTAGGTATTCTCACCCAGCAAGCTGACATAGCCGATCGAGCTGCCAGCACACTGCCTATCGGCACACCGCTGGCCAATGCTCAGGCCTGGGTGCTGGATCCCTGGCTTAATCCGGTACCGAAGGGTGTTGCCGGCGAGCTCTACTTGGGTGGCCCAGGACTGGCTCAAGGCTATCTACAGCGCCTGGGGCAAACGGCGGAACGCTTCGTCGCCAGTCCCTTCCATGCGGGGGAACGGCTCTATCGCAGCGGTGACCGTGTGCGCCAACTGGCCGACGGTAGCCTGGAGTTCCTTGGCCGTGTGGATGATCAGGTGAAAATTCGCGGCTATCGGGTTGAACCGAGCGAAATCGCTACCCTGCTGCGCGATCAACCGTGCATCGCGGAGGCCGAAGTGGTAGCGCGGGAAAACGAGGAAGGCCGTGCGCAACTGTTCGCCTACGTGGTTATGGCAGCCGGAAGCGACATCGATGACGCCGCGTTACTCGCGCAGCTTGGCGAGCGCATGCCGGACTATATGCTGCCCAGCGCCATGGTACGGCTGGATGCCTTACCGCTAACCGCCAATGGCAAGCTGGATCGCAAGGCGTTACCCGAGCCCGTGCACGCCGGTAGTGGTAAAGCCTTCGAGGCGCCCCAGGGAGAAGTAGAGGAGACGTTGGCGGCGGTTTGGGCCGACGTGATCGGCTGCGAGCAGGTGGGGCGTAACGACAACTTCTTCGAGTTGGGTGGCGACTCCATCCTCAGCTTGCAGATCGTCGCGCGCTCGCGTAAGCGTGGCTACAAGGTAACGCCCAAGCAGTTGATGGAAGGGCAGACTATTGCCGCAGTGGCGGCGATGGCCACGCCTTTGGCGGCTACCAACCCTAAACAAGTGGCTGTACCAGATAAGGTCGCCCCCTTCGCACTGCTGCCGGTACAGCGCTGGTTCTTCGAGCAGGACTTCTCCGAGCCACACCACTGGAATCAGTCGTTGATGCTGGAAGCGGTCAGTGGTGTAGATGCCGCACTGTTACGGCGTGCGATTGAGGCAGTGGTAGATCACCATGGTGCCTTGCGGCTGTGCTTTGAGCGTGTTGGTGATAGCTGGCAACAAGCCTATGGCAAGCTAGCTGGTGATCTCTTCGAGCACCTCGACCTGAGCGACCATGCAGATCTGGCGCAGGCCATCACCCAGGCCGCCGGCACTGCGCAACACAGCCTAAGCCTGGAGCGGCCGTTCCGTGCCATCTGGATGGCACTGGGAGGCGAGCGCGGCGGACGATTGCTGCTAGTGGCTCACCACCTGGTGGTGGACGGCGTCTCGTGGCGCGTGATCCTCGACGACCTGCAAACGGCCTACGCGCAGTTAAATGCAGGAAAGACAGTCGACCTACCACCGGCAACCACCTCGCTAGATGAGTGGGCGCGTGCCCTGGCCGACTATGTCAAATCGGAGGCTTTGGCTGAGCAATGCTCCTATTGGGAAAGTCTCGTCACAGCGCCAGAGCCCAGCCTACCGGCACGGAATCCCCATGGCAGCAACACCGTCGCCGATACCGCATCGCTCGTTGGCAGCTTGCCTACCGAGGCCACCACGCAACTGCTGGGGCCGGTGCATAAAGCCTATCGTACCCAGGTAGATGACCTGCTCCTCACTGCACTATCGAGCGCCCTGTGCCAGTGGGCGGAGCGAGATAGTGTATTGATCGAGCTGGAAGGCCATGGTCGCGAAGACCTGTTCGACGGTGTCGATCTCAGTCGCAGCGTGGGTTGGTTCACCTCGCTCTACCCGGTGAGTTTGGCGCCGGGTAGTACCGAACCGGGCTCGAGCCTCAAAGCCATCAAGGAGCAGCTTCGCCAGGTGCCCGACAAGGGGCTCGGCTACGGCGTGCTGCGCTATTTGAAAGAGGAGCCTGCGCTGGTCGGCGGTGCCTACCCCCAGGTCACCTTCAATTATCTAGGCCAGTTGGATCGTTCTCTACAGGGCGATGGGGTTTGGCGGCTTGCCAAAGAGAATGCAGGGCAGACTCGCGCGCCGCAAAGCAAGCGCCGTACCTGGATTGAGGTGGTGGCCTGGGTTCAAGGGGGCCAACTGCGCTTCGACTGGAATTACAGTCGTGAGATTCACAGCGAGGCAGCGATACATGCCTTGCAAGTAAGCTTCCAAGCGCAACTAGAGGCATTGATTGAGCACTGTGCTAGTGGCGTTCGTGGCGCGACGCCTTCGGACTTCCCGCTGGCGGGGCTGAGTCAAGGGCAGCTTGACGGCTTGCGATTGGATGTCGCCAATGTTGAGGACATCTACCCGTTGGCGCCGATGCAGCAAGGGCTGCTATTGCATACCCTGCTCAATCCAGGCGCTGGTATGTACATGATGCAGGATCGCTACCGGTTTGCTTCGCCTATCGACGTCAATGCTTTCGAGAAAGCCTGGCAGCGAGTCGGAGAACGGTATGAGGTTCTACGTACAGGGTTCGTATGGCAAACCGAAGAGATACAGTTGCAGGTGGTGTATCGGCAAATTCCTTCACCTGTGGAATATATCGATTGGCGCGGTATTGATGAGGATGAGGCCGATCGGCGCTTGGCGGTGTTATTGCGTCAGGAGCTTGATGATGGCTTCGACCTGGAACGGCCACCATTGCTAAAGGTACGCCTTATTCAACTGGCGGAGAACCTGTTCTACGTCGTACAGAGTTTCCACCATATTCTGATGGATGCCTGGTGCCGCTCCCTGTTGCTCAGCGATTTTTTCCACTACTACGATGCCTATCGTCTAGGTACGAGTCATGAGCTGACGCAACCAAGGCCGTATCGTGATTTTATCGCTTGGTTGCAGCAGCAGGATGCCAATGTGCTACGCAACTATTGGCAACATGAGCTTGAAGGTTTCGATGAGATAACGCCGATTCCTTATCTTAAGCCGCACGGTTCGCACGACAGTGTTGCCACGGTGGCTGATGTATTCTCTTCTCTCTCCCACGATGAGAGTGCAGAGCTACAAAACGTTGCCCGACAGCATCAATTGACTGTCAATACGATCGTACAAGGGGCATGGGCACTGCTGTTAGGACGGCTTTCCCAGGTGGATGACATCCTATTCGGCGTGACAGTGGCTGGGCGCCCGCTAGAACTGGAGGGCATACAGGAGACGATGGGGCTGTTTATCAACACAATCCCTCTGCGTGTGTCAGCCCCTTCGCCGCAAACATCTGTCCTTGATTGGTTGCATGGGCTATTGGCGAAAAACCTGGAGATGCGTCAATACGAGCATCTACCGTTAGTCGAAATTCAATCGTTGGGAGAGCAGTCACAAGGACGCAGTCTATTCGATAGCCTCTTTGTATTCGAAAATGCGCCGATAGATGCCAGCATAACGGAGAAAATTCATGATCTTCATGTGTCTATCAAGGGCAGCCGCACCCACACCAATTATCCCTTGACCGTAGTGGTTGTGCCTGGCGAGCAATTGATGCTGCAGCTCTCCTACGACGCCCGAAAGTTTGACGACTCCGAGGTCGAGAGGCTGCTCTCGGGCTTCCGTCAAATTCTCTTGCACATTATTGACAGGCCTGATGCTCCCTATCATGAATTGGACGTATTGCCTGTTAATGAGATGGAAACACAGCGGACGCAATGTAGAGGGCAGTCGGTTGCTTATTCCTTTGAGCGAGGTTATATCGACCTGTTCCGTGAGCAGGTACGAAAGCATCCACGCCAAGTTGCCGTTCGCCATCAGGGAGACACACTCACTTATGATCAGCTAGAGGACACCTCCAATCGCATTGCCCAAGCACTGCGGCAAGCAGGGGTGAAGAAGGATAATGTCGTAGCCCTGTATGCCGAGCGCGGCCTAGCGTTGCCAAGCATGATTCTGGGTACGTTCAAGTCTGGCGGTGCGTATCTGGCGCTGGATACCCGACTTCCTGATCAGCGTATCGCCAATATGCTGACGTCAAGCCATGCATCGGTTCTGGTTGCCACTGCTGAGCAAACACTGCGCCTCGAAACTGTGCTTGAATCCATGCCCAACCCGCCGCGGATGATAGTGTTCGAGGATCTCGTCACGGCGGAAAGACTAGAGGGGGATGCCGCTGTAACGGCTCACCCTGATCAGGCCGCCTATATCATCTATACCTCCGGTTCAACCGGTGAACCCAAGGGCGTAGTGGTCAGTCACCGTGGCATGCTCAACAACCAGTTGAGTAAGATTCCCTACCTGGATCTGTCGGCCAGCGATGTCATTGCCCAGACCGCAGCGCTGAGTTTCGATATCTCCGTCTGGCAAACGTTGGCGGGACTGTTGTGTGGCGCCAGCATCGAGATCGTGCCTGATGAGATTGCACGCGACCCCAGTGCATTGCTCCTTTATGTGCGCGACAACGGCGTCACGGTACTGCAAAGCGTACCCGCACTGATCCAGGGAATGTTGAATACTACCTCAGTCGACCTGCCAGCACTGCGCTGGTTGCTGCCCACGGGCGAAGCCTCAACGTATGAACTAGTGCGCCAATGGTTTACACGCTATCCAGCGATCCCATTGGTCAATGCCTATGGCCCTGCAGAATGTGCCGATGACGTATCCCTGCACTTACTGCGTAGCGACGATGACGAACACGTAGCCGTGGTGCCGATCGGCAAACCGGCCGATAACACCCAGCTAATCGTTCTCGACAACCAGCTGAACCCACTACCAACGGGGGTGAGTGGCGAACTATATGTCGCCGGTGTCGGTGTTGGGCGGGGTTACCTGAACCAGCCGCAGCTTACGTCGGAGCGCTTCGTGCCCAACCCGTTTGCCGATGTGCCTGGGGAGCGGCTTTACCGGACAGGCGATCTGGCCCGCTATCGCACCGATGGGGCGCTTGAATACATCGGGCGCACCGATCAACAGGTCAAGATCCGGGGGCAGCGCCTCGAACTCGGTGAGATCGAGTCCTGGTTGGTGGAGTTCGAAGAAATCCGTGATTCGGTAGTGGTGGCTCAGGAAGGGCCAGGAGGAGCTAGGTTAGTGGCTTATGCCGTTGCCCAGCCACATGAATCGATCGATACGGCTGAGCTACGCGAACGTCTGGGGCAGGTATTGCCGGACTATATGGTGCCAAGTGTGGTGATGATGCTCGATGCCTTGCCACTAACGCCCAACGGCAAGGTGGATCGCAAAGCATTGCCCGAGCCCGACTTCGCCAGTAGCGCGCAATATGAGCCACCCCAAGGTGAGACGGAAGAGACGCTAGCGGCGATTTGGAGCGAGGTGCTGGGTGTCGAGCGGGTAGGGCGTCACGACAACTTCTTCGAGCTAGGGGGGCACTCGCTGTTGGCACTGAGTGTGCTCGAGCGTATGCGGGTTCGAGGCCTTGAGTCTCAAGTACGAACGCTGTTCCAGTCGCCCGAATTGGCGGCCTTCGCCAAGGCACTGTCCCTAGAGCCTGATAGGAAAAAACTGGTTGTACCGCCCAACAGGATTCCAGAGCATTGTCAGTCGATCCAGCCGGACATGCTGACACTGATCGATTTGGATACTGATGAAATCAGTCGCATAGAAGATGCAGTGCCAAGCGGAGCGATCAATATCCAGGACATCTACCCTCTGGCACCGTTGCAGGAGGGTATCCTGTTCCATCACCGATTACAGGAAGAGGGGGACACGTATGTACTCCCTTGCTTACTTGGTTTTGATAGCCAGGAACGGCTTGAGCAGTTCGTCGCTGGTTTCAATCAACTTATTGCCCGTCACGATATTCTGCGCACTGCAGTGCTCTGGGAAGGGCTTCATGAACCAGTACAAGTGGTGCACCGGCACGCCTCACTAGAGGTGGAGTGGCTGGAACTGGAAGAAACCGGTGTTTCGTGCAGCGTTTCCGAACGACTAAACGCCTATGTGGATCCTGAACACTATCGCATTGATGTACGCCAGGCGCCGATGGTGCGAGCTATTGCGGCACAAGATGCTGAGCAAGGGCGATGGCTGCTGCAACTGCCCAGCCACCACCTGGTACTGGATCACACCACACTTGATCTGCTAGTGGACGAGATTGCCCTAATCCAGCAAGGACGAGAAGGCGAGTTACCCAAGCCGCTGCCATTCCGAAACTTCGTAGCACAGGCAAGGTTGGGGGTGAGTCCGGTAGAGCATGAGGCTTTCTTTAGAGAGAAGCTGGGTGATGTGGACGAGCCTACTGCTCCATTCGGATTACTGGATGTACGCGGCGATGGCAGTGGTATTGAGGAGATTCGCCTACCACTGACAGAAGAACTGGCCCAACAAGTTCGACAGCAGGCACAGCGACATGGTGTCAGTACCGCTACCCTATTTCACCTAGCCTGGGCGCACGTGCTGAGTAAAACGACGGGGCGGGACGATGTGGTGTTCGGCACTCTACTATTTGGCCGTATGCAAGGTATTGAGGGCGCCGAAAGAGCACTTGGGATGTTCATTAACACTTTACCTATTCGTATTAGACTAGGTACTAACAGTGTGGCCGACTGTTTACGCCAGACCCATAGTGAGTTGGCCGAATTGTTGAACCACGAGCATGCTAGTCTCGGACTAGCACAGCGATGCAGCGGAGTAGGTGGAGGATCACCACTGTTCTCAACCTTGCTGAACTATCGTTACAGTGCTCCAGAGAAGGAAGATGCAACTAGCCGGGCGTGGGACGGTATGGAGGCATTAGGCAATAGAGGTCGTACCAACTACCCAATTGTGATGTCAGTCGATGATCTTGGCGAAGGCTTCCAACTGGTTGGGCAGACCAGCCGCTTGATCAGTGCTCAGCGGCTGTGCGACTACTTGTGCACATCCATTGCAGGTATCATAGAGAGCCTAAAAACGGCACCGCAACAAGCTGTGAGCAACATCACGTTGCTAGGGGAGGACGAGAAGTATCTGTTAAACGAATGGGGAGAAAGCTCAGACCAGATACCCGATACTCCACCTATTCACCACTTGATTGAGCGCCAAGCTGCGGTAATCCCAGAGGCCACGGCGCTAGTATTCGAAAACACATCTCTTAGCTTCGCCGAACTCAATACCCGTGCCAACCGTTTAGCCAATTACTTGATCGGTATGGGCGTGCGTTCCGAAACCCGCGTGGGCATCGCTATGGAACGCTCCATCGAAATGGTGGTGGGGCTGTTGGGTATTCTCAAAGCGGGTGGTGCTTATGTGCCGCTGGATCCTGATTATCCCTCCGAACGTTTGGCCTACATAGCCGAAGATAGCGGTATAGAATTGCTGATCACCCAGCAACACTTGCGCGAGTTGTTGCCGGTGACCGATGGGCTGAATGTTATTGAACTGGACCGGCTGGATGTGGCGCATCATGCGTCAACTAACCCGGAGGTGGAGCTGCACGGCGAGCATCTAGCCTATGTGATTTACACCTCGGGCTCTACTGGGAAGCCTAAAGGTGCGGCCATCCGCCATGATTCCTTAACTAATTGCATGGTCTGGATGCAGCAAACCTATCAGCTCAACGATACGGATGCCGTACTACACAAGGCACCTTTCGGTTTTGACGTTTCAGTATGGGAGATTTTCTGGCCATTGAGTGTCGGGGTTCGCCTAGTGGTAGCTCAGCCAGGTGATCATCGAGATCCAGAGCGCATCATTGAGCTGATCCAGCGGCACGGCGTTACCACGCTCAACTTTGTGCCCTCAATGCTCAAGGCCTTCCTTGCATATCCCGATGTTAATGTCAAGACGCGGCTCAAACATATTATGTGTGGTGGCGAGGCCGTTCCAGCCACGCTGCAGCAGGATGTGGCTGAATGCCTTGATGGTGCCAACCTTCACGATCTTTATGGCCCTACCGAAACCACGATTCATGTCACTCACTGGTGGTGTCGTGGTGACACTCAACGTCAAATACCCATTGGACGTCCCATCAGTGGCACCCGCACCTATGTATTAGATGATAAGCTCACCCTCGTCCCTCAGGGTGTAGCGGGTGAGTTATACCTGGGCGGGGTAAGTCTGGCCCGTGGATATCTCAATCGAAGTGATTTAACGGCGGAGCGTTTTGTTGCCGACCCGTTTGCTGCAGGCGACCGTCTTTACCGTACCGGCGATCTGGTTCGCTGGCGGGAGGATGGCCAGCTCGAGTACCTGGGCCGCCTTGATCACCAAGTGAAGATCCGCGGCCTGCGTATTGAGCTAGGAGAAATTGAAGCTGAACTGTTATCTCAGCCAGAGGTTAGTGAGACGGTGGTGGTCGCCCAAGAGGGCCTAAATGGTTCGAGGCTAGTGGCATACGTAGTTCCCCAAGTCGGCATTGAACTCGACACCACCATACTACGCGAGCGTTTGGGTCAACGATTGCCTGACTATATGGTGCCAGGAGTCGTGGTCATGCTCGATTCACTGCCGCTAAATGCCAACGGCAAAGTGGAGCGCAAGGCACTACCTGAGCCTAATGTTGAGGAAGACCGCAAGTATGTCGCTCCCTCGACGCGGGCAGCCCGACAGCTAGCCGAGATATGGCAAGAAGTGCTTGGCATTAAACGGATCGGCGAAACTGACAACTTCTTCGAGCTGGGTGGAGACTCTCTGTTGAGCCTACAAGTGATGAGCCGAGTACAAGTTTTAGAGGAACCACAGCTTAACTTTAAGCTGTTTGACCTAATGCAGAAACCGACCATTGCTGATCTGCTGGGGGTGAGGAAAAACACTGAGGCGTTGCCCAAAGGGGTTGTCATGCTAAATGGCGAGTGTGCTAACCAGCCACCGCTATTCTGCATCCATGCTGTAATGGGAACAGTTTTTGATTATCAGCCGTTAGCCCGGCGCTTGCACGGAGTATGCACGGTTTACGGTCTGCCATGCCGAATGTTGACCGAGCCACAGCATCGAGATTCCTCACTTGAAGCGATGGCTGATGACTATGTGGAGACAATACGTCGCATACAGCCTGTGGGGCCTTATCGGCTATTAGGATGGTCTCTTGGTGGGGCATTGGCTGCGATGATTGCGGCTCGACTTGAAGGGCTTGAGCAAGATGTGAGTCAACTGGCTTTGATAGATCCCTATATACCGGGTGGTGGTCTGCATCGTGAGGATAGCTGGCAGCGAGATCTTGTTAGTTTCTCATCGGTCATACTGCCGGGTGCTTTGCTTGAAGCATTCGAAAGTAATGAAGAGGGCACGAAAGAGCCGAGTGAGGAGGAAATTGCCATTAAGTTGGAGAGATCAATGGCATCATCCGATATAAATGGTCGCGAGGGTTATGCTGCACTGGGTAGTGACGCGCTTGCTCGGATATTTTGTGTGGCGCGTTATCTGAAATTGCTCTCACAGCGGCTTGATTCCTTGCCAGCGTTAGACTGTGAAGTGGACTGTTGGTGGGAAGCGGGAAGAGCTTGGGAAGAACAGCAGGCGCTGACTGATCAGTTGAATAGCGTCCCGAAAACCTCAATTGAGACTCTCAATGATCATTTCTCAATCATTACTGATAGTGCCTTGCTCTCTCAACTGGAGGAGCGGTTAGGAGTTAGTGCTGGGCAACACTCGTACGAAGTTGAGAAAAACCTATTTTGAATAGTATAATTTTTTGAGTTTATAACTCTCTAAGGTGGTTTCAGTAGCGCGCTAGGTACGCTTAGCGCGCTTTGATTAAGTTTGGGTATCTGCTTGTAGTGCTTCTTTGAGAGATTCAGCAAAGCGGAGCATGGAAGGGAAGCCTCCCCATGGCCAATAGTTTCTTTTCATACTTACCGACGTATCATCTAGCCAATGCTGCCATAACCCTGACTTTGGTAATGTTGAACCAGATATGTCTTGAGAATAAGCTGGCTGGAGAACAACGATTTGGCCTGTCAATGCAATTGCTTCACGAACTGAAAGAGTACTGAACCCCCAGTTGTTAGTAGGCCCCTGCCAAGCATTTTCAAATCCAAGTCGTGTCAAAGCTGCATCTTCCAGGCTCCCTGGCCCATAGACACGTACATGCTGGTTGTCTCGGATTTCGATAATCAATAGCGTTTCTGCAGGCCTCCCAATCTGTGCCGCAATCGCTGACATTCTGGCTTCTACAGAGTCAATGAATGCTTCGGCCTGCTGTTGCCCGCCGTTCAGATCCCCCACATCCCTGGTCAATTGTTCAAGGCTTAGCCAAACATCCAGGCCTTTCATAAATGGCCGTATTTTTATTACATGAGCAATACGGGAAAGTTTGTCTTCTAAGTTCAAATGGGCTGGTGGTGCTATCACTATGTCATCAGGTTTCAGTGATGCAAGATATTCAAGGTTGGGTTGAAATCTAAGTCCGAGGTCAAAGGCATCAGGAAGTAAGTATTCTTGGTATAATTGTCTGTATTGTGCTAAGCCAGCTAAAGCAATGGGTGGTTGGTGTAAGGCACTAAGTGTATCTGCCACCGCATAGTCAAAAGTAACATCGCGCTGCTGATCATCAGCATTAGCCGCAGATAATAAAATTAATATAAGCAAGATTGGTAGTATGAGATTTTTATATGCTGATGATGTCATGTCGTCTTTGTATACCTTGACTAGCAGATAGAAAGTTAAAATTTGGTTTTTAATCTGTCATTATAATAGGGAGGTAAATGAAAAAAAACGAGATGCCTATGAGTATAAAGGCACCTCGATTTTTCATTGTAGCCTGAATATTTTTTCTTAATTCCTCAATAGGACAAGCACCTACCAACGATAGCTGACGGTTGCTGTCACATTGCGCTCTTCGCCAAAATGACAAACCCTGAAGCTAGAGCAAGAGGACGTATACTCTTTATCAAGTAGGTTGTTGGCATTGATCTGCAAGTCCATGCCTTCAAGGTCGCTTGATAACGCGCCCAGATCATATTCCAGCATGGCATCGACCAGAGTATAGCCGTCTACCTGAAATGTATTGGTCTCATCGCCCCAGGTAGAATCGTTGTAGCGGACACCTGCGCCAATACCAAGGCCGTTTAACGCCCCCTTCGTGAATTCATATTTGCTCCACGCAGAGGCCATATGACGGGGCACGGCATAAGGAGTATTTCCTTGGGTTTCATCGTTGGTCTCGACGTACTCCATGTCCGTGTATGTGTAGTTGGCGAGTAACGAAAGCTGCTCAGTGGGACGTAAGATGGCAGAGAGTTCTAAGCCGCGCGAACGTACTTTCCCGATAGACTCATAGAATGATGTGTTAGGAATGGCTTCGGAAACATTCTCCTGCTCTAAATGATATAAAGCGGCCGTGTATTGGTCATTGCTGCCAGGGGGTTGATACTTGATACCTGTCTCGTACTGAGAGGCCTCGCTGGGATCTAATGTGTTTCCTGAGGCATCAGTTCTTGTGGCGGATGCTGCCTGAAATGATTCCGAGTAACTGACGTAAGGGGAAATACCATTATCAAAAGCATACAATAGACTGGCACGACTAGTGAATTTTTCATTGTCGCTTTCAGAAGACATGCCTAAGTTGGTATAGGCGGTACTGGTGTCAGCCCAATCCTGACGCCCTGACAGGTTGAAACGCCAGCGATTGAAGCTGACCTGATCCTGCAAGTAAACCCCAGTCTGCTCCACCTTGTTGATGAAATTAGTGGGCGCTGCGTATGTGATTTGTGTGTTTCCATACTGTGGGTTGAAGGCGTCCAGGGGAGACGCCGCCCCGAACTGCCATTCTCCCGAGTTGCGTTGGTACTGGTAGTCCACACCGGCCAGCAGCGTATGTTCAAGAGACCCGGTCGTAAAATCCCCCTGTAGCTGATTATCTACATGGTAGGCGTGCATGGATTCATCGGCTCTCGCTGCGCGTCGATTTAGCAGGTTACTATCCTCTACGTAACTACTGGAATAAATGGAGTCATAATCAATATCCGAAGAGGTGTAGCGGAAGTTCTGTCGAGCTTGCCACTGATCGTTGAACTGATGTTCTAGTTGGTAACCTATTAGTCGTTGATAACGCTCGAACCCATTGACGCCTGGCTCGCCATCAAAGAAGTTATTGCTGATCCTCCTGCCATTATAATCTCGCACCGTACCGTCGGCTGGTGTCCAACCATAGTAACCACGATTTGGCTCGTGCTGCAGGTAGGCCATGACGGTCAATTATGTCGCATCGGTTGGCAAGAACGTTAAAGAGGGAGCAATGGTATAGCGCTCGTTCTCTACATGATCGAACTGACTATCCGAACCGCTGGCTAGACCTACTAGGCGATAGGCGACCTGTTGGTTTTCCCCTATGGGGCCACTGACGTCAAATCGTGCTGTACGTGTATTATGGCTGCCCGTTTCTAGTTGGATCTCATGGCTAGGTGAAAATAGAGGGCGTTTACTGGTCAGCCCAACCAAACCTCCTGGGTAGCTTTGCCCGTATAAAACAGATGTTGGCCCCTTGAACACATCAATCCGCTCAAGAAAATAGGGATCAATTTGTAATGAATTATAGCCGGAAACATCGCTAGCCATTTTAAGGCCGTCAAAATAGATGTTGTCGATACTGCCGACGCCACCAAAGCCGCGCATATTGATAAAATCGACACGACCTCCAATGCCATTGCGGGTGCCTGTGAACACACCAGGGGTATAGCGCAGGGCTTGCTGTATCGTTTTCGCGCTTTGATCTTCGATCTGCTCGCGCGTGACCACGGATACCGACTGGGCTGTCTCCATCAGAGGGGTGTCAGTCTTGGTGGCACTGAGACTAGTATTGGCGGTATATCCATCAGTCGGCTGTAGCGCACCTGAAATTCTATCGCCCGTTACTTGCACTGTAGGCAGTGCGTTTGGCGAATTGCTATCTAATTGCGTACTCTGCTCAGGATTTTGTGCAAACACAGCTGCTGACGTGCTGTAGGCAGCCAATGCGATGGCGACTGTTAACCACCGCTTGTGAAAAGTAGGTTGGTTCACGAATGTTCTCCTTGGATTAGGTTCATTTTAATTTTTTGTAAATGCTAATTGTTATTGTTTGTATTATGTGTATCTATATCTTGATGTCAACTTCGTGTGAGCATCTGGGAGGGGGGAATCCTGAATTAAAATCAAAAAATGAGGATTGGCTTAAGATTATGGTGCGATGGCTTCGTGCTCACAGATAGGGGAACATGACGTGCCGTTACCTGATTTAATGTTGCGGCTATTCAATTCATTCAGCATGTTGAGGAAGCCGCGATATCGCTTTTTAGAGCTTCCAACCCCTCGTGAAGCGTGGGGAAGAGGCTTTTATTGAAGTTTCGCCACCGTAATTCAATGATGGAGTCATCTGGTTCGATATCAGTTTCTAATAAGTCGTAGATGACCTCGCCAGAATCAATTCCGCTGTCGACATAATGGAGTGAGGCGCCAGTCTTGTTGATAGCAGGAACGCTTTCGGTCTCCATTGTCTGCCAGTTAATAACTCTTTTTCCCAGAGCTCCATACAGTGCATCGAGTGTTGCTGAGGCACCACGCCTTTGGTAAAGAGATCCTTGGCGTGTAATACCGGGATGTATATTGACGATCTTGCGATAAAAAGGGCTCTGGGGGCGGATAAGTTCGTCTAAGATGACTAGTAGCCCATCAAGAACGACGACGTCAGCCCCTACGGCGGCTAACTTCTCTAGCAAGCTTTTTTCGAAAGTTGATTTCGCAAGGGGTCTATCGAGAGAATCGATTGGTAAGCGTCGGTAAGTGGATGGTATAGAACAGAAAAGATCGTCAATGTGGCGATCCTGTATAGAGAGTTCTTGTGGCAAGATCCATGGCTTTCCAAGTTGACGACAGAAGCCATAGTCTTTGAGCTTCTCTTGATCTTTGATTGAGCCTTCATCGTCATCATAAATCACTGTTTCCAGAGAGTAGGCATCGCCTAGCGGAGTCTCGTTGAGAGATGTCACCAGATACTCAAGAGGGGACATCATGTACTGTTTCTCCCCCTTATACTCAATGTATTGCCCCGCTTTATCGGCTGCAGCATTTCTCAGTGACAGGATATAAGCTAGTTTTAATTTAGACATGTTTTACCCATGCTTTTTAATAGTAGATGGTGGTCTTAAGGTGCATCAGTCATGCTGCTTCAACGCCTGTGCTCTAACCGAGAACGTATTGAAGAACGGCATCTAGTTGCTAAGTCCAGTGGCCAAGAGGTGGCCTGACCACTGGTACGATTTATGAAAGTGAGTTGGTGAAAACTAAGGTGTAGTAGCTGCCTCCTTGCAGGGTGAAGGGGCATAAAAAGCTGCTGCATGATCTAATGCATCGCATATCTCGCTTGTTCGTGCCGCCAAAATCGACAGCAGGGTATCGCTTAAACCATGGGTGGGCTCGCAGCTGCCTTGCAGGAAAATAGCCGGTTTGAACTCAGGCTTGGTGTAAAGCTGATAGTGGCGATTGACAGCAAACTCAGGCAGGTAGTCCGCGACGGGGGCCAGTAGCTGTTTATGGGTGTCGCGTACATAGCCGGTGGCTAACACTACTGCGTCGTAGCGGGTGATATCCGTATGACCAGTCTCTAAATCACGCACGTTTAGCTCAACGCCTTCAGGGCCTGCTTCACTGCCGATAACCTCATGGCGGCGACGGAAGCGGTGGCGGGCCTGGCCGGTTACTTTTTGCTGATAGAACACATCGTAAATCTCCTGAATCAACGCCAAGTCAGGGGCTGAGTAGTTGGTGCTTTTGTACTCCTGCAGCAGTGCTTCCCGCTGGCCGGTGGGGTTGTTGAACACGTAGTCGGTGTATTCGGGGTTGAAAATCTCGTTGACGAAGGGGCTATCGTCGGAGGGTTTAAAGGCCCATGCCCGGCTAATCAGATCCACCTGAATGCCTTCACGGCCATGCAGGTCAAGGAATATCTCAGCGGCGCTCTGGCCGGCACCGATCACGGCGATGCGTTTGGGGGCGTATTGCTTCGCCAGCTCTCTCAGATAGTGGCTGGAGTGGAAGACCCGTGGGTCGTCTTTTAGCCCGGCGAAGCATTCAGGAACATTGGGCGCCCCCCCCACGCTAATTACCAATGAACGGGTGAGCCTTTCCTGCACCGCGCCACTCTCATCCCGTGAACGAACGCGAAGGTAGGCTACCTCGTCGTTATCAGTTTCAGGCAGCACTTCAAACACATCCTCTCCATAGGTGCACTGGTGTTCAAAGTGGCTGGCAGTCCAGCTTAGGTAATCATTGAACTCATGACGGCTGGGGAAGAAGGTCTGCAGATTGATAAAGTCCTGCAGGCGGCCTTTGCTGTGGAGGTAATTGAGGAAGCTGTAACGGCTCCCAGGGTTGCGCGGCGTGACCAGATCTTTGAGAAAAGAGATCTGCATATGGGCATTTTCCAGCAGCATATGCGGGTGCCAAGCAAAGCAGGGCTGGCGCTCAATAAACAAGGCATCCTTCGCTTGCCCTGCCTGGCGCTGTTCGTCGAGAGCTATGGCCAGGGCAATATTGGAGGGGCCGAAGCCGATGCCGATCAAATCGTGAATATGCATAAGAGTCCTCGTGGCTGATGTGTCAATTAAAAAAACACCGAAGGGCGGCGTTACTGACGTCCTTATCTAAAGACGAATGAGAATGAGGCATGTTTACAAAAAAAAGGTGTTTAACTTTTTGCAGCGGTGGTTCGTCTGTATGAGTAGGTACTGCTTTCCAATCCCTTTTTCCAATCGCTTTCCAATGAGGTGAATGTGCTTTCCTATCTGATTCGTCGAACCCGCGGGTTGATGACCGCCGCTGCGCTGGCCAGTATTCTCTCGGGGCTTTTCAGCGTGCTGCTGATTGCCCAAATTAATGCGGCGTTAACCAGCGACTCCGCCAGCCGCGCCAGTGCGGCCTGGGCTTTCGCGGGTATCGCCGTGGCCCTAATGGTCTGTCGGATGGTGTCGACGGCGCTGTTTGAGCGGTTGGGGCAGCGTGCTTTGGCCGAGTTACGCAGTTTTGTTGCCCAGTGCGTGGCCGAGACCCCCTTTGCTCGGTTCGAGCGTGTGGGCAGTGCACGGATCCAGTCGGCGCTCACCGAGCACAGCAACAACGTGGCGGTACTGTTCGTTAGCTTGCCGGTGATTTTGACCAATACGGTCATCGTGGTGGGGTGCTTGGGCTACCTGGCAATGCTTTCATGGCAGGTGTTTTTGTTTGCACTGGGGGTGATTGGGCTGGGTGCTGTCGGTTACCACTTGGTGCACTTACGCGCTATTCACTACCTCCAGGATGCCTCGTCAGAGCAGGATCGATTGTTTGGTCATTTCCGCGCGCTGACCGATGGTGCAAAAGAGCTACGCCTACACCAGCGCAAGAGCCGGGTCTTTATGGATCAGATACTGGGGGAGTCGGTTGAAGGCGTGCGGCGGCTGCGCACCTATGGCATGTCGCTGTTCGTGATCTCGACCAGTTGGGGTCAGTTTCTGATGTACGCCTTTATCGGTCTGGTATTGTTTGTATTGGCGGGCGATGGGCCTAACCAAACCCAGGTAATGACCGGTTTTGCGCTGGTGTTTGTGTTTATGGTGACTCCCCTTGAAGGCTTGCTGATCAATATCCCGCGGATCAATATGGCGCGGGTAGCTGCTAGTCGAATTGATGACATCACACGAGAGATGCCCCAGGGGCAGGAGAGGCAAGCGTCACCTCAGGTGCCTGCTTTGCAGCGTCTTGAGTTGCACGACGTCACCCATCAGTACTACCACGAGCAGAGCGATGACTTCTTTGAGTTGGGGCCGATTAATCTGAGCTTTACGCCGGGGGAAGTGGTGTTTCTGGTGGGGGGCAACGGTAGCGGTAAGACCACGCTGGCCAAAGTAGTGGTGGGGCTTTACCCGCCGGAAGGTGGCGAGGTATTGCTCAATGGCGAGCGGGTCGAAGCGGATGGCTGGGATGCCTACCGGCAGCTCTTCTCGGTGGTGTTCTCGGACTTCCATCTCTTTGAACGCCTGTTAGAGGCACCGCGGGAAGGCTTGGACGAGGAGGGTAATCGCCTGCTGGCCAAGTTGCACCTGCAGCACAAGGTGCGGGTTGAAAACGGTGCGTTCACCACCCAAGCACTCTCCCAGGGGCAACGTAAGCGTCTGGCGCTGGTGGTTGCCTACCTCGAGGATCGGCCCTTCTTGGTGTTTGACGAGTGGGCGGCGGATCAGGATCCGTTATTCAAAGAGGTGTTTTACTGCGAGGTGTTGCCCGAGTTAAAACGCATGGGCAAAGCGGTGCTGGTGATCACCCACGATGACCGTTACTTTCACCTGGCGGATCGGTTGGTGCGGCTGGAGAGCGGCAGGCTGTTGGCTGCTGAGTCTGAGACTGCCGAAGAGCCGCTAGCGGAACGCTCATCGGCCACTTGACCTTGCCACGCACGCCAGTATCCGGTCTTTAAGCCATCGTGATATGGCCGAATCCACATAGCAGCCACGAGAGCTGGTTGTCTCGCCAGCTCAGGCGTTTGAGCTGGCGTGTTTATGGAATCACTGTTTAACACCGTGTTATTTGCCGTTCCTTTAACCATTGGCCTTGCCCAGTCGCCAGTAGCCCATGCTGGTAACGTACTGCTTGGGTAACCCGCACTCGTTGACTAAGTAGCGGCGCAGCTTCATAGCGACCTTGGTTTCAGCGGCGATCCATGCGTAGAAGGGCGCGCTATCATCCAGGGTGGCGGGTTCCCAGAGTGGGCTGTCCTCATCGTAGCTTTCGTTGTTGGTCGTGGTGCTGGTAGTGGTGTTAGCAGGCGTGCCGCCTAGCGCTTGAATTTCCCTATGTAAATCGATATCACGCAGCGCCCTCATCAGCAGCTCGCCGTGTTGACAGGCAGGCTCAGCGTCACGTGCTAGCCAGCGCAGTTTGGCGGCTTGGGGTAGCGGCTGAATATCGTCGCGGCGAGGCACTTCGAACAGTGCTTCGACCTTGGGTTTGAGAGGCAGGTCATCAAGGGTTTCTAGAATACCGGCAGCAGCGGGGAGGGCGGTTTCATCGGCGATAATCAGAATACGGCGCACGCCTTGGGGTGGCTTCCATTCGTAGCCCTGCTTGGGGCCTTCCGCGTTAGCGTCGGGGGCTGTCATGGCTAGCCGATCACCTGGGCGGGCGTGCATTGCCCAGCGCGAGGCGGGGCCATTGTCGCCGTGGAGCACAAACTCTACATCCACTTCAGCCTGCTCTGGGCGTAGGGCACGGATGGTGTAGGTGCGCGCAGAGGGGCGCTGGGCATCCGGCAGTGCGCGGTAGGCGCTGTACCAATCGTGCTCTGCCAGCTTGGCAATCTCAAACAGCGGGTCGAGGCTACCACCGCCTTCAGGGAAGAACAGTTTGACGCGCTGATCCGGAGCGTAGGTCGCCATTTGGCTGACGGCAGGGCCAGTAAAGGTGAACCTGACTAATGAGGCGCTGACTTGGGTCCGCCGAGCGAGAGTGATATCGAAAAGCTGGTAGCTCGGTTTGGCTGCCATGGTGATGTCTCCTTTATATATAAGGAGTCAATTGTAGTGCTAATTATTATCATTTAGAATCGTTGTTGGTAATTCAATCGCTAATTTCCATAAACTCGTTTGCATAAATAGTAAGGCTAAGAAAATGACGCTGCTGCCTATCACGTCTCTTTTGGCGAACTGTCCGGT
Source organism: Halomonas sp. H2 (assembly GCF_050215315.1). GTDB lineage: Bacteria > Pseudomonadota > Gammaproteobacteria > Pseudomonadales > Halomonadaceae > Vreelandella. The sequence goes on from NZ_CP189760.1 coordinate 877,653, forward strand.
TATCACAAAAGGGTGCTCGCTATGTTAGGCGCCGCGCAATTTACCCAAAGAATGGGGGGAATGTCACCTGCTAAAGCCTGCCTATTGCTTAGCCTGCCCATGGTGGTGCTGTTTTGGGTGGGCCTAGAGGGCCAAGGCGGTTTCGCGCTGGGCCTGCAGGCATTAGTGGCCCCCTCTTTTGAGAATGTTGACGAGCTACTGCTTTACTACGCTTGGTGGCCGCGCCTTTCGATCGCGCTGCTAGCCGGGGGCGGCTTGGGGTTGGCAGGCGTGCTTATGCAGCAGGTGCTGCGCAACCCGTTGGCCTCGCCCACCACCCTGGGGGTGGCATCGGGCGCTAACCTGGCGTTGATGACCGCCACCTTGCTGGCGCCGGGGCTGCTTGTCGCCGGGCGCGAATGGGTCGCCTTATTGGGTGGCGCGCTAGCGGTTGGATTAGTGTTTCTGCTCTCCTGGCGGCGCGGGCTGGCGCCGATCGTGGTGGTGCTGGCGGGCCTGGTGGTCAATCTGTACCTGGGGGCACTCTCCACCGCGCTACTGCTGTTCAACCACGAGGCGCTCTCCGGGCTACTGATTTGGGGCGCGGGCTCGCTGGCGCAAAACGGTTGGGACGGCGTTGCAATCCTCTGGCCTCGGCTGGCGATTAGCTGCGTGGCCGCGTGGTTTTTGCTACGACCCTTGGCGGTGCTGGAGCTGGACGACGCCAGCGCCAAGAGCCTGGGAGTCTCGCTGACCTATCTACGCTTTGCGGGGATGGGGTTGGCAGTATTTATTACCGGCAGCATTGTCAGCGTGGTGGGCATCATCGGTTTTATCGGCTTGGCAGCGCCCAATATTGTGCGTATGGCCGGTGCGCGCCGCTTAGGGCCGCGGCTAATCTGGTCGACGCTATTAGGGGCCGTGCTGCTGGCTACCACGGATCTGCTGCTGCAGCAGTTCGGTGGCATGGTGGCGGCCTTTATTCCTACTGGGGCGATTACCGGTGCCCTGGGGGCACCGCTGTTAATGTGGCTGATTCCACGCCTGAAACTGCAGGGCGACCAGCCGCCGAAAGGGGCGGGTGTTTTCGCCCGCCGTCACCCAGCGCCGTCACGTCTAGTCACCGGATTACTACTCGCGTTGCTGGGGGCAACGGTACTTGGCTTGCTGTTTGGCCAGGGCGTAGATGGCTGGTACTGGCTGGCGCCCAATAACTGGAATGTCATGCAGTGGCGTATGCCCCGGGTGATGGCGGCAGCCGCCAGCGGGTTGATGCTGGCGATTGCCGGGACTATTCTCCAGCGCCTTTCCGCCAACCCCATGGCCAGCCCCGAAGTACTGGGTATCAGTGGTGGCTGTGCCATTGCGCTGATTTTGGGGATTTTCCTGCTGCCTGCGCCCACCAATATGATGCTGATTGGCGTGGGTACCCTGGGTGCTTTCGCGACGCTGCTGGTGTTGGTGGGTATCAACCGCAAGAGCGGTTATCTCCCCGAGCGTTTACTGCTCACCGGGGTGGCGGTCAGCGCGCTGTTTGATGCAGTGCGCAGCGTGATGCTGGCGGGCGGCGACCCTCGTGGCCAGCAGGTGATTGCCTGGCTGGCGGGCTCCACCTACTACGTGGATATCACCAATGCGGTGGTGGTTGGGGGCATTGCCGCTGTATTGGCGCTGATCACGCTGCCCTTCACCCGCTGGTTGGATATCTTGCCCTTAGGCGCGCCGACGGCCAAGGCGCTTGGGGTAACCCTCAATCGAGCCCGTTTGGCGTTGCTGCTGTTGGTGGCCTTGTTAACCGCCTGCGCCACTCTGGTGGTGGGGCCGCTTTCGTTTATTGGTTTGTTAGCACCGCACATGGCGCGCTTGGTCGGCTTCTCCCGTGCAGGGCAGCACCTGCTGGGGGCTGCGTTGATCGGCATGCTATTGATGGTGCTGGCGGACTGGGTGGGGCGCCAGATTATTTTCCCCTATGAGATACCAGCGGGCTTGGTCGCCTCCCTGATTGGCGGCGCTTACTTTATGTGGGGGCTGCGGCGTTTGTAATCACCAGCGCTTTTAGCTGTTAAAGAAAACAGAATGCCGGGGAGTTGTGGTCATGGAGCTGTTGAGGATTGTATGGCGTGATTATCGCTGGCCTTTTGTGGCCGTGGTACTACTTAGCCTGACAAGCGCTGGCTTGGGCATCGGTGTCATCGCCTTTATCAATCAACGGCTGCTGGGTACCTTCACTGACCCCTGGCGCATCCTACCCGAATTCCTGGGGCTGATTGCGCTGCTGCTGGTCATTACTCTGGCATCACAGTTGGCCCTGACCACGCTGGGCCACCATTTCGTCTACCGGCTGCGGGGGCAGTTGATCAAGCGAATTCTGGATACCGATATCGAACGCGCTGAACAGATTGGCAGTGCGCGTTTGCTAGCGAGTCTCTCCTCCGACGTGAGTTCAGTGACCGTTGCTTTTATACGCTTGCCGGAGCTGGTGCAGGGCGGGGTGCTGACGATAGGTGCCACGCTTTACTTGGCGTGGCTTTCGCCTGCCATGCTGGGTGTCACCGCGCTCTGGGTGATCGTGACTATTTTAATTGGCATACGTCTGGTAGCTCGGGTCTATGGGCATATGGCCAAACTGCGCGACATACAGGATCGTCTCTACGCGGATTACCAGTCGGTGATCGAGGGGCGCAAAGAGTTGGCGCTCAACCGTGACCGCGCCGAATGGCTGTATCGCGATGTCTATACGCCTAACGCACAGGATTGTCGGCGTCATTTTATTCTTGGTGATACCTATCATCTCAGCGCAGTGAACTGGTTCAACATCATGATGCTGGGCGCCATTGGTGTGGCGTTCTTTTTGGCCAACGGCCTGGGCTGGGCATCGGTGCAGGTAGCCACTACTTTTTCACTCACGCTGCTGTTTTTGCGTGCGCCGCTTATGCAGGCCATTGGCGCCTTTCCGACGCTGATTAACGCCCGAGTGGCGTTCGAAAAGATCAGCAGTTTAGACTTGGCCGAGCACCGCGAAGCATTCGGCCACTCTGCGCTGCGCCACGACTGGCAAGAGCTAACCCTTGAGCAGGTCAGCTATCGCTACCCGGATGAGGAATCTCGGGCGGGTTTTGCCATCGGCCCTATCGACCTGACCTTGAAACGTGGCGAGGTGGTGTTTCTGATCGGCGGTAACGGCAGCGGGAAATCGACTTTGGCGAGGCTGCTGACTGGGCTCTACCAGCCTCAAAGCGGCTGTGTGCGCGTCGATGGCAGGCCGCTGCAGGAGGAAGATTGGACACGCTATCGCCAGCACTTCTCGGCCATATACACTGACCTGCATTTGTTTGATCGTCTGATGGGCCCTGCGGGTGAGTCACCCGACTCGGGGCTGGTGGAGGAGTGGCTTGCCGCGCTGGGCATGCGCAGTAAGCTCGACTTCGACGGCGATCGCATCACCAACGTCAACCTCTCCCAGGGCCAGCGCAAACGCCTGGCGATGCTGCTGGCGGTCGCTGAACAGCGCGACCTATTGCTGCTAGACGAGTGGGCCGCCGACCAAGACCCCCAGTTCCGCCGGGTCTTTTACCGTGAGCTGTTGCCCCAGTTGCGAGCACTGGGCAAGACGCTGGTGGTGATTAGCCACGACGACCACTACTTCGACCAAGCCGACCGGCTGCTGGAAATGCGCCAGGGGCAGTTGGTAGAGCTCACCGGCGAACAGCGAGAAGCCGCCAGCCGCGATGCGGTGGCCCGGGTGGGTAGTCATTGATGTGAGTCGCTTAGAATAATTAGTTATAGTGAGTGATATCGCTTAGCTAAGCTGCGCCCTGGTTATGGCGAAGCTGAAATAGGTCATAATTGGTTTGCATGGATAGCCAGAATTCGGCGCTTCCGGCATGCAATTTTTCTAGAGCCAATGCCATTTCAGGTGTGACGGAGGCGCTGCCGTTAATTACCCGGTTCAGGGTGTTACGGTGGCAGCCGAGTTGTTCAGCGACCGATGCCACGCTGCCAATCTTGTGGCCGTCTTCGTCCTCAATCAGACGTTGCCGGATAATGCGACCCGGATGTGAGGGGTTACACATGGCCATTGTTTCTTCTCCCATCAGTGATAATCGTCATAGTTCAGCAGGTAAACATTATCGTCTCGGAACTCAAAGAACAGTCGCCAGTTACCCGATACCTTGATGGCATACTGGCCGTCCAGTTTTCCAGTTAGAGGGTGAAGATCCCAGTTGCCAGCCGCTATATCGTCGAGACTTGTGGCTGCGTCCAGTACGGTCAGACGATCACGGAGACGGTCGACATGATCGGCACGGACGCCCTTGGTGCTTCCTTTATCGAAAAACAGCTTTAGTCCCTTATGCTTGATGCTTTTAATCATCCATCGTACCGGCTTATGCCTAACTGGCTTTTATCTATTGTAGTGTGTCGCGCGACAGTGTGCAATTATGCCGAGACTCGCTCGGACAGCTGCATCAGTACTCGCAATACTTGTTATCAACTTTTGCGCTGTTTGATGGCTTTAGGGGCATAACCGAAGAAGCGCGTGAAGGCAGCGCTGAAGTTACTTGGGTGTCGATAGCCCGTGGCGTAGGCAGCCTGAGCGACCTGTTGGCCGCTCTCCAGCAGCGTATGGGCGTGGCGCATGCGCTGTTGATGAAGAAAGTGCTGAGGCGTCGTGCCAAACATGCGACGAAATCCCTGCTTAAGCTTCTGCTCTCCTAGCCCCACTCGTGCTCCTAGATAGGCCAGGGGCAAGGGGCGATCCAGTTCGTTGAGAAGGATCTCACGGGTCTGAACGATGCGCTCGGCGTCTGCGCTGGCGATAGTCTGTGTAGGGCAGGGTTCCGGCAGCAGCATCTCAAGTTGTTCCCCCAATAAGCTCAAGGCGTGAATGTGTTGCTGGAGCCGAGCGCTGCCTGTTTGGAGGCATACCTGGAGCGCCTGCAGATGTGCCCGGCTGACCGGCGACGTAGGCTGAAAAGCCAGCGGTCGAATACCCCCAGAGGCAGGGAGTGCTGCTTGATATCGCTCGCCCAGGTAGCGCGTTAGCCAGCCAGTACTGGCGACAAGGCGTAACTGAAGCACTGTTTCCCCTTCCGGTATATGGCGCTCCCCCTGGCTGTGGTTAAAGGTGGTTACCGTGGTGTGACCGTGACCGAAATCGATGCGCGGCCCCCAGCGCTCTCGGTAATCAGAGTGGCCTTGTAGACCAAAGGTCACAATCACGCCTGCGCCCGTATGGGGTGTGCGGCTCTCTTCGACGAGCGCTTGTTTAGTACGGTAGCGGGTTAACACTACCGAGAGGCCATCATCCAGCACGCAGCATTGAGAACCTTGCAGAGAGTCGCCAATGGGGCGTGATGCATCGCTACGCATAAGAAGTGAATTGGTTTGCATATGAATGAGTATGATAATTGCTATCGTTTATAGCTAGCCTACTCCCTTGAAGGTTCCCGCGCTAGTCGGGAGCCAGAAACAGCACTAAGGGGGGGGCGATGCAGAGCAAGGGGTTGAAAAGAAATGCAGTGGTGGTGCTTCTGCTGGGGGGATGCAGCGTGGGCAGCATCGCTAAAGGGGAAGTACTACCCGTGGTGAAGGTAACGGCTAACAAAGTCGCGCAGACTGAGCAAGAGGTACCGGCGAGCTTAGCGGTAATATCCGGCGAGACGCTGGTGGATGCCGGTGCTTCCAATATGGGCGACTTGGCGCGCTATGCGCCTGGGTTGAGTTTTCAGCCTTTTGGCCAGTCGGGTACCGCCCTGCCGGTAATGCGTGGGCTAACCTCAGGTGCTACCGCTTTCTCCTCATCAGTCCTAATGCTGGTGGATGGGGTGCCCGTCGTGGCTGGCCAAGGGTTTGATCACAACCTGCAGGGTGTGGAACGGGTTGAGGTGCTGCGCGGGCCCCAGTCGACGCTCTATGGCCGCAACGCCGAGGCAGGCGTGGTCAGCCTGCATACCCGTCAGCCGGATGCAGGCCCCTATGCCGAACTGGGGGCTACGCTGGGCAGCCGTGATCTGAACGCGCTACGCCTCGATGCCGCTCAGGCACTCGTACCCGAGCAGCTCTATTTTGGGGTCAGCGGGGAGTGGCGCCAGCAGGATGGCCTCGTGGATAACCTGGCGCGTGCGGGTGAGGCAGATGACCGCCAGCGCAAGAGCGGGCGGCTACGTCTACTCTGGACGCCGACCGCGGATACGGACGTTACTCTGCGCTATGGGCAGTTACACTACCGCGACGGTGCGGCTCCTTGGGGGCCTGTCGGGGCAAACGGTCACGATACGCGTCGCATTGACTCCCCCAGTCCCGGTAGTAACCGCTCAAGCGGGCGGGATATTTCCCTGGATGCGCGTCATGCCTTAGCGCCTGATTTGACCCTGCGATCCATCACGGCGCGGCGGGAGATCCGTGATCGCGTCACCCAGGATACCGATTTAACGCCAGCTCAGCGCTTTGCCGTCGGGCGCGACCAGCGTTTGACCACCTTATCCCAGGAACTGCGTCTGGAGCGTCAGGGTGATGAGGGGCAGAGCAGTTGGGTGCTGGGCCTGTACGGTGACCGTGATGATCATCAACTGCAGTTCGAGCAACGCAACCCGATGGGCACCCAGCGCAGTGAGGCGACGCTGGAGGCTGAGAACCTCGCGCTGTTCGGGCAGTGGACGTTGCCGCTGGGCGAGCGTTGGCGCCTAACACCAGGCCTGCGCATAGAGCAGAGCCGGGTGGCGTTGACGCCCCGGGGAGCCGGGCAGCGCAGCGAGCGTTGGGATGATGTTACCTCGCAGTTGGCCCTGCAGTACCGCTTGGGTGACGACGACTGGTTGTATGCCCGCTATGCCGAAGGGTTTCGCGCCGGTGGCTTCAACGCCTTCTCTGCTCAGAGTGACTATCCCGGCTACGAACCTGAGCAAGTGGCTTCCTACGAGCTGGGTATCAAGGGAACAGCGCTTTCGCAACGGTTACGCTATGGGCTAGCCAGCTACTGGATGACCATTGACGACATGCAAGTCCAGCAAGTTATTCAGCCCGGTAGTGTGCAAATCACCAATGCTGCCGCGGCGCGTTCCCAGGGCGTAGAGCTGGATATTGACTACCTGCTGGGCGGACATTGGACGCTCCAGGCGGGCCTGGCGCTCAATCGTACCCGATTTCGCGAGTTCAACGATCTTAGCGGTGACCACGCCGGCCACCACAACCCCTTTGCGCCCGATATTAGCGGTCGGTTGGGGCTGCGCTACGACTCACCCCAGGGCTGGTATGCCCAGGCCAACCTGAGTGGCATGAGTAAGACCTACCTGGATGCGGCCAACCGCTTCAGTCGTCCTGGTCATGCCCTGCTCGATCTGGCTGGCGGCTATCAACAGGGGCCATGGCAACTGGGGGTCTATGTGAACAACACCGCTGACCGACAGTACGATGCGGTGGGCCTGCTCAACGGCACGATACGGGAGTACAGCCCGCCCCGTGAGATTGGCTTGCGTGTGGGGGTATCGTTATGAGCCGGCCCGCGGATGCGCTTCCCCATGCGCTGCAGCCCTATTGGGATCTATCGCTGGCCGCTGTACAGGCCGAGGCCCTACAGCTTGCCTTAGCAGAGGATCTATTTGAGACGCTAGCGTCACCCTGCACCCCTGAGGCACTGGCACAAATGCATGCATGGCAGCCCGAAGCCACGCGCCACTGGCTGACGCTGTTATGGAGCATGCAACTGCTCGACCGAAGCCGCGATGCCGCGGGTGAGTGGCACTACACCAGCAGCGAGGTGGCGCGGCGCTATCTGGCGTCTTCCTCAGCGTTAGACTGTAGTGATGCCTGGCGCTTTCGACTTGCTTCCCTGCGCGATTTCGGTGCCGGGCTAGCCAATGGCTTGCGCGGACAAAACCGGCCAGCACCGCTGGCCAACGGTGAGCGCTGGGCCGTGGCAGCGCGCGGCCATCTGGCACGCGAGCAGGCGGCGGTAACGGCGCCTGCCGCCTGTGAATTGGTGGCACAACGGAGGGCGACTGAATCAGCCTGGCGGCTGCTGGATCTAGGCGGTGGCCCAGGGCTGGTCGCTGTCGCCCTGGCGAAGGCGTTTCCACATATGCACGGCGTGGTCTTTGAGCTGCCCGAAGCAGCCGATGTGGCGGCGCAACATATTACCGAAGCCGGCCTGGCCTCGCGTCTTGATACGCGGGGCGGCGATCTGGCGAGGGATGACCTCGGCACCGGGTACGACCTGATCTGGTGCTCTTCGGTACTGCATTTCGTGCCCGAGCTTTCGGCCAGCCTAGCCAAATTGCATGCCGCACTAAAGCCCGGCGGTGAGTTGATCTGCGTGCACGCTGAAATTCCCGCAGAACCCGAGGCGGCCCGCCGCATGCTGTCCTATTACCTGCCGCTGCTGTGGCAGGGGCGCCGGGTGACTCAGGCCGGTGATCTGCGTCAGGCACTGCTGGCGCAGGGTTTCGAGGTGTGTGAGGCGCAGCCGATTGCGCTTCCCATGGCGCCTGCCACGGCTCTGGTGGCGCGTAGGAGGGCGAAATGATGCGCTCTCTGACCGCCCGGCAACTGGCATTCGGCTGGCTCCACTTCGCCCTGGCGCTGCCCAGTATCTATCTGCTGTTGGGAATGCCGCTGGTGCTGCGCGAGCAGGGCTGGAGTGGTACCCAGATTGGCCTACTGCAACTGGCGGGCCTGCCAGCGGTGCTCAAACTGGTGATGGCGGTTCCCGTTGAGCGCTGCCGCCTGGGTGGCGGAGGCTATCGCGCTTGGGCTGGTCTGCTCGGATTGCTGTTGGGCTTGGCGTTGCTAGGGTTAGCGTACGACTTCCCACTGGCGCAGCCGCCGCGTTTCTATGGCTGGGTGCTGCTGATCAGTTGGTTGGCGACTTGGGCTGATGTGCCCGTGAACGCGCTGGCGATTCGCTGCCTGCCCGCCGAAGAGCGACTACGCGCCGGAGGAATTCGTTCGGCGGCGCTGTTTCTGGCTGCGGTGGTGGGCGGCGGCCTATTACTGGTCGTGCACGAGCGTGCAGGGGGAGCAGTGCCCTTCGTGCTGATGGCATTGCTATTGGCCGTGGGAGGACTCCTATTACGCTGGATATCGGTACCGCCAGAGGTTGGCAGGCAGCCGTATGCCTCAGTGGAGGGGACGGTTGAGTCTCTGAACCATAAGGGGGCGATGGGATTTGTCCGTCAGCCAGCCGCAGGCCTGTGGGTCGCCCTGCTGATGCTACTCTTTCCCTTCGTTGGCGCCGGTTGGATCTATCTAAAACCGCTATTGCTTGACCTGGGGATGCCGGTGGAGCAAGTCGCCTGGTGGGTGGGGGTTGGCGGTGGTATAGCGGGCGCCCTGGCGAGTCTAGCGGGACAGCGCCTGGCACGGAGTGTTGGGCTTAGCCGAGCTTTGCCGCTGTTAGCTGCTTTGGCAACGCTGGCCCTGGCGACTCTGGGGGGAGTGGGTTACATGGCCGCGGGGCATGGTCTGTGGCTGGTGGGCGCAGGACTGTTGGCCTGTGCCATGGGCGCGCTTTCGGGCGTCATGTTCGGCCTGATGATGCACTTTGCCCGGTCAGGGTATCAGGCGTTGGATTACGGTCTACAGGCCAGCCTGTTCACCCTGTCGCGCCTGGCGGTACCCGTGCTAGCCGGTATTGTGCTCGACCGGCTGGGCTACCCAGCTATGTTTACGGCGCTGGCGCTAGGCATGGCGGCGGTAGTGGTGCTGGTGCTGCTGGTCAGTAGGAGGCTGCAGCGGGCTGTGTTGAATGGGTGAAGTAGATAAGATGCTGAATGAGTTCGGCTCAATCCACGATTGAATCTTGCATAGCCGCCGTCTTTGGTGGCCTATACTCAGTCATAACTTAACCCTTGCTTGTCGGTGCAAGAGCAGCAGGAATATGGGTATGCCAAGCAAGGCCGTTAACGCACCCACGGGAATCTCTAATGGGCTGATCAAGGTGCGGCCGATGAGGTCAGCGCACAGCATCAGCATACTGCCAAGCAACATGCTGCCAATCCATAACCGATGCGGTTTTGAGCCCACCAGTAGCCGGGCGAGGTGTGGGGTGACCAGCCCAACGAAACCAACCGGGCCAGTAACCGCCACCGCACTGGCGGCGAGCAGAACCGCAACAGCAATGGAGGCAGCACGCCAGAACATAGGGCGAAGCCCCAGACTGATCACCAGGCTGTCATCAAAGCGCAGCAGGGCAAGTGGTTTCAGCAAAGCCAGGGTGCCGAGTAATCCCGCTAGGCTCCAGGGCCAAAGCATGTACAGATGCTGAAAGTCGCGTCCGTATAGGCTGCCAGCCAGCCAGATCAAGGCGATTTCAGTGCGTGCACCGCCCCAGGTGATGATGACCCACATCACTAGCGCGTTCAGTACAGAGCCCACAGCAATCCCGTTGAGCACCAAATGGATGGGCCGCAGCTGTGTCCGCCATGATAGGCCCAGTACCAAACTGGCTGCCAGCAACCCACCGAACAGTGCTGCTGCGGGCAGCCAGCTCATCATTGCGGGAGTAGCATCGCCGCTTAGCACATCCGCCGTGGCAAGGTCGGCAAGCAGCAGAACGGTGATGACTGCGAGTCCAGCACCGCTGGAGATGCCAACGATACTCGGGTCCGCTAATGGATTACGGAACACCGCTTGCAAGATCAGACCTGCGGTGGCGAGCTGCAGGCCGACTAGGATGGCGAGTAGTGCGCGTGGCAAACGGTGTTGCCATACCAGCGTGCCTTCCAGTGACGACGCTTGGCCTGAGAATAGGCCATCGAGAATCAGTCGTGGCGACACCGATACAGCCCCAATAAACAGAGAGGCTAGCACCAGCAGTGCCAAGACGACCCCGAGCAGTACGAGGGGGATGCGCAATGGCATGCGTTGGCCCACGCCGCTGTGAGTTGTTGTATGTTTTTGGAACATGGAGCTAGCCCTCCTGCCGACTGATCAGGTAAACCAGTACTGGCCCGCCCAGCAGTACGCAGAGAATCCCGACGGGAACCTCATGCCACTTGGCGATAAGGTCAGCCGCACATACCAGGCTTGCGCCGACCAAGGCAGACAGCGGTAGTAGGTGGCGATGACGAACTCCATTGGCGCCCAGGGTGAAGCGAACCAAGTGGGGGGAGACCAAACCAATGAAGGTGATTGGGCCCGTTGCCGCCACTGTCGCTGCCGCCAGTAGTACGGCAACGACACCGAACAGCAGCCGCCAAGGCGTGACGCGCATGCCGATAGCGACGAGAATTTCATCGTCCATGCGCAATAGATCCAGTTTGCCAGCAAAGACGATCGCCAATAGTAAGGCAGGTATCACCCAAGGCCACAGCAGGTGTACATGCTCCCAGGTTCGGTTAATTAGGCTGCCCGTTAACCAGTAATAGATGCCGTTGGCCTCCACATTGGCGCAGATCAGTAGCACGATGATGGCGGCGGCGAAGAACAGGTTGACGCTCATTCCGGTCAGTGTCAGGTACAGCGGGTTCAGGCGTGCCCCCAGACTGATGGAAAGTGTCAGTAGCGCTGCAACTATTCCACCCACTGTGCTCAGTAGCAGCATGGTCGGGGTCGATAGCGTGAAGTAGGTCATGCACAGCGCCATCGCGAATGCCGCCCCTGACGTGACCCCTAGTAATCCAGGTTCACCCAACGGGTTGCGGGTGACTGATTGCACGATGGCGCCCGCTAAACCCAGCGCACCTCCTGCCAGCATCCCGGTCAGTAACCTGGGCATACGCAGTTCACGAATCACGAATGCCGCATCGGACCCATCATCACGCATCAGCGCTTGGAGCAGGACGTGGAACGGAATACCGAACTCGCCCAGCGCAAGTGCTCCTGCCGTTGCTAGGCTGAGGACGAACAGGCAGGCTGAGGCAAGCCAGAGTGCACGAATCGGCAGTGCCCTCACTCGGTTCTGGAGTAGGAGACTATCCATGCTCTACTAGCGCTCGAAGTTCATAGCCCGGGCTTGGGCGGGTTCGGGGATATCTTCGGGAGCAGGGAAGTGCTCTGGGTAGAGCAGGTAAGCCATCTCCTCAAGTACCATCTGTCTGGCCAGCGGGCCGTGGGGCATGACGTACTGATCACCTACTCGCCAGGCTCGGTTATTACGTACGGCCTTCAAACGGGGCCAAGCGGGGTGGCTAACGAAGGGGCCGTCTTCTGCCTTGAACGACAGGATCACATCTGGATTTAGGCGCAGCAGCGTTTCCATGCTGATCGCGGAAGAATCCGCTGGTGCCATGCCAGGCGGTGGATTGCCCTGAATATTGGTCGCGCCAAGCTGGGTCATGATGTGTCCGGTTAGGTGATGACTGTAGAAAGCATAAGGAACATCACCCCAGTGCCAGAGGAATACGGCGCTGATGTCGCCCGGTGCACGCTCGGCATGGTTCTCCAGGTCGTTCAGGAAGCGCTCGTTCAACTCGCTACCCTGGCTTTCGGCGCCGAGCGCCAGGGTGGCGCGTTCGACACCACGTAGAGAGTCTTCCAGGGTGATTAGGTCAAAAGCCAGAAAGGCACCGGCTTCCTCAATTTTCTGTTCGAAAGGCTCAGTGTAGGTGCGTAGCCCGATAGTTAAATCTGGAGATAATTGAGCTAGAACTTCTAAGTTTGTTTGGTGAACTTCACCAAGGTTCACAGCATCCTCTGCTGCGCCGCCAAGAAAGTCAGACTGTTGGCCACCCAGTATCGATAGACCATCGACTTGCTTGCCTAACGATACCAGTACGTCCGCACCGAAACTGGAAATAGAGGCAACGGTGTGCGGTAGCTGAGCAATCTCAACGTTTTTATTCCGGTCATCGACGATTGTTAGGGGGAAACCGTGGGCGAGAACGCCCCCTGTATTCAGAACGGTCATGACGGGAATTGTGATAAGGAGCGAGCGTAGACGTTGCATGAGCTGGAATCCGGGACGGCCATTCGAAGTAGGGAATTGTTGGCTAATCGGCACCCTTCAGCTACCCGAATCGGGAGTGAAGTCACCCACAAAAGGATCTGCTGCGGGGAGTCTTGGCGACGGCTACCTCTCTATGCTGAGTTCGCTTCGATCAGCATGAGCCTGCCCATGAGAGATTTAAGAACCAATACCAGTGCACTGCGCTTGCTTTACGAACTCGCAGCTAGCCATCGACTGGCGATGGTAGTGGCGCTGCTAATAACGTTCCTGGCGGTACTGGCCGAATTGCTGCCGTTCTGGTTGCTCTACCAGGCGATTAGCACCCTTGTGCTAACGCCACATCGGTTTGTGGAGACATTGCCGTTCCTGGCGGCTTGGCTGGCGGCAGCGCTGCTGCTCAAGTACCTGTTCTACGGCTCGGCTTACTTGATTAGCCATCATGTCGCCTACGCGATCATGGCAACGGCTCGTAATACCTTGGTCGCCAATCTGGTGACAGCACCTTTACCCTGGTTGCACGGGCAAGGCAGTGGTGCTTTGAAGCAGTCGGTCATTCAGGATGTGGAGCGCCTTGAGGGTTTTCTCGCCCATCACACGATCGAGATCACCGCCGCGATTCTTGCGCCGCTTTGTGTTACCGCACTGCTGTTCTGGTTGGACTGGCGGCTGGCGCTCGCAGTGCTGGCCATCGGACCAGTGGCGCTATTCGTCGCTATGTTGGGTATGCGCGGGGTTGGCAATGACCATGACCAATTCAGCTTAGCCACCGCCAACCTCAATAATGTGGTGGTGGAATATCTGCGCAATATGCCGGTACTGAAAGTATTTTGCCGATCCGCATCACATTTCCAACTGTTGCAGTCTCGGTTGCAGGCGTACTACCAACTGACGACGGCCATCACCAGACGAACGGTGCCTGTTTGGTCACTATTTACCAGCGTGCTGGGGGCTCATATGTTGCTGGTGTTGCCGCTGGGTGCATGGCTGTGTGCCAGGGGCGAAGTGAGCTCAGCGGATGTGGCACTGGCCCTGATGCTGGGCGCCGCTATTTTCAAACCGCTACTCAAGGTCAGCCGCTTCTTTATGGAGATTCCGCCGATTCTGGCTGGGCTGCGGCGCATGGCGCCTATCTTGGCGTTACCGGTGCCCCCACCTATGGCGAGCCGCTCAGTAACGTTCAGCGAGCCGCCCTTGGTCGAGCTGAGGGTCGTTGATATGCAGTACGGTGGCCACCCAGTGTTGGCGGGTGTGAGCCTTTGCCTACGGCCTAGGTCACTCAATGTGCTGGTGGGGCCTTCGGGCGCCGGGAAATCGACTATCGCACATATCATGGCCGGACTGCTGATGCCATGTGCCGGAGGGGTATTCATCAACGCTAGGCCAATGAGCCAACTGTCGGATAGCGACCGGGCACGCCTAGTGGGAATGGCCACACAGGAGGTATTCCTGTTCAGTGGCACCATCCGCGAGAACCTATGCTTGGCTCGGCCGGATGCCAGTGAGGCTGAGCTAGATAAGGCGCTGCGGGTTGCCCAGGCCGAAGCACTGGTGTGCGGATTGCCTGAGGGGCTCGATACCCAGGTCGCAGAACTCGGTACGCGCCTCTCCGGGGGTGAAGGCCAGCGCATTGCGCTGGCAAGGGTGCTGCTCGCTGATACGCCGATCCTGCTGCTCGACGAAGCGACAGCGTTTGCCGATAGCCTGACCCAGCGCGCTTTTTTTCGGGATCTGCGACAGGCGTATCCCGGCAAGACCTTCGTCATCGTCGCGCATCGTCTTGCCGGCATTGAGTGCGCCGACCAGATTCTGGTGATCGAGGAGGGGCGACTGACCGCTAGCGGCCGTCATAACCAGCTGATGCAGCGTAGCGGCTACTACCAGTCGATGATGCGTTGTGAAGCATCGTGCTCCGACTGGACACTGACCTCGGAGCGCGGCGATCTGACAACGTCACAAGGATAGCAAACGATGGCAAACGTGAATGTCTGGATCAGCTTGCGGCGCATTCTTACCCGTAGCGGCACTTCTGCGCGGCCATTGGTGCTGGGACTGCTGCTGAGGGTGCTTGAACGCTGCTGCGAACTGATGCCTTATCTGCTCTGTTACCTGTGGTTGTGTACCATTCTGGAGGTTCCACGCCCCGGCTTTGGTTGGGCAGCAGATCCTGGCTGGCTAGCGCTGGCCCTGATCGTCAGCTTTGTACTGCAGTGGCTGTTGGCCTATGGCGGCCAGAAACGCTGCTTTTTAGAAAGCTACCGCATCATTGCAAGTTACCGGGAACGGTTAATCGAACGGATGCGCAACGTCCCCATTGGCGAGCTGCGCAGCCACCGCGTTGGACAGCTGGCAGATGTGTTGACGGACGACATCAATCGTGTGGAATCGATTTTCGCCCATGTTTTGGCAGACTTTGTCTCCGCACTGGGGTTATCGCTGGTGGCACTGCTTGTTCTGGCTAGTATCGAGTGGCGCCTAGCGCTCGCTCTAGCTGCTCTGGTACCCCTGGCTGCGCTGGCTCTGGTGGTCAGCCGTCGTCTGTTCGAGCGTGCGGGGCTGCGCAAACACGCACTCTACCGACAGACATCCGGTCTGCTGGTGGAATTCATCGGTGGGCTTACGACACTGCGCCTGTTCCATCAAGCTGATGTTTGGGCGCAGCGCTTAACAGCGGCTTTTGCCGACTTGCGCCGAATGAGCCTGAGCATTGAAAAATGGGGCGGTGGCCCAGTGATGCTGTTTCGCTTCCTCGTCGAGTGCGGTCTGCTTGTGCTACTGCTGGCTGGTATCTTGAGTGTGTTTGGTGGCGAGATTTCCCCAGTGAGCTGGATCGCCTTCTTCCTGCTGGCTTACAAATTTCTTGGGCCGCTACTGGAAGCGGCCGAATATCTGGTCATGTTGCGCCATGCCTGCCAAAGCGAAGTCAAGCTAGAGGAGGCGTGGGCACTGGAGCCACTCGCCGAGCCGCTTGCCGCGAAGACGCCGGAACACTTTGCAGTGAGTTTCGATGCGGTGTCGTTCTCCCATGGTGGGGAGGCCCGATTGCGTGACATCAGCATCGAGGTGCCCGAGCGGAGTGTCACGGCTATCGTCGGCCCCTCTGGTGCGGGTAAAAGCACATTGTTGCATCTGCTGGGGCGGTTTTATGACCCTGACCAAGGGGCTGTGCGTATGGGGGAGGTCGACCTGCGTGATATGGGCTCGGAACAACTGTATAAAAAGGTTAGTGCGGTGTTTCAACAGGTCCAGATATTTGACGGCACCATCATCGAGAACCTGAGGGCAGGGCGAGAGGATGCAAGCGATGAAGATGTTCGACAAGCGTGTGTTGCCGCTGACTGTGTTGACTTTATTGAGCGGTTGCCGGAGGGCTATCTAACCCGAGTGGGAGAGTCAGGTTTTGCTCTTTCTGGCGGCGAGCGCCAGCGCCTTTCGGTTGCCCGGGCCCTGCTCAAGGATGCACCAGTGCTGTTGCTGGATGAGGTCACTGCCGCCGTGGACCCGCAATCGCAGATGGCGATCCATCGCGCCCTTAATACTTTAGCCAGGGATCGCACCCTGATCATGGTAGCGCACCGGCTGAGCACGGTGCGCAATGCTGATCAGATCATTGTCCTAGACCGGGGCTGCATCGTCGAATCCGGCAAGCACGATGCGTTGCTGCGCTGCGACGGTCTGTATGCCGCCATGTGGGCAGCCCAGGCAACCGACGATCCGATTCCAGCACCCTGATGTTCCAGTATTCTGATAAAGAATAGAAATAAATCGCATTCGGGGGTTCGTGTCCCGTTTGGAGTAGTGCCGTTAGCGCGTGGCTCTCTAGCATGGTGACTTCCATTGACTTCATCAATACGGATACAGCCATGAATATGCGGAGCATTCGACCCTGCCACCTGCTGATTGCAGGTCTTTTGTTTATACCGAAAACGCCCTATGCTGCTGCAGAGGATGAACGCCCTGACCCTACCCTGGACGACCCGATCACCAAGCTTGAGTCAGTCACCGTTACGGCACGGCGTCGCGAAGAAAGCCTTCGGGATGTGCCCGCGTCAATTCATGTGGAGAGCGGTGAATCGCTGGAACAGAAGCGTATGCTCGATGGCGCGGCGGCGTTGCGTGATGTGGCGGGTGCCAGTCTCGGCACGTTCGGAGATCGCTCCAATGCGTTTACCGTCATTCGTGGTGTGGCACCGATCCTTACGCCCCTTAGCCCGGATGATAGCTCGGTACTGACGTTCGTCGATGGTGCGCCCATGCCGATGGGCGCTTCGCTCTCACCCTATCTGGATTTGGAGAGGATGGAGGTCGTCAAGGGGCCGCAAAATACATTGTTTGGTCGCAATACGGCCGGTGGTGCTATCAACTTGGTGCCTGTGCAGCCTGATCATAGGTTCGAGGGTTCGTTACGTACAGAGGTCGGTACGGATGGTATCTTTCGTGCCGAGAGCATTATCAATGGCTCCATCGTGCCTGAACGGCTT
Organism: Halomonas sp. H2; assembly: GCF_050215315.1. Taxonomy (GTDB): domain Bacteria; phylum Pseudomonadota; class Gammaproteobacteria; order Pseudomonadales; family Halomonadaceae; genus Vreelandella. Next base: position 894,993 of record NZ_CP189760.1, read on the forward strand.
GCTGGCAGGTTAGCGATTCGCCGCTCCCGAACTGATGGCTATATTCCCAATAGTGCGGGTGAGGATCTGGGCAAAGATGAGAGCTGGGTAGCACGTGGTTCTTTACTGTTCACCCCCACCGAGCGAACAAACTGGTTGCTTAGTGTTCAGGGAGAAAGCACTGACACCGCACCTACGGCCTACATTGCTGATCGCCCGGGGCAGGCGAAACAGGCGGCTCAGAACAAGACCGTGGATGATCTGCGCATGCTCAGTATCAACTCACGACTTGAACATGATTTCGACACATTCACGGCAACGGCGCAAACCAGCTATGCACGCTTGAATAACCGCAATAGCTACAACTTTCCCGATGCCATTATCGCCAGTGACTTTAGTGGATTGCCACCATCTGACTTCCTGGATCCTGAAACGAACTTTATCGATTGGGATAAGCGAGACTCACGGTTGACCCAAGAGTTCCGGGTAGCTGCGTTGCCTGATGCACAGGTTGGCTGGCTCGCGGGTGTGGTGTTCTACCGGGATGAAGCGCAACGAAATCGCAATAGCGAAATGTGGTACTTCGGTCCTTCCGCCACGGGCAGCACCGACTACGATCTCACCACAACAGGGCAGGCAGTATTTGGTGAAGTTAACCTGCCAATGAATGATCAACTGCAGCTATCGCTGGGCGCGCGTGCTACCCATGAATCCAAGGAATTCCACTCGGAATTCACCAGTGACGGCATGTCTGGAGCTGTGCCCTATTTTGCCGAGGAGGGGGAGAAGAGCTACGACTTTGTAACGGGGCGGGCAGCGCTCACCTACGATTGGTCCCCCGACCTGATGACCTGGGCGAGTCTTTCCAGAGGCTACAAGAGCGGTGGCTTTGGGCAGGGTAATTCGCTTATGTGGAGCGGTGTACCCCGAGACCCCTATGACTCCTCGACGGTATTGACCTACGAGCTGGGTGCCCGCTCTTCATGGCTTGATGACCGCCTGGCGATAAGTGGGGCATTGTTCTTGAATGATATGCGTAAGGAGCAAATGCAAACCTGGGACTACGAGGATTTCACCGGTAAGAATCTGAACCTGGATGCGCGTTCAGCAGGTTTAGAGCTAGATGCACAGTATCGCCCCTCGGGCCGCTGGTGGCTAAGCGGTGGTGTTGCCTATACCAATACAGCACTGCGCAACGTGTCTGAGGAGGCGGCGACTCTACAAGATGGCTTGAATAGTGGCAATCACTTGCCAACAGTGCCGGAATGGTCCGCCAAAGCAGCTATTGGCTATCAAGTAGCGGGTCAAGACCTCGGCCTTGGTGGAGTATTGGCAGATGGGACCGTCAACGCGCGGCTTGCTTATAACTACATGGGGAGCCGCTACACGGATGCGTCTAACTTCGGCAAGTTGCCACCAGTACATTTGGTATCCGCCCGCCTGGGGATGGATTTCGGTAATAGCGAGGTGTACTTCTTTGGAGACAATCTGCTGGATGAAGAGTACATGAGTATTAAAGATCGCTTTGGCACGGATGCAGATGGCAATCCGGTGTTTGGTGTGTCCTATGCTCGCGGTGCCACAGTAGGACTAGGTGCTGCCCTCCACTTCTGACGCCCGTTTCCGCGCCCCCACAGTGCTATGGAAGGCTTTAGCCTCAGGGATGAAGGCTTTATGCATTTAGCTTGTGCATTAATAAAGAGTCTGATAAAAATATCTTTTGATATTGATTATCATTATTGTTGCGGGGCGGGTATGAAGGGAGGTATGAATCAGTCAGACTTGGTAAGCACTCGGGGCAGATTGGAGAGTTCTACACTCCAGAGCACAGACCATATAGGGGTCATGTTGCAGCCTGGGCTCATTGTTTGCCACACCACGGCTGAGTGCCTAGGGGCAATTGATACGCCGAAGTCATTTTCGGGAGATCACCAGTTTCTGCATCTGAATTGCCAACTGGCTGGCAGGTTCGACGGCCAAGTGGGTAACCGTACGCTGGACTACTCCCAAGGCGATGTGAGCCTAGGCTATTCCGCCGGAGAGTCCTTTTTCATTCGCCATAGCCATGATTTTCAGAATTTAACGGTGATGGTCTCCCCTGAGGCTCTTTATGGTTTGGCTGGAGAAGAGGTAGAGGATCTGATTGGCCGGGAGAGGGGAGAAGAGGCTGATTTCTTCGTCCGCCATGCTGGCCAATGCCGCAAAACGATGCGCTCAGCGATGAGCATTGCCAATCTGATGAAAGATATACCACAGCACCGATTATTGCTGCATGCGGCAACGTTAGACTTTCTTCACTGGCACTTGTCAGCGTTCCAGACCTGCCGTGGGTGCGATGCACTCTCCCCTCGTGTATGTCGCCAACTGGATGGGGCCAAAGAACTTCTGCTACAAGATCTCAGTGATCCACCGACCATTGCAAAGCTCGCACGTGCTGTCGGTATGAACGAATGCAAACTGAAGATATGCTTTAAAAAGCGATTTGGAACGACTATTTATGCACTCTTCCAAGAAGAGCGCATGAAGAAAGCAAAGCGCTTGCTACAAGATTACAATGTCACCGAGACCGCTATGGTACTTGGCTACTCTAATGTCAGCCATTTCAGCACCGCTTTTCTGAAGCAGTTCGGGTGCCTGCCGAGTAGAGTTAGACAGTTCGCTGGCGCTGCTCAGTAGAGAGCGATGAGTCACTATGTCCTCTTCTAATGCCCTCTCCGAATAGCCCGGCGCCGACTCTGGGTGGAGTTTGTCTTGCAATTCAACGATCACTCCTCTGAGGGTGAATGGCTGTTTTCCTGAATTCTTGAGTGGACTTGGATGCCCTGGTGTTGTGTATCCCATAGTGTCCGGTAGCGGCCTGCCTTTACCAGCAATTCGTCATGTGTTCCCTGCTCGATAAGCTGGCCGTCTTCAACGACCAGAATTCGGTCGGCGCCGACGATAGTCGACAGACGGTGGGCGATAACGATCACTGTCCTATTGCGTACAAGTGCATCGATGGCGTGGTGTACGGCCAGTTCGTTCTCCGCATCCAGTGCCGCGGTGGGCTCATCGAGGATGACGATTGGGGCGTTCTTGAGTAGCGCTCGGGCAATCGAGATACGCTGGCGCTCGCCCCCGGAAAGTCGGTCGCCGATCTCTCCCAGCCGTGTGTGCCAGCCTTGGGGGAGGCGCTCGATAAATGTCAGGCACTGCGCCGCCTTAGCAGCGGCTCGAACCTCGTCTTCGCTTGCTTCGGGCCGCGCCCTACGGATGTTAGCGAGGACACTGCCGTCGAATAGGTATACATCCTGGAATACCACTGAAATTAAGTCACTCAGTGCTTCACTGGGTATCTGGCGCAGGTCAGTATCGCCAATCGTAATGCGTCCTTGCTGGGGGTCGGCATAGCGCATTAGTAATCGAGTCACCGTGGTCTTACCTGCGCCCGAAGAGCCCACCAGCGCCGTCATGCTACACGCCGGAAACATGGCGCTAAAGCCCACGAGCGCAGGGTTATCGGCTTGCGTATAGCGAAAGGAGACGTCTTCAAAGCGAATGTCGAAGGTGTCGGGTACGACAGCGGGAGTCTGCTGTGGCAGAGGGGGGACCGCCAGCAACGCCTCGATGCGTTCCAGTGCTGCCTCGATCATTTCCAGCATCATGGTATAGCTGACAAAGGTTGCCAGCGGTTCGGAAAAGCGCACGATGATGACCAAGGCGGCTGCCAGCGACGCAATATCCAGGGTTCCCATCACCACCCAGGTGATGGCGCAGGTCGCCACTCCTAACAAGCCAAGTTCTACTACGCTGGCGACGATAACGTCGGGTTTAGCCGCGTGTTGACGGGTTTTAACCTGCACGGTTTCAAGATGCTGAAAGCTGGCATGCAGTGCCGCCGCTTTTGTCCCTTCGCTACATGCCGCGCGTAGAGCCGACAAGCCCTGGAGATACTCGACGATGTCGGCACTGGTGCGCCGATGCGCTTGGTTAAGCTGGCGCATGCCGCGCCGCATGGCCGGGCGGCGCCAGCCGTAGAGGGGCACGATGGCGGGGAAGACCAATAACAACACCACACCCAGTCGCCAGTCCACCAGCAGTGCGGCCAATGCGACGGTTAGCGGGGTGACCACTGCTAGCATGATGAGGTTGGCGATGGCCAGGGTGTAATTGAGGTTTTCATCCACGTTGCCGAGCAGCATCGACGTCATCTCCCCCGTGCGACTGTCCTGCAAACGTTCCAGTGGCATGCGGCGCAGCTGTTCGCCAAGGCGGGTGCGCAGCGCGTGGGTCATTGCTGCCAACTGGCCGTTGTACTCAAAACCCTGTGCCCACCAGCGCAGAACAGTGGTGGAGATGGCCAAGAGCGTCATGGTTGCCAGCCAATGCAGTGCAGCCTCCGTATCACCGGTCGACAGCATTGCCCTGAATATCGGAAACAGGCAGGCCAGTGCCAGCCCCTGGGCGATGGCGGCCACCAACAAACCGATCAGGCTGTTGCGCAGTGCCGCGGCATGCCCGCCAGCCGTTTTCAGCAGGCAGCGCCAGGTTGTGTACCAAGAGGTGGTGGAACGGCGGTCTGGGCCGGAGGTTATCATCGGTTATTCTCGCGCTTCAGCGCCCAGTGTTGGGCTTGCTCGTGGCGGTTCCAGAGCCGGGCATAGACACCGTCCTGCGTCACCAACTGATCGTGTTGACCGCTCTCAACTAGTTGGCCTCGCTCGAAGACCAGTATCTGATCGGCAGTACGGATGCTGGCAAGCCGGTGGGTCACCATTATCACGGTCTTGCTACGCATTAGCGCAGAGAGCGCCTTCATTAGTGCTGCCTCGTTCTCTGGGTCGGCGAAGGCGGTGGGTTCGTCGAGCACTAGAATGGGGCGGTTTTGCAGAATAGCGCGGGCAATCGTAATGCGCTGGCGCTGGCCACCGGAGAGCAGGCCGCCACGCTCCCCCACAGGTGTGGCGTAGCCCTCGGGTAGATTTTGGATGAAGCTGTGCGCCTGGGCTGCGCGTGCCGCTGCCACCACCTCATCCATTGTTGCCTCCGGCATCCCCAGGCGGATGTTATTGGCAATGCTGTCGGCGAGCAGAAAGGTCTCCTGAAACACAAAGGCGACCTGGGCCATGAGAGTTTCGGTAGTCATATCCCGAACATTAACGCCGCCGACCCGGACGCATCCGGCGTCGACATCCCAAAAACGTGGAATCAGTCGAGCGATGGTGGTTTTGCCAGCCCCCGAGGAACCGACCAGGGCAGTGACGCTGGCGGGGGCTGCATGGAAGGTAACATCGCGCAGGGCGAGCTCGCCGTCGCATAGCGCGTCAGTGCCGTATCCAAAGCTGACATCCTCGAAATCGACGGTGGTACTTGTTGGTAGGCAGGTCTGTACGGGCGTTGGCAATACGGGCAGCGCCATGACCTGCTGAATGCGCCCAATGCTAAGTTTCGCCCTGGCGACCAGATGATGGAGTGCCATCAATGGCATCACGGACTCGGCCATACCGACGCCTAGCAACAACACAGCAGTCCAGGTAGCGAAATTCAGCGTACCTTGCGTTGTTAACCAGCTCCCTAGGCCCAGCAATACGATCAGGGTTGGCAGCGGGTTTAGCACTGCGAAGGAGTAGCGGGCGGCGAAACCTGCCTGCTGGTACCAGTCGGTGAGCACGTTTCGATAGCTCTCCAGTGCCTGCTGATAGCGGCTGAAAGTCACATGGCCGGTATCGAAGGTACGCACCACCGGCATCGCCTGAACGTACTCGACGATTGCCGCGCTGACGCACTCGCGTGCTGTGTTGTAGCGACGCTGCATTGAGTTGGCATCACGCATGGCCAGGCCAAGTACCCCCAATCCCAACAGCAGCACGGCCACTGCGCCTGATGCCAGCCGCCAGTCTAGCCAGACAAGGATCAGCAAGGTGCATAATGGCGCTACAATGGCGCGGGCATACAGTGGCGTACTGTCGGCCACGAAAAGGTGCAGCGCTTTGATATCGTCCTGCATCACCTTGGCCAGTGCGCCCGCCCCATACTGCTGTATATCCCCTAGCGACACCTGCGCTAAATGTTGCGCCATGTCAGTACGCAGAATCGTCTCCAAGCGGAAAGCAGCATAGTGAGACTGGTTGAACGCACTCAGTCGTAGCAGCAGGCTGGCGGCCAGGCAGGCAACGGCCGTGGTCATTGGTTGCCAGGGCCAGACATGGGGGTGTTGGATTAACTGCCCCAGTACAAGCGCCAGCAGGGCAATCGACGCGAGCCCGAACATGGCACTCGTGCCCGCAAGCAACATGGCAAAACGGATCTCTCCCTGCACGGGTCGCATGATATCCCACGGCTTATTCATCTCGCCTCCTCGCTAATCGCCAATGCGGCGGGTTGAAGAGGCGAACGTTCATACCTGCGATGTGCTGCTCTTCCGGTTGGCTGGTAGCGTAATGAGAGCAGCGCAGCGATGACCGCCGTCAATACTGCCAGTGCTAATACGCCTGCGTAGCCGAATGTATCCGCTAGCGCCGCACCCGCCGACATCATGCCCATGGCGACGAACATATTGAGACTGTACTGAAACGTGTAGTCGGTCGCCGGGCTTTCGAAGGACGCATGATCCATCATGACCGTGGCAAGAACGGTCGCCGCAGGATTGTAAAGAAGAAAGAAGAGGCCAATGGAGAGGGTGGCGACCATGTCGCTGGTATAGCCAAACACAGGTAGGGCAATGACCGCGATCCCCGGTATCTGAACCAGGGCGGCACCGATCAGGGCCTTACGTCGCCCTAGTTTGGTGAGTAGCCAGCCAGTCGATAGTGCTGCTAAGACACCCAACGAGGAGCCGACGACATTGACAGAAAAGCCGATGCGCTCCATTCGCCACCCCGCATCGACCAGTATGGGCGTAATGAGGGCGTAGGCAAGGCTGCTCGACATTGGATACAACAGCAACAACACGAGCCAGTGGCGGCCATTGGGTTGCCGCCAGAATGCCTTGATACACCGCATCAAGGTATTGCCAGATGCCCGTGGCGTATTCCAGCGTGGTTCACGAAACCATACCAGTAGTGCCAGGGGTAAGCAGGTGCCCACGGCAAGGATCATCACACTGCCATGCCACCCTAAATGAGGATAGGCCAGTAGCACCGCGCCCCCGCCCAGCATGTTCCCCAGCAAGCCACCAGCAATCTGGATACCGTTACCCACGCCTCGTTCATCGGGGGAGAGCAGACGGCACGCCAGCCCATCGATGGCAATGTCCTGGGTTGCCGAGAACACCGCCACGAGCAAGCACAGGGCATAAATCACTGTAAAGTCATTGAGTGGCTCGAATTGACCGAAACCCAGGAAGGTCAGCGCCAGCCCACTCTGCATGACGATTAGCCAGGTTCGGTAGTGACCGATACGGGCAATGCTATATTTGTCCACAAGGGGCGCCCAAAGGAATTTGAAAGGCCAGACCATCCCCATTAGATAGATAAGGCTCACCTGCCCCAACGTGGCTCCCTGTTCTCGCAAGATGACCACCAGCGCCACCACCAGGAATCCCAGACCGAGATACTGAGTCGTGTATAGGCTGGCCAATAGACACCAGGTAAATTTGGGTGTTTTCGAGCTCATGTGCGGCCTCATGGAAATCAGAAGGTGTGGTTAACACCGAGTCCGAAGGCACGGCCCTGGGCTGGCGCACCATAGTAGGTAGACGGTGGTGCAAAATAGCCATACAGGTCGTAGTGCTCATCCATCAGGTTGCGTCCCCATACATACCATTCAGTGTCGCCGCTGCCGACGCCAAGACGCATATCGATCTTGTGATAGGCATCGAGGTCGAATGAGTTCTGAGGATCAGCAGGACGCGCGCCTTGATAGTTGTAATCCAAGCGAGCGTTTAGTAATGGAGAGGAGATGCCGAAGAAGGGCGAAATCTGCTTTTGATAGACGAGCGCCAAGTGGCTAGACCATCTGGGAATATCGGGCATATGGTTACCGGCATGTACGTCGCCATCCCCTATCCCGAAGGCATCCGTGGTAATTTCTGCATCGATATAGCTCACATCACCTGACAGAGTGAGGCCATTGTCGAATTGCCAGCTTGCTTGTAATTCAGCACCCATGCTGCGGGTGTCGGCATTAACTGCACTGACGGCGTAGGTGGCAGAGTCGTAGGAAAGTAAGTGGTTATCCTCGACATCCGTGTAGAAAAGGGCGCCATTCAGGGTCAGGCGTTGCTCTGCCATTGCCGACTTAAATCCTAGCTCTGCTGATTTGGAAGTTGCCGCACGGTAGCTGGCTGTGCCTGGGGCGTTGCCGTAATCCTGGAATCCGCCGGGGTTGTAGCCGCGCGAGAGCATGCTGTAGACGTTGATCTCCGGTGTTAGCGCATGGGTCAGCCCGATACGGCCGGTGGTGAAGTCGTCGCTCAACGTCTCTGATTCGCCTGTCGCCGCCCCGCCGGAAAGGTAGGTGGCATCAAAGGTCTTGCTGTCCCAGGTGTGGCGCAGCCCCGCGGTCAGTTTCCAATCACTGGAGAGAGGCAGGGTCGTCTCTCCATAGAGACCGTAGCGGTTCGTGGTGAAATCCCGGAACTGGGCGTTGGAGGTACCATAGGTGTTGCGCGGGTTGTCATAGGAGCGATCCGAGTGCAAAAGGCTTAACCCACCAATCCAGAAGGTGTGAGCACCGGGTAGCGACGACAGGCGAAGATCCTGGGTTAGTACTTGTTCGCGAGACTCCTGCAGTTGCCAGTATTCGGTGGCATTCGGGTTGCCGGTTCTGGACGCCTGGATCAACCGGTCGTAGACGACAGGCGAAGTGTTAAAGCCGTCGGTGTAGGACGTCACAGCGGTGAATTGGCTATTGTCGAGTTCGTGATCAACTTGCAGGGAAGAGCGCTCTACTGTCTTGTGACTGTTAGCGTAGATGCCTGGGCTTACATCCATCACCGGATTGTCTCCGTAGGGGCGAAGGACGATGTTTTCCCCCATGTGCCTAGCCTTTTGTCGTTCAGTGCTAACGAGAACGGAGGTGTCAGGCGTGGCGTCCCACATCAGGCTGCCCCGGAGTGCCAGCAGATCCGGTTCGGCAACTGGCTCGCCTGTTTGCAGGTTGGTGATGGGGTAGTCAAAGGCCGATTGTTGAATAGCGATGCGGCCGCTCAATTGGTCGGTGAGCGGCCCGCCAATGGCGCCTGCCACCAAATGTTGCCCCTCCTGGCCATACTCACCCCGGGCGTAGCCTTCGACATGGCGCGTAGGCTTACGGGTAGTGATGTTGATGGCGCCTGCTTCGGCCAGGCCGCCGAATAGGGTGCCTTGCGATCCTTTAAGCACTTCGATGTGTTCAACATCCAGATTGCCCAGGGAAATGTGCCGGGAAGAGAGCGGGCTGCCATCGAGATTCACGGCAACGGAGGTGTCATCCATGCTCATCGGGTAGAGAGCGCCGATGCCGCGGATATAGAGGGAAGAGACGTTGGCACCGCCAGACGAATTGACGTTGACGCCGGGCGTGGCGCGCAATACGTCTTCGATTGATGTTAAGCCGCGCTCCTCAATCTCCTCACCCGATACTAAGGTAATGCCGAAAGGAAGATCCTTGGGGTCTTCCTGGGTCTTGCCGCCCCGTGCGGAGACCGTAATGGTCGGTAGTGGTGAAGCCGTCACGGCGTCTGCTGCGCTTGGTTCTCCCTCGCTCTGCTGCGCATAAGCGGCATTGATCAACAGCAGAGACGTACAGGCGAGCAGTTTCAGGAATCCTGAGTCACGTGCCCCTACCAAGTACTGGTGAACCTGCTTGTTAGTTGATCCCTTTCTTCCCATGGTTACCTCCCCGCCTTATTGCGATGGATAGACGCCAACTGGCTGCCTTCTCCTTCCCGGACATATCCTGATCGGGCATAAGATATAGGCAGCGTTGGTCTCTTGTGGCCCTCGACATTTTGTCTGAGAAACTGCACTATTTATGATTGAGAATCATTTCTATATCTACTCGAATCGGGCCAATCTCTGCCCGTTTCGGTTGACGGGCAGTTAGCCGAGTGATTAGAGCGGGGAAAAGTGATGCCTATGTCGGTTTATTCTTCATTTGGTGCCAAAGCTGATGTCGCCGTATCGACGCTGTTGGCACCAGGGCAGGGCGCATCGCTACCAGTGTCTCGAGAGGATAAGTGCACACTGTTAAGGCACACTCTTCAGGATGGTGTGGATATCGTTGTGTGGAAGGGGCACTTTGCCCGGCCGCTAGCATTCGATATTTATGATGACGATCACAGGATCAGTTTTGCCTGTTCACTTGCCGGTAGTTCGCAAAGCCGGTTAGATGATGGCGCCTTGCCGTGTACCCACACTTTGCAGGAAAAAGAAGCTAGCATTAGCTTCCATCCTGGGCGACATGGCACCTTCATCCAGGCAGGAAAATTCGAAAGCATCACGGTTATGGTGCGGCCTGATATCTTGGAGGCGTGGCCCAGCGGTGCGCATGGGATTTCGCAAAATACGGCTGGCGAGGACTGCTTTCTGACACGTTGCGCTTGCAATGCCGAACTTCGCGCGACTGCGCAAGTGTTGAGCCAAGGGCTGTGTGCGACGCAGGCTGTTGCTGGTAGTAGCAGTAATCGCCCACCGCTATGGTTACTCGGCCAATGCCTGGTCATGGTGAGCCTGATACAAGAAGGGAACGGTCATTCAACATCTCACACAGACCGGATACTTTGGCAAGATCAGCAGCGTTTACTACGTGCGAGGGATTTTTTGTTACATGACCTTAGCGCCGCGCCGACACTGCCTGAGCTTGCACAAGAGGCAGGCCTAAGCCTGCTGAAACTCAAACGCGGGTTCCGGCAACTCTTCGGTAACACCGTCTACGGGCTTTTTCAGCAAGAGCGCATGCAGGAAGCGCGACGGCAACTGAACCTGGGCTTGCCGGTATTGGCAGTCGCCGCTGAGCTGGGTTACACCAATGCAAGCCATTTTGCCGTCGCGTTCAAGAAACAGTTTGGCATCAACCCTTCAGAGGTCAAACGCCAGCGCTGACTGCGATGCTCACGGTTGTGCATTGACACTGCTTGTGAATTGAAAAAGAATAAGAATCATTTTCGAATCAGTGAGGCACTTTTTATATGGCGGCGGCACCCCGATCAGCCGAGCCTGTGGCTTACCATACCGGCTGTCGAAACTCCCTCGGTCAGTTATATCACCACCATCAGCCTTGGTTGCAGCAGTTGCTCAGCCAGCGGTTGGGATGTAGTGAGTCGGCGGCGGATCTGGCGCAGGATGCGTTTGTGCGGCTGCTGAAAACGCCTCGCCATTTGGATAGTTTCGAAGGCGCCAGAGCCTATCTCAGCCGTATGGCTAAAGGGTTGTGCGTGGATCATTGGCGCCGCCAGGATATCGAGCGCGCCTGGCAGCAAGCCCTGGCGGCCAGCGCCGAGGCGCATTTGCCCTCTGCTGAACACCAGCAAATTGTCATCGAAACGCTGTGCGAAATCGACCACATGCTGGCGCGGTTGCCCGAGAAAGTCGCTAGCGCCTTTCTGGCCTCCCAACTGCATGGCAAACCCTATCGGCAGATTGCTGAGGAACTGGGAGTTTCCGAACGCATGGTCAAAAAATATATGGCCCAGGCCATGCTGCAGTGCGCGTTGATCGAAGCAGGCTTCGAGGCGAGCCTCTAAATGGCCTCTGCCGCCAGCTCCGATGAAGCCGCCAGGCGTCGTGCGTTGGCGGAGGCCGCCGAATGGTTTGCCGAGTGGCAAGCGGGGGAGTTGTCGGCAACAGAGCGTCAACGCTGGCAGGCATGGCGGGATGCCAACGACACCCATCGCTGGGCTTGGCATCAAGTGGAAGGCGTCAGCCGCCGCTTCACTGACAATCTAGGCAAGGATGAGCGGCAAACCGCTGACAGCGTGATTAGCCTGGCGCGCCAGCGGCGGCGGGGGCGGCGCCACCTGTTGGGTGGGCTGGCCAGCCTCGCGCTGGTCTCTGTACTCACCGCGGCGCTTTGGCAAAGCACACCGCTGCCAAGGTTGGTACAGCAGTGGGGCGCTGATTATCACACCGCCACCGGCGAAATCACTCGCATCCTACTGGAAGATGGCACCCAGGTCTGGCTGAGCAGCGCTTCGGCGCTGAATGTCGATTACGATCAAGACCAGCGCCGCTTGGCGTTGGTGACCGGTGAAGTGCTGATAGAGACCGGCAAAGACGCCGAGCGGCCGTTTTACCTGGATACCCGCAGTGCGCGACTGACGCCTTTGGGTACGCGTTTTAGCGTGGGTGAGCAGCCATCGGGCGAACTGCTGGCGGTGTTTGACGGCGCCGTGGCGATCCAGACCCAGGGCGATGCTCAGCATGCGAGCCAGCGGCAGGTGGTCAATGCAGGCCAACAGGCCCGCTACGCCGCTGACCGCATCGGGGAACTCACGCCCGCCGAAGGCCGCCGGGAAGCCTGGGCCAACGGCATTCTGCTGGCCGAGAGCATGTCGCTCAAGAACTTCGCCGCGGCGCTTAGCCGCCACCATCGTGGCCGCCTTGAAGTCGACCCGGCGGTGGCGAACCTAACGCTGCTCGGCGCTTTCCCACTCGATGATCTGGAACGCACCCTGAACATGGTCGAGACCACGCTGCCGGTGAAAGTGCGCCGGATAATGCCCTGGTGGATCAAGATCGAGGCAGGCGAAGCAAGCTCCAGCGAGGAATAAAAAGAGAAAAAATTGGTTTTTCTGGTTCCCCTTTTTCTCGCTGGTTCGATTCCCCTTTATAAGCACTTAAAACGTATCTGCAAGGGGAATCGAGATGCTCCAACAGCGCACTGCACTTCAACCGCTTACTGCCAAGCACCAACCGACGCTCAACCGCCGCGCCTTGGCGCTGGCGGTTCATTTTGCCGCCGCCGGACTATTGGCCGTGCCGCAGCTATCGCAGCCCGCCATGGCACAAGCCACTCAACAGCAAGCACGCCACTATGATATTGCCAGTGGCCCGGTAAGCAGCGTCATCAACCGCTTCGCCGCCGAGTCGGGTGTTTTTATCAGCGGCGCCGGTGAGCTGGGGGAAGGGCGCCAAAGCCCTGGCCTGCAAGGCCAGTATCGAGTCGATGAAGGGCTGGAGCGGCTGTTGAATGGAACGGGATTAACGGCAGCTCGCCAGGGTGATGGTAGTTATCGGTTGGAAGAGCGGGCTGCGGATGTGGCATTGACGACAGTAGAAGTAACCGGAGCGCGCCTGCCCTACGGCATGACCGAGAATAGCGACTCTTACACAAGCGAAAGCGCTAGCATTGGCTTAGCTTCCCAGTCAGTGAAAGAAATACCTCAGTCCGTGAGCGTCGTAACTCGGGAACGTATGGATGACCAAGGTACGGCCTCATTAGCTGAGGCTATGCGCAATGTCACTGGTATGACCGTGCGTGAGTACGGGCCCAATCAGTACGAGCTCAAGTCTCGAGGTTATAATATTAACTCCTTCCTCATTGATGGTAGTCCTGCTCAGAGTCCAGAAAGTGCCTGGGAAAGCGCTGGAGTATTTGACACAGCCCTACTCGATCGTATTGAGGTGCTTCGTGGGCCTGCAGGTATTCTCCAAGGGACTGGTGAGCCCAGCGGTACCATCAACCTGGTGCGCAAACGTGCTTTAGCTGAAAGCCAAGCTTCGGTTACCCTTTCTGCCGGTACAGATGATGCTTACCGAGGGGTAGTCGACGTAACTGGTGCACTGGATAGTGATGGGCGAGTCCGGGGCCGCTTCGTCGGTGTCTATGATGATCGCGGCTCTTTCATTGATAATGTATATTCGGAGAACCAAGTCGGTTATGGAACCTTGGAGTTCGACCTGACCCCGAATACCACATTGTCCTTGGGGGCAACCATACAAGAGGAGGAGTTCCGTCCTAACTCTGGATTACCGACCTACAGCAACGGCTCCCTACTCAATATTAGTCGCTCTACGTATCTAGGTTCGGACTGGGAAAAACAAGCTGGTGATGCCCAGCGCTATTTTCTAGAATTGGAGCATCAGTTGAATAATGGTGCTGAAATCACTTTTAAAGCCAATCACCAGAATCGAGATTCTAACCTCCAAAAGAGTGAAAGCCATTCGTCCGTTTCACCCGATACCGGTGAATTCTTGATGCGCCGAATCCAGTGGGATCAAGAACGCCAAGATGATTACCTCGAGCTTCAGGCACGTACTCCCTTTGAACTGGCTGGAAACTCTCACGAAGCCGTATTCGGCGCCAGCTATTTAGATAGGGAAGTTATCCGTATATTTGCATCTGGTAATCCGATCACTGTTCCGGCAAGCATTTTCTCTTCCGGCCATAGAACTTCAGAGCCTCCTACCTTCGATCAAAACCCTGTCGATTTTGACGTAGGTAGCAAGCAATATGCGGCTTATAGTAAAGCTCAGTTCAACCTATTTGATCCTCTCACCCTTGCCTTGGGGGGACGCATCAATTGGTGGGAAACTGAGAGTTCCCTCAGTTCTGGAGGATCAGTGAGCGAGAATGCTAGCAGTGGAACAGAATTCATTCCCTATGCGGGCTTGATCTACCAACTCAACCCCGAGATCAATCTCTACGCTAGCTACACCGGCTTCTTCGAACCGCAGACGGCAACAGACCGCAATGACAATATTATCGATCCACGTGAAGGCGACCAAATAGAGATCGGGATCAAAGGATCTAACCTTGAGGGCGGTTTAAACTGGCATGTCGCAGCTTTCCGTATTGAAGACACCAACCGTGCCTTTGCCGATCCTGATAATCCAGGTTTCGCGATCCCTATTGGAAAAGCCGAGAGTGAAGGCTTAGAAGCTGAAATCAGCGGTCAGTTGTTGCCTCGCTGGGATCTCAGCGTTGGTTATGCTTATACGCAGACAGAGTTTGTAAGGGACTCTAGCTCAGAAGACCTCACACTCTCACCGGACACACCTGAGCATAACTTCAACCTATGGTCACGCTATCGCTTTAGCGACAACCCAAGTCAGGGGTGGCGGGTTGGTGCAGGCGTGAATACCGCTAGTGGAGTTTATGCCGAAAGTGGGGATGTTAAAACTGAACAAGGAGGTTATACCACTGTTTCAGCACTGCTCGGCTATCAGGTCAATGAGAACTTGGACATCTCATTGAATGGTAATAACCTAACCGACAAGGAGTACTACTCTACAATTAGAGGAGGAAGTAGGCATAATTATTACGGTGCACCACGAAACTTCATGCTTACCATGGATTACAATTTCTAATAACCCATGGGCAGAGTAATATACCTGCCGTTCTAGGACTTATTAACTTGGCGGAAACTTAACGGCTACTGAAATGATGAGTGATTGAAGTTGCCGCCAAGTTAACAGCGCATATATTTTTATAAGTATTACCATATATTGAGAAAAACATGAGTACTCCTCTCTCTCAACCAAAGATAAACAACGAATTTTCTCTGCGTGCCTTTTTTGTATGCCTCTCATTTTTTATTCCCGTCACCTGTCTAGCTTCGCCCCTACCTTCTACGATAGCACTTAGTTGGACTACTGCCGAAACACTGGTCGCCATTGGCGCCCCACCTGAAGGGATGTCAATGAGAAATAATTATCAGAAATGGGGAAGCATCAGATCCATACCCGAAGACACAGTTGAAGTTGGCCTTTCTTTTCAACCAAATCTTGAACTCATTACATCGATGCACCCTGATATAATAATATCAGACAGTGTTTTCGCCGTATCCGATGAGAAGCTATCAGACAAATACAAGACATATCGCTTCACTCTCTATCACGAAGATGTAAATAGATGGAATGAACTTACAGATTTCACAAGAGAAGTGTCTTCGGCTATTACACTGTCAGATGCTGGAGAGATGTATATAGCCGACGTTGAAAATAAAATTGAACATTTAAAAAATAGAATCAAGGAGTGGAACGAACCACTACTGATTATTCGCGCTCTAGATTCCCATCATGTGAGGGTTTACGGAAAAAATAGCTTGGTTCAAGCCGTGCTTGATCGCCTGGGCTTAGCCAACGCCTGGCAAGAACCAACAAACCAGAAGGGGTTTTCAATTGTCGGTGTAGAGGAGCTAATCGGCATTGATGCGCGACTAGTAATCGTGGAGGGCCCACAACTTTCTGGGAATATAGCAAGCCAACTTTACGGCCGTGGCCTATGGCAGTATGTGCCTAGCATTCGAGAAAAAAATTTAATAACAGTTCCTCCGTTCTGGGTATTCGGTGCTCTTCCCTCAGCCCTCCGCTTCGCCGAATCCCTCGTTGAGGCATTAGAGGGGCCAACCACGCTCTAACACGGATCTGATCACCGCCATATGATTTGTAATGATAAGTATTATCACTTATTGTTTGCGTCTGGTTTTGCCCCTTTTTTGGGGCAGTTGGCACAGGCAATCAATGGCAACGGGCGATGGTATCGATAAAGCAACAGGGCAGAAGCGATGTTCCTTTCGACGCCCTCTATCACAATCATCATAGCTGGCTGCGGCGCTGGTTGAGTGCCAAGCTGGGCTGTTCCCACACCGCTGCCGATCTCGCGCACGATACCTACCTACGCATACTGGCGCGGGGCACTACGCCAGCGCCCGAACAGTCACGCCGTTTTCTGACCCAGATCGCTAAAGGGCTGGTCGTCGACCATTACCGCCGTCGGCGAATCGAAACCGCCTACTTGGAAACTCTCAGCCTGCTTCCAGAAACATTCGCGCCTTCTCCCGAGGAGCAAGCACTCACTATCGAAGTGCTGGTAGAGATCGATACGCTGCTCCATGAGCTTCCCGACAAGCCTCGCCGGGCCTTTCTTATGTGTCGCCTGGACGGCCGGAGTTATCACGAGATCGCCGAGGTGCTGAGTGTCTCGATCTCTTCGGTAGAGAAATATATCGCCCGGGCGTTGCTGGCCTGCCACCGCGCGATAAGTGAATCTCAACCTTAAGTGAATGCCATGAACCGCATGTCCGCCGACGCTTCCCATGAGACCATCGATCCTGCCGTGCTTGAGCAGGCCAGCCTGTGGATGGCGCGCTTATGGAGCGACGACATCAGCGAGGCTCAGCGCGACGCTTGCCTGGCCTGGCGACAAGCATCGCCGGAACATGAACGCGCCTGGCAGCAGTTGCAGGCGATTGATGGCCGGTTGGCCGCGCTGCCGCGCCACGCTGCCCGCAGTGAGCTGTTTTCGTCTTCCCAGGAGGTCTCCCGGCGGGGCTTGCTGCAGTGGGGCGGCTTGGCCGTGCTGCTAGGTGGGCTGGGATTTGGGCTACCGCGCACGCCCCAGTGGCAGCGCCAATTCGCCGACTACGCCACCGGTATTGGCGAGAGTCGCGAACTGACGCTGAGCGATGGCACTCATCTGGTGTTGGATACCGATACCGCCATCGACATAAGGTTCGATGCCCACCAAAGACGACTCCATCTACTGCGTGGTGGGGTGCTGATCACCACGGCAAAAACACCGGATGCCCGTGCATTCAGCGTTATGACCCAGGAAGGGATTTCTTATCCGCTAGGAACCCGCTTCAGCGTGCAACAGCATACTGACAGCACCCAAGTGGCCGTTTATGAGGGGCGGGTGGCCCTGGAGCGGCGTGGAAGTGATGAGCGGGCGACGCTGGATGCTGGTCAGCAGGCTGCCATGAGCGCCGATGGGGTATCGCCACCGGCGCCCTTGGAACCCGCTGGATTAGCCCGTTTTCAGGGGCGGCTGGTGGCCGAAGACATGCGGGTTAGTGAGGTAGTCGAGATATTGGCCCGATATCGCCATGGCGTGGTGCGCTGTGCACCGGAGGTGGCCGACCGGCGAGTGAGCGGGGTGTTCTCGCTGCAAGATACCGACCGCGCCCTGGCCAGCCTGGCCGATGCGCTGTCGTTAAAGGTGGTCTACCGAACGCCATTATGGGTTACGGTCGCGTCGCGTAACACTAACGAAAGCTAGAAAGAAAAATTTCAGAAAACATTGAGGGATTCTCGTTCTCGTTCGGAATAGAAGATGTAGACATAAAAATCAACGGGGATCTTCATGACGACGCAGCAAGCGCACTCACGCTTTATCCGAACGCCTTTGGCCCGCGCCATTCAATACAGTCTACTCGCCAGCTGTTTGGCTGGCCTACCCGCAACGGCGCTTGCCCAGCAAGAAGCAGGGCAGAGTGCCGCCGCTCAGCAACGCTATTCCATCGAAGCAGGACGACTCGATACGGCACTAAACCGTTTCGCGGTCAGTGCAGGCATCGAGATTGCCTTCGATGCCACTTTGACCGCTGGCAAGCAAACCGCAGGGCTGCAAGGTAACTATGGAATAAACGAAGGTTTGGAGCGATTGTTGGCAGGTACCGACCTTGCGCCTGTACGTAGCGCGGATGGTAGTTATCGGTTGGAGATCCTGAATGAGCGTGCTGCTCAGAACTTAGAAACCGTTTCGGTCTATGGCACCCTACCTGCACGTTATGAAGGCCGTTACGCTGACTCCTCGCTGCGTATTCCCAAAGATATTATTGATGTGCCGCGAACTATCGACGTCATTCCTGAACAGTTCCTTCTCGATCAGCAGGCAAGAGAAATGGCAGATGCCTTCCGCCTATCACCCAATGTGGTTGTGGCTGATGGCTATGGTGGCACCCGCGAGCACTCATTGATTCGCGGCTTCAACCGCAACGATAACTTCTATCGTAATGGTGTTCCTTTTAGTCATGAAAGCCGTATTGATCCAGCCACTATTGATAATGTTCAGCTCATCAAAGGGCCAGTTGCCGATATCGGCCGTATGTCACCAGGCGGCATCGTTAACATAGAAACCAAGCAGCCACAGTTTCAACGCGAACATTCCATCTCGACAACCTTCGATGAGCATGGGCAACGACGTGGAACTATTGATCTCACAGGCCCCGTTGGTGAGAGTCAAAACTTGGCCTATCGGATCACGGGATCGCTTGAGGACAGCGAGACATTTCGTGATACCAACGTTGATCGGCAGTTTTTGTCTTCTGCGCTACTCTGGCAAGGTGATTCCGGTGCAAGTGTAGGCTTCAATCATGAGTATTCTAAAGATCGCCGAGAAATAGATAGAGGATTAATTACGTTACCAGCGGGGGATTTGCGACGCCGGCTAGCGGATGTTCCTTTTGATACTCGCTTCGATGGAAATATTCCCAATGAGCGCAACAGTGAATATCACCTGGCTGAGCTTGACGTTGTCATTCCGTTGGCAGATTCAGCCTGGGAAATCGACAATAAACTCTTTTATTCTAGAGAAACGGGAGAAGACCTTCGTGCCGAAGTCATTTCTGTTGGAGCCGATGTTAGCAGCGAACTTACTGGAGATACGCTAATCCGGCGTGTTGGTGCCAACCAAGACCGTATGCGTACATATAAATTTGCTCGCTCCCAGCTCATCGGTGAAATCGACACGGCTATACCAATGCGTGTAGCGATGGGTGTGGAATATCGAGAGTTCAGCCATGAGTGGCGTTACTTAAGCGGTAATCCTCAGATTGGGGGCACTGTATCATCGCCTGACTCTTTCACTCTTATTAATGACCTTGACTCTCCCAGCAGCGAACAATTTTACGATGTTAGCCAAAAGTCGCATGGCGTATTCTCGGCTACCGAGCTCTCGCTAACGGATGCAGTGACGCTTGACCTTGGTCTTAGATATGAAATATCGGAGAGCAGCTACCATAACGATAACTATTTGACAGGTTCAACAAGCGATATCGACTCAGGTAGCAGCAGTAAGCTTACGAAGGGGCTCGGATTAGTCTGGGAGACCATGCCAGGGTTAAATCTATACTTCAGCTTGTAGTGGTCAAGTAAAACTGGCCACCGCCTTATAGTTAACCCAGTACTTTTCCTCTGCCTGGTTCGGACTCATACCACCGTTATGCTGGTGAGGCCTAAGCTGGCTGTAATACCCGATTAAATAGTTCACGATATGATGCTGCCCCTGCAAGAATGAGCGATAGCCATACGTTGGCACCCATTCAACCTTTAAGCTCCTGAAGAAACGCTCCATTGGCGCATTATCCCAGCAGTTACCACGTCGGCTTAGGCTTTGTTTTACCTGGCATTTCCAGAGTGTCTGACGGAACTTACGGCTCGTATAATGACTGCCCTGGTCGCTGTGGAACATAACCCCTTTTGGCCGCCCACGGCTCTCATAAGCCATTTTCAATGCGCTGCTGGTGAGTTCGCTATCGGGCGATAACGACATCGACCAGCCAATCGTTTTCCTAGCAAATAAGTCCATGACAACGGCTAGATAAGCCCAGCGTTTGCCAGTCCAGATATATGTGACGTCGCCACACCAAACGCGGTTGGGCGCCTCAACGTTAAACTGACGCGCTAAGTGGTTCGGTACCTCAACATGTTCATCACCTGTTTTCTTGTAGGTGTGCCCAGGCACTTGGCAGCTAATTAGGCCAAGCTTTTCCATCAGGCGGCCAGCGCGATAGCGACTTAACGGCACATCCTGCCTTGTCGCCATCTCTGCGATGCTGCGCGCCCCTGCAGAGCCTTCGCTCTCGCGAAAGAGCTCTCTGACCTTGGCTATTTCCTTAGTCTTCGTGGCACACACAGGTCTTTTTGAACGTTGTCTCCAGTATTTAAAGCTGCTGCGATGCACGCCAAACACGTCACACAGTTTTTTTACCGGGTAGCTCGTCTTGAGTTTCTCGATTAGCGAGAAGTGTTCAGGGAGTCCGACATCAAGAGAGCGGTAGCCTTTTTTAGGATGTCTTTTTCCATCTCAATGTCACGGATGCGCTTTTCAAGCTCGCGAATCCTGAGCTGATCGGGTGTCATGGGCGTTGCTTTAGGGCTTTGGCCATCACGCTCTTGGCGTAACTGACGAACCCATTTATCCATGCTCGAATACCCCACATTCATGGCTTCAGCCGCTTCTCTAACTGTATAGTTTTGATCAACGACTAGCTGTGCTGCTTCGAGCCGGAATTCAGGGCTAAAGTTACGTTTTGGTCTTGTTGCCATGCTGCCACCTAGTGATGTCTTGGTGCATATTAGCACCTCTAATTAGGTGGCCAAATTCACTATGCCACTACAGTGCCGGTGCGGCTCCATCGGCACTGCTGCCTTGACTATCTTTTGCCAGGAGGCAGTTACTGCGGGCTCTGTCCACTTTCCCCTGAATTCCGCAAGCGAAAGAAGCGTCTTCCTGTATCCGGTAGTTGATGATTACTTGGTGTTTTTATTGGCTGATCTGAGAGCCGAAGCTATTGACCGTATCAAAAAGCACACGGCTTAGCTCGATCACAAGCGTTATTTCCAAGCAATATAGATGGCCTTTCTATAAGGAAAACTAATGCCCCATTAGCAGGATGATTTTTAGTTATCCAGGTTGCCCGCTATCTTAGTGCCACGATTCTTTAAAGCGACGCTAATTCTGGCACTGGGGACAGGGCAATGTGGGAAAGTTACTTAACGGGCTTGGTAGTATCTGGCGGTATCATCATGGCTATCGGGGCGCAAAATGCCTATGTGCTGGGGTTGGCAGTGCGCCGTGAATATCACTGGTGGTCGGCGGGGCTGTGTATGAGCGCGGATATTATCTTGCTAACCGCTGGTATGTTTGGTGCCAGCGCGTTTTTACTGACAATGCCGAGCGCGATGGAAGCCATGCGCTGGTTAGGCGTAGCGTTTTTAAGCTGGTTGGCCGCACAGGCATTACTGCGGGCTGTTAGCGGGCGCGAGGGGCTGCAGGCCGGTAGCGTAAAAGCGCGCAGCTTGCGCGGAGTACTACTGGCGACCTTGGCCGTTACGGTATTGAACCCCCAGGTGTATCTGGACACGCTATTGTTAATTCCTGCCATTGGTGCTCAGCAGGAGAGCGCAGGTGTGTTCGTCGCCGGTGCGTCGACTGCCTCTGTTCTTTGGTTCAGCCTGTTAGCGTGGGGCGGGGCCGCGCTTTCGCCTTGGCTTTCCCGCCCGGTAGCGTGGCGTACCATTGATGGGCTAATTGGCCTGATGATGGCGGCTATCGCCATACACTTAGTGCTGGGTTCTACGTTGCTCTAACAGGTCTCAAGGCTGATTAGAGGCGGCTGAAGTAGCTCTGCATAACGGCGATTACTTTATCTATATCGACATCATCAATATCACGGTGGACAACAAAACGTGTGGCATAAAGTAGCTCAATCAAAATGCCATGCTCTTTCAGCCAAGCAGAGAGCGGCTTCACATGTTCGTCGGGAAAGTGCGCGAACACCATATTGGTTGCCTGAGCGGTAATCTCGGCGCCGGGCAGTTTCGCTAAGCCTTCCGCCAAGCGTGCTGCACGGCGATGGTCGTCGGCTAAGTCAGCGACATTGTGCTCCAGAGCATACTGGCAGGCGGCGGCGATAATGCCTGATTGGCGCATGCCACCACCAACCATTTTACGCCAGCGCCGTGCGCGGTCGATCAAGGCTTGCGAGCCTACTAAGGCAGAGCCGATGGGAGCGCCCAGGCCTTTCGAAAAGCACAGCGACACGCTATCAAACGGCAAGCAGAGTTGCTTCAGTGAGGTGTCCGTAGCTACCGCGGCATTAAACAGCCGCGCACCGTCTAAGTGCGTTGCCAGCCCACGTTCGCGGGCCAGGTTAGTGGCTTTTAATACGTAATCCGTAGGCAACACTTTGCCACCAATGGTATTTTCTAGCGCCAGCAGCTTTGTGCGCGCAAAGTGGAAGTCGTCGGCTTTGATGGCTGCGCTTATTTTCTCTAACGGCAGGCTGCCATCGGCGGCATTTTCAATAGGCTGCGGTTGAATGCTGCCTAACACTGCTGCGCCACCGCCTTCATAGCGATAAGTATGGGCTGATTGCCCCACGATGTACTCATCGCCGCGTTCGCAGTGGGCCATTAGCGCCACTAAATTGCTTTGTGTACCGCTTGGAAATAGCAGCGCCGCTTCCTTACCTGCCTGCTCCGCCAGCTTTTCCTGAAACGTATTGACCGTTGGGTCATCACCCCATACATCATCGCCCACTGGAGCGGCCATCATGGCATCTTTCATGGCGGGGGAAGGTCGAGTCACCGTGTCACTGCGTAGGTCAATCATGCGAAACTCCTGTGATGACAAAAAACTCTTTTCGAGCATACTGCATGTCTAATAAGCGCGAAAAGCGAAACCTAAATACGTAGAGAAAGGACAGAGTCATGCTCGCCACCGATCTAAAGCTCCGTGCCCTGGAACGCAACGATCTGCGCTTTGTTCACGAGCTAAATAATAACCAGAGCATCATGTCGTATTGGTTTGAAGAGCCTTACGAATCATTTGATGAGCTGGAGGAGCTTTATAACAAGCATATTCATGACAACGCTGAGCGGCGCTTTGTAGCAGAGGACAGCGACGGGCATGCCATTGGTTTAGTCGAGCTGATTGAAATCGACTACATTCACCGCAGCGGTGAATTTCAGATTATTATCACGCCAGATCATCAGGGCAAAGGGTTTGCCCGGTCATTAATCCGTCAGGCACTGCACTACTCGTTCACGATTTTAAATCTACACAAAATATACCTGATTGTGGCGGTGGAGAACGTTAAAGCTATTCATCTTTACGAGGAGAGCGGCTTCATAGAGGAGGGGCATTTGGTTGAAGAGTTTTTCATCAACGGCAAATACCGCGATGTGAAGCGAATGTATATCTTGCAGGACACTTACTTAGCGCAGTTGGCTTGATAAACAAGCCGTGAATGGTCTTTGAACCCAATGCTGCATAAAGGTGTTGTGATGAAATATTGATCAGAACGACAACGCCTCAGGCTGAAAACTATCCAAGGGCTGAGGCGTTGTTGCTTACTGCTGGCTCATATAAGCAGCGATGGCGTCGAAAGCTGCGCGTTGCTGTTGGGCACGGTTAGCCCAAACCTGCATCACATCCACTTCTACTGTCTGACCTTGAGCAGCGAAAGATGACATGGCGAGTACTCCTAATTCAGAGGTTGAGGGACGGTTCAGCCATCCTGGGCTCTAGCCCGGATTTCTCATAGCACCTCAGCAAGTACCGCACCCAGGCCGCCATGCTATTAAAAACCTATTGGTACATCTTAAATTGCCTACTTTTTAACCACTTTCCGTCGTTAAGACACACTTCCCCCTTTCCCCCATTGCGTCGGGCCGGGGGAGCCCGAGCATTCAGTTCGGCACCAACCGCCTGACGAGATCGGATAGTTGCGCTTTATAGGGGTAGCTGTCACTCATCAACACCCGGATTCGGCGCGTATTGCGGATGATGACTGCGCCCACTTTGATGAGTTTGAGCCTCAGGTTGCTTGGGCTCATGCGCGCGAAAGGCGTCTTCTTCAGGTAAGTGCGTAAGCGCTCGAACAGCGTATAGGCGAAGCCCGATAAGATCAGCCGCCACTGATTGGCCCACCAGTGCGTACTGGAGGTCCGGTCAGCAAACAGGCTCAGTTGTTGATCCTTGATTCGGTTTTCCATGTCGCCCCGAGCGCAGTACTGCTCGTAGTAGAGCTTGAAGCCGTCGTCATAACGGGAACTAATGATAAACCGGGGATTAGAGCCCAGTTCGCCTTCTTCCAGACGGGCCACCACCCAGCGTGGGTATTTCCAGGAGTGGGCTTGATATTGGAAGCGGAACGTCTCTGCTACTTTCCCTCCCACCTGCCATTGGGTCTTGCGCACCAGCATCATGGGCACGTCCACTTCCTTGAGCAGCCGACTGTTCTTGCCGATACCCACGATGTAGTCGACGTGATGTCGATCGCACCAGTTGAGCATCCTGGGACGACAAAAGTGACTATCACCTCGTAACATAATGCGCGTATCGGGCCAGTACTGGCGAATAAACCGCACCAGTAACGCCAGGATGGCCCAGCTGTGGTGGCTGTCGCTGTGGTCACTGGTGCGCAGATAGCTCACCAGCAGATGGCGGCCACAGAAGACGTACAGCGGGAAGTAACAATGGTGATCGTAATAGCGGTTAAAGAACTTGCCGGGTTGCTCGCCGTGCACGGGAATATCGGTGCCATCAAAGTCCAGTACGATCTCCTTGGGTGGTTCGTTATACTGTTCAATGAAGTGATGCCACAGCAACTCATGGGCCTTCACCATCGCTTGTCGATCGGCGTTCTGCTCACTCCGGCACAGCGTAGACTTGCCCGCCAGCGCCTCTTTTTCACCGACCGCCGTCTGAAGCGCTTGGTCGTAACGTAGAGTCTCATGGTCATTGAAATCTTCGTAACCAGCCGCCACACCGAATACGCGTTGACGAACCATGATGTCGAGCTTATGACGAACCTGTTCCGGTGCGCGGGGATCATGAAGCACGGAGGCCAAGCGGTGCGTCAGACGATGTTGTTTATCAACTTCCCGTAGCAAGAGCAATCCAGCATCGGAGGTGATGTGGCCCCCAGAGAAATCGGCTTCAATTTGCCGGCGTGAGAGTGGCGAGAAGGTCAGTTTTTCAGGTACCATTTTGGAAGCGGCTGTTGGTGCTTGATGGATTGGTTAGGTTCTTGAAATCATAGCACTTTCAGCCGCTTTCTTTTATACCCCGTGAGAAATTCGGGCTAGGGCATAACGCGGCATTAACGCTGTTTGGAGTTGCCTTATTGGGGGGAGTTGTCACAACACTCTGGTTAGTTATCCAGAATCAACGAGAGTACCGCCCAGTGCTAATGGATTAGGTTGGCTGCGTGGTTCTTTAAGCAAATAGCTGACGAAAAATTCAGTGGCGTTTTATATGCTGAGACTATTTAACAATAGTTGAAAGTTGCTGGCGTAGAGGCTTTGTTAGAGTCAGTGAGTTGAGGGAGTTTAAACCAGCTAAAACCTTATAGCACAAAGAGAAGCGTGGTTATCCCCGAGACAGCACTGATCATCATACTGATAACAACAACGCAGCAATGGAGCGCCACTAATGAGTGATACTAAGTTCGCCCAACAGGGTATGTCTTTTCGTGAAAGTGTCGAGCACATGGTGGATCACGCCATCGACATCATGGAGCTGGAAGAGGGCATTGGAAACGCTCTGAAGGTATGCCAGAGCGTAGTGCAGGTATCATTTCCGATTGATATCGACGGCAAGATTGAAATGTTTACGGGCTGGCGAGCCACCCATAGTGATCACCGTCTGCCCTCAAAAGGCGGTATTCGTTTTGCGATGATGGTCGATCAGGACGAAGTTGAGGCTCTGGCGGCACTGATGACCTATAAGTGCGCGATTGTCGACGTACCGTTCGGTGGTTCAAAGGGTGGGCTGATCATTGATCCGAGCAAGTACACTCAAAAACAGCTGGAAGCCATTACGCGGCGTTTTGCGCGCGAGCTGATCAATAAAGGGTATCTAAGCCCTGCCAGCAACGTTCCTGCCCCTGATATGGGCACTGGGCCGCGTGAAATGGGCTGGATGGTAGATACCTACCGCCAGATGTTCCCTAATGACATCAACTACATGGGGGCGTTAACCGGGAAGCCGGTCGAACATGGTGGTGTGCGAGGGCGCAACGAGGCGACCGGACGCGGTGTGCAGTATGCGTTGCGCGAACTTTTTCGCCACCCTGAAGAAATCAAGCGTTGTGGCCTGTCTGGCAGCTTGGCTGGCAAACGAATCGTGGTGCAGGGGTTAGGCAATGTGGGCTATCACGCCGCGCATTTTCTACAAACCGAAGATAACTGCTTGATTACCGCGATCATCGAACGTGATGGCGCCTTGGTTAACGACGATGGTTTAGATGTTAAGGCCGTGCGTGAGTATATCGCTGAGACCGGTGGGGTTAAGGGATATCCGGCAGCTGAGTACCAAGAAGATGGCAGTAAGGCGTTAGAACGTGCCTGCGATATTCTTATTCCAGCGGCATTGGAAGGCGTTATCAATGCCGAGAATGCACACCATATCCAGGCGCCGCTTATTGCTGAAGCTGCCAATGGCCCGATTACCTATGAAGCAGATAAAATTCTTCAACAGCGGGGGATTGAGATTATTCCCGATGCTTACTGCAACGCCGGTGGCGTAGTGGTTTCCTATTTTGAGTGGATTCGCAACCTGAATCACGTTCGCTTTGGCAGGCTCGATAAACGTTTCCATGAAGCACGTGGTCAGCACATTATTCGGGCGATTGAAGAATCAACGGGCCATAAGGTGCCAGATCATCTGGCTGAT
Organism: Halomonas sp. H2; assembly: GCF_050215315.1. Lineage (GTDB taxonomy): Bacteria > Pseudomonadota > Gammaproteobacteria > Pseudomonadales > Halomonadaceae > Vreelandella. The sequence continues at coordinate 922,059 of NZ_CP189760.1, forward strand.
GAGCTAGCCCGCGGCGCCGACGAGTTTGATCTAGTCCGTTCTGGTTTGGACGACACCATGCGTTTGGCGCTGCAAGAGATCATTCGCACCCGTAATGAAAACCCGAAAGTTAACGACTACCGCATGGCGGCTTATCTGATCGCCATCGAGAAAGTTGCCCGCCACTACCGCGATATCGGTGTTTAACAGAGGGTTATGTTTTTAAGCGGTTTATAACGGCAGTACTAGCATTCAAAGCGGCCCATGGGCCGCTTTTTTAGTGATGTGCGATTAAGCGTGTTTCTTCACTAACTGCCCGCAGGAAGGCGCTGCCCAACGATCATCTTCGGTGAAGACCACATCACAGACGACTGGTGAGTAAATGTGGCGTACTTCTTCATCAATTTGCTGGCGTAGGGCATCTTGATGGGCAAGCGTAGACTCATGCAGTGCTTTGGGTAGCACCACATGGACCATTATATAGAGCAGGCGACCAGGGCGTACCATACGCACCCGTACTTCCTGGGTGTCGATATCCGCAAGTCCACGAGCAACCGCCTGACGCACAGGCTCGGCGACTGCTTCGTCGGGCGTTTTATTGAGTAGTTCTCGCAGTGCTTGGGAGGCCATACGCACCGGTACGCCAAGGCATAGCAACACCACGGCCATCACCAGCAGTGAATCGACATAAGGTACGATATCCCGCCAGTCAAGGCGCTCAAACAGCATCACTAAGCAGAACGCTGCCAGCACGGCAGCCGAGATAACACTGTTCACCAGCCAGTTAAGCTTGTCTGCAGCCACCAGCGGGCTACTAACGTGGCGCTGACTGCGGTGCATTACCCAAGCGGTGAGCGAGCAAGCGGCGGTGGCAAACAGTGCGTAGATAACAGCAAGCCCCGCTGAGATCTCCCGTCCACCTGACAGTAACGCAGCGATGGCGTCTACTAACGCAAAGATGGAAACGCCTAATATCAATAAACCTTTGCATAGATTTACTAACGACTCGAAGTAACTGTAGCCGAATGGATAGGAGTCGCTATCGGGTCGACTGGCTAGCTTACTAACCTTGATGGTGACCAGCGCTACGCTAAAGTAGATAAGGTTAAATAACCCATCCAGCAAAATAGCCTGGGAGTTAGATGCCAGTGTTGCAGTAATGCCTGCACACCCAATCAGCAGCGCCATAAAGGCAGAAAACGCTAAGGTGCTGGATTCTGTTTTCACGAACGTTTACTCCGATATTAACTACCCAAGAGGCTGGTAAGCATAGCAATATCAGTGGTCGCAATGTCAGTGATTTGTTTATTCTAAGGCTATGGAGATAGTCTTTGATGCACTGATTTAGCACTCAAGGAGATATGTGCTTATGCACCATGATGATGCTTTTTCCTTTAGACAAATTGCTCTGGAAGATGCCGCTGAACTATTGTTGTTCGAAGCCACTGAACGTGACTGGTTTGAGCAGCATATAGAGGCCAGAGCGGAGCACTTCTACACGCCGGAAGGTATTAGCCAGCATATTCATGAGTACTTGGCGTTAAATGCCCGAGGACGTATGAGGCCGCTTATTATCCAACATCGAGGTGCGATAGTTGGGCGCGCCAACCTACGTGAGATAGAAAATGGTTACGCTAAGGTGGGGTATCGGATAGCCCAACATGCGAGTGGTAATGGGTTGGCGCAAAAGGCGCTGAACCATCTTATTAGCGAAGCTCGTTGCGTTTACCAAATTAATACGCTCACGGCGACTGTTTCTTTAGACAATCACGCTTCACAGCGGGTACTGAAAAAAGCTGGGTTCGAAGTAATGGAAAAGCTACCCGAGTATTCGGTAGTAGCAGGGCGGAAGCTTGACTGCGTGGTGATGCAAAAAACAGATGTGTAGTGTTTAGAAACAAATGTATTGTTGTGAGATAGGCCTTTAGCTTTGGTTCGACACTTCGACGATGATTCAACTGATTTACCTAGTTATAGCAAGGGCGGCTACGCCGCCATCGCCCGCTAAAAGCGGCCTCCTACATTAGATGATAAGCCTTGAGTGCCTGAATAAAATTAAGCGGGCACTGATCATGGGCAGCCACTAATTTAATGAGACCTGAATCCTCGCAAACGTATGCATAAGTACTTAATGGTCTGCCCTGGGATAGGTTGAAGCCTGCACCAGGGACAGGCATGCCTACGAAGTTAAGGAAAATAGCGTTGGCATTTTTTGCGCTTCTTGTTGAATGTTGTCGTCGACCGGTGTGTCGTAAGTCTTGAGCAGATAGCCCAATACCGAATAAAACCCCACCATAGCAATTAGGTCGATAACGGCCTTGCGTCCGATAGCATCTGCGAGCTCTGCTTCTTGCTCAGGGGACAGCATTCGCTGGTCAAATAACGCATCCACCGCGTCGACGATAAGACCATCAACGCCTTCGGGGCGAGTTCTAATGGCGTCGATTCGTGCAGTGGAGAACCCTAGAGCTAGTGCCCGGCTAACGTGATGAGCCCACTCGTAACGTGACCCCATGCGCAGGCCCGCGCGTAGAATCACCACCTCGGTTAATTCTGGCCCTAAGGCATTTTCCTTAACAACATGCTGGCGTAAAGGTGCCCAGGCTTTGAGTAAATCCGGGTGATGGGCCATGGTGCGATAGACATTAAGCGCACCGGCAAAGTCCTCGCGTAATTCAGCGACTTCGTTTGGCCAATCGGCATCAGCAATAGGCGGGCAGGGAGAGGGCGTCATGGGTGAGCTCCATTCAGATAGGGTACGTGCCATTACTCGGCGATGGCGGCGTTGATGGCATCGGCAATACGCTCAATGATTAGGTCGACATCATCGGCTTCAATAATATAAGGCGGTGCCAGCAAAATATGATCACCGTGAATGCCATCAATGGTGCCGCCCATAGGATAGCTGATCAGGCCACGCGCCATGGCTTGCCGCTTAATCTTGGCGTGGATCTTTCGGCTTGGATCGAAAGGTGTTTTAGTGTCCCGGTCCGCCACCAGCTCGATACCGCGAAACAGCCCTCTTCCCCGGATATCGCCGACATAAGGGGATGCACCAAGCAGCGCTTCCAAACCGCTGTGTAATCTCGCGCCCATGGCGTTTACATTGGCAAGTGTCTCGGGGCGCGCAATGATTTCAACCACTTTGTTAGCGGCTGCCGCGGCAACAGGGTGGCCGATGTAAGTATGTCCGTGCTGGAACAGGCCAGAGCCGTTGGCAAAGCTGTCGTAAATTTTGTCGGACAGCATCACTGCGCCGATCGGCTGATAACCCCCGCCCAAACCTTTGGCTATCGTGACGATATCCGGTATGACGTCGTCTTGCTCGCAGGCGAAGACAGTACCGGTGCGACCCATGCCGCACATCACTTCGTCGAGTATCAATAGCACGCCGTATTTGTCGCAAATCGCACGCACACGTTTAAAGTAATCAGCGACAGAGGCGACAGCGCCAAGGGTGGCGCCTACGACGGGCTCGGCAACGAACGCCATGACTTCTTCAGGGCCGAGTTCCAGAATCTTTGCCTCGAGCTCGTCGGCAAGCCGAATAGCGTAAGCCTCTGGCGATTCATCGGCGCCTTTTTCGCGATAGGCGTAGCAGGGGGAGACATGATGAGTTTCTGGCAGGATAGGCTGAAACTGCTTACGCCGCATCGCATTGCCACCGGTTGCCAACGCACCAATTGTGTTGCCATGGTAACTCTGACGCCTAGCAATGATGTGTCTACGCTGGGGGGCGCCAATTTCCACGAAGTACTGCCGAGCCATCTTCAGCGCCGCTTCAACGGCCTCTGATCCACCTGACACGAGATAGACGTAATTCAATCCTTCAGGTGCCAAATTGACGAGCTTCTCGGCAAGCGCTTCAGCAGCGTCGGTGGTGAAAAACGAGGTGTGTGCGTAGCAGAGGTTATCAATTTGAGCGCGCATCGCCGCCAGTACTTCCGGATGAGCGTGCCCCACACTGGTGACCGCAGCGCCTCCTGAGGCATCTAGGTATCGGCGCCCAGTGGTGTCTGTAATGTAGACGCCTTGCGCCGACGCGGCATGGGGGAGGGGTGGGCCGATACTGCGATGAAGAATACGAGTCATGGAAACGGTTCCTTAGGGTCACTTAGCGATGTGAGCACGCCATAAGGAGAAGATTGGCACAGTTTGGCTTGCTGTTGCAACAGTTGAATCATTTATGTTTTATGTAAAACATATAGATCATTGTTTTTTTACAACAGTAACGTTTAAATCGGCGGCTGTTTTAACAAGCCGTATAAGAGGCAACATACATGCCGCAGCGCGACCCTTTAAGGGAGCAGATTATCGCCCAGTACGATGCCATGTCGCCGCAGCTCCAGCAGGCTGCCCGCTACGTGCTGGAACACCCTGATGAGGTGGCACTGGTTTCTATGCGCGAGTTGGCGCGCCATGCGGCGGTGCAGCCTGCCACCATGACACGGCTTGCAAAGTTCCTGGGCAAGCAAGGATACGATGATATTCGCGAGCACTATGTGGCAGCGCTGCGGCGGGGAAGTGATGGTTTTGCCGCTAAGGTTCGCCAGCGAAACGAGGGCGCTAGAGCCTCGGCCGACGGCAATATCGCCGCGCATATGCTGCATGGGCTGAGTGCTCAGATTTCCCGGCTCTGTGAACCTGACTCACTGCAACGGTTGGAAGCCATCGCTAATACGCTGAAATCAGCGAGAAAAGTGTATGTGCTAGGCTTGCGTTCATGCCACTCCGTGGCGTGGCATTTCCATTACGTTATGTCACTGTTGGGGGACCGCTCGGTTCACCTGGATGGGCCGGCAGGGACCGGCGGTGATGCGCTAATTCGCGCCACGCCCGAAGATGCCTTGCTGGTTGTCTCCGTCAAACCTTACGCAGTAGCGACACTGGAACTGACGCAGCTGGCAAAAGACAAGGGGCTGACGATTCTGTCGATCACCGATAGTGAAGTATCGCCCCTGGTAGGGCTGTCAGAGCAGACGATTTTTTGCCCCACGGAAAGCGACAGCTTTTTCCATACGTTAACGCCCGCCTTAGCCATCTCCGAAGTACTGTGCACCTTATTGGCAGAAGATGACCGACAACAGGCACTTGATGCGTTGCAGCGGGCGGATGAGCATTTCTTGAGCCTGAATACCTATGCGAGCGCTATTCCTCGCCGGGAGTGACGCCATCGTAAAGCCACTGTCAGTTACCCCTCCACCCATACCTCCTCGCCCCTAAACGCGACTTTCCAGGTACGCAGCTTGATGTTCTCATCCTCTAAGCATTGGCCATCTTCAAGGCGAAAATGCTGCTTATAGAGTGGCGAGGCAACCACAGGGTTGCCTTTAACATCACCGATAATGCCGCGGGCAATGACGTTAGCGTTAGAAAACGGATCAAAGTGGTCAAGGGCGTAGAGTTCTTTCTCCTGTCCTTGGGAGCGCTGCCTCGGTAAGTAGAAAATGGCCACTTGGGCTGGGCCTTCTGACGTGTTCAACCAAGCAGCGACGCCGGAAAATGCCACTAGGTCAGCTTTAGCGCAGAGCGGCTGCCAGGTGTCGGTGCTCACGGTGTGTTTGAGTGCGGTCGCAGTCATCAGTTACCTCATTAACGTTGTCTGGTTTGCGATTATGTAGTGTTTAAGCAGGGCATTAGTGTTTAAGCGGGACGTAGCTGGCCACGCTCGGATGTCATAATGATTGACGGATCAGGGCGGTCGTCGTTGACGAAGCTGCGGAAGCGTTTGAGCTTCTCCGGGTCGCTGATGGCGTCGGCCCACTCACACTGGTAGGTATCCACCACGGTTTGCATCTGGCGCTCCAGCTCGTCGTTGATGCCTAGGCTGTCTTCCAGAATCACCTCTTTTAGGTACTCCAGGCCGCCGTCGAGGTTTTCGCGCCACACCGAGGTGCGCTGCAAACGGTCGGCAGTGCGCACGTAGAACATCAAGAAACGGTCAATGGTGCGGTAGAGCTGTTCGTCGTCAAGGTCGGTGGCGAACAGTTCGGCGTGGCGAGGGCGCATGCCACCGTTACCACACACGTAGAGGTTCCAGCCGTTTTCGGTGGCAATAATGCCAATGTCTTTACTCTGGGCTTCGGCGCACTCGCGGGTGCAGCCGGATACCCCGAACTTGATCTTGTGAGGCGAACGCAGGCCTTTGTAGCGATTCTCCAGTTGAATCGCCATGCCGACGCTGTCCTGCACACCGTAGCGGCACCAGGTACTGCCCACGCAGGATTTCACCGTACGCAGCGATTTACCGTAGGCGTGCCCCGTCTCGAAACCTGCAGCAATCAACTCGCCCCAGATATCTGGCAGGTCTTCCAGACGGGCGCCGAACAGGTCGATGCGCTGGCCGCCAGTAACCTTCGAGTAGAGGCTGTATTTTTTGGCCACTTCGCCTAGCACGATGAGTTTGTCTGGGGTGATTTCGCCACCGGCCACACGCGGCACCACCGAGTAGGTGCCGTTTTTCTGCATGTTGGCCATAAAGGTGTCGTTGGTATCCTGCAGAGGAATATGCGCCGCGTCGGTGATCGGCTCATTGAAGCAGGAGGCCAGAATAGACGCCACAGCGGGTTTGCAGATATCGCAGCCCAGGCAGTGGGTGTCTTGATTACCGTGTTTTGCGATCAATTCGCTGAAGGTTTTGATGCCTTCGACGCGCACAATATCGTAAAGCTCTTGGCGGGTATGGGTGAAGTGCTCGCAAATCGATTTATCGACTTCGACACCGCGGGCTTCTAGCTCATGGTCAACCACGCTTTTGAGCAGCGCTGTGCAGCCGCCGCAGCCGGTGCTGGCTTTGGTGGCCGCTTTGACACCGCCTAGATCCACCGCGCCAGCGTCAATAGTGGCGCAAATATCGCCTTTAGTGACGTTGTGGCAAGAGCAGATGGAGGCGGTTTCCGGCAGCGCACCGGGGCCGAGAGTGGGTGCGGCGCCGCTGCTTTGGGGCAGGATCAATGAGGCCGGCTCGTCGGGTAACTCAATGCCATTGGCGTAGTACTGCAGCAGCGTGTCGTAGACGCTGTTATTGCCCACCAGCATGGCGCCGAGCAGCTTTTTTCCATCGCTGGAGACTACCAGCTTGCGGTACTCCTGCTTGATCGGGTCTAGGTAGCGGAACATGCGTGCGCCGGGGTTTTGATTACCATGGGCGTCACCAATGGAGCCCACATCCACGCCCAGCAGTTTGAGCTTGGTGCTCATATCCGCGCCGCCAAACTGGGTATCGCCACCGGTCAGCGTCGAAAACGCTGCTTTGGCCATTTGATAACCGGGGGCGACCAGGCCAAAAATGCTCTGGTTCCATAGCGCCACTTCACCAATCGCCAGAATGGCCGGGTCGCTGGTGAGGCACTGGTTATCCACTACCACGCCGCCGCGCTCACCAATTTCCAGGCCGCAGTCCCGGGCCAACTGGTCGCGGGGGCGAATACCTGCCGAGAACACAATCAGGTCGGTTTCCAGTACTTTGTCGTCTTGGAAAACCATGCGGTGGCGGCTCGCCTTGCCATCTTCAATACGCTGAGTCGCTCGCTCGGTGAGCACCTGTACGCCTAGAGCTTCAATTTTTTCGCGCAGCAGCTCACCGCCTTCGTTATCCACCTGCATCGGCATTAGGCGTGAGGCGAACTCCACCACGGCCGTATCCAGGTTCAACCCGCGCAGGGCATTAGCCGCTTCAAGGCCCAGCAAACCTCCGCCAACCACCACGCCGGTGGTGGCGTTTTCGGCGGCGGCCTGAATGGCGTCTAGGTCGTCCAGGGTGCGGTACACCAAACAACCATCGCGGTCGTTACCGGGAATCGGCGGCACAAAGGGGAACGAGCCGGTGGCTAGCACCACGCGGTCGTAAGGGTAACGGCCTTGTTCGGTGACCACCTCTTGTAAGTTGCGGTCGATCTCAATCACAGCCTCGCCAGTGCGCAGCTCCACGCCGCTGGTGGCGTAGTAATCCGCTTCGCAAAGCGCGAGCGAATCGGCATCGCGGCCGCTGAAGTATTCAGAGAGATGTACACGGTCATAAGCGCGGTGGCGCTCTTCGCCAAACACGGTGACCTGATAGCGCTCAAGGGCGCCGTTATCGACGAGCTGCTCGACCAGGTGGTGGCCGACCATGCCATTACCAATAATAATAAGCTGCTGTTGGGTAGACATTTAAGCTGCCTCCGACGTTGTATGAGAAGAGTGTTTTGAAGAAGATTGTTTTGAAGAGAGCTCAGAAGAATCAGGGCTGTGTAGAGATGCCGCTTCGCGTAGCACCTCTACATCAGCACCACCAAAGAGTAGGGCTTGGCGGTAAGCGTTGAGATCGGTGCCCGCGAGCGCCTGCTCGAAGTACCAGGGGCCTTGGCTGGTGTCGCCGTAAAGCACCGCGCCTTCAATCTGGCCATTGCGCAGCAGCAGGCGGCGGTAGTCGCCGTGCTCAAGATCGTGGTAATTCAGTACTTCATGCTCGGCGCTGGCCTCGGTGGGCCCAAAGGCGTAGAGCGCCACACCGCTGATTTTGAGTTTGGTGGCGCTGGGGGCATCTGCGTAGCCTTGGGAATGCGTGCCGCACAGCGTCGCGGCGAGCACTTCTACCTGTCGCCAGATCGGCTCCACTAAACCGTAGGTGGTGCCCTCGAATTGGCAGCATTCGCCCAGCGCTGAGATCGTCGGGTCGCTGGTGGTGAGCCATTCGTCCACCACAATCGCTTGATCCGTGCGCAGACCTGCCTGGCGGCCAAGTTCCGCATTAGGGGTAATGCCCGCAGCAACGATCACGCTGGAGGTGTTCAACTGGCGGCCATCGGCGAGATGCACCTTGGTGACCCGGCCCTGGCCATCACTCTCTAGCCGCGCTAGCTGCACGCCAGTGATGATCTGTAAACCGCGCTGAGTGAGAGTGTCTTTAAGCAGGTGGGCGGCAGTTGCATCCAACTGGCGGTTCATCAGCCGCTCGCTGCGCTGGAGCACGCTTACGTTGATGCCGCTGCCGCGTTTACGTAACCCCTCAGCCGCTTCAAGACCCAGTAGGCCACCGCCAATCACCACTGCATCACCACCCTTTTGAGCAATGGCTTCTAGTGATTCGGCATCTTGCAGGTCGCGAAAGCCGTGTACGCCCTCAAGCTCAATACCAGGAATGTCGGGCAGCGCTGGGCGCGAGCCGGTGGCGATGACCAAATGATCGTAATCGAGTGATCGGCCGCTATCGGTGGTCAACGTTTGGCTTGCGCGATCAAGCGTCTCGACCTTTTCACCCAGTATCAGCGTGACGCCCTGGTCGGCGTACCACTGGGCATCGCGCAGGGAAAGTGCCTCCTGCTGCATTTCACCGGCCAGCAGTGGCGAAAGCAGAATACGGTTGTAGGCAGGGGTTGGCTCGGCACCAATCACCGTGATTCGCTGTGGGCGTGTGGGCTGTTTTACCAATGCCTCAATTAGGCGGTGGCTTGCCATACCATTGCCAATGATCACCAGATGGTCGTTGGTTGAGCACCGGGAAGTGGTTTCCATGGGGAGCTCCTCTATGTCGTTGCGGCTGCTTGAGCACCAAACAAAAAACGCCCCTGTCGCGCACCTCTTTGCAAAGCATTGCAAAAGCGTACGTAACAGGAGCGTCGTTGCCCGATAGCGCTTTTAAATCGCGCGACAACCGCCATTGGCCGCCAACTGATTAAAAGCCTTACGTTGTCTTAAGTAAGGAACTAAGCAAGGAACTAGCCAGCTGGCGATTAATCAATATTTCTTCAATAACGTCAGTTGCTTAGATGTAGGTGATAGATAAGCAGTAACGCTGCTCTTAGGGTGGGCTGCACGGTGATGGTGCGAAAAGGATGGCAGCATGCACTCTCACACACCATTTAGCGCGTATTGAGTGCCAAGCATAGCGTTGCGTAACGTTCTGTATGTTTTTAACCTATTGTTTTTAAGTTGTTAATTTTTAATGGAATGGTGGTCGGCTTGGCTCTTGCAGCATCGCTTGGCAATGGCAGTGAACAACCCGAGGAGTAGCTATGACTCAGGCCAAAACCACATGCCCCTACTGCGGCGTCGGCTGCGGCGTGACGGCGACCGTTGAAGCGGGCACGCTGAGCACTGTCGAGGGCGACCGCGAGCACCCTGCGAATTATGGTCGGCTGTGTGTCAAAGGTTCTGCGCTACATGAAACGTTGGGCGAGCAGGGCCGTCTGGCGCATCCGCGTGTAGATGGCGTTGAGGTCTCCTGGGAGCCCGCACTGAACACCACCGCTGAGCGTTTAAACGCCCTGCGGGCCGAGCATGGCAATCATAGCGTAGCGGCGTACCTGTCGGGGCAGCTCTTAACTGAAGATTACTATGTGGCCAATAAGCTGTTTAAAGGCTTCTTGGGCACGCCTCATTTAGATACCAACTCGCGACTGTGCATGGCCTCCGCGGTCGCTGGCTATAAGCGTGCCTTCGGCGCGGATGCGGTGCCGTGCAACTACGAAGACTTGGAAGAGGCGGAGCTGGTCGTGCTGGTGGGCTCCAACTTGGCTTGGAACCATCCGGTGCTTTACCAACGTATTAAAGTCGCTAAAGAGCGCAACCCACTGATGCGCTTGGTCGTCATCGACCCACGAGTCACCGATAGCTGTGAAATCGCCGATCTCTATCTGGGGATTAAGCCAGGCAGCGATGCTTACCTGTTTAACGGCCTGCTGGCGTGGATGGCAAAGCGTCGCAAGCTCGATACTCTCTATCTTGAGCGTCACACCGAAGGGTTTGACGATGCTCTGGCGGCGGCCCAGCAAACCGCGGGCTCGGTGGCGGAGGTAGCGGCGGCCTGCGATGTCGACCCCGAGCGACTGGAAACCTTCTACTACTGGTTTGCCAGCCAACTGCATGTGGTCACGCTCTATTCCCAGGGCGTTAACCAATCCGCCAGCGGTACCGATAAGTGCAACGCGATTATTAACTGCCACCTGGCTGGCGGCAAAATCGGTTTGCCGGGGGCAGGGCCGTTCTCGATTACCGGCCAACCCAACGCCATGGGGGGCCGCGAAGTGGGCGGGCTTGCCAACCAGTTAGCCGCGCATATGGATTATCACACCCCAGGCGCCCTGGATTTGGTCAGCCGCTTCTGGGCTACCGACAGCCTTACACCGATCCTGCCGGAAGGTCCGGGTTATAAAGCAGTGGAGCTGTTTGAGGCCATTGAGCGAGGCGAGATAAAAGCGCTATGGGTGATGGCCACCAATCCCGCGGTTAGCCTGCCCGATGTCGCGCGGGTGCGTGCCGCCTTGGAGAAGTGCCCGCTGGTAATTGTTTCAGAGTGCGCTGCCCATACCGATCTGCTGCCTTATGCCGACATTGTGCTGCCAGCCTCGGGGTGGTCGGAAAAAGATGGTACCGTAACCAACTCCGAGCGGCGTATTTCTCGCCAGCGGGGCATGCTGCCGCCCCCAGGACAGGCCCGCCACGACTGGTGGATAATCTGCGAGGTGGCGAAACGATTAGGGTTTGCCGAGGCGTTTAACTACACGCACCCCTGGGAGATTTTCGACGAGCACGCTCGTCTCTCAGGGTTTGAAAACGGACTTGAAAACGGACTTGAAAACGGTGTTGATAACAGCTCGTTGCCCGGCAGCCCGCAGCGGTTGTTTGATATATCGGGTTTGGTGGGCCTGGGCCGGGAGGGCTACGACGCCTTAGCACCGATTCAATGGCCGGTCACAAAGAGCGCCCCCCATGGCACTGCTCGGCTGTTTGAGGATGGCGAGTTTGCCACCGCCAATGGTCGCGCCAAGCTGCTGGCGATCCATCCCAAAGGGCCTGAGCAGGCGCTGAGCGCCGCTTATCCGCTGCGTCTGAACACCGGCCGGATTCGTGATCAGTGGCACACCATGACCCGCACCGCTCGCTCACCGCGGTTAATGAATCACCGCGCCGAACCCTTTATGGATGTTCACCCGGAGGATGCCCACACCGCCGGTGTTATGGATCAAGGGCTGGCGGTATTAACCGCCGAGAAAGGCGAATTTCGCGCTCGGGTGCGGGTGTCCAATGCCCAGCGCCGCGGCGAGGTTTTCGTGCCTATCCACTGGACTGACTGTTTTACCCAGCAGGCCAGAAGCAGCGCGCTGATCGACAGCATTACTGATCCGCTCTCCGGGCAGCCGGAATCGAAGCACGGCGCCGTGGCGCTGGCGCCTCTGGCTACCGAATGGCAAGCCACACTATTGGTTGCCGAAGGGACAACGCAATCAACCCCTTGGTGCAGCAGTGCCTACTGGACACGTATTCCCATGCGCGGCTGCCAGCGCTGGCAGCTTGCCCATACGCAGTCGGTTAATGATTGGTTAGTGCAGTTGAAAGAGTGGCTGCCTGGGGAAGTGGCGATGGTCAGCCAAGACCCCACTAACGGACGGCTGCGTGCCGCCTGTGTGGAAAATGGTCAGCTGCGCTGGTGGCTGATGGTTGGCCCACCCAGTGAGTTGCCAGGGTTGGCGTGGCTGCAAGCGCGCTTTAGCGATGCAGCGCTGAGCGATACTCACCGCCGGCGTCTATTGGCTGGCTGCGACGACGGCGCTGCGGATACCGGTCCGGTGGTGTGCAGTTGCCACCAGGTCGGCCAAACCACCATTGCCAACGCTATTCGTGCAGGCGACACCAGCGTAGAAGCGTTGGGCGCCAGACTTGCCTGCGGCACCCAATGCGGTAGCTGTATTCCCGAATTGAAATCACTTATTGAAGAGGAGCGGCCCAATGCGCGCACTAAGCAACCCCTTGCTACAGAAGTGGTTTAACGCCTTTATGCGATTGTCGCACCGCGCGTTGACGCCGTCGGTTCAGCATGCTTCTGACATACGTTTGCCACTGCGTGGCGAGTGCCGCGCCGGACAGGCTTACTTGGTCGGCGCAGGCAGCGGCGATGCGGAACTGTTAACCCTCAAGGCCGCTCGGCTGTTAATGCAGGCAGATGCCGTGGTGTACGACCGCCTGGTGGGCGATGACGTACTGGCGCTGATTCCCAACGGCAGCGAGCGCTACTACGTGGGCAAAGCCCGCGGCCACCACAGCGTACCGCAAGCGGAAATTGGTGAGCTGATGGTAAAACTCGCCGGCGAAGGGAAATCGGTAGTGCGGCTTAAAGGCGGCGACCCAGCGGTGTTTGCGCGCATGGGCGAGGAGTTGGATGCCCTGACCGCTGCCGAGGTTCCTGCTGCCATTGTGCCGGGGATTACCGCGGCCTCTGCCGCCGCGGCCTGCATGGGCATTCCGCTCACTGATCGTGGCCATGCGCAGCAGCTGCGCTTTGTTACCGCCCAGCTATGCCGTGAAGACGGCGCGCCAGATTGGACGGCGCTGGCCCGCAAGGATGAAACCCTGGTGTTTTATATGGGCCTCTCCAAAGTCGATGCAATTTGCCACGGTCTGCGCCAGGCAGGCCTGCCGGACGAGTGGCCGATCATGCTAGTGGCTAATGCCAGCCAGACCGAGCAGAAATCGTTGGTGGGCACGCTAGCGGACATGCCAGAGAAGCTTGCCGCCCACCCTCTGCCGTCCCCTTGCTTGATTGTGGTGGGCAGCGTTGTGCAAAGGGCCGCCACGTCGCCCGTTAACCTAGCCGTCGTATGCCGCCCCAGCGAAGGCGATCGTTAGCCGATGGCCGCGCTGATCGCCTTCGACAACGGCAGCGATGACAACCTCACCGTGCAGATAAGGATGAGCGAGGACAGTGTTATCAGCGCGCATCGTCAAAACGGTCAACCCGGCGCAAAGTTGGGAACAGCTTCATCCAGGCACCGACCACCGCCAGCGTGCCGGCACCGCCAATAATGGCCGCGGGCACTACACCAAACCCAGCCGCCATGCTCCCTGCACGGAACTCGCCAAGCTCATTGCTGGAACCAATAAACAGCATGTTGACCGCATTCACGCGCCCGCGCATCTCATCCGGGGTGGCAAGCTGAATCAGCGTCATGCGCACATAGACGCTAATCATATCGGCGGCGCCTGCTATCAGCATAGCTATCAGCGAGAGCCAAAAAATCGTTGAAAAAGCGAACACTAAATTGGCAACGCCGAAAACGGCGACTGCCATAAACATAACCAAACCAGCACGGCGCTGAATGCCGCGAATGCCTAAGTAGAGCCCCATAAGTAGCGCGCCCACCGCAATAGCGCTACGCAAAGCGCCTAACCCTTCCGGCCCAACGTGCAGCACTTCCTGGGCGTAGATGGGCAGCAGTGCCACGACACCGCCCAATAACACAGCAAACAGATCCAACGAAATGGCGCCCAAAATAATTGGCTGATGGCGGATGTAACGAATACCCGCTGTAAAGCGCTTTATGGCGGTGCTTTCCAGCATTTTGGCAGTTTCAGCGTAGCGAATGGGCACCGGGATCAGCAGCATGAGTGCCGCAATAAAACAGCCCAAGCACACGCCGTATGCGAGGCTGCCACCGCCTAACCCATACAGGATGCCGCCCAATAATGGACCGGCGATCACGGCAATTTTCATGATAGAACTGTTCAAAGCAATCGCAGAGGCAAGTTGCGCCCGGGGCACAATATTAGGCAGTAAGCTTTGTAAGGCAGGACCGGTAAAGGCGCGTGCGGCACCAAATAGCGCCAGAACAGCGTAATAGCCGCTCACATTATGACTTTCATTCAGCGAAAGGGTGAGCAGCAGGGCGCTACATAGCCCTTGCACCATCCAACTAAGCTGCAAAATACGTTTACGCGAGAAGCGGTCAACGAAATCCCCTGCAGGCAGCAGCAATACCACCATGGGCAGGAACTGCACCAACCCCACATAGGCCAGCGCCATCGGGTCACGGGTAATATCGTAAACTTGCCAGGCCACAACGATGGCTTGAATCTGCATGGCAAAAACCGCGGCTAACCGCGACAGCAAAAAGCTTAAAAAGCCCGATTGGCGGTGAAGCGGGAGTAACGGCACTTCGTCGCTGGCGGGTGCTTGGGTAGTGAAAGTCATGGCGTCATCATGGTGGGAGTTTCAATAGCAAAGGGTTGAAGAGGGGCTGTTGCCACCCCATCTTAGTTAACACGCTATCAATAGAAAAGGATGTTAATGATGCAAGATTCAATGCCTAACCCCGGTTTTGGTACTTTTCGCCTGGAAGGAGATACGCTCAAGCAGAGTATTCACGCGGCGCTTGAGGCCGGGTACCGTCATATCGACACGGCGCAGTTTTACGGTAATGAAGCCGGTGTGGGTGAAGCGATTCGCGATAGCGACGTGCCCCGCAGCGATATTTTTCTCACCACCAAGGTGTGGTTCGATAAGCTGGAGCCAGCCACTCTTAAAGCCAGCGTGGACGAAAGCCTACAGAAATTAGGCACTGATTACGTTGATCTATTGCTTATCCACTGGCCGTCGCCAGAAGATGAAGTGCCGATGGTTGATTATCTGACGGCGCTTAAAGAGGTGAAAGCCGAGGGTAAGGCGCGCAATATCGGTATTTCTAATTTTACCTGCGCGCAGGTGGATGAAGCGGTCAGCATTCTGGGAAAAGGTGAAATCCTTACCAACCAGATTGAGGTTCATCCTTTCCTGCAAAACCACAAACTAGTTGACCACTGTGAGCAGCATGGCATTCAGATCACTGCGTTTATGCCGCTGGCCGTGGGCAAAGTAATGGACGACCCGACCCTTAAGCAGATCGCCGAGGCGCATAGCGTCACGCCCGCACAAATTGCTCTTGCTTGGGTAAAACAGCGCAATATGATTACCATTCCGTCTTCCACGAAGGCGCGTAATATTCAAAGCAACATCGCCGCCTTTGATCTAGTGCTAAGTGACAGTGAAATGGCGGAAATTGCCACGCTGGACCGTAAAGAGCGCATTGCTAACCCGGATATGGCGCCCGCCTGGGATGAGTAAGTAGTGTGATTAGGCAGGGTTTGCAACACTAATAGATGAACGCTAAAAGCTAGCGAGTGTCATAGTGGATGCCTGCTTCATGCAGGCATCTATTAATCCTAAAAGGGGAAAATGATGAAACAGCGCAAGATTCAAGACAACGCGTTAAAAGCGCAACTGCGAACGCCAATGTTTAAAATGCAGCAGCAAACCCCTAAAAAAGGTAAAGGCAGCTACTCCCGTAAAGGCCGTATTAAACCACAGGGATATAGCCAAGCCGCTTGAACTAAGCCTTTTACTCTTGAGCCTTTTATTCTTGAGTTAGGCGGTTTAGCTATATCCCTGGCGCGCGACGACAATAAGCTGATACCGCATTATTAATAATGCGATGTAGCTTCTTCATTCGTGTCACGGGGTTTTGCCAGCGCATGAGAAGATCTCTGAGAAATAAAAAAGAGCTACCTTTTAAAGGCAGCTCTTATCTTTTAACTGAGGCTTACATGAGCGCCAACTGTTAATTAGCGATAACCTTTAGCCTGAATCCGTGAGACCGGCCCCCGGAAGCACTTCTAACCCACTGACCTGCATGGCAATATAGCCATTATCGCCATTCACCCAGACAGTGCCATGCCCAACATAAAGTTCCGCGCCAGTCGCCGCACCCTCACCAGCCACGCCGGGCTGTCCATCATCGGGCAATGCTTCGAGATCGCTGGCGTCGACAGCATCGACAGCCGCTTCCCCACCACGCTGGGCATGCGCACCAGTGACGTGATCAAGAGCTACCTGGGCCTGCTGTGTCTGGGCATGAGCGACTATGACGCTGTCGAGAACTTCCGCCGCGACAAGCCCTTCCAACAACTGCTGACCCTGCAGAAGGTGCCGAGCGCGGCGACGCTGCGACAGCGGCTGGAGAAACTTGCCGCCAACGACCTGCAGGCGCGCACCGCCACCTGGTCCACGACCCTGCTGTCACTGATCGAAGCACCGATCACCGCCGAGACGACGCACGTCTGCCTGGACATCGACACCTTCGTCATGGACAACAGCAACTCGAAGAAGGAAGGCGTCTCGCGGACCTACCAGAAGGTCGATGGCTACACCCCGATCGCCGCCTATCTGGGCAACGAAGGGTGGTGCCTGGGTCTGGAACTGCGGCCTGGCAAGCAGCACACCATGAAGGAGAGCAACGCCTTCCTGGAGCGGGTACTGCCTCGCGCCCAATGCCTAACCAAGCAACCGATCCTGTTACGCGAGGACAGCGGCTTCGACAGCCAGGCGCACCTGGCGCTTCTCGAACAGCAACGCCAGGTCTTTGCCGACGAGGGGCGCCGGCTCGACTATGTCGTCAAATGGAACCCGCGCGGCTCGGCCACGGCTGATCGAGATACCTGGCTGGCGGTGGCGGCGGACTACTGGGAAGAGCTGCGTCCTGGCAAGCGCCAGGCGCTGTGGCCGCAGACCGTCTCGATCCACGACGACAACAAGACCGAATACGTCGTCCAACGCGTGATGCGCCTGGTAGAGCGCACCGCCGATCGCGATGGCCAGTTGCTGCTCGAACCGGACGATGAGTTGGAAGGCTGGTGGACCAGCCTGGACGAGGCGCCGGAGGCGGTGATCAAGCGCTACCAGGCGCATGCCACCCATGAGCAGTTTCACAGCGAGATCAAGACCGATCTCGACCTGGAGCGCTTGCCGTCCGGCAAGTTCGCCACCAACGACCTGATCCTGCATCTCGCCCAGTTGGCCTACAACATCCTGCGCCTGATGGGACAGCTGGGCATGACCGGCGAGCTGAGCCCGGTTCGCCACCCGGCCAAGCGGCGCCGGCTGCGCACCGTGCTACAAGAGCTGGTGCACCGTGCGGCTCTCGTGATTCACAAGGCACGGCAGATCATCCTCGACTTCGGGCAGGATATCGGGCGCATGACGGTGCTCAAGACGCTGCGGAGCCGACTGCGTTATCCACGAGGAACGCCATGCTGACCGTCAATCGGCGACACTCTATCCACAAGCAGTTCCAAGCGACACGCGATCGCCAGATATGTCGTGCCTGGCGGGTGGAAAGGCATGACAAAACGGGCCGTCAGCACCGATCAGCACGGTGGGTTTTGGCAATAACGGGCTTGCGAAAGCCAACTTGCACGGGGCGAATGATCAAAAAGTGCTCGCTGGCGGTGATAGGGAAAGTGTCGGCGCCGGCTTCACGGATTCAGGATAACGTCCGACCATTACTTTCCCCTATGCTGCTTTTGCATAGGGAAAGTTAGCAGATAAGGCTTTTCGTACAAAACCTAATACTTAAAATACCGGCCACGGCGATGCCCATCAGCGCCCGTGATGCTAACAACAGGTTCACGCTATCAATCAAGAAGCCCGCCCCACCCGCCAGGCCATAAATGGACAACATCATCAGGAGTAGAGGCTTGCGCCCAAACCGGTCGGCCAGATAGCCCATTAGCGGGCTGAACAGCGTAATCATCAGCGCAGGAAGCGTCAGGATCAGCTGAATCAACACCTGCGGCTGATCCGAAAAATAGCGGCTGATACCCGGCAAAGCAGGCGCAATAATCGCACCCGACATCACCGTCATGGTGCTGGCAAACAGCAGTACGGCTTTGGTATGGGTTAAATGGTTGATGGCGAGCTTCCCTGGATAAACATCGAGATGGCAAAGGCACTGATGATAGCACTGTCGTTAGCAAGCTACTATTTTACGTCAGGAAGTAAGGGAGGGGGGCGGCCCGCGTTGGCGAGTGTTAGTCGAGTTGCATAAAAGAGAGGTTGGGGAGACTGCGAATTTCAAGCGAACTTGCGTGTGCACAGAGGCTGATGGTCCAGCCTTGCTGCTGCCATTGCCAGGCATGAACATTGCCCCTAGGGGCTAGCCGCTCAAGACGGGTGCTCAATACATGGCTTGAAGGAGTGCCGGACAGGCTATCCAGCTTGAACAGCGCTTCGTGGAGTGTCCATGCGCGGTAAAAGGCGTCTAGAGGTACAGCGGACTGATGTATCTTGCGGCGTACGTCGGCCTCAGGCAGGCACGCCACCAGCTCGGGTAGGCGTTTTTTATGTCGCAGGCGAACATGCTCGATGTCGATGCCCACCGGTGCCGTGGAAATACCTGCAATGACGCGCCCATCGCGGTGGGCAAGACACGCTTTCCAGGGGAGCGGCAGCGCTGGATGCCACGGCGCGCCGCTGCCTCTGGGAGACCACTCACTAACGGGGCAGTGGTAGCCGCGCGCATCGGCAAGCCTGGAGAGAAGCTCTCTGCCCAGCGCCGATAAACAAGCCCCGCTGCTGTGAGCGGGGGCTTGGGCCAACACAATGTCTAAATACGCGGTCATTAGTCGGCTAGCGTGACAACGTCACCTCGCAGCGCGACACCGGCCATAAGCGCCCCTGCATGGCACTCATACTCACTGGTCGAGGACATCGGCTGACGGTCATAAAAACTCTCAATGTTAACCACCGCATTACCGCCTTCCGCTTTGACGCGGTCTTGCAAGCTAAGAAGCGCCGAGAGCATGACCCACTCGCAGGCTTCTACATCAGACTTGTTGAAGGCATTGGTCTTTTTATTTGTGACGGCAGGACCATGCTCGGCGGTAATCTCGCCGTGCGGAGTGTCGCCAAAGATAAATTGAATATTGGAATCAAGCCGTGCTCTCGCATCGGGCGTGTTCATTGCGTCCTCAATAGAGAGCATGTGTGTCGTGTCGCGCGCATGGCTCGTCGTGCTTACTAGTAGAGCGCCTAGTAGCACCCCCATTAACATCATTCCTCGGCTCATTTAGCGTTCCTTCTTGCTGGGTTTAAGTACCTGAGAGCAGGTAGTGTGAGTGGCACTGAGTCGTAAGCGATATCAGGGCCAGCGGCGGAAGATCAACGAGGTGTTGATGCCTCCAAAAGCGAAGTTATTGCTCATGACATAGTCACAGTCAATGTTCCGTCCTGGGCCGTTCAAGTAGTCGAGTTCTGCACAGGCATCATCAAGGCGGTCAAGATTGGCGGTGCCGTGGAACCAGCCTTCCTGCATCATCTTGATGGCGACCCAGGCTTCCAGCGCACCGCAGGCGCCTAGCGTGTGGCCGGTGAAGCTTTTAAAAGCGCTAATGGGCAGGTTTGAGCCGAACACCGCGTGTGTCGCATGACTCTCGGCAATATCGCCCCGCTCGGTGGCCGTGCCGTGGGCGCTGACATAACCAATCTGCTCGGGCTGCAAATTTGCATCCTCCAGTGCCTGGCGAATCGCTTGCTCCATCATGCTGGCATCCGGCTGGGTAACGTGGCGGCCATCGCTGTTGGTACCAAAGCCCACAAGCTCTGCGTGAATGGTGGCTCCCCGTGCTTGGGCGTGCTCCAGTTCCTCAAGGATCAGCGTGCCTGCCCCTTCTCCGATCACCAGACCGTCGCGCTCGGCGTCAAAGGGGCGCGGCGAGGTGTGCGGCGCGTCATTGCGCGTACTGGTCGCAAACAGCGTATCGAAGACGGCCGCCTCGGAAGCCGAAAGCTCCTCGCAACCACCGGCAATCATGGCGGTCTGGTGTCCGAAACGGATGGCTTCGTAAGCATAGCCGATGCCTTGGCTGCCAGACGTGCAGGCACTTGAGGTGGTATAGATCCGCCCGCGCACCCCGAGAAAAACGCCGATATTGACCGGTGCGGTGTGGGCCATCATACGAATATAGGAGTTGGCGTTCAGGCCATCGGTCGACTTATTGATCAACATGTTGCCAAAGTCGGCAATGGCGTCGGGCTCCCCAGCGGAGGCGCCGTACGCGATCCCCATCTGGCCACTGCCTAAGAGCGGCGTATCCAGCAGGCCTGCATCTTCCAGCGCCAGCTCACTGGCACGCGTGGCCATCTGCGCGCCGCGGCCCATGCTGCGCAGCGCCCGGCGATGATAATGCGCAGGCAAGGTAACGTCGCGCACGGGCGCCCCAAGGCGCGTATTGAGGCCGTCATAACTTTCCCAGTCATCCATGTGGATAACGCCGTTTTGCAAACGCTCAAGGCGAGCCTTGATGCTTGGCCAGTCGTTGCCGATCGGCGAGAAACCGGCCATGCCGGTCACTACCACACGGCGCCCCAGCCCGCCCTGGCGTTGTACATTACTTGCCATCAGCACATCCCTCCGTTGACGGCGAATACTTGCCGAGTGATATAGCCAGCATCGGCTGAACATAAAAAGCCCACCGTGGCTGCGACTTCTTCGCTGGTACCGGTGCGTTGCATGGGAATTAACTTGAGCGCTTCCTCGGTAACCAGGTCGTCGGTCATGTCGGTGTCGATCAAGCCTGGGGCAACGCAGTTGACCGTAATGCGGCGTTTCGCCAGTTCCACGGCCAAGGCTTTCATGGCACCGATCAGCCCGGCCTTGGCAGCGCTGTAGTTGACCTGGCCACGGTTGCCCATCATGCCTGAAACCGAGGACATCACGACGATGCGGCCGGGCGCCCGGCGGCGAATCATCGGCATGACGAGGGGCTTCACAACGTTATAGAAACCGTCGAGATTGGTGTGGATCACGCTGTCCCAATCCTCATCAGAGAGCGCGGGGAAGGCGGCGTCGGCGGTAATGCCCGCATTGCAGACAACACCGTAGTAGGCGCCATGCGCTTCGATATCGGCGTCCAGCGCCTGCTGCGCCGCGGCCCTGTCGGCAACATCAAAGCACAGCACGCGGGCGTTGCGGCCCATATCACGAATCTGGTTTGCGACGGCTTTTGCCTCTGCCTGACGCTGACGGCAATGTACGACGATATCGAAGCCATCCCGCGCCAAGCGTAAGGCGATGGCTTGGCCGATACCGCGGCTTGAACCGGTAACCAGGATGGTATTCGTCATTGAGTTTTTCCTTGTTGCATCATTTCCAGCGCCTGTTGCGTATCGGGCTGAAACACGTTGAGTGTGGCGTTAGCGATCAGCTGTTGCTGAGCATCCAGCAAGCGCCCCTGAAACGCGCCCAGGCCATTATCTGCCCGAAAATCGAGCTCTACTTCGATGCGTATCGGCTGGTCGAAGTGAAAAAACGGCTGTTGGCACTGATAACGGCGCGTGCCGAGTAGAAAGCCAATTTTCGGCGTATCGCCTGACGTCACGGACTGCACACCCGCCCACGCGGCAACGGCCTGGGCAAGCCACTCTAACCCGACCCAGCCGGGAATGCCGTCTGGTGTGGCAAACAGGTCGTCGGGCTGGGGGACGACGCGGGCATGCAGGTGTTCGTCACCCACGGCCAGTAGCGTATCCAGAAGGCACATGCCCAGGCGGTGCGGCACGTACGGCGCGATATCGCAGGGCAGGTCAAGCCGTGCGGGGATAAGTGAATCATTCATTGAAACGTTCCAGCAACAAGGCGATGTTATTACCCCCAAACGCGAAGGCATTGCTGATCGCGCGACGGCCGTGATGAGTCGTCGCCTTGGCGTAATTCAGTAACGGAAGTTCTGGGTCGACGTCACTATCGTGAACCTGGGGCGGCAGGCGTCCCTCATTGAGCGTCAGCCAGCAGAACGCCGCTTCGAGCGCGCCGCAGGCGCCTAGCGTGTGCCCGGTCAGGGCCTTCGTTGAACTGCACGGTAGCGTATTGCCGAAAAGCGTTGCGACTGCCTTGGCTTCCATGCTGTCGTTCTGGCGCGTGGCGGTGCCGTGCAGATTGAGATAACCAATGGCCGTGGTGGGCAGCTGGGCCATGGCAAGCGCGGCTTGCATCGCCTGAATGGCCCCCTGGCCATCTGGCCGTGGGGCGGAAATATGGTAAGCGTCGCTGCTTTCACCGTAACCACTGAGCTGAATGCCGCCGATTTCCGCCGTCACCAGAAACAGCGCGGCGGCTTCTCCAAGGTTGATACCGTCACGCTCGGCCGAGAAAGGCTGAGAAGGACGGTCGCTAAGCGCCTCAAGCGAGGCAAACCCGTTGACGGTCAACCCGCAAAGACTGTCAGCCCCACCGGCGATGACCGCATCGCACATACCGCTCGCCAGCAGGCGTTTGGCGCTTGCCAGGGCGCGCGCACTCGACGTACAGGCGGTAGAGAGCGTGTAGGTTGGTCCGTCCAGGCCGAGCCACTCGGCAACAAAGCGGGCTGGTGAGCCAATTTCATGGCGCTGGTAATGAAAGTCGTCGGGCCAGTGGCCTTCGCGCTGACGCTCAGCCAGCGCCGTTTCGGTTTCGCCGATGCCGGAGGTACTGGTGCCGAGCACCACGCCGATACGCGCCTGCGGGTGCCGCTTGCGAAAAGCCTCAAGCGTCGGTGCCAACTGCTCCAGGGCGGCGGCCAGCAGCTGGTTATTGCGCGAACGGTGTGCTGGCGGTAGCGCCTGGGTATCGGGCAGGGAGGTCGTGACTCGGCCTAACGGTAAAGGCCGGCCGGGGGTAAACACGTCGTCATACTCAAGCCCACGACGGCCAGTAAACAGGGCGTCGGCTATGGTGGCTAGGTCGTCACCGATCGAACAGACCAGGGCCGGTGGCAGGAGGCGACAAGGAGGCATCTGAGACGCTATCAAGGGGTTAAGCATGGGGCGGTTGTCTGGTCGGTGTCACTAAGGGGCATGATATACAGGCGGTAACCTGCCTCAACGTCGTCAATTAACGTGCATGCCGAGTTACCGCTGATCCGCACCACGATACGCTGTCGATAGCGCATCGTGCGGCCCGTCTCATCCTCCTGGATTGACCAGGCGTTGGACCCAAAGGCTTGTTCAATAGCCGGTGCGGGCCACAGGTTCCAGCTCAAACGGCTGGCCAGCCACTCAGCGGTAAAGGGCGGCTCAAAGGCGGCATCCTGTAGAAAGCGGCTGCCGCTATCGTCGTGTATCAGAGTCAGCAGGCGCTGGCCTTGTGGGCTTAGTATGACCAGGCGCAACGTCTTGTCGTCGTGGCGCAGAACGCCAATCATCTCATGGCGCTGGTCATTATGTTCAAACGTCAGGCGCTGCCGCTGCGTTTCCATCGCCGGTAGTGTCGAGAGGCTGGGTACGGTCGCCACCGGCCGCCCGGCACAGCCGAACAGCAGAAGCAGGGCGCTGAGCAGTCCTGCCTGACATGCGAAGCGAAACAACGTGGTGGTCATTTTTCCTTCCCTGCGGTATCGCAGCTCATATCGGTACAGGCCTCTGCCAGACTGTCTAACCGCCGACGGCTGGCGGCAACGAACGGGTTTTCCTCATCCCAGGCGTAGCCGGCGAGCACTGAGCTGATCATGGTGCGTATGCGCGGTATCTGTTGGTCATTGAAGATGATCCGCGGTAGGCGGCCATCGTACCAGGCCTCCACGAATTCACGGAAGGTGGCAACGCCGCGTCGTAGAGGCTGTTCAAACTGGCTATTCCAATCGACGTGCTCACCGGCGAGCTGGCGCTCGACCAGGGGGGCGGCACGCAGGGCCGAATCCAGGGCAATGGTGACCCCTGAAGAGAAGACCGGATCAAGAAATTCGCCCGCGTTACCCAGTAAGGCAAAGCCGGGGCCGTGCAGTTGCTCTACATCTGCTGAATAACCCTCTAAGCGGCTAACCGCGCGAATGGCGTTCGCATTGACCAGTAGTTCGGCGAGCCTCGGTTCGGCACGTATGAAGTGCCAGAGGCGCTCCTCATCATTGATACCTGCAGCTTCCAGTGTTGCCCGGTCACCTACTACGCCGACCGATGCCCGCCCATTCGTGAAGGGAATCAGCCAGTACCAGATGCCGGGATGCTCAGGGTGCAAACCGATCAGGATCTTCTCGCGGTCGTAACGCGAACAATCAATGTGATCGTCAATATGGGTAAACAGCGCGCAGCGTGATTCAAGCGTCGAGGGGCGGGCAAGGCCGGTGAGGCGCGCAAGGACGCGACCATAACCACTGGCGTCGAGCACAAAGCGTGCGTGTAACGAGCGCTGCTCACCGTTGGCATCGACCAACGTAAGGCTGGGGCGCTCGGGGTCGGCGACAAAGGCTTCAACGCGGGTGTCAAACTCAACCTGGGCGCCCAGCTGGCGCGCGCCTTCGATTAAGCGCTGGTCGAAGTCAGCGCGTTCGATCTGCCACGTGGTGCCTGGGCCTGGCGTGAACTTGTCGCGAAAATCGATGGCCGCATAGCGATCCCGCCAAGTGAAGGCCGCCCCGTTCTTGGTTTGAAATCCGCCTGCCTTGGCGGCATCCAGCAGGCCACAGGCTTCAAGATGGACCATGCACTGTGGCAGTAAACTTTCGCCGATGGAAAAGCGCGGAAAGCGGCTGCGCTCAATCACCCGCACATCCAGACCCCGCTGGGCAAGCCAGGCCGCTGCAGCCGCTCCGGAAGGCCCGGCGCCGATGATGGCGACATCGGTGGTATCTTGGATATTCATGTGTTGCGTTGTTTCTATAGCCATCAGGGAGTGTCCTGTCGAGAAGATAAAGGCCTGGTGCCCGCCCTGGCAAACGGCACAAGTGCCCAAGCTGATGCAAGGCCAATGAGGCAAGTGAGCCCCAGGTAGTGAAGCGCCGGGGTAGCACTGAACGCCAGTAGGCCAAAGGCCAATAGGCTTGAGGCACACGACAGGCTAATGGCCAGCCAGGCAGCTGGGCTGTTGGGGTGTTCGGTGCTGAAGATACCCGCGTCGAGACCGATACCCAGTACCAGCAGCAATCCCAGTAGGTGGAAAAGCGTCAATCCGATATTAAAGGCGCTCAACAGCGCGATGGTTGACAGCAGTGCGCCCAGCGGGGGCAATAATACGCGCCAGGCCCGCCTGCGATAGCGAACGCCAAATATCACCGCAAGCCCCGCCACGGCGATGGCCAGGCAAAGGGCGATCTGGTCGCGGAGCTGCGACAGGTGGCTGGATAACGTTGCCACGCGGTCCTGGTAGAGCACGTATTCCGGTGCAGCAAGGTGAGTAAATGCCTGCTGAGCAGTACTGTCGGCATCGCCCAGCGTTATCAGCGCCGCCATGTCTGTACGCTCGACATCGGCGGTTGCGTCTAGCCAGAGCATGGTATCGGCTTGCCCCGCCGGGGTGTTGAGCCACGCCGTGATCGTCAGCAGCGGCACGCTTTCAAGCGAGCGCTGCGCGGTTTCCAGCAAGGTCGAAGGAAGGCCTGCCTGGGCGATCAGCTCGGGCAGGGCGTTACGGTAGGCCTGACGTACGCGCTCAAGGTTGGCGTCTTGCGTCGCTGGAGAGGGCACTGCTTGGGCCAAGTGGCGGTAGTGAGTCAAGTGCCCTTGCGCCTCTAAATCGGCAAGCGCTGCGTCCAGAGCTTCAAGGCGCTCCAATAGTTCGTCTTCCTGCTCGGCGGTGACAAGCAGGTAGCGGCTGGCGGTCGGGCTATCCAGCAGTATCTGCACGCGTTGCTGCTCGGTAATCAGCTCGGCAGGTGACGGGTTGAGCTGGCGAAGATCATCGTCAGCGGACAGCCGCGTGGCGATCATGACGACTGCGAGAAACCCAAGCAGGGCGAGCAGCCCCCAATACCTGGGCGCGTGAGGCGGTAAACGTAGACGGTTCAACTGAGTGGCAATCCGCATGGTGGCGGCATGAGGGCGCGGGGTGAACCACGGCAGCCAAAGCCGCACCGTTAGCCAGGCGCCAATTAGCCCCAGTGCCACGAACGTGGCCATCTGGCGCAGCCCCGGCAGCGGAGTGGCAAGCTGGACAAGATAGGCGACCAGGCTGGATATCAGGCCGAGTAATAGCCCCGGCCAAAGCCTGGCCAGCGGCTGTTCGGGCGCCAGCTGGCGAGCGCATTGAAAATGCAGGGCGTAATCTATCGCAATGCCGATCAAGCTAGCGCCAAAGGCCAGCGTCAGCAGGTTGAGCGTACCAAAAAGTAGCCAGGTCAAGGGCAGCGCAAACAGAATGCCACACGCCACCGGCAGCAACAGGCTGGCCAGTATCGAACCGCGCTGAAAGGTGACCCAGAGCAGCAAGGCGATACCCAGCAGCGAGCCAATGCCGATGGTCAAGGTTTCGCGCTTGGCCTGCTCGGCACCGGCGGCGGCGTGAAACACCAGCCCGCTTCGCAACAGCTCGGCTTCTGGGTGAGCATCGCTAAACTCCGCAAGCGCTGTGACAAGGCGTTGCTGCATGGCCATATCGTAGGGGCTGGCCGTGAGTTGACCGCTTACGATGAACCAGTTACCACTCTCATCCCTGACGGCAGGCAGGCCGTCGATCAGGCGAATGGGGCCCGCTAGGCGTTGGTCCTGCCAGTCATCCAGCAGGCCAAAGGGGTCCTGGCGTGGGTCAGCGCTACTTCCCGGCGTGAACAGCTGGCGCAGGCCTCGTTGCACCCAAGCGTCGTTATCGGCAGCGGCCAACGAGGGCGATAGCAGCCGATAACGGTACGCTGATAAGTCGCTGTCGGGGGTGTGCAGAAGGTCATCGTCGAAGGCTGTGACGCTAGCCGATTGTTTAAGACGGGTCTTGATATCCGCAACCAGTCGAGCCGGCGATTCGCCCTGCAACAGCAGCACGAAGCGATCCTCGAAGGCCTGCGTCAGGCGCTGCTCAGCGTGTTCGAGCAGCGCTCCCTGCCGGGTGTCCGGCAACAGCGTGGTAATGCGCGTATCCAGTGCTGCGCCCCTGCTCAGCAGGCTCGCCAAGAGCAAGGCGCAGCCCAGCAGCAGCCCCGCCCAGCCGATAGCTGCCAGACGCTCCAGGCGGCCGGGACGCGTTGCTTCACTCACGATGTATGCTTATCGTCTTCAAGACGCTCGCAAGCCGCACCGCTCAAGGTAAGCTCAAGGCGGTCATCATTGGTGAACATGATCTCGACACGCTCTACCTGCTGGTTGCCGTGAACCAGTAACTGGTCAAGCCGTTGGGCGATGTTCGCTTCACTGGGCGTCAGCTTGGCCTGCCACTCTTCCTGGGTGCCGCTGAGTTCGATGGCGAAGTATCCCTCTAACGCCTGCCAGTCACCTGAAAGCAGGCCACCAAGCACCGGTGCGACCGCCTGAAAGCCCATCGGTAGCTCATCGTTGTCCGCGCTCATCACCACGCGGTCATTAATGGGGGAGGTCGTTTGCCAGACAAGCCCTGCGTCTTGATGTTCAAAGGTTCCACGGCTTTCCAACTGACTGTTGAGATCGGCTAGCCAGCGTGTCTGCTCGAATCGCCCGCACTGCGGCGCATTGTCGGCCAAGCGTGCGGCGAGGTCGTCAGCGTCGGGAGCCGCCCAGGCGGCAGCGCTGGCGCTGATGGCTAGAAGGGTAAAGACAAAAAAAGCCGCTTGGTGAATAGCGCGCATCATTGATTGGCCTCCTGCCAGGCGAGCAGACGTTCCCGCAGAACGGGGGGCGATTCCAGGCGCATTTCGCGGTCTTCAATTCCGACGGCCACTTGTACGCTCCAGGCACGCGTCAGGCGTTTGCGGGTGTGTGCATCGCGAATGGTGTAGTCGATCTTGAGGCGGTTCTCCCACTCGCTCAGGCGCGCTTCGATTGCGATTCGCTGGGCGAATAGCGCTGGCGCCGCGTAGCGCAGGCGTAAATCGATTACCGGCCAGGCAAATCCTGAGGCCTGCATTTGGGGATAGTTGTAATCGAGCGCATCGAGCAGCGTGCAGCGGGCAATTTCCAGGTAGCGCACATAGTGGCCGTGCCAGGCCACCTGCATCATGTCGATATCGTGAAACGGTATCGTCAGTTCGGTCTCGTAGCGGGGCAGTTTGCCATCATCAAGCGTCATATAGGCTCCAGTGGCGTTGGCGAATCACGTCACACAGAGTGCGGAGTTCGTGTTCCAGGGCGCGGTCTTCGCCAAGTGCCGGAAAGATCTGGCGGCAGTCGGTCAGAAATTCAGCCAGGCGGCCGGGCAGCGGTGGCGCATCGCCTATCTGGCTGCGTAGCTCAACACCCTGACAGGCCGCGTGCAGAGTGGCGGCCGCGACTTGTTCTACCAGGGTGAGCACACGTAGCGCGTCGCGGGCGGCAATCGTGCCCATGCTGACCTTGTCCTGATTGTGGCATTCGGTGGAGCGCGAGAAAACGCTGGCGGGCATGGTCAGCTTCAGCGCCTCGGCGGTCCATGCGGACGCACCGATCTGCACGGCCTTGTAGCCATGATTAAGGCTGGCCCGCTCGGGGGCGGCACCGCTTAAGTTGCTGGGCAAACCATGATTAAAGCGAGCATCCACCAGCAGCGCCAGTTGGCGGTCGAGCAGATCCGCGAGGTTGGCGCAGGCCTGCTTGAGGCTATCCATGGCGAAGGCGACATGGCCGCCGTAAAAGTGGCCGCCGTGCATGACCTTGCCTTGTTCGGCGTCGATCAATGGATTGTCGTTGGCGCTGTTGAGTTCGTTCTCAAGAAACTGACGCCACCAGGGCAGGGCATCTTCCACTACGCCGATCACGTGCGGGGCGCAGCGCGTCGAGTAGCGATCCTGAAGGCGCGATGAGTTGCGCGGCGTGTCGGGCGCGTGGAGATCCTCGCGCAGGCGTTCGGCGACCTTGTTCTGCCCCGGATGCGGTTTGGCGGCGAAAAGCTCGGCATCAAAGTGGTAGGGGTTGCCGTTCAGCGCATGCACGGAGAGCGCCGTGATGCGGGTAGTCAGCCGCGCCAGATAAGTGGTGCGGGCGAAGGCGAACACGCTTAGCGCTGTCATCACCGCGGTGCCGTTCATCAGCGCGAGGCCTTCCTTGGGCTTCAGGCAATAAGGGGTCAGCCCGTGCTCGGTAAACACCTCCGCCGTAGGCCGCCGCTGGCCGTTATGAAAGACGTCCCGCTCACCGCACAAAACGGCGGCCAGGTAAGATAGCGGCGTGAGATCCCCGCTGGCTCCGACAGAGCCTTCTTCAGGAATCACCGGTATCACGTCATGTTCAAGCAACCATGCCAAGCGCTCAAGCAGCTCGACGCTGACGCCGGATACGCCGCGACAAAGCGAGACAAGGCGTACCATGATCACCGCTCGTGCGGCCTCAACCGTCAGTGCCTCGCCCAGCCCGCAGCCATGAAAGGTGTACAGCTGGCGGGGCAGTTGCTCCAGGTCGGAGGCGGAGACTTCGCGGGTGCAGGAGTCGCCGTAACCGGTGGTAACGCCGTAGACGACGCCCTCTTCCTCGAGCAGGCGCTCAAGAAAGGCATTGCCTTTGGCAATACGCTTACGAAAATCGGGTGCCGTCGACAGAGTGACGCGACGGCGACCTTCGGCAACGGCCAGCACGTCTTCAAGGCTGACCATCGATCCATCCAGAATGAGCGGTGCGCTAGTAAGAGGCCCCGCCGTCGGGTCACGCAGTATTGTCATGAAGGTATCCAGTATCATTTATCCAGAAGGGATAAAAATTGAACCATTGCAGCGGGTGCCGCCGAACGCGTTCGGCCAGGTGGTCGGCATGCGCCTGCATGGTATCGGTAATCCACGTTTCACGCTGACGACGAGGTAGGTCCCGGGTGTCGCCAAGAAGCTCAAAGTCGATCCTGAAGTGGTCATCATCGCGCACGCAGGCCAGCGTATAGAGGGGGCAACGCAGCAAGGTGGCCAAGCGGAAAGGGCCTTCCGGGAAGCTTGCTTGGTCGCCGAGAAAATCAAACGACTGGGTTCGCTCTCCTGACAGGGGAAGGCGGTCGGCGGCGATGACCACATAGCCACCGGCATTAATGCGCTCAGCCAGCGTCTGGGCAGTGGCTGGGGTGACTTCGCTGACTTCGAGAATCTGTGGGCGCGGCTTGCCCGTGACGCGTTCAAGCAGAGCATTGAACTTGCGTGCATTGCGGGTGTGCATCATTACCGTCAGGTCGAGATTGGTATGGCGTTCGGTCAGCGCATTCACTACGTCAAGATTGCCGTGGTGGGCGACAAGGATCAATCCGCCTTGACCGCCAGCGATCGCGTTAGTGAAACGCTCAACCCCGCTACCCACCAGGCGCTCGTCGGCAATATGGCCGCTCCACGCTTCGACCTTGTCCATCAGCGTTTCGCCAAAGGCCAGAAAGTGGCGATAGCTGTGCCACCAACGGGCGACAGGCTGCTGCTTGAGCGTGGGGTCAAGGCGTTGCAGAAAAGCCTGGGAAGCACGTCGCGCCGTGGTGTGGACGAGAAAATACCAGAGCATCACCGGCCATAGCGCCAGCCGAAAAGGCCAGCGGCCCAGGCGCCGCTGTATAGCCACCATCAGGGTCATCCCCAGCAGCGTGCCGCGTTCGCCGATCCGCGCCCAGTGGTAGTTCATGGGCTCGCCACGCGGTGTGGCTGAAAGCGCCGGGCGAGTAAGCGTGGCAGGCGCCACAACATGCCGAAAAACAGGCGCGTATGCATCAGCGATATCTGCCGGTTATCGCGCCATACGGCAAAATGGCTGATACCGTCGCGGGGGTAGTGCACGCGTACCGGCCGGTGCATCATGGCGCCTTGTTCCCAGTGCCAGCGCACCAGCACTTCGGTATCGAAGGTCATGCGATTGCCACAGGGGTGGCGGGCCAGCATTCGGTTGAGCGGTGCCACCGGGTAGAGCCTGACACCACACATCGAGTCGCGAATATCCAGCGATAAGGTATTTATCCACACCCAGATATGGGTGGCGTAGCGGCCATAGAAGCGCACTCGGGGCACGCTAGCGTCATAGCGAGGATAACCCACTACCAGCGTGTGCTGGGCTACCGTTAGCATGGCGAGAAACGCGGGCAGATCATCGACCCCGTGCTGGCCGTCGGCATCGACCTGAAGTGCATGGCTGAACCCCAACTGCTCGGCATAGCGTAGTCCGGCACGCACCGCCGCCCCCTTGCCCTGGTTAGTCTCAAGGCGCAGCAGGTGATGGCCCTGTTCAGCCAGGCGATCCAAAACGGCGGCACACTGTTGGTCACTACCGTCATCGACCAGCAGCAGCGGTATCTCCAGCGCTGTTAGTTCCTCGCATAGCGGGGTGATTGTCGCTGGATGGTTATACACAGGGATAAGGATACAGGGCCTTGGCTCAGCCATGCTGATCTCCCTTGGGCGTTTGCAGGCGAACCTGCCCGGTGCAGTGGCGCCCTTCCTGGGAGTCAATGCTAAACGCGATACCATCCTCGCGGCGGGTCAACTGTAGGGTGAAACGAGTGCCTGGCAGCAGCGCGCGCGTAAACTTCAAGCGCTCGATACCGAGAAACAGGCCTCTGTGGCCAAAGATATCGTGGGCATAATGGATGGCCCACTGCACCATCACCACGCCCGGAACCAGCGGGTATTGATCAAAGTGGCCTTCCAGAAACACCAGCCGCTCCGGAACTTCCAGGGTGAGCAGGCGACTATTGGCATCAAGAGGGTGTTCTCCCAGCCAGCGCGGCACTTTCGGGTCGTCCAGGTCGGCAAACAGACGGTTGATCAGCGTGCGGTCCAGCTTTCCCTGGGCATTGCTTGGCAGCGTTTCAACAAAGCGCCAATAGCGGGGCACGGCAATAGGCTCCAGGTGGTCGGAAAGGTTTTCGCGCATACGCTGGATCAAATGCTGCCGAGCATCACGCTGGTGCGGAATCGATGGTTTGTCCAGCACGATCACGGCGCCCAAGCGGCTGTCGGCACGGTCGAGATCAACGCAGCGAACCTCGCTGACCGCTTCCACTGCCGTAAGAATGCGCTCGACATGGTCGAGCGAGATGCGCTTGCCGCCAATCTTGACCAGACGATCCGCTCGGCCCTGCAGCGTGAAGCCGTCATCTGCCGGCGCCGCCTGGTCAGGCTGATGCCACCACTGTTGAGGTGTCTCCAGAAACGGCGACCGCAAACTCAGGCTACCGTTTTGAAACGATAACTCCACGCCGGGAAGCGGCTGCCAGCTGGAGCGGCGTGTTTGGCGACGCTGGGCAATGCCGCCCGTTTCGGTACTGCCATAAATCTCGATGACCGGCGCCTGTAACAGGCGTTCAGCAAGCTGAGCATGTGCCAGCGCTAAGGGCGCACCTGATGAGAACACGCGGGCAGGCGGCGTAGCGGCGTGCCAGGGCAGGTGCTCGGGCAAGCGCGACAGCTGCGCGGGGGAGCTGACCACGACCGGATGCAGGCCTGCTGTATCGGCTTCCTGCAACCGGGCCATTAGCGCTTCGGGATAACGGCTTTCACCACCGCAGAACGGCGCGCCCGCACATAAGGGGTGCAGTATGCCGGTGAGCAGCCCGTAAATATGCTGGTGGCTGACCTGGGAAATAACCCCGCTGTCTACCAGTGGCCAAAGCCTGGCGTGGGCTGATAACTCTGCCTCCAATTGATCAAAACGCTTGGCTAACTGAACGGGGTTGCCGGTGGAGCCTGAGGTGGATAGCACAACGGCGGTAGCGCTCGGGTCCAGAAATGCCGTGCGGGGGCGTGTTTCAGCGCCCTGCGGGAGCCGCGGCTCAGGCATATCGGGCAGGGTGCCATCGACTTCGCTTGCCAGCCGGGAGAGCGTTTCGGGGCGATCATCGGCGGGTAGCACGGCGACCCGGCCGCTTTCCCATAAGGCGATCAGTGCGGCGCAGAACGCTAGCGGTTGCTGCTGGCACAGCAGCCAACGGCCGGCGGGTTTGTCCGCCAGCCAGTGGTGCCATGCATCAATATGCGCCGTAAGCGAAGCGCCACACACCCAGTGGCTGGGAAGTGACTCATGACGGGGAGCGGATCTACGCCAGGGTAACTGAGTAAGCGAGATAAAGGTCATGTCAGGCGGCTCCGCAGCTGATGACGTATTAACCATTCACCGGTAAACATGACGGCGATTAGGCCATAGCTGATGGCACCGTTGTACAGTGTCCATGTTGCCAAGCTTGCGTACAGCGCTGTCCAGCTTGCGATGGCACCGTTGAGTATGAAAAAGCCACACCATGCCCAAGTGACATTTCGGGTATAGCGTATGCCGGCGGCGGGCAGCTCGGGCTCGCGCAGGCGCGCCAAACGTTCGATGACCGGCACTCCTCGCCACAGGCTAGAGAGAAAAATAGCCAGCATGACCGCGTTTACGGCCACGGGGTATGCGCGCATGCCGAGTTCCGCGTGCCCCAGCCCGCCCAGGGCGACCAGCAGAACCGCCGCAGCGGCTGCCAGATAGCGCGCTTGAGGCATTCTCCAGGCGAGTAGTGCCGCACCGATGACCAGTAACGGCCAGCTGCCAACGTCATCATGCAAAAGCAGTACCAGTAGTGGCCACATCAACGCGCACGCCATGCTTGCGTATTTGGACATGGTTACTGCTGCATCAAGTGTTCGACGGCAGTGACAACATCGCTGATCGTGCGCACTGATTTGAAATCCTCAGGCTTGATGCGTCGTCCAGTGAATTGCTTTAGCTCGACGACAAGGTCCACCGCGTCGATGCTATCGATATCCAGGTCCTCATAGAGGCGGGCGTCGGGCTCTATTTCGCTGGCATTGAGGTCAAACAGATCAACCAGTGTCTTGCGAATATGGGCGAGTATTTCTTCGCGCTGGTGATCAGCGGTTTCAATTGACACGGCGGGCCTCCACGAGTGCTTGCAGCGCCGCGAGGCTTTCGAAATGGCGACGCGTCTCATCGGCCTCGGAATCAAGCTTGATACCGTACTGCTTTTGCAGTGCCAGCCCGAGTTCAAGCGCATCGATAGAGTCAAGTCCTAGCCCTTCGCCAAACAGGGGAGCGCTTGGGTCAATATCGGCAGGCGTAATATCTTCAAGCTCTAGCGCGTCAATGATGAGACGCTTGAGTTCAAGTTCCAGCGCCTGATTGCAGGTTTCTATCATGATGGAAGTGTTCCAGTTCTCTGTTGAAGTGGTCGCTCAGCCATTGAGTTAGTTGTCTAGCGAGCTGGCCGGTTGGTTGTTGGCTAGCGGAATCAACGTGCAGGTCGTCAAGCACGCTAAGCTCCATTAAAACCCTGGTAGCGGGGATGTGGTACCAGGGTTCGTGTTTTGTCAGTGTGGTCGGCGTGCAGCGTATCAGGACAGGGGTGAGCGCTGTACCGGTGCGTAGGGCGATATTTGCTCCCCCGCGACGAAATTTGATCGGGCGTTTCGGGCTAGTGCGGGTGCCTTCAGGAAATAGAATCAGTGAGTCACCTCGTTGCAGGCTCTGACGGGCAGCCTCCAGCACTGACTCGGGGTCATCGTTGGTGATATAGCCCGCAGCACGAATAGGGCCGCGGGTAATAAAATTGCGGGTCAGCCGACCCTTTACAATGCAGTTGGCATGAGACGTGTAAGCGATTAAAAAAATAACGTCGATGAGCGAGGGGTGATTGGCAATCACAAGCAATCCAGGGCGTTTGAGGCGCTCAGGGTTGTCAACGCGGTAATCAAGCACGCCAAGGCCTTTCATCAAATTGATGAATCCGAGAAAGCAGACGCGGATAAGGCGGCGCGCCAGGTAGCGGCGCCGCTCAGTATTACGCACGCAGAGATTCAACAGTGGCGCAATCACCAAGCCAATGAAAAGGCCACCGATCCCGAAGACGGTGAAGGAAATAGCCGTACCCAAGCCGCGATACAGTTGGTTGATACTCATTCCTGCTCCAGATGCCAGCGCTGTCGACCGTTTAGGAAAGCGGTCTCCCCACTAAGCCACTGCAGCACATTGACCGGTGTCGGAGAAGCGCTGTGGGCTGATGTAGATGCCGTGATGGCGCGACCTCGTTGCAGAGTTAAGCGCATGCCAATAACACAGGCTGTGCCTGGATGCTGTGTTTCGCCCTGATAGGCCGCAGGAAGACAGCTTTCTGAAAATGCGGCAACTACGGCGGGGTAGCCCGCTTGCAAATACCCATACGACTCGTGAAGAAGCGCATCAAACTCATCACCACAAGCGCCTAACGCCTGCAAGGGACGGTGATGCGATTGCGCAATAGAGTGAACGCCCAGAATAGCGTTATGCACTGACATTGAGAAGCGGGTAGGGGAAATCGGGTCGCCCCGCTGCAGACTCTCCAGCATTGCGAGCGTATGCGTCGTATCGCCATGCCGTGAGGCATGCACCAAGGGGGCGTTAGCCTGTGGGTCGAGTTCTCGCAGAATATCGCAAGTGGCGCGCCCCGTATCATCAAGCCGTCGCCGCAGCATAGCAGGCAGTTCGCTACTCAGTTGGGCCGAAATAAGACGATTTGGCTTAACGGTTGCCATTGCCTCTTCAGGAAGCCAGCCCCGCCAGTCTTCGATAAATAGAGAAAAGGACATCACTAGCAGCCTGCTCAAAAAAGGCGGCTACTTTAACTTAATTATAGCTTGGTTTCAAGTAATAACTGCAATTTCATTACGCGGCGAGTAAATCGTCTCGCCGCCCTATAAATAACTCATTCGGTGATCGTCCACCTCTGGTCGCTCTGGGTCTGCTGTTCAGTCGATCCATAACAAACTGAACCTGCTCATCCGTCACCTTGCTTAAGTCTGTTCCCTTGGGGAAGTACTGGCGGATAAGGCCGTTGGTATTCTCATTGATCCCTCGTTCCCATGATGCATAAGGGTGGGCAAAATAAATATCCGCCTCCAGACCTTTCGCTATATCCTCGTGCCCAGAAAATTCAAGACCATTATCCAAGGTGATGGTTTTGATTCTGGCTTTGAGCGACGCCAAATGCTCAATCGCTGCAGCCGCCAGCAGGTCGGCTCTTTTGCCCGTCAGGCGAACAATGACCGTATACAGCGTCTTACGCTCAACCATCGTCAGCAGAACGCCCTTGCGACCCTTGCCGATGATCGTATCGCCTTCCCAGTCACCAATTCGGCTACGCCGGTCAACGACCGCAGGGCGCTCATCAATACTCACTCTGTTCTTGATCTTCCCTCGCCGATCATAGCTGCCATAGCGCTTGCGATAGGGCTTTGACGCTACCCGAAGATGCCTATACAAATCGCCACCGTTGGCCTTGTCTGCGTAAATCAACTGGTAAATCGTCTCGTGGTGCAGACATACGCCTGTGTGCCTTCTCAGGTAATCGGCAACCTGCTGCGGACTCAGCTCCTGACGAAGCAAGGTTTCTATCTCACCTCGCACCTCGTCCGTCACCTTCCGTGCCTTGTAGGCATCATGCCTCCTAGCGCTCGACAGCTTCTGTGCCTGCCCAGGCCGATAACCTCGAAGCCCTCTGTTACGGCGAAGCTCCCGGCTGATCGTGGACGGACTCCGCTCCATTTTCTCCGCTATCGCCAATTGGCTGTGGCCTGCTTTTTTTAGAATGTAAATCTGGTATCGTTCGTTTTCGGTCAGCTGGTTGTAGCTCATCAGTGCTTTTCTCTTGGTCGGGAGGAGCGCCGACTCTACCAGCTGGCCGCCCTCTTACCAATTGCACTTATTATCCGAAACCGCGTTTATTTATTAAAAACAGATTCTTAATTTATTTTTTGGCTTTTAAAGCGATGCTAAAACGCGAGCATGCTGCATAATTGGGCATGCTGCTGATGCTCTGCGGCATGTTGGTGCTAAAGAAGCGCATTCATTGGGCATTTGAGCGTCAGCGTTGTTCGTATAACCCACGCTCATGCCGGCTGTTATTCATGAAGATAGGCAGCGTCTATATCGAGCGTGGAGTACTCGCCAAGAGCATCGAAATGTTCCCCTAGCCAGCGTTCAGCCGCGGCTTGGCCCTGTTCAAATAGATGGCATAAAAAAGGCCACTCAGAATTAGATTTACTGGAGACCGAAAGCCCATCAAGCGCCAGCTCCCCGCTAATGCGGTGGAATAGCGCCTGCTGGTAGCAGTTTTCAATACCCTGTTCATCAAACGCCTGCTTGAGCAGCGCAATCATGCGGATTTCTTTAATCAGCGCTGAGTTAAACGTGATCTCATTGAGCCGGTTCATAATCGCCGACGCCGAAGTGGGCACTTCATTGCGACTGATGGGGTTAATTTGTATCAGTAGGATGTCTCGCGTGCTGCACTCTTCCATCAATGGGAAGAGCGCAGGATTACCCATATAGCCTCCGTCCCAATATGCGTCGCCGTCGATTTCCACCGCTTGGAACATAAAGGGTAAGCAGGCAGAGGCCATTACTGCGTCAACACTCATCTCTTCACGGCGGAACACGCGTTGCTTACCTGTGCGCACGTTCGTGGCTGTTACAAACAACTTAAGCTGTTGGCATTGTCGAACCCGCTCGAAATCGATGTGGTTGGCGACGATATCGCGCAGTGGGTTAATGTTAAGCGGGTTGAGTTGATAGGGCGAGGCCACCCGGCTCAATAGATCCATGGCAACAAAGCCGGGGGAGTGGTCCAAGCTCCAGTTGCCGGTCAATATATCCATCGGTGAGCGGCGGATGGGGCTTGCCATACCAGCCCGGCTAACTGCCTGCCAAAAATCGTGGAGCGCTTGCCTCGCGGTCTCTTTATCGCCCCGGGTCAAGGCGTCAGCCATCACCACGCCGTTCATCGCCCCGGCGCTGGTGCCGCTAATGCCTTCTAGCTCAATGCGATCATCCGCCAACAGGCGGTCAATGACGCCCCAGGTATAGGCCCCGTGCGCACCGCCACCTTGTAACGCAAGATCTAGCTTTTTGACCTTTGCCATGTGCTTTTTCCCATTGCGACTGATAAAGAGACTAGTTGCAGTGAGACCAGCATCGCATAGGCCACTAGGGAAGACGAGTATACCGCGTGGGGCGTGGGCAAATTTTACGGCGCGCCCGCTAACGGTGAGTGATGATTAAATGAGTAAGGCGTTTCATAGATAGCGTGTTCCATAAGGCTCAGCAGGCTGTAACTTGTATGAAAAGCTTGGCTGCCATTAACGGCGGGCAAGTTGGGTGGCCGCCGCTGTGCAGCCTAGAAACGCTGAGGTGGCAAGCCACTCGGCGTCGGGGTAATAAGCGAACACATATTGGTCCTCTTTGAGGCTGTTGATCAGTGGGTAAGTTACGTCTTCGCGTACCGCTGGGCAGCCATGGCTGCGTCCTAGTCGGCCGGTTTGGGTAATGAAAGCATCGCTTACATAATCGGCGCCGTGAATCACAATGGCGCGCTCAAACGCTAGGTCGTTAACGTTAGGTTCAAGCCCCTGCAGGCGCAGCGAATAGCCGTTGCGGCCATAGTAGCTATTCATGGTACGAAATAGACCAATGCTGGACTGATGGCTGTCGGGGGTGTTCGAGAACAACTCTGCCTGGGCGTCGCCGGAGCCCTGACCGTGCGACACCAGCTCTTCGAAAAGTAACTTATGCTGGCGCAAATCAAACACCCAAAGGCGTGGCTCGGTAGAGGGTAGTGAGTAATCGATAACTGCAAGGCGCTCGGCATTAGGGTCGGCACAGTTAAGCGCTTGAGAGGCCAAGCGCAGCGCTGCAGGCGTTGCTTGGGGGGCGAGCTGCAGAAGCTGATGGTGTAGAGGTATTACACCGGGCGGTGGCGTTGATGCTACCTGGGCAAAAAAACTAGTGGCGTGAAGCGGTAATGTAAATAAAGTTAACGGTAGGGAACATAGTAACGCGGCAATATTTAAACGAAGAGCCATATAAATCGATCCTGCAAGCAATATAAGTCATGATGAAGAGTAGCCAACTAAGATAAGCGCTAATATAAAAAGTGTTAGCCGGCGGATGTAAAAAACTGAAGTTGGGGAACATAGTAACTCAAGGAGAGGGCGATGAACGATAGACAGCCACTAAGACAATGGGCGATAGGGGTCGCTTTATGTCTAACGCTTACCCACAGCTCTTTAGGGATCAACCTTGCGTATGCGGACTCAGCGCCGTTGCAGCAAGCGTTAGCACAACAATTAACCGCTGTTGAAGCCAATCGGCTGCCGCTTGCTGAGTTCTATCAATTACGCGAAGGGAAGCCTGCCTGGCAAACAGCATCAGCCGTCGAGTCGTTGGTGGGTGCGCTAAATCGCTTGGAAAACGATGGCTTAGTACCAGAGGATTACCACGCTGACACGCTGCTTGATGAGTTTCAGCGCAGCAAGCCTGGCGGTGACACGGCGCAGGCGTTATTTGATCTCAAGGCCACCGAGTCACTGTTGCTGGCACTAGATCATTTAGAGCGTGGCAAGGTCAATCCCCGTGATGTTGAACCTCACTGGGATTCACCGCGCCCGGAAAGCAGTTACTCACTGCTCCGCGTGGTGCATGCCGTTGAGGATGGCGAGCTGGACAACGCTATCGCGCTGGTTCGGCCCTCCTCGGGCGAGTATCAACAGTTACGTGACGCTTTAAAACAGCATTATCAGTTGGCGGACCTAGGCAGTGCGCCTTACTTGGCGGCGCGTGAAGAGTCGCTGCGGCCTGGCGACGAAGCTGACGACGTGGTCGCGCTGCGCCAACGCCTGACGCTGTGGGGTGAAACAGAGTTAATGGTGGCTGACAGCAGCGCGTATCCGCTCATTGGGGTGCAGTCCGCGTCTAACCGCCGTGCCTTTGATGCGCCACTTGAAGCCGCTGTTAGACGCTTCCAGCGTCGTCATCTGTTACAAGAAGATGGCGTCGTAGGTGAACAGACCCGCCTGGCGCTAAATACCCCGGTGACAACGCGAATCGATCAACTGCGGGTCAATCTAGAGCGCGCGCGCTGGATTCGCCCGATGCAGTCTGCCGAGCCACGGGTGTGGGTCGATATTGCCGGCTACCGGATGCATTACGTACGCCCTAATGGCCAGCATTGGGATGCCCGAGTAGTGGTAGGCTCACCGCGCCGCGAAACACCGATTATCCACTCTACGATTAGCCATTTAACGATTAACCCTTCGTGGACGATTCCACCAACCATTATGCGCGAGGATGTGTTGCCCCGTGTGCGCGCGGATATTGATTACTTGGCACGCCAAAATATTCAGGTCATTAGTACCTCGGGAGAACCGCTCGTTGCTGAAGAGATCGACTGGCAGCGTCCCGGCAGTGTGATGTTGCGCCAAGTGGCAGGCGCGGGCAATCCGTTAGGCCGGGTCGTCGTGCGGTTTCCCAATGATGACATGATCTATTTGCACGACACTCCCGCACGCGGGCTATTTCAGCGTAACCAGCGCGCGCTGAGTTCCGGCTGCATCCGCGTAGAAGGTGTGACGGAATTAGCGCAAATGCTGCTTCAAGATACCGGCAGTCATTACCAGATGAACAGCCTGTTAAGTGGCGGAAGCGATCGCAACGTGCGCTTGACCCAGCGAATCCCGGTTGCACTGCACTACTTAACCGCGTGGCCCAATGCGCAGGGCGAAGTGGAGTTTAGGCCCGATATTTATCGCCGTGATGCCGCGCTACTCGCAGCCTTGCAGCGGCCTGTTTAAGCTGACATACCTAATCTGTCTCAACCTAACGCAAAACACCGCCATTTGGCGGTGTTTTGTAATTTAGAACAGCTAATTGGCTAGTCGTCGTTGTTCTGCTGGTAGTTCGCTACGCTCACTGGTCCTGTTTCGCCACTCTCAAGCGTCGCTAGAATAGGTGCTGCCTGGCTTTTGAATGCCACCAGCGTATCACCGCTCAAGCTAGTGTTTTCAGGTAGCGGGACCGTCATTGCATTGACCGGTGCGTTGTTAACGATGACTTCGTAGTGCAGGTGAGGCCCCGTGCTGCGGCCAGTGTTGCCCGACAGCGCAATACGCTCGCCCATGGTCACTCGTTCGCCCTGGTTCACC
Organism: Halomonas sp. H2; assembly: GCF_050215315.1. GTDB lineage: Bacteria > Pseudomonadota > Gammaproteobacteria > Pseudomonadales > Halomonadaceae > Vreelandella. The sequence goes on from NZ_CP189760.1 coordinate 963,339, forward strand.
AGCGGCCGCGAAAGGTGCAGGTAGCGCGTACGGTAGCCATTATCGTGACGGACGACGATGTAGCGGCCTGCCGCATGATGGTTGCTGACACGCTCAACGACACCGTTGGCAGGTGCTGTAACAGGGGTGCCAATTGGCATCGCAAAATCAGTGCCGTTATGCGGGCTGATGCGGCCGGTCACAGGGTGCGTGCGACGTGGATTGAAGTTCGAGCTTAAGCGATAACTGCCTTCAAATGGATGGCGTGCAAACGCTGGATCCAAGCTGCCACCCTCAGGGGTGTAGAAATTATTATCGGTGGTGTTACGTACAACGGTCAAATCCATGCGTTCGCCGTTGTAATGAACCGCAAGTACGCGAGAGTCAAGTGTTTCGCCGTCAATCATGTCTGACTCAACCAGTACCTGGAAGCGGTCACCGCGGCGGCTATCACGCCGAAAATCGAGTTTTTTCTCAAGCAACTTGGTCAGTTCAGTGACCGAGCCGCTATTCAAACCAGTCGCCTGAGCCGAGCGGGCGAAACTACCGCTAACGCTACCCGCATAAAGGCGCTGAACGGGCTCGCCTTGGCGCTCAATAGCAGTGATAGCGAAATGGTCTGCATCTTTCTCAAGCAATATGCCGTCGCGGATGTTTTTCATCATGCGTAGTGACAGCAAACGACCACCTTCATCTAACTGATAGTCAAAGCTGTGCCCGGCGCGCCAATGGGTGAGCATGCGCTGATCGGGTAAGTCTTCAAGCAGGGCCATCACTTCGCTATAGCCAAGGCCTAATTCATTTTGCGCCAGTATGGCAAACGTTTCGCCAGATTCAACGATATGCGTTTCCCATTCAGGTACAAACGGCTCTTCTGCCGCCAGTTCTAATTCCAGAAACGAAATATCACCAAAAAGATCGACGCCGTAATCTTCATAAGAGGTGGCATCGGCAATTTCAACAGATGAAGTGTCGTCTACATCCAGCATGCCGCTGGTCAGCGTGCCAACCACAATGGCCATATGCAGAGCGCCACTATCAAACGCGATAGGGACTAACGCAGCAGTATCTAGCGTGGGTGTATCAAGTGATGCTGCATTGAGTACTGCCACATCGTGCCCAAGGCCTGCCTGAGTCGCCATACTGGCTTCTGCAGTGGCGATAACGTTGACATCGACATCGAGGTCAACAATTTCGGTGGCGGTTAATTCGCTGAGGGGAATGTTTTCGCGGGTGACGTCGAGGGCGCGAGAGGCACGGTCGATCGCCTCAGCAACCGGGGTGCGTTCTTGACGCAAGGAAGGAACACCCGGAGCAGAATCACTAGAAAGCGGTACCAGCACGCTTTCAAGCGGAGTATTGGGTTGATTTAAATCTTGATATGTCGTTAGTAACTTCTGTGTGCCCAGCACCGTGACCATAGTGGCCACCGGTAACAGTAATAATTTGTGCGTGCGGGGCAGCGAATGGAGGATTCGCAACATGGGTAAATGGACCGCCGAATTCGTGATTAAAATTAACTATAAGAGAACATAAACCCGGAAACCATACCCCACTAAGGCGGGAGTGCATAGACTGTATGTCTATACATAAAACGTAATTAAATAGAAGCAGGACAATAATAAGCAAAGATTACTGTTTATAAACACCGTTTGCTAACAAATGTAACGAATAAATTAGGCTAATTGCATCACCTAAGTCAATTATGGACGAAAATTAATTTTTCGAAAGAGCTCGTGCAGCTGGTGTCGAGTACTTGAGGCGTTTATCTAATGCTTATTAACTTTCATCGCCTACTTTTAGGGATATTAACAGCCATTCTTCAACCATGGGCGACACGATGAAACGTTTCCTGGCATGCTAGTCATGTTTTTTCGAATATTACGCGCATTGTTTCGCTGTTTTGCGTTGAGGAAATCGAAATGTCCCGGGTAACACTTGCACAATGGCAAATGTTGGCCGCCGTGGTTGACCATGGCGGGTTTGCGCGTGCGGCAGAAGCCGTACATAAAAGCCCTTCCACGCTAAATCACGCCGTCCATAAATTAGAAGAGCAGCTAGGGGTTCAGGTTCTGGAGCCGATTGGCCGACAAGTTCGCTTAACCGAAGCCGGTGAGTTGCTGCTGCGCCGCGCGCGCCAGTTGATAGAGAGTGCGGCCTCGCTCGAGGATGTGGCTACCCGGCTAGCGGCGGGCCTAGAGGCTGAGGTCGTGGTGGCGATTGATCAAGTTTTTCCGGCTGCCGCGCAAGCCAAAGCGTTAGAGCGCTTCTCTGCAACGTACCCACAGGTGCGTGTTCAATTACACGAGAGTGTTCTCAACGGTGGTATCGAAATGCTCTACGATGGCCGTGCAGATCTCGTGGTCTCAGGCATTGAGGCGCAAGGATTTTTAGGCGAGCCGCTGGTGACGATACGTTTTGTCGCGGTGGCGCACCCTCAACATGCCCTTCATCAGTTAGGTCGCACGTTAGACCTGCGTGACCTGGCTCAGTACCGACAACTAGTGGTGCGTGATTCAGCGCTGCGGCAATCGACCAACGCTGGCTGGCTGAAGGCTGAACAGCGCTGGACCGTTACTCACCTCAATACATCACTCGATATGCTGCGACGAGGTTTGGGTTTTGCGTGGATGCCAGAGACGCGTATTGTTGATGAGCTAAAAAGCGGTCAATTGAAGCCGCTGCCACTGCCGGCAGGGGGCATCCGTGAAGTGCCGATACAAATGATTTTTCGCGACCGAGACCGCGCAGGGCCCGCGGCTCATGCCATGGCTGCGGCACTAAAACAGGCGGTGATAAGCGAATGCGCCATACATGATTCGACTTACTCGAATGAACGGCCGTAAAACATCCGCTTGAGCATCCTCAGCGCGGGCGTATGCTGAAAACAAGCTGCATAACCCTAGACACTTTTCAGGAGACGCCCCATGGGATTACTGGTTAATGGCGAATGGCAAGACCAATGGTACGACACCAAAAAACACGGCGGCGAGTTCGTGCGTGAATCGGCTCAATTGCGCGATTGGGTGGGCGAGCAGCCGGAAACGGACGGTGAGTGCTACCCCGCGGAAAAGGACCGCTACCATTTATATGTATCGCTCGCGTGCCCCTGGGCGCATCGCACCCTGATTATGCGTAAGCTGAAAGGGCTGGAGCCGTTGATCGGCACGTCCCATGTCAGCCCATTAATGCTCGACCAAGGCTGGACCTACCGCCAGGACGAAGGCGCTAGCGGAGACCCTGTTAATGGCGTCGACTTCCACCATCAGCTTTACACCAAAACCGACCTGCACTACACCGGCCGTGTCACCGTGCCCGTGCTGTGGGATAAACAGCGCAGCGCCATCGTTAATAATGAGTCCGCGGATCTACTGCGTATGTTTAACCATGCGTTTGATAAGCTGACCGGCAATGACTTGGATTTTTACCCTGACGATCTGCGCAGCGTGATCGATGAAGTCAACGCTGATGTCTACGACCACATTAACAATGGGGTCTATAAATCGGGGTTTGCTACTGAGCAAGCTGTCTATGAAAAGCATGTGCAGGCGCTATTTGAAGCGCTTGATCGCATGGAAGCGCGTTTAGACGAGCAGCGTTACTTGGCAGGGGAATGGTTCACCGAGGCGGATATTCGCCTGTTTACCACCCTGATACGCTTCGACGCGGTTTATTACGGCCATTTCAAATGCAACTTTAAATGTATTGAGGATTATCCCAATCTTGCCAACTACGTTAGGGAAGTGTATCAATGGCCTGGAGTGGCGGAGACGGTCAATATAGATCACATAAAACGCCACTACTATTATAGCCACGATACGATTAACCCAACGCGCATTGTTCCCGCTGGCCCGCTGCTCGATTTTAATCAGCCGCACGACCGTGAGCGTCTGCCCGGTAAAGGTGTGCGCCGCCGCTAATCATGCATAAATCAACATCAAGAAGGGCCGCCCATTTGGGCGGCCCTTCTTGTTAATACACGCGTCACAGTTTTAAGTCATTACTCGTCAGCATTAACCGCTTCGCGGGTGCTTTGCCAAGCGCTCTGCGCACCTTCTTGGGTTGTTTTCCAGGCATCACGGGCGTTAGCTTTGGTTTGCTCCCACCAATCGTTATCATAAGCAGGAAAGGCTTCAACCTCCTCCTGGCTAGCGTCAACCATGATGCGGTGTTCGGTATCGCCGTCTTGTTCCGTTTTGGTTTCGAGGGTGAAGTAATCGGTTTCAACAACGATTTCACGACCGCCTAAACCAAGTACTGAACCGCTTTCGATAACCAGTGCGGTGATACGCATTTCTTCATCAAACAAAATATCGTCAACGTCGCCAATCTCTTCACCGGAACCACCGGCAAAATAGACGTCTGCGTCAAGAATATCGTCGGCTGAATACATACCCTGTGGCTCGTCTTGAGCCTGAGCGCTCATGGCAAAGCTTCCCAGTAGGGCGGTACCAATCACAGTGGTCAAAATTGTCTTACGCATAGCATCTCTCCATGTGGCTACGATAACTAGTAGATTGCTCCCGCTCTTGTATAGCTACATATCGCGACTCTTGTATTATAGCGCGCTGGCTATATAAGCTCGCCCTTTAGGTTAGACCAAATATGCACAAGTGCAAGCTGCTGACTCAACATTGGTGTAAGTTAAAAGTGCTGGTCAGAAGCAAAATGTGGTGTTAGGATGCGCCTTCCTCGCATGTGTTGACCCCTCCATCATGACGATAAGCGTCTATATGCGTAGTTATTAATGACTAGGTTATCGGTTGTTAATAGTTATTAGCAGTATCGCTTGCGGGAACATCTCGCCAATTGCTAGATGTTCATTGCTGTGAAGATGGCGCGCCTCCAGTATTTCACCACACGGGTGAAATCGGCGCAGTAGGTCGCCACAACGGTTGGCCCGCTGATTGCGGTGCTTGCCAACCGTATGCTAGGTGCGACCGGCGTCTCCGACTCCATAGAAGGCTATGACCGCTTAGGCGGTGCCTGTTTTCGATAACGACCATTCACGTCGTTATGCGGCGACTGAGTCAGGGACGCTTACGACGTTTTTTGCCGGTACTTGCCGGCCTACCAAGGTGTGATTAATGACCTCGACTTCTGTCGCCTCGCCGAGCTTCGGCGATCTGGCTCTTTTGCCTGCCGTTCTGTCTGCTGTTGAATCACAGGGCTATTTAGTTCCCTCACCGATTCAGGCGCAAACCATCCCTGCGCTGCTTGAAGGCCGCGATATGCTGGGCCAGGCTCAGACGGGTACCGGTAAAACCGCTGCTTTTGCATTACCGCTCTTGTCGCGCTTAGATCTTCAGCGCCGCGAGCCCCAAGTCCTGGTAATGGCTCCGACCCGCGAGTTGGCTCAGCAAGTAGCCGTCTCGTTTAGTAAGTATGGCCAAAATCTGAAAGGCCTCGAAGTCGCTACCCTATGTGGCGGCCAAGAGTACCGCGAACAGCTGGGTGCCCTTAAGCGTGGCGCGCAAGTCGTTGTCGGCACCCCAGGCCGGATTATCGACCACCTGGACCGCGGTAGCCTGAAGCTTGATGGCCTGTCCGCTCTAGTGCTGGACGAAGCTGATGAAATGCTGCGCATGGGCTTTATCGACGACGTAAAACGCGTGGTTGCCGATACCCCGAAAAATGCTCAGCGCGTGTTCTTCTCGGCGACCCTGCCGACTGAAATCGAGCGCATCGTTAACCGCTACTTGGTTGACCCGGTGAAGGTGGCTATTGAGAAAGGCACCACTACCGGCGAAAACATCGAGCAGCGCATTGTGCGTGTTGATGGCGGCGCTAAGCTGGAAGCGTTGTCGCGCATCCTCGAAGTTGAACCGGTCGACGGCGCTATCGTCTTTGTACGTACTCGTGCGGCGTGTACCACGCTGGTTGAGCAACTGACTGCCCGTGGCGTTAACGCCGCAGGCCTGTCGGGTGATTTGGATCAAAGCCTGCGTGAGCGCACCATTACGCGCTTGAAGCGTGGCAAAGTTGACGTGTTGATTGCGACCGATGTGGCCGCGCGCGGTCTAGACGTATCGCGTATCACCCACGTTATTAACTACGACTTGCCCCAAGACGCCGAAGCCTACACCCACCGTATCGGCCGTACTGGTCGTGCCGGCCGTAGCGGCATCGCGATTACCTTTGCTGGCTTCCGTGAAGGCCGCAAAGTGGGCTGGATGGAGCAGGCAACCGGTCAGAAAATGGCCGAAATGCCGCTGCCTGATGAAAGTGCTATTCGCGCCCACCGCGATGAAGTTTTCCATCAGCGTGTGATTGCCTCTTTAACCAAAGGCGCCGAAGAACAGCGTGCGCTGATTGAGCGTCTCGTTGAAGAAGGCCACGACCCGATTGAGCTGACCTGTGCGTTTGCTGCCATGGCACGTGCTGACGAAGCGCCGATTGGTCGCCTGCAAGCGCCGCGTAAAGAGAAGCCCTCGCGTGACGGTGCGTCTGGCGGTAAGCCGGGTGCACGTCGTGAACGCACTAGCGGCCCGACCGAAGGCATGACGCGTTACCGTGTCTCCGTGGGTCATAAAGATGGCGTTAAGCCGGGTCAACTAGTCGGCGCCCTTGCTAATGAAGGCGGCATTGAAGGCGCGCGTATCGGCCGTATCGATATCCGCAACGCTTTCTCTGTGGTTGAACTGCCGAGCGGCTTGCCCTCGACAATTCTGACCAAGATGGCACGTGCCCGTGTGGCCGGTCGTCCGCTGGAAATCAGCGAAGATAGCGCACCGGCAGAGCGTGCACCGCGCCGCCGTCGCGACGAAGGCGATGCGCCGGTTCGTCGTCGCGAACGCGCCTAAAGATTGATCAGTTGCCGTTAAACGGCGCCTGAGAAAATCTCAAACGCCCCCGTACCTTTCCAGGTGCGGGGGCGTTTTTTTGCTATCTTATTCACCATTCACCACTTCAAGGAGGATGATATGTCAGCACCGCTACACGAATGGAATTTGGCGCCTAAAGAGGCGAGGGCGCTGCAAACAGAGCTGGCCAAGCGCTTGGAAATGACTGATCGCCTAGCACTGGTAACGCATATCGCCGGGGTGGATATTGGCTTTGAAGAGGGTGGCGAAATCACCCGGGCAGCGGTGGTGGTATTGAAATGGGATCCTGCCACCGCACCCGATTTAAGCGTGGTAGAGCAGGTGATCCATCGCGAACCCACGCGTATGCCGTACATCCCTGGGTTGCTATCGTTTCGTGAAATTCCTGCCGCACTGAGCGCGTTTGAAAAGCTCAGTGTGGTGCCTGAGTTAGTGATGGTCGATGGTCAGGGAATTGCTCATCCGCGCAGGTTAGGTGTGGCGGCTCACTTAGGGCTTTGGCTGGATTTGCCTACCATTGGGATTGCCAAGTCGCGGCTGTGTGGCCAACACGACGAAGTAGGTCAGCAGCGCGGCGACTGGGTGCCGCTTTACGCGGGACAAGAGACCATTGGTGTCGTTTTACGCTCCCGGACCAAGGTTAAACCCGTGTACGTATCGCCTGGGCACCGCATCACTTTGGAAACATCGCTTGACTGGGTGATGCGCTGCTTAGGGCGTACTAAGCTGCCGGAGCCGACGCGGTTAGCGGATCGCTTGGCTTCACGGCGTGATCAGCGCCGGTAATCTGCTTTTGCGAAGGGCTATACAAATGCCAAAAAGCGCCGCAGTAGGCTGGCGGCTTCATGGCAGTCCGTCACGCCAGCTGACAGGGTAAGTGGATCTTCGCCCTGATCGCGCAGCGCGGCGCCTTGTCGCTCAATATAAGCGCGCATGACGGGGGTAGTGAACTCCGGGTGAAACTGCACGCTCCATTGCAGCGGGCCGTAGCGCAGCGCTTGGTGGGCGTCATGGCTATTGTGGGCCAGCACGGTGCTACCGTGGGGCGCTTGCATCACCGATTGCGCATGGGTGAGGTGAGCGGCAAAGCGTTTCGGTAGTTGACGAAACAGCGGGTCTTGCTGGCCTGCCTGGGTTAGCCGTACGGTGTGGGTGCCGGACTCTCGGCCCGCCGGGTGGTAGTCGCTTATGCCACCGAAAGCGGCAGCCATTAATTGATGGCCGTAGCAGACGCCGAGCATGGGAATATCGCTGGCGAGTGCCTCTTGCAGCCACGGTTTAAGTGCCTCGCTCCAGGGTTCGGCATCACTGACCATGCTGTGGGAACCGGTAATCACAATGCCGGTTAGGCTATCTAGGGCAGGCGCTGTCAACTGCCGTTGAGCATCCCATACCTGTAAGGTCATATGCGCTGGCAGAGCCGTACTGAGCTGCTGTTCAAATAGCGTTTCAAAATCACCGTATTGGTCAACGACTTCCGGAAAAGCGTCGCCGGTTTTAACGATCAATACACAGCTCATATCACTCCCTCGGTGCGATGAAACGCAAACGTTAAACAAAGGCCTTTCAGGACGAGCGCAAAGGCATGAATATAGCCTATCATGGCTTATCTGATGGTAAGAACGTATTAATTATTAACGATCTAAGGAGTAGGCAATGCAACAGATTACCCGCGCGGGCGAACCGATGGAGGTCGCCGGTACGCTGCCCGCTGTTGGCCAAGCGGCACCTACCATGACCTTGACCAATACAGACCTGCAGGATGTCACTCTAGAGACCTTTGCGGGCAAGCGTAAGGTGCTCAATATTATCCCCAGTGTGGATACCCCCACCTGTGCGATGTCCACGCGTCATTTTAACGAGCTGGCGTCTAAGCTTGCTGACACAGTGGTGTTGGTTGTTTCGGCAGACTTACCGTTTGCCGCCAAACGTTTTTGTGGCGCAGAAGGGCTGGATAATGTCGAGACGTTGTCGACCTTCCGTCACCCTGAATTTCGCGAAGCCTGGGGGGTGGCATTATGCAATAACCCGATGGAAGGTTTGTGTGCCCGCGCCGTGGTAGTGCTGGATGCTGATAACCGGGTGGTGCACAGCGAGCTAGTAAGCGAGTTGAAAAATGAGCCCGATTACGAGGCTGCCTTAGCGGCGTTGGACTAGTCCGTATGTTGTTTAGCATGCCTTTCTGACGCCTCCACCAGCGCGCGAATTAAGCGCTGTTGGGGGCGGTTGAAAATCAACCACTCCGGGTGCCACTGCACGCCAATCAAAAACTCATGCTCGCGAGACTCAATGCCCTGCACCAAGCCATCCCTGTCGCGTGCGACGATCTCTATTCCTCTGCCCGCGCCATAAACGGCCTGGTGATGCAGGCTGTTAACGCGACACCACGTTACGCCGAGCAAACGGTGCAGTTTGCTGGCCCCGACAATATCGACGGTTTTGCGTGGCAGCACCGTGCGGCGGTGCTTTAACCCTTCATGAGTAGTGTAGATATCAGGGTCTAGCGTGCCGCCAAGGTGGACATTGATTAATTGTGCCCCCCGACAGATCCCTAGTACCGGTGTATTGAGTGGAATAAAACGCTCAAGCAGGGCCAGCTCGAGCTCATCACGGGCGGGGTCAAGGCGCACATCCAACTGCACTTCGCCGCCATAAAGGTGGGCCTGAATATCGTCACCGCCGCCAATGATTAAGCCATCTAGGCTTTCTGGCTGCGGGCGCGAAGGCGATAAGCGTAGCGGCTTGCCGCCATGTCGCCAGACAGCAAACCAATCAAACCACCACGCTAAGTGACTTTTTTGATCCGAAGTGGTGATTCCGATAAGCGGTCGAGACATTCAGGTAGTTACTCGCGTTTGAAAGAAATAAAAGTGGAGAAAAACGAGCTTTGTATGCCAATGAGGACTTACTTACCCCGCACCCAGCGGCCTAGTTTCGCTGTTGATTGGATCAACTTATCTTTTAAGCGCGTTAGTCTCGGGCGGTTATGGTAGTCGATATATTCCGCGCAGCGGGCGAGCAAAACCTCAGAATTAGCGGCAAGTTTCTCAACTTCTACCCAGCGATTCCATTCGATTGCGGATCCCCATCCCGGCTGTGACAACTGCGCATTAGGCAACCGGTAATGAAACGTGGGGCGCGGTTTGGTGAGCCGTGAATGGAGCATTTCGTGGCGATGCTCCGGGCGTATAAAGGCAAACAGTGGCAACAGATCCAACTCACGATTGCGGGTTGGGTTGGCGTGCAAATAGTCGTCAATCAGCGTATCAAGATCAGGCGCGTAACGGCTATCAAGTATCTTCAGCGCGTACTCTTTATAAAATGGGTTGGCGTGGGGCAGCATCTCGCGGGTAATATCCACTTTAATTTCATCGCGTAGCCAGCCAGCTAGCAGCAGGTAGGCGCGCAGCATAGCGAGTAAATAGCCAACGTCGAAACGCTCAACTTCGGGGTTTAGGTGTAACCCGAACCCATACATTAGACTGGCATCGGTACCTTTGGCGCCACGAGCGCGTAGTGCTTCAAAGAGCGTATCCAGCTCCTCCAATTCATCCCAGGGAACCGGAGGGCAGACGATTTCAGTGGGCACCAGGCCGGTGACCATATCACCGATCAGTTCACGGGTTTTTTGGTGAAACTCGATCCGCCGTTGGTGCTGATGACGCGCCCACTCGCTATCTTGGGCATGCGAGTCTTCGAGTAGCGTTTTATCAGGATGCGCGTACTGGGTGTCGAGCTCGATCCCAAATTCGCCCCAACGGGTATTCTCTACTAGTAGCCGGTGGGGGCTTACCACGTTAAGCTCCCCGCCAAACAGCTCGAGTATGATCATTGCCGTATCGTGGGGAGGCAGTCCGGCAAATTCAATTTCGACGCCTACATGCCGATTTTTCCCATCGCTGTTTAAGTGGTTAGGTGGAGCTTGCAGCGTCATCTCGGCATCCTTGAGGTGAACGTTTAAGCCTTCAGCCTATCACAGTCACGCGTTGAGGCTGTGCGTATCACTGGGTTCCGACATCCATGTGGACGGCAGACGATAAGCGCGGCAGGGTGCCATCTAAGCTAATGTTCAGGAGTAAGGCGTGCGACAGCACTGGTTAATCAAATCGCTAATAGGCGTTGCCCTGTTTGTCTTGGCAAACCTGGTATTGATGAGTACAGCAATTACGCAGGCCCAGGCGCAAACGGTGTCGCTTCCAAGTTTGGGCGGAGGTTCTGAAGAGGAAACCGCCGAGGTCAGCGGCGAAGAATTCCAGGCGTCGTTAAATGACGTGATTGGCATGCTTGAAAACGAGAAGCAGCGCACCGAGCTGCTTAATTCGCTGCGTGAATTGCAGGTCACGGCAGGCACAGTCGGCAAAAAAGAAGGCGTGGTGCACCAAGGCCTGCTAGGGGCATTGGCCGATACCTTAAGCGATCTTGGCGATCAGGCTCAGGCGGGGGGCTCGCCGGTTGACCAGTGGTCACGCCAACTCGTACAAGGCGCGAACGATTTGCGCGCTCTGAACGACGATGCCGATCAAGGCGAGGCGATTCGTGCAGTCGTGGAAGGGGCCGTTCTTGCCCTGGTTTGGATTGTGTTGTTGGTGGTCATGATTGCCTTTGGACGCATGCTGGCTACCCGTCGAGAGTGGCCGCTAGACCTGCCTCGCGACCCCAAAGGCTGGTTGATGGCGGTGCACTTTTTGCGCCGTATGCTGCCCTGGGCGCTAGCGTTTGCCATGACGCTGGGGGTTGGCCAAGTGCTGCCTGATAGTCCAGGGCGAACATTGGCGCTTGTTGTTGCCTATATCTGTCTGTGTGGTCGGGCCCTATCCGTGGTATTTGAAACGGTCATTGCGTTCTTTAGTCGCGGCCACCGGTTTACGGCGGTTCAACTGCTGCAGCAGCATGCCCTGCGCGGTCTGTTTGTGATTGGCGCTTTGATTGCACTGGGCGATGCGGTCAACTCCTCCCGCCTAGTCGAAATGCTCGGCAGTGAGCTATCGAGTCTAGTATCGGTGCTTTCCAATATGCTGGCGGCGCTGCTCGCGGCGCGGTTTATTATCAAATTCAAACGGCCCGTGCGCCATTTGATTTGCAACCGCCCCTTCAAGCAGCGGCGTGATGCTAGTGCCGCGGTCGAGATGATTCGCTCCCTGGGAGGGCTGTGGCACATACCTGCGCTGCTGATGGTGAGTGGTTCGCTGTTGGCGATTTTTATCACCGTTGGCGATGTAGGTACTGCGCTGGCGCGCTCAATTATTTCGGCCAGCCTGCTGGTGCTAACGCTGGTAGTGACCGGGCTGCTGAGTCGCCAGGCGGAACGCATGGGCAAGCGTCGTCACCGTCATCGCTATAGCCAGTACCGCAAACGCCTAGAGCGCTTCGGCTTTGTGCTGGCGCATATCTGTGCGTGGATGGTGTTTGCCGAGCTCTCTATGCAGGTGTGGGGCAGTTCGTTCTTTGGCCTGGGCCAGCAAGCCGTGGCCAGTGCGCGCATCGGGCAAGCGTTGGTCAGCCTTGGCGCCACTGTGCTGTTAGCGTGGCTGGTATGGATTTTTGCCGATACCGCCATTCAGCGGGCACTCACTTCATCGGCGCGCTCCCGGGGGCGGCGGGTTAATCAGGCCCGGGCGCAAACCATCACACCGATGATTCGCAACGTCATCTTCGTGACCATTCTAATTATTGCGGTGATTGCTGGGCTGGCTAATTTGGGCGTCAATGTAACACCGCTATTAGCCGGTGCTGGTGTGATTGGCCTGGCGATTGGTTTTGGTGCTCAGACGCTGGTGCAGGATTTAATTACCGGCATCTTTATTTTGATCGAAGATTCGCTGGCGGTAGATGATTTTGTGCAGATCAATAATCACATGGGCACGGTCGAGGGGTTGACGCTGCGCACCGTACGCTTGCGTGACTTAGATGGGATCGTTCATATCATCACTTTTAGCCGCATTGAGTCGATTCATAACATGTCGCGCCAGTTTGGTATCGCGTTGATGCGTATCCGCATTCCGTTTGATATGAAAATCGACGATGCGATTACCTTGATGCAGGAGACCGCTCAGGAGCTGCGCCGCGATCCCATGATGCGCCACTATATCTGGTCACCGCTGGAGATGCAGGGTGTTCAGGGCTTTGAGGATGGCTGCCCCATCCTACGCATGCGTTTTCGTACCGCGCCGGAGATGCAGTGGGATGTCTCCCGGGCATTTAACCTGCTATTGAAGCAGCGTATGGAAGCCCAAGAGATTGACCTGGGTGTGCCGCGTCTTAGTGTTAGTATGGAAGCGCGCTCCGAAGACCGTCTGGAGGCCGCCGCGGGAATGTCGTTTGCTTTGGAAAAAGACCCGCAAGAAGGCGACTCGCAAGAAGACTCACGGGAGAGTGGGCAGAGCGGTGATGAAGCTGGCCAAGAGGGTGAATCAAATACCGAGCAACATAAGAAACCCGCGCCGCCTAAACCCGCACCGCGCCCGACAAAGGCAGAAATTCGCCGTGATGAGCAGGAGCGTAAACACGATAAAACGGCTAATCATGCTGCGTCACATCGGCGACAGCCCCAGGCACAGGGCGAGCCCCACGGTGAGTCCTATGCCTCCCCTGGTGGCGAACACGGCGATTAGTAGCCAGGATTTATCAGCTTGTTAGCTAAAGGTGTAGGAGATTGGTGAGTTGATCAACGTTGAGCGTAAAAATAGCTTTCAGCTGCGTCTTACCCGGCGGCTCAAGGAAGAGACATCGCATAACCTCGACATCTATCTTTTTGTGCCTGGCGAGTTGGGATTAAGTACCCAACTAATCTCAGAAGAAGCCTTCTATCATGCAGCGATCAATGTCTCGCGCACCTACTATAGCGACGAGTATCTGTTGCCGCTGGTACATAGCCGTCTCGCCAGCCGTAACCGACTTGGTAGTGACTCCTACCGGTTAAGCTTGAGCTTGTATGCCTATCAATACGTGGTGGCGATGGAGCGCACCACTCAGGCGATGTTGGTCAATGCCAATAAGCTGCGCCATGCCCGCCAAGAGGGGCGGGAAGATAACAGCGAGGTGCAGGAGAGCGCCGCTGGGTTACACGACCAACTGCATGAGATGATCAACTTAAGCGACGGTATTCTCAAACGGCTACGGCGCAATCAGCCAACTGATGACAGCCTGTATAAATACTTTGCCAATATTGATAACTACCTCTCCTGGTTTACTGAGCAGCAGTTGCTGGCGCTGATGGCCTACATGCCTCGTGGGGGCGAGTTTGCCGATATTCGTCGGCGCTTTATCAGCGTCTGTCATCGTGAGGACGAGTACCGCAGCGAACAGCAGTACAACGCTGGGCGCGTTATGGCCGATCCCACGCGCATGTCGAATAAAATGCGCCTGCTGCGGCGTCTGATTGAGCACCCGATTACCCTGAAACAAGAGGCCTTGGAGTTGGGCGGCGGCGAGCAGAAAGCAGTCAAAGCCCTAGCAACAGCAGTGGTGATGACGTTTGTTACATTAGGCGTGCTGCAATTGCGCAGCGTTCTGGGCGATATTAGTGCACTTTTCGTCTTGGCGATGGCGGTGCTTTACGCGATGAGGGAAGTGTTTAAAGACGACCTGCGCAATACTCTCTGGCGCTGGCTGCGTAAAGGCCGTCCCAAGTGGCGTCGTCAGTATCTAGACCCCACGCGAAATGCCGTTGTGGGGCACCAGTTGGAGTGGTTTGATTACAAACGTTTTACTTCGCTGGGTGACGATATTCAATTGATGCGCCGTCGCACGGTGGCGCAGCGTGAAGAGGTTGTGCTGCACTACCGTTCAAGCTCGCGTATGTCGCCCACGCGCTTTTTAAGCGGCTACGAGCACACCCGAGAAACGCTCAATTTGGATATCTCCATGCTCACGCGGCTGATGAGCAAAGGCAAACATCACATCTACCGCCTTAAGGATGGCCAAGCAGTGCGCGAAGGCGTTGAGCGCCGCCATTTGTTTAACTTGGTAATTCGTGAGACCGGCAGTGAAGACACGGCTTACCTCGCTCGCTGGAAGGTCGTGGTCAGCCGCTCGGGTATTGTCGATGTGGAAAAAGTAGCCGAGAGCAGCGAAGAGAAGAAAAGCCCATAAACTGCGCTAGATCAAGATTGTCTCAAAGCGTTCATTGAGATAACCCGTCAGCATAGGCAAATCACCAGGAGCGAACTAAGCTCAAAGAACGGGCAGGGCAACCTGCCTCTGCAATTCAGTTTTTAAGGAGTTAGTCGTTAAGGGATCACTCTTCAGAGTGCCTTAAATGCGGGACGCAAGGAGGTGTACTGTGCAAGCTATCGATATTATGACCCCCAAAGTGATCAGCGTAGGGCCCGATGCTGAAGTGCGTGAAATTGCGCAACTGCTGCTCAATCACCGTATTAGTGCCGTTCCTGTGGTAGATGACGAGCATCGGGTGATCGGCATTGTCAGCGAAGGCGATTTAATGCGCCGGGTAAAGGATGACGGTGACCATGGCCACTCTTGGTGGCTGACGCTGTTTACCGGCGGTAAGGATGCTGGCGACTATGTAAGGTCGCATGGGCGTAAAGCCCATGAGGTCATGACCCCTAATCCAATGACCGTCGAAGAGAACACACCGCTGCATACTATTGCTCGAATGCTAGAAAAGCGCCGTATCAAGCGCGTGCCCGTCGTACGAGATGGCAAGCTAGTCGGCATTGTCAGCCGTGCGAACCTACTCCAAGGAATGGCCAATGCTGCGGTAGCGCCGACGCAATCGCCAACCGATGACCGACAAATCCGTAAGGCTATCTTAACAGAGGTAGAAGACAACACGGGCGTGCAAACCGAAGGCATTAGTTTGATTGTGGACGGTGGCGTTGTGGAGATCTGGGGGCTGGTTGAGTCACTTGAGCAGAAGCAGGCGGTGACCGTAGCGGCAGAAAACGTCCCCGGCGTTACCCGGGTCGAAAACCACCTGGGTATGATGCCGCGAGGCGTGGGGTATATATAAGGGTTACCTAGTGAGTCTCTAGTCGGTATCAATGCCCGCTATACAATAGCGGGCATTTTTGGTCTTAAACGACTGACTTAATGGCTGTTTCCAGGTTCTCTACGCTGCGCTGGGTGTGGTGCAGCTTATCGAGGCCGAATAGGCCGATGCGGAAGGTTTGGAAGTTATCGCCTTCATCGCACATCAGCGGTACGCCGCCCGCGACTTGAACGCCCGCCTGGGCAAGTTTGCCGACTAATCCGCTATCGTCGCTGTAGCACACCACCACGCCCGGTGCTTCAAAGCCTTCAGCGGCAACGCTGACAAAACCGTGGCGCTTAAGCATGGCGCGAACGTCCCGACCAATCGCCTGCTGCTCCTCTTTTACCTTGGCAAAGCCGTATTCACGCGTCTCCTGCATAATATTGCGCAACTGTCGCAAGGCATCCGTGGGCATGGTGGCGTGGTAGGCGTGCCCGCCATTTTCATAGGCCTGCATAATGCTGTGCCACTTACCCAAATCACAGGCAAAGCTGTTGCTCTGGGTCTCATTCAGGCGCTGAGTGGCACGCTCTGAGAGCATCACCATTCCACAGCAGGGTGAGCCGCTCCAGCCTTTCTGAGGCGCGCTGACCACCACATCAATGCCGAGCGCCTGCATATCCACCCACAGCGTACCCGCAGCAATGGCGTCTAACACAAACAGGCCGCCCACCTCATGAGTGGCCTCGGCAAGTGCTTGAATATAGTCATCTGGAAGAAGTACACCCGCGGAGGTTTCAACCTGCGGAGCGAACACCACAGCGGGCTTTTCGCTACGAATCTTTGCCACCGCTTCATCGATGGGCACCGGCTGAAAAGGCGAGCGCGGGTCATCGGCTGTGAGGCGACGCGCTTTAAGCACTCCGTGCTGGTCGGTTAAACGGCCCATCTCAATAATCTGCGTCCAGCGGTAGCTGAACCAGCCGTTACGAATGACCAGGGTTTTCTGATCAATGGCAAACTGGCGCGCTACCGCTTCCATACCAAAGGTGCCGCTACCGGGCACAATCACCGCTGCGTGGGCGTTATACACCTCTTTCAAGGTGGCAGAAATGTCGCGCATCACCGTTTGAAACTGCTGCGACATATGATTCAGCGAGCGGTCTGTATAGACCACCGAGTACTCAAGCAAACCGTCGGGGTCGACGTTGGGCAGTAAACCAGCCATGGCGTTCTCCAAGTAAGTGGTGTGCTCTGATTGGCACACTTTATCGTCGATAAATAAGCTGTTACTAAGAGTACGAGCAATAAACGCACAAAACCAGCCTGGAAGGGGCTGGTTTTGGTTGATTAACAGGCTGGGTTAACGCGGCGGCAGTTGCTCTGGCCCGAAGGCATCGGGCAGCAGCGTTTCCATGGTGTAGGTTTTCAGCAGTTCGCCGCTGCCGGATAGCACTTTGATTTGCGTTTGTGGCGTGGCGAACTCGCGGATGCGCTGGCGGCAGTCGCCGCAGGGTGTGCACAGGTGATCGCCAGGGCCCATCACATAGACGGTCGCCAGTTGGCGCTGCCCAGCGGTGATCATCGCGGAGATGGCCGAGGCTTCGGCGCACAGGCCTTTGTAGTGCGCCACTTCGACGTTCGTGCCCGCAAACTGCTGACCATCGGGGGTCACCATCACCGACGCCACTGGATGCGTGGAGTAGGGCACATAGGCGTTAGCTCGCGCGCTGAATAATTTCTGCACGATCTCTGCTGGCACTTCATCCGTTTGCTGACTCATCACGACTTCCTCTTAAGCGCAGGCTGCGTCGTCGCGCAGTACGGTGTCCAGCGCAATCAGCATCATATCGTCGAAAGTGGTTTGACGATCAGCGCTGGAGAGTGAGTCGCCTTTCAGGATGTGATCCGACACGGTGCAGATAGTCATGGCGCGGGCGCCAAACTCGGCGGCGACGCCGTAAAGGCCAGCGGCTTCCATCTCAACACCAACGATGCCGTAGCGCTTCAGCATTTCGGCCATCTCGGTTTGCGGGTTGTAGAACAGATCCGCTGAGAACATGTTGCCGACTTTGACCGGTACGTTTTTGGCCTTGGCGGCGGCAACGGCGTGCTGGGTCAGTTCAAAATCCGCAATCGCGGCGAAGTCGTGGTCGTTAAAGCGCATGCGGTTAACTTTTGAATCGGTGCTGGCGCCCATTCCGATCACTACATCGCGGACGTTGACGTCATCGCGTACCGCGCCGCAGGAACCCACGCGAATCAGCGATCTAACGCCGTAGTCGGTGATCAGCTCCTTGGCGTAGATGGAGACCGAGGGAATGCCCATGCCGTGGCCCATCACGGAAATTTCGCGGCCTTGATAGGTGCCGGTGTAGCCGAACATATTGCGCACGTCGTTGACCTGGCGAACGTTGTCCAGGTAGGTGTCGGCGATGTACTTGGCGCGCAGCGGGTCGCCGGGCATCAGCACGGTATCAGCGAAATCGCCCATCTCGGCATTAATATGCGGGGTAGCCATCAAAGGTCTCCTTTAGGCGGCGCACGCCTTTAAGCGGCGTCGGGTAGAAAGCTTTTGCCATCGGCCATGGCCGGTAGCAGGAAAAAGTCGGCCAGCGTTTGGCCAATATCGGCAAAGGTGCCGCGCTCACCTAGTGGGCCAGGGGTAAAGCCAGGGCCGTGTACCAAAATGGGGATGTACTCGCGGGTGTGCTCGGTGCCGTGCCAGCTGGGGTCGCAACCGTGATCGGCGGTGAGAATCAGCAGGTCGTCTTCGCTAAGCTGTTCCATTAGTGCTGGCAGTTTTGCGTCAAAATCCTCCAGCGCAGCGGCGTAGCCTGGCACGTCCCGGCGGTGGCCGTAGACCGAGTCAAAATCGACAAAGTTGGTCATGATCATGGCGCGCTCGCCTTCGTCGCGTTGGTTGGTGCGCTCGATCTCGTTGAGCGTGGCGTCCATTAGTGCATCGTGGCCGCTGGCTTTTACGTTGTGGGTAATACCGCAGTGGGCGTAGATGTCGGCGATTTTACCAATCGAGACCACTTCGCCACCGGCATCGGTAAGCTTTTGCAGCACGGTGGGGGCCGGTGGTTCAACGCTGTAGTCGCGGCGATTGCCGGTGCGGGCGAAGGTGGTGCTGCCTTCGCCGATAAACGGACGGGCGATGACGCGGCCGATATTGTAAGGCTCCAGCAGCTCGCGGACGATTTCGCACAGCTTATAAAGCCGTTCTAAGCCGAAATACTCTTCGTGAGCGGCAATCTGAAACACCGAGTCCGCCGAGGTGTAAACAATCGGCTTGTCGGTAGCGATGTGCTCTTCGCCCAAGCGGGCGATGATCTCGGTGCCCGAGGCGTGGCAGTTGCCAATCACACCCGTTAAATCAGCTTCCTGGGCGATGGCGTCGAGCAGCTCCAGGGGGAAACTGTCAGTTTTATCGAGAAAGTAGCCCCAGTCAAAGCGTACCGGTACACCAGCAATTTCCCAGTGGCCGGAGGGGGTATCTTTGCCGCTGGATATTTCTTTAGCGTGGGCGTAAGCGCCTTCCAAGCTTTCCGGCAGCGTGACGCCTTCGGCAACGCCGCCCGTGGCATCACGGTGGGCGTGAAACAATCCCAGCTTGGCCATGTTGGGCAGTTTGAGTGGGCCGGAGCGGTTAGCGTTATCGGCTTCGCCACGGGCGCAGGCAGCGGCGATATGGCCAAGGGTGTCAGCGCCTTCATCGCCAAAGTTGGCGGCATCCGGGGCGGCGCCAATCCCAAACGAATCGAGTACTAATACAATCGCGCGGCTCATAAGGCTTCTCCACGGAAGGTATCTTGCAGCAGGGTGTCGGCGCTGGCAGCGCCTTCGCCAACCGTAAACGCCGAGCGTAGCTGCTCGGCGGCATGATCGGCGGCGGCGTCACTACGGGCATGAACCATGGCAATGGGGCGCTGGCTATCGATGCTATCGCCGATTTCGACGATATCGGTAAAGCCGACGCTGTGGTCGACGCTGGCGTCGTTGCGCAGGCGGCCACCGCCTAGCTCAACCACGCTCATGCCCACGGCGCGGGTATCAATACGCTGAACAGTGCCGGCCTGCTCGGCATACACCGGCTTAATCACCTCGGCTTTAGCCAGGTAGTGCTCGGAGCGCTCCATAAAATCGCTGGGGCCACCCAGTTCGCGCACCATCTGGGCGAACACTTCCGCTGCAGCGCCAGAGGTCAGCGCTTTCTCAAGCTTAGTCAGCGCTTCTCCACGGGAGCCTGCGAGTTTACCGGCGATGAGCATCTCTACCGCCAGTTCGCGGGTGACTTGCATTACGCGGCTGTTGGGACGCTCGCCGCGCAGCAGGGCCAGCGTCTCGACGATCTCTACGGCGTTACCGGCGCAGGGCGCTAGCGGCTGGCTCATGTCAGTAAGTAGGGCGGTGGTGGGCGTACCTGCTTGGGTCGCGACATTGGCGATGCTTTTGGCCAGTTCGCGGGATTTTTCTGGCGTGGGCATAAAGGCACCGCTGCCGACTTTAACGTCCATCACCAGTGCATCCAGCCCGGAGGCGAGCTTTTTGCCCAGGATGGAGGCGGTAATCAGCGGAATAGACTCTACCGTGGCGGTGACGTCACGTACGCCGTAGATGCGCTTGTCGGCGGGGGCGAGATCACCGGTCTGGCCGATAATTGCCACGCCGGTGTTTTTGACCACCTGACGGAAACGCTCCGGCGTGGGGTAGGGGTCGTAGCCGGGGATCGATTCAAGTTTATCCAGCGTGCCGCCAGTATGGCCCAGGCCGCGCCCGGAAATCATCGGCACAAAAGCGCCGCAGGCGGCCACCCAAGGGCCGAGCACTAGCGAGACCAAGTCACCGACGCCGCCGGTGGAGTGCTTATCGACAATCGGGCCGGGCAGGTTTAGGTCACTCCACTGCATCACGTGGCCGGAGTCACGGGTGGCGGTGGTCAGCGCGACGACTTCTTCGCGGCTCATGCCGTTGAGGAACACCGCCATGGTAAAGGCGCCAATCTGGGCGTCGCTGATGCGGTCATCGGCAATGCCCTGGACAAATGCTTTGATCTCTTCAGCCGGCAGCGGTTGGTTATCACGCTTAAGGCGAATCAGCTCTTGGGGGAGCAGAGAGTGCTTAGTCGCGTTGTCAGCCATTAGTAACCTCCGTCAGGGGCGGCCGCATTGGTGTTGCCGGTCAAGGTATCCAGCAAATTACCCAGCAGGCTAGAGGCACCAAAACGAAAGTGTGCGGGGGTTGCCCAGCCGGGGCCCATGATGTCGTTGGCAAGGGCCAAGTATTCGGCCGCATCTTCGGCGGTTTTGACGCCACCCGCCGCTTTGAAGCCGACGTCTTGGCCGCTGGCTTTAATCGCCTTGAGCATAATTTCGGCAGCTTCCAAGGTGGCGTTGACGGCCACTTTGCCGGTCGACGTTTTAATGAAATCGGCACCGCCTTCAATGGCGAGTTCGCTGGCGCGTTTGATCAGCGCAGGCTCTTTAAGCTCACCGGACTCAATAATCACTTTGAGCAGCGCTTGGCCTGCGCAGGCGGCTTTGCACATCTCAACCAACTCAAGGCCGGTTTCCTCATCGCCCGCCATCAGCGCGCGATAGGGGAACACTACATCGACCTCATGGGCGCCAGAGGCAACTGCGTCGCGGGTTTCCCGGGCGGTACCCATAATGTCGTCGCCGCCGTTGGGGAAGTTGGTGACCGTGGCAATTTTAACTTGGTCATTCAGTTTATGAGCGGTGAGTGCGCGCTGGGCGGTGACAATAAACTGCGGGTAGACGCAGACCGCAGCAGGCGTACCAAAGGGTGTTTTTACCTGTTGGCAGAGCGCTTCGATGGTGCTGTCTGTATCGTTGTCATTCAGGCTCGTCAGGTCCATGAGGGAGAGTGCCTGGCGGGCGGCTTGGACGATATGGGGAGGGGCAGTCGCAGTCATGGAGTTCTCACAAATTAGGAAAAGATAAAAACGGGCACTGCGGATAAAACCGCAGCGCCCGCCACCTTCAGTAGAACCCGCTGCATTAAGCAGTGGCGTTACTTAGGGCGATAAAGAAGCCAGCAATCGAGGCCGACATCAAGTTGGACAGTGTACCGGCCAATACGGCTTTGACACCAAAGCGGGCAATCTCTTTACGCCGTGTCGGGGCAATGCTACCCAAGCCACCCAGCAGAATCGCGATGGAGGAGAGGTTAGCAAAGCCACACAGCGCGAAAGAGAGGATCGCCATGGTGTGCGGTGTCATCATCTGACCCGTGGCAGCCACCACCTGTTCCCCATCAATGTAGGGCGCCAGGTTGATATAGGCGACAAATTCGTTGACCACCAGTTTCTGGCCAATAAAGGAGCCAGCCAGGGTCGCTTCTTCCCAGGGTACACCTAATAGGAACGCCAGTGGGGCAAACAGCCAGCCTAAAATCAGCTCCAGGCTCAGCGAGTCAAAGCCCACCCAGCCGCCAACACCGCCGAGTATGCCGTTGATTAATGCAATTAGCGCGATAAAGGCCAGCAGCATCGCCCCCACGTTGGCGGCGAGCATTAAGCCCGAGGTGGCGCCCGAGGCCGCAGCGTCGAGCACGTTGGCGGGCTTGTCTTCCTGGGCCTCAATCTCTTCTTCCACCTTGGAAACGCTGTCGCTGTCAGTAACGTCTTGGGTTTCCGGCATGATCAGCTTGGCAAACAGCAAGCCGCCTGGCGCCGCCATAAAGGAGGCCGCCACCAGGTACTCCATCGGAATGCCCAGTGCGGCGTAACCCGCCAATACCGAACCAGCCACCGAAGCCAAGCCA
This sequence comes from Halomonas sp. H2, assembly GCF_050215315.1. Taxonomy (GTDB): domain Bacteria; phylum Pseudomonadota; class Gammaproteobacteria; order Pseudomonadales; family Halomonadaceae; genus Vreelandella. Next base: position 985,866 of record NZ_CP189760.1, read on the forward strand.
CCACACATAACCGCAAACAGCTGCGAAGGCGTCATGCGGGCAATAAACGGACGCACCACCAGCGGTGCTTCGGTTTGGCCGACGAAAATATTTGCCGTCGCAGAGAGCGATTCCGTGCGTGAGGTGCCGAGCGCCTTTTGCAGCGCGCCACCCAGGATACGAATCACCCACTGCATAATACCGATGTAATAAAGCACGGCGATCAGCGAGGAGAAGAAGATAATCACCGGCAAGACTTTGATCGCAAATACAAAGCCGACGTTATCCACATCCGCTAGGCCGCCGAACAGAAAGCCAATGCCATCGTTGGCGTAGACCAAAATTTGGCTAACGCCGGACGAAATGGCCTGCAGCACCGCCTGGCCAAACGGTACGTAAAGTACAAAAGCACCAATGCTCGCTTGAATCGCAAAGGCACCCAGCACGGTGCGTAGGCGAATCGACTTACGGTCGTAAGAGAAGATCAGAGCGATGGTCACTAGAGTAACCATGCCTACCAAGCTCATAAGGAGTGTCATAGGGAGATCCTTCGAGTCCGCGAGGGTTAACCGCGTTTAAAGTAAGTTGAGCTTGACGGAGTAGATCATCGCATTCTGATAATCGTTGGGGGTGCCTAACTTATTGTCAGAGTAGCGATACTGAATGCCAGTGGTGATCAAGTCACTCGGATGCCACCATAGACTCAGTGCACCGTTGGTGCCTACACTGCCCGCTGTATCGCCCACGTAGTTCTGCTCCAGATACTCATCGTCGCGACCAAATGTCTGTTCGTGCCAGTTGGTGACGCTGAAGTTCTGGTTGAGCGCGGTGAAATCATAACCCGCGACCCAGCCTGCCATATAGCCGTTCATGCCGGTATAGCTGTTGCTTTGCACCCGCGCGGCGCCAATAAAGGGTTTAAACCATAGACCGTTATCAAAGGTGGTACGGTAGCCTAGACCCAGAATTTGATCCTGTTCGCGGCTGTTATAACCGTAATCGCGGAAGTCATACAGGTGAGCGTAAATCGACAGCGGACTATCGCCCAGGTAAATGTGCGAGGTTACTTTACCCGCGGTGCGGAAGTTGTCTTTGCCACTGCTAGGCTCATCGAACTGGTCGTTGGTGGGGTTCTCGAAATCAAAGAAGCCGTAAAATTCGCCCCAGCTAAAACCAGCGCCGCCTTCAATTTCGAGAAACATAAAGTCGCTTTTCGCGGCGTTAGATGCAGTGCGCGCTTCCGTGCCGTTCGACCAATCCAGATAGTTAACCGAAACGTTGGCGAATGACCAAATTGGATCAAGCGGTGAAGACAGAGCGTCATCTGCCATGAGTGGCGTAGTGAATACCGCCCCTAATACGCCAGCGCCAAGCGCAATAAGGGTGGACGTGCGAGAGGGGGTACGAACGTGAGTACGAGCAGTCATATAAGCCTCAACAGGGGTTGTCGCGTCGCCATTTGAGTGCGGCTAACCGGGGTTTTTGTCGTGCGGGCTGGTATTGATGTTAAAATTATAACATTTAGTGTTATTTTTATAACGTTGATTTGCAAGTGTTGTCACATCAACGCTATGCAAATGTGATAAGAGACTCGTTGCTGGCGGAGCATATAGTAAAAGCCATCACAACAGTGGCAATTCTGTCGCCGCTCGCTCAGCATGGAATTGAAAATCACAACAAAGAGGGGTTTGCTAGGGAGATGCCCACCATGAATGGTCGTAGCGCACTGCGCCTTGCCAAGCTTCAGGAAGCGCTTGCCAGCGGCGGTACTCTTCATCTGCGCGATGCTGCAGAGCTATGTGATGTCTCAGAAATGACCATCCGCCGTGATCTGACCACCCACCCCTCTGCTATCAGCCTGCTGGGCGGTCGTTTAGTCATGGCGAATTATCCAGGTGTAACGCCGGTTTACGATTTAACTGAGCAGCAGGCAAGCCACTACCAGGCAAAGTACCGGCTCTGCCAGCGTGCGCTAGCCTTTATCGAAGAGGGCGATACACTGTTTATTGACTGTGGCTCGACGCTGATTCCGTTACTTAGCCAGCTTAGTCATTTCCGCGAACTAACGGTGGTTACTTATGCGCTCAATGTTGCCAATGCCGTCGCCTCGCTACCGAACGTACGCTTAGTGCTATTGGGCGGACTGTTTTATGCTGCCTCGCAGTCATTCGGCAGCGATAATATGTCGGCGGCTATTGAGCGCTTAGGTATTAATAAAGCGCTAATTTCTGCCGCGGGAGTGGATTTTGAGCGCGGGGTTAGCTGTTTTCATTTTCACGAAGTGGCTCCTAAACAAGCCGCGATCGCCACAGCCATGCAACGACTGTTAGTGGTGGATGCCAGTAAGTTTGGCGTAGTGCGTCCTGCCTATTTTGCTGTGCTGGATGATTTTGATGTGGTGGTCACCGATGGGGAGGGGGCTCATAGCAGTCAATACCTTGGGTGCGGCAATGCGCCACTTTTTTCATGATCTCGATCAATAGAAAATACTTTGGTCTTAGCTGCTTAAGTCTTGAATGCTTGAGTCGGTGAGGCTCGTCGCCAATCCCCACACGGCGGCGCATATTTTTCCCGGAGCAATGACGCTCAGCGCTATAAAATAGCCTCCTGATGAGCGTGTTTTGGGAAAAGTATGGGGTGGTAGTTAGCCTGCTACGTAGCTGGATAGCGTAGCTGGCTAGTGCTTAAACAACCTCTAACGAGATCACACCATGCAACGACGCTCACTATGGCGCAGGCGAGGCACGCTAGTGCTCCTTGCGCTGTGTCTGTTTCTAGCAGGCTGTAGTTCAGCGCTGTTAGACCCGAAAGGCCAGGTTGGCGCCGAGCAGCGCACGCTGATTCTGACCTCCTTCGGCCTAATGTTAATCGTGGTTATTCCGGTCATTGCTATGACGTTGCTGTTTGGCTGGCGCTATCGGCGCAGCAATAGCGTGGCGAAATACCTCCCTGACTGGGCCCACTCCAACTGGATTGAAGCGGTAATTTGGATCGTGCCCTGCGCGATTATCGCTGTTCTTGCCCTGTTGACCTTCCAAACCTCCCATAGCCTTGATCCGCACAAGCCGCTGGAAAGCGATGTGGCGCCGATCGAAATACAGGCCGTGGCGCTGGATTGGAAATGGCTGTTTATCTACCCCGAGCAAGGCGTGGCCAGCGTTAACGAAGTGGCTTTCCCGGTGGATACTCCAGTGCGTTTTCGGGTTAGCTCCGGCTCGGTGATGAATGCCTTTTTCATTCCCCATCTTGGCAGCCAGATCTACGCCATGGCGGGTATGGATAACGATGTCCATCTGATTGCCGATGAAATGGGCAGCTACCCAGGTCGCTCTACCAACTACAGCGGCGCGGGCTTCTCGGGCATGACGTTTGAAGCCAAGGTGACCACCCCCGGCGAGTTTGATGCCTGGGTTGAAACCGTGCGCGATGCCTCCGAAACGCTGACCTACCCCGAAGGCTACGAAGCACTGGCTGAGCCCAGTGAATCGCACCCGGTGGAGTACTTCTCGGCTATTTCGCCAGCGCTGTACGAAAGTATTTTGAGCAGCTTCCACACGGGCGGTGATCACGATATGGGCGGCGATCATCAGTTAAGCAGCGACCATGCTGATTCTACCGATGGCGATAACGCCCATACCACCCACCAAGCGGCCGTATCAGGCCACGACACCAACAACCATGCTAGTCAGGATCATGCCATGCGCACGCATCCTTCTAGCGTTGAAGCGGGAGGTTAAGCCGTGTTTGGAAAACTCAGTTTAGAGTCAATTCCCTACCACGAACCGATCATTATGGTCGTCGCGGCCGTTATGGCCATGGGTGGGATCGCGCTGGTAGGCGCGTTAACGTATTACCGTAAATGGAGCTGGCTGTGGAGCGAGTGGTTTACCGGCTCTTCGACGTTGGGTGTGGAATTCGCCCCCTGAGCTGGGCCAGAATATGACCTCCACAGCGGCAGGAGGTATGACATGGACGGCACCCAGATTCTAACACTCGGCCTGGGCTTGGAAGCGCCCTGGATCCTCAAGAACCAGTACCTGGATACCGCCGTGTCGCCCCACCGCCTGAACCTCTATGTCGAGGCGGAGCGAGGCAGTTTCTATCCCTGCCCAGAATGTGGTAAGGCCTGCCAAGCTCATGACTTTGCCGACAAAACCTGGCGGCATCTGAACTTCTTTCAGCATCACTGTTACCTGCATGCTCGCGTGCCGCGCACGAAGTGTCCTGACCATGGCGTCAAGCGCATAGAGGTGCCCTGGGCCCGGCCGGGCAGCGACTTTACCCTGCTGTTCGAGCAAGCGGCCATGTCACTGGTCAAGGAGATGCCGGTACTGGCCGTCTCCCGCCAGTTGGAGATTTCCGACAAACGACTATGGCGCATCGTGCACCACTACGTTGGCCGCATGTTGGGGGAACTGGATCTGTCCAAGGTGGTGACGGTCGGCGTGGACGAAACCGCCTCCCGGCGCGGTCATCGCTATGTCACGGTGTTCCTCGACATGCAGCGCAAGCGGGAACCGGTTATCTTTGCCGTCCCAGGCTGCGGCAAGGATGCCATCCAGGCTTTCAGCGCCTTCCTGGCGGCCCATGGCGGCGACCCGAATAATGTGGTCGAGGTCGTCTGCGATATGTCGCCAGCCTTCCTTAGCGGCGTGACCGAGCACCTTCCCAAGGCCGAGGTAACGGTCGACTGGTTCCATATCGTACAGACCTTCACCAAGCGGCTGGACGAGGTACGCAAGAAAGAGCGCCGGGAGCAGGGGCACCCCAAGTCGCTGCGCTGGGCCCTGCTGAAGAACCTGGATAACAAGAACCTGACACCCAAACAGCTTTCGGCGCTCCAGGAGTTGGTGGCCGATCAGAGCGCCACGGCCGATGCCTGGGTGATCAAGGAGAAGCTACGCTGGATCCAGAAGGCTCCAACGCCCAGAGCGGCTCGGTGGCGCATCACGAACTACCTCAAGGTCATGCAGGCGGCGGTGTCTGAAAAGTCACTGCTGAAGCCGATGGGGAAAGCCCTGGCGACGCTTGAGCGGCACGCCGACGCGGTGGTCAGACGCTGGCTCTCGGGACTGACGAACGCAAGACTGGAAGGAATGAATGGTCTGTTCCAAGCGGCTCGGTCACGGGCACGTGGCTACCGGAACGAGGCCAACTTTATCGCCATGATCTACCTGATTGGCAGCCCGGTGGGCCGCCTATTCGATCAGGCCAAATCCACGTGAAGTGACGAAGAACCGGTTTACCTCTGTTGACCACAAAAAGCTCGGCATTATGTACTTTATTGTCGCCCTGGTCATGCTGCTACGTGGCTTTTCCGATGCGATTATGATGCGTACCCAACAGGCGATGGCTGCCGGGGGTGCCGCGGGCTATTTACCGCCCGAACACTATGATCAGATATTTACCGCCCACGGCGTGATCATGATCTTCTTTGTCGCTATGCCCATGGTCATCGGTTTGATGAACCTGGTGGTACCGCTGCAAATTGGCGCCCGCGATGTCGCTTTTCCTTTCCTCAATAACTTAAGCTTCTGGCTGTTTGCCGTGGCGGCGATATTGGTCAATATCTCGCTGGTGGTGGGGGAGTTCGCCAAAACCGGCTGGCTTGCCTATGCGCCCTTATCGGGGATCGAGTTTAGTCCCGGGGTGGGGGTCGATTACTGGATATGGGCGTTACAGATATCCGGAATAGGCACGACGCTCACCGGTATCAACTTCTTCGTGACCATTTTAAAGATGCGCACCAAAGGCATGACCATGTTCCGCATGCCGATCTTCACTTGGACATCGCTGTGCGCCAACGTGCTGATCATCGCCTCGTTCCCTATTTTGACCGCCACCATTGCGCTGCTGACGCTGGATCGTTACTTAGGCATGCACTTCTTCACCAATGATTTTGGCGGCAACATGATGATGTACGTCAACCTCATTTGGGCGTGGGGCCATCCGGAAGTTTATATCCTGATTCTGCCTGCCTTCGGTGTGTTCTCGGAAGTTATCTCGACGTTTGCCCGTAAGCGGTTGTTTGGGTACATGACCATGGTATGGGCGACCATCGCGATCACCTTGTTGTCGTTTGTTGTCTGGTTGCACCACTTCTTCACCATGGGAGCGGGCGCCAACGTCAACGCCTTCTTTGGCATCATGACGATGATCATCGCCATTCCTACCGGGGTGAAAGTCTTTAACTGGCTGTTCACCATTTACCGCGGAAGCCTGGAACTAACCTCGCCGGTACTCTGGACGTTAGGCTTTATCATCACCTTCACCCTCGGCGGTATGACCGGTGTCATGCTGGCCGTACCGGCGGCCAACTTTGTGCTGCATAACAGCCTGTTTGTTATTGCCCACTTCCATAACGTCATTATCGGCGGTGTGGTATTTGGCATGATGGCGGGTCTTACCTTCTGGTTCCCCAAAGCATTCGGTTTCAAGCTCGACGAGAAATGGGGCAAGCGCTCGTTCTGGTGCTGGTTTATCGGCTTCTACGTCGCCTTTATGCCGCTGTATGTGCTGGCCTTTTTTGGTGCCGTACGCCGCATGCAGTCTTACGCCAACCCTGACTGGCAGCCGTGGATGATCCTGGCCTGGGTGGGCGCGGTGATTATTATGCTGGGGATTGCCTGCACCATTATCCAGTTCTGGGTGAGTATCCGCGACCGTAAACAGAACGCGGATGTCACCGGTGACCCTTGGGATGGCCGTACCTTGGAGTGGTCAACCTCTTCACCTGCGCCGTTCTACAATTTCGCGCGCTTGCCGGAAGTAGGGGATATCGACAGCTTCTGGTCTCAGAAGCAGCGCAGTAATGAGGAGCTGGAGGAAGCGCCTTACACCGATATTCATATGCCGCGCAACACCGTGGCAGGCCCTGTCATCAGCCTGTTTGCGTTGGTGATCGGTTTTGCGTTGGTGTGGCATATCTGGTGGCTGGCAGGCGTAGGCGCCATCGGTGCCTTTGTCAGCTTTATGGCGCGGGTGTTTAACGACGATGTCGATTACTACGTACCCGCTGCTGAAGTTGAGCGCATCGAGCGCGCGCACCAGCAACGCGTTAAAAACTCCGACCCCTACAAACCGTCTGCTGAGGTTGAAGGACGCGAAGGTAAGCAGCAACACTACGTGGAGGTGAATGCGTAATGGCAACGGACACGCTACATCACGAAGGATCGGTCGTGCATCATGAGCATCACGATGCGGCGGGCACCAAACTGTTTGGTTTTTGGGTCTATTTAATGAGTGATTTGGTGATCTTCGGATCACTGTTCGCCACCTACGCCGTGTTGATGAAAGGCACGGCGGCAGGCCCAACGGCTGCCGATATCTTTGAACTCCCGTTTGTACTGGTCGAAACCTTTTTGCTGCTGTTCAGCAGTTTTACCTTTGGCATGGGCGTGCTGGCGATGAATGCCGAACGCCTGGGCCAGGTGAAAGCATGGCTGGCCATTACGTTCTTGCTGGGCGCGGCTTTTGTGGGCATGGAAATCTACGAATTCCAGCACTTGATTCATGAGGGATACGGGCCGGATAAGAGTGCCTTCCTATCGGCGTTTTTCACCCTGGTGGGTACCCATGGCCTGCACGTAACTTTTGGTTTGATCTGGATTTTGGTCATGCTGGTACAGCTCTCTACCAAAGGCTTGAACGATATGACCCGGCCGAGGATTTTGTGCCTAAGTCTGTTCTGGCACTTCCTCGATATTGTCTGGGTCTGTGTCTTCTCATTCGTCTATCTGATGGGAGTGCTGTGAGATGAGTCATTCTGCGTCTAGCCCCACAAATGCCCATGGCAGCGTAAAGTCTTATGTGACAGGACTAGTATTGTCGTTGATACTGACCATTATCCCCTTTGCGGTGGTAATGAGTGGCACGCTGAGCGTACTTGCGATTGTGATAGTGGTAGCCGTGACTGCTGTGTTGCAAATTCTGGTGCAACTAGTCATGTTCATGCATATGAATACCAAAGCCGACGAAGGCTGGAATGTGATGTCCTTCGTCTTCACACTGACGATACTCGTCTTAGTGGTAGGAGGCTCGCTGTGGATCATGCAGCATCTGCATCTCAACATGATGATCGGCTGATCACGGCACCTAGCCGTTGGCGGGATCTGCTTGAGCTAACCAAACCCGGTATTATCGGCGGAAACCTAATTGCCACGCTGGGCGGCTATTTTCTGGCCGCCCAGGGGCAGTTTGAGTGGCTTAGCCTTGTCTCTGTCATGCTGGGAATTGCGTTAATCATCGCCTCAGGCTGTGCGTGTAATAACGTTATAGACCGCGATATTGATGCATTGATGGCGCGTACGCGCCATCGCCCCCTGGTAAGAGGTAGCATTTCCATTACCCAGGCGCTGGGCGTGTCGGCGCTGCTGGGTGTCTCGGGGGTGGTGTGTCTGGCGCTGGGGACCAACGGGTTAACCGTTGCCTTGGCGGTCATTGGCTGGGGCGTGTATGTGGGTCTTTATAGCCTGTATATGAAGCGCCGCTCAGAGTACGGCACCTTGGTCGGCAGCCTTTCTGGTGCCATGCCGCCGGTGGTGGGCTACTGCGCAGTCACCGGGCAGTTCGACAGCGGTGCGATTATGCTGCTGGTGATTTTCTGCCTGTGGCAGATGCCGCACTCCTATGCCATTGCGATTTTTCGCTATGCGGATTATCAACGGGCATCGATTCCGGTGCTGCCGGTGGTGCGCGGGGTCAAAATGGCCAAGCACCATATTCTTGGCTACATCGTGGCGTTTATTCCTGCCTCTCTGGCGTTGGTGTTAGCAAGCCAAGCGGGTATGGGATATCTCTGTGTGGCGCTGGTAATGGGCGGCTACTGGCTCTATCTGGCGCTACGTGGCTACCGGTTAGATGACGATGTACGCTGGGCCAAAAAGGTGTTTGGCGTATCGATTCTGACCATTACTGCGATGAGCTTAGTGATGGTGCTGGAAGCGATGGTGCCGATGCTGGTGTAGTTCACGCCAGTTATCAGGCACTAGCTGTTTATTAACGCCCCGAGTGGCTCTCTACTCGGGGCGTTTTGCTACTGTTGGAAAGAAAAACACGATTAGATGAGAAGAAAAGCAGAATTGAATGAGAAAGTATTTAGACTTTAGTATAAAATGCTTCGGTGCAGAAAGCAGTGCATGGCTTTTGTTAGCCTGCTCTTTAAAGCCAGGTATAATTGACTGTTTTTAGCTGCTCCCATAGCTTTCACTACCTTAACGAGCCATTCCGTTCCTATGTCAGCGCCTTCTTTGCCTAAATTATTGCCGCGCCATTTAGCCATTCTATTAATGATGACGGTGGCCACCATGTTTGCCGCCAACCACGTTTCTGCGCGACTGGCGTTTGATAATGGTACTGGGCTGCTACTAGCGGTGTTAACCCGTTCAGGGATCGCTTGCTTAATTTTGCTCGCCCTGGTGGTTGTGCAGCGAAAACGCCTATGGCTGCCCGCTGGCTCCTGGCCGTGGCAACTCGCTGTAGGGCTGCTAATCGCGGTTCAAAGCGTCAGTCTTTACTCTGCCGTGGCAAGGTTACCGGTGGTGATTGCGCTGCTATTAGTCAACACCTTTCCCATACAGCTGGCGTTATTGAGCTGGGCGCTGGGTGGGCCACGGCCAACCCCGCGTAGCTGTTTGATTATGGGCACTATTTTAATCGGTTTGTTGGTGGTGCTGGATATCCCTTCATGGCTTGCTAGTGCCGATGGCATGGGGCCCGATTGGATCGCGGGTATTGGTTTTGGCTTAATCGCCGCCTTTGTATTTGCCTGCGCGCTGTGGATCACCGAGCACCGACTGGCCGGGGTAGGCAGCACATTGCGCAGCCTGCTGACCATGCAAACGGTGTTTATCGTCATGATTATCGGCGGCATCGCTGGTGTGGTTCCAGGCGGCATGAGTTTGCCCGACAACAGCGCAGGCTGGATAGGGCTGAGTCTGTTGGGGCTGCTCTACGGTTCGGCGTTTTCAACACTGTTTATCTTTGTTCCGCGCCTCGATATGGCGCGTAACGCACCGGTGATGAATATCGAGCCAGTCGCTTCCCTGGTATTGGGTTATTTTGTTTTAGGTCAAATGCTTAGCCCCGGGCAGTTAGTGGGTGGCGCGGTAGTGGTTGGCGGTATTATCGTGCTTAGCTTATCTAAAGGGTGGTAACTATTTGCGTTCTTCATGGGAATGGATCAAAATGCAGTGGCGTAAGGAAACACTGTTTTTTAACTGAGGAACAACCTATGAAGATGACCGTATTATCACTCACATCGGCGGCACTCCTGGTTGGCGCAGGTGCATTTGCAACGTCTGCACAAGCACAGCAAGCCTTCACCTACCCACAAGGATACGTTGGCGGTGATGCAATGTTCTGGAGCCTGGATCCAGACAGAGGATCTTCCCGCGACGACGTAGGCCTACGCTTACGTGGCGGCGCCCAATTTAACGACTACTTTGCGCTTGAAGGACATTTAGGCACGGGTGGATCGGACGGAGGCGCTGAGTTGGATTATTTAGCCGGTGCTTATGCCAAAGGTATTATCCCTATAGCCCCTGAAGTCCGGTTATATGGCTTAGCGGGCTTTACGGAAGTTGAGTTCAACAGCGACCGCGAAAGCGACTTCTCCTACGGCGCAGGCGCTGAAATGGATGTAGCCCAGAACTTATCGCTAGGCGCGGATTACATGCGTTACCTGGATAAATCTGCCTACGCCTTCGATGCGGCCAGCGTTGGCTTGCGCTACCGGTTTTAATGCTTAGCTAAATTTCTTGTTTATCAAAGCCCCCATGGCTCTTAGCCATGGGGGCTTTTTATATGCCATCTTGATGGCTAGCACGAAGCCACTAGTTATAACATAATTGTTAGCTTGCTAATTAATTGCTAGACTAACGTCTATTAAACCATCGTTTACGTAATGTGCGCCCGTTGAGATGGCGATCGCCAGGTTATCTGCCTGGTGGCTAACAAGTGAGCTCTGCATGACCCCCGATCAAACATTCGCCCGCTGGGTGAAGGTGGCTATTGCTGCCTTTGTACTGCTGTTTATCTATTTTCTGATAGCCGATAGCTTCATGCCCATGACCCCCGAGGCCAGGGTGATGCGACCGGTGACACGCATAGCGCCTGAGCTCAGTGGCCCAGTGAGGGCCAAAATGGTGAGTGATCACCAACACGTTGCCAAAGGCGATGTGCTGTTTGAGATAGACCCGGCGCCTTTTCAGTTAGCCGTTGATCAAGCGCAGCTGAACCGCGAGCAGGCGGAGCGTGAGAACGCGCGCTTAGAAGCAGAGCTGACCTCGGCGCAAGCCGAACTGGCTTCTGCGCAAGCCACGGCGGCCGAGCGGCAGGGCGAGCTGCGCCGGGCGGAAAAGCTGATGGCGCGGCAGAGTGTCTCCCGCCAGCAGTACGATCAGCAGGTGGCCGCAGCGCGCACCGCTCAGGCCAGTGTGGCGGCAGCGAGGGCTAAAGTCGTTAGTCTAGAAGTACAGCTGGGCGATTCTGGTGGGACGAATCTGCGTTTGCGTCAAGCTGATAACGCGCTCTCCCAGACGCAGCTGGATCTCGCTCGCACCCAGGTGCGTGCCGCTCAGGCGGGGAGTGTCACTAACCTGCAGTTGAACGTGGGCGACTACGTGCAAGCGGGCCAACCTGCCATCGCGGTAGTAGCGAATGAGATAGATATCATCGCTGATTTTCGTGAAAAGAGCCTGCGCCATGTCGCCCCAGGCGATGCCGCACGGGTGGTGTTTGATGCTTGGCCGGGCGAGGTGTTTGATGCACAGGTGCTGGCTATGGACGCCGGTATTCGCGAAGGCCAACTGGCGGCTGATGGCCAACTGGCTGATATCCCCACCACCGACCGTTGGGTGCGCGATGCCCAACGCATGCGCGTACATCTAGCGCTTACGCAGCCAATCGCCAATGCGCTTGCTAGCGGCGCACGCGCCACGGTTCAGCTTCAGCCCGGCGATGCGGCATTGGCGAAGCCTTTTGTATGGCTGCAGGCGCATCTGATTAGCTGGCTGCATTATGTTTATTAAGTGCATGTTTATTAAACAGCTCCCAGGCCAGTGGGGGAAACGCGATAACGCAGATGACCAGCGCGTTACTCGCCCAGGGTTAACCCAGAATGGTTTGCGCCAGTGCCTGCGGGTCGCCGGGGGCGGCGCGCTGGGGTTTGTGGTCAGCCAACTGATGGGGTGGAATTACGGGGTGTTCTTTACCGTCTTTCCAATGTTCTTACTGGGCATGGTGCCGATTCTTAACGGCAGCATTATTCGCCAGTTTTTAACCAACGTATCGCTTAACGTTGTTGAAGTAAGCCTGGTGGTTGGTTTGCTCAAACATATGCCGGTGGTGATGACGCTGGTAGTGCTGGCGATGTTTATGTTTCGTTTTAATCTGATGGCGAAAGGCTCGCTGTTTTTATTTGCTGCCAACGGCGTACTGACTTTAAGTATTCTGCTTCACTTTGCCAGCTACCCGAATGTGGACTTGAGCGATCTGCTGGCCTGCAATCTTGTCGCCAGTGGTTTGGCGGTGTTTATTGCCATGCTAATGCATACGCTGTTTCCCGATATTGAGGCGCGCAAGACACCACCCAAAAGTACCAAGCCGCCATCGCAGATTCGTTACGAAACCTTAATTGGCAGCATAACCGCGACGCTCTCTTTCGTGGTGTTTCAGGTGTGTGACCTGCAAGGCTCGCTTTCCGCTCAGATGGGGACCATCTTGGTGCTGTTTGCGCTGGGTTATTCCGGCGCGAAAGTATCAGCAGGCAAGCGGGCTGTAGGAACGCTGCTAGGCTGCAACATGGCGCTCGCCATGCAGCTATTGTTATATACTCAAAGCCATCATTTTCTGCTGGTTATTTTGCTCTACTGGCTAGGGCTGATGCTATTTGCAAGAGTGCATATTTATGAGGGCGGCGGTTCAGGCATTGGTTTTGGTGGGCTAACGACGCTGGGGATTCTGTTCGGTCAGTCGCTAGGCCCGCAGCAAGACTTGGTTTACAGCGCACTCTACCGATTCTCATCGATGAGTGTGGCACTGATCCTCACCGTCTTAGTGATGGCCTGCCTGCACTTTTTACTGAATCGCTGGCCGCCAACGCGCCTGTCAGGATGACGGCTGCTCACAAGACGGTGGCCACCATCGCCACTGTTATAAGCCCATGGGTGGCTGGCGCTTGAGGTTTCCTAACCCTCAAGCGCCACGTTTAAGAGCGGGCTGTTTATTAGGTGTTCTGTTTATACCTCCTGATATAGCTCGCTGCCTTTCTGTCGAAACTTCTCTGCCTGTTCTTCCATGCCTTTCATGATGGCTTCCTGATCGCCGTCTAAACCGTGTTCGGCAGCGTACTCGCGCACTTCGTGGCTAATCTTCATGGAGCAGAACTTCGGCCCGCACATGGAGCAGAAGTGGGCTACCTTGGCGGAGTCCTTGGGCAGGGTTTCGTCGTGGTATTCGCGGGCGGTGTCCGGGTCTAGGCCCAGGTTGAACTGGTCTTCCCAGCGGAACTCGAAGCGTGCCTTGGAAAGCGCATTATCACGCCGCTGTGCCGCCGGGTGGCCCTTGGCTAAATCCGCTGCGTGGGCGGCAATTTTGTAAGTAATGATGCCGGTTTTAACGTCGTCTTTATTGGGTAGCCCCAAATGCTCCTTGGGCGTCACGTAGCAGAGCATCGCGCAGCCAAACCAGCCGATCATCGCCGCCCCAATGCCGGAGGTAATGTGGTCGTAGCCGGGGGCGATATCTGTGACCAACGGGCCGAGGGTGTAGAAGGGCGCTTCATCGCAGTACTCTAACTGCTTATCCATGTTCTCTTTCACCAGGTGCATGGGCACATGGCCGGGGCCTTCTATCATCACCTGCACATCGTGCTTCCAGGCGATATGGGTCAGCTCGCCGAGGGTTTTTAGCTCTGCCATTTGCGCTTCGTCGTTGGCATCCGCCACTGAGCCGGGGCGCAGACCATCGCCGAGCGAGAACGCCACATCGTACTGCTTGCAGATCCCGCAGATCTCTTCGAAGTGGGTGTACAGGAAGCTCTCCTGGTGATGGTACAAACACCACTTGGCCATAATCGAACCGCCGCGGCTGACGATGCCGGTGACCCGCTTGGCGGTGAGCGGCACATAGCGCAGCAGCACGCCGGCGTGAATGGTGAAGTAGTCCACGCCCTGTTCGGCCTGCTCGATCAGCGTGTCGCGAAAGACTTCCCAGGTGAGGTCTTCGGCCACACCGTTGACCTTCTCCAGCGCCTGATAGATAGGCACCGTGCCAATCGGCACCGGTGAGTTGCGCAAAATCCACTCGCGGGTTTCGTGGATGTTCTGCCCGGTGGAGAGATCCATAATGGTGTCCGCGCCCCAGCGGATGCCCCAGGTCATCTTATCGACCTCTTCTTCAATAGAAGAAGTGACCGCCGAGTTACCCAGGTTGCCGTTGATCTTGACCAGGAAGTTACGGCCAATAATCATCGGCTCGCTTTCCGGGTGGTTGATGTTATTGGGAATAATCGCCCGGCCACGGGCCACCTCGGAACGCACAAATTCCGGCGTTATCTCCTCCGGCAAGCTGGCGCCAAAGCTCTGACCTGCGTGCTGGTGGCCGAGAATACGCTCTACTTCCGCCGTTCCCAGCGCTTGGCGGCGCTGGTTTTCGCGTAGGGCAATAAACTCCATTTCCGGGGTGATAATGCCTTGGCGAGCGTAGTACAGCTGGGTAACGTTTTTGCCCGCTTTAGCACGCCGTGGCGTGCGGGTTAAATCAAAGCGCAACTGGGCAAGCATCGGGTCGTTGGCGCGGCGATTGCCGTAATCCGACGTGGGGCCTGACAAGAACTCAGTGTCGTCACGCTCTTCAATCCAGGCTCGGCGTAGTTCCGGCAGGCCGCGGCGCAGGTCATTGTTAGCGGCGGGGTCGCTGTAGGGGCCTGAGGTGTCGTACACCAGCAGCGGCGGGTTCTCTTCATCAATGCCGGTCGTTTTGGTCGGCGATAGAGCAATTTCCCGGAACGGCACGCGAATATCCGGTCGCGAACCTTCGACATACACTTTACGCGAGCCGGGAAGCGGCGCAATGGCGGCGGCATCGACCTGGGCGGTTTCGGCTAAAAAATGACTGGTTTTGCTCATCTCGGTCTCCTTCGATTGTGATTGTGGGTACGGCTTAGTGGATCAGGTCGGCGTCTATCAGCGCTAAGCCCATCTGCCAGAAGTCGATTTCTAGGCGGGTGGCATCGCGGAAGATCTTGCTCAGCTCGGCAAAGCGGGCGGGGGTTACATCGGCAAGGCGGGCATTTAGCCATTCAAGCTCTGCGTGCATGGCGGCCTGAAACTCGTCGCCTTCGTACATGGCAATCCAGGCGTCATAGGGGGTTTGCGCACCGCGGACGGTAGAGGGCTGGGCGTTCAGCCAGTTGGCGATTTCGCCATAGCCCACTAGGCAGGGGGCCAGCGCCACGTGTAGGTCGAGCAGATCGCCGCGGTTGCCGGTATCCAATACATAGCGGGTGTAAGCCAAGGTGGCCCTGGCTTCGGGAAGCTCCGCCAGTTCTTGCTCGGAAATCCCCCACTCCTGGCAAAAGCCCACGTGCAGGCCCAACTCCACATCCACAATGGCTTTTAAGCCTTCGTGGGCTTGGCGAAGATCAGCAAGGGTGGGGCTTTTATAAGCAGCCAGCGCATAGGCACGGGCGAAGTGGATTAGAAATAGGTAATCCTGCTTTAAGTAGTGGCGAAACGACGCCTCAGGCAGCGTGGCATTGCCCAACTGACGCACAAAATCGTGCTCAATATAGGCGCGCCAATCTTCATGGCAGGCGGTGGTGAGATCGGTAAAGCGGTAGCCCATGATGTCTCCGGTGGTAATGATCCGGAGGGCGGGCGAAAAAGATCGAGGAAATGGCGCGGAAAGGTGGCGTGCGATCGTGAGAGAGAGCTAGCCATGGCCATCGCTTGATCCCTACGCCGGTACCCGCGCTGCATATCATATAGCAGCGCATTAGCCGGATCAGGTTCAGCGGGACCAGCGCTTGGCAGCAAAAAATGCTCACCCTGCGCCATCTCAGCCGGATTTCACCGGCACCCCGTCAAGCTGTTCGTTGGTGGAGTTTAAGAGGCGAATGGGGGAGATGCAAGGGGGCCTGATTAGAGATAGCAAAGTGCGCAGAACACGAGTTTTGGATATGCTGCCAATTGCCCATCCTGCCGAGGGATAAATGATTCATCCCCTGATCTACACGTAATAAAGTGCGGTGGTATTGTCGATTTTGACTAGTGACGAACGACTACTCTATACAAGCTGCGTTATTCCGGTGTCGAGGCTTGGAACAACGCTAACCTAAGCGAGGAGGTTCGTCATGAGCCAGATTGAATCACCGAAAGCCGTGTCCAGAGGGGAGTGGATCCTGGCACGTAAAGCCCACTTGAAGAATGAGAAGGCGCTTACCCGTATGCGTGACTTGGTCGCCCGGGAGCGGCGCGCGCTGCCATGGGTGAAGGTAGAGAAGGACTATGCCTTCGACACACCAGAAGGGAAGAGGAC
The DNA here is from genome assembly GCF_050215315.1 of Halomonas sp. H2. GTDB lineage: Bacteria > Pseudomonadota > Gammaproteobacteria > Pseudomonadales > Halomonadaceae > Vreelandella. The sequence continues at coordinate 1,002,384 of NZ_CP189760.1, forward strand.
GCTTGCCGAGCTATTCGGCACAAACAGCCAGTTGGTCGTTCATCACTTCATGTTCGGCCCGGACTGGGATGCGGGTTGCCCGAGCTGCTCGTTGGAGGCGGATCATGCCGAGGGCGCTATCGCCCACCTCGCCAATCACGACGTCAGCTACGTTCGCGTGTCCCGCGCCCCGCTGGCAAAGCTAGAAGCCTATCGAAGGCGTATGGGCTGGGCAGCCCGCTGGGTGTCCTCTCAGGGCAGCGATTTCAATTTTGACTTTCAGGTCTCTTTCGCCCAGGAGGGCCTTGAGGCTGGCCGACTCTACTACAATTATCAAACCATCGAGGATCCGAAATACTTCAGCGAAGAGCTGCCCGGACTGAGTGTTTTCTACAAGGATGAAAGTGGGGCTGTGTTCCACACCTACTCTAGCTACGCCCGCGGCAATGAGGAAGTCATTGGCGCCTTCGTTTATCTCGACATCACGCCTAAGGGCCGCAATGAGAAAGAAATCATGGACTGGGTTCGGCGTCACGATGAGTACGACGCGAGCCCGGTAGGCACGGATTGTCACCCTGGTTGATTGTGGCCTTTGCATTTACTCGGCTCAAAAGCCGACCACAGCAAAGATGCACAACTATCAGTTTCAGCGGACTTTGTGCTTGTAGCGCGCCGCCGCTGAATTGAGGCGTTGAGCACCAAAGATTGGGCACTGATGTCGAATCTGTCGTTCCTTGTTCGACTACAAGGTGCCCACTAGCGGACACCACTTTAGGACAACCCACATGAAAATCACCATTGAGACTGTCGTAAAAGCTAACCTGAGCAGCGTCTGGGATATTTGGAATAATCCGGAGGACATCAAACAGTGGAATACCGCGCAAGACGACTGGCACACTACGCGGAGTACCGTTGATCTACGCGAAGGCGGGACATTCTCCTCACGGATGGAAGCCAAAGATGGCAGCATAGGCTTTGACTTCGAGGGCACATACACCCGTGTTGTGCCCCACCGCATCATTGAATACCGCATGAGCGACGGACGAGAGGCGAAGGTGGAATTTATGCAGCACGGCGACAGCGTCCATATAAAAACAACTTTCGACGCGGAGAACGAGAACCCAACGGAGATGCAACAAGCAGGTTGGCAGGCCATCTCGGACAACTTCGGCAGGTATGTAGAGGCGAAGCAGCAAGCAAAGTAGAAAAGTCCAACAAGGCACTCCAGCCGCCCCCAGCCTTTGCTTGCTGCGGCGAGGGGAGCGGCCACTTCGCGCTTGCTTGTGAGTAGCTAATCAAGCGCGGCGCTCGGATGTCTTTGCCTCTGCTGCGCTGCGTCTAAATGCCTGAGGGACTTATGTCAGAGATAGCCCAAACCCCTGAACCTCCCTACTATGCGGTTATTTTTACCAGCTATCGCACGGAAGGTGACAATGGGTACGCCGAGATGGCGGCCCGCATGGTCGCGCTAGCCGCTGAGCAGCCCGGTTTTCTGGGTATCGAGTCTGCCCGAGAAGGCTTAGTTTCTTTTCCAACGCCGGGCATGCTAAAGGCGTTTGGCTAAGTGTCCGGCATAGCGCTTTTGGAGAGTTTAACTACGCTGTTATATCGAAGCCGGTCAGATAGAGGTTCTTAAGATGCCGTCAATCAAGCAACCCTTACCCCAAGTCGTTTCTCATGAGGCGTGGGAAGCCGCACTCGGTCAGTTGCTAACGAAAGAAAAAGAGCTCACCCGCGCGCGTGACGCACTGAACGCGGAGCGTCGCAAGCTGCCCATGGTGAAAATGGAGAAGAAGTCCTATGCCTTCCAGGGCGATAACGGACCAGCATCCCTGCTGGACCTGTTTGAAGGGCGTCGTCAACTCATTGTTTATCATTTCATGTTTGCACCTGATTGGAACGCTGGCTGTGATGGGTGCTCGTGGGTGGCTGACGCCATGACACATCCGGCCCATCTCCATGCGCGTGATACTTCGCTGGTGATGGTGTCACGGGCACCATTGGAAAAACTCAAGCAGTACAAATCGCGGATGGGGTGGGCTTATCCTATTCCATGGTATTCGTCTTACGAGAGCGACTTTAACGTCGATTTTGGCGTCACCACCGATGAAGGTGAAAGGCACGGTGCCAGCGTATTTCTTCGCGACGGCAACGATATATATCGCACCTATTTTACCGGTGCGCGTGGTGTTGAATATCTCGGCAGTCTCTGGACCTATTTAGACTTGACCCTGTTTGGCCGCCAGGAGACCTGGGAAGATTCTCCAGAAGGTTGGCCACAGACGGTGCCGTATGGTTGGAACCGCCGCCACGACGAGTATGACGACTAAGCGTTAGGTTGGGCTAATAGCCCCTCCCAGCGGCAGCACTTTCGATGTGGCTTTGCCCGTATTCCGTAATTGAATGGCGACAAGCAGCTATGTTTAAGAGACTTATGGTATGAGTTCAAACAAGTTTAATTCAGTGGAAGATTACTTGGAGTCATTGGACTCTAAGCAAGGAAATACACTTAGGGGCGTCATTGACGTAACCCTCAAAAATTTTCCTGACTTAGATTGCAAGCTAGCGTGGAACGTTCCACAGATTTGTAGAGGTAGTGGTTACGTGTTTGGCGTATCAGCGCTGAAGCGACACCTTGCGCTGGCCCCCTGGAGTGCCAATGTGATAGAAGCCTTTAAGGCAAGGCTAGAAAGCGAAGGTTACGTTGTTAAGAAGAACTTATTTCAGATTCCCAACGACTGGGAAATTGATGAAAAATTATTAAGTGACCTGGTAGCGGCGCGGCTTGCTGAGCTGGTGTGATGTTGGTTAATAAGGAGTTAGTTGCCCTTCATGCAGCCACTTACCAGTGCAACTACGGCAATCCTTTGCCGCTTTTAGACTCCTTTCTGTTTGTATTACTACTATCCAACGATTAGTAGCTACTTCAAACCAACTCACGCTTATCGCGTCGTGCAACGCGAATGTCTTTTACGGTGGCTATGCCGATAACCGCTAAGACAGCGAGCGAAATCAACGGCCAGATCAGTACATATAGTGCCAATATAAAGGTTTGCATATGCTTTCCTATTGTCTGGCTGGTGCGCTATAGCGCACCAGTGAATGGAATGGCTTTAGCGTGACTCAGTGCTCAGGCCTGAACGGCAGGCTTGGCCGGGTCATAGTTGATCACATTCTGATCAATCTGCGCGAAGTCGAACTTGCTTGAACTCGCCAGGCTGACAGCGATGCAGACAATAGTGCTAACACCGTAGGCCATTAATGAGGCCAGCAGTACCGTATACTCCCGTAGGAAACCAGCGAAGAAAAAGGCCAGTACGATGGCGCTGAGCACGCCGACGATTAAACCGGCCCGGCGCCCGCAGAACCCGAAGGCCATCAGGCCGAGCACCACACCACCACCTACGGCAGCGAGTAATTCGAACAGCCCCGCAATCACGCCGACCATAGTCAGCAACTCAAAGCGGGCGACGCAGAACATCAGCAAGCCCGCGATCACCGCTGAGGTGAAGGCGGTATTGGTTACCCGATCCCAGAAACAGCTGGCGATAACCGGGAACACAATGGCACCCCAAAGCGCGCCAACGAAGACCAACATGATAAGAATATCCATCGAGAAGCTGGCGAGAATCACCCCGACCAGCGTCGCGACGACCATGGTCAGCCTGCCAATAAACAGCATTTTGGTCGGATTAGGTTTGTTTTTAGCGATGTTCTTGCCATATATATCGGCCATCACAATCGCCGACATAGCGGAAAGGTCCGAATCGGCAGTGGAAGAGAGCGAGCCAATTACCAGAATGAAGAACAGACCGATAAATACCGGTGAAAGGTACATCGAGACCATTTGCGGTATCAGGTTGTTCATGTCGCCATTCATGGGCTCCAGGCCGGTCATCAGCGCCATCAAGCCAATCATGCCCAGGCCAATCACGATCGCACCGTAACCAATAGTCGCGGTGATAAAGGTCGGTTTGATATGGCTTTCACGCACGGCGAAGAGCCGCTGGGAGATGGTCTGGTTACCAATCGCGTAGGCCAGCACCGCCACAAAGAAGGGCGCGCCTTGATTGAGAATGGCGTCCATCGAGAACAGATTGGCTTGCTCTGGGGTGAGCAAACTCATGCCGTCTGATAGCGTTTGTGGGCCGCCGAGGGCGAACATCACCGCCGGAATAATCAGGATGGCGACGGCCATCATCGCCATCAACTGAGCAAAATCCGTCAGCACCGAGGCGCGGAATCCTGACCACAGCGTGTAGGAGAGCACCCCGACCCCGGCAATGATGACGCCAGCTTGGAACGACAGGGGGGAGAGTACCGAGACCAGCGCGCCGGAAGCCGTGAAGTTAACCATCAGGCTGATAATGCTGCCCAGAATGTTAGAAGAGGCGAGAATTAACTGGCTGGAAGAGCCATGCCGGGCATGGATAAGCTCACCGAGGGTGTGCGCATTGGGGGCCAGTTGACGAAAGCGGCGCCCAAAAGGGTAGATGAACAGAATCATCAGCGCACCCCAGAGGCCGTAATGCAAGGGGCCGGAAATGCCGTAGGTATAACCCGAGGTGGCGGCGGCGTAAAACGAGGCAGCCCAGATCCAAGTAGCGGTCATGCTGGCAGCGCCGAGACCAAAGCCGATCTGATGATTGGACACCATGAAAGCGTCAGTATTTTCCTTTTTCTGTTTAATCAGCAAGGTCAGCAGGTAAGTGCCGCCGTAAAAGGCCGCCAATAAAGCGAGTACGGTCAGCGTCGAGAATTGATAAAAACTTTCTTCGTTCATTGAATCCCCATAGGCTTTTGCAGCCCTAGAATCCTAAATAGCAACCAGCGTTCCGTTAACGGAGTGGCCGCCAGAGGACGTAAGCAAAAACAGAACATCTTTCTAGGTATGTCTGTAGCGAGATGAGACTGTGATTGGCAGTCTGGTCGTGCAAAGTAAGGCGTTGAAAACGCCTTAAGTACGGAGGCGGATAACCCCCCACAGTGAAGCGCAACAAAGCGCTGGGAGGGTCGATCCGGATGGCTACCCTACTCCCTTAAGATCGAATAGTACAGGTTGAAGCCCGGCACGCCGGGAATCTGACGACGGGTAGCTACGTCGTGCCATGAAATTGTCGGTAAGTGAAGAGCTGCTCACAGCGGCGGGCGCTAGTGATTCTTCGCCAACCCCAAGTAGTGCTCTATGCCGTCTATTTTATCTTCGGCGTGGTGATTGACGTATAAAACAGTCGTCTCTGAGCCTTGGCAGATTTTTTCGATAAGGGCGAGGACGAGCTGGCGGTTAATGTCGTCAAGGCCGAGGCAGGGCTCGTCTAAGATCAACAGCGGCGGGTGTTTGACCATCGCGCGGGCGATGAGCAGCAAACGCTGGTCGCCGTAGGAAAGCTTGTTAAAAGGCTGGTCGGCGCGATCTTTCATACTCAATAGTTCGAGCCATTGGTCGGCAATTCTCTTTTGCTTATCGGTGGGTTTGGTGTACATACCGATGCTGTCGTAGAAGCCGGAAATGATCACGTTTTTGCAGCTGGTGCTAACGCGGTATTCCCATTGCAGGCCAGTGGAGACATAGCCGATAAACTGCTTGATCTGCCAGATGCTTTCACCGTTACCGCGCTGAAATCCAAACACAAAAATATCGTTGGTGTAGCACTGTGGATGATCGCCGGTGATCAACGATAAAACGCAGGTTTTGCCGCTACCGTTAGGGCCACTCAGTTGCCAGTGTTGGCCCTGTTCAATCGTCCAGTCGAGCTTATCGACAATCACGGTATCGCCGTATTGGATGGTCGCTTGCTTCAGTTTTACTAACGGCTGGCTGGGGTCGAGAGCGGGTAGTTGATTGGTTGGGTCGGCCTCGGGCACGCTTAAATCGGTAGTTTTCAAATGCAGTAATTGATAGAGCTCATTGAAGGCGGCGTTGTTCTGACGATCAACCGTGAGCGCTAATCGTCCCTTATCCCCACATTCTTTATCTAGATAAGCAACATGCGTGATGAAGCCTGGCATTTCATCAAAGCGATTCAGCACCATGACCATTGGAACGGTGTCGATGATGGAGGCGAGATGTGCTTGCAGCATGGCGAGTGTGTCGACGTCCAGGCCATCGAATGGCTCGTCTAAAATCAGCAAGTCCGGCTTGCTCGACAGCGCGCGAATCAGCATGACTTTGCGGGTTTCGCCTGTGGAGAGCTTGCGAAAAGCGCGGTCGAGTAGTGTCGTTAGCCCGAACTTTTCTACCAGTACGCTGGCGAGTTCAGGGTCTTGGCAGTGCTCGAAAATCATTTCATTGACGGGTGTGCCGAGTGAAATCACATCCATGATATCGGCATCGTCTTTTTTCAGCTCTTTGGCGATGAGTTCGGCTTGTGCTTCGAAAGAGACCAAACCGACGTTTTTGGGAAGCCCTTGAATACTGCCCGCTTCAATGTTGCCGACGCCCGCAAGCGTCGCCGCCAGGGCTGACTTGCCTGCACCATTGGTGCCAGTGATGACCCAATGTTGGTGGGGGTCGATGATCCAATCAATCTCGCTTAGGGTGAAGCGATCATCAAAACTGATCGTCGCTTTTTTTAGCTGAATATTGTTGAGCTGAATATTCTCTAAGCGGGTTAAAGGCTCCATTAATATGTTCCTTTCAATATTTAAAAAGTCAGTGTTTAAAAACAGAGTTTGAAAGCAGTGTTTAAAAAATTAGTATTTAAATAGTCAGAATTCGAATGAAATGAGACAAAAAAGCCGAGAATATCGTGGCGATATCTCGGCTTTTAGATGACTCAGCGGTCTATCATTTAATCAGCCGATTAAATGATCTTTTTCATGTCGGCCATGTGGCCACGAAGAACCGCGCCAACAGCTTCTACCGGGTGAGCGCGAAGTGTATCGTTGACTGCGATTAAACGCGCGTTATCAACACCGTTGTCGTCTAGATTAAGACCTTTACCGATCACATCGGATTTGATGCCTTTCATAAAGTCAGCCAACAGCGGCACGCACGCGTGGTTGTACAGGTAGCAACCGTATTCCGCTGTATCAGAGATGGTCGCGTTCATTTCGTAGAGTTTCTTACGCGCGATGGTGTTGGCGATAAGCGGCGTTTCGTGTAGGGATTCGTAGTAAGCAGACTCAGCGATAATGCCTGCGGCGGTCATGGTTTCGAAAGCCAGCTCAACGCCTGCCTTAACCATCGCCACCATCAAGATGCCGTTATCGAAGTATTCCTGTTCAGAAATTTCTACGTCACCAGCAGGTGTTTTCTCGAAGTTGGTCTCGGCTGTTTCTGCACGCCATTTTAGTAGGTTAGCGTCATCGTTCGCCCAGTCTTCCATCATTGTGTGCGAGAAGTGGCCACTCATGATGTCGTCTTGGTGCTTGTTGTACAGCGGGCGCATGATGTCTTTTAACTCTTCAGCAAGATCAAAGGCTTTGATCTTCGCTGGGTTAGAAAGACGATCCAACATGTTGGTCACGCCGCCGTACTTCAATGCTTCGGTGACGTTTTCCCAGCCGTACTGGATCAGCTTTGAGGCGTAGCCAGGTTCAATGCCTTCTTCGATCATTTTGTCGAAGCAAAGGATCGAACCGGTTTGCAGCATGCCGCAAAGGATCGTTTGCTCACCCATCAGGTCGGATTTAACTTCCGCGATGAAAGAAGACATCAACACGCCGGCTTTGTGGCCGCCAGTACCCACCGCGTAGGCTTTTGCCAAAGCAAGTCCTTCGCCTTTAGGATCGTTGGCTTCGTGAACAGCGATCAATGTGGGCACACCGAAACCACGCACGTATTCAGCGCGAACTTCAGAGCCCGGGCACTTGGGCGCCACCATGATCACGGTCAAGTCTTCACGGACTTTCATGCCTTCTTCTACGATGTTGAAACCGTGAGAGTAAGACAGGCAAGCGCCTTCTTTCATCAGCGGCATCACGGCCGTCACAACAGACGAGTGCTGTTTATCAGGCGTGAGGTTCAAAACAATGTCTGCCGTTGGGATCAACTCTTGGTAAGTACCCACAACAAAACCGTTCTCGGTGGCGTTTTGCCAAGACTGACGCTTTTGTTCAATGGCCTCAGGGCGCAATGCGTAAGCAACGTCTAAGCCGCTATCGCGTAGGTTCAAGCCTTGGTTGAGGCCTTGCGCACCACAACCGATGACCACCATTTTTTTGCCTTTTAGCGCTTCTACGCCATCAGCAAATTCAGAACTGTACATAAAACGACATTTTGCGAGTTGAGCCAATTGCTCGCGTAGAGGCAGCGTATTGAAGTAGTTAGCCATCGTTAGCATCCTATGTTGTGTGATCACGACATCGATGTAAGGGACACCGATGCTAAAAAAAGTGGCACAGCCGCTGGATGCAAGACCCAGGGTTATGTGAGTAGGGTCAATTTATACAAAAATAACTATTTCTTAAATTGATATATTTGCAACAGCACGTCCCTTTTTCTGCAAAACCCTATTATCATGGCATTTATGAATTTTAAAACGTTAAAACAATTCCTCGCCTTGGCAGAAACCCTGCATTTCGGTCGTGCTAGCGATGAGTGTTATATCAGCATTTCTGCCTTGTCGCGCAATATCCGTCATTTGGAAGACGAGCTGGGCGTGCCGCTGTTTAATCGCGACAACCGTACCGTGGTGTTGACCCAAGAAGGGCAAAAATTTCTCAACTATGCCCGCGATGCCAGTAGCCAGTGGAATTTGATTCGCCATGAATTAACCGACAATCCTGATCAATTAAGCGGTGAAATTAGCTTGTACGGTTCAGTCACCGCTAGCTACAGCTTTCTGTACGAGCTGCTGCGCCGCTTTCGTATTGCCTACCCGGTGATTGAAATTAAGTTGCGCACCGGTGATCCCGAGCATGCGATTGCGCATGTTCTCGATGGTAAAGAAGACCTTAGCATTGCTGCTCAGCCTGCAAACTTGCCTCGTGGCCTGGCATTCAAACCCATCGCTACGTCGCCTTTACTGTTTATAGCGCCGCTTGAGCAGCAAGTGCCGAATGTGCCCACCAGCACCCCAACCACAGCGAAAGAGTGGGCGAGCATCCCGATGATTCTATCGGAGAGTGGTGTCTCTAGAACCCGTGTGGATGAATGGTTTCGTCGGCAAGGCATCTCCCCGCGCATTTATGCACAAGTCACCGGTAATGAAGCCATTGTGAGCATGGTGAGCTTGGGTTTTGGTATTGGCGTGGTGCCAAAAATCGTCCTCGACAACAGCCCCTTGATGGATCGCATCCGCGTGCTCGACGTGAAGCCGGAGCTGGAACCCTACGATATTGGTTTATTTACCTTAAAGAGAAACCTAAAAAACCCGTTGGTCGAGGCGTTTTGGAGCTTAATGTAGGGCCTGTAGGTTTTTTTAACAAAGGTTCGCTTTAAAAGGCTGGTTTGGCTATAAGGTTATAGAATTTTAAAGTAGCTGTTTGAGTGGACGAGGGGAGAAAACGTTAGGGAAGCTCTGAATAAGTCCCTGAAATCGGCGTAAGCTGTCTGGCCCAATGGTCAATTATCACATTCTACTCTGAATGAATGACCCCGTAGAAGTCACGCCTAGAACCCTTTGGTCCAGATCAATTGGGCGGCCAATAGGTCAAAAATTGTTTGTCAGCTGTGCGGAAAAATGAGGACGTAACGCTGGGTTGACTATAGTAAAAGAGAGATGGCTTAGCCGAGTCTAGGCGGTGTCTCTTTTTTACCCTCACTGGTAACCGCTTTGAAAGGGGCGTTATGCTGCTCGAAGGATCCTGCCATTGCCAAGCAGTTACATTCAGTGTGAAGTCGCACCACCCCTATCCCTTTAATCGCTGTTACTGCTCTATTTGCCGTAAAACTGCAGGCGGTGGCGGCTATGCCATCAACCTCAGTGGCGATAACAAGACACTCACGGTGAGTGGTGGCGAACACGTCACGGTCTACCGCGCGGTTATTAATCGCGAACAGAGCACCGGGGAGAGGCATTTTTGTAAGCACTGTGCCACGTCGCTATGGGTTTATGATCTTGACTGGCCTGATCTTGTGCACCCCTTCGCCTCAGCGATAGATACACCCCTGCCTACACCGCCTAAGCGGACGCACATGATGTTAGGGAGTAGGGCGGACTGGGTTGAGATAAACGCGGGATTCCAAGATAAGTGTTTCGATGAATACCCCAATGAGAGCCTTGCGGAGTGGCATCAACGCTTGGGGTTAGAGCGCTAGCCTCCTTCGTCTCGTTTTGATTTCTGGTGCAGCCACCACACATCAAACCCAAACGAGTAGGCAAGCGACAGCAGCGCGCTAATAGCGAGTAAGCTGGCAACCAGATGAGAGGTGAGCGGCGTTAATGCCAGTAGCAGCGCGACCACCTGCCAAACACACACCGCTTTGCGGCGAAAACTTGCAAACAGCGGCTGTGAGAGCCACTCGAATGGCCAGCTAGCAGCCACAAACAGGTAGCGCATCCCACCGATCAGCAGTACCCACAGCCCCAGCGATTCAAGCCGCAGCAGCCCCGCACAAAGTAGCAAAATCAGCAGCGCATCCAGCTCCATATCAAAGCGCGCGCCGAACAGTGAGTGGCTTTTGGTGTGCCTTGCAATCCAGCCGTCCACGCCATCCAGCAGCAGGGCGATCACCGCGATGGACAACCACTGCCATATTGCCTCGCTAAAGGCATTGTCGGCGAGGGCACCTGCCACTAACGCCACGAGCACCGCTCTTACCAGCGTAACCCGATTTGCCCAGCCCAGTGAGCCGTAGGGCCAGAAGATGACGAGCAATAGCGATATCACCGTGTAGAAGCCATAGGCGGTCCACCAGTTGGCAGGCGAGGCCATTAATAGCGGCAGCACTTTGCCCACTGCCAATAGCAGCAGACCTCCCAGCAGCAGCTCGCCAGCGCTATAAAGGCGCTTAGGTAGAGGATGAGAATAAGCATTTGAAAAAAGCGCCATGGTGACTCACGAAGCGGCGTCGCTGTCCGCAGTTGAAAAATGATGCAACTATTTTTATATGTACCATTCTTGTAGGAGAAGGTGGTGTTGTCTATAGAATATGAAAATAGAGCGCTTAGGCTCCATTGTTAACACTGCTAATCGAATATTTTCTTTTCTAACACTACGCTGAAGGGGGTGAACCATTGAACATCGTCACGCCTATGGCTCCTCACTGCGTGTTCAAGCCAAGGTTATCTACGTGCAACGCAATGGTGCGGCGCCCTATTCAATGGAGTGAAAACGAGCTCATGGCAATGGAGTTCGCAACGAAAAGGAATTGTTATGCCAGCGCCTGACGCTAATGGCGAAAATCGCCACGCTCGCCCAAAAAAACCTTATGCTCGCCCAAAAAAGTGTGCCAACGCTTTCTGGGTAACAAGCCCGGGCCAAGGCGAGCTGCGACAAGAATCGCTAAATGACCCTGCCCAGGATGAGGTGCTCATACGCACCTTGTACAGCGGTATTAGCCGTGGCACCGAATCGCTAGTGTTCAACGGCCGTGTGCCCGAAAGTGAATTTTCCCGCATGCGGGCACCTTTTCAAGAGGGTGAGTTTCCCGGCCCGATAAAGTACGGCTACTGCAGCGTTGGGCGCGTAGAAGACGGCCCTGAAGCGTTAATCGAGAAAACCGTTTTTTGCCTGTTTCCCCATCAAGATCACTACGTAGTGCCCGCTCCAGCGGTGCTTGAGGTGCCCAATATCGTGCCCGCTAAGCGCGCGGTACTGGCGGCTAATATGGAAACAGCCATCAATGGCGTATGGGACGCCGAGCCCATGCTGGGCGAGCGGGTGTGCGTTATTGGTGCGGGCGTCGTCGGCTTGCTGGTGGCGTATCTATGCGCCCGAATACCGGGTGTTAATGTTCATCTCATCGATATTAACCCAGAGCGCCGCGCTGTGGCCGAGCGGCTGGGGGTGACGTTTTGTGCAACTGAACAAGCCCCGGATAACCAGGACTGCGTGATTCATGCCAGCGGCCACTCTTCTGGCCTTCGCCAAGCGCTTGAATTAGTCGGTAGTGAAGGGCGCATTATTGAAATGAGCTGGTTTGGCGAGGGAGACGTCTCAATTCCATTAGGTGGCGCTTTTCACTCGCAGCGGCTTACGCTTAAGGCCAGCCAAGTGGGTCAATTGCCACCTAAATTACGCCCCCGCTGGGATTATCAGCGCCGCCTTCAATTAGCGCTAAGCCTCCTAGTGGATGAGCGTTTAGATGCACTCATCAGCGGGGAAAGCGACTTTGAGCAGTTGCCCACGCTTGCCCCTAAGCTATTTGGCTGCGGTAGCGTTGAGCTCTGCCACCGCCTGCACTACTCCTCATAACCCATTGACCTATCATTTGGAGTCTCTATGTTCCGTTTATGTGTCCGTGACCACTTTATGATTGCCCACAGTTTTAATGGTGAGATCTTTGGCCCTGCCCAGCGTACCCACGGCGCTACCTATGTTGTCGATGTAGTCTTTCAGCGCCTTGAGCTGGATGACGATGGCTTAGTCATCGATATCGGCCTTGCCAGCGAAACCGTGAAATCGGTACTGGCGGGCTACAACTTTCAAAACCTGGATGAGGTAAGCGAATTTAAAGGTAAAAACACCACCACCGAGTTTATGGCCAAAGTGATTTTTGACCAGCTCGCCAAAGCGATTGGCGAAGGGAAAATGGGCGCAACCGCCCAAGGGATCACCCGTATGGAGATCAAACTTCACGAATCCCATGTGGCCTGGGCCAGCTTCGAAGGCGCATTATGAGCCGGCGTTTTACTCTAATTGTTGCCGGTGACCCTGCTCAGCGCACCGGTGGCTATATCTACGATGCGCAGATCGTCTCGGCCTTGCGTGACCAGGGCTGGGATATTGACGTGGTGGGGTTAGCGGGTAGGTTTCCTGATGCCGACGCCGAGGCGTCGGCAGCGCTTGCCCAGGCGCTTGAATCGCTTCCCGAGCATGCCGCGGTGGTCATTGATGGCTTGGCCATGGGAGCGCTGCCTGACGTCGTCACTCAGCATGCTCAGCGCTTGGATATTACCGCGTTGCTTCACCACCCCTTAGGCGATGAGCTCGGCCTTAACGAAGCCGATCAGCAGCGCTTTCATCGCAGTGAACTAACGGCTCTTGCGCCTGTGGCGCGGATTATTGTCACTAGCCACTTTACCGCCCGGCGGTTGCCAGAGCTTGCGGCACTCTACGCCATGCCACTCAAGGCGGATGTCACTGTGGTTGAGCCAGGCGTTGCCCAGGCGCCGATTAGCCCAGCAGCGGCCCCCGGCGAGACGCTGCGCTTACTGTGTGTCGCCACGCTCACGCCGCGCAAAGGGCAGGATATTCTTGTTCAAGCGCTGGCGGGGGTCGCTGGTGACCACTGGCAGTGTGACTGTTACGGCGGCGCGCGCGATCCGGCGTTTACCCAGCGGGTACAACAACTGATTGAGCAAAATGGCTTACAGAGCAGCATGCAGCTACACGGAGAGTGTGGCAGCGAGACCCTGGAAGCTGCCTATCGAAGTGCCCACGCGCTGGTACTGCCCTCCTGGTATGAAGGTTACGGCATGGTGGTCACCGAAGCCCTGGCCCATGGCCTGCCGGTGATTACGACGACCGGCGGCGCGCTGCGCGATACCTTGCCGGAAGGCGCTGGGTTAAGCGTTGAGCCGGGCGATAGTGCGGCCCTTCAAGACGCCTTGAACTGCTTTTGCCATGATGCCGAGCTGCGCCAACAGTTGCGCCACGGGGCTGCTCAGGCCCGCGATGCGTTAAGCGATTGGCAGGCAGCAGGTACGGCGTTTGCGGCGGCGTTATCAGCCCAGAGCGACTCGGCAGACAGCTCGTTAAGCCTGCACGCCGGAAGTCAGTTTGAGACTGATTGGCTAACCTTGCGCGAAGCGGCCGACTTTGCATCGCGCAGCCAGCGCCTAGCGGGGCTAGCCGCCGAGTGGCTAGCTGCGCGGACGCAAACGCCACTGCTAGCGGATCTTGGCTGCGGCCGCGGCAGTAATATGCGCTTCCTCGCCCCGCGGCTGAACGGCCACCAGCGCTGGAAACTGATCGATCACGACGCCATTTTGTTGACCCAAGCGCGTCAACGAGCAGCCGGGTTAAGCGGCGATAAGGGGCATCCGCTGGCCATTGAAACCCACTGCGTATCGTTGCAGTCGCTTAGCGATGTGCCGATGGACGATGCACATTTGGTGACGGCGTCGGCTCTGCTGGATCTGGTTTCTCAACAGTGGATTGAGGCGCTGGTAGCAAGCTGTGTTGAACAGCGCCAAGCGCTGCTGGTCGCGCTAACTGTGACTGGCGAGTGGCACTTTACCGATCGCCAGGGTGAACTGGTATTGGATGACGAAGATCACTGGTTGCTGGCGATGTTTATCGCCCACCAGCAGCGCGATAAAGGCTTGGGCGATGCGCTCGGCGGCCATGCCCAGTCAGTCTTGGTCACAGTGCTAGAGGAGGCGGGCTACCGTATTGAACAAGCCGAGACACCCTGGCAGCTCGCCGCGGGCGATCGCGACCAACAGCCGTTGATGGCGGCGCTGCTTGATGGCTGGGCAGAAGCCGCGATGGAGCAAACTCCGCAGGCGGCGGGGCGCATTGCCGCCTGGCTTGGGCAGCGCCAGCAAGCGGTAGCGGATGGCAGCTTGGGCATTCGTGTTGGGCACCATGATTTATTCGCGATACCGCGGGCAGAGGGGTAGCCGGATGAGGATTGCTAGGCGGATACACGCACACTGGCAGCGAAGCCCATGGCTACGGCGAGGGTTAGTCAGCGCCGCGCTGTTAGGGGCGGTTGCGCTGTGGGTCGAGCCGCAAGCTATTCTAGCGGAGGTGCAGCGTTTTTCTGCCGGGTGGCTCGTAGTGGCGCTAGTCATTAGCACCTTACAAGTGATGCTATGCGCTTGGCGCTGGCAGTTCACCGCTGGGCTTATCGGCGTGCCGTTACGGTTTAGCTATGCCCTGCGCGAATACTATTTGGCACTGCTGGTTAATCAGCTGCTGCCCGGTGGTGTGCTGGGTGACGCCGGGCGAGCGCATCGCCATGCCAGCCAAGCACAGTCTCGCGGTCGCGCTTGGCGAGCGGTGATTATTGAACGTGCCTCAGGGCAGGTGGCCGTGGTGCTACTCTCGTTGAGCGCACTACTGCTTTCACCCCTCTGGTATAGCGTTTTGGGCGGGGCGTGGATCGCAACGGTTGGTCTCGGCAGCGCGGCGGCACTGGCCATGGCGATCGCCGGTGGCCTGCTGTGGCGTCAGCGCTTAAACGCTTGGTTAGGGCAACTGCCTAACGGGTACCAGGCCTTGGCCCGCGACCTAAAGCGCGGCTTACTAACGCGCGGTGTGTGGCTTAAGCAGTTGCTTTCTTCGTTGCTGATTGTGCTGAGTTACGGTGCGGTCATGGTGTGCGCGGCGCGAGCGATTGGCGTTGCGCTACCGGCGCTGGAACTGCTTGCGCTAACTCCGGTGCTGCTGTTGGCGATGCTCATTCCGTTTTCGGTGGCGGGCTGGGGTTTACGCGAAGGCGCGGCCGCTGGGGTGTGGGCGTTAGTCGGCTTGCCGTCTGCCCAGGGTGTAGCCGTGTCGTTGGCCTATGGCGTCATCGTGCTACTGGCCTGCCTACCCGGCCTTGGGGTCGCTTTGAGCCGTCGCCGCAGCGCTCAGCCGTCAGGCGGGCAAGGGTCGCAGGCGCATATCGAACAGCGTGTCGTCACCGCAACGGAAGGTGCGCGTGGGCGGGCGCAGCGCACTCTCAAGCGTCTCGATGGGCGTCATTTTGAGCCCCGGCCTGCCGGAGCCGATCAGCAGTGGCGCGACCAGCAGGTGCAGCCGGTCAACGCAGCCCGCTTCGATAAATTGAGAAACCGTGATGCCGCCACCTTCGACCAGCACGCGGGGCAAGCCTTTGTCGGCCAGCAGGGCAATGACCTCGCTGGGCTTGAACTGGCCGTGTTCATTCAGCCCCAGCGCGCAGCGCTGAACGTGGCAAGAGTGCGCAGCTTGCGCCACGTCGGGTCCCACAACATGCAGCGTCGGGGAGGTGTCGGCACACAGCAGCGCCAAGTCATGCGGCACCCGCCCACGCGGGTCCAGTATCACCCGGGTCGGATTGCTACCGCTAACGTGGCGTACGGTCAATTGCGGGTTGTCGACACTGGCTGTCCCTGCGCCGACGATCACCGCGTCAACCAGCGCGCGCAGGCGGTGCAAATGGACCAAGCTTTCATAACCGTTGATGTAGTGGGAGTGGCCGCTTTCCGTCGCAATGCGGCCATCCATGCTCTGGCCCAGTTGAGCGATTACCCACGCCGGACAACGGGCGAGTGGCGTCAGGCAGTCCAGCAATTCACGCGCCTCAGCGGTGACCGTCTGGTGCGTTTGCCACTCGCCGTTAAGTACCTTGATGGGCACGGCGCAAGGGTGCTGATGACGCACCGCCAGCAGCCATTCCCAGGCGTCGGCCAGCGCAATAATGTTGACATGGGAGTCGGGCATGGCGCCTCCGCGCTAAAAAAGCCGCTTTATCATGCGGGCCCTATTAACTCAGAGCAAGCGTATTCAGCACAAGCGCGTAACGTCCCCCACGCTAGGAAGCCAGGAGGCCTACATGTACCAGATTGAACGAGCTATTTTCGATATCCGTCGTGGATTGCCAGTGGTGGTGAATGCCGGTGAGCAGCGGCTGCTTGTGCAGGCGTTAGAAGGCAGCGACTCGGTAGAAGCGCTGGCCCAATTGGCGGGCCAGCGGCCTTCGCTGGTACTGACTCGCCACCGCTTAGCCGCGATGGGAGTGACGTTAGCCGCCGAGGCAGCAAGTCTGCCGTTAGTGGTTCGCATCACCACCAACGAGCTGCATGAATTGGCCGCGGCCGAAACACTCAAGCAGCCTGCGGGTGAGCTATCCAGCCGCTTAAAATCGGCCGGGATAGCCGAGCTTGGTGCGGTCACGCTGATGCGCCGCGCCCTGCTTATTCCAGCCGCATTATGTGCCTTTGTGAGCGAAAAAGCCGCGGCGGATATCGAACAGCAGTTGGCAGAAGGGCGGCTGTTAGCCGTCGATGCCAACGATGCTGAACAGTGCTTGGCCGGGGCGCCGGGCATGCTTAAGAGAATTAGCGAAGCCAATATTCCTTTGGAAGACGCTGCCGACAGCCGTTTTGTCCTGTTCCGCGAGCCAGACGGCCTGCGTGAACACGTCGCCGTGGTTATCGGTCCGCCCGAAGAGTGGCAAAACGCGGTGCCGCTACGGCTGCATTCGGCGTGCCTTACCGGGGATTTGTTTGGCAGTCTGCGCTGCGACTGCGGCGAACAACTGCGCAATGCGGTGGCGGATATCAAAGCCATGGGCGGCGGCGTACTGCTCTATCTGGCGCAAGAAGGCCGTGGCATTGGCCTGGCCAATAAGCTGCGCGCCTATACCCTGCAGGATGGTGGTTTGGATACCGTCGATGCGGATCAGGTGCTGGGCTTTGGTGACGATGAGCGCCAGTATGCGGTAGCGGTGGATATGCTTAACGCATTAGCCATTTCCCAAGTGCGGCTACTGACCAATAACCCCCTCAAGATGGAAGCATTGCGCCAGGGCGGCATTGAAGTGGTATCGCGTCAGCCGCTATATGGCAGTGTTACTGACCAAAACCACCGCTACTTGAATGCTAAAGCAACTCGCGGTGGCCATCTGTTGGAAGAGGTTTTAAACGGTCAGTCTTAAAAAACAGCGCTAGCCTTTTGAGAACGGCGGCAGATGAGCGGTTTCCGTTACCACAGCCGCCAGCTGTTTGGCGTAGTGCTTCACTAGCTGCTCGCCCAATTCAGCGCTTGCGTGGCTGGCATCCCCGGCCACACCCTGGGCGCTCAAGTCTTCCGCTAACCAAGCGTACGCTGCGGCACCTTCGGCACTGACTAAGGCGTCGCCCTTGGGTGCTGCAGGCGGTGTGGCTTGATAGTGTTCTAGTTGCACCAGCGAGGGTGCCAAATAGCGCATCATCGCGGTTTCGAGTAACCCGCCGTGCAAGCCGTAGCGCAGCTCTTCAGATGCAATCGCACCCTCCATGGGCGGCAGCCGGGTGTAGGTGGCTTTCACCACGCGCATGCTATGCCGCCGCCGCAGCGTTAAACCTGCCAAATCCATTACCGCTTTGTTACCGCCGTGGCTGTTAAGCAGCACTAAACGACGAATTCCCGCCCGCGCCAGGCTGTCGCCGTAGGCTTCTAGGGTGGCAATCGCCAGTGGCGCTGGCAGGCTTAGCGTGCCGGGGAAGCTGGCGTGCTCACCGCTGGCACCCACGGCAATCGGAGGCAGGCAGATAACGTCAAGCGAAGGGTCAAGCGCTTCCAGCATGGCCGCCTGAAGCCCTTCACCAATGGTGAGGTCGGTGGCTAAGGGAAGATGAGTGCCGTGCTGTTCGATGGCGCCAAGTACCAGCACCGCCACCGGGTCGCGCTGGGCGAACTCGGCTAGCTGCGGTGCGGTGAGCGTTTGCCAGTGGTAAATCATGCGTGAAAGGCCTTTCAGTATTAAGCATCGTTCAGAACTCTACTCAGAACGAATGGATGATCGGAGCGGCAGGCGTAAAGATCGCCCGAGGGTAGCTCTTCGGCGCCAGCATCAAGCCAATCGGTAACAGCCTGTGGAGTTTGCCACTTGGCCCAGCGGAAATGACGCTGCTCGCCAGCCACGACATTGTAGCGATAGTCGCCAAGGCGGCTTAAATGGTCAACGCAAGCGTGGCTAACCGCTAGCGCGCCGGATACAAACTCCACCGAAAGCGCGGCTACGGCGCGGCTTAGCCCTGCCAGTACCTCGGCTTCAAAACCCTCGACGTCAATTTTGATAAAGCTGGGTTCACCATACTCCTCAATTAGCGTATCTAACGTGGTGACCGGCACCCGTAAACGCCGCTCCCAGCGCACCTGACTAAAACCCGCGTTACACTCGCCAATCTGTTCGCGCCACCCGGTAGCCAGGGTGGAAAGCGTGGGGTTGCCGGGGCTGATCGCAATCTCGGCAAAGCCTGCCGTTGGGCCTGCCGCCACAGGCAGCAGGGTAATGCTTTGCGGTCTCACTAAGCGTTTAAACCACTTGGCAAGATTGGGCTGAGGCTCAAGCGCGACAACGTTGGCACCCAGCGCATGGAAAGCCGCACTGCGGTCGCCCAAGTGAGCGCCAATATCAAAGGCCACACTGCCGGGCTGAATAAACGGCTGGTAAAGGCGCTGGAGTCCGCGCTGGCGTCCCGGGCGCCAATAAATAAACAGCGAGCGGGCAAGCCCGCCTGCGCTGCGTAGCCGTTGTAGGTGCTGGGGCCGCATTAATTGGCTTTTCTGAGTCTTTTCATCACTCATCGGGGTACCACACATAATTCCAGGTTTCGCTCACCGGTTTGCCGTTTAAGGTCAGCCTGAGGCGAACATCGCTGGGCTGGCCGCTGTCGGGTAGCCGGAAACTAGCTCGCCAGCCACCGTTAGGCAGTGCGGTGGCCTGAGGCAGTAGGGCCTCACCTTGCTGGGTGCTGATGTCTAATTCGACCGGCTGATCTGCGGTAATGTCGGCTAACGCGCCGCCCTGAAAATCGACGATAAACTGACGCTGCTCGCTGGCCGATGAGTCCGTTTGCCCAGGCCCTGCTGCGCTGCCGTGGCGGGTTCGAATGGCGCGGCCCAGCGCATGCTCCTCGGGCTGGCTGTTCAGCGTGAAGGTGCGGTAGTGAAGGCGGCGTGATTCGCCGGTGTCTAATGTATCGTCCGCTACCCAATACGCGACGATGTTGTCGTGAGTTTCATCGGGCGTGGGAATTTCAACCAGCTCGACATGCCCGGGGCCCCAGTCGCTAAGCGGCTCGACCCACTGGCTGGGGCGGCGATGGTAGTGAGCTTCGGTATCTAAGTAGTGGTTAAAATCACGCTCACGCTGCATCAGGCCAAAGCCGTGGGGAGCCTCGTCAATAAATGCCGAGGTTCGCACCTGTGCTGGGTTGCTAAGCGGCCGCCAAATCCACTCATCGCTGCCGGTATGCATCAGCAGGCCATCGGAGTCGTGCACTTGCGGGCGGAAGTCGTCCGGGCGCTCGCGGCTTGCCTCACCGTAAGTGAACATACTGGTGAGTGGCGCTACGCCCAGCTTGGCAATGTCTTCACGGGCAAACAGTTCGGCTTCGATTTCTACCTGGGTATTGTCGCCCGGTGTGAGAATAAATCGATAGGCACCGCTGACCGAGGGGCTATCCATCAGCGCCAATAACTCAAATTGATCGGCATCGGCATCGGCATCGGCGTCGGGTTTATACATCCAAAACTCGCGAAACGCTGGGAACTCCTCGCCGTTGGGAGAGGCGGTATCGATCGCTAAACCGCGCGTTGAAAGCCCGTAAGCCTGTCCGCGCCCGACAATGCGGAAATAGCTGGCGCCAAGAAAAACGGCAAATTCGTCATTGTATTCATCACTATTGAGGGGGTAGTGGAGACGAAACCCGGCGTGCCCGCTGCCGGTTAGATCCTGCTCTTTAAGCTTCGCGGCATTGCCATCGTAGGAGTAGTTATCTGCTAAAAAGGGCAAGGGAGTGGCGCTGTCGTTTTCGATAACGTTCAGGGTGATTGGGGTTTGAAAAATAAAGCCGCTATGAAATAGCTGTAGGCTAAACGGGCTCTCGTCTTGCCAGTAGGCATGCTCAGGATCAAAACGAATTTGCCGGTAAGTATCGTAGTTAATGTTGCGCAATGCCTGGGGCAATGACTCTTCAGGGGGTTGGTAGGTCTCTTCAGCTAGCTGCTGGGCGCGCTCAATCACGGCACTAAAATGACGATCGTCTGCGGCAAACGCGGTAGAGGCTAGCGTGCATCCAAATAAAATCATGCACTGTCCAGTCATCCACTGTCTAGCTTGCCATCTACCCTCCCGCCGTCTATCAGCTTCCTGCTTATCAATAACGTTAAAAAGCATGGTCGAAATCCCTTCCGGTGAAGGCTTGCAAATTGCGTGGCGTATAACCCAGCAAAACGTGAAATTTCTACACAGCATCTATACGATAAATCAAAATAGTACATGGTTGTTGTGTTTTCAGCAGCCTTGTCCCTTGTTCTGTATAACGCCTCTCTGAGAGACAGAACACGGATAGGTCAGATCTATGACACTGTAAGCTAAAGCAGGCACAAATGAGAATCCGATGAGTCGATTATTGTTGACGATCCTAACGCTGAATTGCTTACTCATCGCGCCGCTATGGTGGCGATTAGGAGAGATAAGTACGCCATTGATTGCTTGGGAGGCGCTAATCATTGCGCCGTTGATGCGACTGCTCCCGGTAGGTCGGGTGCGTCGGTTACTGGGGGTTGGGGTTGTCAGTTGGGTGGTGCTGACCACGGCCGCGAATTTGGGCAGTGCCGCCACCCATATGGCCTTTTCCCGGCCACTCAATCTCTATTTCGACGCGCCTCTGCTGCGCTCTATTTATCACCTGTTAGTGGGCAATGTAGGCCAGCTTTTAGCAATGTGTTCAGTGCTAGCGGGAATTGCTTTGCTGTTTGGCATCGTCGTGGGGTTGGTGAAACTACTGCTGCCGTCGGTCGCTTACCCACTTAAACGATTATCAGGCGCGGCCGCCTTGATACTGTTAGTGGTTGCCACCAGCTGCGCCGCACTGGAACTTAACGGCATAAGGCTGGTGGATAGCGCGCGTTTACCGATGGTCAATATCACCCGTTTCCAGTGGCAGCAAGTAACAGCTACCCACACTGCGCGGCTGGACTTTACCGCTGAGCTGGAAGCGTCGCCGATAGAAGAACAGCCGCTACCCAGGCTTGAAGGGCGCAATGTGTTGCTGACCTTTATTGAGTCCTACGGTGTCTCGGCACTCGATGATCCGCGCTATGCAGACGTTCTACTTCCCACCCTTGCTGAGCTGCAGCAGCGCCTCAATGAGCGCGACCTTCATGTTGTCTCTGGGGTGCTGGAGTCGCCAATTCGCGGTGGGCAGTCCTGGCTTGCCCACGCAACGGCGCTTAGCGGGCGTTGGATTGATAATCAGCTCTGGTATCAGCTGATGCTAGACAGCGAACACACCACCTTGATTGATGACTTTAGCGCCACCGGGCAGCGCACTTTGAGCGTCATGCCTGCGATCACCATGGCGTGGCCGGAAGGGGAGGCCTACGGTTTCGATGATATTGCGGCAGCAAACGATATCGACTACGCCGGGCCAGCGCTTAACTGGGTGACCATGCCTGATCAGTTCACCCTTGATTATACCCAGCGCCACCTGCTGGGCGAGACGCCGGTGTTTGCTCAGCTAGCGCTGATCTCCAGCCATGCGCCCTGGACGCCGATTCTGCCGGTACTGGATGATTGGTCATCTATTGAGGACGGGCGCATTTTTGCCCCTTGGGAAAAGGCGGGCGACCTGCCTGAAATGCTGTGGCAGGACATCGAGCGTATTCGCGATCACTATGCTTGGTCGGTAGATTACGCTGTGAAAGTCACTGGCCGCTGGGCTGAGCGCGTGGTCGACGACAACACGCTATTGATCGTACTCGGTGACCATCAGGCGGCGCCGCTGATTACCGGTGATGACGCCAGCGGAGCAGTTCCGGTACACATTATTAGCGGCGATCCCGCGCTATTGGCACCGTTTGAGGCGCGCGGATTTATCCCCGGTACCTTGCCAGTGCTTGACCAAGCCGCGCAGGCGCCCAGAATGAGCCAACTGCGCCACTGGCTGCAGAGCGATTTTGGTGAGCAATCCATGGCACAAGACACGCGCTCTGATACAAGCACGACCACAAGGACAGCACCATGATTCAGCCAGTAATATTGAGCGGTGGCAGTGGTACGCGGCTTTGGCCGCTCTCTCGGGAGCAGATGCCCAAACAGTTTTTGCGTTTAACCTCATCCCAGAGCCTGCTTCAGCAAACGCTGAGCCGTTTGGCCGGGTTAACCGCCGCTGCGCCAATGTTGATGGGGCATCATAGCCATCGCTTTTTAATGGCCGAACAGCTGCGCGAAATGGCTCAAGCGGCCACCCTGGTGCTTGAGCCAGAAGGGCGCAATACCGCCCCGGCGATTGCCTGTGCAGCGCTGCTGGCGCGTCAGACGGGCGATGACCCATTACTGCTGGTGCTCCCCGCCGACCATGTGATTGGCGATGTGCCGGCGTTTGAGCACAGCGTTGCACTCGCCACCCCGTTAGCCGAAGCGGGTTATCTGGTTACCTTCGGTGTCGTACCCACCCAGCCCGAAACCGGCTACGGCTATATCGCCTGCGGCGCCCCGCTGGAAGGTGGCCATCATCTTGCTGCGTTTATTGAAAAACCCGACGCCAAGCGCGCCGCACAATTGCTTGAGAACGGCGATTATCTGTGGAACAGCGGTATGTTTTTGCTGCGTGCTTCCAGCTATTTAGCCCAGCTAAAGCGACTACAGCCAGCCATGCTTGAAGCCTGTGCAGAGGCGGTTAGCGACGCACACCACGACTTGGATTTTCTCCGCCTGGGCGAAGAGGCCTTTCGCCGCTGCCCGGCGGACTCTATCGACTACGCGGTAATGGAGCACTGTGAGCATGCTGCCGTCGTGCCGTTAGCCGCACAGTGGAATGATATCGGCAGCTTTGATGCACTGTGGGCCATCGCTGCGCCCGACCCTGCGGGCAACACCGCCCAGGGCGACACCTGGTTGGCCGATACACAGGATTCGCTGGTGTTTGCCGAGCACCGTTTGGTGGCCACGCTGGGTGTGCAAAATCTGATTGTGGTGGAGACATCAGACAGCGTGCTGGTGGCCCACCGTGATCAGGCGCAGCAGGTAAAACATCTGGTGGCGTCGCTTGCCGAGGCAGGGCGCAGTGAACCTAGTTCGGCAGCCCAAGTGCAGCGTCCTTGGGGTAGCTTCCAGGCGGTGGATAGCGGCCAGCGCTATCAGGTCAAGCGGATAACCGTGAAGCCCGGCGGGCGGCTGTCGCTACAGCGCCACCATCACCGCGCTGAGCATTGGGTGGTCGTCAGCGGCACGGCACGGGTAACCCTTGAGGAACGTAGCTTCTTGGTCAGTGAAAACCAGTCGACCTATATCCCTATTGGGGCATTACACCGGCTGGAAAACACCGGCAAGATTCCTTTAGAACTGATAGAAGTTCAGTCGGGAAGCTACCTGGGTGAAGATGACATCGAGCGTTTAGACGATGTTTACGCCCGCGATAGCAATGAGTGACCAGGCTTGATTGACAGTTCTTAAGAGAAAGTGCCTACCAAAGCCAGCTAGCGGGGCGCGCCGGTGGCCGCCCTTTGCGTACATCGACCCAGCCAAGCACGCCGCGCACCCCCAGCCATACCGCTAGCAGCGGCCAGAGCAAGGTGCCAATCATTACAATGCTGAGTAAAAAGGCAATGCAGGCATACAGCGTGCCGATCCAGAAGGTGCGGATCAGGTAGCGGTAATGCTGCTGTAGCCACGGCGCGGCATCTTGACGGTAGACATAGGCAATTATCACTCCGATTAGCAGGGTGATATTGGCGGTAACAATGCCCGCCAGATAAAGCGCGTAAACAATTTGCGGCGGGCGTGTTTCATCGCCTGAAGTGCTGTTTTGTGTCATCAGTAAGCTCTTATCAATAAAGTCGACGCACTAATAAAGGCGATAGTCGCGGTAGTTGGCGAGTTTTTGCTGCTCCTGCACCACTTTACGGTAGCGCTTGTACTCCCACTGATACTGCGCAGGCGCCAGCGCAATCGCGGCCTCTACGCTGGCATTGACGCCGGTGGCAGACTCGACGTCATCTGGGCTATATACGCGCTCATCGGCGTCTAAAAAATGGATCTCAAAACCCTTACCCGGTATGCGCAACGCCACGCCGGTGACGACTCTTGCCTGGGTACGGGCCACCAACTTGGGCAGCAGCGTGGCGGTATAGGCGTCGCGGCTAAAGAACGGTGCAAAAACGCCGCTGCCCCAATCGGGCTCTTGGTCGGGCAGTATACCAATCGCCTCGCTGCGTTTAAGCGCTTTAAGCAGTGCTGCAACGCCGCGCGGATTCGTCGGTACAAGCCGAGCGCCCATGCGTTCGCGGCCGTGGCGAATCACTGGGTCAAGGGCGGTGATTTTGGGCGGCTCATACATGGCGGTAAAGGGAAAATGGCTTGAGAGCCAGAAATTAAGCACCTCCCAATTGCCGAAGTGGGGAGCGAGCACAATCACCCCGCGCCCATCGGCACGCGCACTATCGAGCTTGTCGCGCCCGTTGACCGCTAAAATACCGGCCTCGACTTGACTTGGTTCTGCCATCCAGGCGTGGCCTAGCTCCAACATTGTGGCCGCCGAGTGGCGTAAGCTGTGCTGGGTAAGGGCCTTACGTTCTGGAGCAGAGAGGTGCCGGTAAACAACGGCTAGGTTGCGCTCGGTCACCTCGCGCTCACGCTTATTAAAGCGGTAAACCAGGGGGCCCAGCGCTGAAGAGGCACGCCACAACCGCGCGAGCGGCCAGCGTGATAACGTACGCCATAGCCAACTGATCGCGCTGGCTTTGGAGCAACGCTCGCTGGTGTTACCCGTTTGTTGAGCCATCGTTAAAACAACCAGGAGTCTACGTTAGAAGGGGCGCGGTGCTCTTGTAGCCCTTTAAAGCCTTTAACGCAGCGAATAATCAGCCAAACGGCAAGCGCTAGCAGCAGCGGAAAACCGATCAATATCAGCGTTAAGATCGAGAACACGATGCCGTATACCAGCCCTATCCAAAACGTACGAATCTGGTAGCGGTAGTGTTCGTCCAGCCATACAGGGCCTTTACCTTTATACATGTAAGCGATAATCACGCCGATGATAGAGGTAAAGCCCAGGATGAAACTGGCTAGGTAGAGCGCATAGTTAACCATCGCCATGGTGGTGTCGGGCTGATGGTGCTGTTCTGTGCTGACGGCTTTGCCCTCAATGGGCGAATCATTGGCGTTATCACGCATCGCGTTTCCTTTCGGTAGAACCGTGGTAAGTGCAAAGTCATAATGCTGTATGGCGAGCCGTCGTTGGGTGCATCCCCGCGGGCGCTATTGAGGCGCAATATGATACCGTGCGCTATTCGTCTTATCACTAAAATCGGTCATTAACGCGCAGCAGGGCGGCATATCTCTAATAGATTGCCGTCGGGGTCGCGCAGGTAAAGCGACTCAATCGGTCCGTTGGCGCCTTGACGGGCGACGGGGCCCAGCTCTACATCGATACCCAGCGCGTCTAAATGCTGCTTGAATTCGTCCAGCGGTAGCTGGCAACGCAGGCATAAATCCAGGCTGCCGGGGGTGGGCGTCGCTGAAATAGGCGCGATGTCGGTGTCGGTTTGATGCAGGCGTAACGCGGTATCGCCCAGCATTAAATCGACCCGCTGGGCATCGCGATAGCGGACGTCTAATCCCAGCACGCGTGAGTAAAAATCTACCGCACGACCCATATCGGTCACGGTAACAACGAGATGATCCAGGCCTGTTAACATGCCACTTTCCTTAATATGTAACGATATGCCAGAGAATACGATGATGCGCTGCTGTCCGCTATGCGCGGGATCGACCACTGCGCTTTACCACCAGGATCGGCGTCGTGACTACTACCAGTGTGCCACGTGCACGCTGGTATTTGTGCCCCCCGAGCAGCATTTGAGCGCCGCTGCTGAAAAGGCCGAATACGATAAACATCAAAACTCGCCGCATGATACGGCTTGGTTTCAAGTAATAACTGCAATTTCATTACGCGGCGAGTAAATCGTCTCGCCGCCCTATAAATAACTCATTCGGTGATCGTCCACCTCTGGTCGCTCTGGGTCTGCTGTTCAGTCGATCCATAACAAACTGAACCTGCTCATCCGTCACCTTGCTTAAGTCTGTTCCCTTGGGGAAGTACTGGCGGATAAGGCCGTTGGTATTCTCATTGATCCCTCGTTCCCATGATGCATAAGGGTGGGCAAAATAAATATCCGCCTCCAGACCTTTCGCTATATCCTCGTGCCCAGAAAATTCAAGACCATTATCCAAGGTGATGGTTTTGATTCTGGCTTTGAGCGACGCCAAATGCTCAATCGCTGCAGCCGCCAGCAGGTCGGCTCTTTTGCCCGTCAGGCGAACAATGACCGTATACAGCGTCTTACGCTCAACCATCGTCAGCAGAACGCCCTTGCGACCCTTGCCGATGATCGTATCGCCTTCCCAGTCACCAATTCGGCTACGCCGGTCAACGACCGCAGGGCGCTCATCAATACTCACTCTGTTCTTGATCTTCCCTCGCCGATCATAGCTGCCATAGCGCTTGCGATAGGGCTTTGACGCTACCCGAAGATGCCTATACAAATCGCCACCGTTGGCCTTGTCTGCGTAAATCAACTGGTAAATCGTCTCGTGGTGCAGACATACGCCTGTGTGCCTTCTCAGGTAATCGGCAACCTGCTGCGGACTCAGCTCCTGACGAAGCAAGGTTTCTATCTCACCTCGCACCTCGTCCGTCACCTTCCGTGCCTTGTAGGCATCATGCCTCCTAGCGCTCGACAGCTTCTGTGCCTGCCCAGGCCGATAACCTCGAAGCCCTCTGTTACGGCGAAGCTCCCGGCTGATCGTGGACGGACTCCGCTCCATTTTCTCCGCTATCGCCAATTGGCTGTGGCCTGCTTTTTTTAGAATGTAAATCTGGTATCGTTCGTTTTCGGTCAGCTGGTTGTAGCTCATCAGTGCTTTTCTCTTGGTCGGGAGGAGCGCCGACTCTACCAGCTGGCCGCCCTCTTACCAATTGCACTTATTATCCGAAACCGCGCGGGATACCGGCGCTTTTTAGGGCGTTTATTTACTCCGCTTTTAGCCAAGCTTGCGGCTAACGCTCGCGGGCTCGATTTTGGCTCCGGGCCGGGGCCGACACTGTCGGTGATGTTCGAAGAGCAGGGGCATTGTATGTCAATTTACGACCCATTTTATGCCCCGGACGCCTCGGTGCTTGCCAATGACTATGACTTTATCACCGCCACAGAAGTCGTTGAGCACTTGTCGCAGCCTGGCCAAGTGCTTACTCAATTAGTGGCTCAACTAGTAGCCGGCGGCTATCTAGGGCTGATGACCAAACGGGTATCCTCCCCAGAAGCTTTTGCCCGCTGGCACTATATTTCGGATCCCACTCATATCAGTTTTTTTAGCGAAGAGACTTTTCGTTGGTGGGCACAACAGAATAATTTAGTTGTGGAATTTCCTGGCCCCGACAGCGTTATTTTGCACAAAGCCCTAACGTGAATAGTGATAGCGTCACAAAAGCATTGACTTTGTTTACTTTAGGGCAATAATTGCGCGCCGATATTCCAGCCTGACTCGATGCGACAGGTGAGATAGTGGCTATTTTGAACACTGCTAGCAGCGTTTTTATTGCTGTTTCACTCCAGTAGGTAAGGTGAGGTTTTCATGTCGCGGCAACTGCTAGCCATGGCGCTGGCGCCCCTGTTAGGGCTATTCATTCTCGGGATTGGCAACGGTTTTCTGGCCACCTTAATCACCCTGCGCCTGGATGCCGCCGGTGAGTCGGCCACGGTCGTCGGTATTGTCTCGTCGGCTTACTTTATTGGCTTATCATTAGGTGCGTTGGTCAATGACCGCCTGCTGATACGCATTGGTCATATTCGTGCCTACGGCAGTTTTGCCTCGCTCGTCGCCGTTACGGTACTGCTGCAGGGCCTGTTCTTTGACCCTTGGGTCTGGTTTGCGCTGCGCTTGATTGGCGGTTGGGCCACGGTAGGGGTTTATTTGGTCATTGAGAGCTGGCTACTGACGTCGGGCGACCAGAAAGTTCGCGGCCGTCTGTTGGCGCTGTATATGATTTCGCTGTATGCCTCTGGCGTGTTGGGCCAACTGCTGCTGGGTGTGACCGACGCCATGGGCGTTACTGCTCCGTTTATGGTGATCGGCCTGTTGGCCTCGCTCTCCGTGCTGCCCATGGCGATGATTCCCCGCGTATCGCCGATTATGGACTACGCCGAACCGCTCCCCCCGCACCGTTTGATTACGTTGACGCCCACCGGCGTAATGGGCAGTTTGGGCTCTGGCATGGTGGTGGCGGCAGCGTATACGTTGCTACCGCTGTATCTACAGCGTAATGGGATGAGCATTAGTCAGGTCGGGCAGATGATGGCGGTGGTGATTATGGGCGCCATGCTGTTGCAGTACCCGATTGGCCGCTGGTCGGATCGCCACGACCGCCAGATGGTGCTGATCGGGATCAGCGTTTTCTGTGTGCTGATATCGGTGGCGATGCTCTGGCTGCCGCTCTCTACGCCGCTGCTGGCAGCGCTGCTGTTCTTGCTCGGCGGTGGGGTATTTGCACTTTACCCGGTGGCAGTCAGCCACGCCGCGGACCGTGCCCCCGCGGGTGCGCTGGTGCGTATGAGTCAAGGCCTGCTGTTGATCAATTCGATTGGCGCCACCATCAGCCCGCTGATGATTTCACCGGTGATGACGGTGATGGGCGATGCGGGACTGTTCTGGGCCTTTGGTTCACTCAGTCTATTCTTTGTTATGTTCTTCGCTTGGCGCCGCAGTGTTCGCCCAGCGCCGTTGCCCGTTGCCCCCTTTACGCCGACTACTCCGATGACCGCTGCCGGTGCTGAGCTGGTAGTAACAGAGAAGTTGATGCAGGGGGCATTGGAGCACGAGCACCTTGAAGATTTGTCTGATGCCGTATGGGATGTTGACGCCGCCGAACCGGTGGTCGGGCCGCCTGCCGAAGATGAAAGCCATATCACTTACTACGATGATGGGGAGCCAACAGCAGCGCATAAGTAACGTGGGGTGAGAACATTTTCAGTACGGGCTGATACCTTGGGCTAATGGTGTGTAGTGGCGAGTGTTATTACCATCCAGGGCATATTTTTTAAACAATTGTTTAATTTCTCAGCCCGAGGTTTTTGCTATGAACCATTATGCCGCGCCGCTGCGCGATTTGCGCTTTGTGCTTGAAGAGCTATTAGCACACCGTTCGCTTAGCCTACCGGGCTTTGAAGAAGCCACCCCAGACTTGGTTGAAGCGGTACTCGAAGAGGCTGCAAAACTCGCTGGTGATGTCTGGGGGCCGCTCAACAAGATAGGTGACCAGCAGGGGGCTAAGCGCCACTCCGATGGCAGCGTCACTACCCCGGAAGGCTTCGCGGCGGCTTATCAAGCGTATGTTGAGGGCGGCTGGAACGGGATTGGTGTGTCCGAGGCGTTAGGCGGGCAAAACCTGCCAGAGGTCGTCGCCAGCGCGGTTCAGGAGATGCTTCACGGCGCCAATATGGCGCTGGGGCTCTGTCCAATGCTAACGGCTGGCGCCATTGAAGCGCTGGCCCATCACGGCAGCGATGCACTCAAAGCGACCTATTTGCCCAAACTGGTGGAAGGCACCTGGACGGGCACCATGAACCTTACCGAATCCCAGGCGGGGTCGGATCTCTCCCAAGTGCGCACCCGCGCCGTACCTGAAAACGACCACTACCGTATCAGTGGCCAGAAGATCTATATCACCTGGGGCGAGCACGACGCCGCCGAAAACATCATTCACCTGGTACTGGCCCGCAAGCCCGACGCGCCGCAAGGCAACAAAGGTATTTCGCTGTTTCTGGTGCCCAAGTTTCTGGTTAACGACGATGGCTCGCTGGGCGAACGCAACGACGTCACCTGTGCGTCTATTGAGCACAAGCTGGGCATTCACGGCTCGCCCACCTGCACCCTAAGCTTTGGTGAAAACGGTGGCGCGGTTGGCTACTTGGTCGGTGAAGAAGGGCGTGGTCTTAACCACATGTTCACGATGATGAACGAGGCGCGCCACAAGGTCGGTATTCAGGGCATTGGCGTGGCTGAGCGTGCCTGCCAGCACGCCTTTGCCTACGCCTTGGAACGCACCCAGGGCCGTTCCCCCAAAACACGCGGCGGTGAGAATTGCACTATCAGCGACCACTTGGACGTGCGCCGTATGCTGCTCTCCATGCGTTCGCGTACCGATGCGCTGCGCGCGCTGGCACTGTATTGTGCCGCCGAGCTGGACACCGCCCGCCACGCGGAGAGCGCCGATGCTCGCCAAGTAGCCCAGGCCCGCGCAGATATTCTGATTCCGGTGATCAAAAGCTTCTCCACCGATCAAGCGGTAGATATCGCTTCAGTGGGTATCCAAGTACACGGCGGTATGGGTTACGTAGAAGAGACCGGCGCCGCCCAACTGCTGCGCGATGCGCGTATTGCGCCGATTTACGAAGGCACCAACGGTATTCAGGCGCTGGATCTGGCAGGCCGCAAGCTCCAGCGTGATAGCGGCGCAGCGCTCACCGCTCTCTTGAACGATGTGGCCGCCACGGTGGAGCAACTCAACGCCGACCCTGCTTTGGTAGCATTGGGTAACGGTTTGGCAGCCGGGCTTGAAGATTTAAAAGCCGCCCAAGCCATTGTACTGGCTGAAGGTAAAGATCCCGATAGCGGCGCAGACGCCGTGCAAGCTTACGCGACACCGTTCCTGAATCTAGCCGGGCACGTGCTGTGTGCGTGGCAAATGGGCCAAGCTGCCCTGCGCGCCCAGGCTGCCATTCATAAGGGTAGCGATGATCCCTTCTATACTGCCAAGATGCGCAGCGCCGAATTTGCGATTACCCAGTGGCTCCCGCTCGGCCGTGCTCAGCGCGTTGTCATTGACGCGGGCATGCAGTGTTTAAGCGAATTTCAGCTTACTTCCTCATAGCACTTAACATTTTCCTAATCTTGCTTGGCTTGCTCCGCCGACCTCTCAAAGGTCGGCAGTGTCCATTAACAAGTAATAAAACAAGCGTTTTAAAAATTACCTATGAGGCATGGCCATTAAATTCATGGTGAGCGGAAACGCTATGTCGTATTAGGTCAAAGGAGCATTTTATGCAATTGAAGCAACGTGAGCATGGCGAAGAACAGCCTTACTGGCCAGCGGGTCCCTTTAAAATTCGTCTTCCATTTATCCACTATCGGTGGGAAATGGCTGAAATGATTCAAGGTCTGATCATGTTTGTTGTCAGCCTTGCAATGATTCCTTTGCTTGAGCAGTACCTTGGTTTGCCTTATGACGTCGCCTTGGCTTTTGTGGTGGTATGCGGCATTGGCTTTATGCTCCCGGCATTATTGGGCGTTCCAATGGTGCCAGGGTGGATTACGCCTGCGGTGCCGGTCGTGCTGGTTTTCCTAGGCAATTTTGAGCCCGGCCCAGAAGCCATCCAGGCGCTTTTTGCTCTCCAGTTCCTGGTCTTTTTAATTTTCTTTATTTTAGGCGTTACGGGGCTTGGCAGTAAGCTGGTTCACTTAGTGCCTAATTCACTGCAAGCGGGGATCATCATTGGCGCTGGTATTGCGGCCATTACCGGCGAGATACAGCAGGGTGGACGCCTTGCCGAGACCCCAATCTCTCTGATTGCTGGCATGCTGATTGCCGTATTTATGCTTTTTTCGCTGTCATTTAAACGCTTGGTCGTAGACCACGCGTTAATCCGCAAAATAGCTAATTACGGCATGGTACCCGGCATGATTGTGGCGATTTTAATTGCATGGGCTGTCGGTGAGTATCCGCTACCTAATATCGAGTGGGGAATTACCCAGCCGAACTTTGTCGAGATGTGGCGTTACTTGCCTTTCTCAGTAGGCTTTCCTGGCTTAGAGGTGTTCTTACTGGCCGTACCTACAGCGGTCATCTCTTACGTCATTGCCTTTGGCGATATTGTCGTAGGTCGCACATTAATGTCTCGGGTCGATGATATTCGAACAGATGAAAAAATTGATTACAGCACGGATCGCATGCACCACGTCACTGCTATTCGTAACGGTATGCATGCTTTTTTTGCACCTTACCCAGGCTTAGCGGGCCCCATTTGGACGGCCGTTACAGCAACCATGGCCGAGCGCTATAAAAATGGCAGAAATGCGATGGAGTCTATTTATAGCGGTGGAGGCACTTTTTGGATTACGGGCTTTATTGCTCTTTTTACGTTACCTCTAGTAAGCATGTTTCAGCCTGTCTTGCCTATTGCGCTTTCCCTCACGCTACTTCTCACAGGCTATATTTGTCTTATGGTAGGTATTGAACAGACTAAAACGACGGCGGAGCGTGGCGTAGCAGGCACCATGGCAGTGGTATTGGCCGTGTATGGCGCAGGCTGGGGACTCACTGCGGGTGTAGTGCTGTACTTCTTGGTGCAGAAACAAAATTTATTCGGGCGTGAGCCTAGGTCATCGCAAAAAACACCAGACAGCGATTAGCAGTGAAGCCAGCGGTGTTGGGCCGTGGCATTAACTTTCCCTTCTCACACTCTATCGATTTTCAACATAATTAGGTGCTTTATGATGGCTAATATCTTTGAGCAAGGCTTACCCAAAACGACTGCCAACCACGTGCCGCTTTCACCGCTGACCTTTATGGAGCGCACGGCGTCGGTCTACCCTGACTACCCTGCGGTAGTGCATGGCAGTACGCGGCGTACCTGGGGTGAGTCCTGGACACGCTGCCGCCAGCTTGCCTCTGCGCTCAAGCGGCGGGGCATTCAGCCGGGCCAAACCGTAGCAGCGATGTTGCCCAATATTCCGGCGATGTTTGAGGCGCACTTTGGCGTGCCGTTGGCAGGTTGTGTGCTGAACACGCTGAATATTCGCCTGGATGCCGAGGCGATCAGCTATATGCTGGAGCACGGCGAGGCCAAAGCTATTTTGGTCGACCCTGAGTTTGCCGAGGTCGTCCAGCAAGCGGTGGCCAACATTGAGCATAAGCCGCTGATTATCGATGTCGCGGATGTTGAGTTTCTTGGCGACACCCAGGGGATTGGCGAGATTGAGTACGAAGCGCTGCTTGAAGAGGGCGACGCCGATTTCGCCTATCAGCTGCCCGCGGATGAGTGGGACGCAATCTCGCTCAATTACACCTCAGGCACCACGGGTAAACCCAAGGGCGTGGTGTATCACCACCGTGGCGCCTATCTCAATGCGGTGAGTAACATTATGGAGTGGGCAATGCCCCACCACCCGATCTACCTGTGGACACTGCCGATGTTCCACTGCAACGGCTGGTGCTTTCCGTGGACGATTGCTGCCAACGCCGGGGTGAATGTTTGCCTGCGCCGGGTCGACCCCAAAAAGATCATGCAATTGATTGCCAATGAAAAAGTCACTCACTTCAGTGGGGCGCCGATCATTCTTAATGGTTTGGTGAATCTGCCCGCGGAAGATAAGCGCCAGTTTGATCATCCGGTGAAAGTCACCACCGCCGGTGCCGCGCCGCCAGCCTCAGTGATTGCTGGGGTCGAAAAGATGGGCATTGAAGTCACTCACGTATATGGCCTTACCGAAGTGTACGGCCCGGTAACGGTGTGTGCCTGGCGCGAGGCGTGGGATGAGTTGCCCATTGAAGCGCGGGCCAAAATCAAAGCCCGCCAGGGCGTGCGCTATCATATGCTCGAAGCGCTGTGTGTCGCCGACCCGCTAACCATGGAGCCGGTGCCCAAAGACGGCCAAACCATCGGCGAGATTCTGATGCGCGGCAATAACGTCATGAAGGGCTATTTAAAGAACCCGGAGGCCACTGAACAGGCGCTGGAGGGCGGTTGGTATCACACCGGCGATTTGGCCGCCTGGCACCCGGATGGCTATATCGAGATCAAAGACCGCTCCAAGGACATTATTATTTCCGGCGGTGAGAACATCTCGACCATTGAAGTGGAAGACGCTATTTACGCTCACCCTGCCGTGGAAGAGGCGGCGGTCGTCGCCAAGCCCGACGAGAAGTGGGGCGAAACGCCCTGTGCCTTCGTAAAGCTCAAAGTGGGCTACGGGGAAGTTACCGAGGCCGATATTATCGCCCACTGCCGTGAACATTTAGCTAGCTACAAAGTGCCTAAAACAGTGATTTTCAGCGAGCTACCGAAAACCTCGACGGGCAAGATTCAAAAATTCGTATTGCGCGAAGAAGCTAAACAGCATCAATAATCGGCCAGTAGTGATAATTGATAGAGTATTGGTAATCAATAGAGGAGAGGGTGCATGAGTGAGCAAAAAATTGGCGTGGTAGGCGCTGGCACGATGGGGCAGGGGATCGCCCAAGTAGTTGCGGCTAGTGGCTTTCAGGTGCACCTTTACGATCTGGCCGACGAGCAGCTTGGCCGTGCCAAGGCAAATATCGATAAAGGCTTGAGTAAGCTGGTGGCGAAAGAAAAAATCAGCGCGGCAGATAAAAGTGTGGCGCTGGAACGCCTTGCCACCACCACCACGCTAGAGGCCTTGAGTGACTGCGCGGTGATTATTGAGGCCGCCCCCGAGCAGCCCGAGCTCAAAGAGAAGCTGTTTCGAGATCTAAGTCGCTTGAGCAGTACCGCCATTCTGGCCTCCAACACCTCGTCGTTGTCACTCACCCGTTTGGCGGCAGTGTGCGAGCACCCCGAACGCGTAGTGGGTATGCACTTCTTTAATCCAGTGCCAGTACTCAAACTGGTGGAAGTGATTCGCGCCGAGCAGACCGCTGACGCGACCGTGGCTGAGATTGAAAAACTCGCTAAGGCGCTGGGAAAAACCGCCGTGCCGGTAGGCGATGCGCCAGGCTTTGCCGTGAATCGCCTGCTGGTACCGATGATCAATGAAGCGGCATTTATCGTGCAGGAAGGCACCGCCACGCCTGAGGCCATTGATGAGGCTATGAAACTCGGCGCTGCGCACCCCATGGGGCCGCTAGCGCTGGCGGATCTGATCGGCCTAGATGTCTGCCTGGCGATTATGGACGTGCTTCAAGAAGGCTTTGGCGACCCCAAATATCGCCCCTGCCCCTTGCTCAAACGCATGGTCGCCGCAGGTTATTTAGGCCGCAAAAGCGGACGCGGTTTTTATCACTACGATTAGCTTGCGCTGAGTTGAAGAGCGCGGCATAAATAAGTCATTGCCACTCTACCAAGCGTTCGCTAGGGTTGAGTGGTATCCACTTTAATATTCCACAACAAATCAAATAAGGAGCCTGTCATGAGCGAAGCAGTTATTGAGAAGGTTGATAACGATGGGATGGTGCGACTCACCATCAACCGCCCCAAAGCGCTGAATGCCTTAAACAGTGAGGTGCTCGCGTCGCTGGAGATGCATTTAGTCGAGCTTGAAGCCCACCCGAATTTACGCGGCGTGTTGATTACCGGCGCCGGTGAGAAATCCTTTGTGGCGGGGGCTGATATCACCGAAATGCGTGATAAAACGCCCGAACAAGCGCGCGCCTTCGCCAGCCAAGCTCTGCGTACCATCAAACGCCTGGAAACGCTGCCCGTGCCGGTGGTCGCGCTGGTGAACGGGTTTTGCCTTGGCGGCGGCTGCGAACTGGCGCTGGCCTGTGACTGGGCGGTAGCCAGCGATAACGCGGTATTCGGCCAGCCGGAAGTGCTGCTAGGTGTCATCCCCGGCTTTGGCGGCACCCAGCGCCTGCCACGCCGTGTTGGCCCTGCCATGGCGATTGACCTGGTCTCTACCGGACGCAAAATTGACGCCCAAGAGGCACTGCGCATCGGCCTGGTGAACCGGGTGATGCCGCAAACCGAGCTAGAAAACTATGTTGAAGAGCTCACCAAACAGCTGAAAGGCAACGGCCCTCAGTCGGTGCGCGGTGCCAAACAGGCGGTTCACGACGGGTTAGATCAAGACCTGGACAGTGCACTGGCGCTGGAAACCAGCCTGTTCGCCTTCTGCTTTGCCGGTGAAGAGCAGAAAGAAGGCATGACGGCGTTTGTTGAAAAGCGCAAACCTAGCTTTTAAAGCCAAACTTCTAAAGCCCTGCTTCTAAGTTTTTATTCATTCCGGTTTTACTTATTCAGGGGTGCCGCTGGCTCAGGCGGCACGATAAGAGAGGCTGTATATCCGTAGACCTCATTTTGTCTAACCTGTCTGGCAATTCACCAGGGAAACTCAGCATCGGCTACACTGACGCAAATTTCGTTTGGAAACTTCCATGGCTCTTAGCGCAACGCCCTACAAAGTTGATATTAATCTGACCGATCTGGATCGCGGGGTGTATGAAACGCTGCGCTTTACCGTGGCTCGCCATCCGTCAGAGACCGAAGAGCGCATGACCGCGCGCTTGCTCGCCTATGTGCTGTGGTACAGCGAGACACTAGCTTTCGGGCGCGGGCTTTCCGATGTAGACGAGCCGGCGCTGTGGGAGAAAAGCTTAGACGGTCGCCTACTGCACTGGATCGAAGTGGGCCTGCCGGATGCTGAGCGCATCACCTGGTGCTCACGGCGGGCTGAGCGCGTATCGCTGCTTGCTTACGGCCGGGTAGACCTATGGGAGAGCAAAGTGCTACCCAGCGTGGCTTCGCTGAAAAATGTCCATGTGGCGGGGTTGCCACAAGAGGCTCTAGCGACTATCGCTAAAGACCTGCCTCGGGCGATTAACTGGGCAGTAATGATCAGCGAAGGATCGCTGTATATTACCGATGAAAACGGCCAGCATGAAATTACTCCGCAGTGGCTGCTCCGCGACCGCTAGAAATTACCAGACTTACGGTTATACAACTAAGCTATAAATAGGCAAAGGGATGACTTTCAGGTCATCCCTTATTTTTTAAAAAGTATGCTTGCTATTTTTTTGCACAATTACATACAATCAACAATGTTTGTTGGCGTATTTATTAAAACAGCCTCAAGATCAATCTCAAGGAACGAGCAATGAAAGGAAATGCCCCATTACGATGGCAACTACTCCCGCTAGTCGTTGCCATTAGCCTGTTGCCAACGTTTGCACAGGCGGCAGATGGCGTACTTTCGATTAAGTACGAAAATGATGGCATAGCCAGCAGCGATGACGGTCACTTTACCAGCGGTTTTGAGCTAAATTGGGCATTTGAGCCTGAAGCGCAGAGCTGGACACAGCGCTTAGCCACCGCATTACCCGATAGTATAATCGGCGACGCCGACATGGCCGCTTATCGGCTGGTGCATCAGATCTATACGCCCGATGACATTGAGCAGCGTGGGCTGGTTGACGATGATCGCCCCTATGCAGGGATCGTCTACGGTGGTATTTCGCTGTATGAAGATGTGCCCATGGGTAACTGGCAGCAGGCGACCGACCTGCACCTAGATATTGGTTTAGTAGGGCCGTCGTCCCTCGCCGATAGCATTCAACGTGAAGTGCATCGTGTCACTGAAAGCGATCGTCCTAACGGCTGGAATAATCAACTGGGTGATGAAGCTATCGTGAACATCGCTATGCGGCGTCAGTGGTGGCACAGCTCACCGTTTATTGGTAAGCAGTTGGCCCACGGGCCTAGCGTAAACGCCGCTTTGGGTAACTTCTACACCTATGCAAGCGTTGGCTATAGCGTGCGCTGGGGCGATGAAGCATCGGGTATTCCCACGTTGACGCCAAATGCCGGTAGTCGCCATCATATGACCGGCAATGACGGCTGGCAGTGGTACATGTTTGCCAGCGTAGACGGTTACTACATGGCGCAAAACCTGACGCTTGACGGCAATACGTTTAGAAATAGCCACTCGGTTGATCGCAAAGAGTGGGTGGGTGACGTGTCCGCTGGCTTGGCGCTGGCTTGGGAAGATTGGCAGGTCACTTACGCCGCTGTTCAGCGTTCGCGTGAATTTGATGGCCAAGAAAAGCAGGATAAGTTTGGCGCCATTACGCTATCTAAGCGTTTCTAAACGGTTAAAAGCCAAGCGTCTCATGGGAGGAGTAACCGAATGGCCAATAAGTACCCCCATACCCCCGATGGACGCTACTTTGTCGCCAAAAATCGCCTCTGGCGTTGCACCGATCCGCGCTTAGGTGACGATGAAAAGCGCACCCATATCAAAGCCTTGATGAAAGCGCGTCGGGCGGTTAGGACAGCCCAGCAGCAAGATGATGAAGACGCGATTCACCACGCTCGCAATGCGGTGCAAAGCGCTAAAGAAGCGCTAGGAGAGCGTGGCCCAGTATGGTGGGATGATAACGCCCCTGATGAGGGTGGACTTGCGCCCCATAATAGTTCCTATGTCGAGTGGTGGGAGAGCCAGTACTCAATACTCACTTAGCGGGAGTTCGTGGGCCGTATTAACATCATCGGCGAGATTCTTAATTTATATTTGATTTATTCACGTTTGCGCCTGACGATGATAATCTTCACCATTATTAATTTTTAAGGACGCAACGTGAATATCAAAGCTGATCTTTCCATTCTCGATATCATCGGCCATCTCATTCTTTGGGTGGTGCTGAGTATTATCACGTTTGGTATAGCGCTATTTTTCTTCCCCTATTCGTTTGCACGGTTCGTCATTAACCGCATGTCGGTAGTTGATGCCAGCACTGGCGTCGAGCGAAAAATGGTCTGCGAAATCAATCTATTCAGCAATATCGGCCACATTATTCTATGGATGCTGATTTCGCTGGTCACCTTCGGCTTAGGGTACATTTTCTACGTTTATCGGGTTTGGAATTACGCCTTGAATAATTCGCGGGTTGAGTAGCGTTACAGAGTGAAAACCTGTCTTTAGCATCCCTTAGGGCCTACGTTGAGAGATCAAGCGTAGGCCCTTTTTTAGCGGCTACTTACTCGCTATCAGTCAGTTTGTCCTGTGTGCGAAGCTCAAAGTCGCTGGCGTCGTGGCGCTCGTGCAACTGCTCGTGTGGCTCACCAAACGAGCGGTTGACCATGCGGCCACGTTTAACCGCGGGGCGCTCATCAATCTCCTCGGTCCAACGCAAAACGTTCTTATAGGTGTGGGCCTCTAGGAACTCTGCCGCTTCGTAAGCGCGGTTTTTCACCAGCGCACCGTACCAGGGGTGAATCGCCATATCGGCAATGGTGTACTCATCGCCCGCCATAAAGCGGTTTTCGGCCAGGTGGCGGTCGAGTACATCAAGTTGGCGCTTCACCTCCATGGTGTAGCGGTCGATGGGGTACTGATACTTCTCCGGCGCGTAAGCGTAAAAATGCCCAAAGCCGCCGCCTAACATTGGCGCGCTACCCATTTGCCAGAATAGCCAAGAGAGGCATTCGGTGCGTTTTGCCGGGTCACTGGGTAAGAAAGCGTTAAATTTTTCCGCTAGGTAAAGCAGGATGGCACCCGACTCAAACACCCGCTGAGGCGGATTGGTCGAGTGATCCATCAATGCAGGAATTTTAGAGTTAGGGTTCACTGCTACAAAACCACTGCCGAACTGGTCGCCTTCGCCAATGTTTATGAGGTACGCGTCATACTCAGCGTCCTGAATCCCTTTTTCCAACAGCTCTTCTAGCATCACGGTGACTTTGACACCGTTGGGGGTGGCCAGTGAGTAGAGCTGGAGAGGGTGCTTGCCCACGGGCAGCGCTTTGTCATGGGTGGGGCCCGCAATGGGGCGATTGATATTGGCAAATTTACCGCCATTGCCAGGTTGCCATTTCCAAACGGTAGGGGGTGTGTAGGTGGTGTCGCTCATTATTTCCTCGCTATTAACTGGTTATCGGTAACTGCTGGGTACCGGCACGAACCTGTTTTGCAGCTATTCTTGAGTTATGGGGGTGATGAAATGCAGCTACAAGGGTCGGTTAGTAATTAGCCTGTTAATAAATAATCTATTTTCAAAGGATGTGGCGGATGCATGTTATCGGACTACTAGGCGGTATGAGCTGGGAATCTACCCAAGGCTACTACCGGGCTTTAAACGAAGGCGTTAAAGTGGCGCTAGGCGGCTTTCATTCGGCCAAAATCGTTATGATCAGCGTCGATTTTGCAGACATAGAAGCGCTACAGCAGCAGGGGGATTGGCAGACAGCCGGTGATCTGTTGGCCAGTGCCGCCCAAAATGTAGAGCGCGCGGGCGCTGAGTGTTTGCTGATTGCCACTAATACCATGCACAAAGTGGCGCCTGCTATTGAGCAAGCCATTACTATTCCGCTACTGCATATTGCCGATGCTACGGCTGAGCAGCTTACGTTAGATGGCATTACGCGTGTCGGCTTATTAGGTACTCGCTTTACTATGGAGCAGGACTTTTATTCTGGCCGGTTAGAAACGCAGTTCGGCATTGACGTCGTGGTGCCAGAGCAAGTTGAACGCGAGGCCATTCACCGGGTGATTTTCGACGAGCTTTGCCAGGGCCGGGTCGAAGAGGCATCGCGCCAGCGCTATCTTGAAATCATTGATTCACTCTATGTGCAAGGTGCTCAGGCGGTGATTCTAGGCTGTACCGAAATTGCCATGCTGGTGAGTCAACGTGATACCGCGGTGCCGCTATATGACACCACCGCGCTGCATGCGCAGAAGGCGGTGGCGTGGTCTTTAGCTAAGTGATTTATACCAGCGTCAGAGTGACGTTGATATTGCCACGGGTGGCGGTGGCGTGAGCACGATAAACTACTTTTTCGATAGTGGTCGTGGTCATTTTAAATCTCCTGTCTGCGTTATTAATTTTAACCTGCTGCTTTAAATTGGCGCAGCTTTATTTTGTGCGCAATATGCATAGCCGATAAATATTGCTCCCTTCGCCGAAAAGCGAAGGGCTACTGGCTTTTTTGTAAGCTATCGCGCAGCCGCACCAGATCTTCTTTCAATATAGTCAGTGCCTCGACTGACTGCTCGCTCGCATGCACCGGTCATCATCAAGGAGGTTGAATAGAGCGCAAAGCAAAGCTGGTGATCAAGTTATAATTAGCTGCAAGATGGTTGCAGAGGTAGGGGTGCTCCGAGCCGTGGTCTTTAAGATTAGTCGTTAAGATTAGTATTTACGTTAATGTAGCGTGATGCCGCACCAGTGACTAGATCTAGACGTTGGTCGTAAGTTGGCAGTTTTGCTTTGACACGCACATGGCAGGTCGATAGCCTTCGCTTATTCAATGTTACCGGTAACAATTTGCCGGCCTTTAAGTCCGCTATAAACAACAACGAGTATTTGGAGATAACGCTATGACTGCTATTTGGCGCAACACGCTGACCTTGGTGGGTGCTACCACGTTGACGTTGGGCATGGCTCACGCACAGAGTCCTGAATTGTCTGATCCGCCTGAGATTGAAGGTGAGGTTGTGGGCGATCACGGTTCGCATACGTTACGTATGGGCATCGGCCTTGCGGAAAGCTCGCCTCAGTTTCTCTCCAGTAAATACTTTGGTGAGATTTTGGAGCAGCGCACCGACGGCCGCATTAGCGTTAATGTTTTTCCTAACAGCCAGTTAGGCGACGATGTGCAGATGCTGGAAATGCTGCAAACCGGCACGCTGGATATGACTTATCCGTCTAGCTCCGCGACGACCGGCTACGTAGAAGAACTGGCGGCGTTCGACCTGCCGTTCCTGCTGCCCAGCCGTGAAGCCGCCGTCGCTGTGATGCAGAGTGATGTGGCTCAGGGCATGCTGGACGCCTTTGAAGGCACTGGTCTGAAAGCACTCGCTTTCTCTGAAAATGGCTACCGACAGCTCTCTAACAGCGCCCGCCCGGTGGCTAGTCCTGATGATGTTGCGGGCCTGGACGTGCGCGGCCTCAGCGTTCGCACCATGGAAAACCCCGTTCACTTAGCCATTTGGGAAGCACTAGGCGCCAACCCAACACCGATGGCGTTTGGTGAGCTATTCTCTGCTATGGAGCAGGGTGTTGTAGATGGTCAGGAAAACCCCTGGAGCACCATTCTGACATCTAACTTCAACGAAGTGCAGGATTACGGCACCGAAACGCGCCACGTCTACACGCCGTTTATCATGATGCTTTCCGAGCGTACCTGGGACCGGATGGCGCCCGAGTATCAAGAGTTAGTGCTTGAAGCCGCGCGCCAGTCTGCCGAGTACGAAATCCAGCTCTCCGCTGAATACGATGACTGGTCGCGCGACCAGTTAGCCGAGCGCGGAATGGAAATTACGCGTCTTAACGATGAGCAGTTAGCCGCTTTCCAAGACGCCGTTCAGCCGGTTTATAAAGAGTGGGCGCCGCGCATTGGTGAAGATCTGATCGCCGACATTCAGCAAATTGTTGAAGACAGCAGCAACTAAACCTCACGTTTAGCGCACTATCGTCGGGCAGGCCAGTGTGGCCTGCCCGACGTGTCAGTGCCCAGGAGTTCACATGCCTCTCTCCTCTACACCCCCAACTGCATCGACACCGCTTGAAGATCCATCGGTGTACCTGGATGACCCTAACCGCAAGCAGCTGGAAATCGATACCAATACCCGCCAAGGCCCGGCGCTATTCCGTTGGCTTACCCTGGGTATGGAGTATCTGATTGGCGCTATTTTAGTGGCGTTGATTGTGTCCGTTTCCTGCAACGTGGTGGGGCGCGCACTGTTTAATAACTCGCTGCCGTGGGCCGATGAGCTGGCGCGCATGCTGTTTATTTGGCTGGTGTTTATCGGTGCTGCCGCAGCGTTTTCACGCTACGAACACATTGCTGTTGATGCCCTGGTGCGACGCCTGCCGCTGCGCTTAGCGCATATGCTTTATTTACTCCAGCACCTGATTATTACCGGCCTGATGGTGGTCATGATGTGGGGCGGCTATCAAGTACTAACTCGGTCTAGCGGGCGTTCAGCGATTATGGGAGTGCCGTTAAGCGTGTTGAGCCTCTCGCTGGTGCTGTGCGTTACTTTTATTGCAGCGGTATCGATTTGGCGGATGTGGGTCAGCCTTAGCGTTATTCGCCAACCTGAGCGGGAGCACTGATCATGCTATGGATTTTTCTGGCAATTTTAATGGTCTCCATTGTTATTGGGCTGCCCATTGCGTT
The DNA here is from genome assembly GCF_050215315.1 of Halomonas sp. H2. Lineage (GTDB taxonomy): Bacteria > Pseudomonadota > Gammaproteobacteria > Pseudomonadales > Halomonadaceae > Vreelandella. The sequence goes on from NZ_CP189760.1 coordinate 1,046,013, forward strand.
TGGTTTAGGCGTGGCGGCGTTGGTGATGGCGGTACTCTCTGATATACCGCTATCAATCATGATCGAGCAGTCGATTCGCGGGGTGAATAGCTTTCCGCTGCTGGCTATCCCGTTCTTTATTTTAGTCGGTGAGGTGATGAGTAATGGCGGCATCGCGCGCCGCTTGATGGAGCTAGCGGGTGCGCTAGTAGGCTTTATGCGCGGCGGTTTAGGGCAAGTGGCCATCACCGGCTCGATGTTCTTTGGCGGTATCAGTGGATCAGCCGTGGCCGATACGGCCGCTACCGGCGCGATGATGATTCCTTCGATGAAAGAGCAGGGCTATACCGCGGCTAATGCGACGGCGATTAATACCGTGTCATCGGTGATCGGGATTATTATTCCGCCGTCGATTCCGCTGATTCTGTACGGCATCGTCACGGAAACCTCAATTAGCCGCCTGTTTATCGCCGGTATTATTCCAGGACTATTGATTGGCTTTGCGCTGATGGTGACCACCTATATTCTTGCCAAAAAGAATGGTGGCGGCGTGCGTAAGTTCAACTTGGAGCGTCTTTGGAAAGCCTTTAAAGATGCCTGGCTTGCGCTGGTGCTACCGGTGATTGTGATTGGCGGTATTATTGGCGGCGTGTTTACTGCTACCGAAGCAGCCGTAGCGGCGCTGCTCTACTCGCTGGCTATTTCGCTAGTGGTCTACCGTGAGTTTAAGCTCAAAGAGCTTGTTGGCATGCTGATTCGTACTGCACGCTTGACCGGTATGGTCATGATGCTGCTGGCATTTGCCACTGTGATTGCCTGGTTTTTAACTATTAACATGGTGCCGCAAACCTTGGTTAGCCAAGTGCAGGCGATTACCCAAGACCCATTCATGCTGCTGTTGATTGTGGCCTTCTTGCTGCTTTTGGTAGGTTTTGTGATGGATTTAACCCCCGCGATGGTCATCATGGCGCCGATGCTGGCACCTATAGTGACGTCGGTGGGCGTTGATGCCGCCTACTTCGGCGTATTAATGGCGTTTGTGTTGGGTATTGGGTTATTAACCCCACCAGTGGGCACCTGTCTTTACGTCGGTTGCGGCGTAGGTAAGGTTTCTATGGAGTCGTTGGTAAAAGCCATGTTGCCTTACTACGCGGCACTTTTGGTGGTGCTGGTCATCCTGATTGCCTTCCCTGGCGTCGTTACTTGGCTGCCTGATCTCACCGCCGTGCGCGGCAACTAAGTAATAGGAGAGCCTCTGTGAAGAACCTCTCGCAGCGTATTTTGGTGATGGGCGTGTCTGGCTCAGGGAAGTCGCATATTGGCCAACAGTTGGCCGTTAAGGTCGGCGCGAAGTTTATCGATGGCGACGATCATCACTCGCCTGCCAATGTGGCTAAAATGGCCAGCGGCACGCCGCTTAACGACGATGACCGACGCGAGTGGCTGGATACCTTGTCGGCGTTATTTGCCCAGTATCAGAGCCGCGATGAGTCGCTGGTGATTGCCTGTTCGGGGCTTAAAAAATGCTACCGTGATCGGCTTCGTCAAGGCGACCGGGCGCTGCAGATTCTCTATTTAGAGGGCAGTCAAGCGCTGTTGCAGCAACGCCTGGAAACCCGCGCAGGCCACTTCTTTAAAGGCGATTCCATGTTGGCCAGCCAATTGGCCGACCTGGAGCCGCCTGGTGAAGAAGAGGCTTTTAACGCCTCAATTATCCTATCGCCGAAGGAAATCGTTAATCAATTTGCTGCCACACTGCGGTAACCGTGCCATTTGCTAAACTAAAAGGGCAAGGCGTTGAGGGCTTCCATTGGTTAGGGTAGGCCTCAACGCTTTTTTCGTTGTAATAGGCAGTGATATTTTTTGAAGAAAAAACGCCCCACCCTACAAGATATTGCCGACCATGTAGGGGCTACCAAAATGACGGTAAGCCGCTGCCTACGAGATCCCGAAACGGTTTCGGAAGGTCTGCGCGCACGTATCTTCTCGATTGCCGAACAGGTTGGTTATATTCCCAATCGCGCACCGGATTTGCTCTCCAGAGCGACCAGCCACTCCATAGGGGTACTGGTGCCGTCGCTCACCAACCAAGTATTCGCCGATGTCATCCTCGGTATCGAAACGCTGACGGAACCGGCGGGCTACCACCTGATGCTTTCCCACTATGGCTATAGCCCTGAGCTTGAGGAGCGCAGCCTGGCATCCTTGCTCTCCTATAACGTCGATGGAGTGATTCTGTCTGACCGTGACCATACCCCGCGCAGCCTGCGCATGCTGGAAACCGCTGGTATCCCAATTGTTGAAATCATGGACACCCACCGCCCTCCGCTGCAGCAGGTAGTGGGCTACGATAACGTTCAAGCGGCGTATGACATGGTGAGTGAGATGATTCGTCGTGGTCGACGTCAGGTGATTTATCTGGCGGTGCGCTTGGATGAGCGCACCCGACAGCGTGAGCAGGGCTACCGCCGTGCCATGGAGGAGCATGGGTTAACGCCCGTCACCTTACAAAGCACTCAGCGCTCCTCTTACAGCGTGGGGGCGGCACTGCTGCAACAGATAGTCGTCGATTATCCCGCGGCGGATGGCCTGTTCTGCACCAACGATGACGTTGCGGTAGGCGCCTATTTTGAGTGCCAGCGGCGGGGGATTGATGTACCTGGGCGGATGGCCTTGGCTGGCTTCCATGGTCACGATGTAGGGCACGTTATGACGCCACGACTTGCCAGCGTGGTCACCCCGCGTCAGGCCATCGGCGAAGCGGCAGCGGCGGCATTGTTGGCACGGATTCGCGGAGAGGCACTGACCCAGAAAGTGATTGATTTGGGCTATCGTATTGAAATCGGCATGACACTCTAATCCAGCCATTTGAGAAAAGCAGCGCGTTTTCGAGTAGCAGCGAATGGGGGGAGTCGCTAAAGTAGCATTTTACATTTGTCGCGAGGCCGCCGTGCAGATCACCCAACTCAATATCTACCCCGTTAAATCGCTGAAGGGCATCAGCGTCGACCAGAGCGTACTGCAGGCGCATGGGTTAGCCTGGGATCGCCGCTGGATGTTAGTTGACGCTCATCAGCGCTTTGTGACGCAGCGCCAACTGCCGGCGCTCGCGACCATTGAAGTCACGCTGACCGACCAACACTTAGTGCTTGCCCACCCGAACGTTGAGCCGCTGAGCATATCGCTGGCCGAGCCGGAGGGGAATCTACGCCTGGTCAGCGTATGGGACGACCACTGTAAAGCGCTGCCCGAAAGTGCAGACGTTTCGCGCTGGCTTGAGGCTGCGCTAGGCGAGCAGGCAAAAGGGCTGAGCTTAGTGCGTTTTGCGACTGAATTTACCCGTGCGGTTGAAGCGGATTTCCTGGATGGCGGGGCGGCGCATACCTATTTTGCCGATGGCTACCCGTTTTTGATTACCACCACGGGCTCGTTAGACGCTTTAAACCAAGCGCTAGTAGCGGGCGGCCAGTCGCCGGTGCCGATGAACCGCTTTCGCCCCAATATTGTGGTAGCAAGCGATAAGGCGTGGGCAGAAGACCATTGGGCAGCACTCACCGAGCAAGGCGGGGCTTTTCAGCTCGCGCTGCGTAAACCCTGTAAACGCTGCAAAATCACCACCATCGATCAGCACACAGCGGCGGTTCCAGCGCCCGCTGAACCGCTGAAAACCTTGATTGAACTCAATACCCAGCCCAACTTGAAAGGCGCGCACTTTGGTCAAAATGCCACGCTCATCACGGGCGATGGTGGCGTCATTCGTGTGGGGGATAAACTGGCGGCAACACCCCACGACGCCTAATACGCAATAGTTTGGTTGCAATGGCCGTGCCGATCAGGGTAATCACCATGCCGGCGATGATCTGTAGGTTCAGCGTTTCATTGAGCAGCAAGTAGCCCCATATCAGCGCGCTCACCGGGACTAAAAAAGTCACCGTTGAGGTCGCCGTGGCGCCCGCACTGGCCAGTAAGCCAAAGTAGAGTAGGAACGCCAGCGTAGTGCTTAGCGCTGCGAGCGCCAGAGCGTTCCCCCACGCCAGTGGGCTGATGGGGGCGCTTGGCCATAGCAGAATGCCAGGGATGAGAAGCACCAGCGCCGACATCGCGCTACTGCCCGCCGCCAGTACTCGCGTTGGCAAATGACCCAGGCGCGTTTTGGAGTAGTTGCCCGCAATCCCGTAGCAAAACGTCGCGCCCAGAACGGCCAGAATAAACCAGCCGTCGCCGCCAAGGGCAAAATCGAGCCGATCGGCTGAAAGTACATAAACCCCCAGTAGAGCCAGGGCGAGCCCTAAATACTGTTGACGCTGTATGGCCGTAGCAAAAAACAGTGCCCCAATCAGCGCGGTGAAAATCGGCGTGGTGGCGTTAATCAGTGAGGTAAAGCCCGCCTCAAGCCGTGTGGTGGCGAGTGCCAGTAGCGAAAAAGGCAGCACATGATTCACTACGCCCAAAAAGAGCAGGGATCCTTTATGCTGCCAGATAAGCCGAAGGTAGTGCAGGCTGATCAGCAGCGGCATCAGAAGCAGCGCGCCAATGCCCATCCGCACCAGTACTAATGGCACCGCGCTAAACTCAGGGGCGGCTACACGCATAAAAATAAACGAAAGGCCCCACAGTGAAGAGAGCAGTATCAAGCGCAGCGCATCAGCCGATGACATGGCGGGTCCTTAATTTTCGAAGGCTATTCGATTAGATAGCTAACTAGCTTACGGCTGAACTGAAAACGATGGAAGCTATATAGAGAGCGGGCTCGGCAGAGTGGTAAAAATCAGCTACGCTGGTTAAGTGGTCGACGCGGCAACCGCCGTTAGGCTAGGTTTGAAGACATGTCTATGTATATTGACTACACACAAGGAGTTGTTCATGGATCGTAAAGCTAGCGCACGTTGGGAAGGTGGTCTCAAGGATGGTAAAGGCACCGTTTCAACCGAAAGTGGCGTTTTAGATGCCAAGTACTCCTTTAGCAAGCGTTTTGAGGACGAAAAAGGCACCAACCCGGAAGAGCTGATTGGTGCGGCACACGCCAGCTGTTTCTCAATGGCACTCTCAATGATTCTGGGCGAGAAAGGCTATACCGCTGATTCGATTGAAACCAGCGCTAAGGTGACACTTTCTCAGAGTGATGCAGGGTTTGATATCTCGAAAATTCATCTGGACGTCGTTGCTGAAATTAGTGGTGCCGACGATGCAGCTTTCCAGGAAGCGGCCGAAACAGCGAAAGCAAACTGCCCTGTTTCAAAAGTGCTTAAAGCGGACATTAGCATGACCGCTAAATTGAAAGGCTAACTATACGTTATTAATAGCTTACGTTGTTAATAATTCACGTTTTTAATAGCATAAGTTATGATGCCGCCCCATTAGCTTGGAGGCGGCATTCTTTATTTAAAACATTATGTGATTGATGGGTTTTACTATATTTGGCGCATTAAAAAAGCCTTGGAAAATGCCAAGGCTTTTGTGAAGCTAGATAGCCTTATTCTTCGTCTTTATCTTCGTCGCGGCTATACCTTTCTGCTGCTTTAAGCGCATCTTCTGATGCATTAACACTAATGACGTAATCTTCGCTATCTTCGTCTTTGGTCAGTTCAAGCGAATCCCATTTGATGGCGACGTTTTTCTCGCCCATACCCAGGAAGCCGCCAACACCCACGATAACGGCGTTGATTTGGCCGTCTTCATCAATGATGAGATCGGTGATAGTACCGATATCTTCGTCGTCTTCAACACTGCTTTTGACTTTGTTGCCGGTTAAAGCATCAGCATGGAAAGTGTTTTCTGGCATTTCAGTCAGATAAGTAGCTTCCATGGTGGTGGTATTCTCTTCGGCGTTTACTGAGCCAGCGGCAAACATAAACGCTGGAACCATGAGAGTACCTAAAAAGGTGGGTTTAATTATTTTCATTTTGCTTGCTCCTTGCGATAAGTAAGCGATGACAATGTCAATGCTATTATTCCTAAGTGTGTTAATTACGCCATTAATACAATCGGGTGATTAACGCTATCTTGCGCGTCACTGCGCTAAGACAGTTATTAGGTTAGTTGCTATGTTCAGAATTACAACCGTTTCAGCAAAGCATTTATGTGCCCCGTCTACGCTGTGCGACAGTCTGTCGAATTGACCTAAAATCGCCCAGTGGTCATATTCGTTTCCAAATGGCTCGCTTTTCATCTCTATTTTGATGACAGTGCGGCCGCATGACATAAAAGGAGAACCCCTGACGATGACTTCCCTCGATCACCCCTTGCAGCGCATGAAACAGCTCTGCGTTAGCAGTATTGCGCTAGGCGCGTGGCTATTTGTTTCAAGTGCGATAGCCGATAGCAGTGAGGCGCCCAAAGGCCATTTTCCGCTGCCAGCTGAGGGTAATATGGTGGGTGAGGTGTATACCGTCAAGGCCACTGAGCAAGATACGCTGATGGATATCGCCCGGGCGCATAACGTCGGCTACGAAGAAATTCGTATGGCCAATCCCGATACCAGCATTTGGGTGCCGGGTGGAGGAACCGAGGTGACGATTCCGGGCCAGTTTATCCTGCCCGATGAGGCGCGCACCGGGATTGTCATTAACGTGGCGGAGCTGCGCCTTTATTACTATCCCGAGGTAGAAAGTGGCGAGACGCCACGGGTCGAGACCTACCCCATCGGTATTGGGCGCGATGCCTTCAATACGCCATTAGGGATTACTGAAACCACTATGCGGCTGGAGAACCCTGCTTGGTATCCGCCCGAATCCATTCGCCAAGAAGCTGCCGAGCGCGGCGACCCAGCGCCAGCCGTAGTTCCCCCCGGCGCTGATAATCCGCTGGGCCAATACGCTATTTTGCTGGATATCCCCGGCTACCTGATTCATGGCACCGACCAGCCAGATGGCATTGGAATGCGCGCCAGTCGGGGCTGTATTCGTATGCACCCTGAAGATATCGAGTCGGTTTTCTGGCGCGTGCCGGTGGGTACCCAAGTTAATATTGTCGATACGCCGATCAAAGTCGGTTGGGATGAAGGTGGGGAAAATTATATCCAGGCCTTTACCGCCACAGATGAACAGGTATTTGGCATGGACATGCTGCTAAACGTTGTTGGCTTGATTGAGCAGCATGAGGGTGACAACTCAACCGGCGTCGATTACGAGCAGGTGCGTGAAGTGCTAGAGCAGGCGAACGGCCAAATCGTCCCCCTAACTTAAAGGGCTGACGGCCCTAGCGTGCGGGATCAAGCATGCCACCCAGCGAGGCATTACGCCGAAACCAGCCGGCAATGCTGGTGCGCGGACGGCGGGTGGGTAGTACTTCGTGGGGGATAGTCTCCGACAAGAAACAAGCGAAGGTGCCTGCCTCGGGTACTACGCGGGCGACTTCCTGGTTGAGGTCGTCCGGGTGGTAGATCACCATTTCACCGCCGCCGTCGCTCGGCCAGTCCGGGGTTAAATAACCGACGGTTGAGATAACGCGGTTGGCGCGGCCACGAAAGCTATCCAGGTGGCGTTGATAAAACGCCCCCGGCGGGTAGTGGGCAAAATGCGCTTCGTACTCAAACAGGCCCAAAAAAAGCGCATGATTGAGCGCTTGCTGTAGCTCGCTCATAACATCGAGGTAACGCCGCTGGGAGGCGCTTTCGCGATCCAGCCAGTGAATGGCATCGCCACGAATATCTTTACGCAGCAGGTGCTGCTGGCCGCGACCAATCCCCGCTTCATACAGCCCGCTATAGGTCGCCCGATGCAGAAGCTCGTTATTCAGCGCCTCGCATAGGCCCAGGTCAATTACCTCGTGGCCCACATACCAGCCCTGCTCAACCAGTGCATCGACAAGGCTAACCTGGGTTGTGGGGTGCAGCGCAGGGGAGGGCGTAGCGACACTGGGCGTCATTAGTTGGATCTCGATGGTGTCGGGCGGGAAGTCGTCGCTTTATGACAGGAGAGTCGGCTGGTGCGTTCAGGGTAGTGGTGCAGCGGCCCCACGGGGCGTTGATAGAGATCAATCGGCATACCAAAGCCTTCGGCCAATAACTCCACCAGCATCATCGCTGAGAGCCCCCAGATCACATGACCCCCTACGTGGTAGCTGGGTACGTAGTGGGCAACGCCATCCACGGTAATTACATCGGTGTGAGTGCGGTGATCGTCTAGAAAGTAGCTCAGCGGGACTTCAAAAATCGCATCCAGCTCCCCTGGGTCGGCAATTAACGGTAGATCAGGCGGAATAATACCGACCCACGGGGTAACGCGAATTCCGTGCAGCGAAATAACATCCGAGAGCTGCCCTAGGGGTTGCACCAAGCGTGGGTCGAGGGCAATCTCCTCCTCAGCTTCGCGCAGCGCGGTGGCGTATAAATCGGTATCGAACGTCTCGCGCTTACCGCCGGGAAACGCGACCTGGCCGCTATGAGTGCTCAAGTGGCTGGCGCGACGGGTAAACAGTAAAGTCGGCGCTGGACGCTCGACAATTGGCAATAGCACGGCGGCTTCAGGCATCACCACATGGTCTAAGCGTTGAGGCGTCAGCTGTTGCAGCTGTTTACGTAGTTTCTCTAACATGGGGCATCCATAAGCGTTGTTTCCTTTTACCCACCAGCCGTTGAGAATACGCGATGAACTTTTGCAGCCAGTGTGGTGATAAAGTACGTTTTGCAGTCCCCGAAGGGGATGATCGTCCCCGCTACCTGTGTGATGCCTGCGGTACGATTCATTACCAGAATCCACGTATTGTGGCCGGTACGCTACCCGTTAGCGGTAGCAAGGTGTTGCTCTGTAAGCGAGCGATTGCCCCGCGTAAAGGTTACTGGACGCTGCCCGCCGGCTATATGGAAAACGCCGAATCGACCCAGCAGGCGGCCGCTCGGGAAACGTGCGAAGAGGCCTGTGCCGACGTTGAACTTGCCAACCTATATACGCTGATTGACCTGCCGCATATCAATCAGGTGTATATGATTTTTCGCGCCGAGCTAGTCGGTGGTTTCAGCGCCGGACCTGAAAGCCTGGAAGTTGCGCTGTTTGAAGAGCACGAAATCCCTTGGGACGAGCTGGCCTTCACCACCATTGAGCGCACGCTGCGCCACTTCTATGCTGATCGTCTGCATAATGATTTTCCGCTGCATATCAGCGTCGTTACCCCTGAAGACCGCGAGCGCTACTTTGGCAGTGCCTGAGCCATCAATATCGCCACAACAGGTCGCTTACAGGTCGGCCAGCAGCCATACATCATAAGCGACTTCTTCGTAGGGGTGGGCAAGTTTCAAGGCGGCGATAGCGCCGTGAATATGTGCCTCATCGCATAGCATCTCGACTTTAAGCTCTCCGACCTTTGCTAAGCTGCCCACCGAGCCGATATGCGGGTGGGCGCCGTCCATCGGGCGGAACTGCCCTGTGCCTGGGGTTTGAAAGCAGACATTTTCATACTCTCCCATACGGCCTGCACCGGCCTCAAACACCGCTCGCTTAACGCTTTCAGCATCCTCGACGGGAACAAAAAAAGCCAGTTTATACATGCGCTACCCCTGTGCAAACAATTCATGGTGAAGCTCGTTACTCAGAGCATGTTAGCGGATAGACGACTTCTGGTCGCGGGCTTAGCTTTGTATGATGATGTGTTAACACCTGAATCAAGTGAGCCACGCTATGGATAAATTTGAGGTAAAGCTGGATCAAGCGGCCAGAGCCGCTTGGATGTCCTACGTGGGGGGGATGACTCAGGATGAGATCGCCAGCCAATTGGGTGTTTCACGGCCAGGGGTGCAGCGTTTATTGGCGCTGGCTCGTCAGGAAGGGTTAGTGAAAGTGCATATCGATCACCCAATTTCGAACTGTATGGCGCTAGGCAGCGCGCTACGCGATCATTTTGGCTTGGCCTACTGTGACGTGGTTCCTGCCGATAATCACGCCGCTGACAGCGCCGCCTCTTACCTAGCCGTAGCCGCCGCAGAGCGAGTTGCCCAACTGGTCGAGCGCAGCGAGCCATTGACGCTTTCGTTAGGCACCGGGCGCTCGGTGCGGGCCGCGGTAGAGGCACTCAGCCGAGTCGAACGGCCCCAGCACCGCTTTGTGTCGCTGGTGGGTAATGTCGCCCGTGATGGTTCGGCTAACCGCTATGACGCGGTGATGGTGATGGCGGATAAAACCGGCGGCGAACGCTTTTTGCTCCCCGCACCGGTAGTCGCCGAGTCGCTGGCTGAAAAACAGGCGATGCTAGCGCAACGCCTGTTTAAGGCGATTGCTGATGTGGCCAGAGAGTCAGAGGCTGCCTTTATCGGCATCGGGCGTATTGACCGCCAGGCCACGCTGTTCCAAGACCACTTTATTAGCGAAAGCGAGCTGGATGAATTGCTGAACCTAAAAGCGGTGGGAGAGTTGCTTGGCTGGCCGCTTAACCGCGACGGTGAGGTGATCGACTGCTCAATTACGCGACGGGTCACTAGCCTGCCTCTGGAGCGCTTTGGGAAGCACCATATGGTAGCCATTGCGGGAGGGCACGAAAAAGCCCCGGCGATACACGCCGCGCTGCGTGGCGGTTGGCTGAAAGGGTTAGTCACCGACGAAATAGCCGCACGGCAGATTGTTGAGGCGCTATAAGTTGAGAGGGGTTGGAGTGGTAGCGCGTGCGCTGCAACATGCGTCAAAGGTGATAAGTTAGCGTAAAGTCTAAGTTAATCGGCTTTGCTTTTTTTGGGCTTACGTACGATCATTTGTTCGATAGATGATCAATAAGATCAAGGCGACAACAATGCCAATACCAGCCCACTAGGAGTTCTTTATGCGACTCGCACGTCACTTGCCCGTCTCCACGCTAGCGGCCGCCATTGCCATGTCAGGCCATGCCCAGGCGCAAACTGAAATTACCGTGGCCACGGTTAATAACAACGACATGGTGATAATGCAGAGCCTCACCGAGGCTTTTGAAGAAGCTCACCCCGATATCACCCTGGACTGGGTGGTGCTCGAGGAGAACGTGCTACGTCAGCGCATGACTACCGATATTGCCACCGATGGTGGCCAGTTCGACGTGATGACCATCGGCACCTACGAAGTACCTATCTGGGCAGAGCGCGGCTGGCTGTCTCCCCTGGATAACCTGCCCGACGACTATAACGAAGACGATCTGCTGGCCTCGGTGCGCGATGGTTTGAGCTTGGACGGCACGCTCCACGCGCTGCCGTTTTATGCCGAAAGCTCGATGATGTACTACCGTCAGGATCTGTTTGAGAAAGCGGGTATTGAGATGAGCGAGCAGCCCACTTGGGAAGAGGTGCGTGAGTGGGCGGGCGAGCTGCACGGCAGTGAAGAGGGGGTAGCAGGGATCTGCCTGCGTGGTAAACCAGGTTGGGGCGAAAACATGGCCTTTGTTTCCACCCTGGTGAATACCTACGGCGGTCGCTGGTTTGACGAAGAGTGGAACCCTGAACTCAACTCTGAAGCCTGGGTCAACGCTATCCAGTTCTATGTCGATCTGCTCAACGACTACGGCCCGCCAGGCGCTAGCTCCAACGGCTTTAACGAAAACCTGGCGCTGTTCTCCCGCGGTAATTGCGCGATGTGGGTAGATGCCACTTCGGCAGCGGGCAAGCTGTATGACGGCAATGAGTCCGATGTGGCGGACAGCTTAGGCTTTGCCCCAGCTCCGGTGGCAGAAACACCCAAAGGCTCACACTGGTTGTGGTCCTGGGCGCTAGCTATCCCAGCCTCTTCAGAGAACCAGGAAGCGGCGCTTGAGTTTATTACCTGGGCCACCTCACAAGAGTACATTGAGCTGGTCGGGGAAACCGAAGGCTGGACCAGCGTACCCCCAGGCACCCGTGAGTCGACCTACGCCAATGAGCAGTACACTGAAGCAGCCCCCTTTGCAGACTTTGTGCTAAAAGCTATCCAGGACGCCGACCCCACCGATTCGACTCTGGAGCCTAACCCCTATGTTGGCGTGCAGTTCGTCGGCATCCCGGAGTTTCAGTCGATAGGCACCCAGGTTGGCCAAACCATTGCCGCGGCGTTGACCGGTGACACCACGGTGGAGCAGGCGCTAGACAGTGCTCAGCGTGCCACCGAACGCACCATGCAGCGTGCCGGTTATCTAGACTGATGTGACCCGCAGTGCCTGCCTTGGCTAGCCAGGCAGGCATTGCCCCCACACTGTTTCTGCAGGTATTTCCATGAATAAAACACGTGCTTCTGGCCGGACGGTCGGCGGGCTACGGACGCTTTCGCTTCAAGCGCCTGCTGTAACGTTGCTATTGCTTTGGATGATTGTGCCACTGGGTATGACCCTATGGTTCTCCTTTCAGTATTACAACCTGCTAATGCCCGGTATGACTGGCTTTGCCGGGTTGGAAAACTACGAGTACCTTCTCACCGACCCAGCTCTTTGGGCTGCCATGGGCAACACGCTGCTGCTGGTAGGTTGGGTGTTGGCGATTACCGTGGTGGGCGGCACCCTGCTGGCGGTGCTGTTCCAACAGGAGTTTGCGGGCCGCGGGATAGCCCGGGTGCTGGCAATCTCGCCATTTTTTGTGATGCCCACCGTTAGTGCTCTGGTGTGGAAAAATATGATGATGCATCCCTCTAACGGGGTGCTGGCGTGGCTGTCTGAATCCATTGGCCTGCCCGCTGTCGATTGGTTCTCCTCGCTGCCGCTGACGTCGATTGTGATCATCGTTGCATGGCAGTGGCTGCCGTTTGCGCTGCTGATTCTGCTCACCGCTATGCAGTCGCTGGATGAAGATCAGGTGGAAGCGGCGCGAATGGATGGCGCAGGCCCGGTGGCGATTTTCTTCTTTATCACGTTGCCGCATCTAAAGCGTGCCATCAGCGTGGTCATCATGATCGAGATGATCTTCCTGCTGACCATTTTTGCCGAGATTTTTGTCACCACCTCCGGTGGCCCAGGCTTGGCGACCACCAATCTGGCTTACCTGATTTACATTCGTGCGTTACTGGATTTTGACGTAGGCACTGCCTCCGCCGGTGGGGTGATTGCAATCATCCTCGCCAATATTGTGGCGATCTTCCTGGTTCGAATGGTAGCCAAAAACCTGGAAGATTAGACCGGCACTTGTGTCTTGGGAGTACTTCGATGACAACATTAAGTTCCAAAACCGCAGCGCCACGCTCGGTGTCAGGATGGCGCTCAGCGCAAAGCAAGCGCATCTTGCTGACGCTTTTGGGGTGGTCGGTAGCGCTGGTGATCTTCTTTCCGATTTTCTGGATGATCTTGACCGGCTTTAAAACGGAAACAGCGGCAATTGCCGACCCCACGCTGATTTTTTCGCCCACCTTAGAGAGCTACCAGGAAGTGCACGCGCGTTCCGGCTATGCGCGCTTTGCGCTCAACAGTGTCGCGGTGGCCTTTGGCTCAACGTTCTTCGCGCTGCTGATTGCGATTCCTTCAGCCTACGCCATGGCCTTTTTGCCGACTAAACGCACTAAGGGCACGTTGCTGTGGATGCTCTCTACCAAGATGCTGCCCTCGGTAGGGGTGTTGATGCCGATTTATCTGATTTTCCGTGATACCGGGCTACTCGATACACGCACTGGACTGATCATTGTCTATACGCTGATGAACCTGCCGATTGTGGTGTGGATGCTCTACACCTTCTTTAAAGATATGCCCAAAGACATTCTTGAAGCAGGGCGTATGGACGGTGCCTCGACCCTCCAGGAAGTGTGCTTTCTGCTGCTGCCACTTACGCTGCCGGGCATCGCCTCTACGGGCCTGCTATCGGTCATTTTGAGTTGGAACGAGGCGTTCTGGAGTCTCAACCTGACGACCTCAAATGCGGCACCGTTAACCGCCTATATCGCCTCATTCTCGAGCCCAGAGGGGCTGTTCTGGGCCAAGTTGTCCGCTGCTTCCACCATGGCGATTGCGCCGATTTTGATACTTGGTTGGATGACCCAAAAACAAATGGTACGTGGCCTGACCTTTGGTGCCGTCAAGTAAAGGATTTTCCTCATGGCAACACTACAACTGCACAATATTACCAAGCGTTTCGGCGACACCGAGGTGATCAAAGGCATCGACCTTGAGGTGAACGACCGCGAATTTGTCGTTTTCGTTGGCCCTTCCGGCTGTGGTAAATCGACCCTGATGCGCATGATTGCCGGATTAGAAAGCGCTACCGATGGCGATATTTTGATCGACGGCCAGCGCATCAATGACGTCGGTCCCGCCGACCGCGGCCTCGCCATGGTGTTCCAGAGTTACGCGCTTTACCCGCACATGACGGTCGAGGGCAACATGGGCTTCAGCATGCGCCTGGCGGGTGTGCCCAAGGAGGAGCGCCGCGCCAAGGTGTTAGAGGCGGCGAAAATTCTGCAGCTAGAGCCGCTGTTAGACCGCAAGCCCAAAGCGCTCTCCGGCGGTCAGCGTCAGCGGGTGGCGATAGGCCGTGCGATTGTGCGTAACCCTAGCATCTTCCTGTTCGATGAGCCGCTCTCCAACCTGGATGCCGCGCTACGTGTGCAGATGCGCATCGAGCTGGCGCGTCTGCATGATGAGCTGGACGCCACCATGATCTACGTCACCCACGACCAGATCGAAGCGATGACCATGGCGGATAAAATCGTCGTGCTCCACGACGGTGTGGTCGAGCAGGTGGGCTCGCCCATGGCGCTCTACCATCATCCGCGCAATCGCTTTGTAGCAGGTTTTATCGGCTCGCCGAAAATGAACTTTCTGCCGGTAACGCTGACCAGCGTTTCGCCTGAAGGCGTAGGGATTCGTATGCCCGGCGGCGGTGAACGCAGCGTTCCGGTGGACGGTCAGCACCTGGAGGCCAACGCCCCCCTTGAGCTGGGTGTTCGCCCGGAACACTTAGTGCTCGAAGAGCAGGGGCCCCTGAGTGGCGAGATCAAAGTGCTGGAGCGGCTAGGTGGCCAAACCTCGCTTTATGTCCAGATGGACGACGAACTCATCACGATTATGGCCGATGGCGACGTGGCCTATCGGGTTAACGATACGGTGCATTTCGGCTTTGCCCCTGAGCGCGCCCACCTGTTTGACGCTGGCGGCCTGGCCTTGCCCAGCTTGCAACAGCACCCCTTGGCAGGGCTAACCCGACACGATAACCGCGCGCCCGGTTCGCCTTCTGAGGAGCCTGCATGAGGACACTCATCTTTGACTGCGATGGCGTGCTGGTCGACAGCGAGGCGCTTGCTGAAGGCACACTGGTGGAGTACCTCTCCCGCTGGCTGCCCGATTTGAATATTGACCAGGAATTAGGCCAAGCGCTGGGGATGACCACGGCGGCTATTCTTGCTCATCTCGAAGCATTAAGCGCCCACACGCTGCCATTGGACGCCACCGAGCAGGTGGATACGGCTATCGAGGCCCGCTTGGCGCAGGAGCTTAAAGCTATAGACGGCGCCGACAAGGCGATTCGTGGCATTACCTTGGAAAAGGCGGTGGTTTCCAACAGTCGACGCAGTCGTGTATTGGCATCACTGGCAAGCACAGGGTTGGCCGATGCGTTTGGCGAGGTGCCTATTTTTACCGCTGATCAGGTAGCGCATCCCAAGCCCGACCCCGCACTCTACCGATTGGCGGCATCCCATTTAGGCCAAGTGCCGCGTGACTGTCTAGTGGTAGAAGATAGCGTGGCCGGGGTGACGGCCGCCCGTGCTGCAGGTATGTGCGTGATTGGGTTTATCGGCGCCAGCCATGTGGATGTTGATCAAGCGGCGCGCCTTACTCAAGTCGGTGCCTGGCGTATTTTAGAGCATATGCACGGCCTGGAAGCCTTGGTGGACGAGTGGCAAGCCAAGGCTTCCAGCTGTTCGCCTTAACGAGAGCATGACGATGAAACTAACCAATAAAATCGCGGTGATTACCGGTGGCGCGCGGGGCATCGGCCTGGCCATTGCCCAGCGTTATTTAAGCGAAGGCGCCAGCGTGGTTGTGGCGGATATCGATCGGGGCGCTATTGATGATGCTTTAGCGACGCTGCAGCAACAGGCGCCTGCCGAAAAAGTGATGGGGGTCGAGCTGAATGTCTGCGATCAGACATCGATTGACGCCATGGTCAAAACGGTCATGGAGCGCTTCAGTGGTATCGATATTTTGGTCAACAACGCTGCTATCTTTGATATGGCGCCAGTGCTAGAGGTCACAGAGGAGAGCTTCGATAAGCAGTTTGCGGTCAATACTAAAGGCATGTTTTTTACCCTGCAGACGGTTGCCCGTTCGATGGTGGCCCGTGGCCAGGGTGGCAAAATCATCAATATGGCCTCCCAGGCAGGTCGCCGTGGTGAAGCCCTGGTAAGCGTTTACTGCGCCAGCAAAGCGGCTGTCATCAGCCTTACCCAATCCAGTGGGCTGGATCTGATCAAACACGGTATCAACGTTAACGGCATTGCCCCCGGGGTTGTGGATACGCCGATGTGGGAAGAAGTCGACGCAATGTTTGCCCGTTACGAGAACCGTCCGCTCGGCGAGAAAAAACGCTTGGTAGGTGAAGCGGTTCCCTTCGGGCGCATGGGCCTGCCGGAAGATCACACTGGCGCGGCGGTGTTTTTGGCCAGCCAAGACAGTGATTACGTGGTCGCCCAGACGCTCAATGTGGATGGCGGCAACTGGATGAGCTGAGATGGCCATGACCCCTGATCTTGATACGTTAGCCCATCAGATTATTCGCGCCGCCGAAGGCGCCTCACGCTATCTGGTAGCGCTGGCAGGGCCGCCGGGGGCGGGGAAATCCTATCGCAGCGCCCAGCTCTGTGATGCCATTAATCAGCACCTACCAGGCCAGGCTGGGCTAGTGCCCATGGATGGCTACCACTTCGATAACGCTGTGTTGGGCGAGCAACAGGTGCCGGTAAAAGGCGCGCCCCATACCTTCGATGTAGAGGGTTTGCGCTGTGACCTCGAACGCATCCGCCAAGGGGGTCATCCGGTAGCTGTACCGGTTTTTGACCGCCCACTGGATCTAGCCCGTGCCGGTGGACGACTGATCACCCTTGAACAGCGCATCGTCATTGTCGAGGGCAACTACCTGCTGCTTGACCGTTCCCCCTGGCGCGAACTGCGCCCGCTGTTTGATTGGACGCTATTTCTAGACGTCGATGACGTCGTGCTGGTTGAGCGGCTGATCAATCGCTGGCTTGAGATGGGCGAGGATCGCACCGGTGCGCTGGAACGCACCCACCACAAAGACATGCTTAACGCTCAATTAGTGAAGAGTTGCTGTTTACCGCCTGACCAGCGCTGGCGCTAGTACTGTGTGTTAGCCCATTGATAGCGCCGCTTGTTACCTGCCTTTATTCACCCCATCGCGCCAAGAAGGCCTTGGCTGGAGAGTCCCATGACCCGTCTTAATAATCACAACCTGGGCAAGCTAACCGACGATGTTGCCAAACCTCAGTATGACCGCCAAACGCTCACCCCCGGCATCGTGCATATCGGGGTAGGCGGCTTTCACCGAGCCCACCAAGCGATGTATCTGGATGCCTTGATGAACCAGGGCGAAGCGCTGGATTGGGGCATTGTTGGTGTGGGCGTGATGCCCGGCGACAAACGCATGCAGCAGGCACTGGCAGCGCAGGACTATCTCTACACGTTGGTGGTCAAACATCCAGACGGCCAGTATGAGCCCAGGGTGATCGGTAGCATGCTGAATTATCTGTTTGCGCCTGAAGAAACAGAGGCCGTGATCGAGCAGATGGCCGATCCGGCGATTCGCATTGTGTCGCTAACGGTAACCGAAGGTGGCTATAACTTTCACCCGGTGAACGGTGAATTCGATCTCGACAACCCTCAAGTGCGCGCCGATCTTGCCAATCCTACCCAGCCCACCACCAGCTTCGGGCTGGTGGTGGAAGCGCTCGCTCGCCGTCGCGCCCGGGGCATCGCACCGTTCACCGTAATGTCCTGTGATAATATTCAAGGTAATGGTGACGTGGCCAAACGCATGTTCGGCGCCTATGCCCAGGCGCGGGATGCGGAGCTAGGCGCCTGGCTGGAAGCAGAGGTGGCCTTCCCCAACGCTATGGTGGATCGTATTACCCCGGTAACGTCGACCACGGATATTGATGATCTGACCCAGCGCTTTGGCGTTGAAGATGCCTGGCCGGTGGTCTGTGAGCCCTTCACCCAGTGGGTATTGGAGGATCACTTTCCCCTTGGCCGCCCGGCGTTTGATAAAGTGGGTGTCCAAGTCGTCGAGGATGTGGAACCCTACGAACTGATGAAGCTGCGTCTGCTCAACGCCAGCCACCAGGCGTTGACCTATTTTGGCTATCTGGCCGGTTATCGCTATGCCCATGAGGTGTGCCAAGATCCGCTATTCGTTGATTTTTTACTGGGTTATATGCGCGAAGAGGGCACGCCGACCTTGGCTCCAGTGCCGGGGGTTGATTTGGAAACCTACCGCTTAACGCTGATTGAGCGCTTCGCCAACCCGCAAATCAAAGATACCTTGGCACGCCTCTGCGCCGAGAGCTCTGACCGCATTCCTAAGTGGCTAGTGCCGGTGATTCGGCAGCAGTTGGCGCAAGGTGGCGAGATAGAGCGCAGCGCCGCTGTGGTGGCCAGCTGGGCACGCTATGCTGAAGGGGTAGATGAGCAGGGCGAGCCGATTGACATCGTTGACCGCTTGAAGGCCCCGCTGATGATGATTGCCGCTGAGAACCGCGCTCGACCCACGGCCTTTATCGAAAATCGCGAGCTGTTTGGCGACTTAATCGACAGCACTCGTTTTGTAGAAGCCTATTTAGCTGCTCTAAGTTCACTGCACGAACGCGGCGCACGCGCTACGCTAGAGGGTCTGGCGTCGTCCAAAGGAACATTGTGATGTATATCGGGGTAGATTGCGGTACCCAGAGTACCAAGGTAGTGGTGGTAGACGTTGAGCAGGGCAAAATTCTTGCGGAAGCAAGCCGTGCTCATCACCTGGATGAAGGCGAGAATGGCCGTCGCGAGCAGGCGCCTGCTGAATGGCTGGCGGCCTTGAAAGCGGCGTTTTTTGCCGCACTCGACAAAGCCGGAGTCCCGGCTAGCCAAGTGCGGGGTATCGGCGTTTCCGGCCAGCAGCACGGTATGGTGGCTCTCGATGCAGAGGGCGTGCCGGTCTACCCTGCCAAGCTTTGGTGCGACACCGAAACCAGTGCCCATAACACCGCTTTAGTCGCCCGCTTGGGCGGCGAAGCGGGCTGCCTGGAGAAGCTGGGGCTGGTACTGCAAACCGGCTATACCGCCTCCAAAGTCGCCTGGCTGCGCGAGCAGCAGCCGGACGCCTATCAGCGTATCGAGAGCCTGCTACTGCCTCACGACTACCTCAATTTCTGGCTCACCGGTGAACGCGTCACCGAAGCGGGCGACGCTTCAGGCACCGGCTACTTCGATACCCGCAAGCGCTGCTGGCAGCTAGACGTATTTGCTGAAATTGCCCCTGAATTAGACCCCACTCGGGTTCTTCCCCGGGTGCTGGAAGCCCATGAGCCAGTAGGCATCGTGCGTTCAGCCGTGGCCCGCGAGTTGGGGCTGACTGATCAGGTGGTTGTCTCCTCCGGCGGCGGCGACAATATGCTCGGCGCTATTGGCACCGGCAATATTACCCCAGGGCTGATCACGCTGAGTTTGGGCACCTCCGGCACCGTTTGCGCCTACTCAGCGACCCCCGTGGAGTGCGATAGCGCCATGGTCGCCAACTTCTGCTCCAGCACCGGCGGCTGGCTGCCGCTGATTTGCACCATGAATGTCACTTCCGCCACAACTCGGGTGCGCGAGCTGTTTGGTTTGGACTTGGCGGCCTTTAGCGAGAAAGTGGCCAACGCGCCAATCGGCGCCGAGGGCGTTACCGTACTGCCATTTTTCAACGGCGAACGGGTGCCTATGCTGCCGGATGCCTCAGCGGACTTCTTGGGTCTGACCAGTCTTAATACCACCCAGGCTAATATGTGCCGGGCGGTGGTGGAGGGGGCCACTTTCGGGCTACGCTACGGGCTGGAATTGCTGGGTGATTTAACCGCCGGGGCCAGCCAGATTCGCCTGATCGGTGGCGGCGCTAACAGCCCCGTATGGCGGCAGATGGTCGCGGATATTATCGACACCCAGGTGATTTGCCCCGAGATTACCGACGCGGCCGCCCTGGGCGCGGCGATACAGGCGGCCTGGTGCGACCAGCGTTCAGAGGGGGTCACCCTGGAAGCGCTGTGCGAAAAATTAGTCCATCTGGATACGCAGTCGCTGGCCGACCCCCATCCAGAACGGGTGGCCGCCTACCAACCGATTTATGCGCGTTATTGCGCAGCACTTGAACAACGCCATGGCGGCGTGAAGTGATTATTAAGAATTAGACGGATATTAAGGAGATGTTATGACCAGTCAGCTGCAGCAGTTAAAGCAACATTCGCTTGTCGTCGCCGACACCGGTGATCTGGACGCTATTCGTCGGTATCAGCCTCAGGATGCCACCACCAATCCCTCGTTGCTGCTTAAGGCGTTTAGCCTGTCCGGTTACCAAGCGCTGATTGACGAAGAACTCAGCAGTGTAAAAGCCTCCGGCGGCAGCCGTGAAGAGCAGGTCAAATATGCCGTTGACCGCTTAGCGGTGGCCATGGGCAGCGAGATTTCTGCCGTTGTTCCGGGGCGTGTTTCCACCGAAGTGGCTGCGCGGTTGTCGTTTGATACCCAGGCCAGCATAGCCAAGGCCCACGAGTTAATCGAGCTGTATGATGCCCGCGGGGTGTCTCGTGACCGCGTGTTGATCAAGCTGGCCTCTACCTGGGAAGGCATTCGTGCCGCCGAGGTGCTTGAGCGTGAGGGTATTCAGTGCAACCTGACGCTGCTGTTCAGCGAAGCCCAGGCCCAGGCCTGCTTTGATGCTGGAGTGTTTCTGATCTCGCCCTTCGTGGGGCGCGTGACCGATTGGTACAAAAAAGCGACCGGCAACGACTACACGCCAGAAAACGACCCGGGCGTTCAGTTTGTTCAAGGCGTTTGCCAGCGTGCCAACCAAGGTGGCTACGACACCGTGGTAATGGGCGCGAGCTTCCGCACTACCGGCCAAGTACTGGCCTTGGCTGGCTGCCCACGGCTGACGATTTCGCCGGCGTTGCTGGAGGAGCTGGAAGCAACAGAAGGCAGCGTCAATGCGCAGATTCAATCTGGCGAAGGTCGCGGCAAACCGACTGAACCGTTAAGTGAATCGGCCTTCCGCTGGGGCCACAATCAAGACGCCATGGCTAATGACAAGCTGGCCGAAGGCATCCGCCGCTTCCACGATGATCAGCTTGAGCTAGAGAGCCTGATCGATAAACGGCTAGGCTAAGCCTTAAGTCAGTCGATCGAGCTAAATTTGAGCAACGTGGGAGAGTGACATGGATGCCACCCTAAGCCAGCTGTTAGAGTCCATCGCGTTAACCCCTACTGGAGACTTGCAGTCGCTAAGTGGGGGGGATATCGCTGCCGTATACCGCCTGGAGACGCGCCAGGGGCAGGTGGTGATTAAACACGACGACGCGACACAACTGCGCGGTGAAGCCGAAGGGCTACGTGCCCTGCGCAGCGCCTCTGCGCAGTTGGTGGTGCCTGAAGTGTTAGGTTTGTCAGCGGGCTGGCTAGTCATTGAGTCGCTGGATACCGTGCCAGGTGGGCCGCAGAGCGAAGCCGCGCTAGGTGAAGGGCTGCGCGGGCTGCACGGTGTGATTGGCGACGCCCACGGCTGGCATCAGGATAATGCCTGTGGGCGCACGCCCCAGCCTAATGCAGCGCTTAGTGACGGGCGGGCCTTCCAGCGCGAGCGGCGTTTATTACCCCTGTGTGAGGCGTGTCACCAGCGTGGGCTATTGGACGGCGAGTTGCGGAGGCGTATCGAGCGTTTGGCTCACGATTTGGAGAGTTGGCTGCCGGATGCGCCGCCCAGCTTGCTCCATGGTGACCTATGGTCGGGGAATGTGCTCTTCACGACAAAGGGGCCCGCGGTTATCGACCCCGCGGTGTACCGTCACTACCCGGAAGTAGATTTGGCAATGCTAACGCTATTTGGCTCGCCGGGGGAGGCGTTTTTTGATGCTTACTGGAATGGCGACGCCCCGACCGATTGGCCGAGGCGTGAAGCGCTGTTTCAGCTTTACCCGCTGCTGAATCACCTGCTGCTGTTCGGTGCCGGTTATCGTTCGGCGGTTGAGCGCAGCGTGGCGAGGCTCGAGTCTTTCGCCTGACTTGCCAGGACTTACGTTTTACCAAGATTTATAGGGCAAAAACTTACCATTCAAAGTTAATAGTACCCGGTCACCTTTGGGGTCTTCGATTTTGTCGACTTCCATGGTGAAGTCGATGGCGCTCATAATGCCGTCGCCAAATTTCTCCTGCACCACGTCTTTCAGGGTCTCCCCGTAAACGCCAACGACTTCATACAGGCGGTAGATGAAGGGGTCTTGGGGGATCGCTTCGTCCCAGGCTTTGGTGGGGAAAGCCACTAAAGCTTCGGCGACATCGCTGTCCACGCCGAGGGAGTCACAAAGCTTATCGGCAATCGCTTGGCTGGCGCTGTTCATGCCGTAACAGGCGGAAGCGACCCACACCGGCGACATACCCACCGCGTTGCCAATATCGTCCCAGCTCATCTTTTTACGCGCTTTGGCGGCGAGCAGAGTGTGACGCATTTCGAGCTTATCCATGATGGTTCTCCTTTGGAGTGGAGGGCGTTTGAGGCCCTTTTTTGGCTAATAGGCAGTAATCAAGAAAAGACTTTTTTGGCTTGAGTGCGGACGTGGGTGGTGTAGAGCACCAAACCAACCAGTGTCAGACCGCCAACCAGGTTACCCAGCACCGTGGGGATCTCGTTCCACATAATGTATTGATACAGGGTGAAGTCAGCGCCCATCATGAGGCCAATCGGGAACAAGAACATGTTGACCACGGAGTGCTCAAAACCGAGATAGAAGAAGACAATAATCGGCATCCACATGGCCATGATTTTGCCAGAAACCGTTGTGGAGATAGCAGCACCTACCACGCCCATTGAGACCATCCAGTTGCAGAACATGCCTCTCATGAAGAGCACAATCCAACCGGCAAGTCCCGCGTCCTGGTAACCCACCGTGCGACTTTCACCCACAGTCATCATCGTTTGGCCGACAGCGTTGATCTCCTCGGTTCCGCCCATAGTGAAATTCAGGTAGCCAAAGGTGGCGATAAACAGGGCGCCCCCAAGATTGCCGAGCCCCACCAGCGCCCAGCACTTGAGCATTCGAGGTAGTGTGACGCCAGGCCGCTTGTCGAGCCATGCAAGGGGCACCAGCGTGAAAACACCTGTGAGCAGGTCATAACCCATCAGATAAAGCATCACAAAGCCGACAGGAAAAAGCAGCGCCCCGATCAAAAAGTTGCCTGTTTGTGTCGCTATAGTAATGGCAAAAATAACTGCCAACGCTAGGGTCGCCCCTGCCATAAAGGAACGGATAAGCGTATCCCGGGTGCCCATATAGACTTTTGACTCACCCTGATCCACCAACTTGGTGACAAATTCACTGGGCATTAAATAAGACATAAGTATGTCTCCTGTGTCATTTCGGTTAATTAACACCTAACCCAAAAGTTTTAGTGTTTCCTGGTAGGAGCAATAAAATAGAAGCAATAAAACCGATGGCTGCGCCGTCCTGGTGCAAAAGAGATTAGGCGTGTGGCGCTATCGCACTATCCTCACTACCGTTGCTATTTGTGTGCCAACTCGCGCGTATTTTTTATAAATATCTGTTTTTAATATATTTATTTTTTATTTCACGAGTCTTTTTGGAGCGTTTTGTGTGTTACGAAAAATCGTAATTCACGATATTCCGTTGTTTTATTGACGAAATGTCGTGAATGGCGCGGGAATTGAATGGTTAAGGGACAACTAACTCGAGCCTAACGCCAATGGATGAGCCAGCAAGCCTTCACACCGCCGCACTAATGGGCCGCATCTCCCCCCTTGCGATGCTCGTGGTCGACCCTTTTGCCGACCAACTACTCGACGCAAACCCTGCCGCCTGCGAGATGCTCAATATTGATGAAGCACTACCGCTGAGGGCTCCCTTTAGCCATCGCTTGAGCGCTTCACTGCCGCTATGGGTGAACTTCACCGGTGAGGCGTTGGCACAGAAAGCGGCCTGGTCAGATGACTTGGTGATGCTCGACATGCTGCGCCAGCCGTATCGGGTCGAGGTATATGCTCAACATATTGAAGACTCTTCGCAGCTTTTATTGACGTTGATTGATCGCAATAAAGCCGAACAGCGGCGGGCAAAAGCGGAGCTAGGCCGCCAGCACCGCCAGGGGGAGGTGGGCTGGCAGCGGGTCGAGCAGGTGTTTGAGCGGATTGAGAAGCAGAACCAGCTTATTCTTGGCGCAGCGGGGGAGGGCATTTACGGCCTGGATGCCGAAGGCAAAACCACCTTTGTGAATCCTGCTGCCGAGCGCATTTTAGGCTGGAGCACCGAGGATATGGTGGGCCACGACGCTCACTTGATGTTCCATCACACCCACGCCGATGGCAGCCACTTTCCGGTACAGCAGTGCCCGATCCATGCCTCGTTTAGCGACGGCCAAGTACATCACGTCGATAACGAAGTGTTCTGGCATAAAAATAGCGAAGCGATTCCGGTTGAATACACCAGTACGCCGATTTTCGAAATGGGCAGGTTGGTCGGGGCGGTGGTGCTGTTTCGCGATATTCGCGAGCGCAAGCGCGCTGAGCAGCAACTGCGCGATGCTCTTGCTGAAGTGGAGTCACTCAAGCAGCGTTTGGAATTGGAAAATGAGTACCTTCAAGAAGAGATAAAAGCGGAGCTTAACCACCGTGATATTGTCGGCAACAGCCCGGCGGTGGCAAAGTTAATCCAGCAGATTGAACTGGTCGCTCCCACCAGCGCCAACGTGCTGATCAGCGGCGAGTCGGGCACCGGTAAAGAGCTGATTGCCCGCGCCATTCATGCTGGCAGTACGCGTAGCGACCGGCCGCTGATCCGGGTGAACTGTGCGGCTATTCCACGGGACTTATTTGAAAGCGAGTTTTTTGGCCATGTTAAAGGTGCGTTTACCGGTGCTGTTCAAGATCGCACCGGGCGCTTTGAACTGGCCCACGGTGGCACGCTGTTTTTGGATGAGGTTGGTGAAATACCTCTGGAGCTTCAGAGCAAGCTGCTGCGGGTGTTGCAGGATCAGCAGTTTGAGCGGGTGGGCGATAACCGTACTCGGAAGGTCGACGTTCGTGTGATCGCCGCCACTAACCGTGAGCTGCGCGAGATGATTGACGCGGGCCATTTTCGCGAAGATCTCTATTTCCGTCTCAATGTGTTTCCAATCGATTCGGTGCCGCTGCGTAAGCGAATTGAGGATGTGCCGCTGTTGGCGCGACACTTTTTACAGCGCGCCTGCCTGAAGTTTAATAAGCCAGGGGTGCGCATTCCCCCCGCCCAGCTGGAGATTCTTCAGCACTACCCCTGGCCAGGCAATATTCGTGAACTGGAGAACATTATTGAGCGCCAAGTTATCGTGACCCAGGATAGGCGCTTGATGTTTGATGACCTGCTGTTAGGGGACTCGCCGCGTTCAATAGGCTCTGCTAACCCGGTGCCTGCGCCGGTTCACGCCAGCGTGGAGCAAAGTGAAGCAACGCTGCTCACCGAGCATGCGTTGAGCCAGCGCCAGCGTGAAAGCACGATTGCCGCTCTGGAACAGGCGGGGGGAAAGGTCTCGGGGGCGGGGGGCGCGGCGGAGCTGCTTGGCATTAAGCCTACGACGTTGGCTTCTCGGCTAAATAAATGGGGCATCGACACTCGGCAATTTCGTAAAAGAGCGCCGCATTAATCGCCAAGCCATCATGCTTTGGACTAAGGTAAGCTGGAAGCGACTTGACAATAGGCTGTACACACATTTTTAGATTGTTCAAGGCTAGCATACATACATGAATGTAACTATAATGCTCATCTTTCTGAGTGGCACCGTACTTTGAGTGACACCGTGCTTTGATTGAATAAGTGCGCTGATTGATTGAGTGCGTTCGCCAACCTGACGCTGATACCTAGAGGCAATCCCATGCGACTGGCACACTGGGCAGTCAATGCCCCTTTACGACCCCTACTGTTAGCGGTATTTACCGCTTCTTTTGTATTGCCTGCTCAAGCTGCCGATCTCATCACGATTACCCGTGATGCGTTAGACAATAACGCTGAGCTTGCCTCGGCACGTTCCGAATATTTGGGCGTTGAAGCAGGTCGAGATGTTGCACGAGGTGGGCTGCTTCCCCAAATCAATGCGTCGGGCAGTGTGACGCATAACGAGCAGTATGAAAGTCAGGGTTCATCCCAAGCGGGAGCAGGTACTGGCGCAGGTAATGTGAGTGCCGGTGATGACCGTTACAACACGGTATCGCTCTCTCTTGAAGCCACCCAGGCGCTTTATAATGAAGTGACCCGCCGGGAAGTTACCCAGGCCGACCGACAGATCGACCAGCAGGTCTATTTGCTAGCGGCGACCGAACAGCAGCTGTTAATTGATGTGGCTAGCGCCTATTTCGACATTTTGCGTGCTTACGAGGTCCTAGAGGCGCGTCTTGCTCAAGAACGTGCCATCGGCCGTCAGCTTGAGCAAGCAGGCGAGCAGTTTGAGGTTGGTTTGATTGCGATTACTGAAGTCGAAGAGGCTCGCGCCACCTTTGATCAGTCACGTGCTGACCGGATTGCCGCTGAGAGCAATCTACAGGTGGCTTTTGAGGCACTAGAGCAGTTGACCGGGCAGCGCTATGCCAGCATCGAAGCGCTGGGTGACAGCATGCCGATTGCACTGCCTGAGCCCAGCAGCCGCGACTACTGGGTAGAGCAAGCCCTTGAGCTTAATCCGCAAGTATTGGCCCAACAGGCGGCCATTGAGGTTTCCCGTAGCGGCGTAGACATTGCCCGCGCGGGTCGTTTGCCGACTCTGCAAGCCTTTGGTAACTATCAATTTGGCGACAGCGATATTGATAATACCACCGGGAATGATTCTTCTAGCCAGGTGGGTATAAGCGCTAATTTACCGATTTACACCGGTGGTAGTACCAGCGCCAGCATTCGCCAGGGAACCTATCAACTGGAGAGTAGCCAGTACGATTTCGAGTCTCAGCGTCGCTCGTCGATCCAGCAGGTACGCTCGCTGTATACCCAAGTCAGTAACGACGTTGAAACCGTCGAGGCTCGGGAGCAGGCCATCGTTTCTAACCGAAGTGCGTTGGAAGCTACCCGCGCCGGTTACGAGGTCGGCACCCGGAATATTGTGGATGTTTTGAACGCTGAGCAGAATTTGTATAACGCCATCGCTAATTACGCCGAGGCTCGCTACGACTATGTGGTGAACCTGCTCTCGCTGCGCCAGCAGGCCGGACGCCTGGATGTAGACGCCATTGAGGAAGTCAATGCGTGGCTAACCGGCGATGAGGTGAACTTTACCTTGCCCGAAAGCGGCGGCAACGACCGCTATGAACCCGCGCTCAACATCGGTGCGCCGCCCCAGCCCGGCGCTTAATTGCTTGTCGATTGGGAGTGCTCCAGGTGCGCGCGTGCTATCGGTCACCTTAAAAAAGATATATGGGAATTCAACGTATGAAGAAGATGATTCACTCACGCCGAGCGAGTCTGGTGACGCTGGTAGCTGCGTTGGCACTTTCAGCCTGTGGTCAGGAGCAAGCCGAGGCGCCCCAGCAGGGTGGCGGTCAAGAAGCTCCGCCCCATAAGGTCGAAGTGGCTGAAATGGCGCGTCAGGATATACCGCTGGATAAGTCGTACCCCTCGCTGCTGCGCAGTGATGATGAGGTCACCTTGGTTGCCCGTGTAAATGGTTTTCTTGAGGAGCGCCACTTCGAACCCGGTCAGCTAGTCGAGGAGGGTGATCTCCTCTACACCATCGAGCCAGACCTTTACCAGGCAACGGTTAACCAGCGTGACGCGGATCTACAGAGCGCCCGTGCCGAGCTTTCCCGGGCCCAGCGTGATGCCCAGCGTTTTGAGCAGCTACTCAGCCAAAACTCGGTGAGCCGTCAACAGTATGACCAGGCGTTGGCAGACCAACGCGTCGCTCAGGCCAACGTAGCACAGGCAGAAGCGGCACTCTCCAGCGCTAACCTGGATCTAGGCTACTCCCAGGTGACTGCCCCCGTATCGGGCATGATTGGGTTGAGCCAAATTAACGTGGGCAATCTGGTTACCTCCGGTACAGAATTAGCGACGATCACCCCGCTGGATCCGCTGGAAGTGCGTTTCCAGCTGCCCCAGCGTGATGCTTTTGAACTGCGTCGCCAGTTGAGTGACAGCGGTGATACCTCGGATATTCGTGCGCGGTTGAGCATCCCTGGCGTCAGTGGCGGCAGCGATTCAGAACTGGAAGGGCATTTAGACTTCCTGGGTTCGCGGGTCGATAGCGGCACCAGCACCGTGCAAGCGTCAGCCACCTTTGAAAATCCCGACGCAAGCATACTGCCCGGTCAATTTGTTCGTGTGCGTATTGAGGGCCTGAAACGTTTTGATGTCATGGCAGTGCCAGAGATCGCGGTGACGCAAGGATTGATGGGCCCGCAAGTGTTTGTCCTGGATGAAGATAACAAAGCCCGCGAAAGAACTGTTTCATTGGGCGAAGTCGCTGGCCCTTGGCAGTTGATTCGTGAAGGCATTGAGCCAGGCGATCGTGTGATTGTCGGTGATCCGGCAGGTTTGGAGCCGGGTATGGCGATTGACCCCCAGCCGTTTAGTGGTGATGCGGAGGCGGTGGTCGAAGAGGCCGAGCAAGAAGAAGCGCAAGAGCAGGCAGAAGCGGCGCAAGAAATGGAAGAGGGGGCAGCCGATGGTCAGCCCGCTGAAGGGGAAGAGGGTGCGCAATAATGAACTTCTCTAACTTCTTCATCAGCCGCCCGATATTTGCCACAGTGCTGGCGATTATCGTGACGCTGGTGGGCGTGATGTCGATGCGCATTCTGCCTATTGAGCAGTACCCCAGCGTGGTGCCGCCCACGGTCTCGGTCCAGGCGCAGTTCCCCGGTGCGGATGCGGAAACCGTGGCGCAAACGGTGGCAGCCCCCATCGCAGAAGCCATTAACGGCGTTGAGGACATGCTTTACATGACCTCAAACAGCGCTGATAACGGCACCATGAGCCTGAGCGTAGCGTTTAATATCGGCACCGACGGCGATATTAATACCATTAACGTCAATAACCGTGTTCAGGGGGCGCTCTCTCAGCTACCTGAAGCGGTGCAGTCCCAAGGCGTCACCGTTGAGCTGCGCTCCGACTCTATTTTGATGTTTATAGCGTTGACCTCGCCGGATGGCGACTACGACAACATCTATATGCAGAACTACGCCACCCTGAACGTGCTTGACGAACTGCGTCAGGTACCGGGGGTGGGTAACGCCGAAGTGTTGGGTGGTGGCGAGTTCGCCATGCGAGTCTGGATGGATCCAGATAAGTTGGCCCAGTACGACCTGACGCCCAGTGAAGTGGCCAGCGCGATTAGGGCGCAAAACACTGAGATCCCGGCCGGTAGTCTAGCCTCAACGCCGCAAAGTGAGCCGCGCGCGTACACCTATACAATTACCGCAGGCGGTCGACTTAATGACGTCGACGATTTCCGTAATATTTATCTACGCACTAATAACGACGGCTCCTCATTGCGTTTGGAAGATGTAGCGCGGGTTGAGCTTGGGGCCTCTTTCTACGGCGTTGACGCACGTTTGAACGGCTCCACCATGACGCCGATTATTATTAACCAGCAGCCCGGTGCCAACGCGCTGGCAACGGCTGAGGGCGTGCGAGCCGCCATGGACGAGCTGGCTGGAAGGTTTCCGCCCGGACTTGAATATGTGGCACCTTACGATACTACGCTGTTTATAGATGCATCGGTTGAGACGGTTCTACATACCTTTATTGAAGCCTTTCTGATCGTTATCGTCATTCTGTTTATTTTCCTACAGAACTGGCGCTTCACCGTGATTGCCATGTCGGTGGTACCGGTCGCAGTAGTGGGTACCTTTGCGGGTTTCTATCTATTAGGCTTTTCGATAAACCTATTGACGCTGTTTGCCCTGGTGCTCTCGATAGGGATAGTGGTCGACGATGCCATATTGGTGGTAGAAAACGTCGAGCGCGTGCTGAGTGAAGAAGACGATATTAGCGTACGCGATGCCACCATCCGGGCGATGAAAGAAGTTGGCGGCCCGGTCATTGCAACTTCGCTGATTATGGCCGCAGTGTTTGTACCCGTGGCGTTTCTGGGCGGTTTTACCGGTCAAATTTACCAGCAGTTCGCGATCACTGTAGCCATCTCGGTCGCCATTTCGGCGCTAATGGCGTTGACCTTTACGCCCGCCCTGTCGGCAATTTTTATCAAGCATAAAATCGCGGGAGCAGGACAGTCCAAAGTTAAGCGTGCCTTGAACACGCCATTGCGCCTGTTTGACCGACTGTTTGCTGGCATTACCGCCGCCTATATGTGGGTAGTTAAAGGCTTGGTGCGTTTTTGGGTGTTGGCGCTAGCTCTTACGGTACTCACCGGGGTGGGCTCGTATTGGCTATACGCCAATACGCCTTCAACACTGGTACCCGAGACTGACCAGGGTATAGTGCTGGTAAGCGTATCGCTGCCCGATGCGGCGTCCCTTGACCGAACCCAGCGTTATATGGAAAAACTTAGTGCTGAGATTGAAGCAATTCCGGGTGTGGAATACTCTTCGGCTGTGGCGGGGTACGATATTCTTTCAAGTGCTGTGAACACAGCTCGGGGAATTATGTTCGTCAATATGCATCCTTGGGCGGAGCGTGATCTAACGGCCAGTGAACTCGTAGGTCAAATTATGGGGCTGGGTGCCAGTATTGATGGCGGCTCCGCGATGGCCTTTAACGTCCCACCCATTATGGGGCTTTCGACGACGGGCGGCTTTACTGGTTACTTGCAGTCCTTTGATGGTGCATCAACGCGGGAGCTTTATGAAGCGTCGCTGCAAATTATGCAGAAGGCTAATCAGCATCCTGCTTTGAACCAGGTGTTCACCACCTTTAACGTTAATGTGCCGTCGTACCGCGCGAACATTGATCAGCAGAAAGCGCTTAGTTATGGCGTGGCGCTGGAGAACATTAACTCGGCTCTCTCAAACACCTTCGGTAATGGCTTTGTGAACTATTTCAGCTATCAAAACCGTAACTTCCAGGTGTACCTACAAAACGAGGACGATTTCCGTAAAACGCCAGAAGACGTGAGCAGCGTTTATGTTCGCGGCGGTAATGGTGATCGTATTCCGCTTTCTGAGTTTGTTGAGCTTGAACGACAAACAGGGGCGTCAGTGGTATCGCGTTTTGGTGTATATGCGGGCGCTCAGTTCCAGGGGAATCCTGCACCTGGCTATAGCTCTGCCCAAGCCATTGAAGCCATGGATGAGGTCGTTCAAGAGACATTGGGCTCAAATTGGGGCATGGGTTGGACCGGCACTGCGTATCAGGAAGCCAATCTTGGCAATGCTGCAACCTTGGCGATTGTGTTCGGGCTGTTGATGGTGTTCCTGATTTTGGCGGCTCAGTATGAAAGCTGGTCGTTACCGCTGGCGGTACTGACGGCAACGCCCTTTGCTTTCCTCGGCGGTATTGGCGGGATAGTTCTACGTGGGCTGGATACCAGTGTGTATGTCCAGATAGGCATGCTGGTGGTGGTCGGGCTTGCGGCGAAGAACGCGATCCTAATTGTGGAATTTGCTGAGCTGCAGCGTAAGGAACAGGGGAAATCCATTCGTGAAGCGGCGATTACCGCAGCTGAACTGCGTTTCCGCCCCATTGTAATGACCTCCTTGGCGTTTATCTTCGGCACTTTGCCGTTGGCCTTAGCCACCGGTGCCAGCGATGTGAGTAGCCACCATATCGGCACCACAGTGGCGATGGGTATGTTCTCGGTGGCTACTTTGGGTAGTCTGTTTATTCCCAGCTTCTATGCCATGATTGCGACAGCCTCTGACTGGTTGGGCCGCAAGATGAAGGGGAAAAAGCATGACGCCAATCAGCCGGCGCTGGAGCACGACCAACATTAACGCTCAGCGTTGAGCAGTTAATATGAGCCCTTAGCGATTTGTACGGTGTGAAAGGGCGAGAGCAAGCGGGTGCCATCTTCGGATGGCACCCGTTTTTTTATTGCGATGATCGAGATCAAGGTAGTGCTGGCGCCCAAAAGCTAACATGAGCTAAGCTGGAAGTAACAATACATCGCCGGCTAAGTACCGGGGGAGGAGTCGCCATGAACCATTTAGTGCACGCTGCTACGCAATTTCCAACCATTGTCTTTACGGTTCTACTCGGGCTGTTAGCCCTTTACTGGCTATTAGTGATTATCCGCTTAGCCCCTCTAGAGTTGTTTGAACGCGATAGCCTCAAAGAAGATCACACGGCGAGCACGCTGGTGTCTTTAGGTTTCGCTGGGGTGCCCGCTACGCTTGCATTAACGATCATTCTGACCATTGCTGCGGCACTCACCCTAGCGATCGAGCTGCTGGTGTTGCGCTGGCTGCCGCTCGGCCTGATACGCATCCCGGTGGGGGTGGTGGTGCTCTGGGCCACGTTGGTCATTGCCTCACCCGTGGCGGCGATGCTCTGTCAGGCGTTGCATCGTGGGCTGCACCGTTACCGCCCCTTCACCCGGCGCTGCCTGCTAGGCCAAACGGTCGTAGTGACTGAGCGCCAAGGCGCGGGGGAGCAGGCGTTTGCAGTGATTGATGATGAGCCCAATAGCACGGTGAAGCTGCTTAGCAAAAGCGATGCCCTGCCTGTGCAGGGGGAGCGCCGGGTGCTGGTGAAGTACTTGCCTGAAGAAGGGGCTTACCGTAGCGTCTCTGAACAGGCGTATCTCGAAACGCGGATACGTTTGAACAGACTGCGGCTCAATCAGAAAAACCGCACTTCAGTCCATTACTCTGCCTCGCACTGATACGCCATTTTGCTGGAGATAGTGACCGGGAGGCACAAATTTTAAGCATTCCGGTCTACTTCCACCACCGACGCCACTTCTGCGCCAGCCATTGCACTGCAAGCTGCCAGCCAGTGGCGTTTTGCGTTTTATTACTTGGCGTTGGGCGAGGCGCGGGACGGTTTAAAAAGTGGCGAATGGGATCAACCTGTGCCGGTTTATCCAGCATGGGGGCGTGACCGCAGTTAGGCACGCTAAGCGTTACCAGCTTAGGCTGTGCCTCGGCCATCTTTGGTAGAGTTTCCGGGTCTAATAGCGTTGATTCTTCCCCGCGAATGACCATCACTGGGCAGCGAATATTCGCCCAGTCGGCCCACATGTCTCGGGGCGTATCATGCACAAACTGTTCACCGATGCGCGGATCGAAGTGGTACGTCCAACTGCCATCCGGCAACCGACGGGCACTGTTGAGTGCGAGCTCGCGGCGTGCCGCTTCAGCGGTAATACCGAAGCTGGCGTAGTGCTGGTTGAGCTCTTGCTGGAGTTCGCTAAAGGTAGAAAACCGGTGGGTAACGCCGAAATAACTGGAAAGACCAATCAGGCCCTGTGTGTTCAGTTCGGGGCCGACGTCATTAAGAATTAGCCGGGAAATACGCGCGCTATGCTGTGGGTCCGCGGCGATCAGCATGCCAAGCAGGCCTCCCATTGAGGTGCCCAGCCAATCAACGTAATCAAGTTCAAAGTGATCGAGCAGCGCGATCGCAACGGTTATGTAATGGCTATAAAGGTAGTCGTGGGCAGGGAATAGCGACCAGCTTGATAACCCGCGGCCTGGGGTGTCCGGGGCGATAATCCGCCATTCACTGCCGAGTTCCCGCGCCAGCGCGCTAAAGTCGCCACCGTGGCGAGCAAGGCCATGCCAGGCGATAAGGGTGCGGGGCGCGGTAGGGTTCCAAATACGTACGGCCACTTCTAATTCGCGTACGCGGATAAACGCTAAGGCATCCATAGTTGGCTCACACGGCTAAAACGATATGGCCAGTATTAGCATACTTGCTGCATTGCAGCGAGAGCTGGATGAGGTGTTTAGCGCTGCATCATACGGATAGAGGCATCGATTAGCTCTCCACCGCGTTCGCGAATCGAAAAAGCCTCGGGGTTACGTAGCCAGTCGTGAAATACTCCACCCATCATTGATTGCATCAAGCGTGCTGCTACTTGGGGGCTTAAATCTTCGCGCAGCAACGCCTGCTGCTTAGCAAGGATAAATACGTCGAGCATTTCTTCAAAGCACTCGTTGCCAATCTCTTCCTGCATTTCCAGCGGGTTGATATCACTGAAAAACTCACAGCGATGCAACAAAATCGACAGTACCCGTTGGTAAGACGGTTGCTCAATGCGCACCAAGCCAGCATGGCAGGCTAGGCGTATGGCTTCTAGCGGTGATAGTTCGGGGTCAGCTTTGTCGACCTCATCCATCAACGACTGAAACGGCATGCGCACCTTTTCAACCAGCGCCATGAAAAGATCGCCTTTATTCTTAAAATGCCAATAAACGGCGCCGCGGGTAAGGCCAGCATGGCGAGCAATTTGCTCTAGAGAGGTGCGCGCCACGCCTTTGGCAAAAAATACCTCTTCAGCAGCTTCAAGCAGCGCTTCGCGAGTAGCGGCGGCTTCAGCTTTGGTCTTTCTTGCCATGAAAGTGCAACCTCATAATCGACACAGTATGGTCATATTTTAACCTAAGCTGAAGCACATTTACATTCAAAACTGTATGGATAAATGTCCTACCTCATAACGTGGGTTAACAAATTCGTCATTTGGCCACTGAAAGCGTATAAACAGGCAATGAGACTGGCCCACCTCGTACTAATGACGTGAGCATAACGGATTAAAAAAACAGGATATAAAGCATGGCGCGAGCTCCTTTTCAGCTGGGCGAACATACCATTATGCCCGGTCAGCGTTTACAAATTGATGTGCCGGTAGCGCGTTTGTATACCCATACCCCCCTGCATATTCCTGTCGAAGTCGTTCACGGTCGCAAGGATGGCCCGGTGCTGTTGGTCTGTGGTGGCATTCACGGTGATGAAATCAATGGGGTGGAAATTGTCCGTCGGGTGCTGCGCGCGAAAGCGATCAATAGTATCCGCGGCACCTTGATCGCTGTACCGGTGGTGAATGTGTTCGGCTTCTTACAGCAAACGCGCTATTTACCTGATCGGCGTGATCTCAATCGCTGTTTTCCGGGCAGTGGGTCGGGCTCTTTAGGCGGGCGCATCGCAGCGCTATTTCGCGAAAAAATTGTCGATCACGCCACGCACATTATTGACCTGCACACCGGGGCTATTCATCGCACCAACCTGCCGCAAATTCGTGCTCAGCTGCAAACCGGCAGCGAAACGCAGCGTATGGCCGATGCTTTTGGTGCGCCGGTGGTGCTGAATGCGGAACTGCGTGAAGGTAGCCTGCGCCACTACGCCCAGACGCGTGGGATTCCGGTGCTCACCTATGAAGCAGGCGAAGCGCTGCGTTTTGACGAGTGGGCGATTGCCCCAGGGGTGCGCGGCGTGCTGCGGGTGATGCGCCGCTTAGGCATGCTGACCGGCGAGCAGCGCCGCCGCACACCTGCGCCTGCGGAACTGGCCAAAGGGTCAAGCTGGGCGCGCGCGCCTATCGACGGTATTTTGCGCCCCAAGGTGCGCCTGGGTGCCCGCGTTGCCAAAGGCGAAGTGCTGGGCAAAGTCGCTGACCCTTTTGGCAATGACGAGGGCGAAGTGCGCGCCGTTGCCGATGGCATTGTGATTGGTATGAGCCGCTTACCGCTAGCCAACGAAGGCGAAGCGTTGTTCCATATTGCCCGCTTTGATGAAATTGATGAAGCTGAAACAGCCGTGGAAAGCTTTAACTCAAGCTTGGTGCCGCCCCCTGATTCGTTTTATTAATCGTTATTCATAGCTAACAACTATCGCTGTGATAGTTAAGGATTAGCTACTGTAAATGGCAAGTTGGCAGCGGTTTGACTATACCTAGTGGTGGGCTTTGTTAGCGGCTGCAAAAATGATAGGAACTAAAACAAACAGCTAAGCTTTCATCGTACTCGAACGAGTGGCGATCCAGCGCCACGTCTACCGTGACATGGAGGAAAAGCGATGACGAGCGATAAACCTAAGCACACCACAACGGATGCGGGCATAGCAGTCAACAGTGATGAACACTCACTTTCAGTAGGCCCCGATGGGCCGATCGTTCTACATGATCACTACTTGATGGAGCAGATGGCTGCCTTTAACCGGGAAATGATTCCGGATCGTCAGCCCCATGCAAAAGGGAGCGGTGCCTTTGGCCACTTCCAAGTAACTCACGACGTCAGCCGATACACTAAGGCGGATTTTCTCCAGCCGGGTAAAAAAACCGAGATGTTGGCTCGTTTCTCGACGGTGGCCGGTGAGTCGGGTAGCCCAGACACTTGGCGCGACCCCCGTGGCTTCTCGCTGAAGTTCTACACCGAAGAGGGCAACTTCGACATGGTGGGTAATAATACCCCTGTGTTCTTTGTTCGCGATCCGCTCAAATTCCAGCACTTTATCCACTCACAAAAGCGTCGAGCGGATAACGGCTTGCGTGATCACGATATGCAGTGGGACTTCTGGACGCTTTCTCCGCAATCTGCCCACCAAGTCACTTGGCTAATGGGTGATCGTGGTATCCCCGCCACTTGGCGCCACATGAACGGCTATTCAAGCCATACCTATATGTGGGTGAACGCTGAAGGCGAGCGCTTTTGGGTGAAGTACCACTTCAAGACTGATCAGGGCATTAAGTGCATGACCCAGGAACAGGCCGATAAGATGGCGGGGGCGGATGCCGACTACCATCGCCGTGACCTGTTTGACGCCATC
The DNA here is from genome assembly GCF_050215315.1 of Halomonas sp. H2. Lineage (GTDB taxonomy): Bacteria > Pseudomonadota > Gammaproteobacteria > Pseudomonadales > Halomonadaceae > Vreelandella. The sequence continues at coordinate 1,082,759 of NZ_CP189760.1, forward strand.
AAACGCGGCGATTATCCCACCTGGACACTGCAAGTTCAGATTATGCCGTTCGAAGATGCGAAGACCTACCACATCAACCCCTTCGATTTGACCAAGGTTTGGCCCCACGCCGACTACCCGCTGCAAGAAGTCGGTAAGATGACGTTGGATCGCAACCCCGTCGATTTCCACAGCCAAATCGAACAGGCAGCGTTTCAGCCCAGCAATGCCGTACCGGGCACCGGTTTCTCGCCGGATAAAATGCTGTTGGCGCGGGTGATATCCTACGCTGATGCGCACCGCGCGCGTTTAGGGGTGAACTACCAACATATCCCCGTTAACGCACCCAAGGTCCCGGTTAACAGCTACAGCCAGGGTGGTCAGATGCGTATTGCCCACTCCACCGACCCGGTGTACGCGCCTAATAGCAAAGGGGGCGCTCACGCCAATCCGGAAAGGTACCCGGAAGATGCGACATGGCAGACTGACGGCGAGTTGGTTCGCGCCGCCTACACGCTGCGCCCAGGCGATGGCGACTTCAACCAGGCCAATGACCTGGTCAATAAGGTAATGGATGACGCTGCGCGAGACCGGTTGGTAAACAACATTGTGGGTCACGTTTCCGACGGTGTTGAAGAGCCGGTATTATCGCGGGTATTTGAGTACTGGAAAAACGTCGACCAGACTATCGGCGAACGCGTCGAACAGGGCGTAATGGCGAACCGCCGGGAAAACGGTCAGTAAGCTTACGTTATTAGGAAAACGAACCCGCTACGCTTGCGTAGCGGGTTTTTTATACAACGCACTCGGGTTCGTTCACCAAGCTAAGCGCGTCATCAAATAGGCGCAACCCTGCGCCTTCTTTATGGGCGTGTTCTGACAAATGACGCCGAAAGCGCCTACCGCCAGAGCAACCCTGGAACAAGCCCAGCAGGTGGCGAGTAATGTGATTCAGCTTCGCGCCTTCATCTAAGCGCTGTTGGATATAAGGCCGGAAAGCATTCGCCGCACCTAAGCGGCTTGTCGCAGGACCTTTCTTGCCAAACAGCTGCTCATCAACCTCGGCTAACAGCCACGGGTTTTGATACGCCTCACGACCTACCATCACGCTATCGACATGATTAAGCTGCTCTTGGCACCCGGCGAGTGTTTTGATGCCGCCATTAATACCGATATGCAGTTCAGGGCGGCTTAGCTTTAAGCGATGAACGCGAGGGTAGTTAAGCGGCGGCACATCGCGGTTCTGCTTAGGTGATAAGCCTTGCAGCCACGCCTTACGGGCGTGAACGGTAAATACCTCGCAGCCTGCATCAGCGACGATAGCGATAAAGCGTTCAAGGTCGGCGTCTTCGTCCTGATCATCAATGCCAATGCGGCACTTCACCGTGACCGGAATAGATACTGCGGCCTGCATCGCCTGCACCGCATCGGCCACCTTTTCGGGGTAACCCATCAAGCACGCACCGATCATATTGTTCTGCACGCGATCGCTTGGGCAACCCACATTCAGGTTCACTTCGTCATAACCCCAAGTTTCGGCAATCGCTGCGCACTCAGCCAGCTCACCGGCATTGCTGCCGCCTAACTGCAACGCCAGCGGATGCTCCACTTCGTTATAACCCAAAAAGCGCTCACGGGGTGTCCCGTGCAAAATCGCACCGGTCGTGACCATCTCGGTATACAGTAACGCCCGCTTGGTTAAGATGCGTGCGAACGCTCTGTAGTCTCTTGTGGTCCAATCCATCATGGGCGCTACTGAAAAACGCCTGGCACGATCTGCACTATTTTCTTTAATTAAATTAGCCATTTAGTCATATCTTTGGCTGTGTTTAATACAGCCATATTGCCTCTTAATACTATAATTAACGCACTCGATGTACCAATCAACGCTAGGGGCTGTTGCCTCAAAAATCGGGTACATCTGGAGATCTTCCCTGTGATGGCGTTTTGTATGCGCGCTATTGTACGTAACAAAGGGCAAACAGCACAGAGTAAGGTCGCCTATAGCGTGGGCCAGGTTTGCCTACTTGGCGGTCTCTTTGGCCTATCCGCTGTTCATAAGCTCTAGATGACTGCACCTACCAGAGAGCAAAAACACTCCGTTCCACCCTCCAGCCTTGTTACAACGCGGTTATTGTGATTGTGAATAAAAATTCGTATCATTCGTCTTACTATAACGATATCGATCCTCATACCCGTTGAGACTACCTCATGCTTCGTACTCCTATGCCTTTCCGTGTCGCGCCATTGGCTGAAGCGGTTCGCTGTTCCTTTGTTCTCTCACTGGGTGGCATGCTGGGTGTTGCTCCGCTCACTTTGCTTGCTCAAGAAGAGTCTGTTAACAACGATACTGTGGTCGTGACGGCCACTGCGCTGAAAGTCGATACGCCGCTGGTGGAAACACCACGACCGGTTTCGAGCGTTGACCGTGAAGAATTAGATACCCGCAACGTTCAGCAATTAGATGAAACGTTCCGCTACCGGGCGGGCGTGCTTTCAGGCCACTACGGCAGCGATAACAACACCGACTGGTTCAAAGTACGTGGGTTTGACCAATCAACGTATCAAGATGGTCTGCGCATCTATCGCGAAGGGTTTTATCAGTGGCTACCCGAACCCTATGGTTTGGAGCGGGTTGAGGTATTCAAAGGGCCTTCATCAATTCTTTACGGTGAGGCGCCTCCTGGTGGTTTGATTAACTCTGTTAGTAAGCGGCCTACAGAAACACCTCAAGGTAGCGTGAATTTACAGCTAGGTAACCGCAACCATCGTCAAGTAGGTGTTGATACCAGTGGGCCGCTGGGTGAGTCAGGCGATGTACGCTATCGCTTAGTGGGTATGTACAAAGAGCGCGATGGCGATTTAAACGCTACCGATAACGAGCGCTACTACTTTGCACCGAGTCTGGCGGTGGATTTTAGCGACGACACCACCGTTACCTTTTTAGCCAGTGTGCAGAAAGATGATGGCGTACCTGTCAACGGCTTTAAACTGCCTTACGGCACCGTGCAAAACACGCCCTTTGGGCGCGTGGATCCACAAACCAATTTGAGCGAACCGGGCTACGATCAGGATAAACGCACTCAGTGGGGGCTGGGTTATGAGCTTCAACATAGTATTAATGATACCTGGGCGTTTGAACAAGATTTACGCTATAGCGAGCTAGATTTAGATCTGCGCAGCACGTATGCACTCTCGATGGCCGATGATCGTCGCGCTTCTCGTGGCTTGGTGTACCGTGACGGCTCTATTGATAGCTGGACCGTCGATAATCGCATGGTGGGTACTTGGTACGGTGATCGCACTGAGAACACATTGCTGCTAGGTGTCGATTATCAGAACCTAAGCCTGCGTGGCCAGGAAGGGGATGACTATGCATTCGGTGATCCGATTGACATCTTTGATCCAACCTACGGTAACTACACGCCGATAGCCCAAGAAGATCTGCTAACGCGAGAAATCGATAAAGAGCAGACCGGTTTGTATGCCCAAAATCAGCTACGTATTGATGACCGCTGGGTGCTGCTAGGCGGCGTGCGCTATGATCAGGCGGAAACTGATAATCGTAACCTAACGGCGGGATCGACCCAGCGCTCAGACGATGATCAGGTTTCTTGGTCAGGTGGCGCTATGTATCTGGGCGAGAACGGTGTTAACCCTTACATCAGCTACACCGAGTCGTTTGACCCTGTAGGTCGGGTTGATAGTGAGGGTGATCTTTATGACCCCCGCGAAGGGCGCCAATGGGAAGCCGGTGTTAAGGTCGCTCCTTTTGGTTGGGATGGCTATGTAACAGCGGCAGTGTTTGATCTGCAAGAGAGTAATACGCTGGTGAACTCTCCTGCAGGCTTTCAGGTACAAGAGGGTGAGCGCACTTCTCAAGGTTTTGAGTTGGAAGGCGTGGGCTATGTGACTGATAACCTCAGGCTCACCGCGGCTTACACTTATAACGATTCACGTTTGGAAGATGATCAACGCGCCACGTTAATTCCTCGTCACCAAGCCTCTACATGGTTGGATTACGCCTTTACCGGCGGCGCGCTAAATGGCGTCACCCTTGGTGGTGGCGTGCGTTACATGGGCAGCTCTGTTGATACCAGCGTCGCTGATAATACGAAAGTGGATAGCTACACCCTGGTCGATGCCATGGTGGGCTATGAGTTTGCCGACGGCTGGCAGGCTCAGGTTAACGTCAATAACTTGACCGATAAGGAATACGTAGCCAGTTGTGAATACTGGTGCTATTACGGCGAGTCACGCAGCGTAATTGGCAGCGTTAAATATAGCTGGTAAGGCTATTGCCACCTGCAACGCCCTGCTAGAGAGAACTCACCCTCAATCGTTGAACGGTTAGTTTTCTTAGCTAGTGGCTATGGCCTGATCTCTGTATTGCACGGGGCTCAGGCCTTTTAGTTTCTGCTTGAACCGTCTGGCAGCCAATGTAGGGGTAGATTAACTTAATATCGGGGGAGCTTTTAAGTGCCACGTTTACCGCTATTGCCGTGGGCGAAATTTTCTACGGTATTGAATATTTACCCGTTGGCAAGCGTAAACGGCGCTTTGAAAAGGTAGCGGCTGAGATGTTTGAGACAGGTTGGGCCAAGCGTTACCTACAATAACGCCATGCCTAATTGTACTGCTCCAAACACCGCGACTCCGGCCGCCACTGGCCAGCCCAGTGAGCGTAGTCGCCACCATACTAACAGCGTGACCGATAAGCCGATGGCCGTTGCGATCCATGCAATAGCGCTTGGGTTAATCGGCACAATGGACACCCCCAGGACTGCGGCAATCATCAGTGGGCCCAGAATGCCCAGCCACTGGGGCATGTTATTAAGGCCGGTAGCGCTGTTTAGTCGGCGCTGCATCCATAAAAACGGCACTATCCGCATCAGCAGCGTGCCAATGGCAGAAACCGCTACCGCTAGCCAAAGTTCGGTGTTCATCGCTCACACCTCCTAGTTTGGAATTTCAGCGTATAGAAGCACAGCGCACCGCAAGCAGCCGCGAGGGGGATCGCCACGTTACTCCAGCCGACTAACGTTAAACTGAGTGCCGCTAGAATGGTGCAGCCCATGGCCACAGCCCAGCGCTTATCGGTAAAGCGCGGTGCCACCATGGTCAGAAACAGCGCGGGCAGCGCGAAGGGCATCACTTCACCGAGCAGCGGCCAGCGGGCGGTTAATGTTTCCCCTGCGGTGGCGCCTACCACCGTGCCCACTATCCACACCGCCCAGGCCAGCAGCGATGCACCGACAAACCAACCAAATCGCTCGGGCACGGCCAGTTGGGGCAGCCGGGTTAGCGCCAGGGCAAACACTTGGTCGGTCAGGCCGTGCATTAACCAGGGCCAGTGGCGGCTACGCGGCAACCAAGAGGCTAGATTGGGACCGTAAACCACATGGCGGACGTTAATCAGCAGCGTCATGGCCACCACCAGCCAAAGCGGCGAGCCTGCCGCTACCATGCCAACAAATAGAAACTGCGAGGCGCCGGCGTAAATCAGCGCCGAGATCGCCGCGGCTTCCCACATACCAAAACCCGCTTGAGTCGCCACCACGCCAAACGAGAGCGAGACTGGAATATAGCCGCCAAGCAGTGGAATCGCTTCGCGCACGCCTTTAAGCGTCGAGTGGATGGAAGTGTGCTGGCTCATAGCGTTTGGCCTTCTGCACCGTAGGTGATCGTCATCATCAAAGTGGCCTCCGCTGCTTGGGTACGGTAAAGGTGCGGCTGGTCGGCGGGGAAGGTGACGGTGTTTCCGGGGGTGAGCTGCGTGGTGGCGTCTTCAGGCCCCGCTTCTAGCCAACCGCTAATTAGCGTGAGCGATTCGCGGGTACCCGGCGTATGAGCTTCAGCATGGCGCAATGTATGCGGCGCACAGCGCATCCAGTAGGCGTCCACCTGAGGGGAATCCTTGCCTTGATCAATTAAGCGCACCTGCACACCGTCTTCGCCCAGTGGCACGCTGATGGGCGCTACCAGCGTGCCGAAGGGCACATTGAGCTGCACCGCCAATCGCCAGATGGTATCCAGGGTGGGGTTGCCGTTGCCTTGCTCCAAGCGACACAGGTTAGATTTGGCGATCCCCGCCTCATTGGCTAATTGCGAAAGCGACCAGCCTCGCTCAAGGCGAAGTGTTTGAAGGTGCTGACCCAGCGTGTTGAGTGAGAGTTTATCCATCAGGTTTCCCGCCGTTCTTTATATAGAACGTTCTATATAAAGAACGCTAGCCTGTCAATGATATCGGCTGTTCATAATCTCGACTGTCTACGCTAGTGCAGGAGCGCTAGAGATGATCTTCGATGATACTCAGCGCGCTGGGGAGCGGCTATTACAAGAGGCCACTCCCTAAGGTGAACGGTTAAGCGCGTTCCCTTTCTTGCGCCTGACAGGCTGCGGCGGTGAACAGCACATCGGTAGAAGAGTTAAGTGCGGTTTCGGTGGAGTCTTGCACCACGCTGATCACAAAGCCAATCGCCACCGCCTGCATAGCCACTTCCGTGGGAATGCCGAACAGGTTAGCGGCCATGGGGATCAGCATGAGCGAGCCGCCCGCCACGCCGGAAACACCGCAGGCCGCCAGCGCTGACACCACGCACAACAGCAGCGCCGTGGGAAAATCAACGCTAATACCCAGCGTATGCGTAGTGGCCAGGGTGATGACCGTAATAGTGATGGCAGCGCCGCACATATTAATCGTCGCGCCCAGTGGAATGGAAATCGAGTAGGTATCAGGGTCGAGCTTTAGGTGGCGGCACAGTTCCAGGTTGACCGGGATATTCGCTGCCGAGCTGCGGGTGAAAAAGGCGGTAATCGCGCTGCCGCGCAGGCACGTAAACACCAGCGGATAAGGGTTTTGCCGCGTAGTTAAGTAGACCAGCAGTGGATTACTCACTAGCGCCACAAACAGCATGCAGCCCACAATCACGCCCAGTAATTGGGCATAATTCAGTAGCGCCGCAACGCCAGATTCTGCCAGCGTGCCTGCCACCAAACCAAAGATACCCAGCGGCGCCAAACGAATCACCAGTGTGACAATGCGGGTGACCGCCGCGGATAAGTCGCTTAACGCTTGGCGGGTGGTGTCGCTGGCTTGGCGCAGCGCCAAACCCAGGCCGATGGCCCAGGCCAGGATAGCGATAAAGTTAGCCTCTATCAGCGCGCTAACCGGGTTGGCCACCGCGTTTAACAGCAGATCACGCAGAACGCTAAAAATATCCCCGGGCGGGTTGCCGTCAACTTGGCCTGCATTCAATGAGAGTTCGGTGGGAAATAAAAAGCTGGCCGCCACGGCGATTAACGCAGCGATCAGCGTACCCACTACGTACAGCACTAGCACGGGTCGAATGTGGGTTGGCTGGCCTTTTTGGTGAGCTGAAATCGCTGCCGCCACCAGTACAAACACCAAAATGGGGGCTACCGCTTGTAAGGCAGCGATAAACAACTGGCCAAGCAGCGCCACGTCGCTTGCAATGCCCGGCGCAAACAAGGCGAGCACTACCCCGGCAACGATACCGATTAAAATCTGCGGGATAAGGCCCAGCCGTATAAGTGGCCGGAAAACGGTGCGGGCGGTGGCGATCATTGCGCAACTCTCAGGTAGTAAAAGGTGGTGGCGTGGCGGCGCTTGGCCGCTAACGTGCCTGAAAGGGGCGGTATTCTATCAGCTACGACCTACCTCCGTTACGCTGATTCGTTTAGTCGATGAGATGGCTATATTTGAGGGCTAATTAGGTTGTTCATACGTTTCTGTCATGGTGAGCGTTTGCCAACAATTACAACTAAAGTTGTTAGACTTTAGTTGTAATCGTTGGCAAATCACTGGACTAATTACCTATTGCAGTTAATAAAGGGCGCCAAAGGAGGCTCGGCGTTTTGCTTAGGGTGGCTCCTTTGCCGGGAGTCTAACTTTGTCTTCTTTTTTTTAAAAACCCTGACCAAATAAGTGGCCGCTAACTATATGCATACAACTGCCCTGTCGACGGTGTGGAACCAGCTATGGCACTCCCACTACCAAGCCAAAAACTTATTGATGTGCGCGCTGCCAACGGGTGGGGCTGCTAACGCCGCGGCTTCCAACACCAAGCGCAATCCTTCCCCTCAACCTAAGCCGCCTGCCTACACTACGCCGCAGAAGATTGGCCTGTTGCTTGGCCCGCTGCTGTTCGCTTTTGTGGTGATGTTCTTTCACCCTGAAGACTTAAGCTTTGAAGGGCGCATGGTGCTCGCCACCACTCTGTGGGTGGCCGTATGGTGGATCACCGAAGCTATACCTATTCCCGCGACCTCGTTGCTGCCCATTGTGCTTTTACCGATTACCGGCGCGTTGGATGGCAGTGCCGTCACGGCCGCCTACGGTAACCCGATTATTTTCCTGTTTCTGGGCGGTTTTATGATCGCCCTGGCAATGGAGCGATGGGATCTCCACAAGCGTATTGCGCTGTCGATTATTGCCGTGCTGGGTACCAGTATTAATAGCATCGTCTTAGGTTTTATGACCGCGACCGGCTTTTTGTCGATGTGGGTCTCCAACACCGCGTCGGTCATGATGATGCTGCCGATTGGTACCGCTATCGTCTACCAGGTTAGCCAAGAGCTGGCGAAAAGTGACGGTGACCATAGCGCCGAAATCGATAAGTTCAGCAAAGCGCTGATTTTTGGTATCGGCTACGGCGGTACCATTGGGGGGCTGGGCACGCTAATTGGTACCCCTCCGAATATCATTCTCGCCGCCATCGTGAATGAGCTGTTTGGCATCGAGATCTCCTTTGCCGGTTGGCTCATGTTTGCTTTTCCCATTGTGTGTGTGCTGCTTTTTATCGCCTGGCTGCTACTTACGCGGGTATTTTTCCGCATTAACTTTAGTCACCTACCGGGTGGCCGAAAGCTCATTAACAAAGAAAAAGCGGCGTTGGGTAACACCAGCTTCGAAGAGAAAGCGGTGCTGGCGGTGTTTTTGTTCGCTGCTTTTATGTGGATCACCCGCTCGTTCTTGTGGCAGGGCCAGATCATCAATATCCCTGGTATCAATGACACCATGATCGCGATTGTCGCTGCGCTGATGCTGTTTTTGATTCCCTCCAAAAACAAAGGTGGCTGCCTGCTGGGTTGGGACGTGGCGGCAGACGTACCCTGGGGCATTCTACTGCTGTTCGGGGGTGGTTTGGCGATTGCCGCAGGCTTCGGTTCTTCCGGCCTGGCGGAGTGGATCGGTGGGCAAATGAGCGTGCTGGAAGGCGCCAACTTCTTGCTGGTGATCCTGCTGGCGACCGGCATGGTGCTGTTCTTGACCGAAATCACCTCGAATACCGCCACGGCCACCATGATTCTGCCGGTGTTGGCGTCGCTGGCGCTGGCGCTGGATATCCACCCCTTCGTGCTGATGGTGCCCGCCGCCATGGCCGCCAACTGTGCTTTTATGCTGCCAGTAGGTACCCCGCCCAACGCAATCATCTTCGCCACTGGCAAACTGAAAATTATCGAGATGGTGCGCACCGGCTTCTGGATCAACATCATAGCTATGTTGCTGATTGTGGCGGCGGTTTATTTCCTCTTGCCCATCATGTGGGGGGTTGATCTCACCAGCTACCCTGACGCCTTCCGTCGCTAGAGACTGTTGAGCCTAGAGCTTGTTGAACCTAGAGCTTGTTGAACCTAGAGTTTGTTGAACAAGGACTAGCCCCGCCATTGAGCGGGGCTAGTTGTTGGTCGTTTAGGTAGGTTAGGTGGAGTTTTGTGGGTAGATAGAGTATCGGGTTGTTATCATGCCGCTACACTATTTTTGCTGAGCTTGTTATGCGTCTACTGCACACCGCCGATTGGCACCTGGGACGGCTATTCCACAACCTTTCGTTGCTGGATGATCAGCGCCATGTGCTCGACCAACTTATTGAGATCGTCGACCGGGAAGCGGTTGATGCGGTGTTGATTGCGGGAGATATCTATGACCGCTCGGTGCCCCCTTCGGCGGCGGTAACGCTGCTGGATAAAACACTCCACGCGCTCTGTGAGGAGCGCCAACTGCCGGTGATTATGATCTCTGGCAACCACGATGGTGCCGAACGGCTGCGCTTCGGCGCACGTCACCTGCGCCAGGCCGGGCTGCATATCCTTTCTGATTTAGCCGATTTTGCCACTCCTGTAACGCTGACGATTAAGGGCGTTGAGGTCGATGTGTTCGGCATTGCCTACGCCGACCCTGAGCATGTGCGCAGCCAGTTTAATGTTGAGGTGCGCGATTTTGACGGTGCCCACCGCTATTTGGTGGAGCGCATTAGTGAGCAGCGCCACCCCACACGCCCCTGTGTATTGATGAGCCACTGCTTCGTGGATGGCGGCAGCGCCTCCGATTCTGAACGCCCACTCACCCTGGGCGGTGCCGAAAGCGTCGCCTGGGAACCTATGGAAGGCTTTGATTACGTAGCGCTTGGCCATCTTCACGGCCCGCAGTACCGCGGTGGCGAGCATATTCGCTACAGCGGCTCACTGCTCAAATACAGCTTTTCCGAAGCCAGCCAGCGTAAAAGCGTCACGCTGGTGGATATCGATGCGTCCGGCGTCACCCGGATCGAACAGATCCCGCTAATACCCAGCCGAGAAGTGCGCGTGTTAGAAGGCGAGATTGACGCGCTGATTACCCAGGGGCGCAGTGACTCCAGTGTCGACGACTACCTGCTAGTACGCTTAACCGACCGCCACGCGATACTCGATCCTATGGGTAAGCTGCGTGATGTCTACCCTAACGTGCTGCACCTGGAAAAGCCCGGCATGCTGGAGGCACGTGGCACTCAACAGCTTGACCGCGAGCGGCTACGCTTTGATGCCCTGGATATGTTTAGCGACTTCTTTAATCAAACCAGTGGGGAGGCCATGAGCGAAGAACAAGCAAGCGCCATGGCAGAGTTAATTACTCAGCTGCAGCGCGATGAGGCTCAAGGATGACGCCGTTAACCCTCACCATGCAGGCATTTGGCCCCTTTGCGGGCACTCAAACCATCGACTTTACCGCGCTAGGCAAAAGCCCGCTGTTTTTAATCAATGGCCCCACCGGCGCTGGTAAAAGTTCTATTTTAGACGCCATTTGCTTTGCGCTATATGGCCAAACCACCGGCAATGAACGCGATCCCACGCAGATGCGCTGCGACCAGTCTGATACTTCTCTGCTAACGGAAGTGACGCTCGATTTCCGCCTGCGTGGTGTTGACTACCGAGTTCGCCGCGTACCCCAGCAGGAGCGCCCGAAGGCGCGCGGCGAAGGGACGACCACCCATAACGCTGAAGCCCAGCTATGGCGATTAAAGGCTGATGGCGAGACGGAAACCTGCCTGGTGGCGCGCAAAGTTAACGATGCCACCGCGGAGCTGCAAACCCTGATCGGTCTGGATGCCAACCAGTTTCGCCAGGTGATGGTGCTACCCCAGGGCAAGTTCCGCGAACTGCTGCTGGCAGGCTCCAAAGAGCGCGAAGTAATTTTTTCCCAGCTGTTTCAAACTCAAATTTTTCAGCGTATTGAAGAGCGCCTGCGTACCCAGGCCAATCAAATCGAGCGGGCGGTGAATGACCATCGTCAGCATATTAGCGGCATTCTCGCCGGTGGCGAGCTTGCAAGCGAAGCCGCACTGGGTGACGAGTTAACGGCGCTGACACCGCAAGTCGGGGAAGCACGGCAACGCTTTGACAGCGCCCAGCAGCAGCGTCGTGACGCCGAAAAACAGCGCGATGACGCGCAGGCGCTACAGCGTCAATTTGCGGCCCGTGACGCTTTGGCGGCGGATAAGGTTCGCCATCTTGAACAGCATGGGCAAATTGAGAGCATTCAGCAGCGCATCGCGCAAAGTAATCAAGCCCAGGCGCTGCGACCGCAGAGCACTGCTTTCGCCCAAGCGCAGCAGGTGCTCACCACCGCCCAAGTCGAGCAGTGCCAAGCGGAAACCGCGTTAATTGCCCAGCGCGCTGACGCTGAAAAAGCACGCCACGCTTATGAGAAAGCCCGCGAGCGTCAGGTGGAGCTTCCAGCGCTTCGCGAGCGGCATCGCCAGTTGGCTGAGTTTATCCATAAGGGGCAGCAGTTAAGCGAGCTGCAAGCGCGTTTTCAAACGGCGCAATCCTCCTGGCAACAAGCCGATGGTGCCCTCAAGCACGATGAGGCACAGCTAGACACCATCCGCCAGCAGGGCGAAGCGATAGGCGTGGCTCTCGAACGCTTCCAGGTAGAGCTGCAGCATCTGGCCAGCGCCCCCGCCGAGCTTAGTCGCCATGAGAGCCTGCTGGTTCAGCGTACAGAGTTGGATGATCTTAGCCGCCAGGGGCGTGAGCTAACCTCTCATCAGCAGCAGGCAACGGCAGCGCTCAACCGCCAGCAAAGCGACGTGGCGCAAGCAGAGCGCCATGCGATTGAGCAGGAGATGCACTGGCACCATGGGCAGGCCGCTCTATTAGCGCTAAGCCTTGAAGTTAATGCCCCGTGCCCGGTATGCGGTAGCACTGACCACCCAGCGCCAGCGGTTAGCCGTGCCGACGTGGTTACCCAGGCGCAGGTTGAGCAAGCCCGCTCACTCCAGGATCAGGCCCGCCAAACGCTACAAGCAGCAGAGCGGCAGCACCAGCAGCTAACACAGCAGCTTAGCTACAACGCAGAGCAGGTTCAGCGGCTTAATCAACAGTTGGGCGAGTGGGCCAGCCAACCGTTAATGGCGCTACAGAACGCTTGCGATGAGTGGCGTCGCCAGGTCGCGCAGCGGGAGAACGTTGAGCGAGAGATTCGCCAACAAACCGACGCCCGTGATGGGCTGCGCCGCGAGTGGGGCGTGCTAGATAAACAGCTCAAAGCCCAGCGACCCGCGGTTGAAAAGGCCAAAGAAGATACGTTGCGCTGGGAGAGCCAGCGCGACCAGTTAAGCCAATCGCTGCCGGAAGAGGCTCGCGATCCAGAGGCGATGCAGCGAACGCTTACTGAGTTGGAGCGCCAGATTGAGCAGTTCGAAAAAGCCTGGGAGGGTGCCCAGCAGTCGCTGTCAAACAGCCAAACCCAGCAGGCGCGAGGGGAAGAGCAGTTACGTGGCGCCAGTGAGCGGGTCGCGCGCAGCGAGCAGGCGCTTAATCAGGCCCAAACAGAGTGGCAAGCAGCGCTGCAGCAAAGTCCTTTTGAGGACGACGCGGCATTTCAGGCGGCCCAGTTAGAGGATGCCCAGCGGCAGGCGCTTACCCAACAGGTGGAAGCCTATCAACGCCGCCTGGCTGAACTGGAAGGAGCGCTGCAGAATTACCAAACTCAGCTTGCCGAGCAAACGCCGCCGGATCTGCCGACGCTCACCGCGCTTACCGCGGCCGCCCAAGCAGAAGAAAATGCCCAGTTAGAGGCGTGGCGAACGCTTGACGGAAGACTAACCACGCTCAAAGGCATTCACCAAAAGCTGGCCGCGGCCCACACCGCTCAGGCTGAACTGGAGGCCCAGTACCAGCTGTGGGGCACGCTCAGCGAGGTGGCCAATGGCCGCACCGGGCATCGTATCAGTTTGCAGCGCTTTGTATTGGGAGTGCTGCTGGATGACGTGCTGATTCAAGCCTCCGAACGGCTGGTGCGTATGAGCCGCGGGCGTTATCAACTGGTGCGCCGGGAAGATCCTTCAAAGGGCAACAAAGCGTCAGGCCTGGAGCTTGATGTAGCCGATACCTATACCGGTAAGAACCGCTCGGTGGCGACGCTTTCCGGGGGCGAATCGTTTATGGCGGCGTTGGCGTTGGCGCTGGGGCTTTCAGATGTGGTGCAGGCGTACGCTGGCGGTATTCAACTGGATACGCTATTTATTGATGAGGGTTTTGGCAGCCTGGATCAGGATGCGCTGGATCAAGCGATTGCCATGCTCAGCGAGCTGCAAATGGGCGGCCGTATGATCGGGGTGATCTCCCATGTCAGTGAACTCAAAGAGCAAATGCCACTCCGTTTAGAGGTGCGCGCCAGCCGCCAAGGCAGCGCGGTGGAAGTTAAGGGCGCACTTCTTTAATGCCTAGAGTTGCGTTAGTTCATGCTGCATTCATGCAGCATGGTCTATAACGTAAGTTAATCATCAAGCGCGCACTCAATATAATATTTTCTTAGGAGCACAAGGATGAACGCAAGCAAGATTTTACAGCAGCTTATGCAGCAGGCCGGCGGCAGTCAGAAGGGCGGTAGTGGCAGCGGTATGGATGTTAAAGGCATGTTGAGCGGGCTCTCTAAACAGTTGGGCGGCGGGAGCAGCCAGGGCGGTGGTTCCTCTAGCGGTTTTGATATTAAAAGCCTACTCGGCGGTGGCGCGATGGGCATGTTGGTGGGCTCTAAGCGCGGCCGCAGCATGGGCGGCAAAGCGCTGAAATACGGTGCCATTGCGGGCGTTGGCATGCTGGCTTGGAAGGCGTGGCAAAGCTCTCAGGCGGGGAAAACTGGCGATACGCAACAGAATACTGCCCAAAATGCGTCAGAGGGCGAGCGGGTAGAAGTACTCAGCGGTGAGATACAAGAACGCCGCAGCCTTGAACTGCTGCAGGCGATGATTATGGCCGCCCGTGCCGATGGCCACATTGATGAGCAGGAGCAGGCGCTAATCACCGAGCAGATTGATGCGCTAGGGGCTGACCAAGAGATGCATAACTGGGTCGAGCAGCAGCTAAAAGCACCGCTGGATGCCCAGGCGCTGGCCCGGGAAGCAGACTCCCCACAGGCAGCGCGGGAAATGTACCTGATCAGCGTGGCCGTGACTGACGACCAAAACCCCATGGAGCGCGCCTGGCTTGATCAGTTGGCCAGTGCCCTGAATTTGCCTAAAGAGATGACCGTTGCGCTTGAGCGCCAAGCGCAGCAGGCGGGTTAATGCTCGATACGGTTAATTTTTGGCTAGCCACCGGCTTTGGGCTGGGGCTAGCGCCGGTGGCGCCCGGTACTTTTGGCTCGCTGCTGGGTGTCCCGTTAGCGTGGTGGTTGCTGGGCCGCCCGCTTAGCCAGCAGGGCATCATCGTTGCTGTATTGCTGGTGCTGGCGATACCGGTTTGCCACGTTGCTGCTTGGCACTACGCAGGGTTAGACCATGGCAGTATCGTGGCCGATGAGTACGTGGCGTTCCCACTGGCGGTAATGGGCTTAGCCGCTGCGCGCCATCCGCTAGTCATGGCACTGGCATTTGTTATCTACCGTTTCTTCGATGCATTGAAGCCGCCGCCGATTCATCTGGCAGAGTATGTTCATGGCGGTTTTGGCATTGTGTTGGATGATGTTATCGCGGCGCTGGTGACCTGGATGGTGATGGCGATTGGGCTAAAGCTTTGGCAGCGTCGAACGTTTCAGCGTGTTTGAAAAAAACGCCGCCCATCTGATCATCAGAAGGACGGCGTATTCTTTATCACTCGCTATTTACAACTTACGACTCACCAACCACATCATTACTCTTGAACGACAATCACCGACTTAACATTGACGAACTCAAGCATACTGAAGCCGCCGTGTTCGCGACCATAACCAGAGTTTTCACCGCCGCAGAGGATTTTCGCGCCCTTACGCACACTCTCTTTTGCGGCCTGCGCCGTCGCTGCCGGTTAGCGTTACACCACGTAATGTAGCGCTAACAGTGGGGCAGTGGTTGTGCGTATGAGTTCCAATGGTGACCCTAGATTTGGTTACTCAAAAGTGGGGCCTCCGGCTTCTTCACCCCAAACTTCTTCCAGGCGGTCATCGCGGCCACAGCTGAAGCGGTAAAATTTATAGCGTACGGGGTTCTTTTGGTAATAGTCCTGGTGGTACTCCTCGGCGGGCCAGAACGTGGTAGCTGGTAATATCTCGGTAGCGATCTCACGGTCAAAGCGTGTTTGCATTTCCGCTTTGGAGGCTTCGGCCAGTTCACGCTGCTCGTCATCGTGATAGAAGATGGCTGAGCGGTACTGGTCGCCCACATCACAGAATTGACGGTCGACCGCGAAGGGGTCGATATTGCGCCAGAAAATATCTAATAACTGTACGTAGCTGATCTGCTCTGAATCGTACTCGACTTGCACCACCTCCGCGTGGCCCGTGCCGCCTCTTGAGATATCCTCATAGCTGGGGTTCTCAAGCTCGCCGCCGATATAGCCAGATATCGTCGCGCTCACGCCCGGTTGATTGTCGTAAGGTGGCTCCATGCACCAAAAACAGCCACCGGCAAACGTAGCCTCTGTATTGGCTTGGTTTGGTGATGACTGATTTGGTGGTGACTGGTCTTGAGATGACTGAGCGTACAGTGGCGCACTGGCGAGGCCAGCGGCTGCCATTACGCACAGCGCTAAGGGGCGCAAAAGAGCAAGACGTATCATGGAAGGCTCTCCAGTGGCAGTGGCGAATCATTGTTGGATATCGAGTCACTTAGTGGCGCGGGGTTCCGTTTCCTTACAGGCATCTCCTTACCGCCATCTCTAGTCGAGTCGATGTGGCCAGACTTCATCCAGTGTGCTCAAGGCAGCATTAACCATCGGCTCGTTGTTGCTGTCGTGGCGCCAGATAAAGCTTAACGCGCAGGGTAGGCGAATGTTATCCGCCACGGCCAGGCCGCTCTCCTGGCGTTCAGCCATGGCCAGGGCGTCGCGAGCCAAGCTCAAGCCAACGCCAGCGCGCACTAAATCCAGCATGCAGGCTTCCTGATCCACCTGAGCTACTCGGTTGGGCACCGCACCACTCTTGGCGAGCGCCTGCTTTAATAACCGGTGGTGGGCGGAATCTTGCGGCGTAATAATCCACGGCAGCGTGGCTAGGTGCTCCCAGCGGGTATCGATAAGCCGGTTTTCCCAGCCCGCAGGGGCAATCACGTGATAGTCAAAGTGCGTTAACTCACGCCAAACCAGCGGCCCATGCCCTTTTCCAGGGGCGAGCCTCGGGCCTTCACCGGGGGGCGCCAGGTAAAAACCGACGTCGAGATCGCCCTGTTCCACGCGGTTTAGCACACTGCCGCTCATGCCATGCTGCAATTCTGTTTCTAATTGCGGCGCACGGGCCATCAGGCGGCTTAAAAAATCGCCCAGGCGGAGAAACTCGGGGTCGACAATGGTGCCGATTGAGAGCTTGCCGCGCAGGGTGCTGTGCAGCGCCCCAGCGGTTTGTTCAAACCCCTGGGCGCTCGCAAGCGCTTTTTCAGCGGCGGGCAACAGCGCGTGACCGTCAGCCGTCAGCGCGAGGCCCTGAGGGCGCCGACTAAACAGCGTGAGACCTAAATTCACCTGAAGCTGCTTCAACTTTAGACTAATGGCAGGCTGGGTTAGGTGCAATTGCTCGGCGGCGCGCGACACGCTGCCCGTTCTAGCAACGGCCACGAAGGCGCGCAGGGTGGCGTAGTCTTGCATGGAGGGCCTCAAATTAAACGCTGTTATTAGCAGATCTTATAACTGGCTTTTAAATAACTCAATTGATCTGTTCGCTGGGCCCAGTAGGCTAGGCTGCAGGTAAGCTCTTTGCATACGTTCTCAACATGCGTTCTTAAAACAGGTACTCCCATGACAACAACAGCGATTCAGCACTTTATCAATGGTCAGGTTAGCGCGGGTGAATCTTCCCAAGCCCAGGACGTTTTCAATCCTGCCACTGGCCGCGTTACCGGCCGTGTGTCGCTTGCATCCCCGGCGGACGTCAATACCGCGGTAGACGCCGCCCAAGCCGCTTTTCCTGCCTGGGCCGATACGCCGCCCATCCGTCGTGCCCGGGTGATGTTCAAGTTTTTGGAGCTGTTGAACGCCCATAAAGACGAGCTAGCCGAAGCGATTACCAAAGAGCACGGCAAGGTGTTCACCGACGCCCAGGGAGAAGTGGCCCGCGGTATTGATATCGTCGAATTCGCCTGCGGTATCCCGCAGTTGTTGAAGGGTGATTACACCGAGCAAGTGAGCACCGGGATCGATAACTGGACGACGCGCCAGCCGTTAGGTGTCGTCGCTGGTATAACGCCATTTAATTTCCCGGCCATGGTGCCGATGTGGATGTTTCCGCTGGCGATTGCCGCTGGTAATACGTTTATTTTGAAACCCAGCCCGCTAGACCCCAGCGCCTCGCTGCTAATGGCCGACCTGCTAAAACAAGCAGGGCTTCCCGACGGCGTGTTCAACGTCGTTCAGGGCGACAAAGACTCGGTGGAAGCGCTGATTGATCACCCGCACGTTAAGGCGCTGTCGTTTGTGGGTTCCACGCCGATTGCCAACCTGATTTATGAGCGTGGCGCGCGCAATGGCAAGCGCATTCAAGCCCTGGGTGGCGCTAAAAACCATATGGTGGTAATGCCGGATGCGCATTTGGATAAAGCCGTTGACGCATTGATTGGCGCCGCCTACGGCTCTGCCGGTGAGCGCTGCATGGCGATCAGCGTGGCGGTGCTGGTTGGTGACGTGGCGGATAAAGTCGTCCCAGCGCTAGCGGAACGTGCCAACGCGCTGAAAGTAAAAGACGGTATGCAGCTGGATGCAGAAATGGGCCCGATTGTGACCCGTGAGGCTCATCAGCGGATTACCGGCTATATCGAAAAAGGCGTGGCGGAAGGTGCCGAACTGGTGGTCGACGGCCGCCGTTTTAATGCTTCATCAACGGGTGACGACTGCGCCGAAGGCTTCTGGATGGGCGGCACGCTGTTCGACAACGTCACCCCCGAGATGACGATCTACAAAGAGGAAATTTTTGGCCCGGTGCTGGTTTGCGTGCGGGTGCCGGATATCGCCACGGCCATTCAGTTGATTAACGACCACGAGTTTGGCAACGGCGTTAGCTGCTTCACCGAAAGCGGTACGGTGGCGCGAGAATTTGGCCGCCGTATCCAGGTCGGCATGGTGGGCATCAATGTCCCCATCCCAGTACCCATGGCGTGGCACGGTTTTGGCGGTTGGAAGCGCTCGCTATTTGGTGATGCGCATGCCTACGGCGAAGAGGGCGTGCGTTTCTACACCAAGCAGAAATCCATCATGCAGCGCTGGTCAGACTCCATCGACGCAGGCGCCGAATTTGTGATGCCCACGGCGAAGTAACGCCTAAACGTTATGGGAGCCAACGCATGCCAGCGCCAACTAATAATAATTTCGACTATATCGTGGTAGGAGCAGGCACCGCCGGGTGCCTGCTGGCTAACCGACTCAGCGCCAACCCTAACAACAAGGTGCTGTTGATCGAAGCGGGCGGTCGCGATAACTATCACTGGATCCATATTCCGGTGGGCTATCTCTACTGCATTAATAACCCACGCACCGACTGGCTATTTCGCACCGAGCCAGATAAAGGGCTCAATGGCCGTTCGCTGCTCTACCCGCGGGGGAAAACCCTGGGCGGCTGCTCTAGCATCAACGGCATGATCTATATGCGCGGCCAGGCGCGGGACTACGACCACTGGGCGGAAGTCACCGGCGATGATGCCTGGTGCTGGGAGAACTGCCTACCCGACTTTATCAAACATGAAGACCACTACCGTCTGGACGAGGGCGTCGATGCAGACGCCCAGCACAAGGATTTTCACGGCCACGGTGGCGAGTGGCGGATCGAAAAGCAGCGCCTTAAGTGGCAGGTGCTGGATGATTTCGCCGAAGCTGCCGTGCAGGCGGGCATCCCGCGTACCGACGATTTTAACCGCGGCTCTAATGAGGGCGTGGCCTACTTTGAGGTCAATCAGCGCTCGGGCTGGCGCTGGAATACCGCCAAAGCGTTTTTACGCCCCGCGCTGAAACGCGACAACCTAACGCTATGGCACTCCACCCAGGTCAATCGATTGCTTTTTCAGAGAGCGGAGGAATTGCGCTGCATAGGTGTGGAGGTAGAGCGAGGAGGTAAAACCCAGCGTGCGATGTTAAGCAAGGAAGGTGGCAGTGCAGAAGTGGTGCTTTCTGCGGGCGCTATTGGTACGCCACATCTACTTCAGCTTTCCGGGGTGGGCCCCGCAGAGACGCTGCGTGAGCACGGCATTGAGGTTGTGCATGAGCTGCCGGGCATCGGCGAGAACTTGCAGGATCACCTGCAGATTCGTTCGATATATCGGATTACTAATGGCAAAACCCTCAATGCCATAGCCAGCACGCTGTGGGGTAAAGCGGGAATTGGCCTTGAGTACCTGCTTAAACGCTCTGGTCCGATGAGCATGGCACCTTCGCAGCTGGGCGCTTTTACCCGCAGTGCGCAGGATCAGCCGCACCCCAATATTGAGTACCACGTGCAGCCGCTAAGCCTGGAAGCCTTTGGACAGCCGCTACACCCGTACCCGGCGATTACCGCCAGCGTGTGCAATTTAAACCCTACCAGCCGGGGCACCGTGCGGCTGAAAAGCAGCGACCCGCGCCAGGCCCCGGCGATTTCGCCTAACTACTTGAGTACGCCTGAAGATCGCAAGGTGGCGGCGGACTCCCTGCGCGTGACCCGGCGTATCGCCGAGCAGCCCGCGTTTGCCAAGTACGCGCCAGAAGAGGTGAAACCAGGCGTTGAGTATCAAAGTGACGATGAGCTAGCGCGCCTGGCGGGTGATATTGGTACGACTATTTTTCATCCCGTGGGTACCACGCGAATGGGCCGTGATGACGACGCCATGGCGGTGGTCGATGCGCGCTTGAGAGTGCGCGGTGTGAACGGTTTGCGGGTAGCCGATGCGGGCGTTATGCCGACCATCACCAGCGGCAATACTAACTCGCCCACGCTGATGATTGCAGAGAAAGCCGCCGGCTGGATATTGGCGGAGCGTTGTTAGTCTTAACCCATACCTAGGTGATGTTCGGGCCGGTGTTGACGTGCAAAGCGGTTTGGCGCAAGATGCGTGCAGTTGGTTAGCAAGTCGAACGTTGTCAGCAGTATAGAAGCGCCTCTAGCGTTAAATCTGGTGAAAGTCTCTTGTTATACCCACTGCAATTCGGGTATTTCCCGGTTTAATTAGCAACATCGAGGATTTCGATCATGGCAACTGGTACCGTTAAGTGGTTCAACGACACTAAAGGTTTCGGCTTCATCTCTCCTGACGATAATGGCGACGATCTGTTCGCGCATTTCTCAGAAATTCAGGCAGAAGGCTTCAAATCCCTGCAAGACGGCCAGAAGGTTTCCTTCGACGTCACCCAGGGTAAAAAAGGCCTTCAGGCTTCTAACATCAAAGTAGAAGGTTAATTCCTTTACTGAGGTGTTAACAATCACCGCCTAGCGTTGATTGACCAGAAAACCCCGCCGAGCGCGGGGTTTTCGCTTTTTAGGTTTTGTAACCTAAACTTAGTTCACCTCACACCTCACACCTCACACCTCACACCATATTCCATTTTGATCTTTAAATGTTTCTAAAAATAACTTTTTAGAATATGAGATTAGCTTCACAATACCGCCATGCTTATTTGTTAAGGATGTCGTGGTTATGTCGCTGGATGCTTGGATAGCGGTAGGGGTGGTACTCACCATCTTCCCGTTAATGGCCTTTTCACGCCTGGGGCCGGACATTATCTTGTTGGGCGCAGTTATTGTGCTAATGACGCTTGGGGTGATTGACCCCCAGCAGGCGCTAGGGGGCTTCTCCAATAGCGGCCTGTTTACCGTGGCGTTTATGTATGTGCTGGTGGCCAGCATTCGCGAAACCGGCGGCATCGACCTGATCATTCGCTATGTGCTCAAACGGCCCAAAAGCGAGCGGGGCGCGCTGGCTCGCCTGTTGCTGCCGGTGGCTTCGCTTAGCGGCTTTGTCAATAATACCCCCGTCGTTGCTACCTATATTCCCGCGGTCATGAGCTGGAGCCGTCGGCTGCGCTTGTCACCCCAACGGCTGCTGATGCCGCTTAGCTTCGCTTCTATCCTGGGTGGCACCATCACGCTGTTTGGTACCAGCACGAACCTGGTGGTGCATGGGCTATTGCTGGAGCGTTACCCAGAACTCGGCATGGGCCTGCTGGATTTGGCCTGGGTAGGTGTTCCCGTCGCCGTCGTAGGACTGGGCTATCTTATTTTGCTCGGGCCGCGGTTGTTGCCTGCCAGGGAAGGGCTGGCCAATGTGTTTGCCAACCCACGCGAGTTTACTATCGAAATGGAAGTCGATCCGGCAGGTGTGCTGGTGGATCGTACCGTTGAAGAGGCGGGACTACGTCACCTACAGGAGCTGTTTCTGGTCGAGATTGAACGCGCAGGCAACGTGGTCAGCGTGGTGGGGCCGGGCGAGCAGCTTAAAGGCGGCGACCGGCTGGTGTTTGCAGGCACCTCTGATGCGGCAGTGGAGTTGCAGCAAATTCGCGGTTTGATCCCCTCCCGAGATGGCATTTCCAGTTTGGAGAAGGAGTTTAAAGAGCGTCGCTTGGTCGAGGCGGTGGTGTCTAATCAGTGTCAGTTTATTGGTCAGCGTATTCGCGATGGCCACTTTAGAACCCTGTATGGGGCAGCGGTGCTGGCGATCTGCCGTGGCGGCGAACGGGTTAAGGGCAATCTGGGCCAGGTGCGGCTGCAGCCCGCCGATGTGCTGCTGCTTGAGGCGCGGCCCCCGTTTATTGAGCGGCACCGCCAGTCACGGGACTTTTTGCTGATTAGTGAACTCAATGGCGCGGCGCGGCCGATTCATGAAAAAGCTCCGTTAGCGTGGGGCCTGCTGTTAGGTGCGGTGCTACTCGCTGCTTTCGGTGTGCTGAGCATGCTCAACGCTGCCATGTTGGGAGCCGCCTTGGCGTTGCTGACCGGCTGCTGTTCGGTGGGCGCTGCCAAGCGTGGCTTGGATACCCAGGTGCTGCTCACTATTGCCGCCTCCTTTGGGGTGGGGGCGGCGCTTCAGAGCTCCGGCGCTGCCGGGGTGATCGGCGGTGGGGTGTTGACCCTGGTGGCGGGTAATCCACTGCTGCTGCTAATAGGCACTTACTGCGTGGTGGCGCTGCTGACCGAACTGGTCACCAATAACGCAGCGGCGGTGATTATTTTCCCGGTGGTAATGAGCGCCGCGGAAAGCTTGGGCGTTAGCCCGATGCCCTATGTGGTGGCCGTCATGTTTGCCGCCTCGGCGAGCTTTTTAACCCCAATCGGCTATCAAACCAATTTGATGGTGTATGGCCCAGGGGGTTACCGGGTGAGCGATTTTCTACGCCTGGGCAGTGGATTAAATATACTGACGGGTGTCATAGCGCTGGTTTTAATTCCCCTGGTATGGCCTTTTTAATTGGGCTGTGATGACTTTAGGCGCTCTCCTGCTCGCTGTTAACGCGGGTTTGCGCTAGGGTGACGCTTTTTGCATAAGGAATACGACGTTATGACTGCTCCTGGCGAACTGATTATTGAACCGAAAGATGGTCAACCCGCCGATGCCTGTGTGTTCATTATTCACGGCTTAGGTGCGGACGGGCACGATTTTGAACCGCTGGTGCCCGCACTGGCGCTGCCCAAAGATTCCCACGTGCGTTTTATCATGCCCCATGCGCCGCGCTTACCCGTGACCATTAATGGCGGCATGGTAATGCCCGCTTGGTACGATATTCTCGCCATGGATTTGGGCCGTCGAGTTGACGAGAGTCAGCTCAAAAAATCCGCTGAGCGCATCCAGGCGCTGATCCAAGAGCAGATTAATCAGGGTATCGATAGCCAGCGCATTATTGTCGCGGGCTTTTCGCAAGGTGGCGCGGTTGCCTACCACGCCGCGCTTACTTTTCCCGCGCAGCTGGGTGGCTTATTAGCCATGTCGACCTACTTCGCGACCGCCGACAATATTGAGCTAGCAGAAGCTAATCGTCAGATCCCAGTGGAAGTGCAACACGGGAACTTTGATCCGATTGTGCCTGAAACCCTGGGGCGCAGCGGCGCCGACCGGTTGAAAGAGATGGATTACGCGGTCAATTATCGCCAGTACCCGATGGCCCATGCGCTTTGCCCTCAGCAGGTGAATGATATCGGCAAATGGCTGAGGCTTCGCCTGAGCTAAGCGCCTCTTCGTGACCGATGCAAGCAAGTGCTGTGGCCGCTGATGGGCGCGGTACTTAGCAGGGCGATGGTCTTCTGCAAAATCCTGGTGGTGTCACCATGCCAGTGGTTTGATGATAGTGCTTGCCGTATTGCTTGCGGCGCTACTAATGTGGGAAGGCCAGCGATGAGACGACTGTATGGAATGTGCTATGGGTAAGCTCCCTATGGGTAAGCTCCCTCGCGGTCGCCGCGCGCTGGTACCCGGTGATATACCTCAGCGTGGCTGGCACGATATTGCCTGGCGTGTGATCCGCGCCGCGCGCCGAAACCGAATTACCATGCTGGCCGCCGGGGTGGCTTTCTACGCGTTATTGGCCCTATTTCCGACTATCGCGGCGGTCATTGCGGTCTGGGGGCTGCTGTTTGATCCCTACGAGGCGGGTCAGCAGTTGTATGAAATCAGCCGCTTTATGCCGCCGGATGCCGCTAAATTAATAGATCAGCAAGCCCAGCAGGTGGTTGAGAGTGCGGAGTCAGGTAGCTTTCTGGGTGCTCTAGCCGGGTTATTGATTGCCATGTTTGTCGCTTCCAAAGGGGTGGCGGTGTTAGTGGTAGGCCTTAACGTGGTGTACGGCGAAAGTGAAAAACGCAGCCTGTTGCACCGCAGTACGGTATTGGTATCGCTGACCTTTGGCTTGATTTTTATGACCCTGGTTTCGCTGGCGTTCATCGCCATCGTGCCGGTGGTGGTCAACGCCTTGTCGATTGATCCGCCGCTGAACCAGATACTGCAGTGGCTGCGCTGGCCGGCATTATTGTTCATGATGAGTATGCTAATCGCTCTGCTGTACCGCTACGCGCCTTATCGGCGTTCGGCTCAGTGGAGCTGGTTGAGCTACGGCACGCTGCTGGCGACGGTGATGTGGTTGTTAGGTTCCGGTGGGCTTTCGCTCTATGTGCGCTATTTTTCAACGTTTAGTGAGCTTTACGGTTCGCTGGGTGCGGTAGTGGCACTGATGATTTGGTTTTGGCTGTCTGCCTTTGTGGTGCTTTTCGGCGCGGAAGTGAACTGTGAAATGGAGCGCCAAACCTACAACGATACCACCGTCGGCGAGTCTCGACCGCTAGGTGAGCGCGAGGCGTTTGCCGCGGACACTATTGGCAGCCCACGCCTGTGGAAGATATCCGCAGACGACGCTGACGCTGAATAAGCCTGCTATCAACCTCCCACCCTTTAATAGCGGTGGGAGATGATGGGCCTAACGATGCGGTTTAAAGCGAGGATGCAGTTTATAGAAGCTCTTCTGCAGCCAGTGCCAAGCGCGAACGTTCAACGCTTTTCAGCGTGATGTGTCCTGCGTGTGGCCAGTCGCGAAAGCGCTCCACCACCGCCGCCATGCCGCAGGTGTTGGCAGTGAGATAGGGCGTATCAATCTGCCCAACATTGCCCAGGCAGACGATTTTGGTATTACGCCCCGCCCGCGTTACCAGCGATTTAAGCTGTTTGGGGGTGAAGTTTTGCGCCTCATCAATGATTAGAAAGGTGTCGTTTAAGGTGCGGCCACGCATAAAGCTCGGTGCACGGATTTGCACCCGCGAGCCAATCAACTGTCGCGTTGCGCCGTTATCCCAACTGGTTTCTCCCTCCTCGTTGCGCAGCAGGTTATCCATATTGTCGTGGAAGGCACCCATCCACGGTGACATTTTCTCCTCCTCGGTGCCGGGTAGAAAGCCAATGTCTTCCCCCATGGGGATCGGCGCGCGGGTAAACACAATACGCTCAAACAGCTTGGCATCCAGGGTCTGCTGAAAGGCGGCGGCCAGGGTCATAAAGGTCTTACCCGTACCGGCATTACCCGCAATGGTGACCAGATCAATATCGGGATCCATGAGTAGGTTTAGAGTGAAGTTTTGCCGGCTATCGTGGGCGTGAACGCCCCAAACGCCTGCGTGGTGGCGATAGTTCGTCAGCAACTGAAGACGCGCCGAAGAGGGCCCCAGTTCACGAATGATCGCTTCGAACTCCGCCCCGTTTTCGCTATCCGAGACCAGCATGCCCACGTGCCAGTGGCGGGGCATAGTGCCGGTGAGTTGGTAGAAAGTGTGGTGATCGAGTCGTTCCACCGTGACATCAACATTCAACGCTTCCCACAGTGAAGCGCCATGCTGGCCGGCGGAGGCGTAGACCTGGGCGCCCTCAATCATGGCGTCGCTGTCGGAGAAGGCACGGTCGTTGAGGTAATCCTCAACGGGCACTTTCAGCGCGGCGGCTTTAACGCGGAGGTTGATATCTTTGGTAACCAGGATGACCGAGGCGTCGGGACGTTCTTCGCGTAGGCGGCAGGTCTCCGCCAGGATGCGGTTATCGGGGCTATCGTCGAGGGCGTCAAAGAGCTTTAAATCGTTGTAGCATAAAAAGTGCAGGCGTCCTGTTTCGCCACTGATACGGGGAATCGGAACACCGCGCTGGATCTCATCAAAAGTGACTTGGCTGGTAAGGTCGGAGAGCGTACGGCTGATTTGGCGAGCCGTGCGGGCAATTTCACGTACACCATTTTTGTGCTTATCAAGTTCCTCCAGGACGGTCATGGGGATAACGACATCGTGCTCATCGAAGTGGTAGAGCGCGGTGGGGTCATGAATCAGGACATTGGTGTCCAACACATACAGCCGAGTGGCTTTCTTATCGAGTCGTACCATCGTTGGAATCACTCCTTGGTTGACGGCAACTTCGACACTGGCAGGTGCGTATTACGCTTGGATGACACTTGCCAGTGTTCCTCACGTGGCGTGTCCTGGCGTCTCCTTATTTAGCTCTTTTTAGTAGCGTGGAAGGCTTTGCTGATTTTTGCCATAAAAAAGATTTCAACGATATGTCAGTTGGCTCGCGAGGGCCTAGCGCAGGGTGGCTAAGAGCGCCATTTAACATTGGTGATTAATATGACCCACCACTATTATGGCGTCCAATTTGTCTAATGTGATGGAGTTATCCGCGTGACCCCCTTTGTTGCCGAGCGCCGTGCGCTAAGATTTTCAGCTATTTCAGCCAGCCTGTTTGCGTTTACCGGGTTGGCGTTAGGGCTAACCAGCGGTTCCATAACGATCCTGTTTGATAGCGGCTATTCGCTACTGAGCCTTGTGCTGGCGTCGTTATCGCTGTTTGCCCTGCAGCAGGCGCGTAAGCCTGCAGACGATCACTACCCCTTTGGGCGGCTGACGGTGGAGCCGCTTGCGGTGCTGCTCAAAGGCGTAGTGATCGCGATGGTGTGTATCGTCTCGCTGGTTTCCGCGCTGTGGAGCCTACTCGACGGTGGGCGGTTGGTAACGCTGGATTTGGCGCTGATGTTTGGCGTGGTCAACGTAACCGGCTGTTTATTAACCTGGTGGTGGCTGGCACGCTACGCCCGGGTGGCGCGTTCGTCGCTTTTGGCGGCTGAACTGCGCCAGTGGCAGATGGATACCTGGCTGAGTGCCGCCGTCATGCTCGGCTTCGCGCTCACCTGGGCATTAACCCAGACGCCGTGGGCCAGCTATGCACGCTTTGCTGACCCGGTCATGGTGCTGATCATTGCAGGCTACTTTCTGCCCATGCCGATTCGTATGGTGCGTGGAGCACTGCGTGAGCTGATGTTCGGTGTCTCGTGTGGTCATATGCGCCGCGAAGTAGTGGAGGATGTCGCCGATTTTGATGTCACCGCCGATGATGTTCGTTTAGCTCAGGTGGGTAGCTTCCTGATGGTCGACATCCAGCTCGACAAGCAGCAGTTCAACGATGCCCGAGAGATCGTCGATAGCGTAGAACTGCGTTGTAGGCGACTAAATCTGCGTCCAGTCACCAGCCTGACGCTGGTTACTGGCTAGGGCATATAGTTAGGCGAACCGTCAATCCTCTCTCTTTTGCGGCTTGCCTTTGCGCTGGGTGCCCGCCATCTCTTCTAGCTCGTCCTCACTCATTGAGTCATACATCTCTTTGGAGGCGCCTATCAGCTCGCTGGGTTGGGTGTCGCCACGCTTAGCTGAAAGTGCCGCACCAGCGGCTTTCTGCTGTGCTTTAGAGGTCGCTTTCATTTTAACACTCCCGTCAGTTGACTTCCTTTACTCGGTCACGTTATTAAATCTATCAATGGGTATTACTGTTTTCATACTGCCTGAGGCATTTAGCGTGAGAGACCGACATGACACCAGCGATTGATAGCGCAAAACAAGCGGGGTTTGCCTTTCAGCTTCATGAGTACGATCACGATGCCGCCGCGAACTCCTACGGTTTGGAGGCGGCAGAAAAACTTGGCGTAGCCGCATCGCAGGTATTTAAAACCTTAGTGGTAAAACTGGATGGTAAACAGTTAGCGGTAGGTATCGTACCGGTCACCGGGCAGCTAAACCTCAAACAGATTGCCAAAGCCGCTGGGGCCAAAAAAGCCGCCATGGCGGAGCCAACGGAAGTGGAGCGTACTACCGGCTACGTACTGGGTGGCGTGAGCCCGCTAGGGCAGAAAAGACGCTTGGCCACCTTTATCGATAACTCCGCAGAGGCGTTTGCCAATATCTATGTGAGTGCCGGGCGGAGAGGGCTTGAAATTGAGCTTTCGCCAAGAGACTTAGCTACGCTGAGCCAGGCTACATTTGTACCACTGACGACGTGATGTCGATGTGATGGCGGCGCAGGCCGGGGCGCTTTCTGTTATGGTGCCTCACATTATAGCTTTGCTAGGCAATATAGCCCCTTCAGGAATTTTTTGTGTCCGACACTTCTTTTGCATCTCTGGCGCTTCCAGCAGCGCTACTGACGAATCTAGACACCCTTGGCTACCACGAAATGTCGCCGGTGCAGGCGGAAAGTCTGCCGCCCATGCTGGCTGGGCGCGATGTGCTGGCCCAGGCGAAAACCGGCTCGGGTAAAACGGCGGCGTTTGGTTTAGCACTGCTAGCTAAGCTGAAAGTGGAGAGCTTCGCGGTGCAGGGCTTGGTGCTTTGCCCCACCCGAGAACTCGCTGACCAAGTGGCTGAAGAACTGCGCCGCTTGGCTCGCGGTATGGCCAATGTGAAAATACTCACCCTATGCGGTGGCGCGCCGTTTGGCCCGCAGCTCGGCTCTTTAGAGCACGGTGCGCATATTGTGGTGGGCACGCCAGGGCGTATCGACGAGCACTTACGCAAAGGCTCGCTTACGCTCGATTCACTCGCCATGCTGGTGCTGGATGAAGCTGATCGCATGCTGGATATGGGCTTTCAGGCAACCATTGATGACATCATTGCCGAAACGCCTGAGGATCGCCAAACGCTGCTGTTCAGCGCGACCTTTCCCGATGAGCAGTCATCCGGCGGCTTGACCGCGATGACCCGTGGCGTCATGCGTGAGCCGGTGACCGTCAAAATCGCCGAGGTCCACGACGCCCGCACGATCCAGCAGCACTTCTACAGCGTCGCCAACGAAGAAGCGCGTTTTGACGCGTTGCGCCAGCTTCTACTGGTCTACCGGCCCGCGACCAGCGTGGTGTTCTGCAATACCAAACGCGAGACTCAGGCAGTGGCTGAGCAGCTGACCGATGCCGGGTTTAGCGCCGTGGCGCTGAATGGCGATCTTGAGCAAAAAGATCGCGACCGTATCTTGGTTCTGTTTTCCAACCAGAGTACCTCTATTCTGGTGGCCACGGACGTTGCCGCCCGAGGCTTGGATATCGCCCAGCTAGACGCCGTGTTTAACTACCAAATTGCCCGCGAGCTTGATGTGCACGTACACCGGGTGGGGCGCACCGGGCGTGCCGGGGCCAGCGGCGTTGCCTGTACGCTAGTCACTCCTAAAGAGAGCTACCGGTTGGAGCGGCTGGAAGGGTTGCTGGAGCAGGCAATTAAAACGGAACCCATGCCTAAACCCCAGCACTCGGTGCCGTTTGAGCCGCCGATGGCGACGTTGCAATTAGCCGGTGGCAAGAAAGATAAGCTGCGCCCGGGTGATATTCTGGGCGCGTTGACCAGTGAGGGTGGGCTGCGCGGTGATCAAGTGGGTAAAATCAAAGTACTCGCCCGCAGTGCCTATGTGGCCGTTGAGCGCAATGTGATCCAGCAGGCTCAGGCCAAACTCGAGCGTGATAAATTAAAAGGGCGGGCTTTCCGTGTTCGCCGTATCCGTTATTGAACGTGTACCAAAGAGGAGCCGACGCAGCTAACCATGAAAATCCCTAAGCGATTACAGCCGCTGGTCGATGATGGCATGATCGACGAGGTGCTGGTTCAGTTAATGAGCGGTAAAGAGGCGCAGGTCTACGTGGTGCGCTGTGGTGAAGAAGTGCGCTGCGCCAAGGTGTTTAAAGAGGCCAAGCAGCGCAGCTTTAAACAGGCTGTGCAGTATCAAGAAGGGCGTAAAGAGCGCAATAGCCGCCGTTCACGGGCGATGGCCAAGAAAACCCGCTACGGCCAGAAAGAGCAGGAGCAGGCGTGGCTGAATGCCGAAGTCGACGCGCTCTACCGCCTTGCCTCGGCTGGCGTACGCGTGCCCGAGCCCCACGGTTTTGTCGACGGCGTACTGCTGATGGAGATGATCAGCGACGCCGAGGGCAACGTGGCGCCGCGCTTGGACGAAGTGACGCTTACCCCAGAGCAGGCCGAGAGCTACTACGCCAAGGTCATTCAGGACGTGGTTAAAATGCTCTGCGCAGGCCTGATTCACGGCGATTTGTCGGAATTCAACGTGCTGGTCGATGCCTCCGGCCCGGTGATTATTGATCTGCCCCAGGCCGTTGACGCTGCCGGTAATAACAGCGCGGCCGCGATGCTGTATCGCGATGTGGATAACATGCGCAACTACTTCGGCCAGTTTTCACCAGAGCTCCTCACCAGCGAATACGGGAGAGAAATGTGGGCGCTATATGAAACCGGCGAACTACACCCAGATAGCAAGCTTACCGGCCACTTCGATGCCGATACCCACATTGCCAATGTGGATGAGCTGATGGAAGTCATCGACGATGCCAAAGAGGAAGAGGCCGAACGTCAGGCACGCATGCGCGATGATGACGATGATGGCGAGATTCCGCAGCCCTATTAATCCAGTCTTGCTACTTCAGCCTTGCTAGGCCTGCCTCAATCAATAGGCTCCTCTCGTTTTATGGCAAGCGTTAATGGTAACGCGAGGAGCCTAGGCAGTGGCCTACGTTAGCCCCTGAATCCTTTTATGGTTTTCCAGGGTCATGACCAACGCTTCGGCGGCTTCCTTGCCTTTGGCGCGGAAATGGTCATGGAAAAACGCATGGTGCGTGCTGTGTTCATGAAAATGATGGGGCGTCAGCACAACAGAAAGAATGGGAATTTCGGTTTCCAGTTGCGCTTGCATCATGCCTTCAATGACCGCTTGGGCAACAAATTCATGCCGATAGATGCCTCCATCAATGACGAAGCCAGTTCCCACAATGGCGCTGTAACGACCAGTTTTGGCGAGTAGTTTAGCCTGTAGCGGGATTTCGTAAGCCCCGGCGACTTGGAATATCTCGACTTGATCAGCAGAAAAGCCATGCTCGCTGGCAAGTCGAGCAATGAAGGCCTCTCTGGCTTGGGTGACAATATCGTGATGCCAAGATGCTTCGATAAAGGCAACGCGAACTGATGAGGAGTGTTGGGTCTGATTCATGGTCATCCTATGGGGATTGTTTACCAGAACCAGGGCATGAGGCATCCAATAGCACAGCACCCGTACGCGCTAGAACGCTACAGGTAATATCACTAGGAAACCTTCTCTTTTATCCGGACTATTACCGTCGGCTTCGGGATCTCACCGAATCTGCTGTCCTCAACCGTCCAGTTTTATCCATTGGTTGAGCGCTCGTGGGCTTGTCCGCATTGACTGCGGCACCACCACCGGTGGGGACTTGCACCCCGCCCTGAGAAAGTTAGCCATTAATGGCGAGGGGTATTATACGCTGGCTGGATAGTAGATGCAGACGTCGAAACAAATATTTTTAATCAGCAGCTATCGCTGGGAATGGCGCGGCGTCACCCCTGAACGACGAGTAACAGTGATAAGCTGGCCATAACGCTTAGCAGGATAAGTATCTTGGCGCTTAGCCAGAGGTTGATCATGGGAGGACAGTTTGAAGGGCTACCGTTTCAGTGCAGAGAGTTTAAAGGCGCTTGCTATTTCGCTGGGAGTAGGTGCCGTGGGCGGTACGCTGTTTCAACTGACGGGGCTGCCTCTGGCCTGGATGCTGGGCCCCTTAATTGCCAATCTGCTGGCCTCTTCACAAGGTGTTAAAGTCTCGGTGCCTGAGCCGCTGCGCAATGTCTTCTTAGCGGTGATGGGCATGGTGCTAGGTAGCCAAGTGACGCCGCAGTTGGCGCACCGCGTAGTGGATTGGCCGATATCGGCGGTGCTGTTGCTACTGGGAGTGGCGGCTTCCACCGCCGTGGCGGCTGCCTGGTATCGGCGCTGTGGGTTTGATCCGGTTAGCGCCTGGTTTGGCGCCTCGCCTGGCGCGATGACGGCGATGATTCTGCTGGGTGATAAGTGCGGTGGCGACCCGCAGCGTATTGCGGTGGCCCAGTCGCTACGCATCATTTTAGTGATTCTTTTTTTGCCACCACTATTTTGGGCCTACGAGGGCGGCGGTGAAGGCATCGGTCCTATTCATAGTGGTTTGGAACACGGCTGGATGCTGTTGCTGATTCCGCTGCTATTGCCGCTCGGCCGCTGGCTACGAATTCCCAGCTCTGCACTACTGGCGCCGCTGATAGTAGCTGCCCTATTATCTGGTTTTGATATTGCCAGCCTCGCCCTGCCAGGGTGGGGGATGAACGTGATGCTATGGGTACTGGGCAGTGCCATTGGTTCACGTTTTCAGGGTATGACGCGTAAACTGCTGGGTCGCTATTTATGGCAGTCGGGAGTTGCGACGCTGCTAGCGCTGATGGTACTGGTGCTGTTTGCCGAGCTCATTCATCAACTGCTTGGGGTCGGGCGTGATGTCGCGCTGCTGGCGCTGGCACCGGGCGGCATTGGTGAAATGGCGATCCTTGCGGTAGCGCTAAACATCGATCCGGTATTTGTTGCCTTCCACCATTTACTGCGCATGGTCACGCTGATGATCATTGCCCCGTTCTGGGCGCGCTGGCTGCTGCGCCACTCCTCTGCATAAATACCCATAACGCTATTAGTCTAGAACGCTAGGTAATTCATAACGACAGTAAGACCGTTAATACCAACGCCAGTGACGCAAGGAAATCTCATGCT
Organism: Halomonas sp. H2; assembly: GCF_050215315.1. Lineage (GTDB taxonomy): Bacteria > Pseudomonadota > Gammaproteobacteria > Pseudomonadales > Halomonadaceae > Vreelandella. Next base: position 1,115,812 of record NZ_CP189760.1, read on the forward strand.
ATCGCGTGTTTTACAGCCGCTATTTCGTTACTTCGAAACGCGGGTTAATCCCTACCCAGAAGGCGAGGTTAAAACACCGCCCAAGGGCTTAATGCCGTTTATCGTCCACTTCTCCCGTCCGATGCTGCCGCTACTGTTGTTAATGACGCTGTTCACAGCACTGGTATCGGCGGCGGAAGTGGTTTTTTTCAGCTACATGGGCCAGCTAGTCGATTGGCTGGGCAATGTTGAGCGGGCAGGCTTTTGGGCTGAAAACGGGCTGTGGCTAACAGGTCTGGGGCTATTGCTGTTGATCGGTTTGCCGCTGTTGGTACTGTTGCAGTCGCTGGTCACCCATCAAAGTATTTTCGGTAACTACCCGATGATTGGCCGCTGGTTATCGCATCGCCATATGCTCAGTCAAAGCCTGGCATTTTATCAGGACGAATTTGCCGGGCGGGTATCGCAAAAAGTCATGCAAACGGCGTTGGCAATCCGCGAAACCGTCACCAAGGTAATGGGGCTGCTGGTTTACGCCATTGTTTACTTTACCGGCGCGGCTTTTCTGTTGGGCCGAGCGGATCTATTGCTGCTGATCCCGCTGGGCCTTTGGTTAGTAGGCTACCTGGCGATTATGCGCTTCTTCGTGCCGCGCCTGCGCGATGTCTCCATGGCCCAAGCGGACGCTCGGGCGCAAATGACCGGCCGCGTAGTGGACAGCTACAGCAATATCCAAACCATTAAGCTGTTTGCCGACACTGAGCGAGAGCAGCGCTATGCCCGCGATGCCATGGAAGGCTTTATGGTCACCGTTCATCGCCAGATGCGCTTGGTAACCATTATGAGCGTAGGTTTGACGCTGTTAAATACCGCGCTGTTGGTGGGCACGGCAGCCATGGCCATCAGCGCCTGGTACATGGAAGCGATTTCGCTGGGTGTACTGACGATCGCCATCGCTCTGGTGATGCGCATCCGCTTTATGTCCGACTGGATTTTGTGGGAAGTTGCCGGGCTGTTTGAGAATATTGGCACCGTACAGGATGGCATGAATACCATCGCCCAGGAGCCGACGGTGCGCGACGCTCCCGGTGCACAGCCGCTAAACGTCCCCGATGGGGAGATCCGGTTTGACGCCATGCGCTTTGGCTATGCCCAGGCGAAAGGCGAAAGTAAAACGGTATTTGATGGCTTAGAGCTTACGATTGCTCCTGGCGAGAAGATCGGCTTGATCGGCCGCTCAGGTGCCGGTAAATCGACCCTCGCCAATCTGCTGCTGCGTTTTTACGACGTACAGGGTGGGCGCATTCTGATCGATGGGCAGAATATTGCCGAGGTGACCCAGACCTCCTTGCGCCACCAGATTGGCATGGTCACCCAGGACACCTCGCTGCTGCACCGCTCGCTACGCGATAATATCCGTTATGGCAGCCCACATGCCAGCGACGAAGACGTTTGGAACGCAGTGTGCCGCGCTCATGCAGATACCTTTATCAATGACCTGGTCGACCCGAAAGGGCGCCGCGGGTTGGATGCTCACGTGGGCGAGCGCGGCGTTAAGCTATCCGGCGGCCAGCGCCAGCGGATTGCGATTGCCCGGGTACTACTCAAAAATGCGCCGATTCTGGTCTTGGATGAGGCGACTTCGGCGCTTGACTCAGAAGTCGAAGCAGCTATCCAGGAGCAGCTAGATACGCTAATGGAAGGCAAAACGGTTATCGCCATTGCGCACCGCCTTTCTACCATTGCTATGCTCGATCGGCTGATTGTGGTGGACGAAGGGTGCATCGTCGAAACTGGCACGCATCAAGAGTTATTAGCACAAGGCGGTATCTATGCCAGCTTATGGCAGCGACAGTCGGGTGGTTTTTTAGGTCACGACCTTGATCTAGAAGATAATGCCCTTATTTCATAATAGACCAGTCGTTTACTGAGCGTTTTAACAATATGACGTTTTTAACCACATGCGCTCAATAGGAGGTAGTGATGCAAGCCATTCAGCTTAGAGAGTCCGGCGGTTTAGACAAGCTAGAGGTCGTTGAACTAGCGGCTCCGGGAGAGCCTGGCCCCGGTGAAATTAAAGTACGCCTGCACGCCAGTTCGCTGAATTTCCACGACTACGCCGTGGTCGCCGGGATGATCCCGACGCAAGGCCAGCGAATTCCCATGTCAGATGGCGCGGGTGTGGTTGAGGCGGTCGGTGAAGGTGTTAGCGAATTCGCTGTTGGCGACCACGTGGTCTCGACTTTTTTTCCGCACTGGCTGGAAGGCCCGGCAAGAGTGGGTGATTTTCGTACTACGCCGGGCGACGGCGTGGATGGCTACGCTCGCGAATTGGTCGTGCGCCCGTTCGAGTGGTTTACCCATCAGCCCAAGGGCTATAGCCACGCAGAGTCCGCTACCTTAACCACCGCTGGCTTAACCGCTTGGCGCGCGCTCGTCGTCGATGGGGGTATAAAAGCGGGGGATAGCGTGCTGGTGCTGGGCACTGGTGGGGTGTCGATTTTTGCCCTGCAGTTTGCCCGCCTGATGGGCGCGCGGGTGATTGCGACATCGTCATCCAACGAAAAGCTGGCGCGGCTACGCGAAATGGGCGCTGAGCACACCATCAACTATAAAGAGACGCCAGACTGGGGTAAGCGTGTGAAAGAGCTGACCAACGGCGAAGGCGTTGATCACGTTGTTGAGGTGGGCGGCTCTGGCACATTGCCGCAGTCCATTGACGCGGTGAAAATCGGTGGGCATATCGCCTTGATTGGTATCCTCACTGGCCGTGAAGGTGAACTGCCAACGGCTAAGCTAATGGCTAAGCAGGCGAGTTTAAAAGGCTTAATAGTGGGTAGTCGTCGCCACCAGATCGAGATGATCCGCGCGCTGGAAACCTTCGATATGCATCCGGTCATTGACTGTGAATTCCCGCTGGCCGAGATCGCCGACGCTTTCCGCCATCAGGAATCTGGTCAGCACTTCGGCAAGATTTGCCTGACGTTTTAAATCGGCTGGCTTACTTTCAACGAAGTGAGCCATAGATAACCTGCTTGCACGCCTTGCGCACTTGCCGGGCGTGCAAGTGCAGGCTAATCCGGCAAACGGCTGTAGACCACACCTTTTACTTCCAACTCCAGTATTTCATCGTAGGGAACCGTAACCCCTTCCACGTCACCCGGCGTGCGGTGGCTGTTTTTAATCTCGGTTTCAGGTATCACCTTTACGCCTACCAGCCCGACGTGCTGAACTCTGGCGCTGAAGCGTTTGCCTTCGTGCTCAATCAGTAGCCGCTCACCGGCAATACACTTTTCAAGCTTGGCATGCAGTTCTGCTTCGCTAACGTGGACAACACTCATCGCTGACTCCTTTAGCTTTTCCATTGTTTGGCAATCAAAAATAATAGTCCGTTAAGTGTGTGCTAATTACTGTCTGTAACGACTTTATTTTAGACTATAAGTTCGTCTTTGAGGTTAGCAGCTGGGTGCACCGTGCTAAAGTGAGTGCTTAACGCTAGCCATAGGAACAGAGTCATGGGGGAGCAATCATCATCGGCCGATACGCCGCTGTGGGTGGTCGTTGAGCTTGAGCAATTTAATACCCCTGAGCAGACCCAGGCAAGCCAGTGGCGACGCTCGTTGCGTTCGGCTTCGACGTGGCTGGTGGGCAAAAACAATACTGAGCAGCAGGTAAAAGAAGAAAATGAACTGCGTGCGCTACCCGAGGTTAAGCTTACACACTTAGTGCCGCCCATCGATTGGGCGCCCGCCACAAAGGCTTTAGCGCAGCAGCTAAACGGCCTGAAAGCGCCGGTTACGTTTTTTATTACGCCGCCTCACGGCGGCCATGTGGCAGTGGTTAACCACTGGGCAGAAGCGCATCTGGTTGCCTGTGTGCCACCGCCAACGCTGAGCGAACTCGCTGAGGGTGATACTCAGTGGGTGGCGCGTTGCGCCAATCAGCGCCATTGGGCAGTCCCCGCGTTAGAGCGCCACTTTTTGCGCCATACTCAGGGTATTCAGGGCGTGCGTGAATTTCTTGAGCGCGCTTTAAGTGGCCGCTTGGGGCAAGGTGTGATTGGCTGCGACAGCTGGACGTACGCCTACCTACAACAGGTGATCGGTATCGAGGGTGCGCCGGTGTTTACGCTTCAATCCATGGAAGGCGAGCAGTTATCGCACTACTTTACCAAGATTGCGACCCATAGGGGGCAGTCGCCGTTGGTCTACAGCACGCGAACCGGCAAGCCGGTATTGACTGAATCAGCAACCCAGTCTGCCGATAAAGCCCCTAACAAAGAGCTGCAGCGCTTAGCCGCTCACTGCCGTGGTCATATCGGCCTTGCTTGGCACTACTGGCGGGAGCGGCTGCGTGAGCCAACATCAGACGATGAAGAGGCGCTGTGGCTGGTAGATGCCCTCGCCGAGGCGGAGCTTTCCGCCGATACCGGAGATATCGCCACGCTGGTGCTGCATGCCCTGTTAATTCATGGCGGGTTGGATGATGACTCGCTGGGGCAGGTGCTGCCATTCTCACACCATGAAGCCCTTAATGCGCGGTTAGCGCTACAGCGCAAAGGCGTCGTTTCAAGCTGTGAAGGGCGTTGGCAGATTACCCCGTTGAGCTACGCCAGCGTTCGCCAATTACTGGAATCGCGCAACTACCTGGTCGATCCCCTTTAAGTAGCCCCGCTATTAGCGACAGGCCCGTGGAGGGCAGCCATGGACGAACAACAGAAGTACGCCCGACTGTTTAACGATATTGATAGCCAAGCACTGATCACCCTGGGGGTGGTGCTTGCCAGTGCTATTGTGCTGATCATCGTCAGCCAGCGTGGCCTAAACTGGTTGGCTAGCCGCTTACACGGTCAGGTGCGTTTTCGTATTTTTGCACTGGTACCGCTGACGCGCTTATTCATTTTGATCACGGCGCTCGCCATTATTGTGCCGATTATTATCGAGCCGTCGCTACGCAATATGGTGACGCTGCTGGGGGCACTGGGCTTAGCCATTGGCTTTGCCATGAAGGACTATGTTAGCAGCCTGATTGCGGGGGTTGTTTCAGCTATTGAACTGCCTTATCGCCCTGGGGACTGGGTCAATATCGAAGGCACTTATGGTGAGGTTAAACACGTCGGTTTACGCACCGTCGATATTCAAACCCCCGACGATGATTTGGTCGCCGTGCCGCACTTAAAGCTTTGGGATCACGCTGTCTACAACGCTAATAATGGCGGCACTAGCCTGCAGTGCGTAGCGAGTTTTTATCTACACCCTGAGCATGAGGCAGGCTGGGTACGTAAGGCGCTGCGCGATGTGGCACTGACCAGCGCCTATCTCAAATTCGATCAACCGATCATTGTAGTAGCCGAGGAGAAACCCTGGGGCACCCACTACCGCATACGCGCCTATCCGGTGGACCCACGGCAGCAGTTCTTGTTTATTACCGACTTAACTGTGCGTGGCAAAACGGTGCTGAGTGCCGCGGGCGTGCAGCCAGCACTGCTGCCACCGAACGCCGCGTTGGATGCCCACAACGCGGCAGACTCTACTTACTAAAGCGATAGTGATTGACTAGGCATCCGCCGATTCGGGTAATTCTCCGCTGTGATAGACGTTTTGCACATCGTCTAGTTCGTTGAGCATGCCTAGGAATTTTTCAAACAGCGCCGCGTCGTCGCCTTCAACCGGAGTGGTGGTTTGCGGCAGGAACTGAATCTCGTCTACTTCAAAGTCAATTTCACCGAACGCATCTAACAGTGCCTGTTTAGCTTTAGCGTAGTCGGTGTGCGGGGCGAAAACGGTGATACGCTCGGCTTCTTGCTCAATGTCCGTCACATCGACGTCGGCTTCCATCAAGGCTTCCAACACCGCCTCCTCATCGCTGCCCGCGAAAGAGAAGATAGCGCAGTGGTCGAACATATGGCTGACGCTGCCGGGCGTGCCGATTTTGCTCTTGGTTTTGGTGAAGCAGCCGCGCACGTCGCCAAAGGTGCGGTTGGGGTTGTCGGTAAGGCAGTCGACAATCACCATCACATTGCCAGGGCCAAAGCCTTCGTAACGGGCAGCTGAGAAGTCTTCGCCGCCGGCGCCGCTGGCTTTGTCGAGTGCTTTATCGATGACGTGAGAAGGCACCTGGTCTTTCTTAGCCCGCTCCATTAATCCGCGTAGCGCTAAATTGCCATTGGGGTCGCTGCCACCTGCTTTGGCGCAAACGTAAATTTCGCGGCCATATTTGCTGTAAACCTTGGTCTTTGCATCGGCCGTTTTGGCCATGGATTCCTTACGGTTCTGAAAAGCCCTACCCATGTTGCCGTCCTGTGTTAGCCATACGCCCCTCGCATTGAGCGGCGATTCTGAAAGAAATAAGTAAAAATAAGCGTGAAAAAAGCAAATTTTACCCAACAGCGTACCATGCTAACAGCGTTATTTAAGACGCCCGCCAACCTGCGGCTTGGCTTGGCGTATACTGGCCGCCAGCCCACATACTGTGATATCGACCCTTCAACGAGGAACCGGGATGCCGTTGACGCTATGGCTATCATTAGCCGCTATCTGTGCCATGGGCGCTATGTCGCCTGGGCCAAGCTTGGCGCTGGTGCTGCGCCATACGCTAGGCGGAGGTCGCTTTTCTGGGGTGACAGCGGCAATATTCCACGCCTTTGGGGTGGGGTTTTATGCGCTGTTGACCGTCTGGGGGTTGGGGGCATTAATCGCTGGCTTTCCGCTGCTGTTTCAACTGATTACCTGGTGTGGTGCCGCTTATTTGGCATGGCTGGGGATTAAAGCGCTGCGCGCAGGGAAAGCGGGCGCCTTGCAGCCTAACGCAATTGCCACCAGTCGCCAGCAGGCAGCCAAAGAGGGCGTGCTGGTCGCGCTAGGCAATCCTAAGCTGATTCTGTTTTTTGTCGCGCTGCTTAGCCAGTTTGTTACCCCCGATATGAGCGTGCTCGCCAAGGCTATCATTGTGCTGACGGCGATGATTATCGATGGGGGCTGGTACGTACTCGTGGCGTTGGTGCTTTCGCACTCGCGCATTCTGCCTTGGCTGCAACAGCGTGCTCACTGGATCAATCGAATCACCGGGGTACTGCTAATCGCGCTGGCGCTAAGAGTGGTTGCCGGGCCACTGGTGTAAAAAGCATAGCCATGGCATGGTGACGGTTATGCCGTTTGGGGTGTTTGTGGGGCTTAACGATGATTTACGACCAAGATTGTTTTAACCACCAAGGGCTGCCGTTCAATCTGCGTGCACTGCGCGGCCAAGTGCTGCTAGTGGTCAATGTTGCCAGCCAATGCGGCTTCACTCCGCAGTTAAAAGAGCTCGAAAGCCTCTATCAGCGTTACCGAGATCGCGGTTTCACCGTGCTCGGCTTCCCGTGTAACCAGTTTGGCCGCCAATCGCCTGAAAATGCCCAAGCGTTCTGCCAGTTTGGAGAGCAGCAGTTTGGGGTGACGTTTCCGCTGATGGAGAAGGTAAAAGTGAATGGGGGAGATGCGCATCCGCTATTTATCTGGCTTAAGGGCGAGGCGCCTGGCGTGCTGGGTACGCAAGCGATCAAATGGAACTTTACTAAGTTTTTGATAAGCCGCGATGGCAATGTCATTGCCCGCTTTGGCCCTCGCGATCACGGGCGGCCGCTGCGCTTGGCGTTAGAAAAAGCCCTCGATCAAACCTACCCCTAGGCTTGCTCCCCTCGCGAGACAGCCACGCGACTCACTAGCGCGTTCAAGCGGTGGCGTACCATCATGGTGGTTAAGCCCGAAAACAGTGCCCAACTTTTACGCCGCCAGCCTTTCAAGCGCAAATTGTGATTGACCAACTGCTGCATCAGCTTACGGTCGTTAAACTGTCGCCACTCGCTGGCAATCGAGAGCTGGTGGCGCGACATCACCGGCGCCATTTCCAGGCGAAACATCCATTCCAACTCGTTAAGCGACATATCGTAGCGCTCCACGACGCCTACCATGCGCGCGTAATCGCGCTCGCTGGGTTCACGATCCAGCCACAGCGGCGCTAACGCTAGCCATAGATCGCCGCGTTCATCTACTAGCTGCTGTGCATTCATGGTCGCCTCATAGGGGAAGTGGGTGCTGTGACATAAGTACCTAGGCGACTATCGTGACGCGAAAGCGCCCCTGGCTCAAGGGCGGACAATAGTTCAAAGGTGGACAATAGCTCAAGAGCGGACAGGGCGCCCGGAGACCGCTAGAATAGCTCTACTTAGTCATGACATGCTATTTCAAAACGATGTTGCTAGTTATGATGGCGATAGCTAAATTTATCCGATAAAGAGGTTCGATGTGATTATTAAACCCAAAGTGCGCGGCTTTATTTGTACCACCACTCATCCCGTCGGCTGCGAGCAGAATGTTCGCGAACAGATTGAAGCGACCCGCGCCCGCGGTTTGGATAAAAGCGCTGGCCCAAAAAAAGTGCTCGTCATTGGGGCTTCAAGTGGCTATGGGCTGGCAGCGCGTATTACCGCTGCATTTGGCTACGGCGCCGACACTCTGGGCGTGTTCTTTGAAAAGCCCGCCACCGATAAAAAGCCGGGCACCGCCGGTTGGTACAACAGCGCTGCATTCGATAAATTCGCAAAACAGGAAGGCCTGTATAGCAACTCGATCAACGGCGATGCGTTCTCCCATGAAGCGCGGGAAAAGGCCATTGAGCTGATCAAGCAGGATATGGGTGAAATCGACCTGGTGGTGTATTCGCTGGCATCCCCCGTGCGTAAGCTGCCCGACAGCGGCGAACTCAAACGCTCCAGCCTGAAACCCATTGGCGAAACCTACCGCGCCACCGCTATCGACACCAATAAAGACGCGATTATCGAAGCGGAAGTGGAGCCCGCTACCCAGCAGGAGATCGACGACACCATCACCGTGATGGGTGGCGAAGATTGGGAGCTGTGGATGGAAGCGCTTGATCAAGCCGGTGTGCTGGCAAAAGGCGCACGCAGCGTAGCGTTTAGCTACATTGGCACCGAAATCACCTGGCCGATCTACTGGCACGGTGCACTGGGTAAAGCCAAGGAAGATCTTGACCGCGCCGCAACGGCTATCGATAGCAAGTTAAAGCCCAGCGGCGGTGGCGCCAATGTTGCGGTGCTTAAATCGGTGGTGACTCAGGCCAGCGCAGCGATTCCGGTAATGCCGCTTTACATCGCCATGGTCTATCGCATCATGAAAGAGCAGGGCCTGCACGAAGGCACGATAGATCAGTTGAACCGGCTATTCGGTGAGCAGCTCTATTCAGCCAACGGGCTGCGTGGCGAATTCGCTACCGATGACGCGGGCCGTCTACGCTTGGATGATTGGGAGTTGCGCGACGACGTGCAGCAAGCCTGCCAGGATCTATGGCCAGAGGTCACCACCGAAAACCTTTTCGAAATTACCGACTATGCTGGTTATAAGCACGAATTCTTGAAGCTGTTTGGCTTTGAGCGTGACGATGTCGATTACGATGCCGACGTTAATCCAGAGGTTAAGTTTGACGTTGTGAATCTGTAAACCATGCACCGAGGCGCTAGCGCTGCGCCATTCGACCGGAACGCAGGAGGTGTTTATGGATACCAGGGAGAGCAAAACCCCGGAAGAAGAGAAGCAACACATTATCAATGAGCGGGTACCTGAGGATTTTGAATCTTCAAAACCGCACCTTCAGCCTGAAGCCAGGGAACGACCGGGCGGGCTTTATAAGTTACTGCCTTTGGTCGTTATCATCCTCGGGGTGATTGTGGTCAGTATTATCGTGCTAGGCATTATTAATCGCGGTAACTAACGCTAAATGTACTGCTAGCGCATTTTTGCCGGGCCTTTGTGCCCGGCAATTTGCATTCATGCGTCACGTTTTTTCTGCAGTGGTCTTAACGCTGCCATCCTCTTCGCAATTGGGTAAGATGGGCGTTTAACCACGCCGATGGCGGTTTTTCATGCAGCAGCGTTTCATGCATCTTTTAATCCAACCCAGTCAGTTATCATGCAGCCCAACCCGTTAGCCGAAAAGGCAGCGCTACCCCGCCGGCGGGTGGCATTTATGCTGCTGCCAGGGTTTTCGTTGTTGACCCACGCCAGCGCCTTAGAGCCGCTGCAGATGGCTAACCAGTTGAGTGGCCAGATGCTTTACCACACGGTCACGCTAAGCCTTAATGATGAGCCCGTGCGCAGCGGCGCTCAGCTTTCACTGATTGCCCAGCATGCATTAACTGCCGCCCTAGGCCCGCTGGATCTGTTGCTGGTGTGTGCGCCTTCGCCACTGCCTTATACGCTGCCCGCCAAGCTAAATGAGTGGTTGCGAGGACACCAAGGGCGCGGCGTAGCGCTAGGAGGTTTGGCGGGGGGCACGGAAGTGCTGGCGCGTTGTGGGTTGCTGGAGGGCTATCGCGCGACGCTCCCCTGGCAGCGTTTCGACGCTTTTGCACAGGCTTACCCGCAGGTCACGCTATCTCAACAGCTATTTGAAATTGATCGCGATAGGTTGACCTGCGCGGGTGGCACCGCGGCGATGGATTTGATGCTCACGCTGATTAGCCAGCATCACGGCGCGCGCTTGGCGGAGCAGGTGTCGGAGCAGTTTGTGTGTGACCGCATTCGCCTAGCGGACGAACGCCAGCATGTGCCGCTGCGTAGTCGCTTGGGCCACGCACCGCAGAGTTTGGTCGATGCTGTCACATTGATGGAGGCGAACATCGAAGAGCCGCTCTCGACTTTGGAGCTGGCTGAGCACCTGGGGATTTCCCGGCGCCAGTTAGAGCGGCTATTTAAGAAATATCTTCAAGCGGTGCCTAGTCGCTACTATCTCGATTTGCGCTTGCAGGAAGCCCGCAAGCAGTTGCGCGACAGTGACCGGCCGGTAGGCGATATCGCGTTTGCCACAGGGTTTTCCTCTGGCGCCCACTTTTCTACTGCCTACCGCCACCATTTCGGCATGACGCCGAGAGAGGAGCGTTTAATATGAGCGCCGCTATTCATAATTTGCTGTCCCATCGCTGAAAGCGGATAACCTTGTTGGCCCCTTATACTGTTTTCATTCCTTTCCTCTACTGGAGCTAGCGTGCCATGAGCCATACCCCAAGCCGTCAAGATTACGACCACTACATGACGCCCAACTACTCACCGCAGCAGGTGATTCCTGTGCGCGGCGAAGGCAGCCGCTTGTGGGATCAGCAGGGGCGTGAATATATCGATTTTGCCGGGGGCATCGCGGTTAACTCCCTTGGCCATTGCCACCCGGTGCTGGTCAATGCGCTCAAAGAGCAGGGCGAAAAACTGTGGCACCTGTCCAACGTATTCACCAACGAGCCAGCGCTTGCGCTCGCCAAAACATTGGTTGAGCGCACCTTCGCCGATAAAGTGTTTTTTTGCTCTTCCGGTGGTGAAGCCAACGAAGCTGCACTTAAGCTGGCGCGTCGTTGGGCGGTGGATAACCACGGCGAACAGAAAGATAAGATCATCTCGTTTTATCAGTCCTTCCACGGGCGTACTTTCTTCACGGTGAGCGTGGGCGGGCAGCCCAAATATTCACAGGGTTTCGGCCCGGTGCCCGGCGGTATTCTCCACGCGACCTATAACGATCTTGAGAGCGTGCGCGCGCTGGTCGGCGACGACACCTGCGCGATTATGGTCGAGCCCATGCAGGGCGAGGGCGGCATCGTGCCCGGAACGCAGGAGTTCCTTCAGGGCCTGCGTGATCTGTGCGATGAGCACAATGCGCTGCTGATTTTTGACGAAGTGCAAACCGGCGTTGGTCGCAGCGGCGAACTCTACGCTTATAAGAACTACGGCATTACCCCGGATATTCTTACCAGCGCAAAATCCCTGGGCGGCGGTTTCCCTATTGGTGCCATGTTGGCGACGGATGCAGTGGCTAAGTCGCTGGTGATTGGTACTCACGGTTCCACTTACGGCGGCAATGCGCTGGCTTCTGCCGTGGCGCTAGCGGCGGTCGAGTTTATCGACACGCCCGAGGTGCTCGAAGGCGTGAAGATGCGTCACGATCTGTTCCGCGAACATTTAGAAGCCATCAACCGCAAGCACGGCGTGTTTAAAGAGATTCGCGGTATGGGCCTGCTCATGGGCGCCCAAATGTCGGATGCCTATGAAGGGCGTGCTAAAGATATCCTGCCGCTGGCGATTGAAGAGGGCCTGATGGCCTTGGTCGCTGGGCCCAATGTGCTGCGCATGGCGCCGTCTTTAGTGATCCCTGAAGCGGATATCGCCGAGGGTATGGCCCGTCTAGAGCGCGCTATCGAGCGGTTAGTTGCGACAGCATGAGAGAGCAAACCGCAGCGGCGATTGTGCCAACTGAAGGGGGAACGTCGAAAATGCTGGTAGTTCGACCGGTGAAACAGGCTGATCTTGCCGCGCTGGAGCAATTGGCTGAGCATGCGGTTCCCAGGCTGACCAATTTACCCGCTAACCGTGAGCGGCTTCAGGAGCGCATTGCGCGCTCTCAAGACGCCTTTAACGGCGATGCTGAGTTTCCAGAAGATGAGCATTATACGTTTGTTCTGGCGGACGATATACGCGAGGAAGTGCTGGGTACGGCCACCATTCGCGCCCAGGCGGGCGCTAATGAGGCCTATTACACCTATCGCCAGGAAACGCTGATTCACGCCTCCCAGCAGCTCAACGTGCGCCGTGAGGTACAGACCCTAGCGCTCTCTCATGAAGTTTCAGACGCTACCCTGCTGTGCGCTTTTTCGCTTAATCCCCGGTATAAGGGCACCAGCGCCGAGAATCTGCTGCGCCGGGCGCGCTTGATGTTTATTGCCCAGTACCCGGAGCGTTTCTCGCGCATTCTGGCGGTGGCGTTTCCCGGCTATTTGGATGCCCGCAGTGAGTCGCCGTTTTGGGAGAGCGTAGGGCGGCACTTTTTCGCTCGCAGCTTTCAGGATATGAATCACATCGCGGGCGTGCGTTCGAAAAGCTTTATCGCCGAGGTGATGCCGCAATTTCCGCTTTACCTGCCACTGTTAACGCCCCAGGCACGGGCGGCCATTGGCCGCGAACACCCGGCCCACGAAGAGGCCCTGGAAGAGATGCTGGCAGAGGGCTTTGTGCGCTCCCGTCATGTGGATATTTTCGACGCCGGGCCGATTGTCAAAGCCGAGCGAGAACGATTAGAAACCTTCCGCCGCGCGGCGTGGCACCCGGTACGTATTCGCCCCGAGCATGTTTTGCCCGACGCTGAACCAGCCATGATCGCCAACCAAAAGTTGGGTGATTTTCGCTGCATCGTTGCGCGCTACGCACTGTCAGCCACGGGACAACTGATGCTCTCCGCTGAACACGCGGAGCGACTGGGGGTTACCGAAGGGCGGGCAGTGCTCGCCGCGCCGCTCACATTGCCCACTGCGGTAGACGCGCTTGATGAAGGAGAAATGTAATGCGCATTCGACCCATCGCCCGGGATGATTTGGATGGGCTCCAGGCGCTTGCGCAGCAGGCAGGTGTGGGTTTTACCTCGCTGCCCGATAACCGGGAGTTTCTGGCTGGCAAGATTGAAGCCGCCGTCCGCGCTTTTGAAGAACGCACGCCAGCCGATGATCGGCTCTACTTCTTTATATTGGAAGATGAAGTAAGCGGTGAATTGGCTGGCTGCTGCGCCATTGAAGGCCAGGTAGGTCGCGAAGTTCCATTTTATAATTATCGCCTGGGCACGTTGGCGCACTCATCCATCCAGCTGGATTTACACCGCACCATCGACACGCTGTTTTTAAGCTCCGACCACACCGGCGACGCCGAAGTGTGCTCGCTGTTTCTGCGCCCGGAATATCGCGGCGAAGCCAATAAACATTTGCGCAACGGCGCGCTGCTCTCCAAAGCACGTTGGCTGTTTATCGCCCAGTTCCGCGACCGTTTCCCCGATAAAGTACTGGCGGAGATGCGTGGGGTGTTTGACGAAAACAACACTAGCCCTTTTTGGGAGAGCCTGGGCAAGCACTTCTTTCCCATGGATTTCAGCGAAGCGGATCGGCTCACCGGCCTGGGGCAGAAGAGCTTTATCGGCGAGCTGATGCCCAAGTTTCCCATCTACACCACCTTTATGGCCGAAGAGGCGCGGGCCTGCATTGGTCAGGTGCATCGGCATACGCGCCCGGCGCTAGAGATGCTCAAAAAAGAAGGGCTGCGCTGGGAAGGCTATATCGATATTTTTGACGGTGGCCCGACGGTGGAGGCCTATATTGACGATGTACGCGCTATTCGCAACTCGTGGCTTTGCCAAGTGGAAGTCTCTGTCGCGGCTAGCGAAGAGAGTGCCAGCCGCTGGCTGGCAGCTACTACCCACATGCTGAGCTTTACCGCCAGCTGGATAGGTCGCGCGCCCACCGACGACGATACTATTGTGCTTAGCGAGCAGGAAGCGAAGCGCCTAGGTGTTACCACCGGCGATACCCTGCGGCTACTCGAAACCTAGGCGATGTTTACAGGAGAGTTTTATGCATGCCCAACAGCAGCAACTGATCAATGGCGCCTGGGTCACAGGCGACGCAGAGCCGTTGAGCAAGCACGACCCCGTTTCTGGCAAGTCGCTATGGCAAGCAGCGACGGCTAGCTCTGAACAGGTCACGGCCGCTGTGAAAGCCGCTCGCGGTGCCTTCCCCGGCTGGGCGCGCACACCTTTTGCCGAGCGCCAGGCGCTTGTCGAGCGATTTGCCGAGGTGCTAAAAACACGTGGTGAAGACTTGGCCGTGGCGATTGCCTCTGAAACCGGCAAGCCGCTGTGGGAAGCGCGCACAGAAGCGGGTGCGATGGTGGGTAAAGTAGCACTCTCGGTTAAGGCGTATAACGAACGCACCGGTGAACGGGAAAAAGTCGTTGGTAGTGCAAAAGCCGTGCTGCGCCATCGTCCCCACGGCGTGATGGCGGTGTTTGGCCCCTATAACTTCCCTGGCCACCTGCCCAATGGCCATATGGTGCCTGCGCTGTTGGCGGGTAACTGTGTGGTCTTCAAGCCCAGCGACCAAACGCCGTTGACTGCCGACTTGACCCTGCAGTGCTGGCTGGAAGCCGGTCTGCCCGCAGGCGTTATTAACTTGGTGCAGGGCGGTGTGCCGGTAGGCCAAGCACTTGTAGCCAACCCCGATATTGATGGCCTGCTGTTTACCGGCAGCGCCAAAGTGGGCGGTATGCTGCATCAACAGTTTGCCGGGCAGTTGGATAAAATCTTAGCGCTTGAGCTAGGCGGCAATAACCCGCTGGTGGTCAAGGACGTCGACGGCGAACGCGCCGCCGTGTTGACGATTCTGCAGTCGGCGTTTCTTTCCGGCGGTCAGCGCTGCACCTGCGCACGGCGCTTAATGGTGCCGGAAGGCGCCGTAGGCGACCGCTTGGTCGATGCGCTTTCTGAAGCGATTACCAAGCTCCAGGTGGCGGGTCAGTTTGAGGAGAATCCTGCGCCATTTTACGGCGGCCTGGTGAGCGTAGCCGCGGCAGATGGCCTGCTCAAGGCACAAGATGAGCTTGAAACGATGGGCGGCACGGTAATCAATCGGATGCAGCGTCTGCAAGAAAACACCAGCCTGCTAAGCCCCGCGCTGATCGACGTGACCGGCCTGGACGTACCCGATGAGGAGCACTTCGGCCCGCTGCTGAAAATCCACCGTTATAGCGATTGGGATGAAGCGCTACAGCTTGCCAATAACACCCGCTACGGGCTTTCTGCTGGGCTGATTGGCGGTGATCAAGCCGATTGGGACGACTTTTTATTGAAGATACGCGCTGGGATTGTCAACTGGAATCGCCAAACCACCGGCGCCTCCGGCGATGCGCCTTTCGGTGGCGTAGGCGACAGCGGCAACCACCGCCCCAGTGCTTTTTATGCGGCAGACTACTGCGCCTATCCGGTGGCTTCCATGGAAGCCGACAGCCTGGAAATGCCCGAGACCCTGCCGCCAGGAGTTAGCCTGTGATTACCGCTGACGCCAGGGAAGTCAATTTTGACGGCCTAGTCGGCCCAACCCACAACTACTCTGGGCTGGCGGTTGGCAACGTGGCCTCCATGAGCCACGGGGGCCTGATTTCTAACCCCAAAGAGGGCGCTCTCCAGGGACTGCTAAAAATGAAGTCGCTGATGGACGCGGGCTACGCTCAGGGCGTGCTGCCCCCGCAACAGCGACCTGATGTTGGCGCGCTGCGCGATTTAGGCTTTAGCGGCAGCAATAGTGAGGTGCTGGCCCGCGCCGCTAAAGAGGCCCCGCAATTGCTGCGAGCGGTATGCTCTGCTTCCAGCATGTGGACGGCTAACGCGGGCACGATTACACCCAGCGTTGATGCACCGGATAGTCGGGCGCATTTCACCCCTGCCAACCTGCAGTCCAGCTTTCACCGCTACCTGGAACCGCAAACCACTGGCCGGGTGTTGCAGGCGATCTTTCGCGACGAACAGCACTTCGCCCACCATTCGGTGCTGCCCGCAACGCCCGCGTTTTCCGATGAAGGCGCGGCCAATCATACCCGTTTATGTGGTGAGTACGGTGAGCCGGGCGTTCACCTGTTTGTTTATGGCCGCCAAGCGTTTGGCGGCGAGCGGGAGCCAACACGCTTCCCTGCCAGGCAAACCCTGGAAGCCAGCCAGGCGGTGGCCCGCCAACATGGGCTTACGGAAGCGCAAACGGTATTCGCCCAGCAGCACCCGGACGCCATTGACGCAGGCGTCTTCCACAACGATGTGATTGCAGTCGGCAACGGCCCTGTACTGCTCTATCACGAAATGGCCTTTCTGGATGAAGAAGGCACGCTCGATGAGCTGCGCGCCAAAATGGCCAGCCCGCTGATTCCCGTGCGCGTGCCTTTGGAAGCGGTAAGCATGGAAGACGCGGTGGCCTCGTATCTATTTAATTCGCAGCTGCTGTCCAACCCGGATGGCACCATGACGCTGGTCGTGCCCGGCGAATGCCAGGAGCGCGAGGCTGTATGGCGCACCATTCAGGATTATCTGCTGGCGGGCAATAACCCCATCAGTGAAGTAATCGTCAAAGACGTCAAGCAGAGCATGCGCAACGGTGGCGGCCCCGCCTGTCTGCGCCTGCGTGTGGTGCTAACAGACGCCGAACGCGCCGCGCTCACCGGCCGCGTACTGATCACTGATGCGCTTTACGATGACCTCAACGCCTGGGTGAATCACTACTACCGCGACCGGCTGGCTGTCGACGACCTCAAAGACCCGCAGCTGGCGGAAGAGTCGCTAGCCGCGTTGGATGAGCTAACCCAGTTACTCAAGATCGGGTCTGTTTACCCGTTTCAGTTGGGGTAGGGGATACATTAAAATAGACATCAGAATGCCAAGCCAATGTCTTGGCGCTTTAGTTTCTAAAGCATGTGAAAGCAACACCGGATTATGGCGCCTATTTAGCTCCGCTCGGTAATGAATGCGTGAACATCGCTTTGGTGGTTCTACCAGCGGCATCCAATATCACGGTCTTTACCCTATCGTTTAGGCTGCTCTATCAGGCACCTGCTTAGCTTTACCAATATTAAGCAGGGCAATGCCGGCAGCAATTAACAGGGTGCCTAGCAGTAAGCCTTCGGGGGCGGTTTCTCCCTGCAACAATATGGCGACCGGAACACCTACCACCGCGCCCACAGAACCCAATAGGCTCAGAAACACCGGGCCGCCGCTTTTCTGTAGCAGAAAGAGCAGTAAGAACTGGCCTGCGAAGACCATTGCTTGAACGGCAATCAGCATGATTGGCAGGGAGCTGTCTGTCGGAACGCTTAGTGAGAAGCCCGGCAGAAACCCCACGCTGAGTAGAATGATGGCCGCTGCGATAAGCATCCCCGGCGCCAACGCATCGCTGGATACGCCTTCTGGCCAGCGTAAGGTTCGGTAGAGGTTGCCGATAGCCAGCAGAACGGGGCCAATTAAAGCGAGGA
Source organism: Halomonas sp. H2 (assembly GCF_050215315.1). GTDB lineage: Bacteria > Pseudomonadota > Gammaproteobacteria > Pseudomonadales > Halomonadaceae > Vreelandella. The sequence goes on from NZ_CP189760.1 coordinate 1,133,655, forward strand.
GAATCCAGAGGTAATCAGCATCCGGGGCAGAAAACTTATGGAAAGCCAGGGTGACGGCTCCCACAAGGGCTGATATTACTCCCGCCGCACGCAATACCTGGAACCGCTCCATGTTTAACGCCAGTGCGCCGACGTAGGTGAGTAGCGGTGGCAGTGTGATGATTAATGCCACGAACCCAGCACCTACATGGGGGATGGCTGAGAAAAATAGTAGGTTGGCACCTGCTACGCCTAGCAGCCCCGAAAAGGCGTAATACTCAACGGTACGGACGCTGACTGGGGGCAGATTGCGGCGGAAGGCTGCGAGAGCCAGCAGAATAAGCGCTGCCCCTGAAATCGACCAGAACAGAAAAGCGAGTGCTGACAGCTGAATGTCACCAGCAAGTTTAGCCAAATTAGTCGATAGACCCAGCAAGGCGCCACCGGCTAGCAGGTATATCAGTGGGGCAAGCCAAGCTCTTTTACGTGAGTGTGTTGTGCGGGCAGTGCTTGATAACGTCATTGGCGAAGTTCTCATTCGTACCGTTTTTGAAAGTATCTTTATATCAAGGTATGTGTGATTTATCTTGACGTCAAGATAAGTGAGTGCAAAATACTGCTATGGATCATGTAGACAACATTCTCAAACAGTGGCGGCAGGAGAGGCCCGACCTTGATGTCGAGCCAATGGGCACCATTGGGCGGGTCAAGCGGCTGAACTACACTTTAATGCGTGCAATGGAGAGAACCTGGGCGGAATACGGCCTGACGGACGCCAGCTTTGACGTTCTGGCGACTCTGCGTAGAGAGGGAGAGCCCTACGCGCTATCGCCGGGGGATTTAATGGCATCCACCATGGTGACGTCGGGCACCATGACTCACCGAATCAATCAACTGGAAAAGGCCGGGTTGATTGAGCGGGTCAAAAATCCCAATGATGGTCGCAGTTTTCTAATTTCTCTTTCTCAGCGCGGATTTGATTTAATTGACGAAGCGGTGGCCGCCCATGTGGAAACCCAGGCGCAGTTGGTGAGTGGCCTGAGTAAAGAGCAACGGGCGCAACTTGATGGTCTGCTTAAGCAGTTTTTAGCGGGGTTTGAGTAATAGTGATGCCTGCCTGCGTGGCCAGCTAGCCATTATTGAATATTTGGGTTTCCTCTTGTGATGGCACGCCCGGCACTTGAAAGGCTGGCTTGATCGGGCGCTGGCGTATGGCGGCTGGGCTGAGCTCGTGTAGACTCTGCACTGTCTCTAAAATCGATCAGCAAAAGGCCCGAGCAGCACAATGACCACCGCGAACCACCGTTTTTCCGATGCTGAGCGGCGCGGGCTCTACCGCGCCATCCACGAGCGGCGTGATGTGCGCTCGCAATTTCTGCCCGACCGGATTCCCCCTGATGTGCTAAACCGCCTGTTGGAAGCTGCGCATCATGCGCCTTCAGTAGGGTTTATGCAGCCCTGGGATTTCATCGTGATTGAAAGTCGCGACGTCAGGGAAGCGGTGCTGGCGATGTTCGAGCAGGAGAATCAGAAGGCCGCTGAGCGCTTTGAAGGCGAGCGTAAAGAGCATTATCGCAGCCTTAAACTGCAAGGTATTATGGAGAGCCCGCTTAATCTCTGCATTACCTGCGACCGAAGCCGGGGTGGCCCCCACGTGCTGGGGCGCAATAGTATTGTTGATACCGATCTTTTCAGCACTTGCTTAGCCGTGCAGAACCTCTGGCTGGCAGCGCGAGTGGAAGGCATTGGTGTTGGTTGGGTGAGTATTCTCGACCAAGAACAGCTAAGCACGGCACTGAACCTACCTGAGCATGTTTATCCGCTGGCGTACCTCTGCCTTGGCTATGTGAGTGAGTTTTTAGACCAGCCGGAGCTTGAAGCCAAAGGCTGGCGTTCCCGCCTGCCGTTAAATGAACTAGTGCATGGCGATAAGTGGGGGCAGCCGTTTGCCAGTGGTTTGTGAGGAAGCTTTTATAAGGCGCTGTGCTCAGTTTATCTGCCCTTTGCTTGCGGCGCTGGTTCCAGGCTCGGCGTCTGCGCCTTGCCCTGAATACTCATTTGCAGTGCGGCTTCCAAGAAGCCTCGGTTATAAAGCCCGGTGAGTCCATCACGCTCAGCCGTTTTCTTCAATTCCAAATGTGGCACTGGGCACTTGCCGCAAGCGCATAGGCAAATCCGGGTCATAGCAGCAGCAAAATCCCGGGCAGAATAAGTGTCCAGCCGCTGCCTTCTATCAGGGCGATCCATGCTCCTAGGTTTTAGACCGTGTCAGGGCACATCTATTGGATATGATAAAGCGCACTCGCAACTTGCTAGTAAATGGTTGGCGTGTCCGCGAAGCGCCTCCTTGAGGCCATCTGGCTTGAGGATTGTAAATCGGAACGGAAGCTGTGCCAGCCAATAGGCAAACCACTCGAAGCTGTCCGTTCGGGTATTGAGCAGTAGTCCACCCTTAACCTGTTCGAACTGACCTATACAGAAAGGTTGGTTCTCGAAGTAAGCGGCCTCGCCATGATCGATGTGCAGCACCAGTGACACTTCATAAGTGGGGCCCCAGGACATGAGGTTTTCGCTCAAAAAATCGGCTGCATCGAAGTGAGCGGGGCGTATGAAGGTATCAGCGAGTAGGTGCACGCCGCTGATACGATCTAACCGAAATGAGCGCATGGCTCCCCTCAGATGGCAAAAACCAACGGCATACCACCGACCTCGTTGGAAAACTAGCCCGTAGGGGTCGATCTGACGCTCAATCGGATCATGCTGCGGGGAGTGGTAGGTAAGCCCCACGGTTCGCATGGCCTCTGTGGCTTTAGTCAGCGTCTCAAGGGCGCGGTCATCAAGGCTGGGCTCACGCCGGGGTAAGATCACCTGAGTGGACTCACTGATGCCGCGAACACGGCTTTTTAAATTAGCTGGCATCACTCGCTCGAGCTTCGCTTGTACGCTGGCAATGGCGGGCGTTGCGTTTGTTAGCCCCAGTTGGCTAGCGGCCAATAAGCCTAACGAAACGGCGAATGTCTCTTCGTCGGTAAACATCATGGGTGGCAGCTTGAAGCCAGCCACCAATCGGTAGCCACCGTAGCGCCCTTGCTCGGTCACTATCGGCACGCCTATATCTTCCAGCGCCGTAATGTATCGCCGTATAGTGCGCCGATCCACGCCCAGGCGTTCGGCCAATTCAGCGCCGCCCATTTGGCCATTAGCTTGCAGCAACTCAAGCACCGCAAGTACGCGTGTTGTGGGGCCTGCCATTACTGCCTCCCTACTGAAGCCATGGTTAAAGTCTTGCAGAAAAATGCATTGTTGCTTTTATTTAGGGCGGATTCTCACCTATTAACACACTAATCTGACCTGGCAGTACCTTATGTCACCTGAAGATTGAATGAAAAAGGAGCCTAATATGTCAGAACTAACGTTTTACACCCACCCTATGTCCCGCGGGCGCGTTGTGCGCTGGATGTTGGAAGAAGTAGGCATAGACTACTCGGTAAAGGCGATGGAGTTCGATTCAGAGATGAAATCTGAGGACTACTTGGCCATAAACCCCATGGGCAAGGTGCCTGCCATCAAACATGGCAACACTGTTGTGACGGAAGTGGCGGCTATCTGCGCGTACCTGGCGGATCAGGTTCCGGATAAAAAGCTTTCACCACCCCCGCAATCTCCCGAACGTGGAGTTTATTATCGCTGGCTTTTTTTTATGGCGGGTCCGTTTGAAATGGCTACTAGTGTAAAGGCCTACAATTGGAAAATCGACAGCAGCAACGTACAGGCCGTTGGTTGTGGCCAAGTGGAAGACAGTATCAATACGCTTGAAAAAGTACTCAGTGAAAACGCTTATATTTGCGGCGATCAGTTTACGGCCGCAGATATATTGGTTAGCAGTTATCTCTGGTGGGAAACAATGCAGGAGAATATCCCACCAAAAGAGGTGTTTAAGCATTACATAGAGCGTATGGAAAGCAGGCCAGCAGCCAAGCGGGCCAATGAGTTGGACGATGAACTGGCTAAGAAAATGAAGTCATTGTCCGTCTGATGGCTTAATTGCATTGCCGCTTTTGTATTAAGTTGGCAATTGCTTTCAAGGTAGATGAACCCTATCTGGTTGCAGTTTTTGCTACAGATAATAGCGGTAAAGCCTCTGGCTAGCGGCGTGTGCGGAAGGTATCGGCGCTGGCCAGCCTACCCATATATCGCTACTGTATTCGCCGCGAACTTTCCCCCCTGGCTGGCCTCAGTATTTGTTGTGCCCGAATGGCGGGGGAAGGGCATTGCCTCTGCGTTGGTGAAACGGGTGGAAGCCGAAGCAGCTGCGCATGGCTTTGAGCGCATCTATCTCTATACCCCTGATCAACAGGCGCTTTACCGGCGGTTGGGTTGGCAGGATAGGGAGGACGTTGAGTATCGAAAAGAGCACGTTACGGTGATGGAGCGGCAGTTGGGCCAGTGATGAACAGAAAGTCCGTGTGTAAAGTGAGGGGTTAGCGTTTAAAAGCAGTCATCAAATCACTAAAGGGAACACTCATGGGTCGTTTATTGGTACTGCCTACCTCCCGGGCGGGCTGGGGGCTGTTAATTGCGTTTGTGGCGTTGGTGCTGGCGGGTACGTGGCCGGTGATTGGTTGGGTAAACAGGGCAGCCTTAGTGATGGGCCTGCCTTTGTTAGTGGTGTGGAGTTACCTGGTGATTTTTGCCTGCGTAGTGGTGATGCTGATCGGCAACCGCATTGTGGAGCGAGACGACCATGAATAGCCCTTGGCCATTGTTGATTACCTTGGCCTATGTCGCCATCGCGATGGCGATTGGCCTACGCGCCAGGGCAGGGCGTTCCATGAATAGCTTGGAGGAGTGGGGCGTGGCGGGCCGCAGCATGGGGCCGGTGACGCTTTACCTGCTGATAGCCGCCGGTAGTGTGAGTGCTTACACCTTTATGGGAGCGCCTGGGTGGGCTTATTCCAAAGGGGTGGCGGTGTTTTATGTGGCGATTTACCTCTCGTACCTAGCGCTGATCGCTTGGTATTTCGGCCCTAAAGTGTGGCAGTTCGGCGAGCAGTTTGGTCACGTAACTCAGGCAAGCGCCATTGCTGACCGCTACCAGAGCCCTGCGCTGGGCGCACTGGCGGCAATTGTCATGGCGATTGGCTCCATTGCTTATGCAGTGCTACAGACCATAGGTTCGGCTTATATTCTGTTTGTGATGAGCGGCGGTTTGATTCCGATTTGGTTGGGGGTAGTGCTGGTGCTGACCTGCATTGCCGTCTATCTCTACGCCAGCGGTCAGCGGGCGATTGGTCTCACCAATGCCTTTCAAGGCGTGTTGATGCTGATCGTCGCCTGGGCCGTCGGCCTGTGGGCAGTGCACAGCGCTACCGGCGGCTTAAGTTTTGCCGGGGTGTTCGAACGTATTCAGGCCGAGCATAGTGAGTTTCTCACTCTGCCAGGCGCAGGCGGCGATATGAGCTTTAGTTTCTGGACGACCTCGATCATCGTTTCCATGTTCTCGTTTATGCCGCCGGTGTGGACGCAGTGGATGAGCGCTTCCTCGGCACGTACTATTCGTCGCAGCGCGACGTGGCTGCCCACTTATTACGTGGTTATTCTGCCCATGGTCGTTGTGGGCTTTATCGGCATTTTTTCGCTGCCTGAACTGGCCAGGGCCGATACTGTGGTACTTGAGTACGCCATGCAGCACTTGCCGGTGGTATTAGTAGGATTGCTCGGTGCGGGTACCCTGGCGGCCTCAATGTCTTCCAGCGAGCCGTTTATTCACTCGGTATCGCTGTCACTCAGCAAAGATGTGCTTCAGCCGGTGTTAACACTCTCGGATGGCGTTACTGGAAAACTTGCGCGGCTGCTGATCCTGCCCATTATGTTTTTAGTGGTAGCGCCGCTGGCGATTGCCGAACCCGGCAGTTTGGTAATGATTCTGTTGGTGGGGTTGGGGTTTGCCTCCCAGGTGCTGCCCGCCTTTATCGGTATGTTCTTTTGGCCGCGGGCTTCTCGCCTGGGCGTGATGGCCGGTATCGTGGCGGGCTTTCTGATTACTGTGGCGTTGACTACGTTATGGCCGCATCCGCTGGGTATTCACGCGGGCTTCTGGGGATTGATGATTAATCTGCCGGTGTTTGTGGCGGTTTCACTGATGACACCGGCAACTCACGCCGAGGTGGTCGAGCGTTTCTTTCGTATTGCCGCCCCCCGTGGATTTACCCGTTTGAGCCAATAGGTATGTAGGGCAGCCACTGACTTAATCTATTCAGGCTTTTTGATTACCTTTGTAACAAATTGTTTTTTTGCATTACCTTTTTTGCATCAACTAAGGTAATTCGATGAGTCATGCATTGACTGGACATAACCGTCCTCAACGGGTGATTGAGGTAACCCACCAAGCGAATAAAACCTTGCCAACAGCGCTGAGCAGGATTGCGCCGTGTTTATCATCACTTTCTGGCAGACGCGGTCTGCTTAATCAACCTGTACCAGCAGTGATTATAATGGTTGCTGTTTGCCGAGCATAAACCCTTGTGCCTCAAGCGTCTCTTCCCATACAACGCAGCGGTTACGACCGCTGTGCTTGGCTTGATAAAGCGCTTCATCGGCAAAGCGTAGTAATCTCTTAGGGTCTTGAGTGTGATCAGGATACGTTGCAACACCGCAGGAGAACGTGATTTGCCGCAGCCGGGTGCCTTGATAGATAAATGCCTGATGAGCAATGGTGGTTAACAACGTTTTGGCGCGAGACTCGGCGGCGATTTGGGAGGTGGCGGGCAGCAGAGCAACAAACTCTTCACCCCCAAAGCGACAGATCACGTCCATATCCCGTAGGTGATGCCGCAGTAGCAGGGCAATTTCAACCAGTACCGCGTCTCCTGCATCGTGGCCAAAATCGTCGTTAATCTGCTTGAAATGATCCACATCCAGCATTAGTACGGAAAGTTGACTGGCATGCTGCTTAGCTCGCTGACACTGGTGTTCAAATGCAATGTCGAAATGACGTCGGTTATGCAGGCCTGTTAACGGGTCTCTGCGTGAAAGTCCTTCCAGTTCTTGAACTAATCGGTCGAGATCGGCGGTGCGCGCCGCCACCTGCTGCTCTAGGGTCTCATTGGCCATGGCAAGTTGTTGCTGTGTATGCCGGTAGTGCCACAGAAAAATAGCCGCGTTCGCTAAAGAAAAAGCCAGCGTGCCATAGCTCAAAGGCACGCTACGCCAGCCGACAAAGCCGTGGGCGACCGCCATATCGGCTAACAGCAGTGGCGCAAAAAAAGTAACACTAACCACCAGCAGCCGTTGTTCAAGGCTGAGCCGTTTAAAACGCATGAGCGCAAGCGTCAGCATCAAGGGAAGCGTAAAGGCAAGCATGACATCAAATACGGGGAAGGTTAGTGAAAGGCTCACCATCCCCAACTGAACTAAGCCTATCGCAAGAATCAGGTACGCTAGGTGGATAATCCACAAGTGAGTTATCCAACGCTTAGCGGTGCCTTCCAGCCAGTGGCTGAGTAGCAATCCTAATGCCACCGGCAAGGTGTAGTAGCTGCCCGCGCGAAGTGTGTCCCAGGCCAGTGGCCCATCGGCAATGAATTGGCGTGCAGGCGTCTCTGCCAGCAGCATTAGCCCCGAGGCGTAGGCAAATAGCGCGATTGATCCAAAACCGCGGCGCTCGGGGCCTATTAGCGCGAAAATAGTGGCCAAGATGGCGAGTACCAATACCAACGCACTAACGCCGAGATCCTGGGTGGAATCGTGGATAACTTGCTTTAGAACCTCAATGCGCTCCATTACCTGAACTTGGCCCCACAAGCCAATACTGGTGTAGGAGGAGTAGAAGCGGAAGGTGAGTGTCTGGCCGGCGGTGTTTTCGGGTAGGTCGATCATGTGCCAGGGCCAACCCGCAAAATCGCCTTTGCCTTGATCGTCAAATTCACCATATTGATAAATGAGTTCGTCGCCTAGATAAACTTGCCCAATCAAATTAATACTGGTGATAAAGAGGACTGGATCGCTCCAATCCCCGGCGGGAAGCGTGGTACGTAGCCAGAGGTGCTCGTGGCCGCCGCGGCCTGGTGGGTTAAAAGGGGAGTCAATCGACAGCCACTCTGTTGATTTGCTTTGCAGCCATTGGGGATGGTGATCGACATCAAAAGGAGAGTCGCCCCAGCGATACTCCCAGCTTTGCAGTGGTTGAGATGAGGAGTCGGCTTGGAGGCCAATAGAAAACACCGACAGTATGGCAAAGGCCATCGTTAGCAGAATGCTATGGCGTAAGGCTAACCCACAGGGCGGCATGGTGAGAGTCCCCATCTACTGGTAGCGGTCAATCTACTCATCAATGCTGTTATTTGGTTGATTACCGCGCGTGGATGCTGTGTAAGTCTTATAAGTTTGAAGCATTAACAGTGTAACTAAAAACGACGCTTTGGCGATGTGATCTACTTCAACGTTAAGCCATTCGCTTATTTTCCCTCAGGGAAAATAAAGCTGAGCCACTCAGTGGCTCAGCTTATCGCTTTTTTCAGCGTACGCATTGATAACGTGATCAGTGACCGCCAGCGGCACCACCTACGATCCCACTACGCAAATTACTGTTATTGTGGCTATGGTCTTTAAGATGATTAGCCACGGTATCTTCAGGCGAGCCAGCCATCTCACGGAACATGCCCATCGAACCAAGCAGCGCCGACGACTCGTAGGGGACGAATACCCGCTCGCCATCTTTCGCCATATTGGGTAATACCTTGATATAGCTCTGACCCAGCAGGTAGCCCACGACGGTGCGTTTATTCTCTTCGCTATCGCCAATGGCGCTAAGCACCAGTTTGATCGACTCCTGCTCACCCTGGGCGCGCAGAATCGCCGACTCTTTATCACCTTGCGCATTGAGGATAGAGGATTCGCGCTGGCCCTGAGCCATGGCAATCGCGGCTGATTTTTCCCCTTCGGCTTCGGTGACGGTGGCGCGGCGCTTACGCTCGGCGGCCATTTGCAGGCGCATAGCGGTTTCCACCTCTTCCGGCATGGCGATATCCTGTACTTCGACGCGGGAGATTTTGATGCCCCATTTAGAAGCCGGCTCTTCCATTGCCGCTTGAATCTCATTGTTTACTTCCGCACGGGATTCGAACAGCTTATCTAGCTCCATCTTGCCGACCACAGAACGCAGCGTCGTCTTGGCCAGTACCTCAACCGCTTGGCTCATGTTGACGACCTCATAGACGGCCCGTTTAGGGTCGATAATCTGGTAGTAAAGCGCACCATTGATACGCACCGTGACGTTATCGGTAGTTACCACCGGCTGACCGGGGAAGTCCATGACCGTTTCGCGACGGTCGATGCGGATTTCGTCTGTGGTGATGGCGGTGTATTCCTCACCGAGTTTGCGATAGCGCAGCATGGTGATGGCGCGGGGTTGTTCGATAAACGGGATAATAATATTAATACCACTTTCTAATACGCGATTGAACGACCCGAGGCGTTCAACCACCATGACTTCAGATTGGCGGATAATGATTAAGCCTTTAGAAATGATCACTACCGCGATCGCGACAACAATTAGGCTTATTAATAAGCCGGGGCTAATGGGTAAATCCATCGTTAAGGTTCCTTGCGTGGGGAATTGTCATCTTGAGGGGCACTATCTGCGGGCTGATGTAGCGTGACCAGCGCAGTGGTGCCTTCAAAACGCCTAAATACAACCGTTGTGCCGTTGGGTAACTCGATTTCACCAGTATCAAGTACGCGTAAACGATAAAAATCGCCGTTTACTTTAATGCCCGTGGCATCATCAAAATCTCGGCGCAGAGTAATGTAGTGATTGCCTTTCTCCACGCCCGTACCTGTTGTGCCATAAGCAACGCCACGGGGGGAGAAACGCGGACGAATCACCATGATGCAGAGTGGCAACAATATTCCAGTAAAAATAGCCATGCTGAGCAGCTGCCAGGGAAGCGTTAATCCCAACGCAGTAACGGCTGCTGTGAGCGCAGCGGCAATCCCTAGTGCCAGTAGCACCATCGCGCCAGAAGTCAGTTCACCCAAGCTAAGCAGTAGCGCCAGCACAAGCCAGCTATAAGCTGGATTCCAGTCCATAGCAGTTTCCATTCCGTTATTATTGCGATATATCAGCGTAACCTACTCATAGGTATTTATCGCCCTTAGAGTATAAGTGTTGACGTCAATAAACTCATAAAGGGTGCTATCCTGCCTGCCTTCATAGATATCGAGCATTAGGTATCGAGCATTAGGTATCGAGCATAAAGGAGAGGGACGTGTCGGGCGTGGTCTATTGGCTGGATATGGCGGGGGTCATCGTGTTCGCACTATCGGGCGTGATTTTGGCGTGCCGGTCGCGCATGGATCCGATTGGTATGCTGGTTTTGGCGGCGGTAACTGGCATTGGCGGGGGCACGCTGCGCGATTTAGTGCTAGGCGTCAGGCCGGTGTTTTGGGTGACCGACCCGACCTACCTGTGGGTGATTTTAGCCACTGTGGTTATTTCGCTGTTGGGGTTTCACTATATCCACCGCCTGTCGCGGGGCTTTTTGCCCATCGCCGATGCGTTTGGGTTGGCACTGTTTACCGTGATTGGTGCCCATAAAGCGCTGCTGCTGGGGAACTCGGGCACAGTGGCAGTGTTGATGGGCATGATGACCGGTGTAGCAGGCGGCATGATCCGTGATGTGTTGGCCCAGCGAGTACCGATGGTGCTGCGCGAAGAGGTGTACGCCACGGCGGCGATGGCCGGAGGGGTCGTTTACGTGGCGCTGGATGCACTGGAGGCGCCACTGACGATAGCGATTGCCGCCTCGCTAGGCGTCACCCTTGGGCTGCGTTTGGCGGCGATCCATTGGCACTTGGCGTTGCCAGTGTTTGCTTGGGTCACTGTGCCGCCAAAAACGCATGATCAGGCGGAGGTTCCGCTCTCTACACCGCAAAAAGCCAAAGAGCGGGTTAAGATGATTCGCCGTGAGCGCAAAAAACGCTAGGCAACGATTATTGGTATTACCTACCATTGGTTTCCTGCCAGCGGTCAAACCAGCAGGTCGCTTGATCACTCAGGAGAGCTAAACGACCATGAGTAATAGCCAGCGAAAATTAGGAAAGGTAGGCCAATCAACACCCTCAGCAGCAGACGGGGGGAGGCGGGTTTAACGAGAGTTCGCGTCGGACATAGTGGCTTTCCTAGCAGATCACTCCTGTTGGGGCGTGTTTTGTGGCATTATACGCGACGTTGGGCAGTGACGGGTTTTCGATTTCAACGCTAGGCAGGCAACAAACGCCATGTTCAAGGATTTTTACACGCAGCGCGGAGAGTATGTGGTGATCTCCGCAGAGCAGGCCAGTCGTTTCGCCAAAGGCGTGGCGGGTGACTACAACCCTATTCATAATCTGGATGCACGCCGCTTTTGTGTCCCCGGTGACCTGCTGTTTGCGCTGGTACTCGCAACGTTTGGGCTATCGCGGCAAATGGAGTTTCGCTTCACCAACATGGTGGGAGCTGACACGCCGCTTAAGTTTAGCGAAGCAGACGATGGCACGTTGCACATCTGCGATGAGAGCGGTAAGTGCTACCTGCAGGTGGTGCGCAGTGGTGAGATTACCCGCGATACTGAAGCGGTGGAAGCATTTGCTCGCTGCTATGTGGCATTTTCAGGCAAAAACTTCCCTCACTATCTCAAACCATTAATGGAGCAACACGGGGTGATGTTTAACCCTAAACGTCCTTTGGTTATCTACGATAGCATGGGGTTTTCGCTTGAGCGGTTAGATGGCTTCTCACCCGGCTTGACGTTGAACCATTCCTCGTTAGAGGTTTATGGCAAGCGGGCTGATGCACTGTTGGATTTCTCGATTGAGTCAGCGGGTGAAGCGGTCGGTGTCGGCTCCAAAAAGCTCGTGGTAAGCGGTCTTTGTGATTACGACGCCAAGGAAATGGCCGCCATTGTAGAAGAGTTTTACCGCTTAAAAGCCGCCTACGAGATGGCCTAACGCCCTAACCAATGAGTGACCTCAGCCAGCCAGTGGCACCACATCAACTTCTACTTCTACTTCCAGCCGGTGCTTACCGCCGCCGTTCAAAACGCCTTTGAGCGGTGCGACATCGGCGTAAGCCAGGCGGCTTTCCTTTGAAAGCCCATAGCCAGCGCGGTGCCTCTAGGGAAAGGCTAATTGACGTCGCGCTGCAGATTCTGTTTACTCATACAATGTCTGGTTGACGTTAACGTCAACTTGCTGCTATACCCTGTGCTCTTGCCTTACAGCGACGTGCTTTATAAAAACCGCTTTTTTATAACAACCACCGCCATAACAACCACAATCAACAATAGGAGCAACGCTATGTCCGTTCGCGAAATTCCCATGTATATCGATGGCCAGCCCGTACCGTCGCAAAGCCAAGAGTGGCGCGATGTGGTTAACCCGGCGACACAAGAAGTGGTTGCCCGGGTACCGTTTTGTACCGCTGACGAAGTAGAGCGCGCTATCAGCAGTGCTAAAGAGGCGTTTAAAGAGTGGCGTAAAATGCCCCTGGGCAAGCGCATGCGTATTATGCTCAAGCTTCAAGCGCTGATCCGCGACAATACCGCAGAGCTTGCGGCATTGATTACCGAAGAGCATGGCAAAACCCTGCCGGATGCGGAAGGTGAAGTAGGCCGTGGCTTGGAAGTGGTGGAACACGCCTGTTCGATTACCTCGCTGCAGCTGGGTGAACTGGCGGAAAATGCTGCCAACGAGGTGGATGTATACACCATGCACCAGCCGCTGGGAGTAGGGGCGGGGATTACCGCGTTTAACTTCCCTATCATGCTGCCGTGCTTTATGTTCCCGCTGGCAATTGCTACCGGTAATACCTTTGTTCTGAAACCTTCAGAGCAAGACCCAAGTTCCACCATGCGTTTAGTTGAGCTGGCTCACGAAGCAGGCGTGCCCGCAGGTGTGCTCAACGTGGTTCACGGTGGCCCGGATGTGGCTAACCAAATTGCTGACCATCAGGATATTAAAGCGCTCTCGTTCATCGGTTCTACCCACGTGGGCTCGCTGCTGTATAACCGTGCGGCAGCGGCGGGCAAGCGCATGCAGGCGATGATGGGCGCCAAAAACCACTGTGTGGTGATGCCCGATGCTAACCGTAGCCAAGCGATCAACAACCTGCTGGGTTCAGCCTTTGGCGCTGCAGGCCAACGCTGCATGGCAAACTCGGTAGTCGTGCTGGTCGGCGAGGCGCGCGAGTGGCTGGGCGATATCGTCGATGCGGCGCGCGAGATGAAAGTTGGCCCGGGTACTCAGCTAGATGCGGATTTGGGCCCGCTGGTATCACCAGCAGCCCGTGATCGCGTGCTGCGCTTGATTGATGCCGGCGAAAAAGAGGGCGCTAAACTGATGGTCGATGGGCGCAATGTTCAGGTCGAGGGCTATCCCAACGGTAACTTTGTCGGGCCGACCCTGTTTGCTGATGTGACGGCGGATATGACCATTTACCGCGAAGAGATTTTTGGTCCGGTACTGTGTGTGGTGAGTGTTGAAACACTGGATGAAGCGATTGCCTTCATCAACGCCAATCCTAACGGTAACGGCACCTCTATCTTTACCAACTCTGGTTGGGTGGCGCGCCGTTTTGAAACGGATATTGAGGTTGGCCAAATCGGTATTAACGTGCCGATTCCGGTGCCGGTCGCTTACTTCAGCTTCACCGGCTCGCGGGCTTCAAAGCTGGGCGATTTAGGCCCCAATGGCAAACAGGCAATCGCTTTCTGGACGCAAACCAAAACGGTGACAGCGCGCTGGTTTGAACCTGAAAATGTCTCCAGCGGAATCAACAGCACGATCTCGCTTGGCTGAAGAATGTTAGCGTCCGCCATTGCAACGGCAAATCCATTCACAATAATGAGGTGACTATGCTTGCACCATTAAGCCGTTTTAACGTGCCTGAAACGCTCGAGGATTTGCCGGAAGATATCCGCAACACCATTATGGAGGTGCAGGCAAAAGCGGGTTTTGTGCCCAATGTGTTTCTGATGTTAGCTCATCGCCCGGCAGAGTTTCGGGCTTTTTTTGCCTATCACGATGCGTTGATGGAGCGCGAGTCAGATTCGCTTACAAAAGCGGAAAAAGAGATGATCGTAGTCGCCACTAGCGCGCGTAACCGCTGTTTATACTGCGTGGTTGCCCACGGGGCGCTGGTACGAATTTATAGCAAAGACCCTCTGCTGGCAGATCAAGTTGCGATCAATCATCGCGTGGCGCCGATTAGTGAGCGCCATCGTGTGATGCTCGATTTTGCTATGCACTGTGCCATTGACGTCGGTGAATTGACCGATCAGTGGCTCACGAACCTGCTAGAAGTGGGCTTTACTCAGGAGGATTGCTGGGATATCGGTGCCATTGCGGCGTTTTTTGGCTTATCGAATCGGTTAGTGACGCTAGCAGGCACACCGCCTAATGAGGAGTTTTACTTAATGGGGCGTGTGCCCCGTAGTGATACTGCAGGCACTACTTAAGCTTTACTAGGGCGTTTTTATCGGTAAGGATAGCGCCTACATTCACTGTCGCCAGGGGAGCCCAATTAGAAAGGGCTGAGAATGCGCAGCGCGCAGACCCTGGAACCTGATCCGGTTAGTACCGGCGGAGGAAGTGCGACATGCTTTACCTAACATCAGCCGTGCTTGGCGCGGCGCTGTGCTGCTTTGCTTTTTTGGGCCTACGTGCCCGCCGGGTAGATGGCCCACTAGATGACTATGTCACCGCGCGCAACTCGCAAACGGCTTCGACCCTTGGATTCTCCTTTCTTGCCTCCGGAATGGGCGCGTGGATTCTCTTTGCTCCCCCCGAAATTGGCGCTTTTGTTGGCCCGCTCGCCCTCGCTGGTTATGCGTTAGGCTCTGCGCTGCCATTCATTGTATTGGGGCTTTATGGGCCTAAGATTCGTCGTGCGCTACCCGAGGGGCGCAGTATCGCCGAGTTTGCTGAAGCCTGCTATGGCGTAGGCGTACGGCGCTGGGTCACGCTAGTGTCGGTCGGCTATATGGCCTGCTTTTTGGCCGCTGAGCTAACCGCCATTGGCGCGATCACCGCGTTACTTTCTGATGTGCCGCCCGCGCTGGTCATTGTTGGCGTGGCCCTTACCACTCTGGTTTATACGGCAGTTGGCGGGCTGCGCGCCAGCCTTGCCACGGACCGTTGGCAGGCATGGCTGCTGCTTGCGCTTCTGTTAGCGGTGGGTAGCGTGGCGTTGTGGCGGTTGCCTGCAATACCTAGCGAAGCGGCGCTGCCTTCAATTCCTGTCGCCAGTGCGCTCAGCGTCGCGTTAACGCTGGTTATCGCCGTCACGGCGGCGAATCTCTTTCATCAGGGGTACTGGCAACGCGTTTGGGCTGCCCGTGATGATCGAAGTTTGGGGCGCGGTGCTTGGTTAGGCGGCGCGATGACGGTAGCAGTGGTAATGGTGATTGGTGGTTTAGGCATGCTGGCCGCCATGAGTGGGATCTCCCTCGGCGAGCCACCCATGCCGTTTTTTGCGCTGCTAACGGAGGCGCCTGCATGGCTGACGCTGCCTGCCTTAGTGCTGGCGGTCACCTTGGTGGCCTCCAGCGTTGATACACTACAAAATGGTATCGCGTCTTTGGTTGTCGCACGCAGTGAACAGCAGGGTGTTTCATTGGTTGCTGCCCGCTGGGTGACGGTAGTTGCGATGATCCCGGTGGTAGTGATTGCCTTGCAGGGTTTGTCGGTACTGCGGCTATTTTTAATGGCCGATTTACTGTGTGCCGCTATTGTGGTGCCCGTACTGCTTGGCCTATGGCAACGCATGACGCCATTCGCGGCTATTGCCGGTGGAGTGGCAGGGTTACTAGGCGCGATTCTACCGGGCTGGTTCAGTCAGGGCAGCCTGCTGGCGGGCGCGGTTGCGGCGAGTTTCCCGGACAGTATTCCCACTTTGGGGCCGTTCCTAGGCGCTTTAATTGCTTCAACGCTAGTGAGTGTGCTGATTGCTCACTCAAGGCTCGCTATTCGCAAGGACGACCATGATTCGAACTATTCTGACCACTCCTGAAGGCGAAACCCATGAGGGCGATGAGCACCTGATGTCGGTATGGCAAGCCACGCCAGGCAGCCATATTTGGATCGATATGCAGGGCGAGACGCAGGAGAGCGAGCGTAAAATTTTCGAGGCGTTTGAGTTTCATCCGATGGCGATTCAGGACGCCCATAAAGAGCGCCATCCGCCTAAGATCGAAGAGTTTGATAACCACACGTTGATTATTTATCGCGGTATTTCCTCCTTCGATGCTGAACTTAACTACCTGCCTCAGCAGGTGTGTTTTTTTGGTTCTT
Organism: Halomonas sp. H2; assembly: GCF_050215315.1. Lineage (GTDB taxonomy): Bacteria > Pseudomonadota > Gammaproteobacteria > Pseudomonadales > Halomonadaceae > Vreelandella. The sequence goes on from NZ_CP189760.1 coordinate 1,149,963, forward strand.
CGTCACTTCACGTGGATTTGGCCTGATCGAATAGGCGGCCCACCGGGCTGCCAATCAGGTAGATCATGGCGATAAAGTTGGCCTCGTTCCGGTAGCCACGTGCCCGTGACCGAGCCGCTTGGAACAGACCATTCATTCCTTCCAGTCTTGCGTTCGTCAGTCCCGAGAGCCAGCGTCTGACCACCGCGTCGGCGTGCCGCTCAAGCGTCGCCAGGGCTTTCCCCATCGGCTTCAGCAGTGACTTTTCAGACACCGCCGCCTGCATGACCTTGAGGTAGTTCGTGATGCGCCACCGAGCCGCTCTGGGCGTTGGAGCCTTCTGGATCCAGCGTAGCTTCTCCTTGATCACCCAGGCATCGGCCGTGGCGCTCTGATCGGCCACCAACTCCTGGAGCGCCGAAAGCTGTTTGGGTGTCAGGTTCTTGTTATCCAGGTTCTTCAGCAGGGCCCAGCGCAGCGACTTGGGGTGCCCCTGCTCCCGGCGCTCTTTCTTGCGTACCTCGTCCAGCCGCTTGGTGAAGGTCTGTACGATATGGAACCAGTCGACCGTTACCTCGGCCTTGGGAAGGTGCTCGGTCACGCCGCTAAGGAAGGCTGGCGACATATCGCAGACGACCTCGACCACATTATTCGGGTCGCCGCCATGGGCCGCCAGGAAGGCGCTGAAAGCCTGGATGGCATCCTTGCCGCAGCCTGGGACGGCAAAGATAACCGGTTCCCGCTTGCGCTGCATGTCGAGGAACACCGTGACATAGCGATGACCGCGCCGGGAGGCGGTTTCGTCCACGCCGACCGTCACCACCTTGGACAGATCCAGTTCCCCCAACATGCGGCCAACGTAGTGGTGCACGATGCGCCATAGTCGTTTGTCGGAAATCTCCAACTGGCGGGAGACGGCCAGTACCGGCATCTCCTTGACCAGTGACATGGCCGCTTGCTCGAACAGCAGGGTAAAGTCGCTGCCCGGCCGGGCCCAGGGCACCTCTATGCGCTTGACGCCATGGTCAGGACACTTCGTGCGCGGCACGCGAGCATGCAGGTAACAGTGATGCTGAAAGAAGTTCAGATGCCGCCAGGTTTTGTCGGCAAAGTCATGAGCTTGGCAGGCCTTACCACATTCTGGGCAGGGATAGAAACTGCCTCGCTCCGCCTCGACATAGAGGTTCAGGCGGTGGGGCGACACGGCGGTATCCAGGTACTGGTTCTTGAGGATCCAGGGCGCTTCCAAGCCCAGGCCGAGTGTTAGAATCTGGGTGCCGTCCATGTCATACCTCCTGCCGCTGTGGAGGTCATATTCTGGCCCAGCTCAGGGGGCGAATTCCACACCCAACGTCGAAGAGCCGTTTTTTTGTAGGTGAGCGGTTTCTGGTGACCCTACACACTGGCCAAGCGCTCTCCATTGAGCGCCTTTTCAACGAGCACGGAAAAGCCCTACTGGCCCACTCGCCGGAACACGTCGCGCTGCGGGTGATGTATATTTCGGCGGGTTTTTATATCGACAGTCTGCTTGAGTTTGAAACAGCGTTAAGCGACCTGGAGGACGAGCTATTAGAAAATGGTAATGATGCGCTCATGCGCAAGATCATCACGTATCGCTCCCGGCTGGTTAAGATGCGCCGTATCTTTAGTTATCACCAGGGCATTACCCAAGAGTTAACGGCCTATGACTACGAGCATTTGCCGCGAGAGGAGAGCGAAACCCTTCACGCTATTAACGATGTAGCGGACCGCTTTGAACGCCTCTATACCTTAACTCAGATGTATTACGACATTTGCGGGGACCTAATAGATGGTTATATCTCTATTTCGTCTCACCAGCTAAACATCACCATGCGTGTTCTCACGGTGATTACCGCGATCTTTGTACCGTTAACGTTTATCGCCGGTATCTACGGCATGAACTTCGAGAACATGCCTGAGTTGCGCTATGAGTACGGCTACTTTTTTGTATGGGGTGCGATGCTGGGGATCGGTGGAATACTGATTTGGTTATTTAAGCGCAAACATTGGTTTTAGCCCGTGAGCGAAAAGTTGACGCATACATAGGTGGTGAGCGGTTGAGTGTGGCATCCTTTGCAGCGACCAAGACTATAAGGCATCAAGCCGTCGGCTAGCGTATTACCCAGGAGTATTTCCATGACCATTATGATTATCGGCCTACTGATTTTTTTAGGCAGCCACTCTTTACGTATCTTTGCTGAAAACTGGCGCCAGCAACAGATTGCAAAACTCGGCGAAGCGAACTGGAAAATCGCTTATTCGGCAGTATCCATCGTTGGCTTGGCCATTGCCATTTATGGTTTTGGCCAAATGCGCCTTGATCCTATCAATATCTGGTACCCGCCAATGGCAATGCGCCATGCAGTGGCGTTGCTGATGGTGCCTGCGATTATTATGTTGGTGGCGGCCTACGTGCCGGGCAATGCTATTAAAGCCAAGCTGGGTCACCCGATGATACTGGCAGTGAAAATCTGGGCCTTTGCTCACCTGCTGGCCAACGGACGCCTAGGCGATATTATCTTTTTCGCAGCCTTTCTTGTGTGGGCTATCCTGGCGTTCAAAACTGCCAAAAAGCGCGACCGTCTTACACCGTCTGCCCCCGTAAGCACAAATAAAATGGCCACCATTGCTACCGTGCTCGTAGGCTTGATAGCCTATGTGGTGTTTGCATTTTACCTCCATACCGCGCTGATTGGCGTACCTGTTTTTAGCTAATCTGTCTTTTGCTAATCTCTGTTTAGTCATCGGGCGTTAGCCCAACCGAGGAGCCACCCCATGGCTGAAACGACACATACGGTGCCAACCACAATGGCTGCCATGCTATTGGCCGGACATGGCGGTATCGAAAAGCTGGAATACCATCAGGATGTTGCTACGCCGCAACCCAAGGCAGGCCAAGTAGTGGTGCAAGTGACCGCAACGGCGAAGAACAACACGGATCGCAAAGCGCGCGAAGGGCTTTATCCCACTAAAGACAAGGGCGATGTTACCTCCTTTGCCATGGGCGGTACCCCAACGTTAACCTTCCCACGGATTCAAGGTGCCGATGTGGCAGGTCGTATAGTGGCGGTCGGCGAAGGCGTTAGTGCTGGGCGCATTGGCCAGCGAGGGTTACTCGATTTTAATATCTACGCCGACGAGCGCCGCGATATTAATCTAACGCCGGATTATTACGGCCATGGAGCCGACGGCGGGTTTGCCGAGTATATCGCCGTGCCTGCAGATCAGTTTTATCACGTGCCCAATCCTGAGTTGCACGACGCGGAGCTTGCCTCCATGGGGATGTGCTCGTATCAAACCGCTTACCACATGATGACCGCCGCTAAAGTGAGCGCTGGCGAGCGTGTACTGGTCAGTGGTGCCAGCGGCGGAGTGGGCACCGCGCTCATCCAGCTTTGCCGCATTATTGGCGCTATTCCCTATGCGGTCAGCCAGTTAGATAAAGCCGACGCACTAAAAGCGCTAGGCGCGGAAGCGGTGATTGACCGTGGCGACTTGCCGACGTTTGTTGATCGGGTGCTGAAAACCACTGGCGGCAAACCGATTGATGTGGTGATGGACTTGGTCGGCGGTGAGATGACCAACCTGTTTATCGATACCATGATTGTTGATATGCAGGGGCGTAAGAGCTATCCACGTCTTTCTATTGCGGGTGCCAGCGGTGGCAACCTGAGCGAAATGATGTGGACCCGGGTGTATCTTTACCAAGTGCAAATTTTTGGCGTCTCCCACGGCACCCGTGAGGAGGCTGAACAGCTGGTGGCCTGGATTCGCAGCGGCGAATTAAAGCCTGTGCTCCACGCCGCCTTTAAGCTGTCTGATCTACACGCTGCCGAGCGCTACTTTGTCAATAGGGGTAGTAATTACCTGGGCAAAATTGTGCTTGTTCCTGACGCTCAGTGGGCGTCTCACGGTGCGCCGTTCGCCCTTGAAAAATCCTCTTCTGCTGACCAGGAGCGCCGCTAGTGCATAATCTGCATATCATCCAGCTAATGGATACTCACGCGGGTGGCGATGTTAGTCGTATCGTCACCGGGGGAGTTGATGTACTGCCTGGCGCCACCGTGCGCGAGCAGATGGAGTACCTGCGCGATGACGCCGATGGGCTGCGCCGCCTGCTGCTGGAAGAGCCCTACGGTATTCCAGAAATGTCGGTTGATTTGCTAGTGCCTGCCTGCCATCCGGAAGCGGTCGCGGGCTACATTATTATGGAAGTAATGGGCTACCCCATTTACTCCGGCTCCAATACGCTGTGTACGGCCACTGCGGTACTGGAGAGCGGCATTGTGCCCAAGCAGGAAGGTATTCAGCGCTTTAAGCTGGAAGCGCCGGCAGGGTTAGTGCAAATCGAAGCAAAGGTGCATAACGGGGTAGTGGAATCGGTTACCTGTGGCGGCCTACCTAGCTATATCGACACCTACCGCGATACGATTCAAGTGCCGGGTATTGGTGAGGTTACTTATTCGATTGCCTATAGCGGCGGTTTTTACGCCTTGGTTGATGCCACCGAACTGGGGTTCAAACTTTCGCGTGATGAGGAGCGCGCCCTCTCCGAGTGTGCCTATAAAATTGTTGAAGCGATTAAAGCGCAGCGTGGCTTTTCTCACTACACCCTCGGCGACGTAGGTCCACTACCATTTCTGCACTTTATGGGGCCTGAAGAGCGGATAGGGGAAGGCTTTACGCGTTCACGTTCAACCACCTATGTTCATCCTGGCGTTATTTGCCGCAGCACAACGGGCACCGGGACGTCGGCACGCTTGGCGCTAATGAATTACGAAGGGCGTTTGAATGTAGGCGACAAGTTAGAGACGGTTTCACTACGAGAGACGGGGTTTATCGGCACCTTCACCGGCACCCATCAGGAGGGCGCATATCAAGTCGTGGAGAACACCATTACCGGGCGCAGCTATGTGCTGGCGCACTCAGATATTGTGATTAACTGTGATGATCCGATGGTGGCCTGTGGTGAGCTACACCACATATTGAGTGATCGACATCAGCACGCTGAGCCTTCAGCGACGTAGTCTTTAGTGACATAGTCTTTAGTGGCATAGTCTTTAGCGACATAACCTTCGGTTTCTAAGCGTTCCCATACCGGGGTTTTTTCGGCCTCGGTCATACTGCTCCAACCGGTAATTTCATCCAGTGTTCGGCCACAGCCTTCGCACACCGATGTCGTTGGCTCAATCTGGCAGATTTGTACGCAGGGTGAAATTGGTCGTCCAGTCATTACGATGCCGATACCTTTCCGCGCAGCGATTTAATTTTGCCCTTGCGGGTTTTGTGGTCAACACGACGGCGCTGCGAGCCTTTGGTGGGCTTAGTGGCGCGGCGTATTTTTTGCTGTTTATTGGCACTCTGTATCAACTCTTTTAAACGTGCCAGGGCATCCTCTTTATTCAGTTCAAGCTTGCGATGACTTTGAGCTTTGATTATCACCACACCCTCTTTACTGATGCGCTGGTCGGAAAGCGCCATTAAGCGCTCTTTATAGAGCGGTGGCAGAGTGGAGCTCAGAATATCGAAGCGCAGGTGTACCGCTGAGGCGACTTTATTGACGTTCTGGCCGCCTGCGCCTTGGGCGCGAATCTGGCTGATATCAATCTCCCAATCAGCCAGGGTAACGTTACTGGAAATGCTGAGCATTAATGGCCCCTGTGTTACTCGTGAACCCATAAGGCTAGCACAATTGGCACGGAGGCAGTGGTCGTTGCACTATTTAGCGCGCCCTATTCGCCAGCTAGATTGTTGACTGGCCGCATCGATAATGACAAAAAAGGGCGTAGTGGGCTTTGCTGTTATAAAGTGATACTAGCCTGAAAACCCACTAGCAAGGAGCCATCCATGAGCGACTACCTTTTAGATGAATCCCCGTTAAGCCCCGGCGTTATTTATCGGCTGTTATCCGGCAGCATTTGCCCCCGGCCAATTGCCTGGGTGTCCACTCAGGATAAGCAGGGAAGTGCCAATTTAGCGCCGTTTTCCTTCTTCAATGTCGCCAGTGTGAATCCACCGGTGCTGGCATTTTCGCCATTGCTTAATGGCAGCGGCGAGCTAAAAGATACGGTGCGTAATTTAAATGAAGTACCTGAGTGCGTTGTGCATGTCGGCAGTGAAGGGTTAATTGAAGCGCTCAATACCACCAGCGCTAGCCTACCACCGGAAGATGACGAGTTTACCTTAGCGGGGTTGGATAAAGCTGAGATGGCGGGCGTTAGCGTGCCTAGGATTGCCAGCGCTCCCATCGCATTTGGCTGTAAGCTATACGACATGATTCGCTTTGGCGACCAGCCGCTGGCAGGCACGTTAGTGCTGGCTCAGGTGGTATCCATTCATATCGATGACACCCTGTGGGACGGTCGCCATGTGGATATGGATCTTCTCAAACCCGTTGGCCGTCTAGCTGGCAGCGATTACATCCGTATTAGCGATCGTTTTGCCATTGAACGCCCTGCTTAACAATTTAATAAATCAATGTAGGTGACGTGTGCACCCACCATTACAACCACCTGCTCCGTAATTTAGCAAAGGTTGTAGTGTAGTAGTGGCTTACTACCCACTGACAAAAGGCGCTTGCTAGTCTTATTTAACACGCTCCGCGTGTGCTCAAACACTCGACCCATAACCATAAGATAAATAAGAGGAGCACTGAGATGAGCAGCAAGCGCATTTTAATGATTACCGGCGATTTCACTGAGGATTATGAAACCATGGTGCCGTTTCAGGCACTCATGGCTGTCGGCCACCGTGTCGATGCTGTTTGCCCTGGGAAAGCCTCGGGCGACACTGTGGCAACGGCGATCCATGATTTCGAAGGCGATCAAACCTATTCTGAAAAGCCTGGCCACCGCTTTGCACTGAACGCTGATTTCGCCGCTACTAACCCCGCCGACTACGATGCCTTAGTAGTACCCGGCGGGCGGGCACCGGAATATCTTCGCCTAAACAAAGAGGTGCTAACCATGGTTCAGCACTTTTTTGAGACCAATAAGCCCGTGGCTGCGATTTGCCATGGCGCGCAGTTATTAGCCGCCGCCAAGGTGCTGGAAAGTCGGCAATGTTCCGCTTATCCAGCTTGCCAGCCAGAGGTAGAGCTAGCGGGTGGCCACTTCGCCAGTCTGGAAGTAACCGATGCGGTCACCGATGGGAACTTGGTTACTGCACCCGCGTGGCCTGCCCACCCGGCATGGCTTGCGCAGTTTATGGCGCTACTGAATAAGTAAGCCTATCAGCACGGTTAACGACGGTTGCGCCCGGCACCTGCTGGGCGCACTGTGTTGTTTTGGCTAGGCTAACGGTCGCCCGCTACACTCATCATTTGTACGGGTACTAATTCGCCGAGAGGCAATTCCCATGTGTAAACTATTTGTTCAAGCCGACCCTGAACTGTGGCGCAGTGCGACGCACTCGCTGCGTATTGATGGGATGGTCACCAGCGTCCGAATGGAAAATTATTTCTGGTACATTCTTGAAGAGATCGCCCAGCGCGATGGAATGAACACGGCTCAGATGATTACCCGGCTGTATCATGAATCTATTGATGCTGGGCACGATTTGGGTAACTTTACCTCGTTTCTACGCGTTTGTGCGCTGCGTTATCAAGCGCTTCAATTAAGCGGCGATATTCCCACTCAGCACCAAGTGCCTATTGCAGCCCTAGATGCTGAGCAAATTTTGGCTCGCGAAAGCGGCAACAGGCCGGATTCATTGCACTAATTAAGCCCAGAAAGACCGTTATCGGAGTCTTGCCTCAAGCGCCGTTAGAAATGCTTCAATACGTGCAGCGTTGGTGCCCACATCGCTGGCGCCAAGGCGTGATGCCGAGCGCATATCTACCTGCACGCCGTTTTCAACTTCAGTAAAGCGAATGACGACGTCATCTTGAAAGCCAAACCAGCGCGTTGTCGCGGTGGCTTCTATGTGCTTGTCAGTAATTCGGGCGATGCGCCAGCCAGCCTCTTCCGCCTCTGCTTGGGCAGCCGCCAGCACCGTTTGCGGGGGAGCGTCGAGAACCAATGGCCCAATGTTGGGGTATGCCGCTCGCTGCTGACTAGCGGTTGTTTCGCCGGGGTAGTCGATCGCGTTAGGCGCGGCCTCGCGTGCATCGGCCAAGGCCTCAAAGAGAGGTGGGTTTTGCATGTCAGTGGTGATGTCGTGGATGGGCGGCGCGCTTTGAGCCCGTTGCCAGTGCTGCCACGGCACGTAAAGTAGCGCGGCGGCACTAACAATCACCAGCGTCGCTACCACTGCTGGCGTAGTGCGACGAGCAAACATACTTAATAGCAGCGCGGTTAGGCTTATTGCCACTGCGCCACCTGCGGCATAAACGCCGTTGCGCAAGAGGTTAAACGCCTCGCCTAACGAGATAAGCTCACCGCGATAGGCCGGACCTGCACCCGCCATCATCAATACCGCTGCGAATAAAAAGAGTACGCTTATAGCCGCGAATAGGCTTGGCCAACGGCCGCCACGGGGGCGTGAGGCTTTGCAGAGGGGGGACATGTCTTCTCCTTATCGCATCGTATTCCGGTATTCTTAGCACACATATTAAGCGAATAGGGTTTTCATGACCGATAAAGCGGCAGCTATACGCCAGTTGCTCCTCAGTGCACCACGGGAAGCACTGCCAATGACTTATCAGCAGGTGGCGACTGCCCTGACGTTAACGCCACCGCGTACCATCGCCCAGGTAACCCGTGCGCTTGAGCAGTTAATGCGTGAAGATGCCGCGCAGCAAAAGCCGTTTATATCGGCACTGGTCGTCAGCCGCCGGGGCGAGGGGATGCCTGGCGTTGGTTTTTTTGAGTTAGCCGTCGCGTTAGGGCGCTTTCCTGCTGATACCGCTGGCCACAAAACGGCTTACCAAGCTGAGTTTCAGCGCGCCCTGAATGAACGCAACAACGATCATAAAAGCTAACATAGGAGCGACTATAAGCATTATTAGCGCTAAGTTTCGCCGCGCCGGCTCGGCGTTTTTCGCAGTGGATCAAGTAGCGGGCCCAAGCCATTGTGGTCAATTTCCTGCATCAAATGCAGCAATTGGCCAATCTCTCCTGAAGGGAACCCCTCCCGGGCAAACCAGTTTAGATAGGGGCCTGGGAGGTCGGCGATTAAACGTCCCTCATACTTGCCAAAGGGCATGGTGCGAGTGATTAACTTTTCCAGATCCTCTGGTTTCATATATTAGCTCCGTTGAATTTAATTTAGTCGCGCTAATCTTAAGTATCAGGCCGCTGCGCGGTGTCACTAATCAGTTGAGCAAGTGCTCGAGCGGGTTCGCTTAAATGGCCTTTTGAAGGGTGAATTAAACCAATATCGCGGTGAAACGTCCGCTCGCCCAAATCGATGGCATGCACTCCTGCTGGCCAGCGTTGCTGCGCTATTGCCTGGGGTACCAGGGCAACGCCCACTCCTTTGGCGACTAGTTTAACGATAGCTTCTAGTTCATCGACTTCACATACTTCGCGCACATTGCAGTGGTTATCGCGTAAGAAGCGCTCCACTTGGCGACCGCCAAACGAGGCGCGATCGTAGCGGACAAACGGCTCACGGGTGATTAATTCACGCCACTGGCCGCCACTCACTTGAGACGGCACGATTAGCCTAAAGGGCTCATGGGCCAGGGGTGTCCAGCGCAAATCGCTGTGCAGTGAAAAGGGCGGACGAATAATCACCGCCATATCCAGCTCGCCAGCGTCGACTTGGTTGACCAGTTCCATGGAGAGCCCCGGGACTACGCGGGTACGGCACTCTAAAAAGGTATGATGAAAGCGCGCAAGTATATCGGGGAGTAGTGAGCGCTGAATGGAAGCGATAGCACCTATAGTGACGCGTTGCGTGGTGGGCCCGGCTAGCGAAGCCCCAAGTGTACTGTAAAGGGTTAACAAGGCGTTAGCCTGCTGCAACGTCTCTTGGCCCCGTTGGGTCAAGATAGCCGCGCGGCCTTTGCGCTCAAATAGATCAACACCCAGCTCTTGCTCCAAACGTTTCATTTGTGCGCTTACGGCTGCCTGAGTCAGGCCTATTTTATTGCCCGCCGCTGCAAATGTGCCTTCCTGGGCGACAGCCACTAGCGTCTTTAACTCACGGATCATTGATAAATCCTTTTTGTGAATCAGCCAAATAGTTATTGATTTTATTTTCCCATGCGCCGTCCTAGGATGCATACAGCGTGGCGGCATAAAGTGCCCACCATTTGATAAAAACGAAACAATCAGGAGACCTGCATGAGCCTTTCACCCTTTCATTTGGCAATTCCCGTTTATGATGTTGCGCTGGCGCGGGCGTTTTATAACGACGTGTTCGGCCTAGAAGAGGGCCGTTCCAGCGAACAGTGGGTCGACTTTAATTTCTTTGGCCATCAGCTAGTGATTCATGAGCAGCCGAAAACGCCGGGACAAGAGAGTGCTCACACCAATCCGGTGGATGGGCACAACGTTCCCGTGCCACACTTTGGCGTGATCTTGGAGTGGGACGAATGGGAAGCCCTGGCCGAGCGCTTGAAAGCGCGCGATACACCGTTTGTGATTGAGCCCTATGTGCGTTTTAAAGGCGAAGTGGGTGAGCAGGCCACTATGTTCCTACTCGACCCGTGTGGAAACGCCCTGGAGTTTAAGGCGTTTAAAGATATGAGTCAGGTATTTGCCAAGTAAGCGCTGCATTGAATCTCGTTTTAAGCGCGTAACGCCTGCTCCTGACGGCGATGCTGAAGCGGAGGCTCGCCAAAGTAGCGCTTATAGTCACGGCTAAACTGAGGCACGCTGCGGTAACCCACCGCCGCAGCGGCCTGATTGACGTTGTGATTATCCTGCAGCAGCAACTGCTGGGCTTTGATTAAGCGCAGTCGTTTTAAGTACTGAGCCGGTGACGAGCGGGTAATCTGCTTAAAGTGCTGGTGAAACGTCGACGCACTCATATTGGCCTGTGCGGCCAACTGTTCTACGCTAAAATTTTGGGCAAAGTGAGCGTGGAGTTTGGAGAGAACCCGCACAATGCGTGAATAGTTGCCATGCCCCAGTACCAGTGCCCTCAATGCTTGGCTTTGCTCTCCCTTTAACGCCTCAAATACCACATCACGTATACGTGCTGTGCCCATTGTGTTGCACTCAACCGTTGCATTTAGCGTGCGTGCCAAGCGCAAAACGGCATCCTGCATGCCCTCTGTCATGACCACTGAAGCCATCGGTAACGGTGCTTGGTCGTGATGCCCGGCATCACCCATAGCTGTGACCATCTCGCTTAACAGTGCTGGATCGAGGCGTACTGATATACCCAGCAACGGAGCTTCCGGTGAGCCGTAGGTCTCACACTCAAAGGGCAGTGGTAGCGTTTGAACTAAATAGTGGCCGGGATCGTAATGGATTTCTCGATCGCCCAAATAGCCCATTTTGCGCCCCTGGGCAATGATGGTCAGGCTGGGCTCATAAAGTAGCGGTGTCCGTACTTGATGGCGGCTTAAACAGAGTAACGACACGCCGGGTAGCGGCGTGGCATTGATACCGTCGCCTTTTACCAGTGGTGCGATAACGTCAGCCAGCGCATTGCCAGCCTGAACGGTGGAGGCCATGGTTGTTGCTCTCTGGTTTCTGGTAGATTTTGTATAATCATAACGATTTTTGGCTATTTTTTGTTATTTTATTACGTGCTATCGGAGGAATGGGTAAAAATGGCGTAGCTTCGTTCATCGCTATCTGAATGGATTAGGCCAATACTATCGGCATGCCTCGCACGCGGGGGAAATGCCTGCTGATTTATACGGCAGTCTTTTGATGATAAGGAGTTTCACCGATGAGCCAAGCCAAATCCTACGCGGCATTTGCTGCTGATAAGCCGTTAGCCCCCTTTACCTTTGACCGTCGTCAGCCCCGCCCCGATGACGTAGCAATTGAAATTCTTTACTGCGGCGTTTGCCACAGTGACCTGCACTTTGCCCGCAATGACTGGGGGATGAGCCAGTACCCCGTGGTGCCTGGTCATGAGATTGTCGGCCGCGTGACCACTGTTGGCGATAAAGTGTCGCGTTTTAAAGCCGGCGACCTGGTGGGCGTTGGTTGTATGGTGGATTCGTGCCGCACCTGTGCTGCCTGTAAAGACGGTGTAGAGCAGTACTGCCTGGAAGGCTTCACGATGACCTACGGCAGCGAAGATCGTCAGGACGGCACTATGACCCAGGGTGGCTACTCAGATTCCATCGTGGTCAGTGAGAACTTTGTGCTGCAAATGCCTGATGGCATTGATCTAGCCTCAGCGGCGCCGATTCTGTGTGCGGGTGTGACGACCTATTCACCGCTTAAGCACCACGGCGTAGGTAAAGGTCATAAAGTCGGTGTGATCGGCATGGGCGGTTTAGGCCATATGGGCGTTAAACTGGCTAAAGCACTAGGCGCTGAAGTTACCGTGTTCACCCGCTCCGACGCCAAAGTTGAAGAAGCGAAGCGTAACGGTGCTGACCACGTCGTTGTTTCCAGTGACCAAGCGCAGATGGACGCCGTCGCTGAAACCTTCGACTTTATGCTCGACACCGTGCCGGTACAGCACGACCTCAACCCCTACCTAACCTCGCTGAAGTATGACGGTACGCATATTATTGTTGGCCTGCTGGAGCCCATTGAGCCTGCTATTGAAGCGTTTAACCTCGTTTTCAAGCGCCGTGTGGTTGCCGGTTCGCTGATTGGCGGTATTGCCGAAACCGAAGAACTGCTCACGCTGTGCGCCGATCAGGGCATTACCTGCGATATCGAAATGCTCGATATCAACAAGATTAACGAAGGCTTTGAGCGGATGGAAAAAGGCGACGTACGCTATCGCTTCGTGATTGATATGGCGACACTGAAAGGCGCGAATGGTTAGTCTTATTAAATTAGATGTTTTTTAGCAAGTGGTAATGGTGCTACATCAAGACCGTTAAAGGTTATATATGACCCTATATATGCCGCATTACGATATTAATTCACCCATCGGAGTCATTCCGATACCCATGGGTTGCTGCGTGATGCGGCATTTATACTGCTTCAGAGGTGTGAGTTATGGGTAGCTCAACGCGGCATTCGTGACGCGATTCTCCATCTGCTTTAATCGGTATTGAGCGCAGCAAGCTAATCCTGTCATCTTATACAAATCTGTTACTCTGTAGGCCGTAGTTATTCAGATCAGCGTTACCCAGATAAGCGAGAAACCATGAACGACGTTATTAACTTACTGAAATCTCACCGCTCTATCCGTAAATTTAGTGACCGCGCGATTCCACGAGAGTTGCTGGTCGAGCTGATTCAAGCTGGTCAAGGCGCGGCAACCTCTAGTCATGTTCAAGCATATACCGTTATTCATGTTAAAAATCAGGCAAACCGTGAGCAGATTGCTGAGCTGGCGGGTGGCCAGAACTATGTCGCTACCTGTGCGGACTTTTTAGTATTTTGCGCTGATATGAAGCGGCCCACAGAGGCGTCTGAGCACACCGGCGCCAATGTTGTGCGGGGTATGACCGAACAATTGCTGGTGGCAACGGTAGATACGGCGCTGATGGCGCAAAACGTGTCGGTAGCCGCTGAGTCCGAAGGGTTGGGTATCTGCTACATCGGCGGTATTCGCAATAACCCCCAACAGGTTAGTGAACTGTTGCGCCTCCCCGAGCATGTTTATCCAGTGTTTGGTATGTGCCTGGGTTATCCCGACCATGAGCCTGAGGTAAAGCCTCGCCTGCCAGTAGAGGCGATTCTAAAGGAAGACTACTACACTGAAGACGGTGAGCAAGTGAAGGACTTCGACACGACTATGCAGGCTTACTATCAGGCTCGCAGCAGTAGTAATAAAGATTCTGATTGGTCGCACAATCTTAAACCGCTATTCGATAACAAGCTGCGTCCTCACATGCGTGACTTCTTGGTCGAGCGCGGTTTTGAAATGAAATAGCTTTGGAATGAAATAAGCGGCATGGGCACCTTTCTAATAGGGTTTTTGGGAAAGGCAGTGCTCAGTTACTCAGGGATGTCTTTTTATCGTGTTCAGGAGCTTTGCCGTATGCGCGTATTTGCTAATCCCGTCGGTTCTGGCTCCCTTTGGTTCGACAATCTCGCGACCGCTGATGGCACGCCCGTGGCCTATGATCCCCAGGCTCGTGCCTTTGTGCCAATGCCCCCTTTTTGCATCAATCGAGAGATTATCGGTTGTAATTGGATAGCGCCTGAAGAGGGCGCTTTTTGCCGCTCGTGCGCTATGACTGCGCTGGCGCCCGACCCCAGCATTCCCAACGCAATGCAAAACTGGGCGAAAACCGAAGCGGCTAAACGTTGGGTGCTCGATAATTTAGGCCGTTGGCACTGGTTTCGCCCTGAAGACCCAGGTGCGCCGCCTGTTTTCCACCTGCTCGCAGAGGGGCGTGCACCTGTACCGATGGGGCATGTAGAAGGCGTGGTAACTATTAGCGTGGCTGAAGTAGATCCTGTACTGGTCACCACACGGCGCGAGGCGTTGGAAGAGCCCTATCGTACGATGATTGGTCATATGCGTCATGAAATAGCGCATATGCTTTGGTGGCGGCTTAGCCTTAGAGAAGACTTTCTTGTCGCTTTTCGTGAAATGTTTGGTGATGAGCGTCAGGATTATACTGCTGCGCTTCAGCGCCACTATAACGATGGCCCACCGCCTAGCTGGAAAGATAGTTTTTTAACCACCTACGCTTCAGCGCACCCTCATGAGGATTGGGCTGAAACCGCTGCGCACTTGCTTCATCTAACCGATATAGCCGATAGCTTTGCAGCATCGAATCTTTCTTCACCAGAGCTTCCCAGTCACCAGTGGGAACCTTATGCGGAGCCAGACGCTGAGCGTTTGATCTATGTGGCAGCAGAGCTCACTGTGGGGGTTAATCATGTTAATCGCTCTATGGGATTACCTGATCTTTACCCTTTTGTACTCTCGGAGGCTGCCCGGCATAAGCTCGCATTTGTGCATGATTGGCTGCGCCGAGGCGCACAGGGGTTGTAATCGCGGCTGTAACCCGTTGCGCTAAAGACCTCGAAAACAGTGACGAACTGCCGTTATCGCCTATACTGCAGTTCAAGGCTTTATTAGCATGCCGATAACAAAAAAAGCCGCTGGGGAGATAGCTCCACCGGCCAACTAGCATGGAGATCGTACATGACCCTTGATCGCGCTTACCGTCTTTTAGCCGCCTTCTATAGTTTAATACTTATTATTGGTGTTATCGCTCTTATAGCCGGGGGAGGAACGCTATTTGCTCCTGTGTATTTGGTGCTGGGGGCGTTAGCCGTGATTGGGCTCTGGGGTTATATTTTAAAGCGCAGATTTATGAACCCCCGCATGTGGAGGCCGCTAGCAGGGGTACTCGCGGTAGGTATTGTAATTCAGCTATTTGTTATGTTAACTACGCCGCTATCAAGTGTTTTATTAACATGGATGCTAACCAGTAGTATTTTTGCAGTCCTGTTAGCCATCATGCTCTACCACTACGGCGAGCGTGATCAGCCTTTATGGGCGAGCGAAGAAGAGAGAGCGGCTGCCCGCCAGCTTGATGCCATGTTAACAGGGGAGTCACCGTTAACCGCCGTTCACCGTGAGAAAGATCGCGAGAACAGTGTTAAGGTGACGAAATTAAATGGTGGCTATCAAGCCAGTGTGACGCGACGGTCACAAGAAGGCCAAGAGCGTTTTGAAGAGCAATTTCGTTATCCTGAAACCCTGGTATTTTTCTTAGAAAAATTTACCAGCGTTACGGTAAATGATTTTAAAAATACAGCGTTAATTAGCAATGCTGATGACGAGAGGGTAAGGATATAGAGCAGTTTTATTAATTATTTTCCAATTCTTATCGAGAAAGAAGGCTGGTTTTCCAGCCTTTTAACTTTAAAATTAGTTTTCTGTATTTATTTGCATAGTAAGTTCTTTTTCGATATAAGCGTAAAATGGTATTAGTTGACTAGGAAGATTTTTTACCGCTTTATGTTGGTCAATGTAATAAGCAGCTCGAAAGCCACAATGGTTTATTATTTCTCCTACCTGTTGGAAATGAAGACCTGAGGCTTTGAGGAGTCTATTAAACCTTGGCTCAAGCATAGCAAAAACATGTCTTCTCTGAGCTAACCCGGATTTCTCACTGCACCTCAATGAGCTGCATAAATAGGTCGTAATACCGCCAACGGCCTATGACGACTGCTCAGATTGTCTACTATTTAACCAATTTCCACCGTCCAGACACACTTCCCCCTTCCCCCCATTGAGTCGGGCCGGGGGAGCCCGAGCAGTCAGCCCGGAGCCAACCGCCTGACGAGATCGGATAGTTCCGCCTTGTAAGGGTAGCTGTCACTCATCAGCACCCGGATTCGCCGGGTGTTGCGGATAATGACGGCCCCCACCTTGATCAGCTTGAGCCGCAGATTGCTCGGGCTCATACGCGCGAAGGGCGTCTTTTTCAGGTGTGTTCGTAATCGCTCGAACAGCGTATAGGCAAAGCCCGATAAGATCAGACGCCACTGATTGGCCCACCAGTGCGTGCTGGAGGTACGATCAGCAAACAGGCTCAGCTGTTGATCTTTAATCCGGTTCTCCATGTCGCCCCGAGCGCAGTACTGCTCGTAGTAGAGCTTGAAGCCGTCGTCATAACGGGAACTAATGATAAACCGGGGATTAGAGCCCAGTTCGCCTTCTTCCAGACGGGCCACCACCCAGCGTGGATACTTCCAGGCGTGTGCTTGATATTGGAAGCGGAACGTCTCTGCCACTTTCCCTCCCACCTGCCATTGGGTCTTGCGCACCAGCATCATGGGCACATCCACTTCCTTGAGCAGCCGACTGTTCTTGCCGATACCCACGATATAGTCAACGTGATGCCGATCGCACCAGTTGAGCATCCGGGAGCGACAAAAGTGACTATCACCTCGTAACACAAGGCGCGTATCGGGCCAGTACTGGCGAATAAAGCGCACCAGTAACGCCAGGATGGCCCAGCTGTGATGGCTGTCGCTGTGGTCACTGGTACGCAGATAGCTCACTAGCAGATGGCGGCCACAGAAGACATACAGCGGGAAGTAGCAATGGTGGTCGTAGTAGCCGTTGAAGAACTTGCCCGGCTGCTCGCCGTGAACCGGGATATCGGTACCGTCAAAGTCCAACACAATTTCCGCCGGTGGCTCCTCGTGCTGCTCGATGAAGTGGTGCCAAAGTAGTTGATGGGCCTTCACTATCGCCTGCCGATCCGCCTGCTGCTCCATCCGGCACAGCGTGGACTTGCCTGCCAAGGAGTCGTCCTGGCCAACCGCCGTTTGCAGCGCTTGATCAAAGCGAAGGGCTTCATGATCGTTCAGGTCTTCGTATCCAGCGGCCACGCCAAATACCCGTTGACGAACCATGGTGTCTAGCCGGTGGCGAATCTGTTCTGGATCCCGGGGATCGTGAAGTACCGAGGCTAGTCGGCGAGTCAGGCGATGTTGTTTATCGACCTCGCGCAGCAAAAACAGTCCGGCATCGGAGGTGATGTGACCGCCGGAAAAATCGTAAGCGCCATTAAACCGACCCACTTGCCCTAACCGTATTGAGCCGCTTTTTTTGAAGCCGGCAGCTCTGCATTCCAGGGCAAGAGCGTTTCGAGTTGTTCGAGGGTAACTGCATCGGCGATGTGCGTCAGCACATGATGGATGTAAGCCGACGGCTCCAGTCCGTTGGCCTTGGCCGTTTCGATCAGTGAGTAACAGGTGGCGCTGGCTTTCGCGCCCTGCGAGGTATCTGCGAACAGCCAAGCCTTTCGGCCTAGAGCGAACGGACGGATGGCATTTTCGGCACCGGCATTGCTGATCTTCAGATCGCCGCGTTTGCAGTAGCCCACTAGCGTGTCCCACTGGTTCAATGTGTAGTCCATGGCCTTGCGAGTGAGCGAGCCTTTCAGCACCTTGCTGGCGTTTTTCTCCAGCCAGGCCTTGAAGGTGCTCAGCAGCGGCAGGCTTTTTTCCTGACGCACCCGATAGCGCTCGGCGTCGCTCAATTCGTTCGCGGCTTTCTCAACGGCGTACAGTTTGCGGATGTGGCTGAGGGCCACATCGGCTTTCGATGGCTGGCCTTTTTTGCCCTTGGCTGGCGCGGCCCGGGAGGCTTCCACGAACTTACGTCGGGCATGGTCCCAACAACCGATGCGGGTCAGGCCGTTTTCACGGCAGACTTGCCCATAGCCGGAGTAGCCATCGGCTTGCAGGATGCCCTGGAAGTTATCCAGCAGGCGCACTGGCACCTGGCCGCCACGGGATGGGTCATAATCGAACAGTACCGAGGGTTTACCCGGTGGCCCGCCCCGGGTCACCCACATCCACTTGTCCGATTGGGCTTTTTTACCATCCTCCTTGAGGACCTGGATACGGGTTTCATCGGCCTGGAGGTAGTCACTGCCGTTCTGGGTTTCCCGCATCAGGTTCATCAGCGGTTTGAACACGTCGTTCAGACGGATAATCCAGTGGGCCATGCTGGTGCGGCTCAGGTCATGACCCAGGCGCTTGAACATCTGCTCCTGCCGGTACAATGGCAGGCCATCGGCGTACTTGGAGATGATCAGGTAAGCCAGCAGTGACGGTGTGGCAATGCACTTGCCCAGCGGGTGTGTAGACCGGGCGGCAGCGATAACGCGCTCTTCGCCGTCCTGCTCGAACACGGCCTTTTCCTGCCAGTACTCCAGAACTTTCAGTTGGGCCGGGATATATTCCAGCTCTTCTTTCACTTTGGTGAAGAAGGTCTTGCTGGCGCCGGCTTTCTCGTCGTCGCTGAGGGTTAGCTCAATACGCTCACGCAAGAGCGTGTCGGAGAAGCCGCGTTGACGGCGCTTGCGGGAGCGAGGCGGCGCATCGGCTTCTTCCACATCGTCAGGGAGTTCGTCGCGTAGTTCGTCAATCGCCACTTCCAGCTCGGCTTCATCGAACAACACGATCTGGTTGGGCTGTTTTTCACTGCTTGCGGCGAACTGCTGGATCTTCTTGTGGCGCAGCAGCTCTTCGAGAATGGCGATGTAATTGTCGCGACGCTGGAGGGTCTCATCATGCTGCTGCAACTGACTCTGCAGAGCCGCTTCTTTCGCGGCCAGTTGTTCCTGCAAATCGTTGATAACCGCCGCCATTTCAGCGGGCGAGAGACCGCTGAAATCGGGTGTTTTGGGCGTGTTATCAGGCGTTATTTTCATGGCGAAATTATAGCAAAAACAACGCCCTGACACACTTAAAAAGTGCTACCCAACGCTCTCATAATGCAGGGTTTTATGGCCCTGCAGCAGGGTGATGTCGTAGCCGTCCAGCAACCAGTTGATCTGCTCGCCGTCTAGCGGCATCAGCTCATCCGACGGCCCCGGCCACTTGAATTTCTCCTCGGCCAGGGACTTGTAATAGAGCACAAAGCCGTTGTCCTCCCACATCAGGCACTTGATCTTGTTCCGCTGTCGATTGGTGAACGCATAAAGCGCGCCGGAGAACGGATTATGACCTAACTCCTGCTCGACAATCAGCGCCAGGCCGTTGGCCTGTTTGCGGAAATCGATGGGCTGTCGATACAGGTAAATCTCCGGCAGGTCCCAGGAGGGGCGAAGGTACCGGTGGCGCATTACAGTTGCCTCAGAACAGCGCCCAGCAATTCTACATTGCCAGCGTGCAGACCGGTGATTGAGACACCGCCGGGCAATGACACCGTTAATCCTTCTGACGACTCCGGGCCAGGCACTGCCGATACCTTGGCAAAGCCGGGCGACGACACGGGTTGCTCCGGAAACGACGCCTCCGGTTCGGTCAGCTTTTTACGCCAATAAACAAAGCGGCAATAGGTTAGTGACTGCTGTTGGCAGTAGGCCATGCCGGACAAACCCGACGCCTGCCAGTCCTCGATATGCTGCTGCCAGAGACGTTTGCGTTCGGCGTGTGTCATGCTGATTCCTCCTGGTGTTTACGAGGAAATCAGTGTGGGCAATTTCAGGGCGTGGCTGTAGGTGCCGATTTATGGGCGCTTACGAAAAATCGGCTTCAATTTGACGGCGAGAGAGTGGCGAGAAGGTCAGTTTTTCAGGTACCATTTTGGATAGCGGCTGTTGGTGTTTTTTCTGGTGTAACGTCCTGAAATAATAACACTTTCAGCCGCTTTCTATTATCCCCTGTGAGAAATTCGGGCTAAGCCAACAAGAGCAGTTGCCGCAAGAAATAGGCTTAAGCTGATAATTGATTGATTCAGAGATTCATTTTTTTGATGCGTGTTTTCTGTGTTGCAAATATTACTTTCGATAGTTGATTTTTTCTTTCTAAATAAAGGGTGGACAGCCAAGCGAGAAACTTCACAAATAGTGTCTTGGGGGAGATTCTTAGGGTGGAGTTTTGGGTTTGTTAAACTATTTTTACAATACTCTTCAAATGGTAGTTTTTTAGAAAAACTGTTCATGGCCTCATCTATAAAAACGACTCTTAAACAACCCACATCCATGCCGCTTTCTCTATGCTGGAGTAGACAGAGTAATGAGTGTGTGTCGTGTGAATCTTTTTCTACCGTCGAACTTGTTTTGTCACCGATGTTGTAATTCAACTCCTCATTGAAAACGTGATGTCGTAATAAGAATGCTCGTTCTTTCTCATCTGGCGTAGTAGCAATAATTAACTTGAAGTTTGTGTCAAACTGACATGGGTCAATGTTCAGTTTGGAGGGCATTCCTAATGGATTTTTGATAGTGCTGGTTTTAATTGGTATCATTAGGTATTGCTCTGTAGTGAAAGAATATTTTAAGTTTTTAACTATTTTCTGCTATTAGTTTTATAAGCTGTGATGGCTTGCCTAAATGAAATCCTTGACCATATGTTATTCCATAAGATTTTAATATTGGTAATAAAGCTTCTTGGTCAACAAATTCGGCGATAGTTTGCTTGCCGAAGCCTTTAGCTATGTCGGCAATAGCACGAACTATAACGCGGCTATCAGGGTTAATCAGCAAGCTGCGAATAAAAGAGCCATCGATCTTTATATAGTCAACGGGCAACTGCCCTAAATAATGGAAGCTGCTGAAGCCCACCCCAAAGTCATCAAGAGCGGTACGGCACCCAAGGTCTCGCACTGCCTGAAGCACACCTCGCGCAGTAGAAAAATCAGTAACTGCGGCTGTTTCTGTTACTTCTAAAATAAGATGGTGCGGGTCAGCGCCGCTGGTAGCCAGTTCATCGGCTAAATACTGCTTTAACCCCTCGTCGTGGAGGGACTGGCCCGAAAGGTTAACAGCTAACGTTATACCGCGGTTTTGCAATTGGCTGAGTGCTTTTAAGGCTCTTCGACGTTGGGTGTGGAATTCGCCCCCTGAGCTGGGCCAGAATATGACCTCCACAGCGGCAGGAGGTATGACATGGACGGCACCCAGATTCTAACACTCGGCCTGGGCTTGGAAGCGCCCTGGATCCTCAAGAACCAGTACCTGGATACCGCCGTGTCGCCCCACCGCCTGAACCTCTATGTCGAGGCGGAGCGAGGCAGTTTCTATCCCTGCCCAGAATGTGGTAAGGCCTGCCAAGCTCATGACTTTGCCGACAAAACCTGGCGGCATCTGAACTTCTTTCAGCATCACTGTTACCTGCATGCTCGCGTGCCGCGCACGAAGTGTCCTGACCATGGCGTCAAGCGCATAGAGGTGCCCTGGGCCCGGCCGGGCAGCGACTTTACCCTGCTGTTCGAGCAAGCGGCCATGTCACTGGTCAAGGAGATGCCGGTACTGGCCGTCTCCCGCCAGTTGGAGATTTCCGACAAACGACTATGGCGCATCGTGCACCACTACGTTGGCCGCATGTTGGGGGAACTGGATCTGTCCAAGGTGGTGACGGTCGGCGTGGACGAAACCGCCTCCCGGCGCGGTCATCGCTATGTCACGGTGTTCCTCGACATGCAGCGCAAGCGGGAACCGGTTATCTTTGCCGTCCCAGGCTGCGGCAAGGATGCCATCCAGGCTTTCAGCGCCTTCCTGGCGGCCCATGGCGGCGACCCGAATAATGTGGTCGAGGTCGTCTGCGATATGTCGCCAGCCTTCCTTAGCGGCGTGACCGAGCACCTTCCCAAGGCCGAGGTAACGGTCGACTGGTTCCATATCGTACAGACCTTCACCAAGCGGCTGGACGAGGTACGCAAGAAAGAGCGCCGGGAGCAGGGGCACCCCAAGTCGCTGCGCTGGGCCCTGCTGAAGAACCTGGATAACAAGAACCTGACACCCAAACAGCTTTCGGCGCTCCAGGAGTTGGTGGCCGATCAGAGCGCCACGGCCGATGCCTGGGTGATCAAGGAGAAGCTACGCTGGATCCAGAAGGCTCCAACGCCCAGAGCGGCTCGGTGGCGCATCACGAACTACCTCAAGGTCATGCAGGCGGCGGTGTCTGAAAAGTCACTGCTGAAGCCGATGGGGAAAGCCCTGGCGACGCTTGAGCGGCACGCCGACGCGGTGGTCAGACGCTGGCTCTCGGGACTGACGAACGCAAGACTGGAAGGAATGAATGGTCTGTTCCAAGCGGCTCGGTCACGGGCACGTGGCTACCGGAACGAGGCCAACTTTATCGCCATGATCTACCTGATTGGCAGCCCGGTGGGCCGCCTATTCGATCAGGCCAAATCCACGTGAAGTGACGAAGAACCGCTTTTAAGCTGTGTCGCAACACCCAGCGATCAATTAATACGATTTGACCACTCTGCTCGGCAATTGGAATAAAGTGCGCAGGTGAAATGAGGCTATCATCTTCATCGCGCATTCTCAGCAGCACTTCGAGATGTTTTATATCTTGGTCTTCTAAACGCATTATGGGCTGCACCATTAGTTCAAAACTATTTTCTTCAAGTGCATTACGAATACGTTCAACCCAGTAAACGCGTTCTTGTAGTTCATCTTTAGCATTTTCCATTTTCGAGAGTAGATGCCAGTGCTGAAGGTTGCTTGCTTTAGCCTTATACATGGCCACGTCGGCGCTGGCCATTAGCTCGGCAGGCGAACTTCCGTGGTGCGGAAATAGAGCAATGCCGATGCTGGCAGTTACCCGGTGCCGCCTTTCTCCGACTAAAAAGCTGATGCCGTCTAACAATTGAGCAATATGTTGGGCGACTCTGACCGCTTGCTCGGCGTTGATATCTTCTAGAAGCAGCGAAAATTCATCGCCACCCAAGCGCGCGATGACGCCCCGGCTTCCAAGATGATGGAAGAGGGTGTCCGCAACTGCGCAAAGTAATTTATCCCCCACATGATGCCCGCTAAGTTCGTTAACCTCCTTGAATTGATCTAAGTCCAGCAGGAGTATGGCTCCCTGTACATTGTCAGGGCGTTCGATGGCTGTCTGCAACGCGTTTTGGAAATAGCGACGGTTATACAGTTCAGTCAAAGGGTCGCGTTCGGCAAGCCATATTAGGCGAGCTTCGGCAGCTTTACGCTCGGAAATATCGAGTCCTACTGATATGCGCGACACTTTTCCATCGCTGCCAGTTGGCAAGGGAGCGTGATACCAAGCGATGGTGTGAGTGTTGTGGTCAGGTGTAAGCAGCGTTTTTTCCTCTTGTAGAGGAAGTGAAAACGTATTCAGCGCGGTAGGGGCGCCAGCCGCGAACACTTCCATAAAGTGGCGTCCGAGTAAGGCGGGTTCATCAAGCCCCAGCATCAATTGGGTATACTCATTGATTAGGCTAATGCGCCCAGTACTGTCTTGAACAACGATAAACACCTGTGCCGTGTCCAGCAGGCCATTAACGAAATCGCGCTCGTTGGCGAGCTCGTCAATTCGTTCAGCTAGTTGGACACCGCGTTTTTGTATCTCATTCTCTAGCATTTCAAGTTGGTTTGAGAGATCAAGTGTAGTGCTTTCGAGCACATCAATTTCATCAGGAAGACGATGGCGATAGTCGGGAATGGCGAAACGTACAGCGCTAAACTCCCCGTCGGCAAGTGTAGGCAGCAACCCCGCCACTCTGCGCAGTCGAGCCATGGGGCCAATGAGAATGGCTAATAGCAGTAGTTCAGCGGCAATCCAACCAATTACGCCAACGTACAACAGTGTGCGCGTGTCCTGATTAATAGCTTCAATTTGTTCAGTAATATCGGATATCAGTAGAAGAAAGCCCGTGCTGTTACGATCATTATTATCTTCCATGCGCACTGCGCTAATTTCCAACTGCTTACCATCATACTCAAGGCTTAGTGGTGCTTCCATCAAGCGGCGAATAGGCACGGCGTCTGCTGCTTGCTGCAAAGGCGCTAAGCTTTGTTCTTCGCTTGTAAGTGCTAATAGATAACCATCCCAAGCGTTCAGTTGTCGTAGAGCTGTTATATTCTCCTCATCAACTGAACCAGTGACGAGTAGCGCGACTTCGCTGCCCGACACTTCTTTGGCTTGCCGGGTAACATCGGCTAATGAACGAGCCAGTACTACCATGCCGACGCTTTCCCCTTCCACTAAGACCGGCACAGCAGCAAATTGTTGGCAACTAGCGGAGCACCGAAGGGTGGTTAGCGGCCGCTCGGTATGCATGACCTGCCTCACCCAGCTCAGTATGGGAAGCTGCGCTTGCGAATTTATGGTTCCCCAATTACCCAACACTTGACCGCTGGTATTAATGATTAAAATCTCATCAATCCCTGCTTCCAGTTGTAGCGCGGGCCACTGTGAATCCAGTGTTTGCTCCACATCGACTGTATTACCTGCTTGTAAGGAAGGGCCCAGGCTTGCTGAGGCAGCGGCTAAGCCGGCTAACTGGCGTAGATTCTCCGTCGAATGAAGGAGCACTAAACGAATCTCACGCTGCTGGCGTTCATGGTGTTGGTTCCGGTTTTCCTGAAACTGACGAGTGAGCGTTTCATGACTTAACCAAGTAAACAGTATAACCAATGCTAAAAGCAGTAAGCTGCTTAGCGCGATAACCCGCCATGTCAAACTCAGCCGCTGAGGCGTTCGAAAAAAAGTGGGAATTTTCATCGCGGTACCATCCTAGCCAGGGATAAATGAAACATCAGAAGCGAAGCGATAACTGAAATAGCCACATGTTCCAACGCCGGCTAGTCGCCGATGAATCTGGATTATCCTGGTTAGGCAGCCAACCAGTGCCATCTACATGATGGTATTCACCAGCCAGCATGATCTGGGGGTGAGGAGTCCACTGCAACCCAAATGTTAAATCATCTGCAAACTGGGAGTGAGCAGGCCCCAGGCCACTAGCCTGGATTTCTCACGGGGTATAAAAGAAAGCGGCTGAAAGTGCTATGATTTCAAGAGCCTAACCAATCCATCAAGCACCAACAACCGCTTCCAAAATGGTACCTGAAAAACTGACCTTCTCGCCACTCTCACGCCGCCAAATTGAAGCCGATTTCTCTGGGGGCCACATCACCTCCGATGCTGGATTGCTCCTGCTTCGTGAAGTCGATAAGCAACATCGCCTGACGCACCGCTTGGCCTCCGTGCTTCATGATCCCCGCGCACCGGAACAGGTTCGTCACAAGCACGACACTCTGGTTCGTCAGCGAGTGTTCGGTGTCGCCGCGGGCTACGAAGATTTCAACGACCATGAGGCCCTACGCTATGATCAGGCGCTTCAGACAGCGCTCGGTGAAGATAATGCGCTGGCAGGCAAGTCTACGCTGTGCCGGAGTGAGCAGAACGCCGATCGACAAGCGATGGTGAAGGCCCATGAGGTGCTGTGGCACCACTTCATTGAACAGCATGACGCACCCCCGAAGGAGATCGTGCTGGACTTTGATGGCACCGATATCCCTGTGCACGGTGAGCAACCCGGGAAGTTCTTTAACCGCTATTACGATCACCACTGCTACTTCCCGCTGTATGTCTTCTGTGGCCGCCATCTACTAGTGAGCTATCTGCGCACCAGTGACCACAGCGACAGCCATCACAGCTGGGCCATTCTGGCGTTACTGGTGCGCTTTATCCGCCAGTACTGGCCCGATACACGCATCGTGTTACGGGGTGATAGCCACTTTTGCCGCCCTCGGATGCTGAACTGGTGTGATCGGCATCATATCGACTACATCGTGGGCATCGGCAAGAACAGTCGGCTGCTCAAGGAAGTGGACGTGCCCATGATGCTGGTGCGCAAGACCCAGTGGGAGGTGGGCGGGAAAGTGGCAGAGACGTTCCGCTTCCAATATCAAGCACACTCCTGGAAGTATCCACGCTGGGTGGTGGCCCGTCTGGAAGAAGGCGAACTGGGCTCTAATCCCCGGTTTATCATTAGTTCCCGTTATGACGATGGCTTCAAACTCTACTACGAGCAGTACTGCGCTCGGGGCGACATGGAGAACCGAATCAAGGATCAACAACTGAGCCTGTTTGCTGACCGGACCTCCAGTACGCACTGGTGGGCCAATCAGTGGCGGCTGATCTTATCGGGCTTCGCCTATACGCTGTTCGAGCGCTTACGCACTTACCTGAAGAAGACCCCTTTTGAGCGCATGAGCCCAAGCAACCTGAGGCTCAAACTCATCAAAGTGGGCGCGGTCATCATCCGCAATACGCGCCGAATCCGGGTGTTGATGAGTGACAGCTACCCCTATAAAGCGCAACTATCCGATCTCATCAGGCGGTTAGTACCGAGCTGAATGCGCGGGCGCCCCCGGCCCGACGCAATGGGGGAAAGGGGGAGGTGTGTCTGAACGACGGAAAGAGGCTAAAAAGCAGGCAGTTTAAACCGTACCAATCGGCTTTTAGTGGTATGACGGCTTGGAGGTGGTACTGGCTGAGGTGCTATGAGAAATCCGGGCTAGCTTCAAATGAAGCCCCTGAACGGTCATTGTTATTATTGGTTAAACTGTCATATCTGACGAGCCAGTTCCAATGTTGATTAACTCTACGTTGGTATTGTAAGTACCAGCTCTGACCTGTTATTTCAAAGCTTCTAGGAATATTGCTTCCTTGAAGCGATTGCTTTCTGAGCGCTAATTCAGCAGTTAAGCTCCAAAGCTCTTTGTTATACTGAATAGATGCAATCCAAGGTTGAAAGTTAAAAGTGCCTGGTCCTTCAGAAAAGCCGATATCCAATTTGACATCAGCTGCGCTGATGGCAGCAGTAAGGTTATTATCTTTGTGCTCGTATAAAAGTTGAGCTATTAACGAATAATCACTTGAAGAGACGCCTGGACTACCATTGCCAGCAAAAAGCTGTCTTGCTAGGTCTGATCCTGTCTGTGGAAGCCCTAAACCACTCCGAATGCGTATAGATCCAGTAGGAATTCGTTCATCTAGATAAATACTGACTCCATCGGCAGCAATACCAATTGATCTTGTTCGATCAAAATAAATGGATTGAGGTAATAAAATACTAGCCTGGATTTCTCACGGGGTATAAAAGAAAGCGGCTGAAAGTGCTATGATTTCAAGAGCCTAACCAATCCATCAAGCACCAACAACCGCTTCCAAAATGGTACCTGAAAAACTGACCTTCTCGCCACTCTCACGCCGCCAAATTGAAGCCGATTTCTCTGGGGGCCACATCACCTCCGATGCTGGATTGCTCCTGCTTCGTGAAGTCGATAAGCAACATCGCCTGACGCACCGCTTGGCCTCCGTGCTTCATGATCCCCGCGCACCGGAACAGGTTCGTCACAAGCACGACACTCTGGTTCGTCAGCGAGTGTTCGGTGTCGCCGCGGGCTACGAAGATTTCAACGACCATGAGGCCCTACGCTATGATCAGGCGCTTCAGACAGCGCTCGGTGAAGATAATGCGCTGGCAGGCAAGTCTACGCTGTGCCGGAGTGAGCAGAACGCCGATCGACAAGCGATGGTGAAGGCCCATGAGGTGCTGTGGCACCACTTCATTGAACAGCATGACGCACCCCCGAAGGAGATCGTGCTGGACTTTGATGGCACCGATATCCCTGTGCACGGTGAGCAACCCGGGAAGTTCTTTAACCGCTATTACGATCACCACTGCTACTTCCCGCTGTATGTCTTCTGTGGCCGCCATCTACTAGTGAGCTATCTGCGCACCAGTGACCACAGCGACAGCCATCACAGCTGGGCCATTCTGGCGTTACTGGTGCGCTTTATCCGCCAGTACTGGCCCGATACACGCATCGTGTTACGGGGTGATAGCCACTTTTGCCGCCCTCGGATGCTGAACTGGTGTGATCGGCATCATATCGACTACATCGTGGGCATCGGCAAGAACAGTCGGCTGCTCAAGGAAGTGGACGTGCCCATGATGCTGGTGCGCAAGACCCAGTGGGAGGTGGGCGGGAAAGTGGCAGAGACGTTCCGCTTCCAATATCAAGCACACTCCTGGAAGTATCCACGCTGGGTGGTGGCCCGTCTGGAAGAAGGCGAACTGGGCTCTAATCCCCGGTTTATCATTAGTTCCCGTTATGACGATGGCTTCAAACTCTACTACGAGCAGTACTGCGCTCGGGGCGACATGGAGAACCGAATCAAGGATCAACAACTGAGCCTGTTTGCTGACCGGACCTCCAGTACGCACTGGTGGGCCAATCAGTGGCGGCTGATCTTATCGGGCTTCGCCTATACGCTGTTCGAGCGCTTACGCACTTACCTGAAGAAGACCCCTTTTGAGCGCATGAGCCCAAGCAACCTGAGGCTCAAACTCATCAAAGTGGGCGCGGTCATCATCCGCAATACGCGCCGAATCCGGGTGTTGATGAGTGACAGCTACCCCTATAAAGCGCAACTATCCGATCTCATCAGGCGGTTAGTACCGAGCTGAATGCGCGGGCGCCCCCGGCCCGACGCAATGGGGGAAAGGGGGAGGTGTGTCTGAACGACGGAAAGAGGCTAAAAAGCAGGCAGTTTAAACCGTACCAATCGGCTTTTAGTGGTATGACGGCTTGGAGGTGGTACTGGCTGAGGTGCTATGAGAAATCCGGGCTAGGGCGAGTAAACGCCAC
The DNA here is from genome assembly GCF_050215315.1 of Halomonas sp. H2. Classification (GTDB taxonomy): domain Bacteria; phylum Pseudomonadota; class Gammaproteobacteria; order Pseudomonadales; family Halomonadaceae; genus Vreelandella. The sequence goes on from NZ_CP189760.1 coordinate 1,178,845, forward strand.
ATCGCGTGTTTGATTATAAAAACCAAATGGATTTTTGAACCTACCTAGCTGAATACCAAAGGTGCGCTGCTGATCTGAGATCATTTGGTAATCAATTAAGCCATAGTCAAGTCTCGGTTTTGCATCGTTATTATTGCCACCTGCTTGGCGGCTTAGCACCTGAGCTGCAAGCAACACATCTTGGTGAGGACGTAATGAAGCATTGAGCCCGATCTCAGTGAACTCGAAGCTGCCTTCATCTTCGCTACTCGGGCCAAAGAAATTGTTATCATCAGTGATAATCAGCGCTTGGCTAAGAAAGCCATGTACCTGCAAGGTATCCATGGCGTGCTCATTACTGTGAGAATAAGTAGAGAAAACTAAAGTAACGGCGCCAGCTATGGCAGCAACGGCTCGACGTTCACTCCATCGAAATAATTTGGATACTATCATCCAGATACTCCCTTTCCAGATAGCCAATCGCACCTGGGGTTGTGGCAACTTGCTCGCGCATCTCTGCCTGATCACGTACTCGGTTAGGGGCTTGACCGGTTCCTGAAAAGACCATGCGATCCCAGGCCAACTGTAGCTGGTGCGGGTAAACAGCTAATTGCGCTTTGGCAAAGCGTGCATGCACGGGATTGCTATTATTCATTACAAATACGCTAACCGCTTGGCCATCCGGCCATGTGCGTTGTCGCATCGCGAAAATTGCGCGGGTGGTATCGCGATTCAGCCAGTGGGTAGTGACGTTAGGATGGGCTACTAAAAAAAGAGGAGCTTCCCGAGCAATGGCATTTGTGCCAAAAAAAGTGAGCGCTACCAGTAAAATGAGAGTGGTTACTGACAGTAAGGCCAATCGTATCAAAGAACCACTCAATAAAAGTGATGACATCGGCAATTGCTTACTGGTTGATTGATGAACGCCAGGTTCATGCACGATGCAGCGTTAACCTGCATTCTAGGTGTGTATGAGTTAGTGACGTGTGCTCCTTGCTGCCAATAGGCAGTGTTTATTAATGTCCAGAGCCTTGTATAACTGAATGATAAGCACCAAAAAAATAACCGTGACATATCGATTCTGTGCATACGTAAACACTACATCAATTTTAAGAAAATATCAGGAAGTTATGTCAATTATTTAGGAACCACGTGTACCTAATAGCGCATTGTCTGTGCGACACTCGATTGCCATTCATCTCAAGAGAGTTGCCCACCATGTTCACCGGCCTGAGTGCATTTCCGTTAACACCTATGGACGAGCAGGGCATTAAGGATCGCGAGTTTGTCCGATTAGTCCAGCACCTAGCCGAAGCGGAGGTCGATTCTATTGGCGTGCTAGGCTCGACCGGTAACTACGCCTATTTGAGTCGTGAAGAGCGCGCTCGGGTTGTCCAGCTTAGTGTGGAAAACGCAGGCAACGTGCCGGTAGTGGTGGGTATTGGCGCCCTACGTACTCGCGATGTTATGGCGTTGGCTGAGGATGCCCAGCAGTTGGGTGCGAGAGGGGTGTTATTAGCACCAGTGTCTTATCAGAAACTCACCGATGACGAAGCGTTTGCTCATTACGAAACAGTCTGCCGTTCATTGAGTGTGCCGCTGTGTGTGTACGACAATCCCGGAACCACTCATTTTGAGTTTAGTGATGAGTTACATGGGCGTATCGCTCAATTGGCACAGGTGCAATCAATCAAAATTCCGCCGGTGACTAGCGACCTTAACGCCGCAAGAGAGCGGATCGCGCGGCTACGCACGTTGCTCCCTCACAATGTCACTATCGGCATCAGCGGCGATCCGGCAGCAGCAACCGGGTTGAACGCGGGATGTGATGCCTGGTACTCAGTCATTGGTGGGTTATTCCCCAAAGTTGCTTTAGCGCTAACTCGGGCTGCTCAATCGGGCGATGCGCATCAGACCGAGGCGCTTTCTGACGCATTTGAACCGTTATGGGCTCTCTACCGAGAGTATGGTGGCAGCCTGCGTGTGGCCGCGACTATTGCCGAAGTAACCGGCAAGGTAAGCCAGCCCAGCCTGCCTCAACCGCTTAAAACGCTGCAAGGTGAAGACCGGATAAGGGTGGAGCGAGTAGTGGAGCAACTTGGCCTAGCATCTGAAGTTAACGTTAGGCGTTAAAGCCGTTCAACAAAAACGCCCAGCCAAGGCTGGGCGTAATAACGACTCAATGGATGTTTACTCAACGAGTTCCAGCAAGCGATCGGGATAGTTAGTAAACAGGCCGTTGACGCCCATCTCCCTTAAGCGCTCCATCTCTTCAGTTTCATTGACGGTATACACATGTACCGGCAAGCCGTTGTCATTGGCTTGGCGGATAAAGTCTGCATCAATCACTTCTTCGCCCTCATAGATGAAGTTAGTGCCGATACCGACAGCGTAATCAGCGACTGCCTGGAAGTCTTGATCGGTAATCTCGCTTGGGCCTGGCGTCACGTCCGTCCATTCCACTAGGCGAGACTCATCTTCTTCGCTGGGGTAGTACCACACCAGTTGAATGAGCGGTACGTCATCGTTTAACGCCTGCACTTTCAACAGACTGTCTTGCTCGAAGGACTGCACTAATACACGACCGCTATCAACCATATCGTGCTCTTCAAGCAGCGCCACCAGAGTCTCTTCCAGGCCAGGGTTCAACTGGGGTGACTTGGTTTCCAGGTAGTAACGGGCATCGTGACCAAACCGATCAAACACCTCATCCAGCGTGAGAACCTGGATGCCTTCGAATGCCTCATCGGCCTGCGCTGGGTATGCGTCGTTAAACCATGAGCCGGTATCCAGCGCTTTCAGCTCCTCCAGCGTATGGTCGTTGATGCTGCCTTCGCCGTCGCTAGTGCGTTCAATGGCATCGTCATGAAAGACCACCAACTCACCGTCGGAAGTGATTTGAACATCCATCTCCAGATAATCCACTCCCCATTCATGGGCCAGCTCCAGCGCTGCCATACTGCTCTCCGGCGCATGCCCGCTAGCGCCTCGGTGGGCAATCACCTGGAACGACTGCAGCTCTTTTAGCTGTTGCTCCAACGGTGACGTTTCCGCCAGTACGGTGGTGGTGGCTGCGAAAAGGCCCAGGGAAATTGCAGTAACCAGTAAACGGCGTTGCATAGCACTTCCTTTCGTTGAATGCTTGTTTAATAACCCTACACGGATTGAGCGGTGAAGGCCAAGCAAGTAGGAGGAGCTAAACATGCACCACCTTGATCAAGCCACCAGGTCGGGTATCTTCATGACAAGCTACTCTTTCAAAGCGGTGAAGCATTTTTATAAATTGCCCAGCGATGGAAATAAACCCATGATTCATACAGAGCACCATCGGTCTCACCGGGCAGGCTGGCTGCGCGCTGCGGTTCTGGGTGCCAATGACGGCATCGTATCTACCAGTAGCTTGATACTCGGTGTCGCTGCCGCTAGCACCGCGCAGAGCGATATCTTGCTGGCGGGTATTGCCGGCTTGGTGGCTGGCGGCATGTCGATGGCGGCGGGGGAATATGTCTCGGTGAGCTCGCAAGCGGACATCGAAAACGCCGATCTCGATATCGAGCGCAAAGCGTTGGCTGAGCATTATGAACTAGAGCAGGAAGAGCTCGCTGCTATCTATGAAACTCGCGGCTTGACACCTGAACTGGCGCGGCAGGTTGCCGATCAATTGATGACCAACGATGCCCTGGGCGCGCATGCGCGAGACGAGATTGGCATCACCGACATTAGCCAGGCGCGCCCGCTTCAGGCTGCGCTCTCATCGGCGGCCACTTTCACCACCGGAGCCTTACTACCGCTTTTGGTCGCCTGGTGGGCGCCACCGCCACTATTGATCCCGTTGGTAGCGCTGTTTTCATTGCTCTTTTTGGCTCTATTGGGGGCTATAGCCGCCCGAGTGGGTGGGGCGCCAATACTAAAAGCCGCGGCAAGAGTGATGTTCTGGGGCGCGCTCGCGATGGCGTTAACCTCCGCGATAGGGCGGGTGTTTGGGGTAGTGGCTTAGCAAGGCTCCACCCTCAAACAGTGAGCCTATGGGCAGGGCGTTTCTGTTTCAGGGCTTGAATTCCGTTTAGGTGCCTGCATTCATGTAGGGTAAGCAATGCACAAGGAGGCGTTATGACAACGTTAGTGATTGGCGCGAACGGACAGATTGGCAAACAGTTTTGTGACCTGGCACGGCAGGCGGGAACGCCTATCAAGGCGATGATCCGCAGTGAAAAGCAGGCAGCGTGGTTTAACGAGCGTGGCATTGATAGCGTGATTGCCGATCTGGAAGGCGAGTTTGAGCACGCCTTTGACGGCTGCGACCAAGTGGTCTTTACGGCAGGGTCAGGGCCTCACACCGGGCCGGACAAAACCCTGATGATTGACCTGTTCGGTGCCATTCGCACCGCCGATATCGCCAAGCAACAGGGCCTTTCCCGCTACATCATGATTAGCGCCATGCGCGCAGAACAACCGCTGGAAGCGCCCGAGAAAATGCGCCCCTACATGGCTGCGAAATTTGCCGCTGATGCTCACCTTCGCAACAGCGGTGTTCCCTACGTCATTCTCAAGCCTGGGCGTTTGACCGACGAAGTAGCCAGCCAGCAGTTCGCCAGTTCCCTTGATGAAGCCGGCGATAACCAAATCTCCCGCGCCAACGTTGCCCATGCGCTACTTCGCGCTGTGCAAACGCCCGATTTGGTCAATCAGGAATATCTGCTGCTGAATGGCACACGCTCGATTGATGAAATAATTGGATAAGCTTGCCCATGAACCCCGCCGATATTGGCAGTGCTTACAACGAGATCACCCACCTATGGCAAAGCGAGAAATTTAAGCTTGCCAACGGTATGGAGGCGCATAAAAAGGCGCTTTCGTTTGTGAAAGGCCGGGGAAAGGCACTGGATATCGGTTGCGGGTGTACCGGCCGCTTTATCGACTTCTTGCAAAAAGAAGGCTTTATGCCTGAGGGCGTGGATATTTCCGATGAAATGCTGCGTCTCGCTAAGCAGAAGCACCCTGACGTGACCTTTCATCACCAAGATATTTGCCAGTGGCAGCCGCCGGAAAAATACGACTTCATCACCGCCTGGGACAGCATCTGGCATATTCCGCTAGCGCAGCAGGAAAGTGTGATGACCAAACTCATCGAAAGCCTGAATAAGGGTGGGGTACTGATCTTCTCTTTCGGCGGTACCGACGAACCCAGTGAGCACACCGATAGCTTCATGGGGCCAGAAATTTACTACTCTACGCTTGGCATCAACGGATTCTTGTCCCTGCTGATTAAGCTAGGCGCGGTGTGCAGACACCTGGAGTACGACCAGCACCCGGAGCTGCATACTTATCTGATTGTACAGAAGCAACTATGAAAGGTTTCAGCAGTATGCAGCTCCCAACTCCCTCTTGAGCCATGCTGCCAGTGGCTCGCTGCGGCGGGGTTGAGTTAGAACGTTGGTTTGGCTGGGTAGCCACAGGCAGAGCTTGGCGGGTGTTTCGATACTTCCCCAAGGCGCTACAAGTCTGCCAGTCTTCAGGTCGTCTTCCACCAATAGCCGCGGCGCAATAGCGATACCCAGGCCCGCCACTGCCGCTTCCATCAAGTAGTAAAGGTGATCGAACCCCTGGCCTTTGCTTAGCGCCGCTTCAAGCTGTGTCAACACTAGCCCCTTGGCACTGGCCCACTGCGGCCATGCCTGGGGGCGGGAAGATGTATACAAGAGCTTATGGGCAAGCAGCGATTCGGGCTTGGTCGCATCACACTGGGCCGCCAGCTGCGGGCTTGCCACCGCACATATTTGCTCCTCCATCAGCTCGAATACCTCAACCCCTGCGGGCCAGGGTGGCTCGGCAAACGCCAGGGTGGCGCTGGCATCCGTTTGCGTTCCCGGCTGCTCGCTTTCACTCACCACCACCTGCAGCTTTAGCTGGGGCAGCTCGCGGTGTAGGCGATCCAGGCGGGGAATCAGCCAGCGCGCCAATAGGCTGCCAGGGCAGGCGAGGGTAAAGGGTGCCTCCTCTATATCACGCTTGAGCGCTGCGCAACTATCCTTCAAGCGCGAAAACGCTTCACCCACACCACTCTGCAGCCGCTCCCCGTGCGAGGTCAGTACAATGCCACGGCCTGATTTGGCAAATAGCGGAATGCCAAAATGATCATCCAGGCTTTTAAGCTGGCGGCTAACCGCCCCATGGGTAACGCTTAGCTCATCGGCAGCAGCAGTCACGCTACCCAATCGGGCGGTGGCTTCAAAGGCGCGCAGGGCGCTAAGGGGTGGCATGCTGTGTTGCATGGGATATCCTGCTGACAGTTGACTTAATCTCACATGTTGCCGACATCTTATCGATTTTTATCCCCGTCTGCCTGCGCTACTTTCACTGCATTGTTTTCACTGCACTGTTTTTACTGAACAGTTCGATAACGCATTCAGAGGTCACGATGAATCAACCTGTAGACGTACCCAAGAACCTGCCCGATGCCAACGGGCTATTTGGCAGCTTCGGTGGCCGCTTTGTGGCCGAAACGCTGATGCCACTGATTCTAGAGCTGCAAGACGAATACGCCACCGCCAAGAACGACCCCGAATTCCAGCGCCAGTTGGCCTACTTTCAGGGTGATTATGTGGGGCGGCCAAGCCCGCTCTACTTTTCCGAGCGGCTGACCGAGCACTTCGGTGGCGCCAGTATTTACCTAAAACGCGAAGAGCTGAATCACACCGGTGCGCACAAGATCAACAACTGCATCGGTCAGGTGTTGTTGGCCAAGCAGATGGGCAAAAAGCGCATCATCGCGGAAACCGGTGCGGGCATGCACGGCGTGGCCACTGCTACCGTTGCGGCGCGTTTTGGTTTGCCTTGTGTCATCTACATGGGCTCAACCGACATCGAACGCCAGCAGCCCAACGTATTCCGTATGAAGCTACTGGGCGCGGAAGTGATTCCCGTTACCTCCGGCACGGGCACGCTAAAAGACGCCATGAACGAAGCGCTGCGCGACTGGGTGACTAATGTTGACGACACCTTCTACATCATTGGCACCGTGGCGGGGCCGCACCCGTACCCGGCCATGGTACGTGACTTCCAGGCCGTGATCGGCCATGAAACCCGCGCCCAAATGCTGGAAAAGAAAGGTCGCCTGCCAGATTCGCTGGTGGCTTGCATTGGCGGCGGTTCAAACGCCATGGGGCTGTTTCACCCCTTCCTAAATGACCTCGATGTGAAGATGATTGGCGTGGAAGCGGGTGGCAAGGGCGTTCAAAGCGGCCTACACGCGGCCAGCCTGAACGGCGGAACCCCCGGCGTGCTACACGGCAACCGCACCTACCTGCTGCAAAACGAAGATGGCCAGATTAGCGACGCCCACTCGATTTCCGCCGGGCTGGACTATCCCGGTATCGGGCCAGAGCATGCATGGTTGCACGAGCAGGGGCGGGTTGAGTACGTCTCCGCCACTGATGATGAAGCGCTGGAAGCGTTCCAGGTCTGCTGCCGTCAGGAGGGCATTATTCCCGCCCTGGAGACCGCCCATGCCCTGGCCGAAGTGGCCAAGCGCGCCCCCAGCCTGCCACGCGAGCACTTAATGGTGGTCAACCTCAGCGGCCGTGGCGATAAAGACATGATGAGCGTGGCCCATCATCTTGGTGAAAAATTCGGGGTTAAACAGCTATGAGCGCGGCACAGGAGAACGTCATGACCCATACCTCTCGTCTTGAACACTGCTTTGCCGCCCTCAAGCAGCAAAACCGCCCGGCGTTGGTCAGCTACCTCACCGCTGGCGATCCTGACGCCGAGACCTCCCGCCGCCTGCTGCATGGGCTGCCCGCGGCAGGGGTGGATATCATCGAACTCGGCATGCCGTTCAGCGACCCGATGGCCGATGGCCCCGCCATCCAGAAAGCCGCGCTGCGTGCCTTGAATAACGGCCAGACTCAAGCCAAAACCCTGGAAATGGTGCGCCGCTTCCGTGAAGAAGACAGCACCACGCCCATTGTGCTGATGGGCTACTACAACCCCATTTACTGCTATGGCGTCGAGCGCTTTCTGACCGATGCCGCCAAGGCCGGGGTAGATGGCCTGATCGTGGTAGACCTGCCGCCCGAGCACGACGAAGAGCTCTGCCAGCCAGCGGCCCAACACGGCATTGATTTTATTCGCCTGGCCACACCGACCACCGATGCCAAGCGCCTGCCCAAGGTGCTGGCGAACGCCTCCGGGTTTATCTACTACGTTTCCGTTGCCGGTGTCACTGGTGGCAGTGCGCCCACGCCAGAAAGGCTAGAAAGCGCGGTTACCCATCTGCGCGACCACACCGAACTACCCATCGCCGTCGGCTTTGGCATCCGTACCGCCGAACAAGCCGCCACCATTGGCCGCTTCAGCGATGCAGTCGTCGTCGGCTCTGCACTCGTCGACTGTATTGAAAATGCCAACACACCTGATGAAGCGGTTGAGCGTGTGCATGGTCTGGTTAGTGAGCTGGCTGAAAGTATAAGAGCGTGCCGGGAGGTGAGTGAGCCGCAAGTTTGCTGATCAAAACACAGTAAAAAGAGAGTAGTTACGCGAGGGCAGGCCAACAGCGCCTGCTCCTTCGCCTAGATGACATACGGGCGTACAGTTTCAAGTGAGCAAGTATTCGATAACCTACGCACAAGGCGTGAGAGATAAATGTTCGCTTTCATCTAAGTGTTGAAGAAGCAACGGTTTACTGTTTTAGAGAAATTACTTTGCTGGTTGCTCGTGAAAAGCAGGACACTGCGTTTATAAAGTTTGTCCGTGCCACGTTGCTTGTACGACCTATCTGACGCAGGCATTATCAGCGCTAGCAGCCGATTTGGAACAGCGGCTATCACCTGTGATTTCGTAACCAAGAGAGAAACAATGGGAAAGCTCTTTTCACTGATCGTACTGGTAGCGCTTGGCTACGCTGGCATTTACTTCTATTACGGCGTTGTTGTTGAACGAGAAATCGAAGAACAGCTGGATAGTCGCGGCCTTTCCTCGGTCAGCGTTGATAACGTCGAGTATGGATTGCTGGCGCCCGTTAGTACCTCTGCAGATATAGCCGTCACCGTTACTTATCGCGGCGCACAAGCGACGCTGGATTTCGCGGTACAGGGGCACCCTCTATTTTCTGACGAAGTCAGTGTCGAGTTCGACGCCTTGCAAGCCTTACGCCTGGGTATCAGCTTTGGGCAGTGAGCGACAGCCACACATGTTCATAACCAATCGAAAGCGCAACAGCGATCAGCAACCCGGCCATCACCCAATTGAAACCCTTAACGACGCCTGGGTTTTTAATACGGCTGCCCACCACGCTGCCAATCACGATATAGCTGCCGGGGGCGCCCGCGGCTAACATCGCCAGCCCGAATGCCCAAAACACTAAGCTAAGCCCATGAATGTCAGCGGCAGGAAACTGCAGTGTGGTAATGGGCAGGGTGGCCAAAATAGCTTTGGGATTAAGCAACTGCATGACCAGCCCATCACGATAATTGACTAGCCGTGGGGCGTTGGCTGGCTCGCTTATATCAACACTTGAACGGGCAATTTTGCTCGCGAGATAAACAATATAGCCGCAGCCCAAGGCACTCACCACGATGAGTGCTTCATCATCAATCCATGCAGCACCCGCCCAACCCAATACTAATAAGTACGCCAGCATCGCAGTGCCTACGCCAAGGCAAAACCCAACCGACTGCCTGGCTTGCCCATTGATGCCAATATTCAGGCCAAGCAGATTCACTGGCCCAGGCGAATACATAGCGCCTAGGGCATAGGCGACAATTGCTAACATGGTGAAACCTCTATTCGGGTATTTAGGTGTAAGGGTCTGTACGAAAAGTCGGCGAGCGAAGGCTAGACAAGGCAAAAATCAACGAAAAAGCGGCGTTTACGGGGAGTAAATGAGCATTTTGAGATGATTTTTAACGCAGTATTGGCGAGCGCAGCCAGTTTTCGTTCAGAGCCTAGCGTGCGATATCACGCTGGTACTTATGGGGCGTCATGCCATAAATGCGCTTAAAGCGGCGATTGAAATGGCTGAGGTCGGCAAACCCATAGCGCAAAGCGACCTCCGTTAGGGAAGCGCCTAGCTCTAGCGCTGAACGAGCCGCATTGATTCGGCAATTAATCACATACTGATGCGGCGTAATGCTGTAATGCTGACGAAACAGGCGCAAGAAGTGGTACTTGGAGATATGCGCCGCTTGGCTAATGTCATCAAGGGAGATATCCCTGTTCAGGTGGGCGTGAATATACGCTTTCGCCAGCCCCAGCAGGGCATCGGGGCGGGTGGTCACTTGGCTTGGCTGAGCAATGCCACCAAGCTGCACGGTTCGCTCGATGACCTGATAAAGCGCATTCTCCTGATCGATACAGCTACCGGCGTGAGACGTGACCAAGCGCGCCAGTTCCAAAATGGCGTTGCGCAAGTGTGCATCCTGAATCAGCGTGCTATCCGAACGAAAGCTAGCCGTTTTTTCGTGACCCAGGACTTCCGCAAACTGCGCGTTGACCTGCTCAGGGTGCACATACACCATCAGGTAATCCAGCGCGTGCTCGCCGCCGGGTTCGCCATCGTGAACTTGTTCGGGATTAAACAGAATAACGTTGCCAGGAGGGCTGCGGTGAAACTGCCCGCCGCTGAAGAAATCCTGACGGCCCGCCAGCGTAATGCCGAAGGCGTACTCCTCGTGGGCATGGCGGTCGTAGCTGAAATCCTCAATGGCCGCGTGAAGCACCGTCAGTGTTGGCACATGCTGGCTCTTGATGAATTGAAACCGGCTTGCGTTACTCATGCCGCCTCTCCTGATTAGTCACACCACCTAGCTTATGCCAGCACCGCCTTCGAATGCTTGTACATAATTGCTAATCGGCTGTGGGACAATAACTGATGAGCTTTGTGTAAAGTGAGCGATTCAAACCACCAACGTGTTACTGACGATTACCCAATGAGGGCCGCCTGATGCACTACCGCACCATGACCATCAACGATTACGAAGCCGCCATTGCCCTATGGAGCGAAAGTGAAGGCGTGCGGCTGCGCAATGCCGATTCACGAGAAGGCATCGAGAAGTACCTGCTGCGCAACCCCGGCCTAAGCTTTGTGGCAGAAGTAGAAGGAGATCTGGTGGGAACGATCATGGCGGGCCATGATGGCAAGCGCGGCTATGTTCAGCACTTGTCGGTATCGGACGCCCATCGCCGGCTAGGCATTGCAACACGGCTGGTAAGCCGCTGCCTGGAAGCGCTGAAGAGCGAAGGCATCCTGAAATCACACCTGATGATCCTTCCCGAGAACGAAGCCGCCCAGAAGTTCTGGGCCAATCAGGGCTGGGCCTACCGATCTGATATTTTGCTCTATTCGTTTGTTAATGGGGATAACCACAACGTTTAACCAAGCTGAGCCTCAATCGCGGCTTTATCAATGACCGACCAGACCTCCCTAATTTTGTTATCGCTAAAGAGGTAGAACGCGTTCTCGCAAAACGTCACTTTTTTGCCGTCCACCGCAAGGCCGAGGAAGCTACCTTTGGGGGTTACATCGAATCGCAGCCTGCTCGCGACATGGGGTGAATCAACGGCCAAAAGCTCAATGTTGAAGTGAAGATCAGGTATCTGCTCATAATCGGCTTCCAGCATAGCGCGATAACCATCAAGCCCTAGGCGCCTGCCGTTGTGGTGGACATCGTCATGCACGAACTGGCCAAGGGTCGTCCAGTCCTGATTATTGAGGCAGGTGATGTAATCACGATATGTCGCTTCCAGGTCATGTTTGTTCATTCTGACTTCTCCTTTCTTGGGCTGGCGTGAAGGCATTCGCCAAGGGTATACAGGCTCAGTATCATAAGCAGCCTAAACCAAACCACAGAAGTCATCATTCATGTCGTGCCCACCTTGCCCCCATTGCCAATCCGAGTTCGTCTATCAGGATCAAAGCCTGTTCATCTGCCCCGAGTGCGCCCACGAATGGAACCCTGCTGAGGCTGAGGCGGAAGACACCGTCATAGTAAAAGATGCCCACGGCACGCTGCTAGCGGAAGGCGACAAGGTAACGATGATCAAAGACCTCAAGGTCAAAGGCAGCTCACTGGTGCTCAAGGTGGGCACTAAAGCGGTTATCAAGCGGCTTGTGGACAGCAAGGATCACCAACTGGACTGCAAGGTCGACGGCGTCGGCGACATGATGGTGACCGCCCATTTTGTGAAAAAAGCCTGAATAAGACTTGAATAAGCCCTGGAATTCTTCGATCCACCCTACGACGCAGTCAACTGAGGCTCATCCACCACCACCGCGTCACGCAACGTATCAGCGAAGCTTGCCAGGGCGGGTGTCCAGGTTTCTGGTTCGGGGGCGACAAAATAGGTATCGACATTGGCGATAGACGCGGGCAGTTCCAGCGTGTGAATCCCGAACCGGTGCTGGTGGCTTTCAACCGTCCCACGGGGTAGCACCGTGTAACCCATCCCGGCAGCAACGCAGCCAAGCATCGCATCCAGAGAGCCGAACTCGAAGATCCTTCCTGCATTGACGCCGTAGGAAGCCAGCAACAGTTCGATACGCTGGCGGTAGCTGCACCCCTGGCGAAACGCCAAGAAAGCGGACGTCAGCAGCGCTTGTGAAGAGGGCATCTTCGTCATAGGCGTTGAGCCTACTAAGACAAGCTGCTCGCTAAACGCTTTGAGCAAGTGGTAGCGGCCATGCTCAAGCCGCCCGGCCACGAAGACACAGTCCACCTGCCCATTAAGCAACAACTCGACCAGCTCAGCCGTGGGCCCGGTCTTTATCTGGATATCAACGTCAGGCTGCGCTGCGTGGTACGCCGCCAGTATCGGCGGCAGGCGCAACGCCGTCGTGGTCTCCATGGCACCTATGCGCAACCGTCCACACGCCTTCTCCTGGCCTTTGAACAGCGACACCGCTTCGTCGTGGGCCGTCAGCATGCGCTCGGCGTACTCCACCAGCGCCAAACCGGCACTCGTAGGGCGAACGCGCCCTGTACGGTGAATAAGCTGTACGCCTAACTCTTCCTCAAGTTTCTTGATGTGGGCCGTTACATTGGATTGCACCGTGTGCAGCTGTTTGGCCGCCGTCACGAAGCTGCCGGTTTCGGCCACGGCCATGAATAGTCGCAGTGATTTCAATTGCACGCGCCATCTCCCTGTCAGACTATCTGTAAAAAAGATAGTAGCGATCAAAACTAATCGTTTCTAGAAATAGTTCCTCACGCGTAGTCTGGCTGTGCACTAACGCGCTGCCTACCTTGTCCGAAAGGCGGCACGAAAAGGACACCACATGATGAATCGAACACTCACTACCCACGATCTGCCCGCCCTGATGACAGGAATAATGGCCACCCTGGCGGGGATTGGCATTGCACGCTTCGCCTATACGCCGCTATTGCCCGCGATTATTCAAGAGGGGTGGTTCACCGCGAGCCAAGGCGCCTACCTGGGGGCCGCCAACCTGCTGGGGTATTTTATCGGCGCACTCGCCGCCCACTCGCTGAGTGAGCGCTTTTCTCCTCGCATGGTGATGGCCGCAAGCTTCGCGGGTATCGCGCTAAGCTTTGTGCTCTGCGCCGGGGCGGGCGGTTTCCTCTGGTTCTTCTTCTGGCGGTTGGTGTCGGGCATTGCCGGGGCCATCTTAATGGTCGTTGGCCCCTCGCTGGCGTTGGCGGCCACGCCCCCTGAAAGGCGAACGCGTGTCGGCGCCATGGTATTTACCGGTATTGGCTTTGGAGCACTGCTTTCGGCCTTCATAGTGCCGTTGCTTCTTGAGTTAAGCCTGACAGTCACCTGGGGTACGCTGGGGCTGCTGTGTATTGCCGCTGGCCTTGTGTGCGACTATTTTTTGCAACAACAGGGAGTAGCGCACTTAACCTCACCAATAACGGCTAGCTCGGTGGGTAATAGCTCCACAGGGTATGCGGGTGTAAAGGTCGTTGTGCTGCTTGTGATTGGCGCTTACGCCCTGGATGCGGTTGGCTTTGTGCCCCATACCGTGTTCTGGGTGGACTATCTCGCCAGGGAAAACGCCCTGGGCAATCAAGCGGCTTCATTGCAGTGGGGTGTCTTCGGGGTGGGCGCCTTGTGTGGGCCGTTCATGGTGGGCGCACTGGCGCAGCGAGTGGGCTGGCAGGGTGGCTTGATGATCGCCTTTGCGGCGAAGGCTGCCGCTGTCTTGCTGCCAGCGCTCTCGCTCGCACTGCTCAGCCAGTCGGTTTCCTCGTTCATGGTGGGGGCGATGATCCCCGGCATTGTTGCACTCACCTCTGGCCGTCTTGCTGAGTTGGTAGGGCCAACCGCCCATAAGAAGCTCTGGGGGCAAGCCACCGCCGCCTTTGCAGCCGCCCAGGCGGCGGCAGGCTATGCCATGTCTGCGCTTTATGGCGTCTGGGGTAGCTACGCGCCACTGTTTGCCATCAGCGGCCTCATCCTCGTCGCGGGCTTTTTACTGGTGCTGCTTAGCCGTGGCGTACAGCAGCGCCACATGCATCTTTCTGCCCAGCAACCGGCACAGCACTCTAGCCAGCGATCTTCAAAGCACTCTTCAAACCAAGGGAGGCAATAATGGAACTCTACCTGAACGCAACCTCGCCCTATGCGCGCCTGGTGCGCATCGTGTTAATGGAAAAAGGCCTAACGGACGCCGTGACGCTGAAGTGGTGCGACCCTTGGGCAGACGATGCCGAACTCTTAAAGGCCAACCCCGCCGGGCGCATTCCCGCGCTGGTAACGGAGGAGGGCACCCGGCTTAGCGAATCCATGCTGATTGCCGTTTACCTGGATAGCGTTAGCCCCAACCAGCCAATGCTGCCAGCAGTCAACCTGGGGGAGGTGCTACACCTGGCGGGCCTGGGCCAAAACCTGATGGATGCCGCGTTCACGACCGTGATCGCCAGAAAGCATTATGGCAATGAGGTTGACGATAGCGTGCTGGGTCAGCGGCGTTCGCGAGCCATTCAGCGGCTATTGAAACAGCTGGGTAGTGAGCTTGGCGAAAAACAGCAAGGCTCACCCATTAACCTGGGGAAAATCGCTATCGCAGTAGCGCTGGATTATCTCGCCTTCAGGCTGCCAGAGGTGAATTGGGAAGAGGAGTACCCACAGTTACAGGAATGGCACGCTAGCGTGACTGCACGAGAAAGCTTTCAGCAGACCGCGTTCGTTTAGTAGAACCAGCGCCTTCGCTGCCTTCAACGCCTCGCTATTGTGTGGCGTTTTCGTCACGGAATCTTGTCCCCCATTGATATTCAAAACAGCACAGACCTAAGACGTGCTTTTCGCATTAGCCAAGGTCAGTGGTAGGGAGGTAATGAGGTATGTCTAGAACCAGTGTCATCCTAGTAGCCTAAAGTTTAATGAGTTAAGCATGGGTTTCATCGAACTTAGCTGCTAATGTTAAATGAATAGAGCGAAAAATCGCCGCAGGGACAATCTAAATGCAAAATGCCTCACGCATCGAGCTTTCCCCCGTTAGCCAGCGCGTGCAGGTGCATGTTGATGGCAAGCTGCTTGCCAACTCCATTCAAGTCATCGAACTCCGCGAAATCGGCTACCCGCCTAGCCATTACATTATTTTCCGCGTGAAGACGTACGGCTGGATTTGCTCACCATCTCAGAAACGACAACCCACTGCCCGTTTAAAGGCAGCACGGTGTATTTCTCGCTAGGTGAAAATAAAGATATTGCCTGGAGCTACGAACAGCCGATTGAAGGGATGGAAGCTATAACGGGTAAGGTGGCGTTTTATGAGAAAATTAGCAAATGACGCCTTTCGACCCATTGCGGTGGTTCACTCAGAATCACTTATCCACTTCATCCTGTAGCTCACTACACGTATAAATGAACTGTTATACGTAAGGAGATAAATGCATCGCCTGACTGAACTTCTTGCTCAAGCTGCAGCTGCGATTCCACGACAGTACTTTCAGCTGCCTGTAGATGGCCAAGAAGATCCGATTTACAGGGAGAGGGTTTATTGTTACGAGCTTTACCACCAGTTACGTAGCATTTGGCCAAGAGATTGCGGCTATTCCCTTGGAGGAGAGGTTGATAAAGCCGGCCACAGGTTAATTAGAGGAAATGATCTGGATAGCGCAAAACCAGATTTTTTAGTACACGTGCCTGGGCATATGGATGGAAACCATGCGGTCATTGAAGTTAAGCCGGTTCATGCTACCAATAAAGCAATTCGTGCGGACATCGAAACTTTACGAAACTTCCGTGATTATGCTGAGTATGAGAGGGCAATACTTTACATCTATGGCAGCCCGGAAAATGGCAATGCACGCAAAAGGGCGATGGATTTGCTCATTGAAATTGTAGGCTCAGAAATTGAGGTTTGGGTTCATGAAGAGCCACAGAATCGAGCAGAGCGTGTTTTGTAAAACGTCTGTATAACAAACACATATTGCCGATAAATTTTCTACCACACTTTAATTTACCGAAAACATAGGTGTTATCGACGCTTATAAAAGGGTGTACTGTGAAGAAACTGATTTTTGGAATTTTAGCTATTTCAGCAGCCCTAGTAGGCGTGCTCGCTATTCTTTATGGTCACAACATTGATGCATCTATCGATAGAGAGGGAATAGCAAAGCAATGTTCTCCCTCCTATCCTATTGCAGTTCGTGTACAAAATCGAAGCTTTAGTACCATCAAGCAAGTTAATTTTCACCTGGATTTATTCAAAGGTGATAGATCAAGAAATATGCTTGCGAACTCTAGATACGTAATTGATTACCTCATCAAGCCATTTAATAGCCGAGTATTTTGCTTCTCTGACGAATATACTGATCAACTAATGGGAATTACAAATCATCAGAAGGAAAATTCAAAGTCGACAAAGGTTAGTTTTTCTAGCGCAATATCGGAAATAAATGCGGTGAGAGCCTTTGGCTCATCTCATTCAGTTTACCTAAATGAAGTCAGATATGAGTTGCTGGATTAAATGCTGACATTTCAGTCAAGGAGGCAGTACTTCTGCTGCCTTTCCTGTTTACGAGTCATAGCCTTTCTAGCTTACGGCATTAAATTAAAATTTTCTGAATGGCCGCTTTTGGCCGCTTCTGGCCGAAAAGGAGTGCTCGCGTATAGGGAGCCTCTTGACTCAAAGCAGTCATTGCGGACGCGATAATCGGTATTTTGCAGTGTGATATAGGACTTAAAATGGCACTTGTTAAGCTTATCGCTGGCATCATGGCAATCCCAGTCGTTTATTGGCGGAGTCTGTCAACGTAGATGTCGCGTTTAAGTCATCAGCTCTTTAACAATTGGCCGCCTTTTCCGGGTTCAGAGTGACTGATTCCGGCAAGCTGAAGTTTCGGATATCACCAGACCAGCGACGCGGGTTCTCGGCTTTCGCCGCTTCGATAATCTGTTTTCGCTGGGCCAGGATCTGATCAGCTTCGCCCGTATGGCGTTGCTGAGGTGTTACGTAATTCAAGGCGCTGTGTCGGTGCTCGGTGTTGTACCAGCGCACGAACGCCAGTACCCATTTACGGGCCTCCTCGATCGTTCTGAAGCCGTTTACCGGGAACCCCGGGCGGAACTTCAGGGTTTTGAACAACGACTCCGAGTAGGCATTGTCGTTACTGACCCGGGGGCGACTGTTCGAGGGCGTAATACCCAGATCGTACAGTTTCTCCAAGAAGGTCGAGGCCTTCATGGGGCTGCCATTGTCGGAGTGCAGCACTAGAGGCTTGTCCTTCGTCGCCAGGTGTTCACGCCAGTAGGCCTTCTCGATGAACTCGCTGGCAAGCTCACCGGTCTCACTGTGATAGACCTCGTGACCGACGATCTTGCGGCTGTGTCGATAGAAAACAAGTCTCCCCAGACTATCCAAAAGTACCTACTCATCTAATGCTAACCTTTATCAAAAAATACTCTGCCGACTTTTATCTCTCTAATAAGCTAAAGATGTATACTGTGCCAGCAGAGCTATCCTCTACCTTTAAAGAGTTAAAAACGCAAGCGCTAGCATTAAACGGTAAAAAAGACTATATGGATAAAAACATGCACAAAGCCGATGGCAACCCCCATCAGTTGCACGTTACCAACTTGACCATCAAAAACCGCTATCTACATGTTAGTAGTAATAACAGTGGCTTTCCACATGTGAGTGTCCCTAATATAGACAATAGGGAAAATATGTTTTTCCGCTATGTCATTCAAGGTTAACCAACAGGAGCAACATTATGAAAATCATTAGTACTATCCTAGCAAGTATCTGCCTTCTCTCTCTCACCGCCTGCGATACTCTTCAAAACTGGAATAGTAGCTATCTATCAGGGAGTACCGGATACCTGTCAGATGCCCAAGGAATAGTAGCCGATTGTAACGGCTATTTCTTGAATATTAGTAGTAAACCATCGGGAGCCGAGAGATTTTGGCAAGCTAATAATTTACCAAAAGGGACTACTGATTTTGTCTGTAAAGATGGCAAGGCTTATGAAGCCAGTAAAGTCACTGACTGTCAAGGCAACCTTATTGCCAAGCAATCTGGTGGTGTTGAAGGATTTAGATCAAAGTTCAATTTGAATAATGGAAATATAAGGTTTACTTGCAATAATGGCAAGGTTACTTCTGTTCCTTTAAGCGGCGATTTGCTGTCATAGGATAATAAGGCTATTTTCTAATTCAACGCCTGTTGTTATCTTTACGGACAATACGAAAAAAATTCCGCTACGTCATTCAAGGTTAACCAACAGGAATAACATTATGAAAATCGTCAGCACTATCATAGTCGGCATATTTACCAACCAACACTTTAAAGGATAGCCCTGTGTTTGACAACGAAATCCCTGTTAAATGGTCTACCCATATCTTCGCGCCTCGTCACTTCGGTGTGTGGCTTAATACGTCCAGCATCAGATACAGGTAGAACCAGGTGCCTTTTGCTGGCCCCGGCAGCCATGAGATATCCCACGACCACAGCTGGTTCGGTTCTGTGGCCTTGTGTGTAGTTGCCCTGCGCTTGCTCTGGGGCGCTTTTTGCCGACCCCTGAGGTGTACTTGATCCTTCTCCCGCAGAACCCGATAGAAGGTGGATTCCGAGGCCAGGTAGCGACCCTGATCCAGTTGATCCGCAACGATGAAGGCCGGCGGACAGCTTCGATATTCCTTCTGGTTGCACAGTGAGACCACGGCCTGACGCTCCGCCTCCGAGAGTTTATTGGTGGGTGCTGGTCTGGGCACCACCGGTCGTTGATCGGCGCTGACGGCCTTATCTGCCGTCCAGCGCTGATAAGTGCGTATACTCAGGTTCAGCAAGGCGCAGGCCTTGACCAGCAGGCGGTTACCCTGAGCCTCTTGGATCAGGGTAACCGCCTGCTGGCGATCCGGGAGGCTGGTCATTCGTCCTCGTCTTTGGGGCCCCAGATCGCCTCGGCTTTTTTTGACAGCGTCAGTAGTGCAGCCGTTTCTGCCAAAGCCTTTTCCTTGCGCCGCAGCTCGGCTTCGAGTTTTTTGACTCGCTTTTTTTCAGCTTTGGCTGCTTGCTGATTCTGCTTGGCCTGTTCATCCGACAGGGCATTGGCGCCCATACAGGCGGCTTTCCAAGATTCGATTTGTTCCGGGTAAAGGCCGTTCCTACGGCAATATTCACTAAGTTCCGCCTCCGTCATCGGGGCGGTTTCCAGAACAATGCGGAACTTCTCTTCGCTACTCCACTTGTCTGGATGAGCTGAATTCGATGGCAAAACGGCACCTCGTCCTCTGGCGGCTTTACGCCAATTGTACAAGGTTGCGGTACTGATGCCTTCCTGGCTGGCCAACTCGGCAACAGTCAGACTGTGAGGTGGGGCCATCTTCTGGAGAATGGCTTCTTTACGTTCCGGCGAATAATGGGGCATGGTTGTCCTCTGAAATATTCAGGCGACAACTACGCTGACACATAGGGTGATGAGCGCGTGGGGGTTATTTTCCTGCAAATTGGGTGGAGTAGGAGAGTCTGGAGTAGTGATAATTGTATCCTCATGAGCCGGTCTATGGGCCGACGATCCCTAAAGCCTAATAACGCATTTAAGCGGGCGCCGTTATTAATGGCACCCGCTCAATAGGCAATGTCTAATCGCAATGTCTTAAAGCTCTAACGGCTGCTCTTCTCCGATTACCGCTGGGTCAAAGGGCGTACGTGAGAAGACACGACGCAACAGCGGTTCAAAGTGCTCTAGTGGTGGCGTGGGGTAGCCTGGGTCGAAAGATGCTTGGTCGTAGCATTCGCAAAAATGCGCGCAGCTCTCATACCACGGATGGTTCTTATAGCGGTCACGCTCATTAGGATCTTCACCAAAATGGTGAGCGTAGTAAATTTTCTGGAAAAGCCCGTGGTGGTGAACGATCCACGTTACTTCGCCACGCACGTAAGGGCGAACAATAGAAGCTGCCAACTGAGAATGATTATAGGGGGCCAGCTCATCACCTAAATCATGCAGCAGGGCACCGACAATCATATCGTCATCTGCGCCGTCGGCTTCAGCGCGTGCTGCCGACTGCAGCGAATGATCAAGGCGTGAAATTTGGTAGCCACTTAGCGTGTTTTCCAAATCGCGTAGAGCCTGCATTAACCGGTCAACTAAGCCCTGGTTAAACTTTTCCTCAAGACGGTCCAGCATCACGTACTCTTCGCGTGTGCCGTCTTTCATCTGCCGAAAAGAAACCTGTTGCATTTAACTGATCTCCTCAGTAGTGGGCTCTTCAGCAGTATCGCGCTGTTTTAGCAGGCTGGCATAGCGTTCACGCGGGCCGTCTGAATCTAAATAGCAGCCTTGCAGGTGGCGATGACCTTCATTTGGGTCATAGCTGGTTCGACCGTGCAGCACGCGGCTATTGTCGAACATCATCAGCTCACCGCCGTTGAGCGCGAAACGTGCTTCATAGGTGGGGTCTGAAAATAGCTCACCCAAGCGCTGGCGAGCACGGTGGAATACGCGTGTTTCGCTATCGGAAAGTAGCGGCAACGCATCCAGACGCGGGCTGTAATGCACCCCCGTTGGATGGCCATCATCGTTGGTTTGAATCATGGCGCGCTGGGTCGTTAATTCAGTGCCCGCGTCGACAAAGCGAAAGCGGACCGGCATGCTTTTTAGCAGCTCGTAACCTTCCGGCGTTTCTGCACGCAGCTGTTCCAACACCTTCAAGCTATCGACCAGGGTAGAAAAACCGCCCATGGTTTCGTTAACCAAGCAGTGGAGTAGCTGTATACCGGGCACGGGATTGCGGTAGGGATTATCGGTATGCGCGCCAAGCGCTACGCTACGGTAGGCTAGATCGTTGCCATCGGGGCGCGAGTACACTTCAAAATAGCGCCCGAAATTGGTTTCTTTTACATATCCGAAGTAGCTACCTACTTCCAAAATACGTTCTGGGTCGGAAGGCACGTTGTAAAGAATGATGTAGCCAAACCGTAAATAGGCAGATAAAGACGCTTTGAAATAACCGTTATCGTTAATAACGCGCTGCCAGTCAAAGCGCAGGGCCGATTGGTCCAAACGAGCATCCCACGGTTCGGCAACTGGGAATGACGTCGTGCCATTAATCTCATCCGCGAGCGAAATAAGGTTATAGACCTCTTCATGACCATCGCTGAATGTTAGCGCGACGCTGTTATTATCAAGCGGCTTGGCATGTTGTAACGTCAGCTCGGCATCAATGGCATGGGAGTCAAACAGACGCTGCTGGGTCAGCGGTTCCAACTGAGCAGGATGCTGGGTTCTTTCACGTAGCCATAGTGGGCTAACTTCGAAAGGTGAATCGCCATTATCGACGAGTACGGCGGTAGGATTTTCCTGAATGATAAACGGATGCTGTCGCATATGACTCCCTCGGCTTATGTACTGACGTTAATAATCTCAAGCTATGGTGCCTGTAGTGAGTACCAAGGAGTAGAGCGACTGACTTATCTTGCCCCATGCAATTTCCTTATGGGCTAGGCCAATCTAGCCCTTAAAAAGCCAACAACGACAAACAAGTAGCCTTATTGGACATCGCTAATTTCAACTCCATCATGCTGATCAACTCGACTGGTCAAGAGCTTGCATGGACAGTACTACGCTGTCAGCCAAAAAAGGGGGGCCGAAAACGGACACCATCGATAATGTCGGTTTTGATTATAGTTTCTATACCCCGCTAACCCTCATAACCTCCCTAGTCACCGCATCATTCAATATCCCGCGTTTGGCTTCGATCAGCGTGAGCCAATCGCGGGCGCGGGTGATGCCGGTGTAGACCAGCTCGCGGGTGAGAATCGGGTTGGGTGTTTGCGGTAGCAGCAGGGAGGTGTGCTGAAATTCTGAGCCTTGTGATTTATGTACCGTCATCGCGAACACGGTTTCTACCGCGTGCAGGCGGGAAGGCAGCACCCAGTGAATGGGGTTTTCCGGGTCGCTGGTCGGAAAGGCGACGCGCAGTAATGATTTATTCGGAGTGCGGGGATCAGGCACCGCCATTGTGATGCCGATATCGCCGTTCATCAGCTTTAAGCCGTAATCATTTTGCGTGACCAGCACCGGGCGGCCTTCGAACCAGCCTTTTTCTAATGTGTGATCGTTGCCGAACAGCAGCTTTTCGCGCCGCAATGTTTTGGCGATGCGCAGGTTTAAGCCTTCTACCCCCCAGGGGCCTTTGCGTAGTGCGCATAGCAGCTGAAAGCGGCTGTAGGCCTTAAGTACTTGCTTCGCCCAGGCATCGTAAGTTTTACCGTTCTCTTCAAACGTCATGGCCGTATCAGGCCGTTCACTCGCTAGGGTATTCAGGTAGTGTTGGTAGCCGGTGGGCGGTGCCATTGGATCGCCCTTGAAATTGGTGCGGCCTTCGCCTGCGTTGGGAAAACGTTGCGGGCTGCCGGTGATTACCAGGCGCTCCAGGGCGCTGTCTTCGTTTTGCGCGTCTGGCTTTAAAACCAAGTGGTGCAGGTCGGCGTAGCCGTTATTCAGTACGCCATGCACGGCTTGGTGTTTATCCCGTTCCCGCAATGCCTCACTTAACGGCTGGTTAATCGCCTGGGCGAGCTGGCCGATGCCGCTTGTTTCAGTAAAACGGTGGCTTACCCGTAGCATGGTAATGGCTTGGTCCAGCGGCTGGCCTTCCTGGTCGATTAATTCATCCGGCAGCGGGTGGTCGGTGAGTTCGGCCAGCCACTGCGCCGTGGCGGGTGTGTAGTGGGCGGCGTTGGCGCGGCGGCATAGGTCGCCCAGTACGGCGCCTGCCTCTACGGATGCCAGCTGGTCTTTATCCCCCAGCAGCACCAGCTTGGCGCTGGCGGGCAGGGCGCTGAGCAGCGCCGTCATCATTTCGATATCCACCATCGAAGCTTCATCCACCACCAGCACATCTAACGCCAGTGGGTTGGCGGCGTTATGGCGGAAGTGGCGGGTGTCGGCGCGGGCGCCAAGTAGCCTGTGGATCGTGGTCACTTCTGTCGGAATGTCTATTGCGTTCGATGAGGAGGCGTCGGAGTGCTCATCTAATAGCGATTCCAACCCGCTAAGGGGTAGTTCATTCACCTGCCCGGCGATGGATTCATTCAGCCGTGCGGCGGCTTTGCCGGTGGGGGCAGCCAGGCGTATGCGTAGCGGGTGAGCGTTGGGCTGGGCCAGTTGCAGGGTTTGCAGCAGGGCCAGCAGGCGCACCACGGTGGTGGTTTTGCCGGTGCCGGGGCCGCCGGTGATGATCGCAAACGAGCTGCGGGCAGCAAGGGCACAGGCTACTTTTTGCCAATCCAATGTGTCGTTGGGTGGGAATAGGGCATCCAGCGCGCTTTTGAGTAGCGGCGATTCCTCTGACTTATACACCGGACTATCCATCGAGCTATGCATCGGGCTATCCGCGCTGAGGCGTGTGGCGATCTCCTGGTGCAGGGTCTGCTCGAATTGCCAGTAGCGGCGCAGGTAGAGACGTGTAGTGTTCTGGCCATCGCTGCGTACCAGGGGCGTATTGCCGGGGCCGTCGCTGATCAGCGTGGGGTGGTTGAGCGCGGCCTGCCACTCGGGCAGCGTTAGCGTAGCTAGCACATGGCTGGGCAGCGGCGGCGGGTCGTTCAGGTCGTCGCCTTCCGGCGGCAGCGAAAGCGCAAAATCCGGGGCTTCCAGCGTAGCGGCTACATCCAGGCACACATGGCCTCGGCCAAGCTGGTGGCTGGCCAGCGCCGCGCCCAGCAACAGTAGCGGCGGGGCGTTTTGGGTTTCACGGTCGAGAAAGCGCACCAGGGCCAGATCCAGATCCCGCAGCCAGCCGCGGGAAACCCAGCGCTCACACAGTAGGAATAGCGCGGCGGTATCGCTGAGCGCTGGGTGCGGCTGGGCAGCACTGGCGGCTGATTCTGTCGGTGGTGTTGCCGATACGGTTGAATCAGGTACAGCGGGCGGCGCGTCATCGGCGAACAGGTCAAAGTTCATGGACTCGTTCTTGGAAGCCGTGTCTCGCTTACTCATGCCAGTGCCTCCAGGTTGCTAGCTGACGACTCTGTTGCTGAGCCTGCGAAGAGTGCATCCAGCGCTTTGATTAGCGCAACCGGCGCTGGCACGGCGTGTACGCCGCGGGCGGTGGTGCGGCTGCCGCGCAGAAATACCGTCATCGAGCCGCCCAGGTGTTGGTGCGGGTCGTAGTCGGGCAGGCGCGCTTTCAGCAGCCGGTGGAGGGCGAGCATATATAGCGCCGCTTGCAGGTCGTAGCGTTTTTCGAGCATGGCATCGCGTAGGGCGTCGGTGGTGTAGGCGCTGTCGTCGCTGCCCAGGTAGTTGGATTTCCAGTCGAGCACGTAGAAGCGGCCTTCATGCTCAAAGGCGAGGTCGATAAAGCCCTTGAGCATGCCGTTGAGGGTGTCGGCATCCAATACGGGGCGTGATACCCCTGGCAGTAAGTGGTCGCTGACCAGCTCATCCAGCTTGCGCGTCTGTACCTGGTGCGCGGCAAACCAGAACTCCAGTTCAACCTGATAGCTTTCGAGTTCACATAGCGCCACCTGGCTGCCTTCGCTGGGCTCTGTCAGGGACGGGGACGTGGAAAGAGGCAGGGGAAGCGGCGTGGCGAGCAGTTCTTCTAGCCAGCCCGCCAGGGTGTCGTGCCATGCTTGCCAGCCGCGCAGTTGCACGCGCCGCCTCAGCATATCTTCCCGGGCGGCGGGGTCCTTCAGCGCATTGTTGAAACCTAGTTGGCCCGCCCACTCCAGCAATCCATGCAGGAAGGTGCCGGGGCCTGGGCCACGCGGAAATCGGTGCAGGTGAAACGCTTCGGTGTTGATGGCGTTGTCGTGGGGTTCATCCAGCACTTCCAGGGTGGTGGCTTCCTGGGGCGTGGTGGGTTCCGGCGCGGGCGTTGGCAGCGCCGCGCCTGGCATCGTTTCTGAAACAGCCCCTGAGGTGCGCAACGCCGAGTAGCTGGCGATCCACCACTGTTCACGGGCGGGGCGCAGCGGTGTGCGGGCATGGCCCAGTGCCTGCTGTTCCGGCGCTGGGGTGAAGCGCAGCGCCGTGGGTTCTGGGGCGGCACTTAGCGCGATATCGCTGCCTTTCACCAGTTCGCTTAGCGCGTGGGTAAACGCGCTAGGGGCGATGGCCTTGCCGCCGTTGATTAGGTGGCCGATGGCGCTGTTCTCGCCGCCTTTCATCGCTGCCAGCCCCAGCCAGGTGGCGTGGCGGGCGCGGGTGAGTGCCACGTAGAGCTTGCGCAGGTCTTCACCCAGGCGTTCGCGGTCAGCGGTGGCAAGCGTAGCTTCATCGGCGCTCAGGCTGAGTTGCAGCGTGCCGTCGCTATCGTGCCAGCGCAGCGGCAGGTCGGTGTCGCTGACCGGGCGGTGGTTGGCGATAAACGGCAGGAACACCAGCGGGTACTCCAGCCCCTTGGATTTGTGAATGGTCACTACTTTGACCAGGTCGGCATCGCTCTCCAGGCGTAGCTTGTGGCTGTCGCCGTGGCTGTCCGGGTCGGCAATGGCTTCGGCTAGAAAGCGAATCAGCGCGTGTTCGCCATCCAGCTCCTGGCTGGCATGCTGCAGCATTTCACCCAGGTGGAGCAGGTCGGTTAGCAAACGCTCACCCTCGGCGGACTCCGCCAACAGCCGTGCAGCGATATCAAAATCGACCATCAATCGGCGCACCAGCGGCAGCACGCCCTGGCGCTGCCACAGGCGGTGGTAGTCGCTGAACTGCTCGACCCGCGCTTCCCAGGCCAGCTCGCTCTGGTTGAGGTGGTCGAGTTCTTCAAGGCTCAGCCCAAGCACCGGCGTTGCCAGGGCGGCGCGCAGCTTGGCTTCCGCCTGGCGGGAGTTGGCCTGGGGCTCGGCGCAGGCGCGCAGCCAAATGGCTAGCTGCGGGGCAATGGGGGAACTGAACACCTTGTCGTGATCGGAAAGGTAGACGCTCTTGATGCCCCGGCTGGCCAGCGCCAGTCGAATCGCCCGTGCTTCCTGCAGGCCGTTGACCAGCACGGCCATGTCCGAAGGGGCCAACGGAGTGAATGGTTGCTCTCCGTTATCGTGGCTGTCATCAGCGCCTTTCGCAAAGCCCGCCTGTTGTTGGCGGCCTGCTTCCAGTAGCGAGGCCATGTGCGAGGCGCAGCGCTCGGCCATCTCGGTTTGGTAGGCGGTTTTGGAGAGCGGCTCTTCGCTTTCAAGTGGCCACAGGGTCATCGCTGCTAGCGGCTTACCGTTGAGTACCAGCGTATCCTTGGTGCCTTTGGCGTTGACGGGGCTGAACGGCAGCGGGTTGTCGCCGCCATCGGCACGGAACAGAAAGGCGCTGGCATCGTGCTGGTCGGCGTAGCTGAAGCAGTGGTTGACCGCTGCCACCATGGCTTGGCTGGAACGGAAGTTGGTGCCCAGCGTGACGTGGCGGCCATCGGTGTCGTGCCGGGCCTGCAGGTAGGTGAAGATATCCGCGCCGCGAAAGGCGTAGATCGCCTGCTTGGGGTCGCCAATCAGCAGGATGGCGCTGTCGCGCCGGGGCGTTGCAACGTCATACACGGCGTTGAAGATGCGGTACTGGATCGGATCGGTATCCTGGAACTCGTCGATCAGTGCCACGGGGAACTGGCGCTGAATCTGCGTGGCCAGGGCCTCTTTGTTGGGGCCTTTTAGGGCGCGATCCAAATGGGTGAGCAGGTCGTTGGGGCCCATCTCGGCACGGCGTTCCTGTTCGCGCTCCAGGCGGGCGCGGCACCACTGTACGGCGTGAATCAGCAGGTCGTTGCGCGGCTCGGGCAGGGAATCCAGTGCTTTGGGTAGTTGTGCCAGCGCTTCCCATGCCTGCGGGCAGGGCGGTGTGCCGTCTTTCCAGATGTCGGCCATGCCGTCGGGTGTCATGCGTTTCCAAGCGGCGTCGGTGAGCGCGGGGCGGTCGGCATCCGTTTCGCACCACTCGCGTAGTGCGCCTAGCCAGTTGGCGCGGCTTTTGGCGTTGAAGCTTTGGCCCTTGAAGGCTTTGCGCGTGGCGGCGTCTTCCAGGGCGGGTACCAGTTCGTCCAGCCAGGCGGGCCAGGGGGCTTTGAGTTCGCTGAGCTGGGCGGCGCGTTCGGCCTGGGTGGCGGCCAGGGTCTCGCTGGGTTCGGGCTTTTTGTCGCCCAACGCTTCGCTTTCGGGCAGTAGCCGTTGCAGCGGGGCGTGCAGGTCGTCCGGTGATTTCCAGTAGCGGGTGACAATGCCGAGGGCGTCGCTGTCCAGGGGGTAGTAGAAGCTGCGCCAGTAGTCGCGCACCACTTCCTGCTCCAGTTCGCGCTGGTCGTTTTCCAGGTTGAGGGAGAACAGGCTGCCGCTGTCGAAGGCGTGTTCGCGCAGCATGCGGTAGCACCAGCTGTGGATGGTGGAAACCGCGGCTTCGTCCATCCATTCGGCAGCCAGGGCCAGGCGCCGGGAGCAGGCGGGCCAGGTGGCGGGGTCGTATTGGTCGCGGAGTTCTAGTAGCAACGGATCTAGTGCAACCGGGGCTTCCCCGGCGGCCAGCCTACGTGGAGGCGCTGTGAACCCATCCGTGGGCGCTACTTGAGACATCTGACCGCCATGGATGGCGGGAATGCCGGAATCGTCGGGAACATTTTCCGGCCCTGTTGAATGACCTCCACTACGGCTTGCCCCCGGCGCCCCTCCTTCTACGTCCTCAGCTCGAAACACTTCTGCTGCTTCTACCAGCCGGTTGCGGATGCGTTCGCGTAGCTCTTGGGTGGCGGCGTTGGTGAAGGTAACGACCAGGATTTCCGGCGGCGTGAGCGGGCGGATAAACGCGGTGTCGTCGTCAACGCTGTGGCCGCCGAGTACCAACCGCACGTAGAGCAGGGCGATGGTGAATGTTTTGCCGGTGCCCGCGCTTGCCTCTATCAGGCGGCTGCCGTGAAGCGGGAGGTTCAATGGATTGAGTGGTTCGGGCTGGCTCATCACTGATCTCCGGACGCTGACAACAGAAAGCAAATCGGCCCAACATGGGGCCTAGACTGTATGAGAACCCCGCCACCTGATAATCTTGTCGCCGAGCCACTCTTGGTGCAATGAGTTTACGCTACCGGCGGCTTCGGTTCACTCTAACGATGGGATCTCATGCTGACATCGCTGCTGGATAATGACTTCTATAAGATCACGATGCAGAACGCTGTGATCAAACGCTTCCCTTATGCCCATGCGCGTTACGCCTTTATCAATCGTGGCGAGCACGCTTTTCCTGAAGGCTTTGGTGCCGCGCTGCGTCGCGAGGTCGACCAGATGGCGGATCTTCGCCTGCGTGATGAAGAGAAGCGTTACCTCGAAACGACATGCCCCTATCTCGATCCTACCTATCTCGACTTTCTTGCCGGGTTCCACTACAACCCTAGCGAGGTAATCATTGAGCAGCAGGGCAGTGATCTTTCGGTGATCATCGAAGGGCCTTGGTACCGCACCATTCTCTGGGAAGTGCCGCTGATGGCGTTGATCAGCGAACTTTGGTATCAAGTGCGCGGTGTTACGATCACGGATGAGGCCGATGCGATGATCGAGCAGCGGGCTCAGGAGAAGATCGAACTCTACCGCCACTTAGGTTTGAAGATTGCCGAGTTCGGCACCCGTCGGCGTTTCTCGTTTGATGTTCATGACCGTGTGGTGGGTGCGCTGCGCCATCACGGCGGCGAAGCGTTTACCGGCACCAGTAATGTGTTGCTAGCCATGCAACACGGGGTTAAACCCATAGGCACTCACGCCCATGAGTGGTTTATGTTCCACGGCGCCCGCTTCGGTTTCAAAATGGCCAACAGCCTAGCCCTGGAACATTGGGTGGATGTGTACCGCGGTGATCTCGGTATTGCCTTGACCGATACCTTTACCTCGCGGGCCTTTTTCGACAGCTTCGA
The DNA here is from genome assembly GCF_050215315.1 of Halomonas sp. H2. Lineage (GTDB taxonomy): Bacteria > Pseudomonadota > Gammaproteobacteria > Pseudomonadales > Halomonadaceae > Vreelandella. The sequence continues at coordinate 1,208,113 of NZ_CP189760.1, forward strand.
TAAGAAGTTCGCCAAGCTGTTCGATGGCGTTCGCCACGATAGCGGCGACCCTTTCGATTTTGCTTCCCAGACCATTGCGCACTATGAGCGTCTGGGCATCAATCCGCTGAGCAAGACGATTATCTTCTCGGATGCGTTAACGCCGGAAAAGATTGAGCGCATTCACTCTTTTTGCCAAGAGCGCATCGGGATGGCGTTTGGTATCGGCACCAACTTCACCAATGATGTGGGCGTCGAGCCGATGAATATGGTGGTCAAGATGGTTGAGGCGCGCCCCGAAGGGCAAGGCTGGTTGCCGGTGATTAAGCTTTCCGATGTGCCGGAAAAAAACACCGGCGACCCGGAGATGATCTCGCTGGCGAAGCGAATATTGTCGCTAAATCAGAATAATGATTAATCCTTCACCGACCTGTGTAGCGGCGCGTAAAGCGCTTCGGTCAGTGAGGCGAAGCTGTGGCCCAGAGCACGCTCAATAAATAGCCGGTCAAAGTTTGGCCATTGGTGGGAAAGGTAGGCGCTTTGGGCAACTTCGCCGGTTTGGAAGCGGCCGCCTTCATAGGCGGTTTCGGCGGCGGCGTAGGCGTCGCTCTCCCTTGCGCTATCGTCTTCGGATTCCGGCGTACCTTGTTTGGCCAGCCAGGCGAAAGCGGCTTGAGGAGCCAGCGGAAGCGGTGCCTGCATGCCATCGCACCAGGCGCTGAGTAGGGCATCTAGCTGGTAGCGGGCATTCTCGGCCTCTAACGGTTCCAGCCGCACATGGCCCGCTTTGGAAAGTAGCTGGGTGGTCATAGGGCGCTCACTATTGCCCGCCAAGTGGGCGACCCATGGGCGCAGCAGGTGTTGCCAGCGATACTGACCACGGCCACGCCCCTGGCTGACCAGGCTGCTGCTGAGCAGTAGCAGGCGGCAGCGGTTGCCCGCCTCATCCTGGCGCAGTTCTCCTAGCCAATCTTCCAGTGTTACTTGCCCTTCAGCTCTTTCAACAACATGCACCGCCTGGGGCACCGCCACTACTTGAGGCCACTCTTGCAACGCTTCTTCGTAAGCGCCAAACAGGGCATCCATTGGTTCTGCCAACGCTTCGCGCATCCGCTCGCCAAAGGCACCCACGGCTAGCACGCCCTGGCCTTTAAAACGTTCCAGTGCTGCGTGCAGTGCTTCCACTCGCGGTTGGCCGTTATCCACGGCGTGGCGCTGGGCGGCGATTAACTGATCCTGCAACTGCCAGTTTTGTAGCCCGTCCAGGGTGAAGGGCTCAACGTCCAGTTGGGTGAGTTCTTCCTGCTCGAAGTAGACGCCCAGGCGGTTATTGAAAAACGCTTTGGTCGGTTCGCGTAGAAAACTACCTAGCTGGGCAAGGGTTAAGGAAACCTGTTGTTGGTTATCCGCCTCAAGCCGCGCTGGGGTTGCGCCTGCATTTTTTGTATCTCTTGGGGCGTGCAGGGCGTGCCACTCGTGGGCGTATGTGAATAAACGTGCCTGGGCGGGGGAGTCGCTGGCTTGGGAAGAGAAGTAGCGTCGGCTGAACGGTTGCAGCGGGTGCTCGGTGGTCAGGGCCTTAAGCAGCGGCTCGCCGTTTTGCGTGTGCCAGCCCGCTTCCAGGTGATCGCGCAACTGGCCGACCAGCACCGAGGGCGGCATGGGGTTGTTGTCTATCTGGCTGCGGCCCACCCAACTAATGTAGAGCTGTTGGCGGGCGGAGAGCAGCGCTTCCAGAAACAGGTAGCGGTCATCTTCGCGCCGCGAGCGGTCGCCGGGGCGGTAGTCGCTGCCCATCAGGTCAAAATCCAGCGGCGGCTGCGAGCGCGGATACTCGCCATCGTTCATGCCCAGCAGGCACACGTGTTTGAAGGGAATGGCCCGCATCGGCATCAACGTGGCGAAGTTGACTGCCCCCGCCAAAAACCGCTGAGAAAGGCTGTGCTCATCGATTTGCCCCAGCCAGTGTTCGCGCACCATGGAAAGCGGCAGCGGGTCAAAAAGCGCGGCCTCTTCGGTGCTGTCCAACAGCTGCTGCAGCGCGCTCTCCAGCTTGGTGAGCATGACGCTTTCCTGGGCGTCGTCGGTCAGGAAATAGGTCTCTAGTAACTCACGCAGCCGGGCCACCCAGGTGGCGGCGTCGGTAGGCTGGCAGAAGGTTTCCCAGGTATTTTCCAACTTCTCCAACAGGTTCGCTAGAGGGCCTGCCAGCGATGCTTCCAGCCCGCCAATATCGTCGAATGGCTCTATGCCTTGCCACGCCTCGGCACTGCCCACCGTATACCCCAGCAGCAGGCGGCGCAGGCCAAAGGCCCAGGTGTTCTGGGTTAGCCCCTCGGGTAAATCCAGCCGGGTGCGCTGCTCGGCATTGAGCCCCCAGCGAATACCTGCGCCCTCAATCCAGCGGCTAAGGGTGGGCAGGTCGTGCTCGTCGATACCAAAGCGGGTGCGCAGCGCGGGCACTTCCAGTAGATCCAGCAGGTCGCTCACTGACAGGCGAAGTTCTGGCAGGCGCAGTAGTTTTTCCAGCGCAATCATCAGCGGTAGGCGGTGGCGGCTGGCCTGATCCGAAAGCGTGTAGGGAATGTAGCGTGGGTCGTCGCTGGCGAGTTGGCCGAACACGGCTTCAATATGCGGCGCGTAGCGGTCGATATCCGGCACCATCACGATGATATCCCGCGGGCGCAAAGCCTGGTCGGCGCTGAAGGCCGCCAGTAGCTGATCGTGAAGGATCTCCACTTCCCGTTGGGGGCCGTGGGCGACATGGAACACGATGGAGTCGTCGCTGGCCGGGTCGAGCGCGGGCCAGTGGGTTTGGGTTTCCGCCACTGGGCGCAGCTCGCGGATATCGTCCTGTAGCTGGCTGAGCAGGCAGTTGCGCTCTTCGCCGCTGAACGGCTCGAACATGTCGATGCGCAGCGCCTGCTGCTCGAAAAGCGTTTGGTAGTTGCCCGCGTCGTCGTGTTCGTCGAGTAAGCGCAGGTAGTCGCGCCCCTGTTTGCCCCAGGCGGCCAGCAGTGGTTGGGCGTGTAGGTGCAGGGCGTCGTCGGCATCGCCGGTGCCGAGCACGTCCAGGGCGTCGGGCATGCCGGCCTTGCGCCGCTGGCGGTAGCGGCTGGCGCGGAGTAGGTCTTTGTGCTCGATGATATCCGCCCAGTAGTACTGGCATGGGTTGTGCACGCAGAGCACGATCTGGCAGCAGCGTGAGAGCGCCGCCAGGGCTTCTAACGTCTGTTGCGGCAGCGATGAGATGCCGAAAATGATCAATCGCCGGGGCAAGCCGGGTGGGCACGCTTGGCCTTCAAGCTGAACGGCGGCTTCCAGAAAGCGGCTGTGCACTTGGGCGCGGCTGCTGTTAAGGCCCGCTTGGCCTAGATTATTAGCCACATCGTCGCGCAGCGCGCGCCACAGTTCTGGCTGCCATAGCTGGTGTGCTTCCAGCGGGCGGGCCTCGCCTCGGGCGGTGATCAGTACATCGTTGCCCTTGGCCCAGGCGTCCAGCCAGTCGGCACGATACACTTGGTACTGGTCGAACAGATCCGCCAGCCGCTCGGCCAGTTGGTAGTGCTTGCGTTGGTCGCGATCGACCTCTAAAAAGCGCGCCAGGGGTGCGAAGGCTTCCTGCTCGGCAAGGCTGGGCAGCAGGCGCAATAAGCGCCATATCAACCGCGACTTATCAAACGGCGAGGTTTCGGGCACTGCCTCAGCGTCTGCCGTCAGTTGGGTCAGCACCGTGCGATAGGCTTGCCATAAAAAGCGCGCGGGCAGCGTGACGTTCAGCGCCGCCGCTATGCCTGCGCCACCTTGGGCCGGATCTTCCGCCAGCGCCAGTTTTAGCCACTGCCCGATACCGTTGCTCTGCACCAGAATGGTCTCATTCTCCAGCGGCGAAAGCGGGTGTCGGCGCATCCACTCCACCGCCAAACCGCGCAAATCTTCCAGGCGATTGGCGTGCACCACCATAAAGCCAGGCGCTAACGGTGTTTGTGACAGTAGCGGGTTTGCAGGCATGCGCGATGTTCCCTAATGGCTGAGCAGCTTAGTGGATGATTCCTTCACGGCTGAGGCGGTGGCTAAGTGCATGGTGCCATAAGTTAATCATCTTGCGGGATTAGGATAATATCGCCAAGCTATGCAAATACCGTGAACAATGCGAAGAGAGAGCCTAATGACCGAGCCTACCAATAATTCCCGCCGCCACTCTGCTCAAGTGGTCGATGGCCCCGGCAAAGCCGCTAGCCGTGCGATGCTGCGCGCTGTGGGCTTTAATGACGAAGATTTCAAAAAGCCCCAGGTGGGTATTGCCTCTACCTGGAGCATGGTGACGCCGTGCAATAGCCATATTAATGAACTGGCCGAGTTTGCCCGCGATGGCGCCGATGCGGGCGGTGGTAAAGGGGTGATTTTCAATACCATCACGATTTCCGATGGTATTGCCAACGGCACCGAAGGCATGAAGTACTCGCTGGTATCGCGGGAAGTGATCGCCGATTCGATCGAAACCGTCGCGGGCTGTGAAGGTTTTGATGGCCTAGTGGCAATTGGTGGCTGCGATAAGAACATGCCGGGTTGCATGATGGGCCTGGCGCGTTTGAACCGCCCCAGCGTGTTTGTTTACGGCGGCACCATCATGCCCGGTAAAGGGCACACCGATATTGTCTCGGTATTTGAAGCGATGGGCGCGCACTCGCGTGGCGATATCGATTTAATCGAACTTAAAAACATCGAAGAGACGGCGATTCCCGGTCCTGGTTCATGCGGCGGCATGTACACCGCTAATACAATGGCTTCTGCGATTGAGGCATTAGGCATGAGCTTGCCGGGCAGCTCCGCGCAAAATGCCATCTCCCAAGAGAAGCGCGATGACTGTAAAGCGGCGGGCGAGGCGGTGCTGGCGCTGTTAGCCGACGATATTAAACCTTCCGATATCATGACCCGCGCGGCGTTTGAGAATGCGATTACTGTGGTAATTGCCCTGGGTGGTTCAACCAACGCGGTACTGCACCTTATCGGCATGGCGCGCACCATTGGTGTTGAGCTCACCCTGGCTGACTTTACCGAAATTGGTAAGCGCGTGCCGGTGCTTGCTGATCTTCGCCCTAGCGGTCATTACATGATGAGCGAGCTGGTGGCGATTGGCGGTATTCAGCCGCTGATGAAAATGCTACTGAATGCAGGCCTGCTCAACGGCGAGTGTTTAACCGTTACGGGTAAAACGCTTGAAGAGAACTTGGCTAAGGTCGAGTCTTATCCGGCTGAGCCACCCATTATTGCCTCGTTGGGCAACCCGGTTAAAGCGGAAAGCCATTTGCGTATGCTTTACGGCAACCTGGCACCGGAAGGCGCAGTGGCGAAAATTACCGGCAAAGAGGGCACGCGCTTCTCTGGCTCGGCGCGGGTATTTGGCTCGGAAGAAGAGGCCCAGGCGCGCATTAACGACGGCACCGTGGTCGCTGGCGATGTCGTGGTGATTCGCTACGAAGGCCCGAAAGGCGGCCCGGGTATGCGCGAAATGCTCACGCCGACATCCGCGATTATGGGCCGCGGTTTGGGTAACGACGTCGCGCTGATCACTGATGGACGCTTCTCGGGTGGCAGCCACGGCTTTGTGGTCGGCCACGTGTCACCGGAAGCCTTCGATGGCGGCCCGCTGGCGCTGGTAGAAAATGGCGACATCATCACCATTGATGCGGAAGCGGATACCATCGATGTAGATGTATCTGAAGATGAAATGAACCGTCGTCGCGCAGCGTGGCAGCAGCCGGAACCCCGCTATACTCGCGGCGTGTTGGCTAAATATGCGCGCTTGGTTAGCTCCGCTAGCACCGGCGCGGTCACCGACCAAGAATAACGCTTTAGCGGTAAGTGTCATCAAGACGTCAAGCGCAAGGCTTAGTATAAGAGCCTTGCGCTTTTTTAATTGGCTAAGCGGTGGGGTTATGGTGGAGAACACGCAAGCACGCGGGCGTATAGGTGAGGTGTTTTGGGCATTTCTAGTCCTTGGCTTAACCTCTTTTGGTGGCCCGGTAGCGCATCTTGGCTATTTCCGTACCACGTTTGTGGAGCGCCGGAAGTGGTTAACCGAAGGCGCCTATGCTGATCTAGTAGCGCTATGCCAGTTTTTGCCAGGGCCCGCGAGCAGCCAGGTGGGTTTTGCGCTCGGTTTACTGCGCGCAGGCCCTTGGGGTGCGGCTATGGCGTGGCTGGCGTTTACGCTACCTTCCGCACTTGTGTTGGTGTTGTTTGCGTTTGGCGCGGCGGTGCTGGATGGCCCTATCGCCAGCGGTATTACTCACGGCTTAAAAGTAGTGGCGGTTGCCATTGTGGCCCACGCGGTATGGGGTATGGCGCGCAACCTCTGCCCCGATAAAACCCGCGCGGGAATCGCGCTTGCGGCGATATTTATGGTGGTGCTGGTTAGTGGCCCGCTGGGCCAAGTCGCGGCGATTGTATTGGGCGGCTTGGCCGGCCTAGCGCTGTGTCGCGATAGCGCAGCCACCACAGCAAGTGAGCCACTACATTTTCCGGTATCGCGCCGGGTGGGCATGGTGTCGCTAGGGCTATTCGGTGGGCTGTTGATCCTGCTGCCACTATTGGCGGGAAGTGCCATTTGGCTCAGCGTTATTGATGCGTTTTACCGCTCAGGCGCGTTGGTGTTTGGCGGCGGGCACGTGGTGCTGCCGCTTTTAGAAGCCGAAGTGGTGCAGTCGGGCTGGGTCACGCCGGATGAATTTTTGGCCGGTTATGGTGCGGCCCAGGCGGTGCCGGGGCCATTGTTTACCTTTGCTGCTTATTTAGGTGCGCTGCTGCCGGGTATCAATGGTTTAGTCGGCGCGTTGCTGGCGCTGCTGGCGATCTTCATCCCCGGCTTTTTGCTATTAGTCGGCGTGCTGCCGTTTTGGAATCAATTTCGTCAGTGGGGCAGCGCTCAGGCATTAATGCGTGGTGCCAATGCCGCCGTGGTAGGTATTTTAGGCGCAGCGCTTTATCAGCCGGTATGGACGAGCGCTATTATAGGTAAACAAGAGTTCGCTTTGGCACTGACAGGGTTTTTAATGCTAACCGTATGGAAGCTGCCCGCCTGGGTAGTGGTCGCAGTGATAGCGTTGGGGGGAATAGCGATTGCGCCTTGAGGAAGGCTAAATATCAGACCGCCGAGAGGCGGTCTGTTGCTGAGGGGCAATAAGAAAGCAGAAAAGTAGCTGCTATGGCGCCTCCAGCTCTAAAGTGCGACGCAGGGCGTGAAGTTCATCCACTCCCAGGTGCTCAAGCCTTCCGGCGAGCAGGTCGCTGATTTTCTGAACGGGAAGCCCTGCCCGGCGGGCAATTTCTCGGCTTCCTAGGTCTGATACGGCGATCAGACGTGTGATAATACGCATTAATCGCGTACGTTTTTCTAGTTCCCTGACATCGAGGTCAGGGCTGCTTCGCGGAGGATCAAGCTTTTCCGCAGTGGCAGTTGGGCGTGCCGTGCTCATGTGGCTCCATCAGTCTGAAATGACAAGCACACAATGCCGCCAACCGGGGCGCATTTCAATGCCTATTTTGATGAAAATTTCACGCCCTCTGCAAAGCCCGCAAACGGCCTAGCTCTGGTAAACTATCTGCCTTCCTATTTTTATGTGTAGCTAGGCAGGTGCACGCTACTTTTTTACTTTTAATCTCGCTTTTAAAGGCCGATGGGCCGAGGAGTTTTGCATGTCGTCGAACAGCGCACCCAAGGTGGGCGTGATCATGGGGTCCAAGTCTGACTGGCCAGTCATGGAGCATGCGGTTTCCATGCTGGAGCGTTTGGGCGTGGCCTATGAAACGCGCGTGGTGTCGGCGCACCGCACGCCTGACCTGCTGTTCGACTATGCCAAGAGTGCTGCCGAGCGCGGCTTACAGGTGATTGTGGCGGGCGCGGGCGGCGCTGCCCACTTGCCGGGTATGGTGGCTTCGCAAACGCCGTTGCCGGTGCTGGGTGTGCCGGTGGAGTCGAAGGCCCTTAAAGGCTTGGATTCGCTGCTCTCGATTGCCCAGATGCCGGGCGGTATCGCGGTGGGTACGCTGGCGATTGGCAAAGCGGGCGCCACTAATGCTGGTTTGTTAGCGGCGCAAATTGTCGGCCTGCAGGATGCGACCATACGCAGCGCAGTCGAGGCATTTCGCGCTGAGCAGACCCAGAAAGTACTCGATAACCCGGATCCGCGCCCTGAGCCGGAAGCAGAATAAGGAGGTTCGGACATGAATATCGGCATTCTAGGTGCAGGTCAGTTAGGGCGTATGTTGGCGCTGGCGGGTTACCCGCTGGGTAATCGCTTTACCTTCCTGGATACCACGGGCAACCCCAGCGCCGGCATCGGCGACGTTATTGTGGATCCTGACAACCAGCACTTGGCCGAGTTTTTAGCCAAGGTTGACGTGGTGACCTACGAGTTCGAGCACTTGCCCGTTCAACTGGTGCGTGAGATCGAACAGCACAAGCCGGTTTACCCCAGTAGCCGCGCCATTGAAGTGTGCCAGAACCGAGTCGAAGAGAAGACACTGTTTGATCGTTTAGGCATCCCCACGCCTGCTTATCGAGTGGTTGAGAGTGCCGAGCAGCTTGAAGCCGCCGCCCGTGAATTGGGCTGCCCGGTGGTGGCTAAATCGGTCACTGAAGGCTACGACGGCAAAGGCCAGGCGGTGTTAAAGCAACCTGAGCAGGCGGCAGATACATGGGCCGCTATCGGCCATTCGCAGTTGGTTGTTGAGGCCTTCGTCGATTTCGTGCGCGAAGTCTCGATGATTGCCGTGCGCGGCCGCGATGGCGAGGTGGTGTTCTACCCTATGGCGGAAAACCAGCACGTCGATGGCATTTTGCGTTACTCGGTGGCGCCGTTGCCGGATCTGGATGCCAGTGTGCAGCAAACGGCCGATAGCTATATCCGCGCGCTGCTTAATGAGCTGGATTACGTGGGTGTGCTAGCGCTAGAGCTGTTTCAAACCCGCGATGGCAGCCTGCTCGCCAACGAAATGGCGCCCCGCGTGCATAACTCCGGCCACTGGACGATGGACGGCGCAGTGACCAGCCAGTTCGAAAATCACCTGCGTGCGATACAGGGCTTGCCCTTAGGCGATACCCAGGCGATTGCCCCCACCTGTATGATTAATGTGGTTGGCCGCGAGGGTGATAACGTGGCGATACTAGCGCTTAACAATACCCATTTGCATCGTTATGACAAAGCCGAGCGGGCAGGCCGCAAACTGGCTCACGTCAATATCCTCGCACCTAACCATGCCGAACTGCTGGAGAAAGTTAACGCCTGCAGCGCTTTATTGCCTGAAGCACCGCCCCCTGCCTTAAGCTTTTCCATCAAACAGTAGTGTCTAAAGCCGCCGAGTCAGGCGGCTCTTTTAACTTAACTGACCGCTAAACAACAACCATAGCGCGATTAACGCAAAGTGACCCGGGTACCAAGCTAGCCACAACCGGCGCGGCATCACGACACTCACGGTAGGTATCCGCTGAGCCGCGCCTGCGGCCAGTATCAGCACCACTACGCAGGTGCCTACGGTAAACGATTTGGCCATATCGGAGGCGTTCATCTGTCCGGCTATCCAAAGTACCGGGAATGCCGCTAAACCGGCCCACAGGCGCGCTTGAAAATGGCTTTCTGCTTGGCTTAACGCATGCATGGCAAACATTAACAGCGGAATCAATAGCAGCCCGTTGTGGCCGTACTCTACCCAGAACCCAAGCAGGTACCACACGGTAACACCTAATGCTGCACCGGCTAGCAGCCAGGGCATATTGAGGGTTTGCTGCTGGTAATGCTGCCAACCTTGGCGTACCAGCGACCCCAAGGCTAAGCCACTGGCCAGGGTGAAACAGACATTCAGGATAAAGGCGTCTGATGTGCGCGGCATCATCATGTAGGGGAGCTGGGCGACCAAGCCGATAATCAAAATACGCCGCGAGTAGCGTAAGGGGTTACGGGTATTAAATAGCCCGTGCCACGCCACCATGGCGGCAAACAGCGGAAAGGCGATACGGCCAATGGAAGAGCCTGCCCAACTTAAGTCCCAATCACCGGGCAGTATGTAGCGAGTGAGGTGATCAATGGTCATGGTGATCAGCGCCAGCCATTGGCCCCAACCTGTCCAGTGGGAAGAGGGGCGTGGGAGAGTGCCTGCATGTGGGCTAGTCGAGTGAGCCATAAAACCTCCGTGTTGAGCATGCGCAATGATACACAGACAGAGGTAGCTTTACCTAGTTCACTGAATTAGCAGAGTTAGCCAGAAACGCATCACCCCGGCAATTGCCGGGGTGATGGACGTTGAGGCTTGCTTTGAGGCTTACTGTTTTCCACCGAAATAACGCGTGTAGATCTCGTCGTAAGTACCGTCTTCTTGCACTTCAGCCAGGGCTTCGTTGAACTTCTCGGCTAACGCTTCATCGCGTTGACGGAAGGCGATACCAAAGCCATCACCAAAATATTCTTTAGGTTCGGTGAGCATCTCGCCGATAACAATATAGTTGCCTTCTTCGTTATCCAGCAGCGTGGACTTACCGACTGGGTAGTCGAGGAATAAGATGTCCAAGCGCTCGGATTCCATGTCCAGCACCATGTCATCGGCGGTAGAGTAACGGTTGATGTCGGCGACATCGCCGTACATGTCGGTGACGTAGTTATCTTGTAGGGTGCCGCGCTGAACGCCGATGGTCATGCCGGCGAGCGATTCTTCATTGGTTGCATCAAGGTCGCTGCCTTCTGGGGCAAACCAGGCGGACGGTGGGGTGATGTAGGGGTCAGAAAACAGCACTTGCTCGCGACGGTCATCATTGATCGTCATAGAGGACATGATAGCGTCGTATTTGCGCGCCATGAGACCAGGGATAATGCCGTCCCAGCCTTGTACCACCCATTCACACTCAACGCCGATACGCTCGCAGAGGGCATTGCCCAAATCGATATCAAAGCCGGTCAGCTCGCCATCCGGCGTGCGATATTCCATCGGCTCGTAAGGTACATCAACCCCGATACGCAGTTGGTCTTCTTGCGCCTGGGCGGCGCTTGCTGCAACGGCTAAGCCTAGCAGTGAGACAGACAGCAGTTTTTTCATTATGTATCTCCTTGGAAGCAGAGTTCATCTAAGCAACCTGTGCATATTGATGGCGGTGCCTATACGGCGTTGACCAGGTTAATCACAGGTTGATTGGCGATGATCATTATTAATTTATCCTAACTCTGCGTTGACGAAAAGTGCTTGATGATGCGTAAACCAACGTTTGTTTTACACTAGCCTGGATTTCTCACGGGGTATAAAAGAAAGCGGCTGAAAGTGCTATGATTTCAAGAGCCTAACCAATCCATCAAGCACCAACAACCGCTTCCAAAATGGTACCTGAAAAACTGACCTTCTCGCCACTCTCACGCCGCCAAATTGAAGCCGATTTCTCTGGGGGCCACATCACCTCCGATGCTGGATTGCTCCTGCTTCGTGAAGTCGATAAGCAACATCGCCTGACGCACCGCTTGGCCTCCGTGCTTCATGATCCCCGCGCACCGGAACAGGTTCGTCACAAGCACGACACTCTGGTTCGTCAGCGAGTGTTCGGTGTCGCCGCGGGCTACGAAGATTTCAACGACCATGAGGCCCTACGCTATGATCAGGCGCTTCAGACAGCGCTCGGTGAAGATAATGCGCTGGCAGGCAAGTCTACGCTGTGCCGGAGTGAGCAGAACGCCGATCGACAAGCGATGGTGAAGGCCCATGAGGTGCTGTGGCACCACTTCATTGAACAGCATGACGCACCCCCGAAGGAGATCGTGCTGGACTTTGATGGCACCGATATCCCTGTGCACGGTGAGCAACCCGGGAAGTTCTTTAACCGCTATTACGATCACCACTGCTACTTCCCGCTGTATGTCTTCTGTGGCCGCCATCTACTAGTGAGCTATCTGCGCACCAGTGACCACAGCGACAGCCATCACAGCTGGGCCATTCTGGCGTTACTGGTGCGCTTTATCCGCCAGTACTGGCCCGATACACGCATCGTGTTACGGGGTGATAGCCACTTTTGCCGCCCTCGGATGCTGAACTGGTGTGATCGGCATCATATCGACTACATCGTGGGCATCGGCAAGAACAGTCGGCTGCTCAAGGAAGTGGACGTGCCCATGATGCTGGTGCGCAAGACCCAGTGGGAGGTGGGCGGGAAAGTGGCAGAGACGTTCCGCTTCCAATATCAAGCACACTCCTGGAAGTATCCACGCTGGGTGGTGGCCCGTCTGGAAGAAGGCGAACTGGGCTCTAATCCCCGGTTTATCATTAGTTCCCGTTATGACGATGGCTTCAAACTCTACTACGAGCAGTACTGCGCTCGGGGCGACATGGAGAACCGAATCAAGGATCAACAACTGAGCCTGTTTGCTGACCGGACCTCCAGTACGCACTGGTGGGCCAATCAGTGGCGGCTGATCTTATCGGGCTTCGCCTATACGCTGTTCGAGCGCTTACGCACTTACCTGAAGAAGACCCCTTTTGAGCGCATGAGCCCAAGCAACCTGAGGCTCAAACTCATCAAAGTGGGCGCGGTCATCATCCGCAATACGCGCCGAATCCGGGTGTTGATGAGTGACAGCTACCCCTATAAAGCGCAACTATCCGATCTCATCAGGCGGTTAGTACCGAGCTGAATGCGCGGGCGCCCCCGGCCCGACGCAATGGGGGAAAGGGGGAGGTGTGTCTGAACGACGGAAAGAGGCTAAAAAGCAGGCAGTTTAAACCGTACCAATCGGCTTTTAGTGGTATGACGGCTTGGAGGTGGTACTGGCTGAGGTGCTATGAGAAATCCGGGCTAGGAGTTTTGCGGCTGTAGATGTGCGAGCAGTTTTTTCTCTAGATAACGAAAGAAATACAAGATGGTGAAGGTTAAGCACAGATATATCGCCGCCACAAACAAGAATGCGTCAAAAGGCGCATAAAAACGCGCATAGACAAAGCGCGCCGCGCCGGTAAGATCCATAATCGTCACCACGCTGGCAATAGCGCTGGCATGGAGCATGAAAATGACTTCGTTGCCGTAGGCCGGCAGGGCGCGACGAAAAGCGCTGGGGATAATAATGCGTCGCATGGTCTGCTGGGGTGACATGCCGTAGGCACGAGCCGCTTCAATTTCACCTTTCGAGGTAGACTTAATCGCACCGCGAAAAATCTCGGTTGTATAGGCGGCGGTGTTGAGGGTGAATGCAATGAGGGCGGGAACGAACGGTTTTTCAAGTATCACCCATAGCCAAGTGTCTTGAATACCGTCCACAAACACCACACCGTAATAAATCAGGTAGAGCTGGATGAGTAGCGGTGTGCCACGAAAGACATAGGTGTAGGCAAAAATAGGCCACTTAATCCAGGCGTGTTTTGAACCACGCCCAATGGCAAGCGGAACCGCGGCGATTAAGCCAATGACCAGCGATAGAAATACCAGTTGCACCGTGGTAGTCAGCCCATCGCCATAATAGGAAAGCGTTTGCAGCGTGAAAATGCTGTTCTCGGCAAGCTGATTTTCGAGCCATGTCATGAAAGCGGTCATTAGTCTGCCTCCCCATAGCCAATGTTGTAGCGTTTTTGCAGACGAGCAAAGATCCACTCCGAAACGCTGGCGATGAGCAGATAGATAAGCGCGACAATAATCATGAAGGTGAAAGGTTCACGCGTTGCTTTAGAGGCTTCTGAGGCGACGCGTACCATGTCAGACAGCCCGATTACCGAGACCAGCGCTGTGGTTTTGAGCAATACCATCCAATTGTTGGAAAGGCCGGGTAGCGCATGGCGCATCATCTGCGGAAAGCGCACACGACGAAAAACCAGCCCATCGCTCATGCCATAGGCTTTACCGGCTTCGATTTGCCCATTGTCGACCGCCATAAAAGCGCCGCGAAAGGTTTCCCCCATATAGGCCCCGAAGATCAGTCCGATGGTGATAACGCCCGCTACGAAGGCATCGATATTGATAAAAATATCGATATTGAATGAGTAGTAAAGCCAATCGGTGATCATGTTGACGCCAATTTGGCCGCCGAAAAAAAACAGCATCATCAACACTAGGTCGGGCACGCCGCGAATAAGTGTGGTGTAAAGCGTGGCAAGGCGATGCGCTAACCAGTTGCGCGACATCTTTGCACTGGCGGTCAGTAGCCCCAAAATAATCGCTAAAATCAGCGACAGCACCGCTAGCTGGATGGTAACACCGGCCCCCTCGATCAGCCGGGGACCATACCCTTGTAGATCAATCATGGTAAGCCTCGCGGATCAGTATTTGGGGGCCAGAAATTGCTGCAGGCGCGGTGATTGCGGATTACCCAGTACGTCAGCAGGCGGTCCCGACTCCTCCACTAAACCTTCGTGAAGATAGACCACTTGGCTGGAGACATCACGGGCAAAGCTCATCTCGTGGGTCACCACCACCATGGTGCGGCCTTCTTCGGCGAGGCCGTGCATGACTTTCAATACATCGCCGACCAATTCTGGGTCGAGGGCAGAGGTAGGTTCGTCAAACAGCATAACTTCTGGATCCATCGCCAGCGCGCGAGCAATCGCGCCGCGCTGCTGCTGGCCGCCAGACATCTGCGCCGGGTAGGCGTTGGCACGAGCCGTTAAGCCGACGCGATCGAGCAGGGCGTGGGCGTGCTCCAAGGCTTCTTTTTTAGGTTTTTTTAGCACGTGAATCGGCGCTTCGATGATATTTTCCAACAGTGTCATGTGAGCCCAAAGGTTAAAGCTCTGGAACACCATGGAGAGCTTAGCGCGCATTTGTACTACCTGCTTCCAGTCTTCCGGTTCGCGGCCATGCTTAGTGGTTTTAAAGCGAATGGGTTCGCCATGCACAATGAGGTCGCCATCGTCGGGCTGTTCAAGCAAGTTCATGCAGCGCAAAAAAGTACTTTTACCCGATCCAGAGGCACCTATAAGGGTAATCACATCACCCTTTTGGGCTTGTAGTGAGAGGCCTTTCAGAACTTCCGTATCGCCAAAGCGTTTTTTAATATTACGCACTTCAAGGGGAGTAGGCGTAGCGGCCATATCATTGGCTCCAGTACAGAGTTGCCGCAGCAACATGTGGGTTTGATGCGGCTGGCGCGAAAAAAGGGGCGATTCTATCAGGCTGGGCGCATTATGCGCGCTTTCCTTATAACATTATGCACACGACGTTGGTCGTATCGACGCCAAGGGGCCTGTTATCGCCTTACCATTGTTATTGTCTAAGCTAGCGTTTTTCCTGCCTGGTGTTCTAGGCGATAGGCGCCACCAATAGCGCGGCACGGGCGCCCACTTCCACCTGGGCGTTGGGAAATACCACGTAAAGCGGCATATCGCCCACCCGAAACTCACCGGCATTGCCATCCTGCGCCAGCAGGGTGCCTGGCTCAAAGCGGCTGAAGTTAGCCGTGTCCTCGGCAAAACAGAGCTGGAAATCATCGGATTGACGAATTAACTCGTGATGAACCTGAAAAAACTGCATTTGCGTGGCTGGCTGACTGGGCGGAGAGCGCCCTTCACTAAGCGCCGAGAGCAGCGCGCACATCGGTTTTAGGGAGGCCATATCGTTTTGACCGAAAGGCGCGGCGCGACCCAGCTCAAAGGTGAATGCCTGGGCGGCGTGATAGTGCTTGCTGTAGTGGGAGAACGTCCAGCTGTGCTGATGCTGGTGCAACACCGCCTGCATATCCGCCGCCGCTAGCCAGCCCCACTGCTCGGCGTCTGTGGGGGCCTTGGCATAGGGTTCTACAACGAAGCGGGTATAACGGCTACCCCTTATCGCGGTATGTAGGTCGTAATGCAATTTGGGTAGCCCCGAATGGCGCGCATAAAAACCATCCACCGCGGCCATTAACACCCGAGCGCGATCTGGTTCTTCGCCTCCGGCAGTTAGTTCGCGGCTAAACAGCCGGTTTAAATTGGTGGTAACAAAACGCTGCTGTGCCTTAAGCGCAGGCAGGTTGCCTAAAATCACTAGGACGGGGGCGCCAAGCGATATGCTGCCTGCTTCTAAGCCGCTTAGCCATTCACCTACCAATTCAACTGGCGCGGTTTCATTGCCGTGGATGGCTGCTGAAAAAATGCACGCCTGAGCCGCAGGGCGAGTTTCGTTTGGTGTTAACTCCAAAATGCCGGGCGCATGTAAATGGTAAGTGCCGCTTGCAAAAACACCTTGGCTAGCGGCGGGGGGGCGCCCATCAAGCGACCAGTCGAGCCATTGGCCTAGCATTGTCGCTCCTCAGTTAACTGTTTTGAGTATCGTTGTCAGTATAAAAGCGAGCCTAGGTTTACCACGCTGGGCGTATGCCACAAGCCCGCAGGTCGTTCGCGTGTAAAAGCCTAGCGTATTCGTGAAAAAGCGTATTCATGAAACAAGCGGAAGCTGACATGTGGCTTTATTTAATCGCTAACAGCAAAAAACGCCCATGGGTGTATGAGCGTTTTTCAATTTGTTCATTAAGTTACGCTGAACGCTGGCGCTGCATTTCTTCCTGGTACTCGCTAGCAAGCGATGTCTTTTGTTTATCTTGCAGGTCGCGCTGAATATCGTGATCCTTACGCAGGGCTTCAAAAATCGTCATTCCAGACTCCTTGGAGTCGTTTGATGTAGGCAAGTCAAAAGCTAGTGGTGGTTGGCGTAAAGTGCAAGATGGCGTTCGTCGATGAAATCGACGCCCACGGACGAAAACATTCGCTTTTTTCTATGCTTGAGTGCGCTATGTTGTGTTTACTACTTATTAAGCGACGTCCACTTTAGGCGACGCTCACTGCACTACTCATAACTGCACTATTCATAAGTGAAGGAGATAGTAATGACAAAGGTACTGGTACTTTATTATTCCATGTATGGCCATATCGATACGCTGGCTCAGGCCGTGGAAGAAGGTGCAAAGGGCGTCAGTGGCGTCGAAGTCACTGTCAAGCGCGTACCGGAAACAATGCCTGACGAGGCGTTTAAAAACGCAGGAGGCAAGCAGGACTACAATACGCCGGAAGCCACACCCCAAGAGCTTACCGATTACGATGCGATCATCTTCGGTACCCCCACCCGCTTTGGTAATATGGCCGGTCAAATGCGTACCTTCCTGGATCAAACCGGCGGACTGTGGGCGAATGGTGCCCTACGTGGCAAAGTAGCCAGCGTGTTCACCTCTACCGGTACCGGCGGTGGCGATGAAATGACCATTACCTCTACCTGGACCACACTTGCCCACCACGGCATGATCATTGTGCCAATTGGTTACGGCCTTGAAGAGCAGTTTGATATTTCTAAAGTCAGTGGTGGCACACCCTATGGTGCATCCACACTGGCCGGTGGCGATGGTTCGCGTCAGCCCGATGAACGCGAACTGAAAATTGCCCGTTTCCAAGGCGAGCTAGTGGCTAAAACGGCGGCTAAGCTGGCCAGCTAATTGATCGCTTAAGTCAGCGAGTAAGTTCTATAGCGCTTAACTCGTATAGCGCGTAATGTAAAAAGCCTCGCTGGAGCAATCCAGCGAGGCTTTTTTATTGGCGTTTCAGCCACTGGCTACGCGCCACGTGTCGCCGTATAAATTGTGTAAACAGATTGGCTGGCCGTCATAAATAGTCGATTGCGACCCTTGCCAGCAAAACACACATTCGAGCAGACTTCGGGCAGCAACACCCGCCCCAGCAGTGTGCCTTCCGGTGAGAAGACCACCACACCATCGATGCCTTCGCCACCATTGGCACTTGACCAGATATTGCCATCTACATCGCAGGTCATGCCGTCGAAAATGGTGTCCTCGCTGGTGACGATCACCTGCCGGTCGCTGACGCTGCGACCATCTTCGCCTAGTGTCCAGCGGATAATTCGCGCAGGCTCGTTGAAGTGGGTGGGGGCACTGTCACTGGCGTAAAATCCCTCGCCATCGGGTGTCAGTACAATACCGTTTGGCTTGTGGATATCATCGGTCAACATGATGGGCTCATCCAGGCTGTCATCGACGTAATAGATCGCCGTTTCGAGCTCCAGATCACGCTTTTTGCCCTCATAGTCGAAGTGAGCGCCATAGCCTGGGTCAGTGAAAATTACGCCACCTGACGGTAGGGCAACTACATCATTGGGAGCATTGAGTGGCTTGCCTTGATAACGTTCGGCAAGCACCGTGGTGCTGCCATCCCACTCGTAGCGCAAAACGCGTGAAGGGTAGTGTTCGCAAGCGATTAGCCGTCCCTGATGATCGAAGGTGTTACCGTTAGAGTGCCCGACATTATCTCTCAAAACGCTGACTTGACCAGTCGATTCGTCCCAGCGCATCTGCTTGGCGCGGGGTATATCGCTGAACACGACATAACGACCTATGGCGTTCCATGCTGGCCCCTCTGCCCACAGCCCCCCGCTCCAGTGACGCTCCAGTGGGCTATTGAAAATCATATAATCACTAAAACGGGGATCCTCGACTTTCCAGGCATCAACCGGGTACCTATCCGGGGTAGGAGCTTGTGAGGTCTGCAAAGCAAAAAGCTGAGGCGATGTGCCAATAGCGGCCAGGGCGGCCGTTGCCGAAAGGAACTGACGGCGTCCAAGTTTCATAGCATTGTCCTGATTGTTGTTTGTTAACGTTGAGTGTTGACGTGCAGCGAGTGGACAGTAAGGCAGTTTCAGCCACTCTCAGGACAAATGTAGAACATATGTTGTTAAAAGTCGCTCATTGGCTGCTCGATAGCAGTTCTCCGAGCAGCCAACGGCAAAGGGCTTAGCCATTAGCGCAAAATAGCTTCAGCAATTGCTTTACCTAGGCTTTCCGTGGAGCCATTACCGCCCACATCGCGGGTAACTACATTGGCGTCCCCTTTGCTTAACACTGCCTCGATAGCCGCGACCATCGCATCACCGGCTTCTTTATAGCCGAGGTGCTCCAGCATCATTGCCCCCGACCAAATCTGGCCGATAGGGTTGGCGATGCCTTTACCGGCGATATCCGGCGCGCTGCCGTGTACTGGCTCAAATAGGCTGGGGAAGTTGCCTGCTGGGTTGATATTCGCCGAAGGGGCAATACCGATGGTGCCGGTGCAGGCGGGGCCTAAGTCGGAGAGGATATCGCCGAATAGGTTACTGCCGACGACGACGTCGAACCAATCCGGGTGAAGCACGAAGTTGGCGGTGAGAATATCGATATGGAATTTATCCACGGCGATCGCTGGGTAGTCTTTGGCCATCTCGATCACGCGCTCATCCCAATACGGCATGGTGATTGAGATGCCGTTGGACTTGGTCGCGGAGGTGAGCTTTTTACGTGGGCGGGTTTGCGCCAGCTCAAAGGCGTACTTCAGTACGCGGTCAACGCCGGTGCGGGTCATGACCGTGTCTTGAATAACCACTTCACGGTCAGTGCCTTCAAACATTTTGCCGCCAACGCTTGAGTACTCGCCTTCGGTATTTTCCCGCACCACGTAAAAGTCGATATCGCCGGGTTCACGGCCTGCTAGCGGGCTTTTGATCCCAGGCATAAGTTTGCAGGGGCGCAGGTTGATGTACTGGTCAAAGCGGCGCCGGAACTGCAGCAGCGAGCCCCATAGAGAAATATGGTCGGGGACTTTATCGGGCCAGCCCACCGCGCCATAAAATAGCGCATCGAAGCCTTTTAACTGCTCGAACCAATCGTCCGGTAACATTTTGCCGTGTTCTAGGTAGTAGTCGCAGCTGCCAAACTCAAAGGTGGTGAACTCAAGGTCAATGTTAAAACGCTTGGCAGTGGCCTCAAGGGCGCGAATGCCTTCGGGCATGACTTCGGTGCCGATGCCGTCACCGGCGATAATGGCTATACGGTGGGTCATATTGGTTCCTTATCTTGTTAGTTGCTTTGCATGCTTGTGGGTTGTGAGTTGTGAGTTGTGAGTTGTGAGTTGTGAGTTGTGAGTTGTGAGTTGTGAGTAGAGTGTAGCGGCTATTCTGGCGGAGATAATCAGGCTATTATTCAAGATATTGTTGCGTGAAAGTATAGAATAGCTGAGGAGAGGAATGGCGCACCTGGATGATTTGGCATTTTTCCAGCACTTGGCGCGGGCGAGGAGTTTAACCGCGACCGCCCGTGAGCTGGGGCTGTCGCTCTCGGCGGTGAGTAAGCGGCTGAAACAGTTGGAGGCACGCTTGGGAGTAGAGCTAGCGGCTCGCACTACGCGGCGGTTGACGCTAACTGCCGATGGCGAGCGCTATCTGGCTCGTGGCGCGCTAATTTTAGATGAGCTGGATGAACTGGAAAATTCACTGGGAGAGGGAGCCGATCGGGCGCTGAGTGGTCGACTGCGGGTCAACGCCACCTTTGGTTTTGGTCGCCGCCATATCGCACCGCTACTGTCGCGCTTTTGCGCCGAACACCCCGAGGTGGAAGGGTGGTTAGAGCTGACTAATTTCCCGCTTAACCTTAGCGATCATGGTTTCGATATCGGTATTCGTATTGGTGAGCCACCGGAATCGCGCTTGGTGGCTCGGCGAATTTTGGCCAATCGACGGGTACTCTGCGCGTCGCCTGACTATATCGCCCAAGCGCTACCCATTCATGCACCGGCAGACTTGCAGCAGCACGAATGCTTGGTGATTCGTGAGAACGACAGTGATTTTCCGCTGTGGCGCTTTGAGCCTAGCGGCCAACCGAGCCAATTAACCTCTGGAAAAGTGTCGTCGGTCAAAGTCAGCGGTCGGCTGGCGAGTAACGATGGCGAGGTGATTACCCGTTTAGCCCTGGACGGCCACGGTGTAATGCTGCGCTCCTGGTGGGACGTTAACGAGCACCTTGCCAGCGGGGCGTTAGTTGAACTGCTGCCGGGCTGGCAAGGCGTGCGGGCGGATTTTTACGCGGTGTTCGAACAGCGCCGCCACGTGCCCGCCCGGCTGCGCGCCTTTATTGACTATGTTCAGCGCGAGATGGCGGGGCGGGTATCGGCAATGCCTAGGAGTTAATGGACTATTGGGTAGGGCAGTCTTCACCTTGGGTAACGTCGATCAGTGCGTCGCTGGGGAAGTCGCGGTCACGCAATCTAGGCCGCGCTCAAGGGGGGCCGCGGCGGTTGTTAGCAACGTTAAATGGCAGTGAAGAGTGCTAATTTGTGAGCATAAACCTAGCCTAAAGGTTTAAGCTCTCTTCAATGACGGGCCATGCGGGGTTGCCGTCGGTGGTGGTGACGTTGGCCAGCATCGCTTCGATGCGCTCTGGATGCTCATTTATCCACTGCTCGGCCACCTCTGCTAGGTCTTGCTCTTCTTGGCCGAACGCTTGAATCATCCAGCTCTGCTCTTCAGCTGAGAAGGTGAACTGTTCAAAGAACGTGACTACATTGGGATTGGCTTCCGCATAGTCGCCGCGCAGCAGCGTCAGTACATCGCTTTCGCCATTGTTCTCGCCGAACAGGTCTTCGGGGTCTTCCAGGTAGCGCATCGGCAGTTCAAGGTTCATCCAGTGGGGCGTCCAGCCTACCCAAACAATCGGCTCTTGCCGTGAGATGGCGTCTCGCGCGGCGGAAAGCATGCCCACTTCACTGGTATCAACGATCTGCCAGTCGCCTAGCCCCCAAGCGTCGTTGTCGATGGCATTGTGGAGAATCTCGCTGGCGGCGGAGCCTGCGCCGAAGCCATAGATCTCTGCGTCGAACTGTTCGCTATTTTCATCCAGATCAGCAAAATTTTGAATGCCACTCTCGTACAGATATTCCGGCACTGCCAGCGTCATTTGTGCGCCATCGACGTTATTGGCGACATCAATCAGTACGCCTGACTCCCTGCGCGGATCGAACATTTCCCGCTGTGCAGGCAGCCAAGCACCCAGAAAAGCGTCGATATCGCCGCTTTCAATACCTTGGTAAATCACCTGCAGGCCGATCTCCTGGGTGCTGGTCTCGTAGCCCAGCGGGTTCAATAACTGTTCAGCGATGGTGGTCTTGACCGTAATGCCGGGCCAAGCGGGGACACCGAAGTCAAGGGTTTGGTCGTCCGCCTGAGCCGCCGAGGCGAATAGCGCGGTAGTGGCGAGGGCAATGCCCGAGGCGAGAGGCTTAAGGTGTGTCATAGGATCTCCTTACTAGGTTTTGTAATCGACGAGTATCGAGATAAATAAATGTCGCGTTACTCGTTGCGGGCTAGCACCCGAAGGCGTGAGGCCAGCATGTCGCGGTCTAAATAGGTGCCCTGTAAATGGCGTGCGCCGCTGTTGGGATCAAACTCGCGCCGCCCGTGCAGTACCCGGCGGTTATCAAAGGCGACCATCTGGCCGGGGCGGAGCGTGAACTCAATTTGGTGCGCTTCGCTGTGAAACAGCTTCCAGAGTAAGGCGTAGGCGCTGTACCAGGCATCCATCTGCTCTACCGGCAGGTGAAGGGCATCGCGAATCCAGTTGTTTAAGCGCATTTCGACCAGACTGCCTGTGCTATCCAGGGTGATCACTGGTGCCCGCATGGAAATATCGTGGGTTTCATCCTGAAAGCGAAAGTCGATGGGTGTTTCGCTGAGAATCGTCAGCGCCGCTGGGGCTTGCTGGCGTAGGGCCTCGACCACGCGCGCACCATCGGCAAACAGCGACTCGCCGCCGCTGGCGCCGTTTTGCAGGCAGTAGAGCAACTGGATATCCGGCGGTTGGCGCCAGTTGGGCAGATCGATATGCAGCGGTAAGCCTACGGCGGTATAGGCCGCGTTATTGGGGTTGGGCTTGGAGCGCACATCAAAACGGGCGCCAAAGTTGGTGGCGCGTAGGGGGCCAATACGTTCAGCCAAGCGGCTTACTTCCTCTTCTACCAAGGGGCCATCGGTAATCAGCGCCAGGCCGTCACGCAGCATCGCGGTGAGCCAGGCTTGCTCGCCTTGCGGCGTAAGAAAATCGCTATGACGGATACGCACCGGGGTGAAATTATCGACCCATGGCCGGATGTTGGGCACGGCAGACACCTGCTTGGCTTCCGGGCGGCGCTGGTAAAGCCAGCCGCTATGAAAGGCACTGATATGGCCATCCTGCCAGTTAAGGTGTAAGTGCCCATCCAGTAGCGCCACACTGGGTGGTTCGGTGATGGCTTCAAGCGGCAGGTAGAGCCGTTCACGGGTTTGCGGATGTCGGCAGGCCGGGCAGGCGCAGTGGTCGCGTAGCCAGAGCAGGGGTAGGGTGGTTTGCTCGCCGTCGTGCCACGCCAGCGCCACGCCCTTGTGAGTCAGCGTCGTTTGAGCGAGTGCCGGGCCTGATTGATAAGGCGTTAATTCACCCATTTCAGGGGAATGGGGGGTCGTTAGTGAGGTTTGTAAAGCGCTATTCATGATAACTCCAGGTAACTCCCTTAGCGGCAGTGCCCCAGAAGTATGAGTGTGAGGGCTTTGCTTTAAAGGGTGTGCGTAAGTGCTACCTAGGATGCGGAGTGGCAGCAGCAGTGACAAACGATTAATCTGACCCCTAAGGTGTCATTTTACTTATAGGTATCTTTTTCATGAGCCAGTTGCCGCCATTGCTATGGCTACAAGCCTTTGAATCTGCAGCGCGCACGTTGAGTTTTACCGCCGCGGGAAATGAGTTGGGCGTCACTCAGGCAGCGATTAGTCAGCGCGTTCGCTTGCTGGAAGACCGTGTGGGGCAGAAGCTGTTTGTGCGCCATGCACGCAGCTTAACGCTAACACCTGCCGGGCAGGCGTGGCTGCCGAGTATTCATGATGCCTTCGTGCGCATTAGCGAAGGCACCTTGGAAGTGTTCGGCAGTACGGCAGAGCAGCCGGTGACGCTGCGTGCCACGCCTGCGATTCAGCAGTCTTGGCTGGTGCCGCGTTTAATTGCTTTCCATCGCGTTCACCCCCAGGTAGCGATTCGCCTGGTGAGCGCTATCTGGCCCGATGACTTTGGCCCCGAAGGGGCGGATATCGAGATTCGCTATGGCAAAGGGGAGTGGGCCGGCGTTGAAATGTGGCCGCTAGGCGAGGAGCAACTGCTGCCTGTTTGCTCGCAAGCCTTGGCTAAAACGCTAACCGCGCCGCTCGATCTGGCGGGGCATACGCTGCTGCACGCAGTGGGATTTGGTGTGGGGTGGCCAGGGTGGCTGCAGGAGGCGGGGGTTGCCCATCTGGAAGCGCAGTGCTGGTCGCTTACCTGCGATAATCAAGTGATGACGCTGGCCCTGGCTAGCCAGGGCGGAGGAGTCGCGCTCACCCACCGCCGGTTAATGGAACAGCGCACCGATCTGGTGGCGCCTTTTGAGCTTAGTGTGCCCAGCGATGAACGCTTCTGGCTGGTACGTCCTAGCCGACGCCATGTTAGTGACGAAGCCGTATTAGTGTGGCAGTGGCTTTGCGATTCGATAGGGTAAGTGGTTATTGCTGCTTTAACGTATTTTCGCCAATTTTCTTGCCATTTTTGTACAATCGTGAAGAATGATGTGCCCTCATTATTTGAAAAGGCGTGTTTTTCATGGACTTTACTCTACCTCCGTTGCTCACGTCGCTGGTGGATCGCGGTAATGGCTTGCTCTGGGGCAGCGTACTGATTTACCTGCTGATTGGTGCAGGTCTCTATTTCACGGTGATGACCCGCGGTATTCAGCTGCGCTATTTCGGCCATATGTTTAAGCTGTTGCGTAGCTCTCGCCAATCAAATGGCGGAATTTCTTCGTTTCAAGCGCTTTCAACAAGTCTGGCGGCCCGGGTAGGCACCGGTAATCTGGCGGGTGTCGCGGTGGCTATTTATTTTGGTGGCCCTGGGGCCATTTTCTGGATGTGGATGACGGCAATGGTGGGGATGGCGACCAGCTTTGTGGAGTCGACCCTGGCCCAGGCGTATAAAACCGACCACGGCGACAACACCTTCCGCGGCGGCCCGGCGCGTTATATTGAGCGTGGGCTGGGGCTGCGTTGGCTGGCCGTTTTATTCTCTATCTGCTTGATTATCGCCTTTGGGTTAGCGTTTAACAGCGTTCAGGCCAACTCTATCGCCCAGGCCATGGAACAGGCATTTGCCATTCCCAGCTGGGTCATGGGATTAGTCTTGATGGCCGTTGTCGCACCGATTATCTTTGGCGGCTTGAAGTCGATTGCCAAGGTGGCTGAGTTGGTTGTACCGCTTATGGCGCTACTCTACTTGGTACTGGCGCTGGTGGTTGTGGGTTTAAATATCAGTGATTTGCCTGCAGCGATCATGACCATTGTGCGCAGTGCATTTGGCTTTGAGCAGGCGGCCGGTGGCGCGGTGGGCTATGCGGTTTCCCAGGCCATCATGAACGGCATTCAGCGCGGGCTATTTTCCAACGAAGCGGGTATGGGCTCGGCGCCCAATGCGGCAGCCACTGCCTCAACGCGGCCAGATCATCCTGCTGCCCAGGGCTTTATTCAGATGCTTGGGGTGTTTCTAGATACGTTGGTGATCTGCACGGCCACGGCGGCCATCATCATTATGGCTGGGCCGGAGTTGATGGCTGGCGATGAGAATAACGGCATTCAGTTAACCCAAATGGCGTTGTCTAGCCATGTGGGCGACTGGGGTGGCATGTTTATCGCGGTGGCGATTCTGCTGTTTGCGTTTACCTCGGTGATTGCCAACTACTCCTACGGTGAGTCCAACATTGAGTACCTGGCCGGGCGCCGCGCGCCTGTAGCGGTACTGATTTACCGTTTGGCGGTGCTGGCGATGATTATGGTCGGCTCGGTGGCCAGCCTAGGGGCGATCTGGAACTTTGCTGACCTCACTATGGGGATGATGGCGGTTATTAACCTGGTCGCTATTCTAATGCTGTCGCCGGTGGCTTTCGCGCTCTTCCGCGACTACGAAGCGCAGTTGAAAGCGGGCAAAGAGCCAGTGTTTGATCCTAGCCGCTTCCCTAAATTGGTTAACAAGGTTGACCCAAAGGCTTGGCCCAAGAAGTAATTGAGCCCAAGTCATTGAGACAAGTAAACGATTTGCGGTAAACGTGCTCCAGCCATTTAATACACTGGTTTCGCCCCGCGACGCATTTTTGCGTCGCGGGGCTTTTTATTGGCTGTCGCATAATTCGATTTAATCGAATACAAGTTGGAAAACGTTGCGCTTTTGCTTATTGAAAAGCGCCGTAGAATAGCTGCCAATCCTTCCCCTATACGACTTTGGAGCTTTCAATGACCTCGCGTGCCCTGGTGATTACCTCTTCTATTCTGGCTGAGAACGGCCAATCTAATGCGCTGGCGAATCGCTTTATCGAGCAGGTTAACGCCCGCAACGATATCGCGGTCACCCAGCGTGATGTCGTCAAGAATGCATTGCCCCACCTGGATATTAGCGAACTAGGTGCTTGGCAAGTGGCGACCGCAGAGCGTACCGCTGAGCAGCAGGCGTTAGCCGCGCGCTCGGAAGAGCTGTTAGCTGAGCTGCGTGCCAATGAGGTGTTGGTTATTGCGGTGCCTATGTATAACCTGGGTATTCCTTCACAGTTGAAGGCGTGGTTTGACCGCGTGCTACGCGCTGGCGAAACGTTCCGTTATACCGAAAACGGCCCTCAAGGGTTGGTGGAAGGCAAGCGAGCGATTATTCTGGCAGCGCGCGGTGGTCAGTACGCAGGCACTGAATTTGACAGCCAAACGCCTCATCTGAAAGCCATGCTGGGGCTGATGGGAATTAAAGATGTTGATGTGGTCTATGCTGAGGGCCTGAATTTGGGTGAGCAGCAGCGAGAAGCTGCGATCAAAGAAGCTTTCCAGGCGATCGATCAATTGGTTGAGGGGCTTTAAGCACAATCAGAAGCGCTCTCAAGAAATAAAAGGATAATCACATGGCTCGGCCGGAATTACTCGAACAGATCTATACTATTGTCGATCAGATTCCGCCGGGCCGGGTGACGACCTATGGCCGCATTGCCGCCATGACCGAAGGTGCCACGCCGCGCATGGTGGGGTCGGCGATGCGCCACCTGCCGGATGGCCACCAGTTGCCTTGGCATCGCGTAATTGCATCGTCGTTGAAGCTTGCCGATCACGGTGGCGCCGAGCACCAGCACCGCAAGTTACGCGATGAGGGCATTCTGTTCGATGCCAAAGGTCGCGTCCCAGCGCACCTCGTCTGGCCGGATTAAGTTTTTTAAAGCACTTTTAGAAATATCAACGCCGCCCAATTAGGCGGCGTTGTTGTATCTATGAATGGCGTTGATGATTCTTCTCACGACTCACGACTCACGACTCACGACTCACGACTCACGACTCACGACTCACGACTCACGACTCACGATTCACGATTCACGACTCACTCCTCCAGATTAGCACCCGACTTCCACGACCAGTCACGCCAGCGTAGATCAAATAGGTCCTTACGGCGGTCTTTAAGATTAGTCACTGAACCTTCGGCACGCACTACTGTTAGGCGGGTTAGATCCAAATCGGAGAAGAATATCATCTCGGTATTGGGTGTCGTTTCCGCCAGCACCGCATCGTGGGGGAAGGCGAAGTCAGACGGCGAGAACACCGCTGATTGGGCGTACTGGATATCCAGGTTTTCAATCGAAGGCAGGTTGCCGACGCTGCCGCAGAGCACCACGTAGCACTCGTTTTCAATCGCCCGCGCCTGGGCGCAGTGACGTACGCGCAGGTAGCCGTTTTTGGTATCGGTCCAGAAGGGCACAAACAGTACATCCATATCCTGGTCGGCCAGCAGGCGGCCCAGTTCCGGGAACTCCACGTCGTAGCAGATCAGGATGCCCACGCGGCCAGCGTCGGTATCGAATACCTGAAGCTCGTCGCCGCCCTCAATCACCCAGTCGCGGCGCTCTTGAGGCGTAATGTGCAGCTTGGCCTGGCGCTCAACGGTACCGTCGCGGTGGAACAGGTAGGCGATGTTGTAGAGCCGGTCGTCGTCACCCACTTCAATCATTGAGCCACCGACAATATTAATGTTGTAGGAGACCGCCATGCGTGAAAGTTCAGCTTTAAAGCGCTCGGTGAAACCGGCCAAAAAGCGAATCGCGCCCATTTGGTCCTGCTGGGCAGCGCGATCCTGTAGTCCCATCAGCGGCGCGTTGAACAGCTCTGGAAATACCGCAAAGTCGCTCTGGTAGTCGGAGAGTGCATCGACAAAGTATTCGATCTGCTGGAGGGCGGCTTCCACTGAGGAGAACTCGCGCATTTGCCACTGTACCGCACCTATGCGCACCTGGGTGGGGCGGTTGTCGAGCACGCTGGCGGCGGGCTCAAACAGAATATTATTCCACTCTAACAGGGTGGCGTAGCCGCGCGATTGCTCATCTTCCGGCAGGTATTTACGCAGCAGGCGCTTTACCTGAAAGTCGTTGGCCTGCTGGAAAGACAGAATCGGGTCATAGATCTCTTTACGCGAGACTTTATCAATGTACTGAGCGGGCGTGAGCTCATTGGCATGCTGGTGATATTCAGGAATGCGCCCGCCGGCCAGAATTGCCCGCAAGTTCATCGAGCGGCACAGCTCTTTACGCGCTTCATAGAGACGACGCCCCAAACGATACCCACGGTAGTCTGGGTGAATCAGCACATCTAGGCCGTACATGGCGTCGCCATCCTTATCGTTCAGGATGATCTCGCGGTGGCCGATCAAGTCGTCATATTTATGCGGGTTGGAAAACTCGTCGTAATCTACCTGCACGGTAAGCGCCACGCCTACTAAAATGCCGTCATTCTCAATGACGATTTGGCCGTCAGGAAACGCCTGAATTAATTTGTCGATCGTAGGCTTCGGCCAGGCACCGCCGATGTCATGATAGACAGCGTCCATCAATGTCTTGAGCTGATCGTAGTCATCGCTCGTTAGGTTGCGTAGATTAAGATGCAGTTCTTCCAGGGACATATCAGGGCTTCCCAGCGTTAGAAATCGACGGTTATTCTAGCATTATCGAGCATTGCTCGGCTTATCCGAGGTTAAACTGCGTGCTAACGGGCGTGTCAGCGTTTGCGCCATAATGACCCCGGCTAGAATCAGCAGCCCACCGGTAAAGTGGAATCTCGACACTTGCTCCCCCAATAGGGCCATCGCAATCAAGGCGCTAAATAGCGGCATTAGGTTGATGAAAATACTCGACTGATTGGCACCGATCTGACGCACAGCGCGCATCCACAAAAAGGTGGTAATGATCGAGGCAGGGATGCCTGCGTAGACAATCAGCCCGATATTTTGGCCATCAATAGGCGTCATTGGCCCCATCAAATAAGGTGGTAATAAGAACAGCACCGCGAAACAGACCTGGGCATAAAGCATCACCCAGGGCGGTAGGTTCATCGACCAGCGTTTGAGCATTACCCCATATAGCGCGTAGCAGGTAGCCGCCACCACCATCAGCGCATCCCCCAGGGCGACCTCTAGCTGCAGCAGCGAGAGCGGATTACCGCGCCCGAGTAGAACGGTAACCCCCACGAAGGCCAGCACGCCGCCTAAAATGCCGCCCAGAGTCGGCGGCTCGCGTAGAATCAGCGCGCTAAGCAGCACGGTTAGTAACGGCACCATGGCGGCGAGAATGCCCATGTTGGTAGCGGTCGTGGTTTCTGCCGCCACATAGGCCAGCCCTTGCCATAAGCCCATGCCGAGTAGCCCAAGCAGTGCCAGCTTAGGCCATTGGCGACGGATTTCGTCGCGATGGCGTAAAACTGCGGGCAGCACAAACGGGGTCATCACCGCCAGGGCGAGCAGCCAGCGTAGAAAAGCGATACTGCTTGGCGCGATGGCGCCTACGCTAAGCTGGTTAATGGTCATATTGCCCGACCAGATAAGCACAGTGGCGAGCGGCGGCAAAAAATACATCAAGGGCATAGCAACGGTTCCTTATCGTTAGCCGGGTAATGTGCCGTGGATTTGCAGGTTGGGCAAGGGGGCGGCCCAAGTATCGAGGGACTATACGTGCTGCTCAGGATGTCATACGCTTGTTTGAATTCGTTTTAAGATTGCTGCTAATAATATCAAGGAGAAATTTGATGACCCCTGCGCCCGTCTACCCGCATCTGTTCCGCCCGCTGACTATTGGCCATTTAACGCTGCCCAACCGCATTTTAATGGGCTCAATGCATACCAATTTGGAAGAGGCACCCAATGGTTTTGAGCGCCTAGCAGCCTTTTATGCTGAGCGGGCGCAGGCGGGGGTTAGCCTGATCGTCACGGGTGGTATTGCCCCCAATGCGGAAGGCGCCGTCTTTCAGGGCGCTCATGCGCTGGTGGATGAGGCGCAGCTGCCCGAACACCGCCAAGTGGTAAACGCGGTGCATGCTGAGGGCGGTCATCTGTGCATGCAGATTCTCCATGCTGGGCGCTACGCCTACTCGCCGGACTTGGTAGCACCTTCGGCTATTCAGGCGCCGATCAACCCCTTTATGCCTCGGGCACTCGCTAGCGATGAGGTTGAGCAGCAAATTGCCGACTATGTTCGCTGTGCCAAACTTGCTCAACAGGCGGGGTATGATGGTGTTGAGATCATGGGTTCAGAAGGCTATCTGATCAATCAGTTCATCTGCCAGCGTACCAATCAGCGTGACGATGAGTGGGGCGGGGCGTTTGAGAGCCGTATGCGCTTTGCTGTCGAGATCGTCCGTCGGGTCCGCGCGGCGGTGGGCGAGCGTTTTGTGATTATCTTCCGTCTTTCGATGATTGATTTAGTCGAAGAGGGCAGCACCTGGGAAGAAGTCGTTACGCTGGGCCAAGCGATTGAAGCTGCCGGGGCTAATGTGATCAATACCGGCATCGGTTGGCACGAAGCGCGGGTGCCGACCATTGTCACCAGCGTGCCCCGCGCCGCCTTTACCGAAGTGACTAAGCGCATCAAGTCGGCGCTGTCGATTCCGTTGATCACCACTAACCGCATCAATATGCCTGAGGTTGCCGAGCGCGTGCTAGCAGCAGGGCACGCTGATATGGTCTCCATGGCGCGGCCTTTCCTGGCCGACCCCGCTTGGGTGCGCAAAGCCGAGGAGGGCCTGGCAAAAGAGATCAATACCTGTATCGCCTGTAACCAAGCCTGCTTGGATCATACCTTTGCCGGCAAGCTGACCTCCTGCTTGGTTAATCCTCGTGCCTGTCATGAAACCGAGCTGGTAATAGAGCCTGCGCAAACGAACAAACGGGTCGCCGTTGTGGGTGGCGGACCGGCGGGGCTGGCAACGGCTGTGACAGCTGCTAGCCGTGGACATAGCGTAGTTTTATTCGAGCAGCGCAGTGAGCTAGGCGGGCAGTTTAACTACGCGCGTAAGATTCCCGGTAAAGAGGAGTTTAACGAAACCCTGCGCTACTACCGGGTAATGCTTGAGAAATATGCGGTAGAGGTGCGCTTGAATACCACCGCCACTGCAGCAGCGCTTGCCGATTTCGATGAGGTGGTGATGGCCACTGGCGTTCAGCCCCGCGAGCTAAGCCTACCGGGTCACGACCATCGCAAAGTATTGAGCTACGCCGAAGCAATTGAATCCCCTGAACGAGTTGGCCGTAAAGTAGCTGTCATTGGTGCGGGAGGCATTGGTTTTGATGTGTCTGAATTGCTGGCCCACCAAGGACACCCAGTATTAGATATCGCTAATTGGTGCGACGAATGGGGCGTTGATTTAGCCGTAGGCGAACGGGGCGGTCTAAAAGCGCCGACGCCGCCGGTGGTTCCCCGCGAGATTGTCATGCTCCAGCGTAAAACCTCCAAACCCGGAAAGTATCTGGGTAAAACCACCGGTTGGGTTCACCGCGCATCGCTTAAGCAGCGGGGAGTGAAAACCCTCACTGGCTGCGAATACCTCAAAATCGACGACGAGGGGCTGCACATTCGCCGCGACGGCGACGATCAAGTACTCGCCGTTGATAGCATTGTCGTGTGCGCCGGGCAGGAGTCAGTGGGTGATCTACTGGCGCCGTTAGAGCGTATGGGAACGGCGGTACATGTTATTGGCGGCGCCGATGAAGCTAGTGAGTTGGATGCCAAACGCGCAATTGAGCAAGGCACTCGATTGGCGGCGAGTTTGTAAAAAGAGCACAAGGACAGATTGATAAGTAAGTGCTTAAAAGCGCGGGTGACGTTAGCCCATAAATGTCGATAGACTAAATGACTAATCTAGCTATTAAGTATAGCTAGATATTAAAGGCGCGAGTGGCACCCAGCTCGCGCCGTTCGATCGCCAAATAAAAGGACTGTCGTCATGACCTCGGAGTGTAGCCCGCGTTTTTTAGCCAGTGATAACACCTCCGGTATCTGCCCGGAGGCGATGGAATATCTGCTTGAAGCCAATCGCAGCGATGACCTGGCCTACGGTAACGATCTCTGGACTGCCCGTGCGGCTGACCGCTTCCGCGAGATGTTCGACTACGACTGCGATGTCTTCTTTGTTTTCAACGGCACCGCCGCCAACTCGCTGGCGCTTTCGGCGATGGGGCGTAGTTACCACAGCGTTATTTGTCATGAGCTAGCGCATATTGAAACCGACGAGTGCGGTGGTCCGGAGTTTTTCTCTAACGGCGCCAAGCTACTTACCTCTCCGGGCGCCAATGGCAAGTTAACACCGGAAGGCATTGAGGCGTTGGTGACTAAACGCAGCGATATTCACTACCCCAAGCCCAAAGTCGTCTCGCTCACACAAGCCACTGAAGTCGGCACCCTATACTCTCGCGAAGAACTCATGGCAATTCGCGCCATTGCCGACAAACATGACCTGCGCCTACATATGGACGGCGCACGCTTTGCCAATGCCTGTGCCAGCCTAAACGCTTCACCGGCTGAGTTAACCTGGCAAGTGGGGGTGGATGCGCTGTGTTTTTCGGGTACCAAAAACGGCCTAGCGTTTGGAGAGGCGATTCTGTTTTTTAACCGGGAGCTGGCCGAAGATTTTTCCTACCGCTGTAAGCAGGCGGGCCAATTGGCCTCAAAAATGCGTTTTGTCTCAGCCCCATGGCTAGGCTTGTTAGAAAGCGGTGCCTGGTTAGCCAACGCACAGCATGCCAACGCCATGGCGCAGTATTTATCGGAAGGTTTGCAGGCGCTGCCAGGCGTGTCGTTGATGTTTCCCACTCAGGCCAACAGCGTGTTCGTTGAATTACCGCCCTCCGCCATTGAAGCGTTAAAAGCCAAAGGTTGGACGTTCTATACCTTTATTGGTGCCGGCGGCGCACGTTTTGTGTGTGCTTGGAATACTACCGTTGAATTGTTAGATGAGTTATTAGCCGATATTCGCTCAGTACTCGCGCGTTAAACACGCTCCGTAGGACTCTTCTCACGGCCACTATTTGGCAACTCACGCTCACGCCGCTGCTCCCTAGCGGCGGCGTGACGCTTTAACGCTGCGCAGGTGTCTATGTTTCTTCGTTGACGCAACTAATCGCCTGAAAAAATCTCTTAACTTATATCGCTGCTGCGTTGAAGGTTTTAGTCATCATTTTTTGCTAATGCTGACTACGCTAAAAAAGCGACACCTCACTTGGCGCGCCGTTGCGAAACACTTGGCTTGGCGGTGACTGCCTGGGGATGAGCCACAGGAGAGTTTCATGAGCATCTTTGATCACGTTCAAGACCGTTTTTCCCGCGTTCAGCAAGAGGACATAAGCCTTGAGGAGTACTTGGCGCTTTGTCGCCGTGATCCGAAGGTTTATGCCAGCGCCGCTGAGCGCATGCTGGAAGCCATAGGCGAGCCTGAAGTGATCGACACGGCGAAAGACCCGCGTCTATCACGTATTTTTTCCAATAAAGTGATCCGCCGTTATCCCGCTTTTGCTGAATTTCACGGTATGGAAGAGGCCATTGAGCAAATCGTGGCCTACTTCCGCCATGCTGCCCAGGGGCTTGAAGAGCGTAAACAGATTCTCTACTTGCTTGGCCCGGTGGGCGGCGGTAAATCGTCGTTGGCTGAGCGACTCAAGCTGCTGATGGAGCGCATTCCATTTTATGCCATTAAGGGTTCTCCGGTTTACGAGTCGCCGCTGGGCCTATTCTCCCCTGAAGAGGATGGCGAACTGCTGGAGAAAGAGTACGGTATTCCCCAGCGTTATTTACGCAGCGTGATGTCGCCCTGGGCGGCAAAACGGCTAAAAGAGTACGGCGGCGATATCTCCCAGTTCCGGGTGGTGCGTTTGTATCCTTCACGGCTTAATCAAATCGCTATTTCGAAAACCGAGCCAGGGGATGAGAACAACCAGGATATCTCTTCGCTGGTGGGTAAAGTTGATATTCGCCAGTTGGAGCTCTACTCCCAGGATGACCCGGACGCCTACAGCTTTTCCGGTGGTTTATGTCGCGCCAACCAAGGGTTGATGGAGTTTGTGGAGATGTTCAAAGCGCCGATCAAGGTGCTGCACCCGCTGCTCACTGCGACCCAGGAGGGCAACTACAATCCCACTGAAGGGATGGGGGGCATTCCCTTTGATGGCGTGATTCTGGCCCACTCAAACGAGTCGGAGTGGCAGGCGTTTCGTAACAACCGCAATAACGAAGCCTTTCTTGATCGGGTCTATATCGTCAAAGTGCCTTACTGCCTGCGCGTGTCTGAAGAGGTTAAAATCTATCAGAAACTGCTTGAGGATTCCTCGCTTAATGCGGCGCCCTGCGCGCCGGATACTATGCGCATGTTGGCGCAATTCTCGGTACTTTCGCGGCTAAAGGTACCGGAAAATTCTAACGTCTACTCCAAAATGCGCGTTTACGACGGTGAAAACCTAAAAGATACCGACCCACGTGCCAAGTCGATCCAAGAGTATCGCGACACCGCAGGCGTGGATGAAGGTATGCAGGGGCTGTCTACCCGCTTTGCGTTTAAGATTCTTTCCAAGGTCTTCAACTTCGACAGCACCGAGGTGGCCGCCAATCCGGTGCACTTACTTTACGTGCTGGAGCAGGCGTTGGAGCGCGAACAGCTGCCGTCTGAAGTGTTTGAACGCTACCTGGGCTTTATCAAAGAGTTTATGGCGCCCCGCTATGTGGACTTTATTGGTAAAGAGATTCAGACCGCTTATCTCGAATCCTATAGTGAGTATGGTCAAAATATTTTTGACCGCTACGTAACCTATGCTGATTTCTGGATTCAGGATCAGGAGTATCGGGATCACGAAACCGGCGAGTTGCTCAACCGTCAATCGCTGAACGAAGAGCTGGAGAAAATCGAAAAGCCGGCGGGCATTTCAAACCCCAAAGACTTCCGCCACGAAGTGGTCAACTTTGTGCTGCGAGCGCGGGCGCAAAATAACGGCATGAACCCGAGCTGGCAGTCCTACGAAAAACTCAAAGGCGTTATCGAGCACAAAATGTTCGCCAATACCGAAGAGCTACTGCCGGTTATTTCATTCAATGCCAAAGCCTCCCGGTCGGACCAGAAGAAGCACGAAGACTTTGTGGCGCGGATGGTCGATCGCGGCTACACCGAGAAGCAGGTTCGACTACTCTCCGAATGGTACCTGCGCGTGCGCAAGTCTCAGTAGCGGCTCGCGTTTAAGACAAGAGCTCTGGAGGTCGTATGACCTACTTTATTGATCGCAGGCCTAACGCTAAACATAAGAGCGCGGTAAACCGTCAGCGCTTTTTAGAGCGCTATCGCAAGCATATCAAGCGCTCGGTGGAGGAGGCTGTTAACCGCCGCTCGATTACCGATATGGAGCGGGGGGAGAAGATTTCTATTCCGGCAAAAGATATCTCTGAGCCGGTATTTCAACACGGCCCGGGCGGGGCGCGAAACGTTGTATCTCCAGGTAATAAGGAGTTTGTCGCGGGTGATAAAATCCGCCGACCTAGCGGTCAGGGCGGCAGTGGGTCAGGCGAGGGGGGCGCCTCTAATCAAGGCGAAGGCGTTGATGAGTTCGCCTTTACGCTTAGCCGTGAAGAGTTTCTGGAGTTCGTGTTTGACGGCCTAGAGCTGCCCCATTTGCAGCGCAAGCCACTGAAGTCGCTGGAAGAGGTTAAAATGGTGCGGGCGGGGCTCTCCCGCGATGGTGTTCCTTCGCGAATTAGCATTACCCGCTCGATGCGTGAGGCCTATGCCCGGCGTATTGCCCTGCGCGCGCCGATTAAGCGCGCATTAAAAGAGGCTCAAGAAGCCCTGGAAGCCGAGGAGCGTAAAGACCCGGTTCTGCGTAATCCCGCGCGGGTTGTCGAATTGAAGGCCGAGATCGACCGACTGGAGAAGCGCATCGCGGGTGTGCCGTTTATCGATACCTACGATCTGCGTTACCACCAGCTCAGTGCCCAGCCCCAGCCCTCAAACCAAGCGGTAATGTTTTGTGTTATGGATGTTTCCGGTTCGATGACGCAAAACCACAAAGATATCGCCAAGCGCTTTTTTCTGCTGCTCTATCTATTCCTGGAGAAGCACTACGAGAAAGTTGAACTGGTATTTGTGCGTCACCATACGGCGGCCCGGGAAGTCAATGAGGAGGAGTTCTTCTACTCACGGGAAACCGGCGGCACGATTGTTTCCAGTGCGCTGAACCTGGTAAATAAAATCATCGAAAAACGCTACCCCGTTGGCCAATGGAATCTATATGTGGCCCAGGCTTCCGATGGTGATAATTGGGACGATGACTCGAATATTTGTCGCGACTTACTAATCAAACACCTAATGCCGCAACTGCAGTATTACGCTTACGTTGAAATCACGCCTCACGATCATCAATCGCTGTGGCATGAGTATGAAAGTGTGGTCGATGAGTTCTCAGAACGCTTTGCGATGCGGCAGATTGTAGAGGCGAGCGATATTTATCCGGTCTTTCGTGAGCTGTTTAAGCGCCGTTTAAGCCAGTCGTGAAGGCTATGTGTAGAGGAGTGGGCTATGAGTGCGACCCGCAAGCGTAAACCGATTGCCACCGGCTCTGATTGGAACTTTAGTGTACTGGAGTGCTTTGATGCCGAGCTGGCCAGGCTCGCCGATGAGTATCGGCTAGATACCTATCCTAACCAAATCGAAGTGATCACCACGGAGCAAATGATGGATGCCTACGCTAGCGTAGGTATGCCGGTGGGCTACCATCATTGGTCGTTTGGTAAGCAGTTTCTGGCCGTCGAGCAGGCTTATAAACGTGGCCAAATGGGCTTGGCCTATGAGCTGGTGATCAACTCCGATCCTTGTATTGCCTATCTGATGGAAGAGAACACGCTGATGATGCAGGTGTTGGTGATGGCCCACGCTTGCTACGGCCACAACTCCTTTTTTAAAGGCAACTATTTGTTTCGTACCTGGACCGATGCCTCTTCAATTGTCGATTATTTGGTCTTTGCCCGACAATACATTGCCAAGTGTGAAGAGCGCCACGGTGTTCAAGCCGTCGAGCAACTCCTGGATGCCTGCCATGCGCTGCAAAATTATGGGGTTGACCGCTACAAGCGGCCCTCGCCGATCTCCGCTGAAGAGGAGGCGAAGCGCCAGGATGAGCGCGAGGCCTACCTGCAAACCCAGGTCAATATGCTCTGGCGGACTATTCCCGAGTCGCCCACTGGCGTTTCGCCACTGCCGGGCAGCCTGCATAGTGACGATGACCCGCTGGACTTGCACAGCGGCGGTCACTACCCTTCAGAGCCTCAGGAGAACCTGCTCTACTTTATTGAAAAAAATGCCCCGTTGTTGGCGCCCTGGCAGCGCGAAATCGTGCGTATCGTGCGCAAGCTGGCGCAATATTTTTATCCCCAGCGGCAAACGCAAGTGATGAATGAGGGCTGGGCGTGTTTCTGGCACTACACGCTGATGAATCGACTCTATGACGATGGCAATATCGACGAAGGGTTGATGCTGGAGTTTTTGCAGTCTCATGCAGCAGTCATTAACCAGCCAGCATTTGATAATCCCCACTTTAGCGGGATTAATCCCTACGCGTTAGGCTTTGCGATCTTTATCGATATCAAGCGTATCTGCGAAGCACCTACCGATGAGGATCGCGAGTGGTTTGCTGATATTGCGGGGTCTCCATGGCGGGAGACGCTTGAGTTTGCGATGCGCAACTTCAAAGATGAATCGTTTATCCAGCAGTTTCTATCGCCGAAGGTGATGCGCGACCATAAGCTATTTTTAATAGTGGATGATGATCTGGCAGAGACTCTTGAAGTGGCGGCGATTCATAATGAGCAGGGTTATCGTCAGGTTCGTGAGGCGCTGGCTACTCAGTATGCGCTTTCTGTTCGCGAGCCTAATATCCAAGTGGTTGAAGCGGCTATTCGCGGGGATCGCTCTTTGACACTTCATCACGTGCAGGATAGCCGCCGCCCATTAGGCCGCAGTGTTTATCCGGTGATTCGCCATCTACAGCAGCTATGGGGATTCCCTGTTCATCTTGTCTCTTTGGAAGAGGGCCGTGTAATGCGGCGTTTTCACTGGCCGGTAGAGGATGAAAGCCCGGCCTCTTAGCCACTAGCGTGCCTTAAACAAAGCTACCCCGCTCAAAAAAGCGGGGTAGCGGTGCTTATACGGCTATCAAGTTTTAAAAGCTTAAGCTTGGGCGGTCCAGGATTGGCACCAGCCAGCTGGCTCAACGCTATTCTCGGGGAATAGCTGGCAGCCTTCATTTTCAGCAATGAAGAACATGCAGTTATCGCAGCGTTCGCCCTCTTCATAAGCCGGATGGTCGCTGGCTTCACTGGCATCTTCTACGTAGTTAAGCGCTTGGGCATTGCTTGCGGAGGGGGCAAGACGCGGCAGCTCTTGAGCAAAGGCGGTCTTGGAAAGAATGCCTACGCCAAAGGGCAGGGCAGCAAGCCCCATCATACTGTTGCGCATGAAGTCACGACGGCTCTTATTAGCCATGATTTCTCCTTATCGTCACGGTCTGACGTTGGGTTACGTAGTTGGGTTACGTATCGGGTGGTTATCCACCTCTTAAGGCTCTGAGATAGTCTAACAGCCGGAGTTCTTAGCTACATCTACATCCTTACAATTCCATGCTAGCGGATGTACAAAGGTTGTGCGAATGCCTTCAGGTGTATAGCGACAATTAGTCACGCTGTTGCTGGGTGCTGCGCTCGCTTCCTCGTCACTGCTATACTCTGCGCAGCTTCGACATTACTTTTTATGACCATTTTTTCTAAGGGGCGTGCCATGCAAAACGCAGTCATTTTAATCAATACCGAAAAAGGCCAAGTGAAGGCCGTGGCCGAGCGCCTGGCTGATGTGGATGGTATTAGTGAGGTTTACTCTACCTGTGGCCGTTACGACCTAGTAGCGATTGCCCGCACCCGCGATTTTGAGAGCCTGGCTGAGTTAGTCACCGAGCGCTTAAACGCCGTTGAGGGTGTCAGCGATACAGAAACGCTTAACGCCATGCAGGTTCACTCCCGCCATGATCTAGAAACGATGTTTTCACTAGGCTGGTAATTCGAGCCGTCGCCTTCACATGCTGTATACAACGATAGGCGCTTATAAGCGCGGGCCGGGGAGCAAGACTGTTGGGGAAATCACTTTTGAGCTGGCGTCGGCAGGGGCGACGTTTAGGCATCACCGTGCTGTTTATAGTGGTGGGTACTGGGCTTTGGCAATTTCAAGAACGCCAGCAGAAAGACGCCTACACCTGGATGGGAGTGCCCACCTGGGAGGAGTTTCGTCCCACTACGATGCATCGCGTGTTGCGCAACGACGGCTATTTAGCAGGCTGGTCAGATGTGCGGGTCAATCCGCTATGGGTCAGCTATCAGGTTGAAGCGGTAGGCGATTCACGCATTGGCTCTCGGCCTAGTTTTCAAGCCGATTGGCGCACGTTATGGCCTGTGGGTACCGACAGCTATGCGGGAAGTGGCTACGACCGAGGTCATTTGGCGCCCAATTATGCCATCGCCGCCGTGCACGGGCGTAGCGCGCAAGTTGATACATTCCTAATGAGTAATATGACCCCGCAGCGGCCCAACCTGAACCGGCAGCTCTGGCAGCGGTTGGAAGAAGCGGTGATGGATCACTTCGCGCCGCGGTTTGATCGCTTGCAGGTGATCACCGGGCCGGTGTTTCCCGAGCACTTTATGGATAACGTGTTTAATCGCGTGGGTTTGGTGGAAGTCCCAGAGGCGTTTTATAAGATTATCGTGGTGCCGCATAGCGAAGGGCCTTTAGCGCTGGCCTTCATCATGCCGCAAGACGTGCGCGGCAATGAGCCGTTAGATGACTACTTAGTGACCATCGATGAAATTGAAGCGCGCACAGGGCTTAACTTCTTTCCAGACTTAACTGCTGAAGTAGAAACTGTTTTAGAGGGAGAGCTGCGTACACAAGGGTGGGCGCTTGAGGAAGTGGCAAAGCGGCCGGGGCGGTATCAATAAAAGGGATGCAAAAGATAGTTAGCAATGATGCGGGCGGGGCCATGTCATAAAAGCATGGTGCCCAGGAGAGGACTTGAACCTCCACGTCCATACGGACACTAGCACCTGAAGCTAGCGCGTCTACCAATTCCGCCACCTGGGCGCATCATCTAACGCTTAGATTAACACTTGCTGTTTGTGTTCGTATGGTGCCCAGGAGAGGACTTGAACCTCCACGTCCATACAGACACTAGCACCTGAAGCTAGCGCGTCTACCAATTCCGCCACCTGGGCGAACACAAACTGACTGCTCTTGCTTAATGCTATTACTTGCCGCCGCACCAAATTACACCATGAAAAGGGGATAACATGTTGTCGTTTGGTGCCCAGAAGAGGACTTGAACCTCCACGTCCATACGGACACTAGCACCTGAAGCTAGCGCGTCTACCAATTCCGCCATCTGGGCAAGTGGCGCGTATAATACCGGGGTGATGGTTAAATGCAAGGCCTCGTCGCCGCTTTTTAGTAAGCAAATTGTATAAACAACGGTTAAGACGGTTGGGTGATTGAACGTGCGGCGCTATACTGCGCCTATGACTAAACAAAACCCTATTCATTTCAGTTTCTCAAGCGCTGAAATATCCCGCCCGCAACGCACTGCGTTTGCGCTGTTTTTATGCCTCTCGCAAATGACCCCCTCAAGGATGTTGATCGCATGAAGTATTGGACATTAAGTGATGATCCGCACGCCGAGCGCGAGGCGCATAAATATGGTAATCCAGCGCCAAGTCGAGAGTATCTGCTTGCCGCATTAGAGAGCTATGGCAAGCCGATTACTCACGAAAATATGAGCCGCATGCTGGGCTTAGAAGATGAAGAACTTATTGAAGCCGTTAGGCGCCGTTTGGCAGCGATGGAGCGCGACGGCCAGG
The DNA here is from genome assembly GCF_050215315.1 of Halomonas sp. H2. Taxonomy (GTDB): domain Bacteria; phylum Pseudomonadota; class Gammaproteobacteria; order Pseudomonadales; family Halomonadaceae; genus Vreelandella. The sequence continues at coordinate 1,249,141 of NZ_CP189760.1, forward strand.
TGTTGCGCGACCGCCGCGGTGCCTATGCGCTGATCGATAAGCTCGATCTGGTTAAAGGTAAAGTGCTAGGGCACCGTGACGGCTTTGGTTTCCTGCTGCGCGATGATGGCAAAAAGCCTGACCTGGTGTTGCCGCCACGCCAGATGCGGCGTGTCTTCCATGGTGATCACGTGCTGGCACGTATCAGTGGACGCGATCGCCGCGGCCGTGATGAGGCGACCATTGCTGATGTCATCGCCCGCAATACGCAAACCATTGTGGGTGTTTACCGCAGTAATACGCCTGAGTTTGGTATTCTGATTCCGGAAAATCCGCGGATTACCCAGGAAGTGATTATCCCTCATAGCGCCTGCGGTGGTGCTAAAGATGGCCAGGTCATCTCTGCCAAGATCGTTCAGCAGCCTGCTACGCGTATTCAGCCAGTCGGCGAAGTGATTGAAGTTCTCGGTGAGCGTATGGATCCGGGTATGGAAATTGATATTGCGATCCGCAGTTACGATATTCCCGCTGAGTTTCCGCCTGAAGTGCTTGACCAGATCGGCGGCATTTCAGCCGAAGTGCTGGAAGAGGATAAGCAGCACCGTGTCGACCTGCGTGATGTGCCGTTGGTCACCATCGATGACGAATCTGCCAAAGACTTCGACGATGCAGTGTGCGCGTGGAAAACCAAATCCGGTAGTTGGAAGCTGCTGGTCGCTATCGCTGACGTTTCGCACTACGTGCGCCCTGGCACGTCGCTTGATGATGAAGGCAGGACACGGGGTAATTCGGTTTACTTCCCCGGTCAGGTGATTCCTATGCTGCCGGAGCTACTATCTAATGGGCTTTGTTCGCTGAATCCCCACGTGGATCGCTTAGTACTGGTGTGCGAGATGAATATCTCCAAGACCGGCGCTATCAGCCGCTACCGTTTTTATGAAGCAGTGATGAACTCTCACGCTCGTCTTACCTATAACAAGGTGGCGGCAATTCTCGACGACAAGAGTGAAGAGGGCGAGGCGCTACGGGCAGAGCATAGCGAGCTAGTGAAGCCGCTGCAGGGCCTGGAAGAGCTCTACTATCTGTTACGCGAAGCGCGTGCAGAGCGCGGCGCGATCGATTTTGATACCACCGAAACGGCAATCATCTTTAATGATGAGCGCAAAATCGAGAAAATCGTTCCGCGCAGCCGCAACAATGCCCACAAGCTGATTGAGGAGTGCATGCTTGCCGCTAACGTGGCGACCGCACGCTTCCTGGATAAGCATGACTTGCCAGCGCTTTACCGTATTCATGAGCGGCCCACCCCGGAACGACTTGATAAGCTGCGGCTGTTCTTAAATGAGCTGGGCCTGTCGGTGGGCGGTGGCGATATGCCGACACCCCAGGACTATCAGGCGCTGCGCGAAACAATTGCTGACCGCCAGGACTTCGATATCATTCAAACGGTGATGCTGCGTTCGATGAATCAAGCGGTTTATTCGCCGCAAAACGAAGGGCACTTTGGCCTAGCCTATCAAGCCTACGCACACTTTACCTCGCCGATTCGTCGCTACCCTGATCTGCTGGTTCACCGCGCTATACGCTCAGTTATCCGCGGGCCGCGCCAGACCAATACGGTGTTACGCGTTGAGGGATCACCCGTTGAGCCACCGAGCAAGTGGTGCCCGTATACCTTCGAGCAAATGCTTGAACTGGGTGAGCACTGCTCAATGACTGAGCGGCGCGCCGATGAAGCGACCCGCGACGTTGAGAGCTGGCTGAAGTGCGAGTTTATGTCCGACAAGCTCGGCGAGACGTTCGACGGAACGATTGCTTCGGTTACTCAATTTGGCCTGTTCGTTCGTTTAGATGAGTTCTACGTGGAAGGGTTGGTGCACGTTACCTCGCTGCCTTCGGATTACTATCACTACGAAGCTGAGAAGCACCGCCTGAAAGGCGAGCGTACTGGCACGACGTATCGGTTGGGCGACGGACTGACTGTCCAGGTGGCTCGCGTCGATATGGACGACCGTAAGATTGACTTTGGACTGAATGATGAGAAGCCGCGCCCACGCCGTCAACCGCGTAAAAGTCGCGGTAGTCAAGAGGGCGCGGGTGCTAAGGGTAAGGCTGCCAGTAGCGAGAAACCTGCTACGCGCCGCGGCCCAAGGCGCACCCGTAATGGCCCGCGCAAGCCATCACCGAATAAGGGTTAAGTATGAAATCGGTGTCATCTCGACGTGGTTCTCGTCAGGCTGTTCGTACCCCGGATGGGCTGGATCAAGTGTATGGCGTTCACGCTCTGCAGAGCCTGTTAGATAGGGGAGAGGCGCCGCGCGAGTTGTGGCTGCAGCAGGGCGCGGGAAGCCGCTTAAGTGAGTTGGTCGCTCAGGCTCAGGCGGGTGGCGCTCGAGTAAAAGAGCAGCCCCGCGACCTGCTTGATCAATTGACCCAAGGCGCCGCCCACCAAGGCGTGGTGGCGTTTTGTCCGCCGCTGACGCCTGAGGGTGAAGAGTCGCTGTGGTTAAAACTGCGTGCTTGGCCGTCGTCCACACCACCGCTGCTGCTAATCCTTGATGGCGTCACCGATGTGCACAACTTCGGCGCCTGCCTACGTAGTGCCGATGCGGCCGGTGCCCACGGGGTCATTGTGGCTAAAGATAAAGCGGCACCGCTTAATGCCACGGTGCGTAAAGTGGCCTGTGGAGCCGCTGAGGTAGTACCGGTTTATCAGGTGACCAACTTGGCACGCACGCTTGCCAAGCTTAAAGATGCTGGTGTCTGGATAACCGGCACGGCCGGTGAGGCTGAGGCCAGCGTATTTGAGATTGATATGACGGGGCCAACCGCGCTGGTAATGGGGGCGGAAGGCAAGGGCATGCGCCGCTTAACCCGTGAGGCGTGCGACAACCTTGCCAAGCTGCCCATGGCGGGCGAGGTGTCCAGTCTTAATGTCTCAGTGGCCACCGGTATTTGTCTGTTTGAGGCCGTCCGTCAGCGTCAGCTTGCAAGTTAACCGCCGCGCTACTAAGATACATGCGCCCGTTTGTTTGCAAACGGGCGTTAGCTGTGAGAACTAGTAGTTGAAACAGTTGTTGAAATAAAAGTTCTGTTTGATGCCCCGGTGGCCGCCTAGTACGGAGACGGAGCACTTCAGTTAACTCCTTGCTTCCCTGTCGTCGTTGTCTGCGCTAGCAGCAGCACACAAAGGAAGCTGTCAAACCGCAAGGAGATCCTATGCGTCATTACGAAATCGTGTTTATGGTCCACCCGGATCAAAGCGAGCAGGTGCCAGCAATGGTCGAGCGCTACACCAGCCTCGTTACCGAAAACAGCGGTACTGTGCACCGTCTAGAAGATTGGGGCCGTCGTCACTTGGCTTACCCGATCAACAAGATCCACAAAGCCCACTACGTGCTGATGAACGTCGAATGTAGCGGTGAGACTCTCGAAGAAATCGAGAATATCTTCCGTTTCAACGACGCCATTATCCGCAGCTTGGTTGTACGCTGCAAAGAAGCCGTCACCGAAGCTTCACCGATGATGAAACCGGCAGAAGAAAAACGTCCGCGTCGCGAAGAAAAACCGCGCGCTGAAGAAGAAACTGCCTGATTTTATTCACTGCACGTTTTAAGGAGCTAGTCCATGGCACGTTTTTTCCGTCGCCGTAAGTTTTGCCGCTTCACCGCTGAAGGCGTCAAGCAGATCGATTACAAAGATCTGGACACGCTGAAAGCCTACGTTACTGAAACTGGCAAGATCGTACCAAGCCGTATTACCGGCACCAAAGCACGCTATCAGCGTCAGCTGGCGACTGCTATTAAGCGTTCGCGTTATCTGGCACTGCTGCCCTACTCCGATAGCCACCAGTAAGCGTTTAACGTGATGCTGGCACTAGCCCGATGGCTAATGCGGGGCACGCCTTACGCTGTAGGCGTGGCGGCTCTGGCAACGCTAGTGCCTTGGTTGTTCTGGTTAGGAGCAGCCATCGCCGCGCTGATGACATTACGCAAAGGTTTCGTGCCTGCGCTGCCGGTCATCATTGCTGCAGCGCTACCGGCTGGCTGGTGGTGGGCCCAGGGTGACGTGATTCCGCTTGCTAGCATACTGCTGGTAACGCTGATGGCCGTTATTCTGCGCGAGAGGATGCGCTGGGGAGAAACATTGATTGTGGGGACATTGGTCGCCGCGGTAATGATTCAACTTGGCATCTTCAGCCCTCCAGGCGGTACGGAGCTAATGCTTGAGCAGTTGCGAGAAGGTTCAGCAGAAGTGGATCGCATGCTCACGGAATTTGCTAATCAAGGCTACGATACCCAGACCCTTGCCGCGCTAGTGGTGGGTGGGGTCACCGGATTTGTGGTGCTGTTGGCAGCCATCGTATGTTTGGCGCTCGCGCGTAGCTGGCAAGCTGGGTTGTACAATCCGGGCGGCTTTCGCGCAGAGTTCCACGCACTGCGTTTGATGCCCAAAGAACTAGCCATTTTGGTAGTGATTGGGGTGGCAGGCACGCTGTTAGGCGCTCACGCGCTGGCGATGCTTGGCTGGATTCCGCTGTTGGTAGCTGGCGTTGCGTTAGTGCACGGGTTTATTGGATTAAAGGGGATGAACGGGCTGTGGCTGGTAGCATTTTATGTGCTGCTGATCACGACCTGGCCCACGATTCTCATTGTGCTGCTGTTGGGGCTGATTGATACATTCGCGAACATTCGCGCACGCCTTGCCCGTAGCAACTGACAAGAGGTTTACGAGATGGAAGTCATTCTGCTCGACAACATTGGTAAGCTGGGCGGCCTGGGTGACAAGGTCACTGTGAAGCCTGGTTATGGACGTAACTATTTGGTGCCTTACGGTTTAGCCGTACCGGCCACCAAAGACAATATCGAAGCGTTTGAAGCGCAGCGTGCTGAACTCGAAGCGCAAGCCGCTGAGCGTAAGGCCGAAGCCGAAGCGCGCGCTGAGCAGCTAAACGACATCGAGCTGTCTTTGGTTTCCAAAGCAGGCGACGAAGGCAAACTGTTTGGTTCTATCGGTCCACGTGACCTGGCCGACGCGATTTCCTCTGCGGGCATCGATGTTGCCAAGAGCGAAGTACGTATGCCGAATGGCCCGATTCGCCAGACCGGTGAATACGACATCGCCCTTCACTTGCACGCTGAAGTGAATGCCGCTGTACGCGTGGTGGTAGTCGCAGAGTAAGCTTTGCACTAACACGCTCGCCTCAAAAGGCGCGGGTTTTCCCCGCGCCTTTTGTTATTTCTAACGCCCGTGTTTTCGCGTTAGTTTCGGTTGTTGCCTAAAACCTATTGAGTGTCAGTACTCGTTGTTTTTAGCCAACGTCTACAGCGTAATCTTTTAGAGAGCCGGTGGTCGCGCTTCGCCGCTGCGGCTAAGATAGGCATCTTCTCTGGCTATGCCGTGTGTTTAAAGGAGCTCGCTATGCAGGACCAGTCTTCTGCTGATCAAGAAACGGCAGCGCTAAAACTGCCGCCGCATTCGCTGGAGGCGGAGCAGTCGGTATTAGGCGGGCTAATGCTGGATAACCAGGCTTGGGATAACGTCTCCGAGCGGTTGGTTGCCGATGATTTCTACCGTTATGAGCACCGTTTGGTGTTCAACGTGATGATTCATTTGGCTGAGTCCGGTCAGCCGATGGACGTCGTGACGCTCTCTGAAGCGTTGGAAGAGCGCGACCAACTAGATACCGTGGGTGGGCTTGCCTTTCTGGCGGAGCTGGCGAGGAATACCCCCTCAGCCAGTAATATTCGCGCCTACGCCGATATCGTGCGTGAGCGGGCGACGCTACGTAAGCTGATTCGCGCCGCTAACCAAATTGCTGACAGCGCCTTTTCTCCCCAGGGGCGCCCCGCGGATGAATTGCTTAATGAAGCGGAGCGGTTGGTGTTCCAGATTGCCGAGGAGCGGCCTAAAACCGGCGGCCCTATCGGCATGAGCGATCTGTTGACCAAAGCCGTTGATCGCATTGATGAGTTGTTTAACCTTAAAGGTGAAATGACCGGGCTTTCGACCGGGTTTCGTGATCTGGATGAAATGACCACCGGCTTACAGCCTTCGGATATGGTGGTCATCGCAGGCCGTCCCTCGATGGGTAAAACGACCTTTGCCATGAACTTGGTTGAACATGCGGTTATTTCCAGCGACAAGCCGGTCATGGTGTTCTCCATGGAGATGCCCGCGGAGTCGCTGATGCTGCGGATGCTTTCGTCGCTAGGTAGGATCGATCAGACCCGTGTGCGGACCGGTCAGTTGGAAGACGAAGATTGGCCGCGCTTAACCTCTGCCGTCAATCTGCTTAAAGACAAGCAGCTGTTTATCGACGATACCGCCGCGTTGTCACCCAATGAGATGCGCTCGCGGCTTCGCCGTGTGGTGCGCGAGCATGGCAATATCGCGCTGGTGATGATCGATTATCTTCAGTTGATGCAGATCCCCGGTTTTAATGAAAACAGGACTGGGGAAATTTCTGAAATCTCGCGCTCTTTAAAGGGCTTGGCAAAAGAGTTTAACTGCCCCGTGGTCGCGCTTTCTCAGCTAAACCGCTCGTTGGAGCAACGGCCGAATAAGCGACCGGTCATGTCGGATTTGAGGGAGTCGGGCGCCATTGAGCAGGATGCCGATGTCATTGCCTTCGTTTATCGCGATGAGGTCTATAATCCAGATAACCCTGATAATCAGGGCATCGCTGAGTTAATTATCGGTAAGCAGCGTAACGGGCCAATCGGCACCGTGCACATGGCGTTTATCGGTAAGTACACCCGCTTTGAGGATTTGGCCCCGGATAGTTATGGCCAAGCTTTCGGCGACTAGGGTTTTGAGGGCAGGTTTTTAGTGACAGGTTTGTGCTGGGTAACTTGAGGATGGGGGGTGAGTTCGTATAATGCCCCACCCACGATATGCAAAAAACGGGAGTAGCAAATGGCAGGTGGATTTCGGCGCGGTAATCGGCAGCGTCTTCCTAAGCTGGAAGGTCGCGGTGAGCTACAGGCGCTTGAGCGCGAAGGCCCTTTTAAAGAATGGCTGGGTATGCCAGATCTTTATCGCTACTACTTGGTAGTGGAGGGCGAGAAGTATAGCTACCAAACCGAAGATGGCGATTTGCCTGTCAAGGTAGGCGACAAAGTGGTGTTCCGTTACAAGGAAACCAAAGGTGGCAATTGGATTGACCGCAATTCTCTCGGTAAAGCCATCGACCCTTCTGAATATCAACGATAAGCACTATTTCTTGGCGTGACAGTTAGGCTAGGCGCTTCCTCAAGTACTCACTCAAGTACCCCCTCAAGAACTTTCTTGCACTGTTGCCGTCCTAGTTATTGTATGTCGTAATAATAATGTAATAACTAGGCAACATAAATGTCATTGGGTGCGGTCATGCTGTGCCCTAATGCCATAAAATAACAGGAGGAAGCCATGGAGCTGAAGGATCTTAAACAATTTGTCGCCAGCCACGATAACTTTGAAATTCGTGTTATTACCCACTCGGGTAGCCGCTTTTATCAGGTTGAGTTAGAAGACGTTGTAGGCGAACGCCATATGCTGATGCAGCGTTCTAAACCAATGCTTTTTCGTTCGCTGGATGATGTCTATATGGAGCTCAAGCGGGCCGGAATTCATCGCGCTTATCTAGTCCAGTACGTGCCCCACGATGAAGTAATAGGCCATGATGCCCACTATAGTGAGCCGCTGACGTCGCGCATGCCGTTGGTTTTTTGACGGTTATATGAATTAATCAATAGCTTTTAGTCTGACGCTTTTCCCACCACTACTGCCCAAGCTGTATTCGGCGACGGGCAAAAACCGATAGCCGGTGTTCATTAAACCGTGCATTCCCGGTAAGCACGGTATCCTTACCAGCCTCCTGTAACCTAATACAGCATGCAGAGCACGGCTGGCATCCATACCACACTCCTTTACTACCTTGCAGATGTAGCTGCCCCATCATTGCGTCAAATTCACGCCTAAACTCGTGGGCGTTAAAATGGTTGTCCTGAATATCCACTAGCTAGCGCGATTTTCTCTCGGTGGCGATGCTTTGCAATCCAAGCTGCTTGCTGCTGGTGGAACGGGCGGTGACGCGTGAAGGGCTGAATAACGATCCCCAAAGCAAAGGTTTGGGGATAAGTTGGCCGGTAGTTATGCAATCTATAGTTATACAAATGATGTCGATAGTATAACTTTATGCCGACGCTTTGCCGAAAAGTGGTAGGCTTTATACACTTTCTAAATTCTATTCTTTTTCTAAATATATTGAGCACCAACGTTATTTTTCAGGAGCAAGAGTAATGACCGAGAATGTCGTCAAGGATCAGCCGGGGGCAGGGCGCTTGGCGCATGCATCCGGCGATCATCCGCCGATCCCACGTGCCAAAGTGGGTGTAGTGCTGGCGAATTTAGGCACCCCGGATGCCACCGACTACTGGTCAATGCGCCGCTACTTAAACGAGTTCCTTTCCGATAAGCGTGTGGTCGACTATGCCGGTTGGAAATGGCAACCACTGCTACAGCTGATCATTCTGACCAAGCGCCCGTTCTCGTCGGGTAAGGCGTATCGGAGTATCTGGAATAACGAAAAAAACGAAAGCCCGCTACTAACGACCACCCGTGCCCAGAGCGAGAAAATGACCGCGCGGCTAAAAGCGCTCTATGGTGACGATGTGGAAGTAGATTTCTGCATGCGCTATGGCAACCCTTCGACCAAAAGCGTTTTAACGCGCTTAAGGGAGAAAGGCTGTGAGCGAATTGTCTTTTTCCCGCTCTACCCTCAGTACGGTTCTCCCACCACTGCGACGGCGAACGACGAAGCATTTCGCACCTTGATGAAGATGAAGTGGCAGCCCTACATACGTACAGTGCCCGCCTATTTTGATCATCCGGCTTATCTCCAGGCGCTGGCAAACTCGGTGCAAGAAGCTTACGGCGGCTTGCCGACACGACCGACTAAATTGGTCGCCAGTTACCATGGCGTTCCTGAGCGCTACTTGATGGAAGGGGATCCTTACCACTGCCAGTGCCAGAAAACCACGCGCCTGCTGCGCGAGAGGCTTGGCTTTAGCAAAGAAGAAGTGGATACCGCTTTCCAGTCACAGTTTGGCCCTGAAAAATGGGTGGGCCCGCAAACCGTTAAACATGTCGCGGAACTCGCCCAGCAGGGCCACAAGCACATTGCCATTATGTCGCCAGCCTTCTCTTCCGATTGTGTTGAAACGCTTGAAGAAATTGAGGAGGAGATCCGTGATAGCTTTATGCAAGCGGGCGGAGAGACATTTAGCTATATCCCGTGCCTAAATGACCGTGACGACCACATAGAGGCCTTGCTAAGCGTCATCAATAATGAATTAGCGGGTTGGCTATCAGTTGCCTAGCACTTAACTTTGTAGTTGTCAGAGCCAATATCTAACCGTCTGAAATAGCCGCTAGTAGACTTTGTTCGCTAGCGGCTGTTGGCGTATATGCGTTTAGCTGGTCAGCCAAAACTGCCTGCTATAAGGTGTACAGCGTTAGAGTCACACTACTTCAAGGTTGGGCCTTTCGGTATTCAGGAGGTTGGGTTAGATGCAAGTCGCCGTATTAATGGGTTTCGTGCTAGCGGCGCTTTCGCCGATGCTACAAAGCTGGTTCGGCCAACGCACGAGCCAAGTGTTGGCCCTTTTCCCGGCTGGGCTGGCGGCGTGGTTGGCACTTCAAGCCCCAGAAATCATCGCCAATGGCAGCCTTCTACTTGAGTGGGAATGGGTGCCTTCGCTGGGCATCAGCCTTACTTTCCTGTTGGATGGTTTATCACTGCTGTTTGGTCTATTGATTACCGTGATGGGCGCCTGCGTTTTGGTGTATGCCGGTGGCTATTTAAAAGATCATCCTGATCTTGCTCGATTTCATATCGCGCTGGTCGCTTTCATGGTTTCTATGCTGGGGCTAGTGTTAGCTGACGGTCTCTTTACGCTGTTTGTTTTTTGGGAACTGACCAGCATTACCTCTTATTTGCTGATCGGCTTTAACCACGCCGACATCAACGCGCGTAAGTCTGCCCGGCAAGGCTTGTTTGTTACCGTGGCCGGTGGGTTGGCGTTAATGGCCGGATTGGTGCTGCTGGGTGTTGCCAGCGGTAGCTGGTCGTTGGCGGAGATTCTCAATCAGGAAGCCGACCTGCGTGAACATGCGCTCTACACGCCCATGTTGGTCTGTTTGCTGCTGGGGGCATTTACTAAGTCGGCCCAGTTTCCCTTTCATTTCTGGCTACCCAACGCTATGGCGGCGCCCACGCCAGTCTCTGCCTACCTGCACTCGGCCACCATGGTGAAAGCGGGTATTTATCTGCTGGCGCGGTTACATCCGGAGCTGGGCGGTACGACGATGTGGGTCGGGATTCTGTCGGTGGTGGGAGCAATGACGATGCTGACTGGCGCGTTTTTAGCTATCCATCACACCAATATTAAAAAGCTGCTCGCTTATTCGACCATTATGGCGTTGGGCACGTTGACGATGCTACTGGGTATTGGTACTGAGTATGCGATGACCGCCTTTGTTACCTTCCTGCTGGCGCACTCGCTGTATAAAGGGGCGCTATTTATGGTCGCCGGTATTCTCGACCACGAGACCGGCACCAAAGATGTGACGCAGATGGGTGGGCTGCGCAAGTTGATGCCAGTTACCGCTACTATCGCGTTGGTAGCGTCACTCTCCCTTGCGGGTGTGCCGCCGCTATTTGGTTTTATCGGCAAGGAGTTGATGCTTGAGTCGGTATTAGGCGCCGATAGCTTCCGGACGTTACTGGTACTGTTTGCCTTTGTTGCTTCCATCTTAACGATCGCGGCGGCCTTTATTATTGCGCTGCGCCCCTTCTATGGTAAGCGCCACCACACCCCTCATGAGCCTCATGAAGCGCCGCGAAGCATGTTGGTGGGGCCGGCGCTGTTGGCTTTGGGATCGCTGCTGTTGGGGTTGCTGCCCGCCATGCTGGGAGCCGACGCGCTACTGACCGCCGCCGCCACGTCTGTGGCTGGCCAAACGCTGGAGGTCGCACTATCGCTTTGGTATGGCATCAACGTCGCTTTGATAATGTCGATTGTCAGCCTTGGCTTAGGCTTCTTGTTGTTTAAACACTGGGACAGCGTACGTGCCAAGCTTTCCGTATTAGCGCCTGTCATGCGCCATGGCCCTGAGGCAGGTTATGAAAGCTTGATGAACGGCATCGTCCATTTTTCTGAGTGGCAAACGCGGATACTGCAGAATGGGTACATGCGTAACTACATTTTGGTAATGCTCATCGCGCTCATCGCGCTCATTGGTAACTCCATCTTGTTACGCCATTCGCCTCAGTTTGCCTTTGATTTGGATGTGCGTTTTCACGAGGTGGTAGTGGCTGGCACCATGGCAATGGGGGCGCTGTTTGCGACCATTACTCGCTCGCGTCTTGGGGCAGTGGTTTCAGTGGGGGTGATGGGCTTCTCTATCGCCCTTATTTTTATTCTGTTTAGTGCGCCTGATTTGGCAATTACCCAGCTGCTGGTGGAAACCTTAACGGTTATTTTACTGGTGCTGGTGCTGTTTCGGTTACCAAGGTTTTCACATCTCTCCACCAGCCTGGAACGGATACGCGATGGCTCGGTGGCCGCCATGATGGGCATTTTGATCTGCCTGTTGATTATGACCTCCTGGAGTATTCAGCAGTTTGAGCCGATTTCGACCTACATGATTGAGAACAGTGCGCCATTGGCGCATGGGCGCAACATCGTCAACGTTATTTTGGTGGACTACCGTGCCCTGGATACCTTAGGTGAAATGTTTGTACTGGCACTCGCCGCGATTGGCGTTATCGCCATGCTCCGGTTGCGTCATGGCGATACTCGGCATAGCGAGAGTGGTGATAGCAAGAGCGTCGAGAGCAGTAAAGTGACGAACAAGGAGCCTTACGATGGTTAAGTCAGGCACGATTATTCTTAATACGGCCGCACGCTTTTTAATGCCACTGCAGCTGCTGTTTTCTGTTTTTCTGCTGCTCCGCGGGCACGACGAGCCCGGCGGCGGGTTTATTGCAGGCCTGGTGGCGGCGGGGGCATTTACGCTCTACCTATTTGCCTTCGGGGTAAGCGCCACCAAAGAAGTGCTGCGCATGGTCGACCCCCGCGACCTGATTGGAATTGGCCTGCTGCTAGGGATGATATCGGTGATGCCTGCTTGGTTTATGGGCCAGCCGTTTTTGACGGCTCAGTGGTGGACCATTCCGATTATCGACTTTAAAGCGTCAACGCCGCTGATTTTTGATATTGGCGTGTATTTTGCCGTGCTGGGTTCTGTTATTGGCATGGTGATGACGCTTATGGAGGTCGACAAGGATGAATCTTGAGTTAATGGGAGGCTCAGTATGGAACCATTAATGGCACTAGCGATTGGCTTGATGTACGCGACGGCTATTTTTATGATGCTGCGCCGCTCTATCGTTAAGCTGGTGATTGGATTAATGCTGCTTTCCAACGCCGCTAATTTGCTGATTTTTACCACCGCGGGGATGACCCGGGGCGCACCGCCGCTAATTGCAGAAGGCATGATGCAGCCACCCAGTGGGGTCGCTGACCCACTTCCTCAAGCCGTCGTGCTGACGGCTATCGTGATTGCCTTTGGGGTGCTGGCATTTGCGGTGGTGTTGATTCGACGCGCCTACGAAGTGGTTAAGGCCGATGATCTCGATAAGATGAAGGATACTGATACGTGAGGCCTGAAGTTGCTCTTCCCGTCCTCTTACCCTTGCTATCAGGGGCAATCTCAATATTGTTTTGGCGCTCGCGGCCTATGCAGCGCTTTATGGCGGTGGCAGGTAATGCTGCGCTATTGATTGTTAGCCTATGGCTGTTTGCCACGACGCTGTCGGAAGGCTACGTCACCATGCAGATGGGTAGCTGGCCGGCTCCCTTCGGCATTACCTTAATTGCCGATCTGTTGAGTGCGGTAATGGTGCTGATGACGGCGATTATCGGCTTGGCGATGGGTATCTACTCATTGGCTACCACGGGTCGCGGTCATGAAAAATTTGGTTATTATCCGTTAATGCACCTGCTGCTCGCCGGGGTGATGGGCGCCTTTTTGACCGGTGATCTCTTTAACCTCTATGTATGGTTTGAGGTAATGCTGGTGGCTTCGTTTGCGCTGTTGATCCTAGGCGGCGAACGGGCGCAGATGGAAGGGGCGATTAAGTACGTTACCTTGAACCTGCTGGCATCGGTTATTTTCCTGAGTGCGGTGGGTCTGCTCTACGGCATGGTGGGTACGCTTAACATGGCCGATATTGCCCTGCGCATGGATGAAGCAGAGCACACGGGGATGATCGAAGTGCTGGCGGTCATGTTTATGGTCGCGTTTGGAATTAAAGCGGCGGCTTTCCCGCTGTTCTTCTGGCTGCCAGCGTCTTATCACACCCCACCGGTCGCCGTTTCGGCCCTGTTTGCTGGGCTACTTACCAAGGTCGGCGTGTATGCAATGTTTCGTGTCTTCACGCTAATATTTGATCAAACCATGGGCTACCTCCAGGACATTATGCTTTGGGGCGCGGTGTTTACCATGGTCACGGGTGTGTTGGGTGCTGCGGCTCAGTATGAGTTCAGGCGCATTTTGTCGTTCCATATCGTTAGCCAAATTGGCTATATGATCCTCGGGTTAGCCATTTATACGCCTCTGGCCATAGCAGGCGGTGTGTTTGCCATCGTGCACAATATGGTGGTGAAAACGAACCTTTTCTTAATTAGTGGTATTACCCATCGTTTGCAGGGCACCTACCAGCTGAAAAAAATGGGGGGGTTATATCGTGAGCGCCCCTGGTTGGCCGTTGCGTTCTTTATCTCGGCCTTCTCGTTGGCCGGTATACCGCCGCTGTCGGGCTTTTTTGCCAAGTTTGTGATTGTGCGTGCCGGTATAGAAGCAGAAGCCTATGTGGTCACAGGGTTTGCGCTAGCAGTGGGACTAATGACGCTCTACTCCATGGTGAAAATTTGGAATGAAGTGTTCTGGAAGTCTCTGCCGGAAGATAATCTAGTGCCAGAAACCGCTACACCAACTGGCGATGACGGTCGGTTGTTAAAGCCAAGCCTGTGGATGATGTATTCACCTGTCATGGTATTGGCGCTCTCATCACTGCTCATCGGTGTGCTTGCCGAGCCGATCATGTGGGTAATGATGGACATTGGTGATCAGTTGCTTGAGCCTCGCGGGTATATCGAAGCCGTGTTGGGCGCTTCAGCCAGTGCTGAAGAGGTGCTACTTGAACCAACTGCGGTCACACAGGAAGAAGCTGAGGCTGACGCTGACGCCGGGGAGGAAATGCCATGACCGGTGCTATTTGGAATCTTCTGTTGGGGCTTGCCTGGGTACTATTGAGCGGTGACTTTAGCGGGTTAAATCTCCTTGTCGGTTTGATATTTGGCTATATCACTTTGATATTGATCGAGCCACAGCTCGACTCCTTAAAGGGCTATCCAGCCCGCGTGCCGCGCTTTTTGGGCTTCATCATTTTTTTTCTTAAAGAACTGATCCAAGCTAACCTACGCGTTGCTTTTGATATTGTGACTCCGCCCTGGCACATGAAGCCAGGTGTCATTGCGATGCCGCTTTCTGCTCGCACTGAAATCGAAATCACTATGGTCGCCAATTTAATCTCTCTCACCCCTGGAACGCTCAGCCTGGATGTGTCTGATGACCGTAAGGTGCTGTATATCCATGCGATGTTTTTAGACAATGAAGAGGATCTGCGGCGTAACTTGAAAGAGATGGAGCACAGAGCTTTGGAGCTGTTTCGCTAATGGATACCGTTATTCTCATTAGCCAGGTCATTATGAGCCTGGCGCTTATTCTCACCTTTGTGCGTGTAGTACGCGGCCCTAGCTTGCCTGACCGCGTCGTGGCTTTAGAGTTGTTTTCGACGACGGTTGTGGGGTTAGTTGGGGTCTATGCCATCAAGTCAGATGTCGCCAGTTTTCTGGATGCCGCTATCGTGGTCGCGTTAATGGGTTTCTTGGCGGCCATTGCGTTTGCGCGCTTTTTGGAAAGAGGTGGCCCGCGTGATGATTGATGTGATCAAAGGCACGTTAATTTTGGGTGGCGCCCTGTTTATGTTGCTGGCTTCAGTGGGTCTGCTGCGTTTGCCAGATCTGCTAACGCGCATGCACGCCACCACTAAGGCCGCAGCGCTAGGTGTCATCTTAATTATGCTGGCGGCAGCAATGCATTTTGCTGAGGTGGGTATTGTTGCCCGTTCATTCGCCATCATTGTGTTTATTCTGATGACTGCTCCTGTGGCCGCCCATGTGATTGGCCGCGCCGGATACTTTGTTGGCTCTAAGCTGTGGAGCGGTACCGTAAAGGACGAGTTACGCCCTAACTATGATCCGTTAACGCACGAATTGAAGAGTGGTCTGGAAACCCAGGAAAACGCTAAGCGCCAGCCCCGTAAGAACGATCCTGATTAAACCTCACGAAATGGTAAGCAGCGGAAAGCGCTATTGAGCCACCTACGAGTGGTTTTTTTGTTGTGCGCCAAGCATGGTGGTCAGATCTGGATAACAAGGCTGAGCAGTCTGCTAAAAGCAGATGAGATTAAATAATCAATACTGCTGACCCATCGTGAAGGCTGGTAACTGTCACTTTTCTAGGCCATCATCCCAGGCATGCTAAGGACTGCTTAAGGAAGTAAACGATGTCTCGAAACCTCTCTGCTGGGCGGCGTGTTCGTCCCTTTTTATACGCCTCATTAATCGCGGCGCTAAGCACTCCTTTTATAAGTGGGGCGGTGTTGGCCAATTCTCAATTGATGAGTGAAGTGGACACCCAGGCGGCTACTGACATTAGCTATGCTAATTTTCAGCAGTGGCTTGCTGAATTTCGCCAGTACGCTATGGGTCAAGGGGTTAGCGAAGCGACGCTGAGCAGTGCCCTCGATGGCATTCGTTATCGCGAGCGTGTGATTGAACTCGATGGTTTTCAGCCTGAGTTTGTACGGCCTATCTGGGAGTATCTCGATACTGCCGTCTCATCGACTCGCATTACTACCGGGCGGGAAAAATTTGCCGATCATCGCGATACGGCGCTGCAAATGCAGCAGCGTTTCGGCGTGCCGGCTGAAATTATTGTCGCTATCTGGGGCATCGAAAGTAACTACGGCAGCAATTTCGGTGATTTTTCAACGTTAGAGTCCCTTGCCACCTTGGCTTACGATGGGCGGCGGCGTGATTTTGCCCAGGGTGAGCTGCTTGCTGCGCTGCGCATTATTGATGAAGGCGATATCGCCGCAGAACAGATGAAAGGGTCATGGGCCGGGGCAATGGGCCATACTCAATTTATTCCCAGCAGCTTTGAAGCCTACGCAGTGGATGGTGACGGCGATGGTCGTCGCGATATCTGGGGTAGTATTCCTGATGTGATGGCGTCGACGGCTAACTATCTGGACAACGCGGGTTGGCAAACCGGCCAGCCGTGGGGCGTCGAGGTGCGTTTGCCGCAAGGGTTTGATTATGCTCAAACCGAACGACGCAGCAGTGCCGATTGGCGTCAACAAGGCGTGCACGCACAGCAGGGCGAGTTGCCAGATTTCGACAGTGCCGCGATTGTTGTTCCGGCTGGCGCTGAGGGGCCTGCCTTCTTGGTCGGCGCTAATTTTCGCGCCATTTTACGCTATAACAATGCCACCAGTTATGCGCTGGCCGTAGCGACGTTAGCGGATGCCATTGCCCAGCGTGCTGGTATTCAGCACGCATGGCCGCGTGATAAAGCACCGCTTACTCGTGACGACGTTCAAGAGCTGCAGCGAGGATTAAACCGGGTTGGGTACTCGGTGGGCGGTGCTGATGGCGTGATGGGCCCGAACACCCGTCAGGGGTTGCGGAACTTTCAGCGTGATCAAGGGTTAATACCGGATGGGTTTGCGACACAAGAGCTGCTTGAACGGCTTCGCCGTCGTTCAGAGTAAGCCGCATTGGCTGGCTCTTGTTACTTTACCAAGGATAATGCTATGCATTTTATGGGTAAAATGTTGTTAGGCAGCGTGGTCATGGGTACCTTGCTATCGGCTTCCATGGCGATAGCAGACGATAACAAAGCCTTCGGTTGGGTTGAAAAGGCGATCTTACAATCCTGGGATATAGAGGTTAAGGCCAAGCTAGATAGTGGAGCGCTAACATCTTCGTTAGATGCGCGGGATATTGAGCTTTTCGAGCAAGATGACGAAGAGTGGGTGCGCTTTCGTTTGAAGCTTGAGGATCAAGATAGTGGCGAAGTGTTTAGCGACGAAATTGAGCGCCCGCTATATCGCGAGCTGGCTGTGCGGGGTGCTGGTGGGCGCGACGAGCGCCCGGTGGTGCTGTTAGAAGTCTGCATGGGCGATACCATCTATGAGGAGCAGTTCAGCCTGCGCGATCGCGAAGAGATGAATTATCCGTTGCTGCTAGGTCGCCGCACGATTAGCCACCTTGGCTTGCTGGATGTGCGCAACACGTTCTTGCAAAAACCCGAGTGCGGTGAAGATGCAGAACTTGTACCTCACGACCCAACAGATGATCAGTCCTAAAACAGCCGTGATAGCAGGGCGGTCACGGCTGTTTCGACGCGTAAAATTCGCGGGCCCATGTGCATCCCCTCACAGCCTGCCTCAATTAGCTGTTCGACCTCCCAAGTGATAAATCCCCCTTCTGGCCCGACCAATAATAAGGTCGGTTCACTGACGTTCCTGGGGCAGGCATTGGGCATGCCAGGGTGGGCGAGTAGTCCGCGGCGGTGGCTAAGTAAGCCGGGTAACTGCTGCTCTAGAAAAGGCCGGAACCCTTTGCTTAACGTCACGCTAGGTAGTTGCGTATCGCGCGCTTGCTCAAGGCCTAATATCAAGTGCTGATGAATTTTATCGGCGCGTAACTCAGGCGATTGCCAGTAGCTTTTTTCTACTCGTTTGGTATGCAGAAGAGTGATCTCTTTTACCCCTAATGCCGTTACGTGCTCTAACGTGCGTGCCAACATCCGCGGCCGGGGAAGGGCTAAAACCAGATGCACGGGTAATGACGGTGGCGGTGGCTCATCAAGGTTTTCCAGCTTGAAAGTAGCGTGTTCGGCGGTGAGCTCGGTCAGCAGTGCTTTGCCCATGGCGCCGCCCTGTACACCGACGGTCATAAGGTCGCCAGGCGCTGAACGATGCACATCACGTAGATGAATCAACCGACGTGGGTCGGTAATGCAGACATGACCATCGTTGGTGAGATCATGAGGATCAAGCAGAATTAAATTCATAATGAAGGTCTATTGGTCAAAGAATAGGTGCAACGCGGCTAGCGAAACTATCAAGGTGGCTTGCATGGATGCGTGTTGCAGGCACAATACCAGTAACGGCAATAAAAGCCCCCATCGCGTTTAAGGAGATGCGCCGTGCGCGTAATTCGCAAATATGCTAATCGCAGGTTATATGATACCCAGCAGAGTCGTTATGTAACGCTGGAAGACTTGCGCCATTTGATTATCGAAGAAGAGTCGTTTCGGGTTGAAGATGCCAAAAGCGGTGAAGACCTGACGCGAACTATCCTGCTTTCCATCATCATTGAGCAGGAGCAGGCGGACAGTGAGGCTGAAGTGTTTTCGAACGATCTGCTGGCGCAGTTAATCCGGGTCTACGACATGACATCACCACTGCCATTGTCGCGTTACCTGGAGCAAGGCACTCAGCTGATGTTGGAACAGCAAAAGCGTCTACAAAGCCAATGGAAGCAGGCGATGCGTAACACGCCTCTGGAGTTTATGCGCGAACTGGCCGAAGAGAACAGGCGCTTTTGGCAAAACACCTTGAACCAGCCTGGGCAAGCTGATGAGTCCGATGGTGGGGGTGAGCAAGAAGCAGATAGCCCCGACACGGCTAGTGACGGCGCTGCTGACAACGTCAATAAAGGCAAACAGGACAAAACCTCCTAACGCCACTTGGTGCTGCGCTGTGGCATAATGCCGCCGATAAATGCTCTCCCGTTTAAGAAGGATGCACATGAAGGTTTTGATGATAGGCGGCGGTGGTCGTGAGCACGCCCTGGCTTGGAAGTTGGCGCAGTCTAACCAGGTTGAGCAAGTATTTGTCGCCCCCGGCAACGCCGGTACTGCGACAGAGGCGAAGCTAACCAATGTGGCGATTGATGCAA
Organism: Halomonas sp. H2; assembly: GCF_050215315.1. Taxonomy (GTDB): domain Bacteria; phylum Pseudomonadota; class Gammaproteobacteria; order Pseudomonadales; family Halomonadaceae; genus Vreelandella. The sequence continues at coordinate 1,268,265 of NZ_CP189760.1, forward strand.
CGGATTTAGACGGCTTGGTCGCTTTTGCCCGCGACGAGCAAATTGGCCTCACTGTGGTAGGGCCAGAAGCCCCCTTGGTGGACGGTGTTGTTGACCGCTTTCAGGTGGCTGGTTTAACTATTTTTGGGCCTACCCAGGCGGCCGCCCAATTGGAAGGCTCTAAGTCATTCACCAAGGACTTCTTGGCGCGCCATGATATTCCTTCGGCTGATTACCAAACGTTTACCGAAGTAGACCCTGCGCTTGCTTACTTACGCAAAATGGGCGCGCCGATCGTGATCAAAGCCGATGGGCTTGCCGCTGGCAAAGGCGTGATTGTGGCGCTCAGTGAAGCCGAAGCCGAGGCTGCCATTCGCGATATGCTGGAAGCCAATGCGTTTGGCGGCGCTGGGGCTCGCGTGGTGATTGAAGAGTTTCTGGAAGGCGAAGAAGCGAGTTTCATCGTCATGGTGGACGGTAAAAATGTCGTGCCTATGGCGACCAGCCAGGATCATAAGCGTGCCTACGATGGTGATACCGGCCCCAACACCGGTGGTATGGGGGCTTACTCACCCGCACCCGTCGTCACGCCCGACATTGATGCACGCATAATGGAGCAGGTGATTCTGCCCACCGTGCAGGGTATGGCCGCAGAAGGCAATGCTTACACGGGCTTTTTATACGCAGGTTTGATGATAGATGCGGCGGGCAACCCTCGCGTTATAGAGTACAACTGCCGTTTCGGCGATCCAGAAACCCAGCCTATTATGCTGCGGCTAACGTCTGATTTGGCAGAGCTGTGTTTAGCCGGCGCTGAGGGCAAGTTGGCTGGGCAGCAGTGTGAGTGGGATTCCCGCGCGGCGGTGGGTGTGGTTCTGGCTGCTGGTGGCTATCCCGGCAGCTACCGCAAAGGTGATGTGATACACGGTATCGCTAACGCTGAGCAGACCGGTTGTAAGGTGTTTCATGCCGGTACGGCGCAAAACGTTCAGGGTGAGGTCACTACGGCCGGTGGGCGTGTGCTGTGTGTGACCGCGCTGGGCAACAGCGTTTCAGAGGCTCAGCAGCAAGCCTACCAAGGTGTTAGCGCTATCCAATGGGCCGGTGTTGAGTACCGGCGTGATATCGCCTTCCGGGCGATTGCCCGCGAGGGCTGAGCCTAGGTTAATCCCATTACCACCGACGAGGAGCCAAGTATGGAACGTGTCAAGCTGGAATTTCCTGCTGAAGCGATTATTCATCGTCATCCTTTGGCGGTGCGGGTAACCGATATGAACTATGGCCGCCACTTGGGGCATGATGCGCTGGTATCGCTGCTCCATGAGGCGCGTATTCAAGCCTTTGCCGCACTGGGCCTGTCTGAGTGGGATATGCACGGATACCCAACGCTAGTCGCCGATCTTGCAGTGCAGTATCAAAGTGAAGCGCGCTGGCCCGATGCACTCATCATTGCGACCGCCGTCCCTGAGCCGCAAGGTAAAGCGTTGACGGTTTATCAGCGTATATATCAGGCAGAGACCGAGCAGATAGTTGCCACCGCCCGAGTTAATCAACTGTTGATTGATGTTGCCTCGGGCCGTCCTATTGAGGTGACGGAGCAGATTCAACAAGCGCTTGTTTACGCGAGGAGTGGCTGATGTCACGGGAGTATCCGATTATTGCGGTAACCGGTTCCTCGGGTGCAGGTACTACCACCGTTCGGCGCAGTTTTGAGCGCATGTTTCTGCGTGAAGATGTACACGCCGCTGTTGTTGATGGCGATGCCTTTCACCGCTATACCCGCGATGATCTGCACCGTATCTTTCGTGAAGAGCCAGAGCGTAAAAACGAGCTTTCCCATTTTGCCGTTGAAGCTAACTTGCTGGACCGCCTGGAAGGCCTGTTCAATGAGTATGGCGAGCATGGGTCGGGCACGTTTCGGCACTATATTCATGCTGAAGATAAGCAGAAAATTGAAGCGAGTTACCGGGTAGGTACTTTTACCGAGTGGCAGTCGCTGCCATGTGGCACTGATCTGCTGTTCTACGAGGGTTTGCACGGAGGCCTGGTCACCGAAGAGTATGACATTGCTCGCCATGTAGATTTATTGGTAGGCGTGGCGCCGACCATGAACCTTGAGTGGATTCAAAAAATTGACCGTGATACCAAGCTGCGCGGTTATTCACAGGAAGCGGTGATTGATACCATTTTGGGTCGAATGGATGACTATGTGCGCTATATCCAGCCGCAGTTTTCACGAACGCATATCAACTTTCAGCGTGTGCCTACCGTGGATACGTCCAACCCCTTTGAAGTGCAGGATATTCCTACCGACGCCGAGTCGTTTGTGGTCATTCGCTTTCGGGATCCCTCTACCGTTGACTTCCCCTGGCTGCTAGCAATGATCAAAGATGCGTTTATGACCCGCCCGCATACGCTGGTCGTGCCGGGTGCGCGAATGTCTCTGGCAATGGAGTTGATCCTGGCCCCATTGGTTCGCCATTTGCTAGCTCAGCGGCGCTTTCGCTGAACATGGCGAGAAATATGCGCCGCAAAAATCAAGGAGTGCTGTATGGATTGTCTATTTTGCAAAATCATCAAGCGTGAAATTCCTGCTGATATCGTCTACGAAGATGACCACGTATTGGCGTTTAATGACATAGGTCCTCAGGCGCCAACGCATCAGTTAATCATTCCTAAAAAGCATATAGCGACGTTAAACGATATTGAAGAAACGGATCTTGCCACTGTAGGGCGGCTCCAGTATACCGCCGCAAAGCTTGCACGAGAGCAGGGTTTTGCTGAAGACGGCTACCGCGTTGTGATGAACTGCAACGAATTAGGCGGGCAAACGGTCTACCATATTCATATGCATTTAATGGGTGGACGCGCATTCACTTGGCCTGCCGGTTGAGCTAAGCAGAGCGTTATTGCACCGTTATTGCGCTGTTATTGCAAAGCCAGGGAGTGTTGCCATGGATCGTCAACAGAGCCGTGCAGACCGTTTAATTCATCAGTTTGATAGCGTTTTGCGCACCTTGATGCCGCAGGCTGCCAGTTCGCAGCGTACTAACCCAGCCGACGGCGTGGCTGAAGGCGTACTAGATGATCAAGAGCGGCGTCACGCAGCGGGTTTGATGCGAACTAGCCATACTGGCGAGGTGTGTGCCCAAGCGCTTTATCAAGGCCAGAGCGTGATGGCTAAACTTCCTCATGTGCGTAAGCAGATGGAGCAGTCGGCGCTGGAAGAGTTTGATCATCTTGCCTGGTGTAGCGAGCGCTTAGGGCAGCTGCATAGCCGAACAAGCTACTTAAATCCGCTTTTTTATGTAACCTCGTTTGGCATCGGTGCCGCCACTGGGGCCGTCAGTGATCGCATTAGTTTGGGGGTTATTGCCGCAGTCGAAGAGCAGGCGGGGCAGCACTTAGAAGCGCATCAAAAGTCGTTGCCCGTTGGCGATACGCGGTCACGGGCGATACTACATCAAATCGCGACTGACAAGGCTCACCACTCCCAGCTCGCTTTAGAAGGCGGGGGTATTCGCTATCCAGCGCCAGTCACATGGGGCATACGCTTGGTTTCTAAACTGATGACCAAAAGCGTTTACCACTGACTTAACGGCACTTACCCGCACTCGCTGACTTTTCCGCCTGAGCCTAGTCTCTACACAACGCTCATGCCACAATCTAAGGCCGTTGGATTTACTCCAGTCCACGGCCTTTTATGCTGTGGGCTGATAAATAATAGACAGTAAAAAGTAGAGGACGTCATGCCAGAGTATCGTTCACGTACTACCACCGCTGGCCGCAATATGGCCGGTGCCCGCGCCCTGTGGCGTGCCACGGGTATGCAGGACGGCGACTTTCAAAAACCGATTATTGCGGTCGCCAACTCCTTTACCCAGTTTGTGCCGGGCCATGTTCACTTAAAAGATATGGGTCAGCTGGTGGCGCGTGAGATTGAGAAAGCCGGTGGTGTTGCCAAAGAGTTTAATACCATCGCGGTGGACGATGGCATCGCCATGGGCCACGACGGCATGCTCTACTCACTGCCCAGCCGCGATCTGATCGCCGACAGCGTCGAGTATATGTGCAACGCCCACTGCGCCGATGCGCTGGTGTGTATTTCCAACTGCGACAAAATCACCCCTGGGATGCTGATGGCGGCTCTGCGCCTCAATATCCCGGTTATCTTTGTTTCCGGCGGCCCCATGGAAGCGGGTAAAACCAAGCTGCTTAACCATGGGCTGGACCTCGTCGATGCCATGGTCATGGCCGCTGACGACAGCGTAGACGATGAGACCTTGGCGGAAGTCGAGCGCAGCGCCTGCCCCACCTGCGGCAGCTGTTCGGGTATGTTTACCGCCAACTCAATGAACTGCCTGACTGAAGCGCTGGGCTTGGCGTTACCGGGCAACGGCACGGTGCTGGCCACCCACTCGGATCGCCGCCGCCTGTTTGAAACCGCGGGGCATCGCATTGTTGAGCTGGCCAAGCGCTACTACGAAGGCGATGAGGCGCACCTGCTGCCCCGCGCCATTGCCTCCAAGGCGGCGTTTAAAAATGCCATGACCCTGGATATCGCCATGGGCGGCTCGACCAACACTATCCTGCACTTCCTGGCGGCGGCCCAGGAAGCCGAGGTGGACTTTACCATGTCGGATATCGACCGCCTCTCCCGTGAAGTGCCTCAACTATGTAAAGTGGCGCCCAATACCCAGAAGTATCATATCGAAGACGTTCACCGGGCCGGCGGCATTATGGCCATTCTCGGTGAGCTGGATCGTGCCCGGGTGCTGGATACCTCGGTGCCCACCGTGTATGGCGATAGCCTGAAAGCCGCACTGGATGAGTGGGACATCATGCGCTCGCCAAGCGCTGAAGTGGTCGAGTTCTTTAAAGCCGGGCCGGGCGGCATTCCCACCCAAACGGCGTTTTCCCAAAGCGCTCGCTGGCCGAGCCTGGATGGCGACCGCGCTACCGGCTGTATTCGCGACCTTGAACACGCCTTCTCACAGCAGGGCGGCTTAGCGGTGCTTTACGGCAATATCGCGCTGGATGGCTGCGTGGTCAAAACCGCCGGTGTCGATGACTCGATCCTGGTGTTTGAAGGCCCCGCCCATGTGGTGGAGTCCCAGGATCAGGCCGTTGCCGATGTGCTGGCGGATAAGGTCAAAGAGGGCGATGTGGTAGTGATTCGCTACGAAGGTCCCAAAGGCGGCCCCGGCATGCAGGAGATGCTCTACCCGACCTCTTATCTCAAATCCAAAGGGCTAGGCAAAGCCTGCGCGCTGCTGACCGATGGGCGCTTCTCGGGGGGCACTTCAGGGCTCTCCATTGGCCATGTCTCCCCGGAAGCCGCAGCGGGTGGCGCGATTGGATTGATTGAGCAGGGTGACCTGATCCGTATCGATATCCCCAACCGGGCGATCAACGTCAAACTGACCGACGCTGAGCTGGCGGCTCGCCGCGAAGCGATGGATGCCAAAGGTGTCACTGCCTGGAAGCCAGTTGAACAGCGCCCCCGTAAGATTACTCCAGCGCTTAAAGCCTATGCCCTATTGGCGACCTCCGCCGACAAAGGGGCGGTTCGGGATCTAAGCAAGCTCGATTGATACTCGCAGCTGATACACGCAATCGACATTCGCAACAATCCGAGTAAGGAATCAAATGAAGGCGATTATAAACGTTGGATTAGTTGGCTACGGTTTCGCTAGCCAAACCTTCCACGCACCGCTGATCCAGGCCACGGAAGGCCTGGATTTGGTGGCGGTATCCTCCAGCGATGCTGCTAAGCTGCAGCCAGCACTGGCTAGTGTTGAGGTGGAGAGTCAGGCATTAGCGTTATGCCAGCGCCCTGATATTGATTTGATTGTTATCCCAACCCCAAACGATACGCACTTTTCTATTGCCAAAGCGGCCCTCTCGGCGGGCAAGCATGTGGTGGTTGATAAGCCGTTTACGGTCACGCTGTCAGAGGGGAAGTTGCTCAAAAAATTAGCGGCTGACAAGGAGTGCTTGTTATCGGTGTTTCATAATCGCCGTTGGGACAGCGATTTTCTGACCGTTAAAGACCTGCTGGAGGCGGGGACGTTAGGGCGGTTAGTGGATTTTGAGTCGCACTTTGATCGCTTCCGCCCAGAAGTTCGCGACCGTTGGCGCGAGAAGGCCACGCCTGGTGGCGGCATCTGGTACGACCTGGGACCACACCTCTTAGATCAAGCCTGCGAGCTGTTTGGCATGCCCCACGCCATTCTGCTGGAGCTCAATTCGCGGCGCGAAGGTGCAGCGGCTGACGATGATTTTCTAGCGCTGCTCGATTATGAAAGCTTTCGCGTTACCCTGGCAGCGGGCACGCTGATCGCCGAACCGACGCCGCGCTTTCGGATTAATGGCACCCAAGGTAGCTTCATAAAATACGGCTTAGATCCCCAAGAGGATCGCTTGAAAGCTGGCGAAATGCCGACCTCTCAATGGGGTGAAGATACTCAGCACGGCACTTTAACGCTGCGTGATGGGGAGGGTGAAAACGCCCCGCTGGTGCGTCGTGAGCTTCCAACGCTGCCGGGCGATTACTTGGCGTATTATCAAGGCATCGCCGCCGCTATCCGCGATAAGGCGGCGTTACCGGTAAGCGTTGAAGATGCCCTGCGCTCAATGGTCTTGCTGGAAGCAGGGCTGGATAGCCAACGCCAGCGGCGCTGGATCACATTGAAAAATCATTGATGTGAAGGGTGAGCAGTGAATTGAGAGTGGGTTTCGTTGCGCGGCGTAAGTGCACCCGCGAAAGCAGCGTCGGGGTTAGCTTGTGTAGACGAAGATGGCTGGATGCCATTGGGCGTCGTTCCGCCGCGCTACGATTTGCTTATGGCTTCTAGTGGCAGGTCTAAATGCTGCGGCCGATTAAGTACATTAAGCAGCACGATGGCGCGTTCTTCGCCTTTGCAGCGGGTGAAGATGGCTTCGAGGTCTTTGAAGGGGCCGTCGGTGATGGTGACTTTTTCGCCAGCGCTGAAGTAGCTGTGAATGCCTTCCTGTCGGTACGGCTGGGCGCGCAGGGTTTCGACGAGCTGCGCGGGCACGGCGACGGGCCTGTCGCCGAAGGTAAGCAGGCGCAGCACACCGCGGGTGGAGCGAATCGGCCGCCAGTTGCTGACCAATTGATCTAAATAGATAAATAAGTAGTACGGGAACAACGGTTCGGTCACCGTGGTGAGCTTACCCTGGCGCTTGCGTTGGCTATCCAGCACCGGATGAAACACCTCGTAACCCTGGTTAGCGAGGTGTTCGGCGGCGCGAAATGATTCGCCCCCTTTGCACTGAATAACGTACCAAGCGGGCGTTGCTGCACTTTCCTGGTCGTTGTGAACGTCCATGCCATCATCCTTGTGTCTAAAAGTGCATTATAAAACTATGGCAGCAGTGCGGTGAGCGCATCAAGCGTTTGGTCAATGTATGCTTGGGTGTGATCACAGGATAGAAAAAAGCGTAACCGTGCGCTTTTTTCGGGTACCGCCGGGTGCAGGATTGGCTGTACGTTAATCTGTTGTTCTAACAATTCGTTGGAGAGCCGGGCGGCTGCCGCGGAGCTGCCAATAATCACTGGCACGACCGCGGCGCCGATGCTTTTGCCGGTATCTAGCCCGCGGGCGGTGGCTTGTTCTAGGAAGTAGCGTGAAATGGCATGCAGTCGCTGAACCCTTTCCGGCTCTTTCTGCATTAGTTGCAGGGCTAGTAACGAAGGTGCCGCGACTTGGGCGGGCATGCCGACACTGTAGAGAAAGCCGGGCGCCAGATAGCGCAGCGTTTCCACCAGCGGTTTGCTACCGGCGATATAGCCGCCGCAGCCAGCCATGGCTTTGCTCATGGTGCCCATCCATATATCCACGTCGCGCGGGTCGATATCAAAATGCTCGCGAAGCCCCAGGCCGGTGTCGCCCATCACGCCAAATGAGTGGGCTTCATCGACCATTAGCCATGACTGGTAGCGCTGCTTGAGCTCGATAAAACGCGGTAGCTCAGGGATGTCGCCATCCATGCTGTAGAGGCCTTCGATCACCACTAGCACGCGTTCAAACTGATGCCGATGGCGTGCCAATAAAGTTTCTAGCGCCTCAGGATCGTTATGGCTAAACGACATGCGTTTGGCGCCGGAGAGCTGCGCGCCGACTAACGAGCTGTTGTGGATATACTCGTCGTGCAGCACTAAGTCTTTGGGGCCTAGCAGGTAACCCAGCGTCGAAACATTAGTAGCGTGACCGCTGACAAACACCACGGCGTCTTCCACGTCATAGGCATCGGCCAGGGCCTGTTCGAACTCTTGGTGAATAGGCCGTTCGCCGGAGACCACGCGGCTGGCGGAGACTGACGTGCCGTAATGGGCCACGGCATCGCAGGCGGCCTGATTAATGCGCGGGTCGCCTGAGAAGCCAAGATAGTTGTAGCTGGCAAAGTTGATACAGTTTTTGCCGTTGATCATGCTGGTCGCCCCGGCGGTGCCTTCGTGCACCTTGAAAAACGGGTCGACCAAACCTAATTGATCGGCGGCCTGTCGCATCATGGCAATTTGCTGATAGCCGGGCTGGGCATCAAAGCGAGTAAAACGCTCGGGCACCGTGCGCTGCTCAGCCCCTTGCCCATTGGCGGAGTGAGCGGCAGCGCCGGGAGCACGCGGTGCGGTGCGCTTGCGTGCTTGTTGCAGAAGTTGCTGTTTCAATTCAGAGCGCTTGGCTGTCATGGTGTCTCGGTCGCGGGTGATGAGGAAGCGGACGTAGGCTCAGCGGTGAACCCTTCAGTGCCATGCTGTGCGGCCAGCGAGGCTATCGCATCTTGCGGGGCGTCTTCAACATCATCGTGCTGATGCATTTTCTGAATCAGCACGCTCGCCAGTTTGTCCAGCGTCGATGCTTCGCTGAGCACCATGACAGACACCTGTACACCCAAACGGTTCTCGATAGCGGTCATTAGCTCAACCCCCATCAGCGAGTCAAAGCCCATGTCGTAGACCGAACGGTGAATATCGAGCTTCTCTTCGTCAATCAACAAGATGCTAGCCAGTTCGGCGCGCAGCAAGTCGGTTACCGCGCTGTGCAGCTCCTCAGGGGAGAGGTCGGCCAACAGAGCGCGGATATCGTCGTCGGCATCGACGCTGCCGTCGTCATCGCTGGTGCGGGCAATTTCGTTAAAGCGTGGCGCTTCAGCGGTGGGCAGGAAGCGGGCAAGCGCGCCCCACTCCAGTTCCAGTACACCCAGGCTTGGCCCTGGGGCTAGCAGCATCTGTTCGAGCACGTTTAGCGCGTCGTCCGAGCGTAGCGCGGAACCACCTAAACGCTCCTGCAGGGCATCCCGGGTGCGGGTGTTGCGGGCCAGGAAGCCGACATCTTCAATCGCACCCCAGCGCACGCAGGTCGCGGGTAATCCCGCCGCACGGCGGTTGGCGGCAAACGCTTCCAGCCAGTGGTTGGCAGCTACGTAATTGGCCTGGCCAGGGTTGCCGAACAGCGTGGTCGCCGATGAGTAGAGCACGAAGAAGTCCAGCTCGGCATCGCGGGTAAGCGCGTCGAGATGGCGAGCACCATCGATTTTGGGCGCTAGCACTTTTTGAATGCGTTCGGCATCCAGGTTGCGAATCAAGCCGTCGTCAATCACCGTGGCGGCGTGCACAATACCGCGCAACGGAGCGAGTTCACCCTTAACACGCGCAAGTACTTCGGCCAGCGCGGCGCGGTCGGTGATATCGCAGGCGGCGGCGAGTACTTTTACGCCTTGCTGCTCAAAAGCGGCTACTGCGGCTTGGGCCTCTTCGCTGGCGGCGCCGCTGCGGCTGAGCAGAATCAGTTGGCGTGCCCCTTTGTCTACCAGCCACTGGGCTGTCCTTAGCCCAAAGCCACCCAGGCCGCCGGTCACCAGGTAACTCGCTTCGGCAGATAGCTGCATCGCTGCCGTGCCCAATACGTCGTTTTGCGGCGGCGCGATGGGCTGTTCGTAAGTAACCACCACTTTGCCGATTTGACGCGCCTGCTGCATATAGCGGAAGGCGTCGATCACCTGGCTATGGCTGAACGCGGTAAACGGCAGCGGGCTTAACGTACCGTCGTTAAACAGCGCCATCATCTCGCCAAACAGGCGTTGGGTCAGCGCGGGCTGCACCTTCATTAGCTGGTCGGAGTCGATACCGAAGTAGCTTAAGTTATTGCGGAACGGACGCAGACCGATATGGGTGTTTTCATAGAAGTCGCGTTTGCCCAGTTCCAGGAACCGGCCGAACGGACGCAGGGCGCGCAGGTTCTGGTTGATTGCTTCCCTGGCCAGCGAGTTAAGCACCACATCGACGCCTTCGCCTTGGGTATCTTCGAGGATCTCTTCGGCAAAGGTGAGCGAGCGTGAATCGTATAGCCGCTCGATACCCATCAGGCGCAGGAAGTCGCGCTTCTCTTCGGAACCCACTGTGGCGTAAATTTCTGCTCCCAGCCACTGGGCAATTTGCAGTGCGGCAATGCCCACGCCGCCTGCGGCGCCGTGAATCAATACTTTCTCGCCTGGCTCCACCCGTGCCAAGTGCTTAAGCGCGTAATAGACCGTGAAGAAGGTCGTCGGGATCGTTGCAGCAGCGGCAAAACTAATGCCGTCCGGCAGCGGCGCTACCGCATGTTGGCTGGCGATAAGCTTATCGCTAAAGCTGGCGGGACCGAAGCCAACGACGGCTTGGCCTGGCGTCACATGGGTGACATGGCTACCCACGCTTTCAACCACGCCTGCAAATTCGAGGCCCAGGGTTGGCCCGGCAAAGCCGTTCTCTATTGCTTCATCAGAAAGCAAGCCCAGGGTATACATCACATCGCGGAAATTAAGCCCGGTGGCTTTAACGCTAATTTCAACCTCGTCGGCGCTGGCTTGCGGCAATAAGCGTGGCCGCCAGCTTAACTGGCGCAGCTGGCCGGGCATGGCAAAACCGAGGCTCATTGCTTGACGCGGCTGCGCGGTTTGTTCTGCCGTTAGCTGTGTCTTTGTCGGGCGTGGCGCTGGCAGCGTACGTAGCCGAGTAGCGAAACGGTGGCCTTGGTTATCAATCAGCGCTTCGTTTTCGCTGTCCGGTTGGGCCAGGAACATTGCCCAGGCGTTAAGCGCGGGTTCGCTGATCGCCGCCGGTACATCCAGCAAATAAACGCTATGGCCCACGGCTTCGTTGGCCAGCGAGCGTCCAAAGCCCCATAGAGCGGCATCGCCGGGGACTTCAGTAGCGCTATTAGCCTCGCTGGCGGGTGTTGCATGCCAGAGCGCGCTAAGGCCGTTGGTCACTAGCCATAAGGACGCGGTGAGCGAGTGCTGCTCTAGCGCCAGCGTCCACTGGAGCGCGTACTCACAACGGGCGGTTTGCGCCTCGGTGCTGCTGGCGCCGAGGCCGCGCAGGTCAATCACATTGAGCGTTAGCTCGGCTTGGCTATTCAGGGCCGATTGAGCCAACAGCTCAGCGGGGGCGGCTTGGCTAACGCTGAGCAGGGCTGAGTCTCCCTGTTGTTGCAGTGCCTCGACCAGCTTGGCGGCGAGTGCCTCGCTTTGCTGATCTGCTACAACCACATGCCGACGCCGCGCCGTGCTGGCAGCCGTGTCTACGGATAGCGTATCGAGTGGCGCATCTAATGGCGTATCTAATGGATAGTAGGCGTGGAGTAAATAGGCGCCGTTGTCGCTCTCTTCCAGCTCCATCGGTGAGGAAACCACAAAGCCCTGGTCGTTCAGCCAGCCGATAAGCGTATCTTGCTCAAGCGCGCTTTGATCGATACCTGGCGTGGCCAGCAGATCATCTAACCAGCGGCTGGGCGCTATGCCTACCAGCATTACCTGGGCGCCAGGGGCCAGCTGTGCTGGCAGCGCCTCAATTAGCTGACGCGTGGCGGCTGGTTGGGTGATATCGACGCTTACAAACGCCAACTGCGCTTTTTCAACGCTAGTGGGCGCGATTAACGGGGTGGATTCGTTGTTGTCCAGGTGCAGCAAATCGATGAGCGGGAAGCGTTCTTGCATCTGCTCCGCCTGATGGCGCGTGCTATCGAGGGTAGTGATTGCGCGGTAATGCGTTAGGTCGTGGTACAGCGACTGGGCACTGCGTTCCAGCAGGCGTTCGCCCAACGCCGGTGTGCTGGGGCCAGCTTCTAGCAGTTGCAAGCGCTGTCCGGCGGGGAGCTCCGCGATCAGGGCGTCGATCAACTCACCTAACTCGCCTGCCAACGCTTGCCAGCCGCTTTCGCCCACTAGCACTCGGTTTAAGCGCGCCAGACTATCCTGGTTGATGCCCAGGCTTTCCAGGTCACTAGTGCCGCAGCGCAGCGCTTGCTGATGCAGCCCTAAGCGCCCCACTAGGTGTATGGGCGCAAAGTAGTCGGGGTAGTCCTGCACCAGCAGTTGCCAGATAACGTCCGGCGAGTGCTGCGCTTGTTGTTCAGAGTCTTGCGAACCTTGTTGGGCAAACGCTTCGCTAAGACTATCGAGCAGTGGGGCGACCTCGCTGCCGTAGCGCTGGCCGGTACATTTGGCGTAAACGCTGGCGATATCGGCTAACCGGGCAAGCGCATCGCCGGGCAGTGCCAGCGGCTCCGCCTGCAGCGGCGCTGGTGTTAGTTGCACATCCAAATAGCTGAAGTGCTGGTGGTGGGCGCGGTTGAGGCGAATCGCTTTAAAGCGGGTTTTGCTCAATACGGCGACGGCATTACCCGCGGCGTCATAGAGCTCAAAGTCGGCGGTAAAGGAGTGCGGGGCACGCTTACCCATCACGGCGCGGGCTAGTACCGGTGCACCGGCCTGGGTGTTGACCTGAATGCGTCCCACGCGAACCGGTACAAAGGCGAGCTGTGCGGCAAACTTGCTGTGTTGGGCGAGCAGAGGGATAAACATCTGGAAGGCGCTATCCAGAATGCCGGGGTGTAAGTGCAGGGACGCTAACTGTGCTGTTACGTCATCCGACAGGGCGATTTCACCAATCACCGCATCGCCTTCAATCCAGCCGTGGGCAATCGCCTGGAAAGCGGAGCCGTAGTGCAGGCCAATACGCTCGGCCATTTCCAGGTGGTCTGCCAGCGTGTAGTCCGGCGCGCGGGTGGGCAGCGCAGGCGCTTTGCGGTTGAGTAAAAAGCCACGGCTTTCGCGCATGCTGCGGGCTACGGCATTAAGTTGCCACTCAACCCCGGTGGCTGGTTCGCGGGAGTGGATCTCCAGGCGGCCATCTGCCGGCAGGTAGCTAAGCCGCATGGTACGGCCATGGGGCCCATCCAGCAGCAGCGGCGCACGAATTTCCAGCTCTTCGATATCGAGCAGCGGGGTGTCTTTTAGCTGCAGTGCTGCGGCTAGGGTGAGTTCGACAAAACCGGCACCCGGGAATACCGCACCTTCGCCGACGACGTGGTCGGCAAGCCAGGGCTGGCGTTGGGTGTCGAGCTGGCTTTCCCAGGTGTGTTCGTGCTGCGCCAGCGGGTAACCCAGTAGCGGGTGTTGGTAGTAGCGCGAAAGCAGCTCTTGGCCGTCGTTGGTGCCCTGAACCCAGTGGTGGCTACGCTGCCAAGCATAGCGCGGTAATGGCACGCGTTGACCTACCACCGGTAGTTGGCGGCTGTTCAAGGTAAGGCCACTGAGCAGCAGTTGGCTTAAGCAGCGCTCAAGACCCTCTAGACCCGGTTTATGGCGCTCAATGGTGCCGAAGACCAAACCGGGGCGCTCCAACTGGCGCAGTGATTCATTGAGATAGCGGCGCAAAATGGGATGGGCACCAATCTCGACAAAGACGTTATTGCCTTGTTCGATAAGCGCGCTCGCGGCGGCCTCAAACAGCACCGGCTCACGGATATTGTTCCACCAGTAGGTGGCGTCCAGTTCGTGACCCTCGCTGAGAGCGCCGGTCACGGTGGAGTAGTAGGGGACTTGCGTAGCACGCGGGGTGATATCCGCTAGGGCGTCGATGACGCCTGCTTCAATGCTGTCCATCGCGGGGCTGTGAAAGGCGTAATCCAGCGGCAGGCGCTTGGCAAAAATATTCTGCTCGCTTAGCGTGGCTTCCAAAGCGCCTAACTGCTGACTATCGCCCGCCAGGGTAATCCCTTTCGGGCTGTTAATGCCGGCCAGGCACACCTGGTTGAACTCGGGCTTGTCGAGCCACTCGGCGATATCGTCGGCACTCATGGCCACGGCGGTCATTTCGCCCTGACCGCGGGTTTTGCCCTGATAGTCGCTGCGGTAGTAAATGACTTTGACGGCGTCTTCCAGGCTAAGCGCGCCGCTGGCCCAGGCAGCGGCGACTTCACCCACGCTATGGCCGAATACCGCGGTGGGGGTTATGCCTTGCTCGTAAAGCCACTCGGTGAGCGCTACTTGCAGCGCAAACAGCGCTGGCTGAGCGATCTCGGTCAGCCCGAAGCGGTTATCATCGCGTTGCCCATTACGGCCTTCTAGTTCTGCGCGCAGCGAGAAGTTACCGTGCTGCTGAAAGAGCGCGTCTACGCGGTCGATAGCGGCTGCGAAAACCGGCGAATCGCCGAGCAGGTCGTGCCCCATGGTTTCCCACTGGCAGCCGTTGCCATCGTAAACGAATACTGGGCCTAGCGCATTGGGCAAGCCCTCAAGCGTGATCAGGCTTTGCGTTTCGCCGGCGGCAAATGCGCTGAGCTGGGTGGCCGCTTGTTGCGTTGTTTGGGCAAACAATAGCGCTCCATGACTATGCCGTTCACGGTGGTTGAACAGCGTGTAGGCAATGTCGTAAAGGCTGGCGCTGTCTTTTTCGCGCAAGTCGTTTTCACGCAGATAGTCGGCCAGGGTTTCGGCGCTTTGTGTTAACGCGGCTTGGCTGCGGGCGCTTAGGCGAATCGGCAGCGGCGCGTTGGGCGCCTGCAGTTCAGGAGTGGCTCGCTCGGGTGGGCTGTGCAAAATAACGTGAGCGTTCGCTCCGCCAAAACCGAAGGAGTTCACGCCAATCACCAGGCGGCCCTGTTTTTTCAGCGGCTGGGCTTTAGTGACGACTGACAAATTCCACTCATCAAATTTGATGCGCGGGTTAAGTTTGCGAATACCAATGGTGGCCGGCACCTCGCGGTGCTGAATACTGTATAGCGCCTTGGCAAGCCCTGCCACGCCGGAAGCGGTTTCCAGGTGGCCGAGGTTACTTTTTACCGAGCCAATCAGCAGCGGTGTTTTGCGCTGTTGGCCGAGCGCTTCACCGATCGCGTGGGCTTCAATCGGGTCGCCTACCGCGGTGCCGGTACCGTGAGCTTCCAGGTAGTCGATCTCATCCGGCGAGATGCCCGCTTGCTCGTAGGCGCGCTTCATCAGTTCAACCTGGGCTTTGGGGTTGGGCACCGTCAAGCCGGATTTATGGCCATCGGTATTCACTGCAGAGCCTGCGACTACGGCAATAATATTATCGCCGTCGGCCACCGCCTGGTCGTAATCTTTGAGCAGGAAAAGCCCAGCCCCTTCCGAGCGCACGTAGCCGTTGCCCGCTTCGTCAAATACCTGACAGCGGCCAGTCGGTGAGAGCATGCTGGCTTTGGAGAAGATGATAAAGCCGTAGGGGTGCAGGTGCAGGCTGATGCCGCCCGCCAGCGCCATGTCGGTTTCACCACTGCGAATCGACTGGCAGGCTTGGTGAAAGGCCACCATAGAGGACGAACAGGCGGTATCCAGCGACATGCTGGGGCCGTGTAGGTCAAAAACATAAGACAATCGATTCGAGGCGATGCTGGAGGTGTTGCCGGTGGCGGTAGAGGCGTCAATAGCCGCCATATCGTCTGCGATGCGATATGAGTAGTCGAGACTGGCGACACCTAAAAACACCCCACACTGACTGCCGCGCAAAGAGCTGGGCACAATGCTGGCGTCTTCCATGGCTTCCCAGGCGAGCTCTAGGAGCATGCGCTGCTGGGGATCCATATTGGCCGCTTCGCGAGGTGAAATACCAAAAAACTCGGCATCAAACCCACTGATGTCGCCTAGGCTACCAGCGGCAAAGGTCACGCTGGTTCCGGGATGGCGCTTATCTGGATGCTGATAGGCGTCAAGGCTCCAGCGGTCAGCAGCCACTTCGGTTACTAAATCTTTTTCGGCTTGCAGGTCCTGCCAGAACGTTTCAGGGGTGGTGCCTGGGAAACGATGGGCGGCGCCGATGATGGCAACGCGTTTAGTCATTCTTGCTCCTGAGGTTCTGGTTCTGCCTTGATCACATCGCTACTTATACCGTGCCCAAACACCTGTTTGAAAAGCTGGACACCAAGTTCGTTTGCGGCCAGTTCGTGTGGCTCACCGTTCGTTGTCGAATTAGTCGTTGCCCTATACTCCGTTGACCATACCATGTAGGGGGTGCGGCCATCAGGGGGTGTAAAGTATGCGTACGCCTCCGGCAGAATTGGCACATGATCCCCATACCAGCTTAGCAGGCCCGGTCGATTTGCTGTATTTAGCGAACGTTTAACGCTTGCCAGCATCTTGTCGGATTCGCTTAAGTGGTGCAAATAGACTGCGAGGTCACGTAAGTGGCCAGGTAGGGGCCACGGAGCATTGGGCAGCGTTGCGGCTAACGTCGCTTGGTTTGGTGCTTCTAAATGTAGTGGGCCGTGATTTTCCATGGTGATAACAAAAATAAATAGTGGCCTATTATCGTCATCTTCAAGCAGGCGTCCAATCTTTCGTGCAACGGCTAGGTCACTAATGTACTGACCGTTTTTGTCGCTGCTCTCGAAGGCATTGATATCTATAAAGTGGTCAAAGCCTAATTGGGGCATTACCTTGTGGCGAAAATAGAAGCTCGCCAGGTACGGATGTACACATATCGTGCGATAGCCAGCCGCTTTTAGCGCACTCGCCAAACTGGGCCGCGGATGGCGTGAAAGGGTGCGGTAAGGGTTAAATTGGCGTGCGCCCCATAGGTCAGGCGCAATGCCGGTCAATACGGCGCACTCAGTGCGCACGGTATTAGCCCCCCAAGCGGGCACGTTTAATGCGCCGTGCAGGGTGGCGTTTGCGCGGGTGGCGTCGAAATGCTCGAGTAGTTGTGTATTGACGTCTACACACCAGGGGCGCGGGTCGAAAAACGCCTCACTCTGAACCAGCACCACATTAGGTAGTGCTTGTTCGCTTTGATGCGCTTTCGCGACCGGCGTTAAGGCGTGAAAGGGCGATTGCTCTGGGCTGGGAATGGGGGAGCGCATTAGCGCTATACCGTAGGCCCACAGGCTGGTGAAAAGCCCCAATCGATGCATGTCTTCCACGGGCTGCAAGGTGATAGCCGGTAGCCGATGGACACTAAGGGCGAGCAGAACCGCCCCGGCGGTGATCAATCCAAACGCATTGATCAGAAAGCGGCTAGTGCCCTCGCTGGTAACCAGCGAACCTTCCCAGTAGAAAAACGCACCGATGGCGACTGCGGCGGCGCTACTGGCGGCTATGGCCAAGCCAATGCCGAAAAAGGGCACGTATAAGCGCGGATGCAGTACAGCATCCCAAAAGTATTCGAAATCGTGACAAATAAACGGTTCGTTAAGCGTGTGCGATTTGGTGTTACTCGACTGCACAACCACCAACTGCAGCGAGAGAATCACCATGGCCGCAAACCAGGGTCGCTGAAGAAGCAACACTAAGAGCCCAAATAGCAGCAGCCATGAGCCCATATGCACACTATTCGCTGCCATACCACGCTGCCAGAAGGGGCGCGGTCGAGGACTAAGCAGGGCTTCAACCATGCCGCTGATTAATAGCCCTGCCAGCAGAGGCCAAGTAAGCGCGTTAATCACGGGGCGAGTCTCCTGGCTGATTAAAGCCCAGGCGTTTGATCAGCCACTGGGAAATCCCTGCGGGTAGCACTGCGAGCCACCAGGTGCCGAAATTGAGCGGAAAGGGAAAGCTGATGCGTGCACGGTTAGCGCTAATGCCGCACTTAATCACTTTAGCGGCGCGCTCCGGCGGCCACTCAAAGGGTTTTGGCCCCGGCATGGCAGCGCACATGGGCGAGGTGACGTAGCCGGGCATGACCACCGTGACGCCAATGCCGTGGGGGGCGAGCAGGCCACGAAGCCCTTCGCCGTAGGCTTTAATGCCTGCTTTGCTAGCACTGTAGCTGGGCGTAGTCGGCAAGCCGTGCCACGCAGCGAGGGAGCTAATCAACACCAGTTGACCGCTGCCGCGGGCCTGCATGGCAGGCACTAAGTGTTGCACCATGGCGATGGGGGTCTTCAGGTTGAGATCCAGCAGCGCTTGCACGTCTGCCCAGGGCTCTAAGGTACCGGGGCCTTGGGGGTGGGTATTCTTGCCTGCATTGGCGATAACGATATCTGGCACCTGCTGGGCGCATAGCTCGTTTAGCCAGATTTGCAGGGCGTGGCTGTCAGTCAGGTTGATGGTTGAGAGCGTGACCTGGGCGCCTCGCAGGTGGCATGCCTCGGCAAGCGCCTCTAGTTTCGCCATTTGCCGGCCATGTAACACTAGGTGCGTACCAGGGCCCGCATAAGCACGGGCTAAAGCGCCACCGATGGCCCCTGTGGCGCCGGTAATCAGCACACAGCGTGAGCGTTGAGATTGGCTCACAGCAACTTCTCCAGCGGCGACGGGCAGGCTTCCAGGGTGCGGGCGGCATTATCCACCGCTAAATCGATACTGGGCTGGCAGTAATAGCCCCCATTGACCTGAACGGCGTGCATCACGGTTTTTTGGAAATAGCCAAATAGCTCGCTGTTAGGCGGCTCGGGCTGTTGCCAAAAATCCGCTAAGTTGCCCTGATAGGTCAGCCCATCCAGGTTGTAGATCGGGTCGCTGAGCGCGAATGTCGGGCAGTGCTTCTCAAGAGATACGATGCCCACGGTGCTGTTAACGGTGACATTACCGTTGGCGTGTTTGAGCAGGGCATTGAGGTCCCCCGATTCTAGATAGACGATGCGCCCTTGCAGGCCGTGGCGTTCTTCAAGCTGTTTGATCACTTTAGGATAGTTGACCAGCCCCATATCCAGCGGGTGATTCTTAATACATAGCAGCGTATCGTTGGGCGCGTGCTGGGCAAACGAAGCCATTACCTCGTCCATCACGCCTTGCATATCGGCGTAGGGTGAGTGATGGCGTATCTGGGCGTCACTATTAAGCTGCAGTGGCAGCATAAAATAGGGGTGGCCGCTTTCAATCAGCGTTTTGATGCGCTCGGCATCGCGCTTTTTCCACACCGCTTTTAATTGAGCAAAGCGCTTGATATAACCCGCGTACTCGACGGGGGCGGTAATCGGCGCATGATTGCGGTAACGCGGCGCAACGATTGGGTTGGCTAACCCGGCCAGGTGATAGCGTACATCGTGCATTGCACGAATTTTGAAGGAAGAACGAAAGCGCACGGGAGCGGGCGGTTCAGGCAGCGCTTTGCCGGTTTCATAAAACCAAGTGGGGTCGCGGGGCAGCAGCGAGTGGCCGTTAACGCCTTCGCGCTCTAGCGTGATCCAGAACGGGCGAAAGTAGCCCTCTTCGAACACGTGAGTGCGCACACCTGCGGCGGCAGCGCTATCGACCGCGGGGCGATGAATAGGGCGGCGGTCACCGAACAGTACTTGGTCGGTAATGGCGTGCTGTTGCCACAAGTCTTTGATATAACCGGGTAACTCTGAGGTAGGGCCGCGGAAAAGATAGTTTTCACCATGGCTGCGCTGCCAATAGGCGATATCGCCAGCATTGAAGTTGACCTTAACGACACGATGCCCATCGTTGACCAGGCGCTTGGCTAAGCGCTGGTAAAACGGTGAGCAAACGCCCTGCAAGAATAAGAATGCACGCTTCTGATGCTTCAACTCAATGCCTTCCGATCAACAAGTTACGATAACAGCGGTAGAGATGCTGTTTCCATGTAAGGGTAGATTTTTGTGTTCTTGCCTGCTCCAACAGGCTGACGACGGTTTCAGCGTTGCATAGTTGGCCGGTCGTTGGGTCTACATAGCCGGGGTAGAGAATAAGCGTGCCGGCAACCAGTGCTTCTAGCGACAAAGACCGCGTGCGCCGCGGGCAGCTTAACGCATCTTGGGTTAACCCCCAGCCAGCATAAAATGGCAGGCCGTAGGTGCTGACTTGCCGCTTGCGTAAAAGCGCTTCAAAACCGGTCAAGGAGCTCATGGTGTGAACTGCATCGACACGCTCTAGCAGCGTGGCGATGTCGATGTCACTGGCGTCTAGATCATACAGGCGTTTGGCGTCGGTATCGAGTGCGCCGACACGCGCGCCGCTTAATACATCGGGGTGGGCTTTGTAGACAATAAAGGCATCGGGGTGGGCGTGACGCACCGCACTCAATAATCCGCTATTGGTATTAATGTGCGGGGAACCGGTGGCAATTGAGGCGTCACTCTCCACCTGGCCGGGCACTAAAATAGTGTGGCGCCCTTTGGGTAAGTTGACATCTAGCTGGCCGCGCACGTTGTACTTGGAGAGCTTAAGCGCCACCAGCCGTTCACGTAAATGCCGTGCCCGCAGCAGAAGGTCGTCGCTAAACGAGGCGCTATTCAACAACGCTTCTAAATCGCTGGGCTGGCTGGGGTCGTAATAGATGCCCTGGGAGTCAATCACCAGCGAGAGTGGCTGGGTTAGATCAACCCCAAGCCCTACCGAACGGATAAAGCCATCTTCCATACGCCAGAGTTCTGGTATGTGTTGAGCGTGCTGGTGTTTAAATGCTTCATCGATGCGGCTCGACCAGACCAGTAGCCGTTCGGTGGCCGGCTGGCTGGCGGGCAGTTCGGTCTGATAGCTCACTTTCGCGGCAGCGCCTAAAAAGTTGCCAATAAAGCGTCGCTTCCATGAGGAGAATCCGCACGCTAGCCAATCGCCCCGGTAGCGCTCCTGTTGGCGTCTTTGGTCGGCAATTAAGGCGATGGTTTCTTCTAACGTGGCTGATTGCTGCGTATAAGGATTGGCGTAGCGGCAATAGCGTAAATAGGCCGCGGCAAACACTTCCTCTAGCGTGCGAGTAACGCGACGGCGCGTGCAGGGCAGTTGGTCATGGGTGAGGCCCCAACCGGAATAAAACGGAATACCAAAACAGTGCACTTGCTTACCCGCAAGCAACGCTTCAAAGCCAAGCTGGCTGGTAACCACATAGACGTGATCGACCTGGTCAAACAGCGCCCACGGGTTCAAGTCTTCGCCGATTACCTTACAGCGCGGGTGGTTTGCAGCGTTGAGTAGATGGCCGTGTTTTTTGCCGGCGATAACGTCAGGGTGAATTTTGACCAGTACGTCACTTTCAGGATGCGCCTCTAACGCGGCCTCTAGCATCTGCTGAAAGCTTTCCGCTTGGGCTCCCCCGTAATGAATAGAGGCGTCCCCCGCGGTTTGATCGACCACTAACACGCGCGCTCGGCTGTCGCCCTGAATAGGCAGGTCAGGGGCGTGGTTATATTTGGAGAGGCGGTAGCGGGCGATTAGCGCCATGCAGCGATCTGCCTCGTCTAACTCTTCATCATCAAAGGTGGCCGTGTTAAGCCAATTTTCTAAATCAGAAGGGCGCGAAGCATCGTAATAAATGCCGGTTTCGTCAACGACTAGGCTATGCGGTTGAAAGCCGTTTACGCCTAAGCCTAGCGAGCGTATAAAGCCGTCTTCTAACGCCATATAGGGCAATTGGTGGCGTTGGGCATACTGCCTGGCGCGTACGCTCGTGGGCTTTAATCCCCAGCCAATGATGGCGGTGGGCTTCTTCTTAAATGGGCGGATGCGGTCGAAACGATTAAATTCGGGCAGCAGAGCAGGCAGGGCTGCCAGCTTGCGAATACCTGAGGATGTGTAACCAGCCGTTCGTTTCGCCATAAGTAAGGCCACAGTTGGGTAACAGGATAAAGGATAGGCGGGCGAACATACGTGAATTGGCTGGGCTTATCAATTTATCTTGCTATGGATAAAAGGGCGCAATGGTATCGTGGTTAACATTCCCCATGACGATGTAATGGCGCTCTTCGACTCGCCTAAATAGCAGCCGTTAGGATATTCATCGTCAAATAAGCCATTGAGAGCGCCTATCAGTCGACAAAAAGCGCTTAGCAGTAGAGGATAAGTAGCTGTTTAATGAACGAGAAACTGTTGTGAATCTACTTGAACTTTTTGCGCGCACACTGGATGTCACGCTGCCTGTCTTTGCGATGGTCTTTGTGGGCCTTATCCTTAAGCGGTTGAAATGGATCGATAGCGCTTTCGTCTCGACTGCCTCAGCGCTGGTATTTAGAGCAACCCTTCCAACTCTTATTTTTCTTAGCTTGGTAAAAGCCGACTTGAGTGTTGCGCTGGATGTATCACTCATGGTGTTTTTTGCCGTGGCGACACTGGGGCAGTTTTTGTTGAGCTGGGTATGGGCGCATTACTGCGTCGTGCGTGAGAACCGCGGTATTTACGTGCAGGGCGCTTTTCGCGGTAATTGCGGCGTAGTGGGCTTAGCTCTAGCGGCAGGTATGTACGGCAATTATGGTCTCTCAGCCGGTAGCCTTCTGCTGGGTGTGGTAATTGTGATGTACAACGCGCTCTCGGTGGTGGTGCTAGCTACTTACCAGCCGGGTCAGTCAACCGACTGGCGCAGCTTGCTTAAACACGTGGCCACTAATCCGCTGATTATCTCTGTGTTTGCCGCGTTGCCCTTTACTGCGTTTTCAATTCCGCTACCCAGTTGGCTGGTTACTTCGGGGGACTATTTTGCCTCCTTAACACTGCCGCTGGCGCTGATTTGTATTGGCGCTACACTCTCAGCGTCGAGCATACGTGACAGCCGCCAAGTGGCGTTAGGCGCTAGCCTTATGAAGATGGTAACGCTACCGGTTATCTCTACGGTGGCGGCTTGGCTGTTGGGATTTTCAGGCGCGCAGTTAGGCTTGCTGTTCCTGTTCTTCGCCAGCCCCACCGCCGCTGCAAGCTTTGTGATGGTAAAAGCAATTGGTGGCAATGTCGCGCTATCCGCCAATATCATCGCCATCACCACATTAATGGCCAGTATTACCGTAACGTTAGGTGTGTTTGCCTTGCGTTTGCTCGGCTGGATTTAGCCATCCCGGTTGGCCCTGCCTAAGCGGACGCGCTATACTACGCGCCCGCAAGTTCAGACAGCGCTTATGTCCCTGTAGCTCAGTAGGATAGAGCAGCCGCCTCCTAAGCGGCAGGTCGCAGGTTCGACTCCTGCCAGGGACGCCATTTATAAGCTATTAGCGCAACTCTTCTTTCTTTTTCGTCCCCCGCCATTTTTAAGCACTGTTGGTTACCATTAATTTTCACGCATCAGGTATGCTCTGCGCCTGCTCATCGCCCGGATGACTATTACCAAGGATCGCTCCCCATGTTTTTGTCTAAACGTATTGCTATCAAGTCGCTCGTTGTTATGTTTGCGCTGCTTCCGCCTGCGCTGTTTGCTCAGGATGCTCACATCGGCAGCGTGCGCACCGAGTTCAAGCTGCTTGGTCCGAACAATACGATTGAAGTGGAGCGCTTTGATGATCCGAAAGTGCAGGGCATCTCCTGCTATCTTTCCTACTCACAAATTGGCGGAATCTCGGGAGCTGTGGGGCTTGCCGAGGAGGCGAGTGAAGCCAGCGTAGCGTGTCGTCAGACAGGAGAAATTGTGTTTGATCCTGCTGAGGTAGATAAGCAAGAAGTGGTGTTTACTCAGCGGCGTTCTGCGCTTTTCAAGAATACGCGAGTGGTTCGCATGCATGACGCCGAAACCCAGACCTTTGTGTACCTGACCTATAGCACCAAGCTGGTCGATGGCTCGCCTAAAAACGCGATTACGGCTGTCCACTACGGTGAGTTAGGAGGCGGGCAATAATTGACTCGTGAGCGCTTAGCGCGGGTTGCCTAGCGTTTGTGTCCAGTAGGTTGAGTAGCGCGACCCCGAATCCTCGGCGTTTGCCATGCCCATCTCGGTAAAGGCGTCATTCATAAGGTTGCGACAGTGGCCGCTGCTTCCAGCCCCATCAGCAAACGCTCTATCGAATAATCATATCTGACCCAGTAACATCCTGCTTGATGTGCTCGAGGTGACTCACCAGAATCAAAGTGATACTGAACTGTATGCTCAGGGAGGAAAGTTCCAATGCTAACAGGATCTATATACCGCTACTGCCCAATCGTAGCGCTACTAATGCTCGGCGGTTGTGCCACGGGCGGGGGAGGTCCCCATTCTCAAAACCAGATGACCCAATACGCAGCTGAATACTGCAGAAGCGTTGGCGGGGAGAATGAAATTCGCGAAAGCAGCCTAGGCACTGGCCGCTATTGCCGCTTGCCCGATGGCCGGGTTGAAAATGAGTGGAAGTTATACCGTACCGAGCATCTCAATAATGACTAGCTGACACCTCTGATGCCACCTAGGTCAGCCACTGGGTGTAAAGGGCCTAGCTGTTTTTGGCTGTATGCCTTTTCTTAAAGCCAATCATAACCGCTAGCAGCCCGCACGCCAGTGCTGGCAGCAGAACATCAAGCACTGAGTCTAACGTCCACCCACGCCAGACGCCCTCAAACATACCTACCGGTAGCGTTTCGCCCCATTCCCAACCACGTTGGATGCCTAGCCTGTATTCGTGTTGAGCGATCTCGCGGCCGAGCAGTATCGCCACCGGGATAACACCTGCCACGTAAGCAGAAACAAAGGGCAATAGTGAGAGCTGAATGATCAAAGCGATAATGACGTGCTCTAAATGGGTAATGTCCATTTCCCCGCTCCCATCGTCTTTCTCCCATAGCCTTTATTTCGTGAGCCAAAAGACCTCTAGCGCGAACATGGGCATCATACACCCACATTCATGTGGGTAGGGCTCGGGGCGTCAGCTCTTAACGTTTACCCGCTTTTGTTTTAATTTTGGGAGGCGTGTCGGAAAGCTCTTTCTCTTTGGTGCGCCATTTAATCTTTACTTCCACCTCCTGTTTATCGCCTTCATCACTGGCGCGCAGGGAGACTTGCAGCAACTGCTGGGGGGAAAGTACCAGCTCACCTTCACTTTCCTGGAAGGCTAACTCGCCTTTATTGATCGCATTTGCCAGAGTAATCAATAACTCTTGGGTTGACTGACGATCCAGCAGGGAATCGTGACTGAATTTCGTTTTTGACTTCATTTAGCGGGCTCCACCAGTTTTCCTTTGCGGCCGGGCTTGAATACTTTTGCCTGAGGGTAATCGCAGCTAAGGCCGATCACTCCACGGTTTTTGTCGATTAACGTTACCCCTACACCGTAGCCATCGAGCCCCTCATTTTTACGCGAGTGAGCGTCCAGGGTGATATCGGCTTCGATATGGATAAGCCCGTTTTTGAGCGTGACCCGCTGGCCAAAGTGTTGGTTGATATGGCCGTGAACCAGCACCTGAATGCCCGCCCGCCGGGCAACGTAAGCGCCGCGCGGCGTAAGGGGAAGATCGGCTTTGCGGTATTTGGTTCTAAAGGTATTGGCCAGAGAGCCATAATAAAAACTGAACAGGTTTTGGTGCATTAGGTTTTTTTTGAAAGCACGGTTGGCATGTTTTACGCCGTACTTGGCCAGCAGTTCAGCCATATGATCATCGAGGCCGGCATGCAGAAACAGGAAGGAACCGCGCTTTTTAACCAGCCGCATGCGGCGGAAAAACCAGCTAAATTCCCCCGATTTGTTAAGAAATAGCGAACGACACTTCATCGCGGCGGCGTAGACTTGGGTGAGCGACAGGCCGTTTTTTGCACAGTGCGCCTCGAAGCTCTGCGCCTTGGTGGTCATCTTGCTAATTTCACGCTCTATACCCTCGGGGGTGAGAAACCCAGCGGCATAGAAGGGGAAGTTCTCGAACCAGTCGTTGCCTGGAAACAGTGCTTGTCGGCACGCCTGCTCGGACGGTAATCCTTTGTCCCACTGGGTGTCGGCCAGGTATTGATCGAATACCTCTTTAAACAGCGGTATCACCTTCTTGCCCATGCGCACAAAGAGATGTTGGCTACCGGCGTCAGTGTCGCGTTCCAACGATAGCAGCCCCATCAGCAAGCGGAGATCATGGTTACCGGCCAACAGAGTGATATCTGCTTTGAGGCGGTACAAGTGAGCCAGGCTGCGCAGCATCATCAGATTGCTGGGGCCTTTGTCCAGGCAGTCTCCGCCCACCACGATTTCGGCTTTTTTGCCGAATTTCGTCAGTGCATATTCACATAGATGGGAGCCTTCGCGTTCGATGACGCCTGCAGCAATTAGTGAGGCTTCAAATGCCTCGGCGTCCGCATGGGGGTCTGAGATGAATGCCACTGGCTTTTTGGGCCAGGCGAAGTCCTTTTTTCGCGAGCGCTTAACAAAGGTGCTTAGCGCCTCATCGTGATTGACCGAAGTCGCGTCATCGGGCCAGGGCGCCCACTCCGTCGGAAGGCGCGTCAAGATAGCGTTGTGATACGGTTGTTTGCTTACCTTTGGAATAACATTGAACGCGGTCATAGAAGCCATCTTATTCATCGCTATCGTTTAATCGAGAGGGTCTGCTGGCTGGCGCTGTTTCCAGTTTCCGTACAGTCGGCTCCAGCCTTGGTTATGCCGCTCGAAAACGACCGGATGACCATGAAACATACTTAACCGTTTAATATCGCTGAAGGGTATGACATTTAAATGATAGCTTGCGTGGCGAATGGAGGCGCCGTGGCCCACCACCAGCTGTAGTTGATTAAGTTGATTCAGTTGCTTCGTTGTCTCGAGCCGCGGCTGTGGCTCTAAAAGTGCTTGTAAATGGGCAGCGACCCTTGCACCCGCCTCCAACAGGGATTCCGCGCCGTCGAAAGGCAGTCTGAAATCGCTGGCTGATTTCCAGCCCTTAGGTAAGGGCTCAAGGCGGGGGTCGAGGGCGACGATCCGTTCTATTTCCTGAATGTTAAGATTGGCCAGCGCCCCAACGCTGCGTTCACAAAGGGCCGAAAAGCTGCGCGAGCGGGGAGGCTCTGCAAACAGCGGCGTTAGCTCTTCGCGGAAGATTTCGGCCGTTTGCCAAGCTCTTAGCAGCGTCGAGCAGTGTATCTCCGCATTGAGCTGATAGCCTGAAGTGGTTAGCCACGCGCCGAATCGCCGCGCCTGCTCTCGAACGTCCTCCGTACCCTTTTCCGTGAGCGGGTAGGGCTGCAGGGCGCTGGGTGTATCCGCCAGTTGAGAATATTCACCGTGCCGAATCAGCGCCAGTGCCACCATCAGAGAATGCCTTTGGCTTGGAGTAGCGCAATAGCACGCTCAAAGTCGATGGCACCGGTGAGGCGCAGTACTTCAACACCCTCTAGATGTTCGGCATAGACCTTGGCAGATTGGGCTTGCTCGGTGGGAAAGTGGCCATCCGCGTGCTGAAAAAATGGCCCTGGGCTTTTGCGTAAGCCCTCTAGCGCCTCAGGGGTTTGGGTGATATCCACGCTACTCAGGGCTGTAGGGGCGGTAGCGTCTAATGCCCAGTCCAGCAGTATCAGGTGTTTTAGCGTGCCGGATAGGGCGGTTTTACCCTCGCCGTAAGCGTTGGGAATCAGCACATCGTACTTCTGCTCAATATCCCATAGCTGGCTTTTGGGCATGCCGGTAAATCGGTCGCGTTCGTTAGCGGGCAGTATGTCGATTAAGCGCTCAGAATTGATCAGCGTGCCAGGGTTAACGCGGGGGTGCTTGGCGACACCGAGAACGCTTACCTGGTCGTTGTCGGGCTTAAACAGAATCCGGTCATTGGAGAGAAAGCACGTTTTGGCAGCTTCCAGTGCCTTCAGCATCAGTGTGGATTTACCGCCACCGGAGCTGGCAGCAATCGCAGTGACGTTGCCATCGATATCAAAGGCCGAGGCGTGGCCGAGCAGGTAACCATCGCGTTGATGATGATTGAGAAACTGGTTGTTAATAAAGTTGATGACTTGCGATGAGTGCTTGTTTAACTCGCCAATCGCAGCTGGCGCCGTTAACGATTGGAACAGCACCATCCCCGTGCGTACTTTATGAATCCAGCGCCCTTGAGGCGTATCCACGTAGGCCTCCTTTAGCCCCAGAGCGCTGGTTTTGTCCCGCTTTACCGCTGTCCACTCGCGGCCGCTGGTATCCGCTTGCTGATCCAACAGCCATACCGGTAGCTCTGGCTGGTCAACGGTATGGACTTCTTTCGGCAGCAACCCAGACGCCGTTAAACCAGCATAGTAAACCTCAAGGTGGTCAAGAATGGCTGGATGGTCGGCCAGCACGCGAATTGTTAAACCATTGAATGCCAGCGGTAACGCATAGGTACAGGCGGCCTTAGCCTGGTTGATTTGTTGATTATCAAAAAGGTTGATCATTCACCTGCCTCTGCTGTCTCGGCCTCAAACTGGCTAAGCACATAATCACACAGCTTCTCAGCAGCATCGATACCACACCCTTTTTCCGCGCCACTAAATCCGCCGAAGGCGGAGACCTCAAAGACCACGGGCCCTTCATCGGTCAATGCAATGTCCACAGTGGTAAAGCTTAGATCGAAGCATGACTGGGCTTTTCGGCCAAGCTCAATCAGCTCTGGGCTTGCCTCATAGGCTTGATACTTACCCCCGCTGTGTATCGTTGTATTCCACGACTTGTCATCGCCGACACGGGCATAGGTGCACAGGTACTTGCCACCTAGAAATACCATGCCTAGATCCTGACCGCCCAGGTTGACGAACTTCTGAAGGTAAAAAAGGCCATGCTTAGCCTTAAATTTATTAAGTATTTGGCTATTGGCTTTAACACCATCTGCCGCTTTTAACACCACCATGCCGCGGGCTTTGGTTGAGTAGAGCGGTTTTAGGATCACCTCCCCGAACGTTTGGATAGTCTCTAGCGCTGCATCAGTGCTCTCGGTTACCCGGGTCGCGGGCAGCGGGATACCACCGGATGCCAGGGCGGCGGTGCCCTCAAGACGATTAATCAAACGGCTTACCTGGTTTGGGCTGCTAAAACAGCGCACCCCATCCGCCTCAAGGCTGCTAAGCATGCGAAGTCGGTCGTCTGCGGCAGGGGAGTAGGTTTCGCTTATTTTTTTGATGATCACCCCGTCAAGCGCGTTGAGCAGGGTGTCCCGATAACGCAACTCGCCAGTTTCAAGTTCCAGCACTACGTCAGCCATATCGACGACGCAGCGGTAGCCGGTGCGCTGTTCCAAATGATTCGCCAATACCTCGGTTGACCATTTGCCAGGTATCCCGATGACCGCAATCCGCTTATTAATCACTAAAAATATCCTCTAGGGGAAGCCTGTACTTCTCTATTTTCTCAAGGGGTAGAAGCGTTATGGCCTCTAGCAGGTAGCTCGCTCTAAGGGCGAGTCGGTTGGCAAAAAGTTTGTCGTAAATAAAGCGCGTAGAGGTAGCAAAGGAGCGCCCTAACGCGATGGCTAGCCGCGCATCAAAGCTTACATCGTTATTCTCTTTGGCGAACCGGCGAGCAAACTGATAGAGCTGCCTGATCAATGCCATTAACTCGGCTCTAGGGCCATCATCCATGATGGGCAGCCGATAAATCG
The DNA here is from genome assembly GCF_050215315.1 of Halomonas sp. H2. GTDB lineage: Bacteria > Pseudomonadota > Gammaproteobacteria > Pseudomonadales > Halomonadaceae > Vreelandella. The sequence continues at coordinate 1,297,686 of NZ_CP189760.1, forward strand.
ACGCCATTAGTACGGATAGATCCTGAACATAGTCAGAATAGGAGGCGCGGTGCAGGTCGATAAAGTAGATGCGATTTTTGAGTTCGTCATAGATGAGGTTGTCGACGTTAAAGTCGCCGTGGATCAGCACGGAAAATGGCGCCCTAAGCTGACGCTCTAGGGGCTCTACGCGATTAATCAACTCATCAAAACTGGGGCGGGGCAGTCCGCAAATAGTTTGGTGTGTATGAAACAGTGTCGGGTGCGTGTGGCGGGTTTCAGGCATTCGTTTACGCAACTGCTGCATATACTCGGGTTGAGCTGGCTCGTTAGTACGTGATGTCTTCCAGATCTTTCTCAACGTCCGTTGTAGTGTGCGGGCAAGTTGCCTGGCGGATTTCCACTGGCCGTTTAACAGCAGTGACTCAAGCGTTCGGCCGGGGAGGTGTTCGATCACCATTGAACCCAGTTCATCCCCCTGCTCGACATGGTGCGAGAGAACCGTTGGAGCCACCTTCGGATAGACCCGTTTCCATTGATCTACCCCGTAAAGTTCTTCAATGACTTTCTGGCTTTCACCCTCTTTGTAGACTGCCATCATCTTGCCAGAGGCGGCGTGCTCAGCTCTCAGTGTGGCAATGGTGCTGCCACTGCGGGTAAGCGCCAGCCGCTCAACGGTAAAGTCGTCATTCTGGGCGGTCATCGCGTGGGCGGCATTTTTCAGTTGCTTGTAGTTTTGCAAGCGTACGGCAGGGCCGAAGTTGGCGGCGAGTAGAGCGTCGGCAAGCTCCGAAAGCAGATGGATCATGCGGTGAAGCTGAAAATCCACCACTGCGCTGTTACGCATGCCCGAAGCGCCCGGCTCAAAAGCAGTGGTTAAGCGGGCGATTATTTTGGGAATTCGGCGTCCAATTTTCAGGCCTTGGCGAGTGTTTGCATCATCGATATTAATGATTACCAGCTTCAATGATTTACCCACCAATCGAATGAGCTTGGCGTACTCTTTTCGCGATTTATCGGGAAGCTGCTTCAAGGCCTTGATGGCGGTGAATTCAAGACAGGCGTGGCCTAGCTGGTCAAGCAGTCGAGCTAAGCGTTCAAGGGATTTGGATTGTTGAAAACCCTGCCCATCGACTTTGCGTCGCTGCACATCCATGGCGACGGCGAGCTCAACCTTCTCCACCAGCGTGCTTCTATAGCCTTTGCGATTGATCAGACGTCGAGAAACGGATTCACTTGGCTGAGTCACATAAACTTCAACTAACTCGAAGTGATTTTCAACTTCGAATCGTAGAAAATAGAAATGCTCCAAAATCGACGTATTGATACGCTGCCTCACCAAGATAACGTGCGCTTAGGTGGTTACTGCTTCTGAGAGTCAACAGTATAAATAACAGTGCCATCGTTTACGTTACATGTTTCTTACAGTTCAAAGAGTTGTATGAAAAAAAGACGTTTTATCGGTACCCGAATGTGCCTGCCCCGTGAGATTGGCAAGGGGCGGGACCTGCGTCTGGCCAGATACCGAAAAGCCCCCGAGCTAGGGCCGAAAATACTCTTCTTTAGTGGCGGTACGGCACTGAGACATTTTTCTGAGGTGTTGACGGACTATACCCATAATTCCATTCATCTGGTTACCCCCTTTGACTCAGGAGGCAGCTCGGCAGAGTTACGCCGGGCCTTCGCGATGCCTGCGGTGGGCGACCTAAGAGCGCGCCTGCTTGCTTTGGCTGATGATTCAGTCACGGGGCACCCTGAGGTGGCTGCGCTTTTCGCACATCGGCTAGCGGCAAGGGAGGACGCGACGGCAAAGTCAGCACTTGAGCAAAGCCTGCAGGCCCTTGTCAGTGCTAAGCACCCGCTACTTAAGGCGATTGCTGAGCCTATGCGGTCGCTGATCCAGAGCTATATCGCCGCCTTCTACAAGCATATGCCAACGAATTTTAACCTCGCTGGTGCCAGTGTCGGAAACCTCATCTTGACCGGCGGTTATCTGATTCATGATCGCTCCCTGGATCCGATCGCCTTTCTCTTTGGCCAACTAATCAAGACCCGCGGCATCGTTCGGACAACGACGGATGCCAACCTTCAACTGGAGGTATTGTTAGAGAGCGGTCGAACGATTATTGGCCAACACTGCTTTACCGGCAAGGAGACGGCTCAAATCGATTCGCCCATCAGAGCGATAAAATTATCAGGCGAGGCGGACGATATCGATACCTTGGATGCCTCCAAAGTGTGTAAAGAGACCCGTAAGCTTATTGATTCGGCTGAGCTGTTGGTTTTCCCGCCGGGCAGTTTTTATAGCAGTGTCATTGCCAACCTGCTGCCCAAGGGGGTTGATAAGGCATTGGCTAAAAACCCGTCACCCAAGGTGTATGTGCCAAGCCTGGGTACTGATCTTGAAACGCTTGGCATGACGTTGGTGAATCAGGTTCAAGTGCTCAATGCGCATTTGTCTGGCACACTCGAACCCTTATCGTCTAAGCGGTCTTCAATCGATTTTTTACTGTTTGATTCGCAGCTCCTGAGTGTTTCGGCTGATCAGGTTGAGACGCTACGCAATGAAATGGGTATTCAAATCATTGATCTAGATCTTGCGCCGGAGAATGCTGATACCCAACGTTATGATGACGTTAAGCTGGCTGAAGCGCTGCTTGGGTTGACCTGACACCGACATACTCTAAATGACCTTGGGCATTGCTATGCGTCTTAGTTACCAGGGCCCGCTGCCTGAAGTGGTGGGATTTTTGCTACTGCCGCAATATTCGATGATGGCCTTCTTTGCGGCGGTGGAGCCGCTGCGAATTGCCAACCGCATTGCCCAGCGCCCGCTGTTCGATTGGATCTTGATTAGCGCTGACGGTGGGCCGGTGACGGCATCTAACGGCATGACCCTGATGGCCGATCAGGCAACTGCGGAGGTGCACCATCTACCTTCGCTGGCGGTATGTAGCGGCTTCACGCCGGAGGAGCATCTAACCCGGCCATTGATGGCGTGGCTTCATCAGTTGGATCAGACGGGCTGCTGTTTGGGCGGCATCGATACCGGGGCGTTTTTGCTCGCCGCCACCGGGTTGTTAAAGCACGAGCGGGTGGCGCTGCATTGGGAGAGTCTGCCCGCCTTCCGTGAGCGCTTTCCGGGGGTTGATACCACTGACGAGCTTTACGAGTTGGGCGAGCGACGCTTTTCCTGCGCAGGTGGCGCAGCAGCGATGGATATGGCGCTGGAAGTGATCGCGCGGCGGCACGGCGCAAAATTGGCCATTGATGTTTCCGAGCAGCTTATCCATGACCGTATTCGCACCCGTAGTGACCAGCAACGCATGGCGCTAGTGAAGCGGCTGGGCACACACAACCGCCGCGTTGTTGAGTCAGTGGCACTGATGGAACAAAACCTTGAAGAGCCGCTAACGCTCGAAGAGGTGGCAAGCCGTGTGGAGGTGTCGGTGCGGCAGTTGCAGCGTCTGTTTGAACAGGAACTTAATGCCACCCCGCGCCAGTGGTATTTGCAGCTGCGGACTAAGCGCGCCCGGCGGCTGCTGGCGGAAACCGATTTAACCGTGCTGGCTGTGGGCGTGGCCTGTGGGTTCAGTTCATCGTCCAGCTTTGCGCGCACGTTTCGTGCCCATTACGGCTGTTCACCTCGTCAAGTACGTGAAAAAGGTATTTAAGACCTGTGAATGTCGTTTTATGTTTATAAGGTGTCGCCTGGTGTCTAGTTGTGGAGGGTCAGCCGCGCATACTAACTAAACCCAACTAATAAAGAGGTTTAGCCAAATGTCGGTCACTACCAAGTCGTTGTCGTTGAAAACGGGCTTTTTACTCGCTGCGTTTGCTGCCACACCCGCCATGGCAGAGCTTGATGAACTGCGCTTTGGGGTGCCGCCGTGGCCTGGGGTCACGGTAAAGTCCGAAGTGGCGGCCCAACTACTTGAGACCATGGGGTACGAGACCCGCCAGCAAGATTTAGCCGTGAGCGTGATCCTCGAAGGCTTAACGCGGAACGACTTGGAAATCTATCTAGGCGGCTGGTATCCCGTTCAGACCGATATGGTCGAGCCTTTGGTGACCGACGGCAAAGTCGAAAAAGTGGTTTCCAATATCCGCGGCGCCAATTCCGGGCTAGTGGTTCCCCAGTATGTTTACGATGCAGGCGTCACCACGGTGGCTGAGCTGGCAGAACGCCATGACCGTTTCGATGGTGAAATTCAGGGCATTGAAGCGGGAACCGGCATTAACGATGCGATTCTCAATGCCATCAATAATGATCTTGCGGGGCTGGGCGATTGGCAGCTCCGTGAAAGCTCCACTTCGGCCATGCTGGCCCAGGCTGAGCAAAAAATGGCCGATGAGGAGTGGGTGACCTTTGTCGGCTGGGAGCCTCACTGGATGAACGTGAGCTTCGATCTGGCCTATTTAGCCGATAGCGATGATGCGAACGTGGCCTCCATTGAAAGCACGGTATGGACAATTACTCCTGCCAGCCTGGCGAAAGAAGCGCCTGAGGTTCACCGCTTTCTGTCGCAGTACGTGATCGATATCGAAGATCAGAATGACTGGGTGCACGAGTACAGCTACGAAGAGCGCCCGGCGGATGAAGTGGCTAATGAGTGGATTGCCAATAACCTGGATACCGTTGCCAAGTGGCTGGAGGGTGTTGAAACCCGCGATGGCGAACCCGCCATTGAGCAGGTGCGGGCCCAATTCGATACTTAATAGTACGGCTCTAAATATAGTGTTTATCTTCGCAGCAGCGCCTTGATCATTAAGGCGCTGTTTGAGTGAAAGTATCTATATGCATCATTTTGAATCGGTGCTGTGCAACGTTCAGCGCCGTATGCCGATAGTGCGGCCAGCAAGCTCCGGCCAGGCATCCTGATTTGCCTGGGGGAGCTCTGCCACGCGGCTGGCTACCAGCAGCGGAAACGGGCTTGGCCGCCCTGACGCTTGCTGCATGCCCATCAGCATCTGTTCACTGGTCGCCAGTAAGCTGTCTTCGTCATCGAACATGGCGAAAAACACGTGCAGCCGTTTTGCATCATTATCGAGTAGCGTCAGGTCTACATTGAGCGGCTGGCCCTGGTGGGCTTCACGGCGATAGCAAAGATGGGTTTCCAGGGTATAAATCGTGTAGCCGAAGTGCTCCCGGCCGGCCTCATCCAGCCCGATGTGATCGATCAGCGCTTCACAGGCTTGGGAGAAGACGCGGGCGTACTCCGCGTCGTTCATATGCCCGTTGTAGTCGACCCACTCGGGAGCGACGTGGGTTTCATAAATAATCATTAAATGCGCCCCTGTAGGCCTTCGGCTTCTGGCCAATATTTGTGCACCACCTCAAGCAACTCGACTAAAAAGTCATCCCGGCGCCGGTCAAGCGTGGCTACTGTCCGCCCTGCGGCCTGGTGCTCACAGCCCTCTACCACTTTGTCTATCAGTTCATCGGTAAGTTCTGGGGCTTCCAATTTGGTCCAGGGGAGTTTTAGCGCTGGGCCAAACTGCTCCAGCATATGGCGCATGCCTGGTTCGCCGCCTGCTAAGTGGAAGGTTAAAAACGTGCCCATTAACGGCCAGCGCAGCCCACAGCCATAAACGACCGCTGCATCGATCTCTTCGGTGGTTGCGACCCCATCGTTGACTAAATGCAGGGCTTCCCGCCATAGCGCTTCCATCAACCGGTCGGCGATATGGCCCTCAATTTCACGGCGAACCAATAACGGGCGCATTGCCAGCGCCTGATAAAGCCCTTGAGCGGTGGCAATCTGTACGGGCTGAGTGGCTTCACCGCCCACAAGTTCTACCAGCGGCAGTAAATACACCGGATTGAAAGGGTGGGCGACGATCACGCGGCCAGGGGCTTGGCGGCAGTTTCGCTGTAAATCAGTGGGTTTAAAGCCAGAGGTCGACGAGCCAATGATAACGTCCGGTGAAGCGGCGGCATCAATGGTGGCCAAAATCGCTTGCTTGAGTTCAAGCCGCTCGGGCACGTTTTCTTGGATTAGGTCAGCGTCACTCACGGCCTCTTCGATCGTGGCCGCAAACGCTAGTTGTTCAGGGCTAGCATTGGATACAAGGCCGAGCTGGGTTAGCGAAGGCCAGGCATTGTCGATAAACGCACGGGTGCGTTCAGGCGCTTGTGGGTCGGGGTCGAAGGCAACCACGTCCCAACCTTGGGCGAGGGCGCGGGCAATCCAGCCGTTGCCAATCACGCCGGTACCAATGACGGCTAAGCGGCTCATACGTTACCTCCTGCTGGGTTGCGCAACTTGAGGTGTACGCGAGTTTCCGCGGGTGTCATTACGCGGGCACCGAGGTTGTCAATAATTGTTGCGGCTTTTTCGACCAGTTGGCCGTTGTTGGCCAGCACGCCTTTCTCTAAAAACAAATTATCTTCCAAGCCTACTCGGGCGTGGCCACCGAGTAAAACTGCTTGGGCGACCATGGGCATTTGGTGGCGACCAATGCCGAACGCCGCCCAGTTGGCGTTTTCCGGTAACTTGTTGCGCATGGCGAGCATGGTTTCGGTGTCCGCTTCGGCACCCCAGGGAATGCCCAGACAGAGCTGGTAGAGCGGGTCGCCGTCTATCAAACCCTCTTGCTGAAGCTGACGAGCAAACCAGACATGCCCTAAATCAAAGCACTCCAGTTCCGGTTTGACGCCTGCGGCTTGCACCAAACGGGCGTGTTCGCGCAGCCAGTCGGCGGGGTTTATATAGACCATATCGCCAAAATTAAGGCTGCCACAATCCAGCGTACAAAGCTCCGGGAGCAGTTCGCCGACCGGGGCGTGGCGCTCTGCAGGTGTTTGAATATCAGTGCCTGGGCCGCCACGGGTGGGGTCTGTGGCATCCGGTATCCAGTCACCGCCACCACCTGCGGTGATGTTCATAACGATATCCACATCCGCTTCGCGAACACGCTCCATCACCTCACGGAAATGTTCAGTAGAGTGACTGATACCACCGGTTTGCGGGTCGCGAACGTGGATATGCGCGATGCTGGCACCGGCACGGGCTGCTTCAATGCAGGAAGCCGCGATGGCTTTGGGGGTGACCGGGACATTGGGGTTTTTAGCAGTGGTATCTCCCGCGCCCGTGATGGCACAGGTGAGGATGACATTGCGATTCATGGCGCGCTCTCTCGTAAGCAGTTTATTCGCTTACTAGTGTGTCGCGATGCCTAGCAAAAAGTTGTCAAAAAGCGTCATTAACTATACATAAACTGCCCCAGGTGACGTCATCCTTATCATGCTGCTCACCTTGGATGGTATTTCGATTAGGCAGCTGTTGAAGCGCAAATGTTGACCGCAAGTTTTGCCGATCTAAACTAAATAAGCGTTTACCAAGATTGATAAAAAATTACAAAAACAAATAGAAGGAGAGTCTGCAATGTCTCAACAACTAACCCTGCGGCCGTTATGTGCCGTTATCGCTTCAGCGGCGATTATCGGCTTCCCGGCCGTTGCGACTGCCAATAACGCGCCAGAACTTAGCTATACCGACGTATTAAGCGGCCTTGAAAACCCTTGGGACATGGCCTTTCTACCGGATGGGACGATGTTTTACACCGAACGTTGTCTTGGGCTGTCGGTACGACTCCCCGATGGTGAGGTAGAGCATCTGCTAGGCATGGAAGGCACTGACGATTATGCCACCACTGCAGATGATCTTGTTTGTGAGGGGCAGGCGGGTATGAACGGTGTTGCCGTCGATCCTGATTTTGACGAAAACCGGACGGTCTACGTCTACTCTGCTTCCAATATGTCTGAGCCACGCACGAATCGCGTGCTGCGCATGACGGTGAACAGTGAGTTTAATGAGGTAGCGGATCGCACTGATATTGTCGATGACATTCCCTACAAACCCGCTGCCACCGATCATCCATTTGGCGACGCTGGCGCTCATAATGGCGGCCGTATCCGCTTTAGTCCTGATGACGGCTACCTTTACGTGACCACTGGCGACAACCATAACAGTGAACTCCCACAGTCACCGGAGCTTCTGGGTGGCAAGGTGCTGCGCATTGACCGGGATGGCGAGGCCGCTGAGGGCAACGAACCGCCCGAAGGCTTCGATTCGCGCATCTATACCTACGGTCACCGCAACGTACAGGGCATCACCTTCCACCCGAGTACCGGTCAGCCCATCGTGACCGAGCATGGTCCCTGGCACTCGGATGAGATCAACGCGCTGGTTAATGGCGGCAACAGTGGCTGGGATCCGCGTCCTAACATGGCCGGTCGCGATGACTGCCCGGACGATTACTGCGGCTATGAACCCAACCAGACCGAAGGGATGGATCCCAAAGAGCGAGCTGCCTATATGCCAGTGACCGACTTCGAGACCTACCCCGATGCTATGCAGCCGGCCTGGGGCAACGATGGTCTTTCGCAGGGTATGGTGACTACCGAGTTTTTAACCGGTGAACAGTGGGGCGATTGGGACGGCCGCCTGTTGGTTGGTTTTATGGGCATCGGTTTCGGCGGTACACCGGTGGGGCAGCGCATTAATCTGATTGATATCGGTGAAGATGGTCTTTCGGTCAATGACGTTTCTGAAATGCCCTTACCTATGGATGCGGCCCGTTTCCGGTCACTGGTGCAAGGTCCGGACGGTGATCTCTATACGGCAGTTGATGAGGGTTTCATTTACCGCATCACGCCGGAATGAGCTATTGGCAGCCGCGCTGGCGTATGCCTGTGCGGCTGCGCTGTTTTCAAGTTGCCTTAAGATTTTTGATCAAGACCACTCTACTGGGAAAAGGTCACTATGAAGGGATCACTGTTTTTCGTTATTGCGACGGCGCTGCTAATGGGGTCGGCTACTCTGCAGGCAGCCGATAAGTCGGCTGGAGAAACGCTCTATGCGGACGTATGCACTCAGTGTCATGGCCCAAATGCACAAGGGATGGCTAGCTTTCCATCGCTTAGTGGTCGGGACGCGGAGTATATTACCTCACGGCTTGAAACGTACCGGGCTGGTGAAAAGGTGGGATCAAACTCCTTTCTGATGATTCCCAATGCCACCGATTTGTCCGACGATGATATCGCCAATCTCGCTGCCTACATCGCAGATAAGGCTGAGTGACTTAGCTCTTTGTATTGCCCCTGTGTATTAGCCTTGTGTATTAGCGCCACACTTCGCCATTAATTGGTTAATACCCCGTCATTTCCAGGTAGCCCTCGCCAAGCGGTGCGCCGCTGGCGCGGTCGTTGACCACCACTTCGCCCTCCCAGTAGGGCACGCTGGTGGTCATCCAGCGGTTGGCGTGGGGCGCTTCAATGTTGATATCGACCGCCACTGATGGTATTTCCAGCCGCCAGTGGGTGGGTACATCGCGACCAGCAACGGTGGATGTGGCCAGCGGCGTCAGCGTAATGTCATCTGTTGCTAAGGGCGTGGCATCGCCTTGGGGGGTAATCCAGGTGCCGGAGCGGTAGTCTGCGCCGTGTTCTGTATCTGCGCTGTCACCACTGCCATCACCACCGCCACGTAGTTGAAACGCCATCAGCTTGTGGCCGTCATCGAGGTGAATCGAAAACCAGTCCCAGCCTGATTGGCGGGCATCAAGCAGTTGGCTGCTCCATTCGCGATCCAGCCAGCCGCGCCCGCTGACGGTTTTAGTCTCGCCGTTAAGGGTGACATCGCCTTCTATCTGCCAGAAGGGCTGGCTGTAGTACAGGGAGCCTTGACCGTTGGCGGCTTTCTGACTGAAACCTTGTTCGCCATGCAATACCAGCGGCCCTTCGGCGCTAAGCGTCAATGAATAGCCAAAGCGGGTATCGCCCTCGCCGCTATAGGCGGTCAGCGTGAGGTTATCGAAATTGGTGCTATCGGCTTCATCGCTTGCTTTAAGCTGCCAATCATCCAGCCAGGCTTGGAAGGGTGAAGCGATTACGCCTGCTTGACTGTCGTCAGGGGTGGTCAGGACGGCTTGAGAGTGGCTGCGCCCAAAACGCTCGGCCACCTGATGCTGCTCGCCTTGGGAGATCGCCATATGCGCCATCCAGAGTTGATCAGCAGCCCAGGGCGTGGGGTCGGGGCGTTCGCTGGGTGCCATTAGTGCTTGACGAAATAGCGTCCACTGCAGGCCGAGAGGCTCACCGTCGGCGTCTTCTAAATTGGCGGTTAAATACCACCATTCGATACGGTAGTCCGGGTGGGCAGCATGGTCTTGGGGAAAGCTAATGGCCCGGTTAGGTTCTGCATGTTGAAAACCATCAGCGTCTTGGCCCAAGCCGGCAAAGCCAGCACTGTTGGTTGCCGCTGGATTGTCGTCTCCACAGCCGTATAGCGTCAGCGACACGCTGAAAAGTAGGCCGAGGCTTAAGTATCGACGTAAGCTCATTGGTTGGCCTCTTCTGCCAGCAATGCACGCGGTAAGGCACGCCAAAAGCGTAGTGCAGGCAGGGCGGCTGCAAGCAGCGCCACAGCGACGGCTGTCGCGAGCGTAACGGTCATTTCCCAGGGAAACAGATAGAGCGGCAGTCGCCAGCCGAAGGCGGCCACATTGATGATGGCCACTAATCCCCAGGTAATCGCAATACCCAGTGGCACGGCTAGCAGGCCAGTGACTAGCGCGGTGCCGCCTAGCTGCGCCAAATTTAGCCGTGCCAGCTGTGCGCGGGGCACTCCTAACGCCCAAAGCGGGGCTAGCTGTTGGCGTCGGCTGCGCGCCTGGGCAAGCAGGCTGGCCAGCAGCGCCAGGGCCGCTACTGCTAAGGTCAATACGTTGAGAGCACGGGTAATGGTAAAGGTGCGTTCGAAAATATCGGTGGCTATGCGTTTGATCTCGGCTTGATCGCGCAGTGCATCGCTGCCTAGGCCAAAGCGTGCAGTCAGTGCGGCACGTAACGTATCTGCATCGGCATCGTTATGCAGTACTAACCCCATCGAGCCAGGGGGCGCATCAAAGCGTGCGGCCAGTTGGGGCGACGCCATCAGCACTTGGCCGCTGGGGTTGCCGTAGTCGGGGTAAACAGCGGCAATTACTAGCGTTTCATCGGTGCCTGGGGTGCTCAGTGTTAATTGATCACCGGGGGCAAGGTTCTCGGCAGTGGCCAATTGCTCGTTAACAAAAATTGCGCCTTCGCTAAAGGCTTCCCACGCAGAGGCGCGGTCATATTGCGTCGCCAGCAGTGGCCAGTGGGGTATCAGTGATTCACCGGGGGTAATGCCGTAAAGCTCGATAGGTGTGCCTATAGAACGGTGGCCTGCGAGGGTGCTAACCGATTGGAGGGTAGCCTCGCTGCGGCGAGTGAGCAGACGTTCTGAAACGTCGGGTCGCTCAGCCAGCCAAGTATCAATGTCCGCGAATTGCTCGGTGGGTGCATTTAAATAGAGTGGGGCGACGAGGCGCTGGTCAAGCCAATCCAAAAACGTAATACGAAAGCCGCCGACCATACTGCCAACGCCCAGGTTGGTGGCTAGCGCGATAAGCAGCGCCATCATGGCTAGCGAAAGCTTGGGTAACTGGAGCTGCATATCTGCTAACGCCCAGTGAGCCATGGGGCGGCGCCGAGCGAGGTGTGTTAGCCCTTTTAGCGCCAGGGCTAACAAAGGCGGCAGCCATAGGGCGCTGGCTAATAGCAGAGCGGCGATCAATCCAAAGCCTGCAACCAAACCCTCTCCGGCGGGTTGGAAGCTCAGCCAACGGTAGAGAGCGAGCGCTGTGCTGGTGGCGAATGCGCCACCAATGCTCATTAATATTAATTGCCGTCGATAACCGTTACGCCAAGCCTGTAGCTGACCTAATTCGAGCATATTTAAGCGTGCCGCCCGCCACAGTACGCCGCTGCCCGCCAGCAGTAGTCCGCCTAGGCTAACCGCCAGTCCGCCTACCCAGTAATGCCAGGGCAGGTTGAGTTCTTGCCCCACGCCTGCGCCATACAGGGAGCTCAGGGTGGCGGCGACATCCGGGAGCAGCAGGCGGGCAAGCCAGACGCCGCTGGCGATGCCCGCGAGCGCACCGAGTGCGCCAAGCAATATAAGCTCTAAGCTGAGCGCTATGACGAGACTCCGCCCGGAAACACCCAGCACTCGAAGAGTGCGCAGCATACCCAAACGTTGCTCTAACGCTAGGCCCAGCGCCGACTGAACGATAAATAGGCCCACCACCCAGGCCAGTAGCCCCAAGGCGGTAAGGTTTAGGTGAAAGCTTTCGGTAAGCTGGCCGGGAGAGGCAAGGCTGCTAGCACGGGTTATGCTCCATCCTGCGGGCGGCTCAGTCAGTGCTCCCGGTGCGGCCACGATGCGTGTCAGTTCGTCGCCGCTTTCAAGTAATCGTGCCGCTGCGGCAATATCCATGATCAGGGTGTCCGGCGGTAGCGCTGGCGCTAAAATGAGCGGGGGTAGCGTTTTGCCATCAGCCAACGCCGGGCTAGCACCCGATGCGTTGTTACGCACTATCCCCAGGGCTGCCAAGGCGTCAGGCGCTAGGCGTGTTTGCCATGGCGGCGTTAGAAATTCGCTTAACGATGCGGAGGTGTCTGTTTGAGCCAGCGCGTTATCGCTGGAAAGGGTAAGCGGATCAATACCGATCAGCGTTAGCTGGGTGCCGTCTTGGGTAACGACGTCACCCTCAAGCATGGGCGAGACCGGCATGCCTGATTGGCGTAGGGCGTGATAGCCGGCGCGGGTAAGCGGAGCGCCATCGCGGCGTTCAAGCTGATCGAGTTGGGTATCAAACATCGCATCGGCGCGGGCGTAGCTGTCGCGAGCGGTGGCGTTGATCGCTTGGATGCCGCTCCATAATGCGCTGGCAACCCACAGGCCGAGAAGTAGCATGGCTAATTGGCCAGGATGACGTCGGTAATGGGTAAGCAGGGTCGCCAGAACTGTTACCAGAACCGTAGGCCGTGTTTTCATAACAGCGCCGAACTAGCTAATTGGCCGTGTCGCAAACGTAGACAGCGGTCTAGCGGAGCAGCTACTTGCGGGCTGTGGGTGACGACCATTAGCGCGCACTGGGTTTCGCGAACAAGGCTTAACAGCAGTTCCAGCACCTCATCAGCTGTGGTTTCATCCAAGTTGCCTGTGGGCTCATCGGCCAATAGCAATGCCGGGCGTGGTGCCAGAGCTCGTCCAATCGCTAAGCGCTGCTGTTGTCCACCCGAGAGCTGTTCAGGGTAGCGCTTTTCAAGACCCTTCAGCCCTAACCGCTCGATTAAGTGGGCTGACCAGTTGGCATCATCGCGTTTAGCTAAGCGCGCCTGTAAACGCAGATTGTCAATGACGGTTAGGCTGGGTACTAAATGAAACTGCTGAAACACTAAGCCTAACTGTTCACGGCGTAATTTGGCGCGGGCGGACTCCGCTAAAGACGCGAGATTTTGGCCTGCTAGACAGATATGGCCTTGATCGGGCAGGTCTAACCCCGCAGCAAGGTGGAGTAGGGTGGATTTGCCGCTGCCGGATTCGCCCATTAACGCTAAGCTTTGGCCCGGTGCCAGTGTTAGGGATACATTTTCGAGCACCTGAAGCGGCCCTTGAGGTGTCGAGTAGCGTTTATATACCTGAGTGAATTCCAGCATGAGGTACTCAAATTATTCATTGCGCCCATTTTAGCGAACTCCATTCCATCTAACACTGAGCGACCAAAGTATAAGCACAAAGGGGTTTCTCTATCTTCTCTCTACTACCATACTAGTCATGTCAGTGGTTGGCGCGAACCGTCATGGGCTCTCTATTAGGATCAGGTGCAATGCACACGACATTACGAACACTATGGCAAGAAACCCACGATGGAGAATCGGTTCGCCAACGGCTATTTCACGTTCTGAGGCAGTCGATTATCCAGATGGTACTGGCACCAGGGCAGGCGCTATCGGAAAAGGAAATTGCCGACACCTTTTCGGTTAGCCGTCAGCCGGTGAGAGAAGCTTTTATAAGGCTTTCTGAGGCTGGGCTGGTGGAGGTAAAGCCTCAGCGCGGCACCTATGTCGTCAAGATATCCCAGCAGGCGGTGCTTGAAGCGCGCTTTGTGCGTGAAGCGGTTGAAGTAGCGGTAGTGAAATTAGCGGCTGAAAAAGGCATTGACCCAGAAGTGCTAACAGATCTGCATGATTTGTTAGCGCGGCAGCAGCGCTGTATTGAGCCTAATGATAATGATCGTTTTTATCGTCTTGACGAGGCCTTCCATCGAACGCTTTCGCTGGGGGTAAAGCAGCACGCAGCCTGGAAAGTCATTGAAGAAGTCCGTGCTCAGCTTGACCGGGTGCGCTACCTCAGTGTGCCCCATAGCACTCCGTTAGAAAGGCTTGTGGAGCAGCATGCCAGCATCGTGGCTGCCATTGAGGCGCGCGATGTCTCCCTAGCAGAGCAGGCCATGTTGCTCCATTTACGTGAAATTTTGGTCTCTATGCCTGATCTGGTTCGTCGTTTCCCGAGCATGTTCGATGTACAAGAAAACCAAACGCTTAAGCAGGAGGCAATCCAATGAAGATCGAGCGAGCCTACACCATCGTAACATCGCCGGGGCGCAACTTCGTTACGCTGAAAATTGTTACCGATCAAGGCGAATATGGCATTGGTGATGCCACGCTCAATGGCCGTGAAATGGCCGTTGTGGCTTACCTAGAGGAGCACGTTATTCCGACCTTAATCGGGCGCGATCCTCAGCGCATCGAAGATATCTGGCACTACCTCTATCGCGGTGCTTACTGGCGGCGCGGCCCCGTTACCATGAGTGCGATTGCCGCTGTGGATATGGCGCTTTGGGACATTAAGGCAAAGCTCGCGGGTATGCCGCTATACCAGTTGTTAGGCGGTAAGAGCCGTGACCGCGTCATGGTCTACGGCCATGCAACGGGGCGTGATATTGACGCCTGCCTGGAAGAGGTCGCCCGTCATGTGGATGAGGGCTACAAAGCCGTGCGTGTTCAGGCGGGCGTGCCAGGCATTGCCAGCATTTATGGTGTTGCCAAAAAAGATGGCGAGCCTTATGAACCTGCCGATTCTGATTTGCCCGCCGAGCATGTCTGGAGTACCAGCAAATACTTAAATCATGTACCCAAGCTGTTTGCCGCCGTGCGTGAGCGCTTCGGTGAAGACCTACATGTGCTGCACGATGTGCATCACCGCCTGACGCCCATCGAGGCCGCTCGCTTAGGCAAAGAAGTTGAACCCTACCATCTATTTTGGCTCGAAGATTGCGTACCGGCTGAGAATCAGGAGGCGTTTGGTCTTATTCGCCAGCACACCACCACGCCGTTGGCGGTAGGCGAAGTCTTTAACAGTCTGTATGACGCCAAAGCGCTAATTGAAAACCAATGGATCGACTATATACGCGCCACGCTAACCCATGCTGGCGGCATTACCCATGTGCGCCGAATCGCCGATTTAGCGGGCCTTTATCACGTGCGTACCGGCTTCCACGGGCCGACGGATCTTTCGCCTGTTTGTCTTGGCGCGGCGATTCACTTTGACACCTGGGTGCCCAATTTCGGTATCCAGGAATATATGCCCCATACCAGCGCCACGGATGAAGTCTTCCCCCACGATTACCGTTTTGAAGATGGGCATTTCATTGTCGGCGAAAAGCCGGGGCACGGCGTTGATATCGACGAGCAACTAGCCAAGCAGTACCCCTATAAGCGCGCCAGCTTGCCGGTTAACCGGTTGGAAGATGGCACGTTGTGGCATTGGTGAACTGGGGACATTGGTAACTTAAAGCACGGGTAAGGAGGTTTACGTCAATGAAAGCATTTCAGGTGAAGGCGCCTCATGACTATCAGGTCGCGGACGTTGAAACGCCCAAGGCTGCCGCTGGTGAAACACTGGTGCGTGTGGCATTTGCCGGTATTTGCGGCTCGGACATGCATATTATCCATGGCGATAACGCTTTTGTGCGCTTTCCGCGTATCACCGGTCACGAGTTTGCCGGGGTAGTCGAAGCAGTGGGGGAAGGCGTGCTCGGCGTTGCCGTCGGGGATCGCGTATGCGTTGACCCCGTGATTAGCTGCGGTGAGTGCTACCCCTGCCGGATTGGCCGCCCCAACGTGTGCAGTACGCTTGAGGTGATCGGCGTGCATCGCAATGGCGGTTTTGAAGAGTTAGTCGCCGTGCCCGCTGAAAATCTGCACCAGCTACCTGATCACATTGGACTGGATGCTGCGGCCTTGGTTGAGCCCTACACCATCGCTGCTAACGTGCTTGATCGTATGCAGCCGCATCCCGGCGACAGGCTGATGATTTTAGGCGCTGGCGTTATTGGCCTGACGATTCTGCAGATGGCTCTGGCCAAGGGTATCGAAGAGGTCATCGTCACGGACGTTATTAATCAGCGATTAGCGGCGGCAAAACAGCTTGGGGCAACGCAGGTCTTTAATAGCCGCGAGCAGGACGTGGAAAAAGAGGTGCTTGCCTTAACCCAGGGTGAAGGCGTGCCGCTGATTGCCGATGCGGCCTGCGTGCCAGCGCTGTTACCGCAAATGCTGCGTTTAGCATCGCCAGCAGGGCGCATTGGCCTGCTGGGCTTTAGCTCTCAACCCAGTGAGCTAGTGCAGTTAGAGGTGATTAAGAAAGAGCTGACCCTGGTGGGGTCGCGACTTAACAACCGTAAGTTTCCGGAGGTGCTTAAGCTGATGGCAAGTGGGCAGCTGGATCCGCTTGCGCTGGTTAGCCACCGGCTGCCTCTCGACGAGATGCCCGGCGCCATCGAGCTGTTGGAGCATCACCCTGAAAGAGCACGCAAGGTACTGATTGAGGTCGGTGCTTGAGGGTCACGTCGACTCACCACGTTACCTCATTAAAAACCAAGCGAGAATAATAACCAACAAAGCAAAATTGCAGGAGTGATAAAAATGATCAAAAAGCTATCAACCAATGCGGTACTCGGAACAATGCTGCTCAGCGCGCAATCTACTGACTACACAAAGTGCTAATCAAGATGAACAATTTTGAACCGCTAACCTACGACATTTTTTAGGAATCTAGTGATGAAAAAAACAATACGCATTTTATGTTCTTCAATGGTTGTACTGCTGGTCAGTGCGTGCGGACAAGAAGACGCAGCCGATAATGCAAGTGCAGAGAGTACCTATAGCTTGAATGTTGGTATCGTCATGAACGAGCAAGATCCCATGTATAAGGGAGCGGTGCAGTTCAAGGAAGCCGTAGAAGAGCGCACTAACGGTGATGTCGAAGTCAACGTGTTTTCGAGTTCGCAGTTGGGCAGCACGGCCGACCTTTTAGAGCAGGCGCGAGTGGGGGCTAATGTGGCCACACTCACCGATGCGGGGCCGCTGGGCGACATGGTTCGTGAGATCTCCATTCTTCAAGCGCCTTATATCGTTGACGATTTTGAAGAGGGCCAGGAATTGGTATCCTCGAATCTATTCCGGGGCTGGGAAGCCGGATTGGAGGATCATGATATCAAGGTTCTATCGTTTAACTGGTTTCAGGGCGAACGACACCTGGCAACTACTACGCCGGTACTGGTTCCGGAAGACCTCAACGGCTTGTCGATCCGAACCAATGGTACTTCGATTGTGAATAAGGCCATTGAAGTGATGGGTGGCAATCCGACAGGTCTAGCCTGGGCTGAATCCTATCCAGGACTACAGCAAGGCGTTATTGATGGTGTTGAAGCTCACTACTCTGCCATTCAGGGGGCTCGACTACCCGAAGTCATAACATCAATAGCCAAGACCGGCCATTTTCAGCTTTTGACCGCTTTGACCGTTGGCCAAGAATGGTTTAATAGCTTGCCCGAAGAGTTTCAGGAAATACTGATCGAAGAGTCTTTTAACGCTGGTGAATACGCTTCTAATCTTAATATTGAAAGAACCATGGAGTATGAAGAACAAATGGCTGGCGAAGGCGTTGATATCAACGAAGTCGATATTGCATTATTCAAAGAACAGGCAGATGCATTTTACGACGAATTTGAAGGGTTCAGGGATCTCAGGGAACAAGTCGATCAATTTTTGGACAAGTAAATTGACTAAAGTCAATTTTAAAAATCGGAATCATTTAATAAGACGCTGTCTGAATGAGGCTTTCATGACCAAAATTATCGGTTTTTACGAGAAAGTAGAAGAGTTTCTTTCAAGCATGCTGCTTTTGGTTGTGGTTTTATTGGTGTTCTTTACTGCAATCGGTAGGTGGATAGGCCTACCGGTTGCGTGGTCTGTCAATATTGCCCAGCTACTTTTTGTATGGGTGATATTTCTAGGCGCGAGCCAAGCGCTCAGGGAGAATAAGCATATTGGCGTTGATATTATCACTAGTCTTCTTCCGGAAAAGCTGAAAAGGCTCAATGAGCTTTTCGTCTTAATATTGATGCTGATGTTCTTGCTGTTCAGTATGATTTATGGGCTGAAGTTGAGTGTGGATAATTCTACGAGAGTTATCAGTAATACGTCGATCAGCTATTCGTTCATTACTCTGGCTGTTCCTATAGGGGCCTTCTTAATGATGTTTGGCGTTGTAGGTAAAATATATGTGCTTGCTTTTCGTAAGGAAAAGCCTGCCGGTGACCTTCAGAAATAAAGCGACGTATACATAACAGAAAGCTTATTTTTATAAATTTAAAGGTGATGAAATGTTGCTCGTCTGCTTTTTGTTCTTGTTCCTGCTTTTGATCAATGTACCTATCGCGTTTACGATAGGTATAGCTAGCCTTTCGTTTTTCGTGTTTGAGTCCAACCTTCCGATCTCACTTTTCGTTCAACGTATGGTGAGTGGAACCCAATCATTTCCACTGTTGGCCGTACCTTTCTTTGTGTTGGCCGGGCATATCATGAACGCGTCGGGAATAACCTCGAGGCTGGTACGTTTTGCAAACGCGTTGACCGGCCACTTGATTGGTGGTCTGGCCCACGTGTCCATTATTTTAAGTGGTTTGATGGGTGGCGTGTCAGGGTCAGCCAACGCCGATGCCGCCATGCAGAGCCGCGTGCTTGGGCCTCAGATGATGAAGCGGGGATATTCCGGTGGGTACGCCATCTCGGTTATCGCAGTCAGTTCGCTTATTACGGCGACTATCCCGCCCAGTATCGGCTTGATTCTCTATGGTTTTGTGGGTGAAGTTTCCATTGGAAGGCTCTTTATCGCAGGTATTGTGCCTGGTGTGCTCTTGACGATCGTTTTGATGATAGCATCTTACGTTATTGCTAAAAAAGGCTCTTCGACGTTGGGTGTGGAATTCGCCCCCTGAGCTGGGCCAGAATATGACCTCCACAGCGGCAGGAGGTATGACATGGACGGCACCCAGATTCTAACACTCGGCCTGGGCTTGGAAGCGCCCTGGATCCTCAAGAACCAGTACCTGGATACCGCCGTGTCGCCCCACCGCCTGAACCTCTATGTCGAGGCGGAGCGAGGCAGTTTCTATCCCTGCCCAGAATGTGGTAAGGCCTGCCAAGCTCATGACTTTGCCGACAAAACCTGGCGGCATCTGAACTTCTTTCAGCATCACTGTTACCTGCATGCTCGCGTGCCGCGCACGAAGTGTCCTGACCATGGCGTCAAGCGCATAGAGGTGCCCTGGGCCCGGCCGGGCAGCGACTTTACCCTGCTGTTCGAGCAAGCGGCCATGTCACTGGTCAAGGAGATGCCGGTACTGGCCGTCTCCCGCCAGTTGGAGATTTCCGACAAACGACTATGGCGCATCGTGCACCACTACGTTGGCCGCATGTTGGGGGAACTGGATCTGTCCAAGGTGGTGACGGTCGGCGTGGACGAAACCGCCTCCCGGCGCGGTCATCGCTATGTCACGGTGTTCCTCGACATGCAGCGCAAGCGGGAACCGGTTATCTTTGCCGTCCCAGGCTGCGGCAAGGATGCCATCCAGGCTTTCAGCGCCTTCCTGGCGGCCCATGGCGGCGACCCGAATAATGTGGTCGAGGTCGTCTGCGATATGTCGCCAGCCTTCCTTAGCGGCGTGACCGAGCACCTTCCCAAGGCCGAGGTAACGGTCGACTGGTTCCATATCGTACAGACCTTCACCAAGCGGCTGGACGAGGTACGCAAGAAAGAGCGCCGGGAGCAGGGGCACCCCAAGTCGCTGCGCTGGGCCCTGCTGAAGAACCTGGATAACAAGAACCTGACACCCAAACAGCTTTCGGCGCTCCAGGAGTTGGTGGCCGATCAGAGCGCCACGGCCGATGCCTGGGTGATCAAGGAGAAGCTACGCTGGATCCAGAAGGCTCCAACGCCCAGAGCGGCTCGGTGGCGCATCACGAACTACCTCAAGGTCATGCAGGCGGCGGTGTCTGAAAAGTCACTGCTGAAGCCGATGGGGAAAGCCCTGGCGACGCTTGAGCGGCACGCCGACGCGGTGGTCAGACGCTGGCTCTCGGGACTGACGAACGCAAGACTGGAAGGAATGAATGGTCTGTTCCAAGCGGCTCGGTCACGGGCACGTGGCTACCGGAACGAGGCCAACTTTATCGCCATGATCTACCTGATTGGCAGCCCGGTGGGCCGCCTATTCGATCAGGCCAAATCCACGTGAAGTGACGAAGAACCCTAAAAAAAGAGGGTACGACAGCGAGGTCTCTTTCGAAAAACCCTCTTTTAAAGTGGTTCTGGAAAGCTTTAAAGAGAGTGTTTGGGCACTACTGTTTCCCGTCATACTGATCGTAGGTATCCGTTTTGGTATATTCACTGCCTCCGAAGGCGGTGCTTTTGCCGTTGTTTATGCCTTTCTTATCGGCACTTTCGTGTATCGCGAATTGACCTTTGCTAAAGCTAGAGAAGTTTTAAAAGAGACGGTGACCGATAACGCGGTGATCATGTTGATCATCTCCTCGGCGGCCATACTAGGGTATCTCGTAACCTACGCTCGCGTACCTCAGAGTGTTTCCGAATTGATTTTAGGCGTGACAAGCGATCCCACGTTAGTTCTGCTTTTAGTGCTGCTATTTATACTCGTAGCGGGTATGTTTATGGAGGCAACGGTTAACACCTTGCTGCTGACGCCTATCTTTTTGCCGATCGTTCAGCAGTTCGGTGTCGATCCCGTGCATTTTGGCATCATCATGATGCTCATCGTGACGCTGGGGGGGATGACGCCGCCAGTAGGAGTCACTATGTATACCGTTTGCTCATTAACCGGCATACCAATAAATCAATACTTAAAAGAGTCCTGGCCTTTCTTGCTGACCGTCGTGGCGTTGGTATTCGTACTTGCTTTTTCCCCAAGTGTCGTTTTGTTCTTGCCCAATCTTTTGATGTGAATTTCAAGGCCGATCCAGTAGTGCATCGTATTCTGGGATGTTAATTAATTTAAGGAGTAGTTGAAATGACCCGTGTACCCTACGAAGAAATGAAAAATGAAATTCAGCGCATATTGTTAAGTAAAGGTTTCGGTAAGGCACGCGCTGAGGAGTGTGCGGCGTTATTTACGGAGGCAAGCCTTGACGGGGTTTATTCCCACGGCTTGAACCGTGTGCCCAGGTTCATTGATTACATTGAAAATGGTTGGGTCGATATACATGCAGAGCCAAGCCTGGTTAATAGCCTCGGTGCCTTCGAGCAATACGACGGTAACCTTGGCCCGGGAAATCTGAACGCAAAATACTCCATGGATCGCGCTATTTCTCTTGCCCAGGAAAATAGCTTCGGCATTGTCGCCATCAAAAACACTAGCCACTGGATGAGGGGCGGAAGCTACGGATGGCAAGCGGCCAATGCGGGCTGTATAGGCCTTTGCTGGACCAATACCGAGTCCTGTATGCCGCCGTGGGGTGCTAAGGATCGTAAAATAGGTAACAATCCAATGATCATGGCCGTACCCGGGCCGGACGGTCACGTCGTACTGGATATGGCGATGTCGCAATTCTCTTACGGTAAGCTTGAAGTAACCCGGCTCAAGGATGAGGTGTTGTCCATCGACGGCGGTTTCGATAGTGAAGGGAACCTGACGAAAGTGCCAGCAGAAATTGAGCAGTCGATGCGTATTTTGCCCACAGGCTACTGGAAGGGCTCGGGGCTTGCCGTCATGCTGGACTTGATAGCCGCCTTACTGTCAGGTGGGCTATCGACAAATAAGGTGGATGCACAAAAGCCCGCTTCGCACGTGTCGGGATACGGGGTTTCGCAGGTCTTTATAGCGTTTGCCCCGACGAAACTATCCTCAGAAAATTTCTTGAACGAAACCGTGAGTGGGCTCATCAACTACCTGCATGACGCCGACCCTGCAGAGGGGCACAGTAACGTTAGCTACCCAGGTGAAAGAACCTTGCAAACGCGAATTGAAAATCTCGAAAAGGGTATTCCCGTAGATGATGGTATTTGGCCCCCAGTGTCAGGATGAGTGTCGCACCCTCTGATACCCTGTTCTTATAAACCGATCAGGGGGCGAAAGGAGACACTCATGCCTCGTTACTCTGAGGAGCGCCGGCAAGCCGTAGTGACCAAGCTGCTGCCTCCCCACAACCTCTCCCCGAAGGTGATCGCGGAGCAGGAAGGGATCTCGCTGGGCACCGTCTACAAGTGGCGCAAGGAAGCCCGCGCTGAGGGGCGGTGCCTGCCGGATGCTCTGGGCAAGGGCGCCGATGGCTGGTCGTCCAAGGACAAGTTCAACGCCGTGCTTGAGACCGCCTCGATGAACGTCCAGGAGGCTGCGGAATACTGCCGCCGCCGGGGCATCTATCCCGAGCAGCTGGAGCGGTGGCGCCACGACTGCGAGCAAGCCGCCAGCCTCTCCCAGTCAGAACGCCAACGTGAGGCCGACGAGGCCAAGCAGCAACGCAAGCGCATCAAGGCGCTGGAGAAGGAGCTCGCCCGCAAGAACGAGGCCCTGGCAGAAACCGCGGCGTTACTGGCCCTCAGAAAAAAGGCGAGGGCGATCTGGGGGGACGAGGACGCATGATCAGCACCCCAGATCGCCAACGCGCCATCGCGCTGATCGAAGACGCCCGGGCCCAGGGGGCCCGCCTGGACGCCGCCTGCCGCGAACTCGGCATCACCGCCAGAACATACCAGCGCTGGACGCGCGACGGCGAGCTACGCGAGGACCAGCGCCCTTTGGTCGACCGGCCGGTGCCGGCTAACGCGCTGACACCGGCCGAAGAGCAGGAGATTCTCGACGTGTGCCACCGCCCCGAGTACGCGAGCCTGCCGCCAGAGCAGATCGTGGTGCGCCTGTTCGACGAAGAGCAGCGCTACGTGGCATCCCCCTCGTCGTTCTACCGCGTCCTGCACAAGCACCGAGAAGTGGTGCATCGTGGCCGCGCCAAAGTACCTCAGCGCCGCGCCAAGCCCACGACCTACCAGGCCACCGCGCCGAACCAGGTGTGGTCGTGGGATTGCACATGGATGGGCGGTCCGATCAAGGGGCAGTACTACTACCTGGTGATGCTGCTCGACATCTATAGCCGCAAGATCACCGGCTGGGAAGTGTTCCTGGCCGAGTCGGCCCACAACTCCCGTACCGTGCTGGAGCGGGCGGTGCTGGCCGAGCAGATCATCGATCAGCCGCTGGTGTTGCATGCGGACAACGGCAGCCCCTTCAAGGGTGCGACGCTGCTGGAGAAGCTGCATGACCTTGGCATCACGCCATCGTTCAGCCGGCCGCGGGTCTCCAATGATAACCCCTACTCGGAGGCGCTGTTTCGCACCTGTAAATACCGGCCTTGCTACCCAGTTGATGGGTTCGCCACGGTCGACGACGCCCGTGAGTGGGTGGCCAGCTTCGTGCAGTGGTACAACCACGAGCATCGCCACAGCGGGATCCGCCTGGTGACACCGGCACAGCGACATGCTGGCGAGGATACTAGCGTGCTGGCAAAGCGGCATGCCATCAATCAGGCAGCGCGTGCGGCCAACCCCGCTCGTTGGAGCGGCAAGACCCGCAATTGGACGCCGATTGGCACCGTATCTCTTAACCCGGAGCGGGAGCTCCAGGTCACCGTCGCTGAACCGGAAAAACAGGTGGCCTGAATGATCTCAGAGGCGACAGATTTCTTGACAACTACCGTTGGGAAACCGTTCTAAATCTATAAACACCGGAGTATCACTGATACTCAATGGATTTTAGCATGCGCCTATAGGAAAGCACCATGAATCACGTCCTGCGGCTGGCCGTTGGCGCAAGCGAAAAGAGTGATATGAGTATCGTGCATCTGGTACCTGGGTGCATTTCATCGCACCCACCAGACGGTACGTCTCGATCACTATCGCTAGCGTAACGGCGATACCCGATGGGGCATCACCCTGAAAGAGCACGCAAGGTACTGATTGAGGTCGGAGCCTAATGCTGCACCTCAGCCATGCACGACCGCAAATCGGCGGTTATCCAATAATACATAACGCTCATGTGCAGGAGTCACACCATGCTTAAGAAATTAATCACCACCGCTGTGTTAGGCGCTGCTATTGCTAGCAGCACTTCACTCATGGCAGCAGATTACACGTTGCAATTTGGCCATTTAGCGAATGAGCAGAATATTTGGCACCAGGCCGCCGAGAGGTTTAAAGAGGAAGTCGAAGCCAACTCTGACGGCCAGATTGAAGTACGCCTCTATCCCAGTGAGCAGTTGGGCAACGAGATGGACGTGATCAACAGTATCCAGCTAGGCACGGCGGATATGACGATCACCGGTGAAAGCTTACAGAACTGGGCGCCTAAAGCCGCAATAATGGCGGTACCTTACGCCTTTCGAGACTCCGAACATCTGCATGCGGCGGTGAATGGTGAGATTGGTGCCGAAATTGAAGCCCAAATCACTGAGCGCACTAACCTGGTGCCCTTGGCGTGGTTTGAACGTGGCCCCCGTGAGCTGACCTCCAATCGTCCTATCCGCACGCCTGATGAGCTGGATGGGTTACGTCTGCGCGTGCCGAACGTGCCGCTATTCGTCGATACCTGGCAGGCAATGGGGGCACGTCCAACCCCAATGGCGTTTAGCGAAGTGTTCACCGCGCTACAGCAAAATACCCTGGAAGGGCAAGAGAACCCGCTTAGTCTGATCGAAAGCGCCAGCTTCAATGAGGTACAGGACTACGTCAACATGACCGGTCATGTACGCAGCTGGATCTATGTAGTGATTGGCCGTAATCAGCTGGAAAGTATGCCGGATGAACTTCAGCAGGTGGTGCGAGATGCCGCTCAAACGATGCAGGAATACCAGGCCGAGCTGTTCATTGAGGATCAAGAACGCCTTGAGCAAGCGCTTCAAGAGCGTGGCATGGAGTTCGTCGAAGTCGACGTCGATGCATTCGCAGAGAAAGCTCGTCCCGCCGTGCTTGAGGCTTTAACCGATGAGCAGCGCGAACTCTTTGACGCTATCCAAGACTTGTAAGGTCATTGGGAGTGAATAGCTGATGACATTGGGCTGGCAAAATGCTAGCCCAATTTCTACTGCAATAGCGGCTTGCTCATGAGGATACGGTTATGAACTCGGACCACAAAACGCTTGAACAGGAAGTGTTAGAAAGTCTGGAACCAATGGCGGCAGTGCCTAAACTATCAGGCCCCATCGGACGCGTGATTGGCTGGGTGGATAGATGCTTTCTGAGCTTGGCTGTTGTGGCACTTGTAGCGATTGCCGCCACGGTACTGCTGCAAATTTGTTCGCGGCTATTTTTGCCATTTTCGATAGCCTGGACTGAGGAGCTTTCGCGCTATCTGTTTATTTATATGGTGGCGTTATCCGCTGGTGTGGTACTGCGACAGAACCGAAACATCAGCGTTGAGCTTTTTCATCACCTGCTGGGGTCGCGTATGCAGGCGGCTTTTCAAGTGTTGATCTGTGCGCTGATTGGTCTATTTGCCTTTCTGGTGCTGCCTTACGCTTGGCAGTATGCGCAAAACGGCGCTTGGCAGACCTCGCCAACGCTGCATGTCCCCATGCTGTATATCTTTTTCTCAACGGTAGTCACCTTTGCGCTACTCCTGGTTTACAGCTTACTAGGGTGTCTTGAGGGAATTATCGCAATGTGTCGCTCCTCTGCCTCCCTTCAGGAGTCGTAAGCATGGAAGTTATTATCCTCTTTAGCGTTTTCTTGGTTTTGCTCTTGGTGGGCATGCCCATTGCGTTTGCATTGGGGTTAGCGTCGCTCTCTTATCTTCTGCTTGAAGGCATTTCATTAACCATTGTGCCGCAGCGTATGTATGCGGGTATCGATACCTTCGTGCTGTTGTGTATTCCCGGTTTCGTGCTGGCTGGCAATTTAATGAACGTGGGCAATATTACTGATCATATTGTGCGCTTTTCCAACGCTCTGTTAGGCCATATTCGCGGCGGTCTTGGCTTGGCCAACGTGGCTGGCTCGATGATTTTTGGCGGTATCTCCGGTACGGCCGTGGCCGATTCCGCCAGCATCGGTTCGGTGATGATTCCCGGTATGGCGCGCTCGGGTTATGACAAGCCGTTTGCCGCTGCGGTTACCGCCGCCTCGTCAACCGTTGGGCCGATTATACCGCCTAGCGTGCCGATGATTATTGCCGGTTCCCTTAGCGGTATTTCGGTCGGGCGGATGTTTCTGGCAGGCGCGATTCCTGGTCTGTTGATGGGGCTCGCTATGATGGTCACGGTGTATATCTTGGCCGTTCGTCGTGGCTATCCAAAAGAGCAGCGGGTTCCGTTTTTGCAACTGCTGCGCGAAGCCAAAACAGCCTTCTGGGCACTGCTGATGACCGTGATTATTCTCTACGGCATTATTGGCGGTTTCTTTACTCCCACTGAAGCTTCTATTGTGGCTTGCCTCTATGCCTTAGTGGTTGGCATGTATGTCTATAAAGGGCTGTCGTGGAAAAAGCTCCCGGCGATT